>NZ_CP017072.1:0-5000 GCF_001719225.1 Bacillus sp. FJAT-14266
ATCACTGATAAAGCCGAACCAACCGGAGAAAAAATGGAGCCAAATATTGAAAAGATTCTTGAAATGAAGCCTGATGTTATCCTTGCTTCAACAAAGTTTCCGGAAAAAACGCTGCAAAAAATCAGCACAGCAGGCACGACGATCCCAGTTTCTCATATCTCTTCAAACTGGAAGGAAACATGATGCTGCTTGCCCAGCTGACCGGAAAAGAAAAAAGCAAAGAAAATTATTGCAGACTATGAACAAGATCTAAAAGAAACAAAAACAAAAATCAACGATAAAGCGAAAGATTCAAAAGCGCTTGTCATTAGAATTAGACAAGGCAACATTTACATTTACCCTGAACAGGTGTATTTCAACTCCACACTATACGGTGATTTAGGCCTTAAGGCGCCTAACGAAGTAAAAGCTGCAAAAGCGCAAGAGCTGATTTCATTAGAAAAATTAAGTGAAATGAACCCGGACCATATTTTCGTCCAATTTTCTGATGATGAAAATGCAGATAAACCTGATGCCTTAAAAGATTTAGAGAAAAATCCAATCTGGAAAAGCCTTAAAGCAGTCAAAGAAGACCATGTGTATGTCAACTCAGTGGACCCTCTCGCACAAGGCGGCACAGCTTGGAGCAAAGTCCGTTTCCTGAAAGCGGCTGCTGAAAAATTGACACAAAACTAATTCAGAGTAGGTTTTTGTATGTATTCAAAACAGTGGACACGTATCATATTGATTACTTCTCCATTTGCTATAACGCTGTCACTTTTACTTTCAATCCTTTATGGGGCAAAGCATCTTAGCACAGATATTGTTTTTACATCTCTTATTCATTTCGATCCGGGAAACACAGACCATCAAATTATATGGCATTCCCGGATTCCAAGGGCTGCCGGCGCTCTGCTCATAGGGCAGCCCTTGCTGTTTCTGGAGCGCTTATGCAGGGCATTACGCGCAATTATTTAGCTTCGCCATCCATTTGGGTGTTTCAGATGGTTCAGCGTTTATCATTACGCTTTGCATGGTTCTGCTCCCGCAATCATCTTCGATTGAAATGATGATATACTCTTTTATCGGCTCAGCGTTAGGAGCTGTGTTAGTATTCGGCCTTGCCGCCATGATGCCAAACGGATTTACCCCCGTGCAGCTCGCCATCATCGGCACAGTCACAAGCATGCTGCTCAGCAGCTTATCAGCGGCCATGTCGATTTATTTTCAAATTTCTCAGGATCTCAGTTTCTGGTACAGTGCCAGACTTCATCAAATGAGTCCGGATTTCCTGAAGCTCGCCGCTCCGTTTTTCCTGATTGGCATTATAATGGCCATTTCTCTCAGCAAAAAGGTAACCGCTGTATCATTAGGGGACGACATTTCTAAAAGCCTGGGGCAAAAGAAAAAACCATTAAAATCATGGCGATGCTTTCCGTCATCATTTTAACCGGCAGTGCCGTAGCGCTGGCCGGAAAATTGCGTTTGTCGGATTGGTTGTTCCGCATATCACGAGATTTCTCGTCGGCTCTGATTACAGCAGGCTGATTCCGTGCTCCTGTATTTTGGGCGGAATCTTTTTAACCCTGTGTGATCTCGCAAGCAGATTTATCAACTATCCGTTTGAAACACCGATTGAGGTCGTAACATCCATTATCGGCGTACCTTTCTTCCTTTATTTAATTAAACGAAAAGGAGGGGAGCAAAATGGCTAAAAAATATGCATTGTTCATCGCTTTGATTCTTGTTGTCAGTTATTTCAGCTTAACGAGCGGATCATTTTCTGTTCGTCCTGCTGAGCTGCTCTCCACTCTTTTTCAAATCTACCCGAATCCGCAGTATGAAATTTTGCTGTTCGATTTAAGACTGCCGCGGGTTGTCATGGCTGCTATTATTGGACTCGGTCTTGGCATTGCAGGCGCTGTTATCCAGGCCATCACGAGAAACGGGCTTGCTGATCCTGGAATTCTCGGAATCAACGCAGGGGCAGGAGCCGGCATTGTAGCGTTTATGCTCTTATTCCAAGGCCAGAAGGAAGTGACATCCATAGCTGCAGCGATGGGAATGCCGCTCTTTGGATTGATAGGCGGGCTCATCGCGGCGATCCTGATTTACATATTTGCATGGCACAGAGGCAATTTAGATTCAGGAAGAATTATTCTGGTAGGGATTGCGATCAATTCAGGGTTCAGCGCCCTGTCTTTGTTTTTATCTTTAAAAATGGACCCGCAAGACTATCAAATGGCCATGGTGTGGAAAAACGGAAGCATCTGGTCTGCCAACTGGACGTATATCACAGCCGTTCTCCCATGGATGCTGCTGTTTATACCGATTCTTATCGGCAAATCCCGCCTGCTCGACACCATTCGTTTTGATGAAGACACAGTCAGAAGCCTCGGCATTTCATCAAATAAAGAAAAAACCATCCTGCTCGTAGCCTGTGTAGCAATCATCAGCGCCTGTGTCTCCGTAGCGGGAAGTATGGCGTTTGTCGGCTTAATTGCTCCCCATATCTCACGGAGACTGGCTGGCGTCGAACATCGCTATATCCTGCCACTGAGCGGTTTAATCGGGATGCTTCTTGTGATAAGCGCAGACTTTGCCGGAAAACTGTTTTTTCAGCCCGCAGAAGTGCCCGCAGGCATCATTTTGGCGATCCTCGGAGTTCCTTATTTCTTATATCTGCTTTTCAAGCAAAAAAAGGGGGAGAATGCTTGAAAGGATCTCTTTCAGAACACAAAGCCGGCAACAGGAGGTTCACGCTGTACCTCCCTCCTTCCTACAGCACAGACAGCGGGGGATTTCCTGCTGTTTACGTGCAGGATGGCAGTTCTTTGTTCCAAAACCAAATCGAATTATTAGAAAGCGCATATCAACAGCAAAGGCTCCCTGAACTCGTGCTGATCGGTATCGAACCCGAAAACCGGCTAAATGAATACACACCTTGGCCGGCTGCATCACTCAGTGATCGGTTCACGGACTTCGGCGGAATGGGATATCACTATCTGTCTGATATAACGAACCAGTTCATTCCGCTAATCGAAGAAAACTGGAACGTCATCAGGGAACCGCAGTCAAGAGGAATTATCGGTGCCTCATTAGGCGGCCTCATCTCAATGTTCGCCTTATTAAAATATCCGTCAATGTTCGGGAAAATAGGCTCTATATCAGGTTCATACTGGTACGAGAACGCAGCGGAAACCATTCATATATCTTCTTTAAAGCCCGGCACTACACGTGTTTTCATGTCTGTCGGGAGTGAAGAAGGCCGTGAAAAACAATCCATTCAGCGACATATGCTGAAAAAAACAAAGCAAGTTCATCAAAGTCTAAAAGAAAAAGGCTTCACTGAAGACCGGTTGTATCTTTCAATTGAAAAAGGAGCGGTGCACCACCGCAAGTATTTCTGCAAACAGTTCATCAACGCGCTCGAATGGCTATACGGAAAAAACCGCTCAACCCTATGAGCGTTTTTTTATGCTTTCTGCAACATTGGTTTTAATTCAAAACGATTCAGCATATAGCCAAACAAAGCAGCCAATATCTGCTGAAACAGCATGCCGATCACAACAGGAACGGCAACCTGAGACGGGAAGAACGTAACGGCAAGAACTGCGCCGGCACTAATATTCCTCATGCCTCCCGTAAATATAAGAGAGACTATTTCCTCTTGCCGCCTTTTCATCATTTTTCCGATCAGCCAAGCAGCGGCATAGCCTGTTAACGCGATAAAGAATACCGTTACAGCTATTCCTGCAAATCTCAAATCAATGGATTTGAAATAAGGAGCAATCGCTGAACTGTTAATCGCAATCACTGCCATCAAGCAAAGCTTTGAAAAAGGCGACAGCGCACTGCTCACAGACGCAGTTCTTTCTGGAGATGACATCTGATTAAACAGCATGCCCAGAAAAGAAGGAATCACGACCATTACAATCAGACCTTTCATCATTCCCCACACATCCATATGAACCTGAGCGCCGGCCAGCAATGAAAGACTCAGCGGTACGATTAGCGGTGACAGCACAGTATCAATTAAAATAATCGAAAGTGTCAAACCGACATTCCCTTTGTACATCGCTGCCCAAATCAAGCTTGTAATCCCGTAGGAATCACAACAGCCAATGTTAAACCGGTAATCGTCAAAGGATCACCTTTAAATATAAGATGGCCGCTGCCCCAAGCAAAAAGCGGCATGAAAATATGAAGAACGAATAGTGCAAGAATCATAGGAGAGGATGAGACAATGCATGTCTCAAAGATTGAAAGTTCGCGCTCAAACTGCCTGCAAACGTAATAAAAGCAAAGATCCAAGGTACAGCCCATTCATACCCATTTAAAAACTGAGACAGCAGCACGCCCAACACCACACTAGTCGGCGTTAACAGCGGCATCACTCTCCCCAATACACGGTTCAGCTTCTGAAGCATCATATGCAAGTCCCCTATTTAAAATTTCTCTTCTCTCTATTATATCAATGCTGCTTAAGTGTATGTTATATAAAAAAGCCCAGATCTCATTCATCTGGGCTTCTCTATTTTATGCCATCTGTTTCATTAGAGATTTACTCGCTTTATTCAAACCTTTTAACTCAGCTTCAATGCCTTGTTCCTTAAACTTCGCAACAATCTTATCAAGTGCGGCCGCACCAGAATCGTCCCATACGTGAGCTTCAGTTAAGTCAATCACAACCCGCTCAATATCCTCTTGATATATAAACGCATTCGTAAGATCAGTCACTGACGCAAAAAAGATTTGCCCCTTCACTTGATACGTTCTAAGCTTTTGATCCTCTGCATGAGAAACGATTTTCAGCTTCGAGATTTTTGCTACAAAGAACACGGCACTTAAAAGAACACCGACAAATACACCCTTAGATAAGTCATCTGTCACAACAACCGTAACCACAGTCACAACCGTGACAATCGAGTCCGTGAGCGGCGCTTTTTGAGACCTTTTAAAGAAGACCAATCAAAAGTGCCGACAGACACCATAACCATTACAGCCACTAACGCCGCCAT
>NZ_CP017072.1:10000-17500 GCF_001719225.1 Bacillus sp. FJAT-14266
TTAGAAAGGAGGTGATCCAGCCGCACCTTCCGATACGGCTACCTTGTTACGACTTCACCCCAATCATCTGTCCCACCTTCGGCGGCTGGCTCCTAAAAGGTTACCTCACCGACTTCGGGTGTTACAAACTCTCGTGGTGTGACGGGCGGTGTGTACAAGGCCCGGGAACGTATTCACCGCGGCATGCTGATCCGCGATTACTAGCGATTCCAGCTTCACGCAGTCGAGTTGCAGACTGCGATCCGAACTGAGAACAGATTTGTGGGATTGGCTTAACCTCGCGGTTTCGCTGCCCTTTGTTCTGTCCATTGTAGCACGTGTGTAGCCCAGGTCATAAGGGGCATGATGATTTGACGTCATCCCCACCTTCCTCCGGTTTGTCACCGGCAGTCACCTTAGAGTGCCCAACTGAATGCTGGCAACTAAGATCAAGGGTTGCGCTCGTTGCGGGACTTAACCCAACATCTCACGACACGAGCTGACGACAACCATGCACCACCTGTCACTCTGCCCCCGAAGGGGACGTCCTATCTCTAGGATTGTCAGAGGATGTCAAGACCTGGTAAGGTTCTTCGCGTTGCTTCGAATTAAACCACATGCTCCACCGCTTGTGCGGGCCCCCGTCAATTCCTTTGAGTTTCAGTCTTGCGACCGTACTCCCCAGGCGGAGTGCTTAATGCGTTAGCTGCAGCACTAAGGGGCGGAAACCCCCTAACACTTAGCACTCATCGTTTACGGCGTGGACTACCAGGGTATCTAATCCTGTTCGCTCCCCACGCTTTCGCTCCTCAGCGTCAGTTACAGACCAGAGAGTCGCCTTCGCCACTGGTGTTCCTCCACATCTCTACGCATTTCACCGCTACACGTGGAATTCCACTCTCCTCTTCTGCACTCAAGTTCCCCAGTTTCCAATGACCCTCCCCGGTTGAGCCGGGGGCTTTCACATCAGACTTAAGAAACCGCCTGCGAGCCCTTTACGCCCAATAATTCCGGACAACGCTTGCCACCTACGTATTACCGCGGCTGCTGGCACGTAGTTAGCCGTGGCTTTCTGGTTAGGTACCGTCAAGGTACCGCCCTATTCGAACGGTACTTGTTCTTCCCTAACAACAGAGCTTTACGATCCGAAAACCTTCATCACTCACGCGGCGTTGCTCCGTCAGACTTTCGTCCATTGCGGAAGATTCCCTACTGCTGCCTCCCGTAGGAGTCTGGGCCGTGTCTCAGTCCCAGTGTGGCCGATCACCCTCTCAGGTCGGCTACGCATCGTTGCCTTGGTGAGCCGTTACCTCACCAACTAGCTAATGCGCCGCGGGTCCATCTGTAAGTGGTAGCCAAAGCCACCTTTTATGTTTGAACCATGCGGTTCAAACAACCATCCGGTATTAGCCCCGGTTTCCCGGAGTTATCCCAGTCTTACAGGCAGGTTACCCACGTGTTACTCACCCGTCCGCCGCTAACATCAGGGAGCAAGCTCCCATCTGTCCGCTCGACTTGCATGTATTAGGCACGCCGCCAGCGTTCGTCCTGAGCCAGGATCAAACTCTCCGATAAAGTAGTTTGACTGACTACGCACATCGCTGTGCGATTTTTAAAAACTGAATTAACAGGTACGTTTTGTCTTGTTTAGTTTTCAAAGATCATTTTGTTTGTCTGCTTTGTTAAAGCAACTTTATTAGTATACAACGTCACTTCTTCAAAGTCAACAACTTTTTTTAAAAATTACACTAACGTGCAATTGCTTGGCAGCGTCCTACTCTCACAGGGGGAAACCCCCGACTACCATCGGCGCTGAAGAGCTTAACTTCCGTGTTCGGTATGGGAACGGGTGTGACCTCTTCGCTATCGCCACCAAACAAATTGAGAGTGTTCTCTCAAAACTAGATAACAGGTGTGACATCATTCAAAAATATGGTTAAGTCCTCGATCGATTAGTATCTGTCAGCTCCATGTGTCGCCACACTTCCACCTCAGACCTATCAACCTGATCATCTTTCAGGGATCTTACTTCCTTGCGGAATGGGAAATCTCATCTTGAGGGGGGCTTCATGCTTAGATGCTTTCAGCACTTATCCCGTCCGCACATAGCTACCCAGCGATGCCCTTGGCAGAACAACTGGTACACCAGCGGTGCGTCCATCCCGGTCCTCTCGTACTAAGGACAGCTCCTCTCAAATTTCCTGCGCCCGCGACGGATAGGGACCGAACTGTCTCACGACGTTCTGAACCCAGCTCGCGTACCGCTTTAATGGGCGAACAGCCCAACCCTTGGGACCGACTACAGCCCCAGGATGCGATGAGCCGACATCGAGGTGCCAAACCTCCCCGTCGATGTGGACTCTTGGGGGAGATAAGCCTGTTATCCCCGGGGTAGCTTTTATCCGTTGAGCGATGGCCCTTCCATGCGGAACCACCGGATCACTAAGCCCGACTTTCGTCCCTGCTCGACTTGTAGGTCTCGCAGTCAAGCTCCCTTGTGCCTTTACACTCTGCGAATGATTTCCAACCATTCTGAGGGAACCTTTGGGCGCCTCCGTTACCTTTTAGGAGGCGACCGCCCCAGTCAAACTGCCCACCTGACACTGTCTCCCCGCCCGATAAGGGCGGCGGGTTAGAAGGTCAATACAGCCAGGGTAGTATCCCACCGATGCCTCCACCGAAGCTGGCGCTCCGGTTTCCAAGGCTCCTACCTATCCTGTACAAGCTGTACCAACATTCAATATCAGGCTGCAGTAAAGCTCCACGGGGTCTTTCCGTCCTGTCGCGGGTAACCTGCATCTTCACAGGTACTATAATTTCACCGAGTCTCTCGTTGAGACAGTGCCCAGATCGTTGCGCCTTTCGTGCGGGTCGGAACTTACCCGACAAGGAATTTCGCTACCTTAGGACCGTTATAGTTACGGCCGCCGTTTACTGGGGCTTCAATTCGCACCTTCGCTTACGCTAAGCGCTCCTCTTAACCTTCCAGCACCGGGCAGGCGTCAGCCCCTATACTTCGCCTTACGGCTTCGCAGAGACCTGTGTTTTTGCTAAACAGTCGCCTGGGCCTATTCACTGCGGCTCTCTCGGGCTTGCACCCTAACAGAGCACCCCTTCTCCCGAAGTTACGGGGTCATTTTGCCGAGTTCCTTAACGAGAGTTCTCTCGATCACCTTAGGATTCTCTCCTCGCCTACCTGTGTCGGTTTGCGGTACGGGCACCTCTCACCTCGCTAGAGGCTTTTCTTGGCAGTGTGGAATCAGGAACTTCGCTACTATATTTCGCTCGCCATCACAGCTCAGCCTTATGGGAAACGGATTTGCCTATTTCCCAGCCTAACTGCTTGGACGCGGATATCCAATACCGCGCTTACCCTATCCTCCTGCGTCCCCCCATTGCTCAAATGGTGAGGAGGTGGTACAGGAATATCAACCTGTTGTCCATCGCCTACGCCTTTCGGCCTCGGCTTAGGTCCCGACTAACCCTGAGCGGACGAGCCTTCCTCAGGAAACCTTAGGCATTCGGTGGAGGGGATTCTCACCCCTCTTTCGCTACTCATACCGGCATTCTCACTTCTAAGCGCTCCACCAGTCCTTCCGGTCTGGCTTCACAGCCCTTAGAACGCTCTCCTACCACTGTTCGAAGAACAGTCCGCAGCTTCGGTGATACGTTTAGCCCCGGTACATTTTCGGCGCAGAGTCACTCGACCAGTGAGCTATTACGCACTCTTTAAATGGTGGCTGCTTCTAAGCCAACATCCTGGTTGTCTAAGCAACTCCACATCCTTTTCCACTTAACGTATACTTTGGGACCTTAGCTGGCGGTCTGGGCTGTTTCCCTTTCGACTACGGATCTTATCACTCGCAGTCTGACTCCCAAGGATAAGTCATTGGCATTCGGAGTTTGACTGAATTCGGTAACCCGGTAGGGGCCCCTAGTCCAATCAGTGCTCTACCTCCAAGACTCTTACCTTGAGGCTAGCCCTAAAGCTATTTCGGAGAGAACCAGCTATCTCCAGGTTCGATTGGCATTTCACCCCTACCCACACCTCATCCCCGCACTTTTCAACGTGCGTGGGTTCGGGCCTCCATTCAGTGTTACCTGAACTTCACCCTGGACATGGGTAGATCACCTGGTTTCGGGTCTACGACCACGTACTCATGCGCCCTATTCAGACTCGCTTTCGCTGCGGCTCCGCATCTTCTGCTTAACCTTGCACGGGATCGTAACTCGCCGGTTCATTCTACAAAAGGCACGCCATCACCCGTTAACGGGCTCTGACTACTTGTAGGCACACGGTTTCAGGATCTCTTTCACTCCCCTTCCGGGGTGCTTTTCACCTTTCCCTCACGGTACTGGTTCACTATCGGTCACTAGGGAGTATTTAGCCTTGGGAGATGGTCCTCCCGGATTCCGACGGAATTTCACGTGTTCCGCCGTACTCAGGATCCACTCAGGAGAGAACGAAGTTTTGACTACAGGGCTGTTACCTCCTATGGCGGGCCTTTCCAGACCTCTTCATCTACCTCGTTCCTTTGTAACTCCGTACAGAGTGTCCTACAACCCCAAGAGGCAAGCCTCTTGGTTTGGGCTAATCCCGTTTCGCTCGCCGCTACTCAGGGAATCGCATTTGCTTTCTCTTCCTCCGGGTACTTAGATGTTTCAGTTCCCCGGGTCTGCCTTCTCATATCCTATGAATTCAGATATGGATACCACTCCATTACGAGTGGTGGGTTTCCCCATTCGGAAATCTCCGGATCAAAGCTTGCTTACAGCTCCCCGAAGCATATCGGTGTTCGTCCCGTCCTTCATCGGCTCCTAGTGCCAAGGCATCCACCGTGCGCCCTTTCTAACTTAACCGTTAAAAAGAATCACTATGTGATATCTTGTGTTACTAATTGAATGTGATGTCTACTGTTATCTAGTTTTCAAAGAACACGTTTCGAAGGAATGATCCTTCAAAACTAAACAAGACAGGGAACGTTCTGTTTATAAGACCTAAGGTCTTATATTCCGTATAATATCCTTAGAAAGGAGGTGATCCAGCCGCACCTTCCGATACGGCTACCTTGTTACGACTTCACCCCAATCATCTGTCCCACCTTCGGCGGCTGGCTCCTAAAAGGTTACCTCACCGACTTCGGGTGTTACAAACTCTCGTGGTGTGACGGGCGGTGTGTACAAGGCCCGGGAACGTATTCACCGCGGCATGCTGATCCGCGATTACTAGCGATTCCAGCTTCACGCAGTCGAGTTGCAGACTGCGATCCGAACTGAGAACAGATTTGTGGGATTGGCTTAACCTCGCGGTTTCGCTGCCCTTTGTTCTGTCCATTGTAGCACGTGTGTAGCCCAGGTCATAAGGGGCATGATGATTTGACGTCATCCCCACCTTCCTCCGGTTTGTCACCGGCAGTCACCTTAGAGTGCCCAACTGAATGCTGGCAACTAAGATCAAGGGTTGCGCTCGTTGCGGGACTTAACCCAACATCTCACGACACGAGCTGACGACAACCATGCACCACCTGTCACTCTGCCCCCGAAGGGGACGTCCTATCTCTAGGATTGTCAGAGGATGTCAAGACCTGGTAAGGTTCTTCGCGTTGCTTCGAATTAAACCACATGCTCCACCGCTTGTGCGGGCCCCCGTCAATTCCTTTGAGTTTCAGTCTTGCGACCGTACTCCCCAGGCGGAGTGCTTAATGCGTTAGCTGCAGCACTAAGGGGCGGAAACCCCCTAACACTTAGCACTCATCGTTTACGGCGTGGACTACCAGGGTATCTAATCCTGTTCGCTCCCCACGCTTTCGCTCCTCAGCGTCAGTTACAGACCAGAGAGTCGCCTTCGCCACTGGTGTTCCTCCACATCTCTACGCATTTCACCGCTACACGTGGAATTCCACTCTCCTCTTCTGCACTCAAGTTCCCCAGTTTCCAATGACCCTCCCCGGTTGAGCCGGGGGCTTTCACATCAGACTTAAGAAACCGCCTGCGAGCCCTTTACGCCCAATAATTCCGGACAACGCTTGCCACCTACGTATTACCGCGGCTGCTGGCACGTAGTTAGCCGTGGCTTTCTGGTTAGGTACCGTCAAGGTACCGCCCTATTCGAACGGTACTTGTTCTTCCCTAACAACAGAGCTTTACGATCCGAAAACCTTCATCACTCACGCGGCGTTGCTCCGTCAGACTTTCGTCCATTGCGGAAGATTCCCTACTGCTGCCTCCCGTAGGAGTCTGGGCCGTGTCTCAGTCCCAGTGTGGCCGATCACCCTCTCAGGTCGGCTACGCATCGTTGCCTTGGTGAGCCGTTACCTCACCAACTAGCTAATGCGCCGCGGGTCCATCTGTAAGTGGTAGCCAAAGCCACCTTTTATGTTTGAACCATGCGGTTCAAACAACCATCCGGTATTAGCCCCGGTTTCCCGGAGTTATCCCAGTCTTACAGGCAGGTTACCCACGTGTTACTCACCCGTCCGCCGCTAACATCAGGGAGCAAGCTCCCATCTGTCCGCTCGACTTGCATGTATTAGGCACGCCGCCAGCGTTCGTCCTGAGCCAGGATCAAACTCTCCGATAAAGTAGTTTGACTGACTACGCACATCGCTGTGCGATTTTCAAAAACTGAATTAACAGGTACGTTTTGTCTTGTTTAGTTTTCAAAGATCATTTTGTTTGTCTGCTTTGTTAAAGCAACTTTATTAGTATACAACGTCACTTCTTCAAAGTCAACAACTTTTTTTAAAAACTTTTGGTGGAGCCTAGCGGGATCGAACCGCTGACCTCCTGCGTGCAAAGCAGGCGCTCTCCCAGCTGAGCTAAGGCCCCATAAAAAATGGTCGGGAAGACAGGATTCGAACCTGCGACCCCATGGTCCCAAACCATGTGCTCTACCAAGCTGAGCTACTTCCCGATTTCCTATCTATTCTATTAAAAGATATGGCGCGCCCGAGAGGAGTCGAACCCCTAACCTTTTGATCCGTAGTCAAACGCTCTATCCAATTGAGCTACGGGCGCAATTCAATTTACAATATCCCGTTGGGATAAATGGAGCGGAAGACGGGATTCGAACCCGCGACCCCCACCTTGGCAAGGTGGTGTTCTACCACTGAACTACTTCCGCATATCGCAATAAAAAAAGCTTTCTCCTTATGAGAAACCTTGGTAATAATACATTTAAGCTTCCAAGCGGGCTCGAACCGCTGACCTCTTCCTTACCATGGAAGTGCTCTACCTGCTGAGCTATGGAAGCAATGGCTCCGCAGGTAGGATTCGAACCTACGACCGATCGGTTAACAGCCGATAGCTCTACCACTGAGCTACTGCGGAATAATATAAAGCTTCATAAACAAACATGGTAGAATTAATAAATCTGCTTGGCGGCGTCCTACTCTCACAGGGGGAAACCCCCGACTACCATCGGCGCTGAAGAGCTTAACTTCCGTGTTCGGTATGGGAACGGGTGTGACCTCTTCGCTATCGCCACCAAACAAATGCCTTCAGGATGAAGGTACTAGGCGT
>NZ_CP017072.1:20000-147500 GCF_001719225.1 Bacillus sp. FJAT-14266
TGCTTTTCACCTTTCCCTCACGGTACTGGTTCACTATCGGTCACTAGGGAGTATTTAGCCTTGGGAGATGGTCCTCCCGGATTCCGACGGAATTTCACGTGTTCCGCCGTACTCAGGATCCACTCAGGAGAGAACGAAGTTTTGACTACAGGGCTGTTACCTCCTATGGCGGGCCTTTCCAGACCTCTTCATCTACCTCGTTCCTTTGTAACTCCGTACAGAGTGTCCTACAACCCCAAGAGGCAAGCCTCTTGGTTTGGGCTAATCCCGTTTCGCTCGCCGCTACTCAGGGAATCGCATTTGCTTTCTCTTCCTCCGGGTACTTAGATGTTTCAGTTCCCCGGGTCTGCCTTCTCATATCCTATGAATTCAGATATGGATACCACTCCATTACGAGTGGTGGGTTTCCCCATTCGGAAATCTCCGGATCAAAGCTTGCTTACAGCTCCCCGAAGCATATCGGTGTTCGTCCCGTCCTTCATCGGCTCCTAGTGCCAAGGCATCCACCGTGCGCCCTTTCTAACTTAACCGTTAAAAAGAATCACTATGTGATATCTTGTGTTACTAATTGAATGTGATGTCTACTGTTATCTAGTTTTCAAAGAACACGTTTCGAAGGAATGATCCTTCAAAACTAAACAAGACAGGGAACGTTCTGTTTATAAGACCTAAGGTCTTATATTCCGTATAATATCCTTAGAAAGGAGGTGATCCAGCCGCACCTTCCGATACGGCTACCTTGTTACGACTTCACCCCAATCATCTGTCCCACCTTCGGCGGCTGGCTCCTAAAAGGTTACCTCACCGACTTCGGGTGTTACAAACTCTCGTGGTGTGACGGGCGGTGTGTACAAGGCCCGGGAACGTATTCACCGCGGCATGCTGATCCGCGATTACTAGCGATTCCAGCTTCACGCAGTCGAGTTGCAGACTGCGATCCGAACTGAGAACAGATTTGTGGGATTGGCTTAACCTCGCGGTTTCGCTGCCCTTTGTTCTGTCCATTGTAGCACGTGTGTAGCCCAGGTCATAAGGGGCATGATGATTTGACGTCATCCCCACCTTCCTCCGGTTTGTCACCGGCAGTCACCTTAGAGTGCCCAACTGAATGCTGGCAACTAAGATCAAGGGTTGCGCTCGTTGCGGGACTTAACCCAACATCTCACGACACGAGCTGACGACAACCATGCACCACCTGTCACTCTGCCCCCGAAGGGGACGTCCTATCTCTAGGATTGTCAGAGGATGTCAAGACCTGGTAAGGTTCTTCGCGTTGCTTCGAATTAAACCACATGCTCCACCGCTTGTGCGGGCCCCCGTCAATTCCTTTGAGTTTCAGTCTTGCGACCGTACTCCCCAGGCGGAGTGCTTAATGCGTTAGCTGCAGCACTAAGGGGCGGAAACCCCCTAACACTTAGCACTCATCGTTTACGGCGTGGACTACCAGGGTATCTAATCCTGTTCGCTCCCCACGCTTTCGCTCCTCAGCGTCAGTTACAGACCAGAGAGTCGCCTTCGCCACTGGTGTTCCTCCACATCTCTACGCATTTCACCGCTACACGTGGAATTCCACTCTCCTCTTCTGCACTCAAGTTCCCCAGTTTCCAATGACCCTCCCCGGTTGAGCCGGGGGCTTTCACATCAGACTTAAGAAACCGCCTGCGAGCCCTTTACGCCCAATAATTCCGGACAACGCTTGCCACCTACGTATTACCGCGGCTGCTGGCACGTAGTTAGCCGTGGCTTTCTGGTTAGGTACCGTCAAGGTACCGCCCTATTCGAACGGTACTTGTTCTTCCCTAACAACAGAGCTTTACGATCCGAAAACCTTCATCACTCACGCGGCGTTGCTCCGTCAGACTTTCGTCCATTGCGGAAGATTCCCTACTGCTGCCTCCCGTAGGAGTCTGGGCCGTGTCTCAGTCCCAGTGTGGCCGATCACCCTCTCAGGTCGGCTACGCATCGTTGCCTTGGTGAGCCGTTACCTCACCAACTAGCTAATGCGCCGCGGGTCCATCTGTAAGTGGTAGCCAAAGCCACCTTTTATGTTTGAACCATGCGGTTCAAACAACCATCCGGTATTAGCCCCGGTTTCCCGGAGTTATCCCAGTCTTACAGGCAGGTTACCCACGTGTTACTCACCCGTCCGCCGCTAACATCAGGGAGCAAGCTCCCATCTGTCCGCTCGACTTGCATGTATTAGGCACGCCGCCAGCGTTCGTCCTGAGCCAGGATCAAACTCTCCGATAAAGTAGTTTGACTGACTACGCACATCGCTGTGCGATTTTTAAAAACTGAATTAACAGGTACGTTTTGTCTTGTTTAGTTTTCAAAGATCATTACCGCCGCTTAACGAAGCAGCTTTATTACTATAACATTTAGCTTCTTTTAAGTCAACAACTTTTTTTAAAGTATTTAATGAAGCTTTTAGTTGATGTCAGCTGTTTATCAGCGACGAATAATAATATATCACGGATATTATCAAAAGGTCAACACCCAATTTAGGCTGTATGTGAAGAGACATTTTATCGGTTATATTCAATTGTCCATGCTCATAAGATGTAAAACAAGAATGATGGACAAGATAAGGAGGCATCATCAGTGAATCACTTCTATGTGTGGCACATTAAACGGGTAAAACAATTAATTATTATACTTATCGCCGCATTTGCAGCTGCCAGCTTTTTTTATATCCAAAGAGCTGTCCCGCTTCCCGTGTTTTCAACTGACACCGGACCTAAAGCCATTTATAAAGGAGAAACAGACTCTAAAGATATTTCACTTACTTTCGATATCAGCTGGGGTGATGAGAGAGCAGAACCGATACTTAATACTCTGAAAGCAAACGGGATTAAAAATGCAACGTTTTTTCTTTCCGCTTCTTGGGCAGAACGCCATCCAGACACAGTGGCCCGTATCGTAAAGGACGGACATCAAATCGGGAGCATGGGCTACGCTTATAAAAACTATGCCAATTTAGAGAGCAGCGAAATAAAAAAGGACATGAACCGTGCGCAAACAGCCTTTGAAAAGTTAGGGGTCAAAGACATACAGCTATTAAGACCCCCTACCGGCCAATTCAATAAGAATGTTCTAAAGGTCGCAAAGCAATACAATTATACAGTCGTTCATTACAGTGTGAACTCTCAAGACTGGACAAATCCCGGAGTTGAAAAAATCATCGACAATGTGACCAAGCAAGTTTCCGGTGGAGACATTATTCTTTTACATGCCTCCGATTCTGCAAAACAAACAGAAGAAGCATTGCCTGATATCATCCATCAGCTGAAAGAAAAAGGATTAAAAAATGTAACCGTGGGTGATCTCATCGCAAATTCTGATGCCAAATCCGCAGAGGTAAAGTAATTACTTTGCTGCAAACTTCGGCAGCATCAGCAATTGGAAGGCATTACATGCCATTAACGGAAAAAGCATTAAATAAAGCCAGTCCTCATCATTTACTCTTAATGCAGGGAACCATTCTAATGCGGTAATCACAACCATCAAAAATAACGATGACACAAATGTTTTCTTAGAGGACTGCTTTTGCTTTATATAAGCTGTAATCACTCCAAAGATCAATAAAAACACCGGTAACCACGCATAGCCAGCCAGCGATTCTCCGCTCTCTCCAAAAAATAAAAAACGCACGTACATTAAATCAAAAGCAACAAACAGGATGAAAAACAACTGCAGCAAATTCCACAAAGAGGAGGACCTTAATATCTCAAGCGCAAACCGATGAACTGTTAAAAACACGAAAAAACCCATTTGGCTGATCACACTGAAAATCATGCCTACACCGATAAACCAAAATAAAACAGAGAAAATCTGTCCCGCTTCAAATGTTAGAAACAGCCCTCTATATTCTCCCCACTTTAAAGCAAAACCCACAATACTCGTGATAAGCGCCCCGACAGCTAAAATAGAAAAGAAAAAACGAACTAAACCACGGCTTTTCATTTCTTTATTCATCCCCTCAAAAATCGCGAACAGCGATATTTTGTTATGTATAATTCCAAACAGATGAATCATATTAAAGGTAAGACAAGTATGTGAAAGGAGCTTAAGCATGTCAAAAGCCAAAACGCTATTGATGAGCTGTTTTTTGTTATTATCTGTAACAGCTTGCGCTCCAAAAGACCAAGCAGCGGATATGGACTATGATCAGACCAAAAAAATGGTTGTTGATATATTAAAAACTGATGATGGAAAGAAAGCTATTAAGGAATTATTAAATGATGATGCCATGAATGAAGCGCTGGTGATTGACCAAGATGCAATTAAAGGAACAATAGAAAAAACACTCACATCTAAAAAAGGTGAAGAATTTTGGAAAAACATCTTTGAAGACACTGATTTTGCTGAGGGCTTTGCCAAAACTCTTCAGACAGAGCATGAAAAAGTGATTAAAAAGCTGATGAAGGATCCAGATTACCAGAAGATGCTGATGAGCGTTATGCAGGATCCCGGCATGGATAAAAAGTACAGCCAGCTGGCAAAAAGCCAAGAATTCCGCAGTTATTTAGAAGAGGTTATTAACGAAACACTTTCTAGTCCGCTTTACAAAAAGCAGTTCGAAGATGAGCTGAAAAAAGCAGCAAAAGACACAGCAAAAGAAAGTGAATAAAGGGAAAGCCGGGATCTGGAATCCCGGTTCACCTTTTATACCTGCACTGACATTTTTGCATCTATTTTTTTTGCGATGTCCTGATATATTTCTCCGATTGGATGATTTTCGTCATAAACAGACGGAGCAAATTGGTCCTTATCCCAATCGGGCTGTTTCAATGGGATTCTGCCGAGTAAAGGCACGTTTAGTTCCTCAGCCAGTTTATCTCCTCCGCCTTTTCCAAACACATATTCTCTTTCCCCTGTCTTTGCACTTTCATAATAAGCCATGTTCTCTATGACACCCACGACCTCATGATCGGTTTTAATCGCCATAGAGCCCGCTCTGGCCGCGACAAAAGCAGCTGTCGGATGTGGCGTAGATACGATAATTTCTTTGCAGCTCGGAAGCATTGTATGTACATCGAGAGCAACGTCCCCTGTACCAGGCGGAAGGTCAAGAACGATATAGTCTACTTCTCCCCACTCTACTTCATGGAAAAAGTTATTCAGCATTTTGCCGAGCATCGGCCCTCTCCATACGACCGGGGCATTTTCTTCTACGAAAAAGCCCATTGACATGACCTTTACTCCAAAGCGTTCAACAGGAAGAAGTTTCTCTCCTTCAATTGTTGGACGCACAGTGATACCCATCATGTCCGGCACACTGAACCCATAAATATCCGCATCAATTAAACCAACCTTTTTCCCTAGACGAGCCAGAGAAATAGCTAGGTTTACTGACACAGTTGACTTGCCTACGCCGCCTTTTCCACTTGCTACAGCAAGAAAGACTGGCGGGTTATCCATATTTAATAATGTTTTTTTCTCAGCTGACGGCGCCCGGAATTTAGCAACCGTTTCTTCAGGCAGCTCTTCAAATCGAAGGCCGACTGTCTCAGCTCCTGCCCCTTTTAATACGTTTACGATCTCTTGCTGAATCTGCATTTGTTCTGCAGTTCCTGTTTTTGCAAGAGCGACTTTTACACTGATATGCCGTTTTTCAGGCTTTATTTTAATTTCCTTAACGGCATCCAATTCTCCCAGAGGTCTTTGAAGAAAAGGTTCGCGCATTTCTCCGACTAGTTTTCTTACTTCATCTTCTCTTATCATCGAACCTCACCCTTTTGTGTATTCGTTTACAATTATTATTATATCATACATAAATGGCGGGTGTCTTATGCTTAGAACCACAAGAAAACCCTCCATTACTCCGGAGGGTCTCCTTTTTCTGTGAAATATCGCAAAATGCCTTTATATATGGAAGATGCCACCTTGTCTTGATATTTCGGTTTACCGAGCAGCGTTGCTTCGTTTGGATTGGATAAAAATCCGACTTCTATAAGCGCCCCCGGTTTGGTGACGTTTTGCATTAAGTAGATACCATGAATCCGCTTTGCTTTCCGGGTTGTGTTTTCCAGATTTCTTCTCAGCTCATCCTGGATGTATTTTGCGACTTTCTCATTTTCCGCATATTTCCCGTAATAAAAGCTTTGGGCTCCGCTCCATTTTTGTGACGGAATCGCATTAAGATGAATGCTGATATAGAGCTCCGCCTCTGAATGGTTTATTAATTTGACTCGTTGTCTTAGATCCTCAGCTTTTCGTCGACTATAGCCTTTTGTTCCTTCTGGAGCGAGATCAGTATCACTTTCTCTGGTCATGATAACAAGCGCTCCTTGTTCTTGAAGATAATCCCTGACTCTAAAGGCCACTTCCAGGGTAACATCCTTCTCTAACAGCTTTCCGCCGACTGCTCCGCCGTCAGGCCCGCCATGACCTGGATCTAGATAAATGATTTTACCGCTCAAGGGCAGGCTCCACGGCTTCCAAGAGTCGTTATTGCTGAACTGATATTTGAACAGAAATAGTAATACGATGAAGCCTAGCAAAAAACTGAGCCATTTAAGCTTTTTCCTCATCCCTTCCCCTCCCGCTTGTCCGTTATTACATAACTATGGGACAGGGCCGGGAAATATGATTACCGCATGCGAAGCTTACACTGTTTTTCTCTTTGAACAAACCCCGCTGTCCACCAATCTTTAATGAACTTGCGTGCCGCTTCATAAACCGTGTTTTTATCAAATGCTGCGTATTGCTCGTGTATCCAATTATAGAGATAATCAAAAAACTCCATACGAAGCTCTTCTTCTTCTCTTGCAGAGCGTGCACTGATACTCTGCATGGATTCTCCGTAATAGCCGAATATCCCAAAACGCCCGCCTAACAAATAGGCTTCTATAGCAAAATCAATACAGCCTTCGGTAATAATATCTCGCTCATCATGTAAAAATAGAAACAATGGTTCCAAACAATCCTTAACAGACTGGATAATTTGTCTCAGAGAGAGTTCTTTGAGCAAGTTCTTTTCTAATTCAAAATCCTTTTGGCGTTTCACATCCATAAAAGACAGTACTTCTGCCATATAAATTCACTCTCCTTTTACCGATTATTTTGAGGTTTGGATGATGAAACAATGCCCGAATTCGGTTGGAAATTCGCCCAAATGAAGGTGTAACATCGATAAAAAATCAGCTTTCTGCAGGGTGCGGAACAAACGTTCTGTAAGTAGTTATGAAAAAAGCAGCCCCTCTAACAGGTCGCTGCTTTTCATACTTTCACGCTTCTTGTTGCAGAATATGTATGGATATATTGGTCTAATACAAACCCGCCTTTATCTTCATAAAAACCAGTAACGATAAAACCGGCATCAATTTGGCCTTTGATTTGGTCTTCTAAGGAATGGCCGAATTCCAGAGCCTCATTATTTTCGATCAGTTTTTTCACTTTATGTTTCGGAAGATCTTCTGGGTCAGCGTATGGAATGGAGTGTTTTACTTTTAAAACACCTTGCTGTTCTAATTCTGTATCAAACAGAAATACAACAGGATTGACAAAACCCGAGATTAGAATGCCGTTCCTTTTCAACACACGGTGCGCTTCCTTCCATACCGGGAGGACATTCTCAACAAAAACATTGGCAACAGGATGTACAATGACATCAAATGATTCATCATTAAATACACTTAAATCGTCCATGCTTCCTTTGACAGTGTGTATCGTGAGACCATCTCGCTCAGCAATCATTCTATCCTGATTCAGCTGTTTTTCTGAGTTATCTAATACGGTGACATCCGCGCCTGCGGCTGCCAAAACTGGACCCTGCTGGCCGCCGCCTGATGCTAAACAGAGTACTTTCAGACCTTTGATAGGCGGAAACCAATCCTTCGGTACATCTTTCATTGGTGTTACCCTTATATCCCAATTGCCTTTTTTTGCTTGTTCGATAACCTGCTGTTCAACAGCAACAGTCCATTCATTGCCTGTTTCTACTTTTTTATCCCAGGCTTTGCTATTATGAGCTACTAACGCATTCATGAATCTTCTCCTTACTTTAATGTATAGAGTATAACAAATATTTCTAGATTGATATCGCTTTCCCTTTGCATATTTAGAAAAAAGTTCATAAAAACGCAAAAAAATCACAAAGGAGATATGTGATTTATATCATCAGATTTACTTTTACTTCGTTACATAAAGCCATTAGCAATGAGAGCTATTGTTTCTCCGGGTTAAGAATCAGCAGTGAACTTTAACGGATGAGATACAGTGGTTAGATGAAGCTGGGCTGATCACATAACGATAATAAACATTGACCGAAGTTCCAATTGAATAAGAATGAAAGCTATCATGATTATTACAAAGAGACCGTTTATAAACAAACAATTTGCTTAACCCCGCCAAACGTCCATTCAGTTGTTATTTTTATGCGAGGCTGTCACGTTTTATTGAAAGAAAAAAGCTCCCAACCCAAGGTCGAGAGCTTTTTGAAAACGTAAAATTAACGTTTTGAGAACTGAGGTGCACGACGAGCGCCTTTAAGACCGTATTTTTTACGTTCTTTCATACGAGCGTCACGAGTCAGAAGACCTGCACGTTTAAGAGTTGTACGGTATTCTGGATCTGCTTCAAGCAAAGCACGAGCGATACCGTGACGGATTGCTCCAGCTTGACCAGATAGGCCGCCTCCATGTACGTTTACTAAAACATCATAAGTGCCAGCTGTTTCAGTCAAAGTTAATGGTTGTTTGATATCTTCGATTAAAGCTGCAGATGGGATATGTTCGCTGATTTCACGATTATTAACGACGATACGGCCTTCTCCTGGAACTAAACGCACACGCGCTACAGAGCTTTTACGACGGCCAGTACCGTAATATTGAACCTGTGCCAAATTGGTAACCTCCTTTTTAATTAACCGCGAAGTTCGTAAACTTCAGGTTTTTGTGCTTCGTGTGGATGCTCAGAACCACGGTATACGTTCAATTTTTTGAACATTTGACGACCTAGAGAACCTTTTGGAAGCATGCCTTTGATAGCAAGCTCAAGCATTTTCTCAGGGTAGTTTGTACGCATTTCAAGAGCAGTTCTTGATTTTAATCCGCCTGGATGTTGAGTGTGACGGTAGTAGATTTTGTCAGTTAACTTTTTACCAGTTAACTCGATTTTTTCAGCGTTGATGATGATCACATGATCTCCAGTATCAACGTGTGGTGTGTAAGTTGGTTTGTGTTTTCCGCGAAGGATAGCTGCAACTTCTGAAGAAAGACGACCTAAAGTCTTGCCAGCAGCATCAACAACTAACCACTTGCGTTCAATAGTACTTGCGTTAGCCATAGGTGTTGTACGCATTGAATTTCCCTCCTAAATGATCTGTCATTTTCAATAAACTTCGATTACGTTCTATTTCACAACACAATAAGTTCCGGGGCTTATCGTGGGGTTGAAATACATACCATATGATATCTTATAACTTTATGCAGACTCTGTCAAGAAAATATTATACACCTGGTTTAGTTGTCATAGTAAACGTTCCATAAATATAGCCCGTGCCCCGGCGCTGTGCGCCCTGCCGCTTCGCGATCCTTCGCTTCCAGCATGGATTTCACCTCATCGGGAGAAATTTTTCCAATACCTGCATCAAGCAAAGTACCCGCAATAATTCTGACCATATTATATAAGAAACCGCTGCCTGTGATCCGCATTTGCAGGCCGTCAGCCGTCTCAGTCCAATCAAGTTCGTATATCGTTCTTACCTTGTCCTGCACTTCTGTTTTAGCCGCGCAAAAGCTCGTAAAATCATGTGTCCCTATAAGATGCTTTGCCGCTTCTCTCATGTCCTGCACATTAAGGCGATATGAAAAATGGTAAGCGTAATGCCGTTTAAATACGTCCGGGTGTTTCTCCGTGTATACAAAGTAGCGATATTCTTTTTTGACTGCGCTAAATCGTGCATGGAACCCATCATCCGCAATTTCTGCCTGTTTGACTGCGATATCGTCCGGAAGCAGTGCATTTAAGGCATATGGCCATCTTTCAGCCGGGATAGACAGCGGAGTGTCAAAATGAATCACCTGTCCGGCTGCGTGAACCCCGCTGTCTGTTCTTCCAGACGAAACGACCGGAATTCTGTCTTTTGACTTATGCAGGACAGCCAAAGCCTTCTCCAGTTCATCCTGAACCGTTCTTTTGCCCGGCTGAACCTGATAACCGTTAAACAAATGTCCGTCATAAGAAATCGTGCATTTCAGTCTCATACAGCACCTCTAAGCCCTTAAGAAAAATAACAAAGCAGCTAATACAATTAAGCTGACAATGACAGAAGTGTCTTTTCCTGTCCATACAAGCTTTCTATATTTCGTACGTCCTTCTCCGCCTTGATAGCCTCTTGCTTCCATTGCCACCGCAAGCTCTTCGGCGCGTTTAAATGCGCTGACGAAGAGCGGGACAAGAAGCGGGACAATAGCCTTCACTCTATCTTTGACAGGCCCGCTTGTAAAATCAACGCCTCGCGCCATCTGAGCCTTCATGATCTTATCTGTCTCCTCCATCAGTGTCGGAATAAACCGTAAAGAAATTGACATCATAAGAGCCAGCTCATGAACAGGAAGCTTTAATTTTTTCAATGGGTTCAGCAGCTGTTCCATTCCATCGGTAATCTCAATCGGTGTGGTCGTAAGCGTTAATAAGGTTGTGATTAAAATCAAATAGACGAATCTAAGAGAAATGAATATCCCCTGAACCAGACCGCCCTCATAGACTTTGAAAAAACCTATTTGAAAGATAATCGGTCCTTCATGTGTCATAAGGATGTGAAGAAGGAACGTAAAAAGGACAATCCAGATGATTGGCTTCAGCCCTTTCATTAAAAAAGAGAAAGGAACTCTTGTTAAAGAAACGACGCCAATTGTAAATAAACCAAGCAACGCATATGTCTGAACATTATTGGCTAAGAATACAATGCAGACAAATAAAAAGATCGTGATCAGTTTTGTTCTGGGGTCAAGCCGGTGCACAAGTGAAGTCCCCGGTACATACTTGCCGATAATCATGCTGTCCATCATAAAGTCTTCTCCCCCTGAAAAAGAGCACGGATTTCAGCAGCGGCATCTTCGATTGTGAGCATAGGCTCATTAAATCTCACACCCAGTACAGCTTCAAGGTGTCTTTGGAATTTTATTGTTTCAGGAAGATCCAGCCCCCAGCCGGCCATCTCTTCACCCTTTAAAAACAGATCACGCGGACTACCTGATGCTTGTATCGTTCCTTTATGCATAACAATCATTTCATCAGCGTATGCAGCTGCATCCTCCATGCTGTGTGTCACAAGGATCGTCGTCAGGTTCCCACGTTGATGAAGCTCATAAAACATGTCCATAATCTCTTTTCGCCCTCTTGGGTCCAATCCTGCAGTCGGTTCATCCAGAACAAGCACTTCAGGGTCCATTGCAAGTACGCCGGCAATTGCAACTCTGCGCATTTGTCCCCCGCTTAATTCAAAGGGTGACCTGTCCAAAAGCTCTTCTGATAAACCTACAAGCTGCAGCATCTCTCTCGCTTTTTGTTCAGCATCTTCTTTTTTAACACCAAAGTTCATCGGTCCGAATGAAATATCTTTAAGAACTGTTTCTTCGAATAATTGATGCTCAGGAAATTGGAAAACGATTCCGACTTTTTTACGAAGTTTTTTCAGTTCTTTATTCTTTTTCCCTGCCTGAATGACAGTGCTGCCTAGTGATATCTGTCCCTTCGTCGGCTTCAGGAGACCATTTAGGTGCTGAAGAAGAGTGGACTTACCAGAGCCTGTATGCCCGATAACGGCTACGTAGCTTCCTTCTTTAATCGATGCATTGATATCATACAGTGCTAGGCGCTCAAACGGCGTCTTCATCTGATAACGATGCTCTACATCTTTGATTGTAATGTCCACAGCTCTTTCACCAGCCCTTCCTGAGTCAAATGGTTTTCTTCCAAAGCCAGTCCATTTTCTCTTAAAAGCTGGCTAAGCTGGAATGAGAAGGGTAAATCAAGCCCAATTCGAACAAGTTCTTTATTCAATTTAAAAATCTCTTCAGGCGGCCCTTCAGCATATTTTTTACCGCCATTCATGACAATGATCCTGTCTGCTTTTGCTGCCTCATTCAGGTCATGTGTAATGGATATGACAGTCGCCATGCCCTGCTCTTTTAAATGTCTTACCGTTTCAAGCACCTCTTCTCGCCCGATCGGATCAAGCATGGATGTTGCTTCATCTAAGATAATAATATCAGGACGTGCGGCAATAACCCCCGCAATCGCAACTCTCTGCTTTTGGCCTCCGGAGAGATGGTGCGGCTCTTGATCGAGAAAATCTTGCATATTCACCTGTTTTACTGCCCAGTCTACTCTCTCAATCATTTCTTCCCGCGGTACACCATTGTTTTCTAAACCAAAAGCCACATCATCGCGAACAGTCGTTCCGACAAATTGGTTATCCGGATTTTGAAAGACCATACCTATCTTCTTACGCACTTCCCAAACAGATTCCTCTGTCAATTGAATCCCGGCAACCTCAATGTCGCCTGATTCAGGAAGAATTAAACCATTCAATGCCCGGGCCAGTGTTGATTTCCCTGAACCGTTATGACCTACGATTGCAAGCCATTCACCCTCATACACCTGCAGGGAGACGCCGTCTAGTGCTCGTCTTTCTGCGTCCTTCCGATATCGAAATACGATATCCTCTACCGATATCAACTGATTTTGATTCATGGAAAACCGGCCTCCTCTCAGCTAATGCTCTGCTTTTCTCTCTATTAAAAGTTGCAGTATCTAAAAAAAGGGCATAGATCCAGTTAGAAACTGTCCCGCCCTTCTTTAGATACACAAAAATATGTGATTAAACCAATTCGATAATTGCCATTGGTGCTCCGTCACCACGGCGAGGACCAAGCTTCATAATACGTGTGTATCCGCCTTGGCGCTCCTCGTAACGAGTTGCAATGTCAGAGAATAATTTTTGAAGTGCATCTTGGTTATTTTCTTCGTTTGCAACCTCGTTGCGGATGTATGCAGCAGCTTGACGGCGAGCGTGAAGATCACCGCGTTTGCCAAGCGTGATCATTTTTTCAACTACAGAGCGAAGTTCTTTCGCACGTGTTTCAGTTGTTTCGATTCTTTCGTTGATGATCAAATCAGTTGTAAGATCACGAAGCATAGCTTTACGCTGTGCACTCGTACGTCCTAGTTTTCTGTATGACATGTGATGTCCCCTCCTTTATTGGAATGCTGTTTCTGAATAATAAACACACGAAAATCCTAGTTCACAAGGGAAACTAGTCAATCGTCTTTGCGAAGTCCGAGTCCAAGTTCTTCTAGTTTCGCTTTCACTTCTTCAAGTGATTTGCGTCCTAGATTTCGAACTTTCATCATATCTTCTTCCGTCTTGTTCGCAAGCTCTTGAACCGTGTTAATACCCGCACGCTTTAAGCAGTTGTAAGAACGAACAGAAAGATCCAATTCTTCAATTGTCATTTCAAGAACTTTCTCTTTTTGATCTTCTTCTTTTTCAACCATGATTTCAGCATGTTGAGCTTCGTCAGTTAAACCAACGAATATATTAAGGTGTTCAGTTAAAATCTTTGAACCAAGCGCAATTGCTTCTTTCGGTCCAGTGCTTCCATCAGTCCAAACATCAAGTGTAAGTTTATCATAGTTTGCAACTTGGCCTACACGAGTGTTCTCTACCTGATAAGATACACGAGAAACTGGCGTATAGATAGAATCGATCGGAATCACGCCGATTGGCTGATCGTCTCTCTTGTTTGCGTCAGCAGGCGTATACCCACGTCCTCTTTGAGCAGTAAGGCGAACTCGGAAACTCGCATTCTCACCAAGAGTCGCGATATGAAGATCAGGATTTAAGATCTCTACATCACTATCGTGTGTAATATCAGCTGCCGTTACAGTTCCTTCACCCTGTACATCAATTTCTAGCGTCTTCTCTTCATCAGAGTAGATTTTCAATGCAAGCTTTTTAATGTGTAAGATAATCGTTGTAACATCTTCCACAACGCCTTCAATTGTCGAGAATTCGTGCAGTACACCATCTATCTGGATTGATGTTACAGCGGCACCAGGGAGTGAGGATAAGAGGATACGACGTAAGGAGTTACCCAGAGTTGTACCATATCCACGCTCAAGTGGCTCTACGACAAACTTACCAAATTTGGCATCGTCGCTGATTTCAACCGTTTCGATTTTTGGTTTTTCAATCTCGATCATTACTTAAAACCCTCCTTCAAAACGTCGAAACCTCGAATAGAATCATATGAGATTCCATCCGAAATTCCCCATTGTTTAGTCCCGTATGTGCTCAGGCAACGAGTCGGTGCATTCGTTTCATAAATAACTGTATCATAACCCATTATTGACAGGGACACAAAATCTATACAAACAAATTACACGCGGCGACGTTTTGGTGGACGGCATCCGTTATGAGGAACAGGAGTTACGTCTCTGATAGCAGTGACTTCTAGTCCAGCAGCTTGAAGTGCACGGATTGCAGCTTCACGGCCTGAACCAGGTCCTTTAACAGTAACCTCTAGAGTTTTAAGACCATGTTCGATTGAACCTTTAGCAGCTGTTTCTGCAGCCATTTGCGCAGCAAAAGGAGTAGATTTACGAGAACCTCTGAATCCTAAAGCTCCGGCACTAGACCAAGAAATAGCATTACCATGAGTGTCAGTGATCGTAACGATCGTGTTATTGAAAGTTGAACGAATATGAGCAATTCCAGACTCAATATTCTTTTTCACGCGACGTTTACGCGTGTTAGATTTACGAGCAGCAGCCATTGTTTAAGAACCTCCCTTACTTATTTTTTCTTGTTAGCTACAGTACGACGCGGACCTTTACGAGTACGCGCGTTGTTTTTAGAGTTTTGTCCGCGAACAGGTAATCCTCTGCGATGACGGATTCCGCGGTAGCTTCCGATTTCGATCAGACGTTTGATATTAAGAGAAACTTCACGGCGAAGGTCACCTTCTACTTTCAGTTTGTCAATAATATCACGGATTTTACCAAGTTCTTCTTCAGTAAGATCGCGCACACGAGTATCTTCTGAAACTCCAGCTTCTTTTAAAACTTGCTGAGCCGTTGTGCGGCCAATTCCGAAGATGTATGTTAAAGAAATAACAACACGTTTGTCACGTGGGATATCTACACCAGCAATACGAGCCATTCTCTGGGCACCTCCTTATAAATTATCCTTGTTTTTGTTTATGCTTTGGATTTTCACAGATCACCATTACTTTTCCTTTTCTGCGAATAACTTTACATTTTTCGCAGATTGGTTTAACTGATGGTCTCACTTTCATGTGTTTCCAACCTCCTTCAGTTTCCGGAGTGCTTTATTTGTAACGGTACGTAATCCTGCCACGAGTTAAGTCATATGGAGATAATTCTACCGTAACTTTGTCTCCAGGTAAAATGCGAATGAAGTGCATGCGGATTTTACCAGATACATGAGCCAAAACAGTGTGGCCATTTTCAAGTTCAACTTTGAACATCGCGTTTGGCAGTGTTTCGACTATAGTACCTTCCACTTCAATTACATCGTCTTTCGCCATTCAAGTGTTCTCCCTTCTTCAAATCAGTAACTTGCTTTCTGACAAATTTCAAAAGAAGTTTGTCACACGCCCTGTTTCGTTTATACTGTTCTGAACTTCCGGAGATACGCAATCATAAAGGGTTAAATGATTGATATTCTTTTTCTTAGGAGAATGAAATGTACGCTTTTCTCCGTCTGCTGTTAGTACATTGATGATGGTTAAAATTCCAACGACAAGCAGCAAGATGAATTCGGTCTTGCCAATGTTCACCCAAGCTTTCTGCCCTATCAAGCTTGAAAAACATCTGTCTTCGGAATTATTTTCATCATCTAGACTCTCGTCAGTATATCAAAACCCGTTTCCGTAATCGCAATCGTATGTTCAAAATGAGCACACTTTTTCCCATCTACCGTTACAACCGTCCAGTTATCAGCCAATGTTTTCACGTAGCGGCTGCCAGCGTTCACCATAGGTTCAATAGCGAGAACCATGCCAGGTTTAAGCCGTGGTCCTTTGTTGGGCGGACCGTAATGAGGAATTTGCGGGTCCTCATGCAAGTCTTGACCAACACCATGTCCGACATACTCCCTAACAACTGAAAACTGCTCATTTTCGACATACGTTTGTATTGCGTGGGAAATATTCGACAAACGTTCACCTGGTTTTGCTTCCTGCAAGCCTTTATATAAAGACTCCTCTGTCACTTCCAGAAGTTTTTTGTCATCATCGCTGATGTTTCCTACCGGATATGTCCATGCAGAGTCACCATGATAACCATTTAATTTAGCACCGATATCAATACTGATGATGTCACCGTCCTTCAGCACCCTGCTGCCAGGTATGCCGTGAACGAGTTCTTCATTAACTGATACGCAAATGCTCCCGCGAAACCCATTATACCCCTTAAAAGATGGGATTGCACCCTGCTTCTTAATAAAACGTTCGGCAATTTGATCCAATTCTTTTGTCGAGATTCCTGGTTTAATGTGCTTTTTTAACTCTTCATGAGTTAAAGCCACGATTCGCCCTGCTTCCCGCATGATACCAAGTTCACGTGGGGTTTTACAGATAATCATTTTTTTAATCCTCCAAGAAGATCCTTCACATCTGCATAAACGTCTTGAATGTCCTGCTGGCCATTCACGTTTGCAAGATAACCTTTCTCTGAATAGAAATCGAGTAAAGGCTGAGTTTGCTTCATGTTTACCTCAAGCCGTTTAGAGACTGTTTCCTCATTATCATCTGCCCGTTGATAGAGTTCGCCTCCGTCTTTATCACAAATACCCGGCATTTTCGGCGGATTAAAGACTAAATGATAGGTTGTGCCGCAAACACTGCAAATTCTGCGTCCAGTCAGACGTTCCATAAGAGCGTCTTTGTCGACTTCAATGTTAATGACATAATCAATCGGCTTGCCGTATTCCTCAAGAATTTCTTCAAGAGCTTCGGCTTGAGCGACTGTTCGCGGAAATCCGTCCAGAAGAAAACCTCTTTCACAATCATCTTTGCCAAGTCTCTCTTTTACAATTCCGATTGTGACTTCGTCAGGTACGAGCTCTCCCTTATCAATATAAGATTTTGCTTCGAGTCCGAGTGGTGTTTCTTCTTTCATAGCAGCACGGAACATATCTCCTGTTGAGATATGAGGAATCCCATAATCCTCAACAATTCGTTCGCCCTGTGTGCCTTTACCGGCACCAGGAAGCCCCATTAAGACTAAGTTCATTCGGATTTCCCCCGTCCTCTCTTTATTAAGAGGGAATGGATAAATCCATTTCCTCTAGTTTTTCATAAATCCACGGTAGTTTCGTTTCACCAACTGGCTTTCTAGTTGTTTCATTGTCTCCAAGGCTACCCCGACAACAATTAACAAAGATGTTCCGCCAATTTGTGCACTTTGAGGCAATCCAGCGAATTGAATGAAAAAGATAGGAAGAATGGAAATCACGGCTAAGAATATAGAACCCACAAACGTAAGTCGATACAAAATGCTCGTAATTCTATCTTGAGTCATTTTCCCTGGACGAACCCCCGGGATATAGCCACCCTGTTTTTTAAGGTTATCAGCCATTTGTTCAGGGTTTACCTGTACAAAAGCATAAAAGTACGTAAAGGCAATAATCAACGCAACATATATCGCCATACCCACCGGATGCGTATTATCAAAGTTGTTTTGAATCCACTTTGTCACATCGTTTGTTCCAAAGAATGACGCGATCGTCCGCGGCGTTATCAAAAACGCAACCGCAAAGATTACCGGAATAACCCCTGCAGGATTCACTTTCAATGGAAGGTGTGTAGACTGACCTCCGCCAGCAGGTGAACGACCTGTGCCTTTAGCATATTGAATCGCAATTTTTCGTACGGCTTGCTGAATGAAAATAACTCCAACAATAACTGCTAAAATCGCAATCACAAGAAGTGCGACTTTCACAATATGAATAAACAACTGATCGTTGCTGCCGACAAATTGAGTCTCATATATTTGCCCAATTGTTTTTGGAATACTAGACACAATCCCCGCGAAGATAATGATCGATATTCCGTTGCCTACTCCATGAGAAGTAATTTGTTCCCCAAGCCACATTAAAAAGGCAGTTCCGCCAGTGAGCACTAAAGCAATGATAAGATATGTCGATACACCGGATTTTTCGATCAGCATACCGTTTGCCAGATTGTTGAATCCATATGACATACCTAATGCTTGGATGAAACCAAGCACAATCGTAAAGTACCTTGTGAACTGAGCTAATTTACGGCGGCCAACTTCACCTTGCTTAGACCACTCGGTAAACTTCGGTACAACATCCATCTGAAGCAGCTGAATGATGATCGAAGCCGTGATATAAGGAGTAATTCCCATTGCGAAAATGGAAAATTGGTAAAGCGCACCGCCGCCAAATGTATTAAGGAGATCAAAAACACCCATTTGAGACTGCGCCTGTAACGCTTCAGCGTTAACGTAAGGCACAGGAATAAACGCACCTATGCGAAAGACGATAAGCATGAGTAAAGTGAATATGATTTTATTCCTGATATCACTCACACGCATAAAGTTGGAGATTGTTTTAAACAAGTTAGATCACCTCAGCTGTACCGCCAGCAGCTTCAACAGCTTCTTTCGCAGAAGCAGAGAATTTATTGGCTTTTACAGTTAATTTTTTCTCTAATTTACCGTTGCCAAGAATCTTTACTCCTGCATTAAGTTTGCTAATAACACCAGTCTCTAGAAGAAGTTCAGGAGTGACTTCCGTTCCTTCTGCAAAACCGTTCAATTTGTCTAGGTTGACTACAGCGTATTCCTTGCGGTTGATGTTAGTGAAACCGCGTTTAGGAAGACGTTGGAATAAAGGCATTTGTCCCCCCTCGAATCCAGGGCGTACACCGCCGCCAGAACGAGCGTTTTGACCTTTGTGACCTTTACCAGCTGTTTTACCGTTGCCAGAACCAATACCACGACCTACGCGATTACGCGTTTTGCGTGAACCTTCTGAAGGTTTTAATTCATGAAGTTTCATTAGGACACCTCCTTATCCGATCAAATATTTTTATTGTTCTTTAACAGAAACTAAATGAGATACTTTATTAATCATACCACGGATCGCAGCGTTGTCTTCATGAACAACAGTTTGGTTTGTTTTCTTTAAACCAAGTGTTCTTACAGTAACGCGTTGGTCTTCCGGGCGACCGATTACACTTCGTTTGAGGGTAATTTCTAATTTAGCCATTAATGTTCCCTCCTTATCCTAACAGTTCTTCTACAGATTTTCCACGAAGCTTCGCAACGTCTTCAGCACGTTTAAGTTCACTTAAACCTTGAAGTGTTGCACGAATCATGTTGATCGGTGTGTTAGAACCTAAAGACTTAGAAAGGATATCAGCTACACCAGCTAGCTCAAGTACCGCACGTACAGGGCCTCCAGCGATAACTCCAGTACCTTCAGAAGCAGGTTTTAACAAGATGTTACCTGCACCGAAACGTCCGATGATTTCGTGTGGAATTGTAGTTCCAACCATTGGTACTTCAATCAAATTCTTTTTCGCATCTTCAACAGCTTTGCGGATCGCTTCTGGTACTTCTTGTGCTTTACCAGTACCGAATCCTACGTGTCCGTTTTTGTCACCGACAACGACTAGAGCTGCGAAGCGGAAACGACGACCACCTTTAACAACTTTCGCTACGCGGTTAACCGTAACTAAGCGTTCTTCTAACTCTAATTTGCTTGGGTCAATACGACGCATAATCATGTGTCCCTCCTTCTTTTATTAAAATTTAAGTCCAGCTTCACGAGCGGCATCAGCCAAAGCTTTTACACGTCCATGGTATAAGTATCCGCCACGGTCAAATACTACGTCAGAAATGCCTTTTTCAGCAGCGCGTTTTGCAACTAATTCTCCAACTTTAGTAGCAGCAGAAGTATCTCCAGTGCTTTCAACGTTCAAGTCTTTATCGAGAGTAGATGCACTAGCAAGTGTTACACCATTTACATCATCGATGATTTGAGCGTAAATGTGCTTGTTAGAACGGAAAACGTTCAGGCGCGGTCTTTCAGCAGTACCGGAAAGTTTAGCGCGAACACGAGCGTGTCTTTTAAGACGAGCAGCATTTTTGCTAGTTTTCGTAATCATCTAGGTCACTCCTTTCTTCACTTTAAGCGATCTTACTTAGCAGATTTACCTTCTTTACGGCGAACAACTTCACCTTCGTAGCGGATTCCTTTACCTTTGTAAGGCTCTGGAGAACGTACAGCGCGGATGTTAGCAGCAATAGCTCCTACGCGTTCTTTGTCTGTACCTTTTACAACTACTTTTGTTTGAGAAGGAACTTCGATTTCGATGCCTTCTTCAGGAACGATCTCAACAGGATGAGAGTATCCAACGTTTAAAACAAGTTTATTTCCGGATTTAGAAGCACGGTAACCGACACCGACTAATTCCAAACCTCTTTCAAATCCTTTAGATACACCTTCAACCATGTTGCCAAGCAGACTGCGAGTCGTACCATGCAGGGCACGGTGCTCTTTTTGATCAGAAGGACGAGCGACTGTAAGCACATTGTCCTCTACTTTAATCTCCATATCAGGGTGAAACGTACGAGTTAATTCTCCTTTTGGTCCTTTCACAGCTACAGTGTTGTTATCATTTAACGTTACTGTAACATCAGAAGGAATCTCAAGTAGCTTCTTACCTACACGAGACATACCAAACACCTCCATTCATGTTAAACTTCTTACCAAACGTATGCTAGAACTTCTCCACCAGCTTGTTTTGCACGGGCTTCTTTGTCCGTTAAAACACCTTGTGATGTAGAAATAATCGCGATTCCAAGACCGTTAAGTACGCGGGGTACTTCATTAGATTTAGCATAAACACGCAAACCAGGCTTGCTGATTCTTTTAAGACCAGTGATAACGCGCTCGTTGTTTTGTCCGTATTTCAAGAAAACGCGGATAATACCTTGTTTGCTGTCTTCTACGAACTCAACGTCACGAATGAAACCTTCACGCTTTAAAATTTCAGCAATTTCTCTTTTCAATTTAGAAGCAGGAATTTCAAGCTTCTCATGACGTACCATGTTTGCATTGCGAATACGAGTTAGCATATCTGCAATTGGATCTGTCATAACCATTATATAATTACCTCCTTCCCTTTCTTGGGGATTACCAGCTGGCTTTTTTCACGCCAGGAATTTGTCCTTTATATGCAAGCTCACGGAAACAAATACGGCAAAGTTTAAATTTACGAATGACTGAATGCGGACGTCCGCAGCGTTCACAGCGTGTGTACTCTTGTACTTTAAACTTTGGTGTACGTTGTTGTTTCGCAATCATAGACTTTTTAGCCACGATTTCGCCTCCCTTTCATTGATTATTTCTGGAACGGCATACCTACTTGAGTTAATAGCTCACGAGCTTCTTCGTCAGTATTAGCAGTTGTTACGATAACGATGTCCATTCCGCGAACCTTTGTTACTTTATCGTAGTCAATTTCAGGGAAGATTAACTGTTCTTTGATACCAAGTGTGTAGTTACCGCGACCGTCGAAAGATTTTTTAGAAACCCCGCGGAAGTCACGTACACGCGGTAAAGATACAGAAATAAGTTTATCAAGGAAATCATACATGCGCTCTCCGCGAAGAGTTACTTTCGCACCGATAGGCATTCCCTCACGAAGACGGAATCCAGCAATTGATTTCTTCGCACGAGTAACGACAGGTTTTTGACCTGCGATAAACGTTAATTCTTCAACAGCACTGTCGATTGCTTTGGCGTTTTGAACAGCGTCACCAACACCCATGTTGATTACGATTTTTTCGATTTTAGGCACTTGCATGACTGAATCATAGTTGAACTTAGTCATTAAAGCAGGTGCAATTTCTTTATTGTACTTTTCTTTAAGGCGGTTCATGAGATAGACCTCCCTTCCTTTTAATACTATTTATCTAGAACTTGCCCAGATTTTTTTGCTACACGAACTTTTTTGCCATCTTCCACTTTGTATCCTACGCGAGTCACTTCACCTGTTTTAGGATCGAGCGGCATAACGTTTGATACATGAATTGGCGCCTCTTGATTAGAAATACCGCCTTGAGGGTTAGCTTGAGTTGGTTTAGAGTGTTTCTTTACCATGTTAACACCTTCAACTAAAACGCGGTCCTTTTTAGGGAAAGCAGCAAGGATTGTTCCTTGTTTGCCTTTATCTTTACCAGAGATAACCATAACTTTATCGCCTTTTTTTACATGCATCCTGATCGCACCTCCTTGAGTAAGGCATTTATTTCATTAGATAACTTCTGGAGCTAGAGAAACAATTTTCATAAAGTTGTTTTCACGCAATTCACGAGCAACTGGTCCGAAGATACGAGTTCCGCGTGGGCTCTTGTCGTCACGGATGATAACACATGCATTCTCATCGAAGCTGATGTATGAACCGTCACTTCTGCGCGCTCCGCTTTTAGTGCGAACGATAACAGCTTTTACGACTTCACCTTTTTTGACAACGCCTCCTGGTGTTGCTTGTTTAACCGTGCAAACAATTACATCACCAATGTTAGCTGTTTTACGTCCAGAACCACCAAGAACTTTAATAGTAAGTACTTCACGTGCGCCAGAGTTGTCAGCTACTTTTAAACGAGTCTCTTGTTGAATCATTATTTGTTACCTCCCTTCGGAAAAAGAATTCCGAACTTTATTAGATAATAACAGCTTCTTCGACAACTTCAACTAGACGGAAACGCTTAGTTGCAGACAATGGACGAGTTTCCATGATCTTAACGATGTCACCGATTTTAGCTTGATTATTTTCATCATGTGCTTTGAATTTTTTTGAGTATTTTACGCGTTTACCGTAAAGTGTATGTTTTTTGTATGTCTCAACAACAACAGTAATGGTTTTATCCATTTTGTCAGAAACAACACGGCCTTGGTAAACTTTGCGTTGGTTACGTTCGCTCATGCTCACGACCTCCCCTCAGTGATTATTTATTAGCAGCAATTTCTCTTTCACGAATCACAGTTTTCATGCGCGCGATAGCTTTGCGCACTTCACGAATGCGAGCAGTATTTTCAAGTTGTCCTGTCGCTAATTGAAAGCGAAGATTGAAAAGTTCTTCTTTAAGAGACTTTACTTTTTGTTCAATTTCAGCAGTGGTAAGGTCACGAATTTCATTAGCTTTCATTTGATTCACCACCAATTTCTTCACGTTTTACGAACTTCGTTTTAATTGGCAATTTGTGAGATGCAAGGCGAAGCGCTTCACGAGCAACCTCTTCAGACACACCAGAAATTTCAAATAAAACTTTGCCCGGTTTTACAACAGCTACCCAACCTTCTGGAGCCCCTTTACCGGATCCCATACGTACCTCAAGTGGTTTAGCAGTGTAAGGTTTAGAAGGGAAAATTTTGATCCAAACTTTACCGCCACGTTTCATGTAACGAGTCATCGCAATACGTGCAGCTTCGATTTGACGGTTAGTAATCCAAGAAGCTTCAAGAGCTTGGATACCGAATTCTCCGAAATGTACTTCAGTACCGCCTTTCGCACGGCCACGCATTTTTCCGCGATGCTCTCTGCGATATTTAACGCGTTTTGGTAATAACATATTATTTTCCTCCTTCCTCAGTTTTCTTCTTAGTAGGAAGAACCTCTCCACGATAGATCCAGACTTTTACACCAAGCTTACCGTAAGTAGTATCAGCTTCAGATGTTGCATAGTCAATGTCCGCACGTAATGTGTGCAATGGAACAGTTCCTTCACTGTAGTATTCAGAACGAGCGATATCTGCACCGCCAAGACGACCAGAAACCATTGTTTTCACACCTTGTGCTCCAGCACGCATAGTACGTTGGATTTGTTGTTTCTGCGCACGGCGGAAAGAAACACGGTTTTCTAATTGACGAGCGATGTTGTCAGCAACTAGCTGTGCATCAAGATCTGCTCTTTTAATTTCAAGAATGTTAATGTGTACACGCTTGCCAGTAAGGCTGTTAAGGGCTTTGCGAAGTGCTTCGACTTCAGAACCGCCTTTACCGATAACCATACCAGGCTTAGCTGTGTGGATCGTAATGTTAACGCGGTTTGCTGCACGCTCGATTTCTACTTTAGAAACAGAAGCGTCAGAAAGGCGTTTGCTAATGTATTCACGAATTTTTAAATCTTCGTGCAGGAAGTCAGCGTAATCTTTACCAGCGTACCACTTAGATTCCCAATCACGAATGACTCCGATACGAAGACCGACTGGATTTACCTTTTGACCCACTACTTATCCCTCCTTCTTTTCTGATACAACGATTGTAATGTGGCTCGTACGTTTGTTGATTTGGCTCGCACGTCCCATAGCACGTGGGCGGAATCTTTTTAACGTAGGGCCTTCGTCAACGAATGCTTGAGAAATAACCAGGTTGTTAGCGTCCATTTCATAGTTATGCTCAGCATTTGCAATAGCGGATTTTAATACTTTCTCGATAATTGGAGAAGCAGCTCTTGGTGTAAGGTTCAAGATTGATACTGCCTCACCTACTTGCTTGCCTCGAATCAGGTCCATTACTAGACGTGCTTTACGAGGAGCAATACGGACTGTTCTTGCAACAGCTTTAGCTTGCATTTAAAAGCCTCCTCTCTTAGCGTCTTGTTTTTTTGTCATCACTAGCATGACCTTTGTACGTACGAGTTGGAGCGAATTCACCCAACTTGTGCCCTACCATATCTTCAGAGATGAATACAGGCACGTGTTTACGTCCGTCATAGACTGCGATTGTGTGACCAATAAACTGTGGGAAAATAGTAGAACGACGAGACCAAGTTTTTACGACTTGTTTCTTGTCTGTTTCATTTAATTTCTCGATTTTAGTCATCAAGTGTCCATCGACAAATGGTCCTTTTTTTAAGCTGCGAGCCATTTTGGAACCTCCCTTCGTGATTGCACTACGGTCCGAAAAGAACCGTAGACAACCCCGTTATTTATTTTTACGACGACGTACGATAAATTTATCGGATTTGTTCTTTTTCTTACGAGTCTTGAATCCAAGAGTTGGTTTGCCCCATGGAGACATTGGTGATTTACGTCCGATTGGCGCACGTCCTTCACCACCACCGTGTGGGTGATCGTTAGGGTTCATTACAGAACCACGAACTGTAGGACGGATGCCTTTCCAGCGAGAACGTCCAGCTTTACCAATGTTAATAAGTTCGTGCTGTTCGTTACCTACTTGACCGATAGAAGCACGGCAAGCAGAAAGGATCATGCGAACTTCACCAGAGTTAAGACGTACAAGAACGTATTTACCTTCTTTACCAAGAACCTGAGCAGATGTACCAGCTGAACGTACAAGCTGTCCGCCTTTACCAGGTTTTAATTCAATGTTATGCACAACTGTACCAACAGGGATGTTGATAAGTGGAAGTGCATTACCTACTTTAATGTCAGCTTCAGGACCTGACATGATTTCAGTACCTACTTGAATTCCTTTAGGAGCAAGAATGTAACGTTTTTCTCCGTCTGCATAGTTGATTAGAGCGATGTTAGCTGAACGGTTTGGATCGTATTCAACTGTAGCAACGCGTCCAGGTATACCATCTTTATCGCGTTTGAAGTCGATAACACGGTATTGGCGTTTATGTCCGCCACCTTGGTGACGTACAGTCAATTTACCTTGGTTGTTACGTCCGCCTTTTTTGTGAAGGGGAGCAAGCAAGGATTTTTCCGGCTTGTCAGTCGTGATTTCAGCAAAATCTGAAGTTGTCATACCACGACGTCCATTAGAGGTCGGTTTATACTTTTTAATCGCCATTTTGAATTTCCCTCCTTCTTTTTACAGATAATTAAGCTTCAAAAATTTCGATTTCTTTGCTGTCTGCAGTAAGTTTTACGATCGCTTTTCTGCGACGGCTAGTCATACCAGTGTAGCGTCCAACACGTTTTGATTTGCCTTTGTAGTTCATGATGTTGACTTTGTCAACTTTCACTCCAAAGATGCTTTCAACCGCGTCTTTCACTTCTGTTTTGTTAGCTCTTACATCAACTTCAAAAGTATATTTCTTTTCAGTCATTAAATCAGCAGAACGTTCAGTAATGACGGGGCGCTTTAGAACATCACGAGGATCTTTCATTATGCAAGCACCTCCTCTACTTTTTCAACCGCTGCTTTTGTAATCAGAAGCTTCTCGTGGTTGACAACGTCTAAAACGTTGATTCCGTTAGCTTCAACAACAGTAACTCCAGGAATGTTACGAGCAGATAATGCTACTGCTTCGTTTGCATCCGCAGTTACGATTAAAGCTTTTTTCTCAACAGATAATCCTTTAAGGATAGCTGCCATTTCTTTTGTTTTAGCCGTATCAAGAGTAAGATCTTCAAGAACGATGATGTTGTTGTCGATCACTTTAGAAGACAATACTGATTTGATTGCCAAGCGGCGAACTTTTTTAGGTAATTTATAAGAATAGCTGCGTGGTGTTGGGCCGAATACGACACCACCTCCGCGCCATTGCGGTGAACGGATTGAACCTTGACGGGCACGTCCAGTACCTTTTTGACGCCATGGTTTACGACCTCCGCCGCGTACTTCAGAACGATTTTTTACTTTGTGAGTTCCTTGACGTAAGGAAGCTCTTTGCATAAGAATAGCGTCGAATACAACACTCTCATTTGGTTCGATACCAAATACAGAAGCGTTTAATTCGATGTCACCAGCAGTAGAACCGTTTTGGTTGTATAATGCTACTTTTGGCATAATCAATTTCCTCCTTTCCTAAGAGAATTATTTAGATTTAACAGCACTTTTAACAGTGATTAAAGATTTCTTCGCACCAGGTACGTTACCTTTGATCAAAAGAAGATTGCGTTCTGCATCAACTTTTACGATTTCAAGGTTTTGAACAGTGATTTGCTCTCCGCCCATACGTCCAGGTAATAATTTACCTTTGAATACACGGTTAGGATCTACAGGTCCCATTGAACCAGGACGACGGTGGTAGCGTGAACCGTGAGACATAGGTCCGCGAGATTGTCCGTGGCGCTTGATTGCACCTTGGAAACCTTTACCTTTAGATACTCCTGTTACATCTACGATTTCTCCAGCAGAGAAAATTTCAACCTTGACTTCCTGACCAACTTCATACGCATCCATTTCCACTCCGCGTAATTCTTTAACGAAGCGCTTAGGAGCAGTTTCCGCTTTTGCAACGTGCCCTTTTTCAGGTTTGTTAGAAAGCTTTTCACGCTTGTCGTCAAAACCAAGCTGGATTGCTTCGTAACCGTCGTTTTCAGCTGTTTTCTTTTGAAGAACAACGTTTGGAGCAGCCTCGATAACAGTTACCGGAATAAGATCACCATTCTCAGCGAATACTTGCGTCATACCAATTTTTCTTCCTAAGATTCCTTTGGTCATTCGTCACACCTCCTATTAAGATCATTCTATATTTTGGAATTAAAGTTTAATTTCGATATCGACACCAGATGGTAAGTCTAATCGCATAAGAGCATCAACAGTTTGTGGTGTTGGGTTCACAATGTCGATTAAACGTTTATGTGTACGCATTTCAAATTGCTCACGAGAATCTTTGTATTTGTGCACCGCACGAAGGATTGTGTAAACTGATTTTTCAGTTGGCAACGGAATCGGACCAGATACGCTGGCACCAGAACGTTTTGCCGTTTCAACAATCTTCTCTGCAGATTGATCAAGGATTCTATGATCATATGCTTTCAAACGAATACGAATTTTTTGTTTTGCCATTATTTTCCCTCCTTTTCGCCTACATCACGTTAGACAGTTCTCCGTGAGAAAAACCTGAACACCTTGCCATGGCAAAGCGGCCGGGTGTGTCAGCAACCTCTCACTTCATCGCAGTCAAAGACCAACATACACCATTATACAGAAAATAGGCGCATGTTGCAAGACTTATTTAAAATATGCATGATTTGCACACTTTTTTTATTATACAGGGGTTTTTCTTATTTATCAAGGATCTATCATAAATGGTGTCGTGCATGTCGACTTAATGTGTTCGCGAATAATGCCGGCTCCTCAATATGCGGGGTGTGAGCTGAGTTCTCAAATTGAAACCAGCGCTTTTCGGGTGCCTCAAGCACTTGATAATACTGTTTCGATATTTCAGCAGGAACAATTAAGTCATGTTTCCCTGAAATGAAAACACACGGTACTTTAATAGAAGGAACTGATGTAAAAGCATTAAACCGGTACAACTCACCAGTTAAATGTTTTTTACTGAAGCGCAATCCATTGAGGAAGCTGTGCATGTTCCGCACTCCATACTCATTGCCAGTAAGCATTTGAAATAATACAGCTAGAGATTGACGATGACGGCGAGTGAAGCCTCCCCTGCTTAGCTCGACACAAAACCGATAGATAAGGTGCTGGATATCCTGCTTCCAAGGCGGAGCACCAATGAAACGTGTGAGGAAAGATAATAAGCTGGCTTTTTTTGATTTAGAAATTTCACGAATATTTTGATAAGCAGTTGATTCTTCATCGTGAGGGTTAACAACCTGGCTGATTCCATAATACGCGTAAAATAAATCAGGACACTGCTGCAGCACATGAAGCGCCAGTATTGACCCCCAAGAATGACCGACTAGGTAAAGTTTTGATTTTGAAAAATGAGCTAAAAGCCATTGAGTGACTTGGATTGTATCTTTAATGAAGTGATCTATTGTCATAGAGTGATGCGAAATTCGCTTAGAATAAGAAAGCCCCGATCCTCTCTGATCCCAATGAACTACTGTAAAATACTGTTCCAGCTCTTTTTGATAATGTCTAACATATCCGATTTGCGGCGTTCCCGGCCCGCCATGTAAAAAAAGCAGCAATGGATTTTTCACGTCAACTCCATTAATCATCAGCATTTGCTTTGTATTTCCAATGCTTAGTTCTTTCATGATTGCGATTGATTTCTTTTCAGGAATCATAAATATTAACCCCTCGAATATGATAGATCCTATTATACAAGAAAATGATAAGCAAACAAAAAAACGAGACCCGTAGGGGTCTCGTTTAAAATCATACTATTACTCAGTGATTGTAGAAACAACGCCTGAACCAACAGTACGTCCGCCTTCACGAATAGAGAAACGAGTTCCTTCTTCGATAGCGATTGTAGAAATAAGTTCAACGTTCATTTCAGTGTTATCTCCAGGCATAACCATTTCTACGCCTTCTGGAAGATGGATGATACCAGTTACGTCAGTTGTACGGAAGTAGAACTGAGGACGGTAGTTAGAGAAGAATGGAGTATGACGTCCACCCTCTTCTTTAGAAAGAACGTAAACTTCAGCTTTGAATTTGCTGTGTGGAGTGATTGTACCTGGTTTAGCAAGTACTTGACCACGTTGGATTTCTTCACGAGATACACCGCGAAGAAGGGCACCAATATTGTCACCAGCTTCAGCGTAATCAAGAAGCTTACGGAACATTTCAACACCTGTAACAGTTGTTTTCTTGTTCTCTTCTTGAAGACCGATGATTTCAACTTCGTCACCGACTTTAACTTGTCCGCGTTCTACACGGCCAGTAGCAACTGTACCACGACCAGTGATTGAGAATACGTCCTCAACTGGCATCATGAATGGTTTTTCAGTGTCGCGTTCTGGAGTTGGGATGTACTCATCAACCGCATCCATAAGTTCGAAGATTTTAGCTTCCCACTCAGCGTCTCCTTCAAGAGCTTTAAGAGCAGAACCTTTAACAACTGGTACATCATCACCAGGGAAGTCGTATTCGCTAAGAAGATCGCGAACTTCCATTTCAACTAGTTCAAGAAGCTCTTCGTCGTCTACCATGTCGCATTTGTTTAAGAATACAACGATGTATGGTACACCAACGTTTTTAGAAAGAAGGATGTGCTCACGAGTTTGTGGCATTGGGCCATCAGCAGCAGATACTACAAGGATAGCTCCGTCCATTTGCGCAGCACCAGTGATCATGTTTTTAACATAGTCAGCGTGTCCTGGGCAGTCAACGTGTGCATAGTGACGAGTTTCAGTTTCGTACTCAACGTGTGCAGTAGAGATTGTGATACCGCGCTCGCGTTCTTCTGGAGCACCATCAATTTGATCGTACGCCATAGCTGTACCTTTACCAGATTTCTTATGAAGTACTGTTGTGATAGCAGCAGTTAAAGTTGTTTTACCATGGTCAACGTGTCCAATTGTACCAATATTGGCATGTGATTTGGAACGGTCGAATTTTTCTTTAGCCATTCTAAAATCCTCCTTAAGAGCTTTTAATTAGTAATGTATAGAGTGATAGGAAGTGAAAGAAAGCTTTCACTTCCTCATCTTACAATAGTAGTTATACTTGAGTTAAGCGGCAAAATCAATTATTCGCCTTTATTTTTTTTGATAATTTCTTCTGCGACGCTCTTCGGCACTTCTTCGTAGTGATCCATGTGCATAGTGAACGTACCGCGACCTTGCGTATTAGAACGAAGTGCAGTAGCGTAACCGAACATTTCAGCAAGAGGAACCATAGCACGAACAACTTGAGCGTTACCGCGTGCTTCCATACCTTCTACGCGTCCGCGACGTGAAGTGATATCACCCATGATATCTCCCATATATTCTTCTGGAATAACCACTTCCACTTTCATGATTGGTTCAAGAAGAACTGGGTTACATTTGCTGACTGCATTTTTCAATGCCATAGAAGCAGCGACTTTAAATGCCATTTCGTTTGAGTCAACATCATGGTAAGAACCGTCGAAAAGTTTAGCTTTAATGTCGATAAGCGGGAAGCCTGCTAGTACACCATTTTCGAGTGCATCTTCCAGACCTGCTTGAACAGCTGGGATGTATTCACGAGGAACGACCCCACCGACAATCGCATTTTCAAATTCAAAGCCAGCGCCTTCTTCGTTTGGTTCGAATTCGATCCAAACGTGTCCGAACTGACCGCGTCCACCAGACTGACGTACGAATTTACCTTCAACTTTTGCACCGGTACGGAATGTTTCACGGTACGCAACTTGAGGAGCACCAACATTGGCTTCTACTTTAAATTCGCGTTTCATACGGTCAACAATGATATCAAGGTGAAGTTCACCCATACCAGAGATGATCGTTTGGCCAGTTTCTGGGTTTGTTTGAGTACGGAATGTAGGATCTTCTTCAGCAAGTTTCGCTAAAGCGATACCCATTTTATCTTGGTCAGCTTTTGATTTAGGCTCAATAGCAACGTCGATAACTGGTTCTGGGAATTCCATTGACTCAAGGATAACAAGATCCTTCTCATCACATAGAGTATCTCCAGTAGTTGTATCTTTTAGACCTACAGCAGCTGCGATATCCCCTGCGTATACAGTAGAGATTTCTTCACGGCTGTTAGCGTGCATTTGAAGAATACGTCCAACACGCTCACGTTTGCCTTTAGTAGAGTTTTTCACGTATGAACCAGAATCAAGTGTTCCAGAGTACACACGGAAGAACGTCAACTTACCAACGTAAGGGTCAGTCATAACTTTAAATGCTAATGCAGAGAATGGCTCTTCGTCAGAAGAATGACGCTCAATCTCTTCATTTGTATCAGGACGTGTACCTTTGATTGCAGCAACGTCAGTTGGTGCAGGAAGGTAGTCAAGAACAGCATCAAGTACTAGTTGAACACCTTTGTTTTTGAAGGCAGAACCAACAAGAACAGGGTAGAATTCAACATTTAATGTACCTTTACGAATTCCTGCTTTTAACTCGTCAATTGTGATTTCTTCACCCTCAAGGTACTTATCCATAAGCTCTTCATCAAGCTCACATACAGCTTCAATAAGGCTGTTGCGAAGCTCTTCAGCTTGCTCTTTGTACTCTTCAGGGATTTCTTTTGCATCAGAACGAGTTCCGAGGTCATCTTCGTAGAAATACGCAACGTTTTCTACAAGGTCAATGATACCTTCGAAGTTATCTTCAGCACCGATCGGCAATTGAATTGCATGAGCGTTTGCTTGAAGACGGTCTCTTAAAGTTCCTACAGAGTAAAGGAAGTCTGCACCGATTTTGTCCATTTTGTTAACAAAAACGATACGCGGTACTCCATAAGTTGTTGCCTGACGCCAAACAGTTTCTGTTTGAGGCTCAACGCCTGATTGCGCGTCAAGTACAGCAACAGCACCATCAAGTACACGAAGAGAACGTTCAACTTCAACTGTGAAGTCTACGTGTCCTGGAGTATCGATGATGTTTACGCGGTATCCTTTCCACTGTGCAGTTGTCGCAGCGGAAGTGATTGTGATACCACGTTCTTGTTCCTGCTCCATCCAGTCCATTTGTGAAGCTCCTTCATGAGTTTCACCAATTTTGTGGATACGACCAGTATAGAACAAGATACGTTCTGTAGTAGTCGTTTTACCGGCATCGATGTGAGCCATGATACCGATATTACGAGTTTTTTCTAAGGAGAACTCTCTTGCCATTGGGTAATTTCTCCTTCCTTATTAGGAAATTGTGTTTTGTTAATCTATAAATCCTACCAGCGATAGTGAGCAAATGCTTTGTTTGCTTCAGCCATCTTATGAGTGTCTTCACGTTTCTTAACAGCAGCACCAGTGTTGTTAGCTGCGTCAAGGATTTCGTTAGCTAAACGCTCTTCCATCGTTTTTTCTCCACGAAGACGAGCGTAGTTAACTAACCAGCGAAGTCCAAGAGTCGTACGACGTTCAGGACGAACTTCTACAGGAACTTGGTAGTTCGCACCACCTACACGGCGTGCTTTTACTTCAAGTACAGGCATGATGTTTTTCAATGCTTGTTCGAAAACCTCCATTGCATCATTGCCAGTACGTTCTTTAATGATATCGAATGACTTGTATAGGATCGTTTGAGACTTACCTTTTTTACCATCGATCATCATTTTGTTGATTAAACGAGATACAAGCTTAGAGTTGTAAATCGGATCAGGTAAAACATCTCTTTTTGCTACAGGACCTTTACGTGGCATCTGAATATCCTCCCTTCATCAATTATGCGTATTTTCGTATATTATTTTGCTTTAGGTTTTTTCGTACCGTATTTAGAACGGCCTTGTGCACGGTTTTCAACTCCAGCAGTATCAAGCGCACCACGAACGATGTGGTAACGTACCCCTGGTAAGTCTTTTACACGTCCGCCGCGGATAAGTACAACACTGTGCTCTTGCAGGTTGTGACCGATACCAGGAATGTAAGCAGTAACCTCGATTCCGTTAGTCAAACGAACACGAGCATATTTACGAAGTGCTGAGTTCGGTTTTTTCGGTGTCATTGTACCAACACGAGTACATACCCCGCGTTTTTGTGGAGAAGATACGTTAGTGTGCTCTTTTTTAAAGCTGTTGTATCCTTTGTTAAGTGCAGGAGACTTTGAGTTTTCTACTTTACTCACGCGTCCTTTGCGAATTAGCTGATTAATTGTAGGCATGAATTTTTCCTCCCTTCATTACGTTTTATAACCCACATACCCAGGTGGTTCATCAAAAGGCAAAAAACAATGTCTTTACACAAGATGGAATCTTACGCAAAAACAAAAGTACGTTATAATATAATGGCAACAGCGGCTGCTCCTACCTCAATTCCGCAGGCTTTGCCGAGCTTTTTCATGGATTCAACCATTGAGACAGAGATACCTTGATCTTCAGCAAGTGAAACAACACTTGACGTGAGTATCGGATCTGCGTCTTTTGCAACGACTACTTCCTTTACTGAACCTCGCTTTAGAGCTTTCACTGTTTGCTTCGTACCAATAATAATTGATTTGGCCTGTGATACTTTATCATAAGACATAAACATATCCTCCAAAGTAACAGGTTTATTTCGAGCACCTTGGTTATATTATCATTCTAGGAGACGAATGTCAACAAGGTATGACATTTTTTAGATTCGTTCTTCTCATAGAGTGACTTTTTCATAAATATATCTGCTGAAAGACTGTTTTTGCAGTCTTTCAGCAGAGTTAAATCAGTTATTCAACCGGGACCATATCGTCAGTCGGCTGAACATTTGATACTGGTTTTACTTTACGGTATTTCATCATTCCTGTACCCGCTGGAACAAGCTTACCGATGATAACATTCTCTTTCAAGCCGAGAAGCTCGTCACGCTTACCTTTGATCGCTGCATCTGTAAGGACACGTGTTGTTTCCTGGAAGGAAGCAGCAGATAAGAATGAATCAGTTTCAAGAGATGCTTTTGTAATACCGAGTAAGACAGGACGGCCTGTAGCTGGTCGGTTGCCTTCAAGCAATACCTTTTTGTTCGCTTCAGTAAATTGGTGAATATCAAGCAATGTACCTGGAAGCACATCAGTGTCACCGGCATCAATCACGCGTACTTTGCGAAGCATCTGGCGAACCATTACTTCTACGTGTTTATCACCGATTTCAACACCCTGCATACGGTAAACCTTTTGAACCTCATGGAGAAGATACTCTTGAACAGTCGTCAGGTCAGTCACTTTAAGAAGTTCTTTCGGATCGATTGAACCTTCTGTCAGTACTTGGCCTCGAGTAATTTTATCTCCTTCCGCTACTTTCAGGCGGGAGTTGTAAGGTGCCGTATAAGAACGTGTTTCCACTGCGCCTTGAACCACAATTTCCTGTTGCTTATCACGAACTTCATTGATCTCAACGACTGTACCGTCGATTTCTGTAATTGTTGCCTGACCTTTCGGATTACGCGCTTCGAAAAGCTCTTGGATACGCGGAAGACCCTGTGTGATATCGTCTCCGGCAACCCCGCCTGTATGGAATGTACGCATTGTTAACTGTGTACCAGGCTCACCGATTGATTGGGCAGCAATGATTCCGACAGCTTCACCGACTTCAACATCGGAGCCAGTTGCAAGATTTCGGCCATAGCATCGTTTACATACACCATGAGGCGTATTACATGTGAAAGCAGAACGGATCCACACTTCTTCAATGCCGGCTTCGACAATCTCCAGTGCTTTATCTTCATCGATCAGTTCGTTTTCATTCACAAGCACTTCACCTGTTTCAGGGTGCTTCACTTGTTTTCTTGCAAAACGTCCGATTAAGCGTTCTTCTAAGCGCTCAATTGTTTCAGTTCCTTCTTTAAGAGGCTTAGCAAGAATGCCTCGGTCAGTTCCGCAATCAGTTTCACGGATGATAACATCCTGCGCAACGTCAACGAGACGGCGTGTAAGGTAACCTGAGTCAGCAGTTTTAAGAGCGGTATCGGCAAGACCTTTACGCGCACCGTGTGTGGAGATAAAGTACTCCAATACTGTCAGACCTTCACGGAAACTTGATTTGATCGGCAACTCAATGATACGTCCAGCCGGGTTGGCCATCAGGCCGCGCATTCCGGCAAGCTGCGTAAAGTTAGATGCGTTACCACGGGCACCAGAGTCACTCATCATGTAGATCGGGTTGAGTTCATCAAGTGATTTCATCAGTTTGCCTTGGATAACGTCTTTTGCAGCACTCCAGATAGAGATGACTCTCTCATAGCGTTCTTCTTCAGTGATAAGACCGCGGCGGAATTGCTTCATAACGTTGTCAACTTTGCTTTGCGCTTCCTCAAGAATTTCTTGTTTATCATCGAGTACGACGATGTCAGAAACCCCAACTGTAATACCAGCTTTAGTTGAATATTTGAAACCTAGGTTTTTCATGCGGTCAAGCATTTTAGACGTTTCCGTAATATGGAATCGTTTAAAGATTTCCGCGATGATTTTACCCAGAATGCCTTTTTTAAACGGCGCATTGATTGGCTGCTGTGCGATAACAGCTTTAACATCAGCACCTTTTTCTAAAAAGAAACGGTCAGGTGTTTTCTCTTCAATGTTGCTCTTCGTTGGTTCATTCATGTAAGGGAATGATTCCGGAAGAATTTCATTGAAGACAAGCTTACCGACAGTTGTAATTAACAATTTTGAGCGCTGTTCTTCGGTAAATGTCACATTCTTAAGTGAGTTAGCTGCAACAGCTACTCTCGTATGAAGGTGAACATATCCGTTTTGATAAGCAAGCAGCGCTTCGTCTGTATTCTTGAAGACCATGCCTTCACCGACAGCACCGGCACGCTCAAGTGTCAGGTAATAGTTACCCAGTACCATATCCTGAGACGGTGTTACAACCGGTTTACCATCTTTAGGGTTCAAGATGTTTTGAGCAGCAAGCATCAAGATGCGTGCTTCAGCTTGTGCTTCAGCAGATAATGGTACGTGAACCGCCATTTGGTCACCGTCAAAGTCAGCGTTGTAAGCTGTACATACGAGCGGGTGAAGACGGATTGCGCGTCCTTCAACAAGCGTTGGTTCAAACGCCTGGATACCTAATCTGTGAAGAGTAGGGGCACGGTTCAGCAGTACCGGGTGCTCCTTAATAACTGATTCTAGTACATCCCAAACTTCAGGCTGTACGCGCTCAATTTTGCGTTTCGCACTCTTAATGTTGTGAGCAAGACCTTTTTCAACAAGTTCTTTCATAACGAAAGGTTTGAAAAGTTCAAGTGCCATTTCCTTCGGTAATCCGCATTGGTACATTTTCAAATGAGGACCAACAACGATTACAGAACGTCCGGAGTAATCGACACGTTTACCAAGAAGGTTTTGACGGAAACGGCCTTGCTTCCCTTTCAGCATGTGAGAAAGAGATTTTAACGGTCTGTTTCCAGGACCTGTTACAGGGCGTCCGCGGCGGCCGTTGTCAATTAGGGCATCGACAGCCTCTTGAAGCATACGCTTTTCGTTTTGAACGATGATGCTAGGCGCACCAAGGTCCAAAAGGCGTTTCAAACGATTGTTACGGTTGATGACACGACGATAAAGGTCATTCAAATCAGAAGTCGCAAAACGTCCGCCATCTAGCTGAACCATCGGTCTAAGCTCCGGAGGAATAACAGGAAGCACATCAAGGATCATCCAAGAAGGCTTGTTTCCTGAGTTACGGAAGGCTTCTAAAACTTCAAGACGTTTGATCGCACGAGTACGGCGTTGTCCTTGTGAAGTTTTCAGCTCTTCTTTTAACATATCAACTTCTTTTACAAGATCGATATCTTGAAGAAGTTTATGAATTGCTTCAGCACCCATAGATGCTTGAAATTTATTACCGTATTTATCAAGATAAGCACGATATTCTTTCTCAGACAGAAGCTGTTTCTTTTCAAGCGGTGTATTCGCCGGATCAGTTACAACGTAAGAAGCAAAGTAAATGACTTCTTCTAAAGCACGAGGTGACATATCCAGCACAAGACCCATACGGCTTGGAATACCTTTGAAATACCAAATGTGGGAAACTGGGGCAGCCAGTTCAATGTGCCCCATTCTCTCACGACGGACTTTAGCCCGTGTTACTTCGACTCCGCAGCGGTCACAAACTACGCCTTTATAACGAACTCGCTTGTACTTCCCGCAATGACATTCCCAGTCCTTAGTCGGTCCGAAAATGCGTTCGCAGAATAGACCGTCCTTTTCAGGTTTTAACGTACGATAGTTTATCGTTTCAGGCTTTTTCACTTCACCAAAAGACCATGAACGGATTTTATCTGGTGAAGCAAGACCGATGTTCATATACTCAAAATTGTTCACATCTAGCAAGGGGCCTACCTCCCTTTTTATCTTCGGATTAACCGATGTCACTTGCCTTTATAACTAGAGATTATTCTTTTGTTACTACATCGCGTTCAACGTCTGCAGATGCTGTTTCTTCCGGCTCTTCATCACCTGATAATGCCAGGCCGTCAGCTTGTTTCGCATCTTCTTCGTCTTCTAAATCTCTCATTTCTATTTCTTCTTCATCACCAGAAAGGATTTTGACATCCATACCTAAGCTTTGAAGTTCTTTGATTAATACTTTGAATGATTCCGGAACACCTGGTTCAGGAACATTGTCGCCTTTAACGATGGCTTCGTATGTTTTCACACGTCCAACCACGTCATCAGACTTAACAGTCAGAATTTCTTGAAGAGTATAAGCCGCACCGTAAGCTTCAAGTGCCCAAACCTCCATCTCACCAAAACGCTGTCCGCCAAATTGCGCTTTACCGCCAAGAGGCTGCTGCGTAACAAGTGAGTAAGGACCTGTAGAGCGTGCATGAAGTTTATCGTCAACCATGTGAGCCAGTTTGATCATGTACATGATACCGACAGATACACGGTTATCAAACGGCTCTCCAGTACGTCCGTCGTAAAGCACTGTTTTGGCGTCACGAGACATGCCGGCTTCTTCAAGTGTTTCCCAGACATCCTCTTCTCGCGCTCCGTCAAATACAGGAGATGCAATGTGAATGCCAAGGTAACGAGCGGCCATACCCATGTGAAGTTCCAATACCTGCCCGATGTTCATACGTGATGGTACGCCCAGCGGGTTAAGCATGATATCAATTGGTGTGCCGTCAGGAAGGTAAGGCATATCCTCTTCAGGAAGAATCTTAGAGATAACACCTTTGTTACCGTGACGACCGGCCATTTTATCCCCTTCAGAAATCTTACGTTTCTGAACGATATATACGCGTACTAACTGGTTAACACCTGGAGGAAGTTCGTCTCCGTCTTCACGGTTGAAGACTTTAACGTCATGGATAATTCCGCCGCCGCCGTGAGGCACACGAAGAGAAGTATCACGAACCTCGCGGGCTTTCTCGCCAAAAATGGCGTGAAGAAGGCGTTCTTCTGCAGTCAGTTCAGTTACGCCTTTAGGCGTTACTTTACCAACAAGAAGATCTCCGTCTTTTACTTCTGCCCCAATACGGATGATTCCACGGTCATCAAGATTGCGAAGCGCATCTTCACCGACATTTGGAATATCGCGAGTGATTTCTTCAGGTCCAAGTTTCGTATCACGTGCTTCTGATTCGTATTCTTCAATGTGGATAGATGTATAAACATCATCCTTCACTAGGCGTTCACTCATGATGATGGCATCCTCATAGTTGTAGCCATCCCATGTCATGAAGCCGACCATTACGTTACGGCCAAGTGCAAGTTCACCAAGCTCCATAGAAGGACCGTCAGCAAGGATTTCTCCTTTTACCACTTCATCGCCGACACTTACGATCGGACGCTGGTTGTAGCACGTACCTTGGTTAGAGCGGACAAATTTCAGCAGGCTGTATTTATCCAGGTTTCCTTTTACTTTTTGACCGTCTACTTCTTCATAACGGCGAACCCAAACGTTTTTCGCTTCTACGCGTTCAACGATACCAGGGTGTTTACAAATAACAGCGGCACCAGAGTCTTTTCCTGATACGTATTCCATACCAGTTCCAACAAATGGCGCTTCCGGCTGCATTAAAGGCACAGCCTGACGCTGCATGTTCGCTCCCATGAGGGCACGGTTGGAGTCATCGTTTTCTAAGAACGGGATACATGCTGTCGCAGCAGATACAACCTGCTTAGGCGATACATCCATGTAGTCTACACGATTTCTGGAAACAACAGTGTTCTCCCCGCGGAAACGAGCTACGATGCTGTCATCAATAAAGGCGCCTTCGTCATCAAGACGAGCATTCGCTTGAGCGACAACATAGTTATCCTCTTCATCAGCAGTTAAGTAATCGATTCTGCCCGTTACCTTCCCTGTTTCAGGATCAACGCGGCGATATGGCGTTTCAATAAAGCCAAAACGGTTTACTTTTGCATAAGATGATAGTGAGTTGATCAAACCGATGTTCGGGCCCTCAGGCGTTTCAATCGGACACATACGGCCATAGTGGGAGTAGTGAACGTCACGCACTTCCATTCCGGCACGCTCACGTGTCAATCCGCCCGGTCCTAATGCTGACAGACGACGCTTGTGCGTTAATTCAGCAAGCGGGTTCGTCTGATCCATGAATTGAGAAAGCTGTGAGCTTCCAAAGAACTCTTTAATGGACGCAATAACAGGACGAATATTGATCAGCTGCTGAGGCGTAATTGTATTCGTATCTTGAATTGACATTCTCTCACGAACCACACGCTCCATACGGCTTAAACCGATACGGAATTGGTTCTGGAGAAGCTCGCCTACAGAACGTAAACGGCGGTTTCCAAGATGATCGATATCATCTGTGTCGCCTACTCCGTGCAGCAGGTTGAAGAAGTAGCTGATTGAAGAAATAATATCAGCAGGCGTGATGTTTTTAATCTCTTCTTCGATGTAAGCATTGCCGATTACATTAATAACCTGTTCTCCTTCTTGATCAGTCGGAGCAAAGATTTTAATTGATTGAAGAGTCACTTCATCTTCAACAACGCCGCCATTCGGATACAGCTTTCTAAAACCGATTCCGTTTTCTAAGTATGGCAGTACTTTATCAAGTGTTCTTCTATCAAGAATCTGGCCTTTTTCAGCAAGGATTTCTCCTGTTTCAGGATCAACAAGCGTTTCAGCAAGTCTCTGATTGAAGAGGCGATTCTTAATATGAAGTTTTTTATTAATTTTATAGCGTCCTACATTGGCAAGATCGTATCGTTTCGGATCAAAGAAACGAGAATCAAGCAAGCTTTTCGCATTTTCTACTGTAGGCGGCTCTCCAGGACGGAGACGCTCGTAAATTTCCAGCAACGCTTTGTCGCTGTTTTCTGTGTTATCTTTATCAAGCGTATTTCGCAGGTATTCGTTTTCTCCTATGAGATCAAGAATCTCTTGATCGGAGCCGAAGCCGAGAGCACGCAAAAGAACCGTAACCGGCAACTTACGTGTGCGATCAATGCGGACATAAACAACATCTTTCGCATCAGTTTCGTATTCTAACCATGCGCCACGGTTTGGAATGACAGTTGCGGTAAAACCTTTTTTACCGTTTTTGTCTACTTTACCACTGAAATATACACTTGGAGACCGAACAAGCTGGGAAACGATAACGCGTTCCGCACCGTTAATGATAAAAGTACCTGTATCTGTCATAATAGGGAAATCACCCATGAAGACATCTTGGTCTTTTACCTCTCCAGTTTCTTTGTTAATTAAACGAACCTTCACTCTTAGCGGAGCTGAGTAAGTCACATCACGTTCTTTTGATTCCTCTACAGGATATTTAGGCTCACCTAAACTATAATCAATGAACTCAAGAGAGAGGTTACCAGTGAAATCCTCAATTGGTGATATGTCTTGAAACATCTCTCTAAGACCCTCATCAAGAAACCACTGATAAGAAGAGGTTTGAATTTCAATGAGATTTGGTAATTCTAACACTTCGCTAATGCGAGCATAGCTTCTGCGCTGGCGGTGTCGTCCATACTGAACTAGTTGACCTGTCAACTGATTCACCCCTCAAATCATGCGTATTATATGTGTAATAAGCATTTCTTCCAAAGAAAGAAAATACTTTTACAAGACAAAAGAAAAAAGGGTTTCTAATTAAGAAAACCACATCCAAAAACAAATACCGATTTTATTAGCATTTCCATACTTGTATAATTTATACATAGATAATGACAATTCATCATATCAAGCAAAATATATACATTGGCATTTTACAATATTAACATAGTTAAAATACCGAGTCAAACTTTTTTTGCTTTTATGATATAATAGCCTTTCTTTTTTTGAACGACGGAAACTTCATCGAACAGTTCCTCGAGCTTTTCAATGGCAGAAGGCGCGCCTTGCTTTTTCTGTATGACGATCCACAATTCACCTGAAGCTTTTAAGTGTTCAGCGCTTTTCTCAAAGATAGCATGGACAACTTTTTTTCCGGCTCGGATTGGGGGATTTGTAAGAATAGAAGCAAATGTTTGAGCAGAATCAACGTTTGAAAACAAATCGCTTTGATAAATCTTAACGTTTGTTATTCCGTTCTGTTCCGCATTTTCATTTGATAGTTCTACGGCTCTCTCATTAACGTCAATCATGTGGATAGTCCGGTCTTTAAAGTCGCTGGCGAGCGATAAACCAATCGGGCCGTATCCGCAGCCTACATCCAAAATGCCGCCCTCAACCTCAGGCTCTTCAAAAGAATCAATCAGCAGGCGGGAGCCGAAATCAACTTCTTTTTTAGAAAAAACCCCGCTGTCGCTGGTAAACGTGAAATCTTTATTCCGAAGCCTAAAAGACCAGGTTTGCTTGTTGCTTTTTACTGAAGGTTTTTCTGAATAATAGTGCTCACTCATTATTAGAACCTCCTTTTTTCATGGCTTAAAGAATGGCAAAGAAAAAGCTCGCCTCATAAAAGCGAGCTTCCCCTACAGGTAAGTGAAGATTACTTAACTTCTACAGAAGCGCCAACTTCTTCAAGTTTAGCTTTAAGCTCTTCAGCTTCTTCTTTAGCAATACCTTCTTTAAGTGGTTTTGGAGTGTTGTCAACAAGTTCTTTAGCTTCTTTCAAGCCAAGACCAGTGATTTCACGTACAACTTTGATAACTTTGATTTTTTGAGATCCTGCACCAGCAAGGATAAGATCGAATTCACTTTGCTCTTCAGCAGCTCCGCCTGCAGCAGCTCCGCCAGCTACAGCTACAGGAGCAGCAGCAGTTACGCCAAATTCTTCTTCGATTGCTTTTACTAGGTCGTTCAATTCAAGTACAGTTGCTTCTTTAACGGAAGCAATGATTTCTTCGATATTTAAAGCCATTTGTAATTCCTCCATTTTGTTTTAATTTATGAAAAACTGATTAGATTAAGCGCCTTGTTCTTCCTTTTGTTCTGCCACAGCTTTTGCAGCAAGAGCAAGGTTACGAACTGGAGCTTGAAGTACGCTAAGCAACATAGAAAGCAAGCCTTCGCGTGATGGAAGTTCAGCAAGAGCTTTCACTTCTTCAACAGTAGAAACTTTACCTTCGATAACGCCAGCTTTGATTTCAAGAGCTTCGTGATTTTTAGCGAAGTCATTAAGAACTTTAGCCGGAGCGACAACATCTTCAGTGCTGAATGCGATCGCGTTCGGTCCAGTTAAGAAATCATTCAAACCATTAAGCTCAGCTTGTTCAACCGCACGGCGAGTCATCGTATTTTTGTAAACTTTGAACTCAACGTTAGCTTCGCGAAGCTGTTTACGAAGTTCAGTTACTTCAGAAACGTTAAGTCCGCGATAGTCAACGATGATCGTTGATTTACTTTCTTTCAGTTTAGAAGCAATTTCTTCAACAACAACTTTTTTTGTTTCAATTGCGCTGCTCATGGTTACACCTCCTGTAGATTCTTGTGTAACACTTATACCGTTAGGTGATCACGACTGAGACGACGGATTCCATATAAAAAGCCTCCATGAGACATGGAGGCTGTATATACAAGCATACGTAACGTAATAGCTGTGATAATATACACCTCGGTAGGATAATTAAGCGGTTAGGCCCCTACTGTCTACGGTATAAATGATATTCTATTTTACAACATTTCGAATAATATCAGAATGTTGATGTCATGTCAATATTATTTTACGTTAAAAGTTGAAGAGTCTACTTTGACACCAGGTCCCATAGTAGAAGTTACAGCAACGTTTTTCACGTAAACGCCTTTAGCTGCAGCAGGTTTAGCTTTAAGGATTGTATCGTACATTGTTGTGAAGTTCTCAACAAGTTTTTCATCCTCGAAAGAAACTTTACCGATAGGAACATGAATGTTTCCAGCTTTATCAACGCGGTATTCAACTTTACCAGCTTTGATTTCGCCGATAGCTTTTTCAACTTCGAAAGTAACTGTACCAGTTTTAGGGTTTGGCATTAAACCTTTTGGTCCAAGTACACGACCGATTTTACCAACTTCACCCATCATGTCAGGTGTAGCTACGATAACATCGAAATCGAACCAGCCTTGTTGAATTTTGTTGATGTAGTCAGTATCGCCTACGAAATCTGCACCAGCAGCTTCAGCTTCTTTCGCTTTTTCGCCTTTTGCGAAAACGAGAACGCGCTGAGTTTTACCAGTTCCGTTTGGAAGCACAACTGCTCCACGGATTTGCTGGTCGTTTTTACGAGGGTCAACCCCTAAACGGAAAGCCACTTCAACTGTAGCGTCGAATTTAGCTGTGTTTGTTTTTTTAACGAGAGCTACTGCTTCAGAGACGTCGTAAGCTTTAGAACGGTCTACAAGCTTAGCAGCTTCAACGTACTTTTTACCTTTTTTAGCCATTTTAAAATTTCCTCCTTATGTGGTTATAGCGGAATAACCTCCCACGAATAAGGGTTGCGAACTTGTTAAAACTCGCAACCCGACAAGAAACAAATTAATCCTCGATTACAATACCCATACTGCGGGCAGTACCTTCAACCATGCGCATTGCCGCTTCAACGTCTGCTGCGTTTAAGTCAGGCATTTTCGTTTCAGCGATTTCGCGTACTTTATCGCGCTTAACGGTTGCCACTTTATTACGGTTTGGTTCACCAGAACCAGACTCAATTCCAGCTGCTTTTTTAAGCAATACTGCAGCAGGTGGAGTTTTTGTAATAAATGTAAATGAACGGTCTTCGTAAACCGAAATTTCAACAGGAATGATTAAACCAGCTTGGTCAGCTGTACGAGCGTTAAACTCCTTACAGAATCCCATGATGTTAACACCGGCTTGACCAAGTGCAGGTCCAACTGGTGGTGCTGGGTTAGCTTTTCCAGCAGGAATTTGCAATTTTACAACTTTAACTACTTTTTTAGCCACGAGACACACCTCCTTAAGTCCGTGATGTGGTAATAGGGTAAACCCTCCCACTCAAGGTTTCATTCTTTATATGAATGACGAAATATCATGCTAGTTGCCTTGGATAAGTCCAAGACGTACCTTTGCTATATTATCATTTATATATAGCAATTTCAAGTTTTTTCACATTACAATTTATCGATTTGGGTAAATTCCAGCTCAACCGGCGTTTCACGGCCAAACATATTAACGAAAACTTTGACCTTGCTTTTATCATAATCAATCTCTTCAATTGATCCTGTAAAGTTAGCAAAAGGTCCGTCTATCACTTTCACTGTCTCTTTCAGTTCAAAGTCAATATCAGTTTTTCGTTCATCCATGCCCATTCTCTTCAGAATGGTTTCTGCTTCCCCCGGAAGAAGCGGCGTCGGTTTTGAACCTGACCCGGCAGATCCTACGAATCCAGTAACGCCCGGCGTGTTGCGGACGACATACCAAGAGTCGTCTGTCATTACAATTTCAACAAGCACATAACCAGGGAATACTTTCTTTTTCACGACTTTTTTCTTGCCGTTTTTGATATCCGTTTCTTCTTCTTCGGGTACGACTACACGGAAAATTTTATCCTGCATCCCCATTGATTCAACACGCTTTTCCAAGTTGGCTTTTACTTTATTCTCATAACCAGAGTACGTGTGAACAACATACCAATTCTTTTCCATTCTATTCAGGACTGTCCAGTCCTTCCCTCCCCGCATTTGGTTTTAGTGAATTACCATAACGCTTCAAAAAATAGGCGGCAAGCCTATGATAACTTTCATTTTAAGCCACAATAAAAAACCCGCTGAACGGGTTTTGGCAAGTAATATTATGATCTATTATAGCACGTATTGCTGATCATTATTCAACTATTAAACGAATTAATTGAGAAATTCCTGTGTCAAGGAGGGCAAAAAAGATAACAAAAAAGATAACTGTTGAAATTACCGTAATGGTATAACGCGTTAACTCTTTTCCTTTAGGCCAGCTTACCTTTTTCATTTCTTTCCCAACATCTTTAAAGAATTTCATAATACGCATGTAAAAGACCTCCACAATTTAAAAGCGCAAAAACTATTTTGTTTCAAGATGAGCTGTATGTGAATTGCAAGTACTGCAGTATTTCTTTACTTCTAATCGCTCAGCCGCTGATGCAGAGCTCTTCATTGTCGTATAATTACGGTTTCCGCATGTCTTGCATGCTAACGTAATCTTTTTTCTCATGTCATTACACCTTTTTCTAAATAGACATTAGTTCTTATCTTTAGTAACATATCATAGTCAGAAAAATACTGTCAATATAGCATAAATTCCTATTACAAACTGATTTCGCGAATTTCCAAGTACTTCTCCAGCTTGCGTTTCACACGCTGAAGGGCATTGTCGATCGATTTCACATGTCGGTTCAGTTCATCAGAAATCTCTTGGTAACTTCTCCCATCGAGATATAAGACGAGTACTTTTCTCTCTAAATCACTTAATAGTTCTCCCATTTTCATTTCAATATCATCAAATTCTTCCTGATTAATGATCATTTCCTCAGGATTTAAGGTTTTCGCTCCTGAAATGACATCCAGCAGCGTTCGGTCTGATTCTTCATCAAAAATCGGTTTATCTAATGAGACGTAGGAATTCAAAGGAATGTGTTTCTGGCGAGTAGCTGTCTTTATTGCGGTAATAATTTGGCGGGTAATACATAATTCTGCGAAAGCTTTGAATGAGGTAAGCTTGTCCTCTTTGAAGTCACGAATAGACTTATAGAGGCCTATCATGCCTTCCTGAACAATATCCTCTCTGTCCGCCCCTATTAAGAAATAGGATCTTGCTTTTGCCCGAACAAAGTTTCGGTACTTCGTAATCAAGTAATCTAACGCATCACTGTCCCCAACATGAACCTTTTCAATGACCTGCTCGTCCTCCAACTGGCAAAACTGCTCTTTGTTGAATTTTCCCTTGTTGTTCTGTAGATTCACTCCGATCCCCCCGGCGCACGTAGATAGAAATATTATACAGTATTGGGCAAAAAAGCGTCAACTTAATCTAAGTCTCCCCGCCTCCACTTTTCAAACGTTTTCAAAACCTCTTCCGATAAAGCAATTTTACCCGCCGGCTTCTCGGAAGTGATTTTTCTTACCCGTCTCTCTATTCGCCTTTCAATCGTTTCTACCTCTCTCAAAAGCTCCCGGGCCGATTTTCGCAATGCCCCCTGTCCGAAAATCGCCCACTGCTCAGTATAGTCAGAGGTCGCAACGTGAATTTGAGTCGCAATATTATTCAAAGCCTGAGCGAGCTTTTCTATCCGCTCATCAGCCGTCTCATTTTCTTTTGTAAAAATTACTTCAACTCTATGGTTGGTCTGTTTTTTCTCAAGCCCTTTTACGAGATGCGCGTCAAAAACAACAATAACCCTGTTTCCTGTATACGATTGATATTCTGCCATTTTCTGAATCAGTACGTCTCTCGCCTCTTCAAAACTGTTCGCTTTTAAATCCTTCAGCTGCGGCCAGGCTCCAATCATGTTGTACCCGTCTACTAACAGGATATCCATGGGTCTTTATTCTCCCAGAGGGTTTCGTTTCCGGTAGACTTCATACATCAAAAGACCAGCCGCGACAGATGCATTTAGTGAAGTTACCTTTCCGGCCATCGGGAGTTTAATGAGAAAATCGCACTTTTCTTTCACAAGGCGGCCCATCCCTTTTCCTTCACTTCCGATGACTAGAGCCAAAGGCATATTGCCGTCCATATTACGGTAATCCTCACGCGCGGACGCATCCGTTCCGACAACCCAGATTCCCCGCTCTTTCATCTCTTCTAACGTCCGTGCCAAATTGGTGACTCTTGCTACAGGAATGTGCTCAATTGCTCCTGTTGAAGCTTTTGCCACTGTTGTTGTCAGCCCGACAGCTCTCCGTTTTGGAATGACGATGCCATGAGCGCCGACCGCATCTGCTGTCCTCATAATGGAACCAAGATTATGAGGGTCTTCAAGTTCGTCCAGAATGAGGAAGAAAGGCTGTTCATTTTTTTCTTCGGCTGCTTTATATAAATCGTCCAGTTCTGCATATTCATACGCTGCAACCTGTGCCACTACGCCCTGATGCTGTCCTGTCACCATTTGATCGAGTTTTTTTCTCGGGACGTATTGAATCGTGATTCCCTGCTTTTTGGCAAGCTCAATCACTTGCTGTGCTTGTCCCTTTACGGTGTTTTCCGCCATCCACAGCTTATACAGCTTCCGATCAGATTTTAACGTCTCGATCACTGCATTTTTCCCTATGACGTAATCATGTTGCTGACTCATTTGTTTTCCTCCCTGACGTCCCGAATTGTATAGCTTCGGCTACGAGCTGACTAAGTCGTTCCTCTTTTTTCTCTAGAAAAAGGTAGCCCAGAAGCGCTTCAAATGCTGTACTGTAGCGGTACGTCTGAACATCTGTATTTTTAGGTATTGTCCCTGACTTGGCATTTCTGCCTCTTTTCAGCACCGCTTCCTCTTCTTCCGTAAAAAATGATTGATTCTGCAGAAAAAATAGGATCTCAGCCTGTGACTTTGCTGAAACAATCCGGCTTGATTTCTTATGAAGATCATTTGGTTTGGTAAAGCCCTGCTTAAGCAGGTGATGCCTGACATACACTTCAAAAATGGCATCACCTATATAAGCAAGCGCAAGACCGTTAAGCTGCTTAGAATCTTTTATCGTATCAAATTCAAGCATCTGTTATTCTCCCCGTTTCCAGCGAGTGCCTTGAGCCGTATCTTCAAGAATGATATTCATGCTTTTCAGCTGGTCGCGGATCTGGTCTGACAATGCAAAATCGCGATTCCGGCGCGCTTCATTTCGCTTTTCGATTAAGTCTTCAATCTCTTGATCGAGAAGTTCCTGCTCACCCAACGAAAAACCGAGGACAGAAACAATACGGTCAAACATCTCGATAAACGCCGTAATTACATGATCAGCTGTATGGTCTTTCTGAAGATAGTAATTGGCGTGTTTCGCTAAGTCGAACAAGACAGAAATCGCATTCGCCGTATTAAAATCATCGTCCATCGCTTCTTCGAATGCATTGCGGTGTTCTTCAACTTTCTCAAGCCATTGATCGTCATCTTCCGTTAAATTCGTACTGCTGTTCAGACGGTGCTGGAGATTGCTGTACGCTGTTTTTAAACGGTTAAATGCGCTTTTCGTATTTTCTAGAAGTTCTTCTGAATAGTTAATCGGATGGCGATAATGAACAGATAGCATAAAGAATCTCAAAAGCTGCGGATCATGCTGTTTAATGATGTCATGCACAAGCACAAAGTTGCCCAGTGATTTTGACATTTTTTCATTATCAATATTGATATAGCCATTATGGAGCCAGTACTTCGCAAACGTTTTTCCTGTCAATGCCTCAGATTGCGCAATTTCGTTTTCATGGTGAGGGAATGTTAAATCCTGTCCGCCCGCATGGATATCAATCTGGTCACCCAGATACTTTTTCACCATTGCTGAGCATTCAATGTGCCAGCCCGGACGTCCTTTTCCCCAAGGGCTATCCCAAGAGATTTCTCCTTCTTTTGCCGCTTTCCACAATGCGAAATCAAGAGCATCTTCTTTTTTCTCGCCGACTCGGATGCGTGCACCTGATCTAAGTTCATCGATTGATTGCTGAGAAAGCTTTCCGTACCCTTCAAATGCTCTGGTTTTGAAATATACGTCACCTTCTGATTCATATGCGTAGCCCTTTTTCACGAGCTGATCTACGAATTCGATAATGGCATCCATGTTCTCCATTACTCGCGGATGAAGGTCGGCTTTTCGGCAGCCGAGCGCACCTACGTCTTCAAAGTATGCTTTAATAAAACGCTCTGAAATGGTGGGTACATCCTCACCGAGTTCATTTGCCGCTTTAATTAATTTATCGTCTACGTCTGTGAAGTTAGAGACATACTGCACATCATAGCCTTTATACTCTAAATAGTTTCGAACCGTATCGTAAACGATTGCCGGACGCGCGTTCCCGATATGAATGTAATTGTAAACCGTGGGTCCGCATACATACATTTTCACTTTTCCCTCTTCAAGAGGAACAAATGTTTCCTTCTGTCTAGTCAATGTATTATAAAGTGTGATTGTCATTTTTGATTGATCCTTTCTTTTCTGTCTTCAAGTTCTGCCTTCAGCTCTAAAATCTGCTGTTCCAAAGACTTAAAGCGGTCAGCAACTGGATCGGGCAAATCCTGATGGTTTAAATCGCGTCTTACTTTCTTGCCATTTTGTACAACGACCCGACCAGGGATACCGACAACTGTTGAAAAATCAGGAACATCATGCAGCACTACTGAACCAGCCCCAATCTTTGAGCCTTCACCGACCGTAATAGAACCGAGCACTTTAGCACCTGTGGCTATCAATGCGTCATCTTTAATCGTTGGGTGCCTTTTTCCCTTTTCTTTCCCCGTTCCCCCGAGGGTAACCCCCTGAAAAACGGTTACGTTATTGCCGATTTCACATGTCTCCCCAATGACAACCCCCATGCCGTGGTCTATGAAAAATCTTCTCCCGATTGTAGCGCCGGGGTGGATTTCTATCCCGGTAAAAAATCGGCTTACTTGAGATATAAGGCGTGCAAGGAAATAAAATTTTCGTTTATATAAAGCATGTGCAATCCGATGCGCCCATATAGCATGTAAACCGGAATAAGTTAAAATCACTTCAAAATAGCTTCTTGCTGCGGGATCTTGATCGAACACAGTATCAATGTCTTCTTTGAGCATTCTAAAAAACACATGCTTCCCCCCGTTTCTCTATCTGATTTCCTCTACCCAATAAAAAAAGCGTCTCTGCATGTAAACATGACAGAGACGCTTTAACCGCGCGGTTCCACTCTGTTTGAAAAGCAGACTTCTGCTCTCCCAACTTCAGCCTGTAACGGCGGCGGCCGCCTTTGAATACTGGTTTCAAAAAACGTTCTTCAAAGGTCTTAAGGGCGCACTTCTAAAACCCGGCTCATGGATCTCTCTCAGCCAATGGAGATCCTTTCTGTAATGGCCTAAAGCTTTATACTCTTCCCTGTCAACAATCATTTATTTAGATATTTTTTAAACGCTGAATTGCAGTCTCTTTACCGATCAATTCAATTGATTGCGGCAGTTCCGGACCGTGAGTTTGCCCTGTTACAGCAACACGAATCGGCATAAACAGTTTTTTCCCTTTATGACCAGTTTCTTTCTGCACTGCTTTGATCGATGCTTTGATGTTATCCGGAGTGAACTCCTCAAGCTCTTCAAGCTTCGCTGCGAATGTGCTGAGCACTTCAGGAACCTGTTCTTCTTCCAGAACAGCTTTCGCTTCTTGATTATACTCGATCTCATCCGTAAAGAACAAATCAGTCAGCTCAACAATTTCCGCACCGTAGCTTAATTGCTCATGATACAGGGAAATCAGTTTGCGAACCCATTCTTGTTCTTCAGCAGAAAGCTCAGTGCCAACTTTGCCGGCTTTTTGCAAATGCGGAAGCGTCAATTCAACAACCTGATCAAGATCCAGCTTCTTCACATATTGGTTGTTAACCCATTTTAGCTTATGCATATCAAACAAAGCTGGTGATTTAGATAAACGATTTACATCAAAAATTTCAATAAACTGCTCTTTTGTGAAAAGCTCTTCTTCTCCAACCGGTGACCAGCCTAACAGGCCGATAAAGTTGAACAGTGCTTCTGGCAGGTAGCCAAGCTCTTTGTACTGCTCGATGAATTGAATAATGGATTCATCACGTTTACTGAGCTTTTTACGGCTTTCGTTTACGATCAGCGTCATGTGTCCGAACTGAGGAATATCCCATCCGAATGCTTGATAAATCATAATCTGTTTCGGTGTGTTAGAAATATGATCCTCACCGCGCAGCACGTGTGTCATTTTCATTAAGTAGTCATCAATTGCTACCGCGAAGTTGTAAGTCGGCGTTCCGTCCTTTTTCACAATAACAAAGTCGCCGATGCCATCTGATTCAAAAGAAATTTCGCCTTTTACGATATCATTGAAGGCGATGATTTTTCCTTCCGGCACGCGGAAACGAATACTTGGTTTTCTGCCTTCAGCGATAAATTTGTCCTGTTCTTCCTGAGTCAGGTCTCTGTGTTTTCCGGAATAACGAGGCATTTCTCCGCGGGCAATCTGTTCTTCACGCTCTTTTTCAAGCTCTTCTTCCGTACAGTAACATTTATAAGCAAGCCCTTTTTCAAGAAGCTCTTCATAGTACACTTTATAGATATCGTTACGCTCTGACTGACGGTATGGACCGTACTCTCCTCCGACATCCACACTCTCATCCCAGTCAATACCTAGCCACTTCAGATAATTCAGCTGGCTTTGTTCTCCGCCCTCAATATTGCGCTTTTTATCTGTATCCTCAACTCGAATGATAAACTTACCGCCTTGATTGCGGGCAAATAAATAATTAAAAAGCGCCGTTCTGGCATTTCCAATATGCAAATGTCCGGTTGGACTCGGTGCATAACGGACGCGTACTTCGTTTCCCATTTTCAAATACTTCCTTTCATGTCATGTATGGCCTCAGGCAAAAATGTATGAATCTATTCTACCACCAAATAGACCCGGCATCAAAACAAGTTAGCCTTTTTGTATCAGTACTGTCGCCTGAGCCGCTATTCCTTCCGCCCGGCCTGTAAATCCAAGTTTTTCTGTCGTTGTTGCTTTTACATTTACTTGAGAAACATCTGCCTCAAGGCCTTCAGCAATTCTTTTTCTCATATCTTCTATGTACGGCAGCATCTTCGGCTTTTGCGCTATGATGGTGCAATCAATGTTCCCAAGGACATACCCCTTCTGTTTCACGATTCCCCAGACATGCTGAAGTAATTTGAAAGAATCTGCGTCCTTGAACTCGGGATCTGTGTCAGGAAAATGCTTGCCGATGTCTCCTTCACCCACAGCTCCCAGGCAGGCGTCAGCGACAGTATGCAGCAATACGTCTGCATCAGAATGGCCAAGCAGCCCTTTTTCGTACGGGATTTCAATTCCGCCAATAATGAGAGGACGGCCCTCCACTAATTGATGCACATCAAATCCTTGTCCAATTCTAAACATGTTTATTCCCACTTTCTGATTCCATGATAGCTTCAGCTGACGTCAAATCGTCTGGCGTCGTCAGCTTAATATTTGTATAGCTGCCTTCTACAACACGGACCGAACCGCCCTCCATCTGTTCAACGAGGCTGGCGTCATCCGTCCCTAAAAATCCCTTGCGCTCGGCCTCAGCGTGAGCCTTCATCAATAAAGAAAGACGAAAAGCTTGTGGCGTTTGGACAGCCCACAAGCTTGAACGTTCAATCGTCTCACTGACTTGTAAATCTTGAACGCGTTTAATCGTATCTTTTACCGGAACAGCAAGGATGGCCGCTCCTGTCTGTTCCGCCTCTGCGATCAGTTCGTCAATTTGTTCATGTTTTATAAATGGGCGGGCACCGTCATGTACAAGGACAATCTTTTCCTGCTTTACGGCTTTCAGCCCCTTATACACACTGTGCTGACGCTCTTCTCCGCCTGCAACAAGCTCAATTGAAGTTTGGAACGGGTAATCGGACAGCAAGTGTTGAAAGTGCTCCCGCTCCTGCTCGTTAATCACCAAAATGATTTTATCGCACTGCCGGTGGCTGTCAAACACTCTTAACGTGTGTATGATCACCGGGTCTCCCTTCAGATCAATGAACAGTTTATTTCTCCCTGCCTTCATCCGCTTTCCCTGTCCGGCTGCAGGAATCACCACATCATAACTCATTGTTTCTTCTCCCTTTACAGCGCCTTCTCCAACAGCTTAGGCTTCGCAAAAATCATTCGTCCCGCTGCTGTCTGCAGCACACTTGTGACGAGTACATCAATATGCTTGCCGATATAATTTCGTCCTTCTTCAACGACAATCATCGTACCGTCATCCAAGTAGGCAACTCCCTGATTATGCTCTTTCCCGTCCTTAATGACCTGAACATTCATTTCCTCGCCAGGAAGCACAACAGGCTTGACCGCATTGGCAAGGTCATTAATGTTTAATACTGCTACCTTCTGAAGCTCGCACACTTTATTTAAATTAAAATCATTCGTCACAACGACCCCGGATGTCAGCTTAGCAAGTTTGACGAGCTTGCTGTCAACCTCCTGAATATCTTCAAAGTCGCCTTCGTAAATTTCAACTTCAATGTCTAATTCTTTCTGAATGCGGTTCAGGATATCAAGACCGCGGCGTCCTCTGTTTCGTTTTAAAACATCTGAAGAGTCTGCAATATGCTGCAATTCCTCAAGGACAAACTGCGGAATCACGATAACTCCCTCTAAAAAACCAGTCTGACAAATATCTGCTATTCTCCCATCAATAATAACACTAGTGTCCAAAATTTTCAGCTTCTTGTCTTGAACCTCATGTTCTTCATCAGCTGTTCCTTTTTTCTTTTGCATTCTGGCGGAAATGGAAAACAGGCTGATCAATTCATCCTTTTTCTTAAAGCCCACCTGGAAGCCGAGATAACCGAGGAAGAAAGCCAAAAATACAGGAATTATTGTGCTGAATATGCGGTAAGGTATATTGTCTAAAGGAATAACATTTACGATAAGATAAGCAATTATAAGTCCAAAAACTAAGCCAAGACTTCCAAATAACAAATCTGGAACCGGCGCTTTTAACAATGAATCCTCTATCCACTTCACCCAGTTCACAACGTATTCTGTACCCCATATACTGATGAGAAAAAAGATAATTGCTCCTATTGCCGCAGACGTATATGCGTTTGTTATTAAAGGTATGTCCTGTATATTTAACAGTACAAACAATTCAGGTATCAAAAATATACCAACAACGCCGCCAAAAATAATGAAGAACGCCTGAACTATTCGTTTTAACATACCCCCACCTCCTTTTTTAACATTTTAATTTCACAAAGTCTTATGCATCCTACGAATATCAGAATAAACAAAAACCAACATTAATATACCCGTATTCATAAGGTTTTAACCGAAATCACAGTTGTCTGTCTAAATAATGCTTCTCTTGCAGGCGTTTTAATCCTTTTTTGATTTTTTGGGCTCGTACTTCACCGATTCCCTCTACTTCATCTAATTCTTCTGCACTCGCCTCAATAATCCTTGGCAGGACTCCAAATGCTTCTACAACATTTTCAACAATCGGCATCGGAAGACGCGGTATCTTATTTAACAGCCTGTATCCTCTCGGCAATACATAATCATCAAGATTAGTAGAAGCAGGGTAACCGAGAAGCTTATACACAATGGAATCATCCAGCAGATCATAACTGGACATATCCTGCAGCTCCTTCAAGAGAACAAACGGATCTTTAATCTTTTCTTTTACATAGTCCTTAATAAATAAAGCGGCCTCTTCTTCCATATCCGTAATCAATTCAATGACTTGCAGTTTGATCAGATGCCCTTCTGTCCCCAGCTCTTTGATATACATATTAATTTCGTTTTTGATTCTCAGTACCATTTCATAACGATGCATGACAGACAAGACATCACTGAAGGTAACAAGTTCCTCAAACTCTAACGCGTTCAGTGCATTAATCGTTTTATCGAGGATTGTCTTATATTTTTCAAGTGTTTGAATGGCTTGGTTCGCCTTGGTTAAAATAAATCCTATGTCTTTTAGTGTATACTTCATGTTTTCCTGATATAACGTTATGACATTTCTTCTTTCAGAAATGGCGATTACAAGACAGCCAGTTTGCTTAGCTACTCTTTCGGCAGTTCTGTGCCGCATTCCTGTTTCTGATGAAGAAATTGTGGCATCCGGCATCAGCTGAGTATTCGCGTATAGGATCTTTTGACCAGAATCACTTAAAATGATCGCTCCATCCATTTTAGCCAGCTCATATAAATGCGCCGGAGAAAAAGCCGTGTTTATGTGAAAGCCGCCGTCCACCACTTCTTTTACTTTATCATTATATCCAACAACAATCAGACCGCCTGTATTTGCTCTCAAGACGTTTTCCATCCCCGCTCTGAGCGGTGTACCCGGAGCAACAAACTGCAATATAGATGACAGGTCTAACTCGTGTTTCGCCCCTTTTTTCTCTTTTTCCATCTATTATCCTCCTAATGAAGTACGAAGCGCTTCTGCAACATTTGCTACTCCGATAACCTCAATCCCTTTTGGTTTTGTCCATCCATCCAGATTTGCCGCGGGTATGATCATGCGTTTAAAACCAAGCTTTGCCGCTTCTTTCACACGCTGTTCAATTCTTGAAACCCGCCGGACTTCTCCGGTTAATCCCACTTCTCCAATAAAACAATCTGCAGGATTTGGAGGTGTGTCTCTAAAGCTTGATGCAATACTAATCACAATCGCAAGATCAATTGCCGGTTCATCAAGCTTAACGCCGCCAGCCACTTTCAAATAAGCATCCTGATTTTGCAGCAGCAGTCCAACTCTTTTTTCTAACACAGCCATTAACAGAGAAACCCTGTTATGGTCTATTCCCGTTGCCATACGCCTTGGGTTGCCAAAACTTGTTGGCGAGATGAGTGCCTGAATTTCAACGAGAATCGGTCTAGTGCCCTCCATAGAGGCAGTGATACTCGAGCCTGCGGAACCAGCAGAGCGTTCTTCTAAGAAAATTTCCGAAGGATTCAAAACCTCAGTGAGCCCCTCTTCCCGCATTTCGAAAATGCCCATTTCGTTTGTAGATCCGAAACGGTTTTTTACAGCCCGCAAAATACGGAAAGTATGGTGGCGTTCTCCTTCAAAATATAAAACAGTGTCAACCATATGCTCCAACAGTCTCGGACCTGCAATAGACCCTTCTTTCGTCACGTGCCCTACGATAAAAATCGGAATACCTTTTGTTTTTGCAATTTTCATCAGCTCAGCGGTACATTCTCTGACCTGTGACACACTGCCTGGAGCAGATGTAATATCGCTTTGGTAAACCGTTTGAATAGAGTCAACAACGACAAACGATGGATTCATCTCTTGTATAGCAGACGAAATATACTCCATATCGGTTTCAGATAAAACATGCAGTGACGGATTATTAATGCCGAGACGGTCTGCTCGCAGCTTCGTTTGCTTTACAGATTCTTCTCCCGAAATATACAGGACACTGTTTGATGAGCCTGATAATTGAGCGGAAACCTGCAGTAATAGCGTTGACTTTCCGATACCAGGATCACCGCCAATTAAAACGAGGGAGCCTTTAACGACACCTCCGCCGAGTACTCTGTTAAACTCGCCAAGCTGGGTTTTGACGCGGGGTTCTTCTGATGTTTCGATTGATGTAATAGGTGAAGGTTTCTGTACAGTTTGAACAGAATGAGAAAAAGCCGCTCTCCGATTGGCCGGTGCTTTTTTAATCATTTCTTCCACCATTGTATTCCAAGCACCACAGCCCGGACATTTCCCCATCCATTTTGGAGACTCGTAGCCGCAGGATTGGCAGATGAACTTCGATTTTGTTTTAGCCATATATAGTGTAAGACCTCTCCCTTGTTCTATTTCTTGATATGAAAGTGAGGCATACACTTACATGCTGTATGCCTCATTTCCGTCTTCTATATTAATTCGTTTTAGCAGTCGTTTTTACGACAAATTCGCCATCTTCTACATCAAGAACAATATGCTGTCCTTTATGAATATTTCCTCTGAGGAGTTCTTCAGATAAACGATCCTCGACATGTTTTTGGATCGCTCTTCTTAACGGACGGGCACCGTATTCCAGGTCAACGCCCTCTTCCGCGACTTTCGCTTTTGCAGCATCTGTCAATTCGATAGAAAGATCTTGTTCTTTCAGGCGTTTCGTTAATTGATCAGACATTAATGACACAATTTCAGTAAGATGTTTTTTCTCAAGTGAATGGAAGACAATGATTTCATCAATACGGTTGATGAACTCAGGTCTGAACGCTCGTTTCAATTCACCCATCACTTTATCTTTCATGTCTTTATGATTTTGAGTTTCATCCTGAACGTTAAAGCCGACATATTTATTGCGTTTCAGCTCACTTGCTCCGACGTTTGATGTCATGATCAGAATGGTATTGCGGAAATCGACTGTGCGTCCTTTAGAATCAGTCAATCGCCCGTCTTCAAGAACTTGCAGAAGGATATTGAAGACATCAGGGTGCGCTTTCTCGATCTCATCAAGAAGCACGACAGAGTAAGGTTTTCTTCTGACTTTCTCTGTCAATTGACCGCCTTCATCATATCCCACATATCCCGGAGGTGAACCAACAAGTCTTGAAGTTGAGTGTTTTTCCATGTATTCAGACATGTCAATTCTGATCATGGATTCTTCATCGCCAAAAATGGATTCAGCAAGTGCTCGTGCAAGTTCTGTTTTACCTACACCTGTAGGGCCTAAGAAAATGAATGAGCCGATTGGGCGTTTAGGATCTTTCAACCCTGCTCTCGCACGTCTGACGGCTTTTGCAACAGCTACAACTGCCTCATCCTGGCCGATGACGCGGGAATGAAGAATGTTTTCCATATTGAGAAGCTTATCAGTTTCAGTTTGGGCGATTTTAGATACAGGCACACCGGTCCAGCTGGATACAACCATCGCAATATCATCCACAGTAACCTCTGAGTTTTCCTGCCCTTGCTTCTCTTTCCATGATTTCTTCGTATCCTCTACTTGCTCGCGCAGGCGTTGTTCAGTATCACGCAAGGAAGCAGCTTTTTCAAACTCTTGGCTTTGCACTGCCGCATCCTTCTCTTTACGAACCTCATCAAGCTTCTGCTCAAGCTCTTTTAAGTTAGGAGGCGTTGTAAATGAGCGCAGTCTCACCTTTGAACCTGCTTCATCGATCAAGTCAATTGCTTTATCCGGAAGGAAGCGGTCAGAAATATATCTGTCAGAAAGCTTAACCGCAGCTTCAATGGCATCATCAGTGATAGAAACGCGGTGGTGGGCTTCGTATCTGTCACGCAGACCTTGTAAAATTTGAATACTTTCATCTACAGATGGCTGATCAACCTGAATCGGCTGAAAACGGCGTTCCAGTGCTGCATCTTTTTCAATATATTTACGGTACTCATCAAGAGTCGTTGCACCAATACATTGGAGTTCACCGCGAGCAAGTGAAGGTTTTAAAATATTAGATGCATCAATAGCACCTTCTGCTCCGCCTGCCCCGATTAATGTATGGAGCTCATCGATGAATAGAATGATATTTCCTGCCTGGCGAATTTCATCCATGACCTTCTTCAGGCGATCCTCAAATTCTCCGCGGTATTTTGTGCCGGCAACAACTGTTCCCATGTCTAATGTCATCACACGTTTATCACGCAAAATTTCGGGCACTTCATTATTGATAATTTGCTGTGCCAAACCTTCTGCGATAGCCGTTTTACCTACACCTGGTTCCCCAATGAGAACAGGGTTGTTTTTCGTTCTGCGGCTTAACACTTCAATGACACGCTGGATCTCCTTGCTTCTGCCGATTACAGGATCAAGGCTGTCTTCCTTCGCAATAGCAGTTAAGTCTCTTGCCAAGCTGTCGAGCGTAGGCGTATTCGCATTGCTGTTTGTTCCTGCCGCTGATGATCCTGTTTCATTACTTCCTAGAAGCTGGAGCACCTGCTGTCTTGCTTTATTTAAGCTGACACCGAGATTATTCAGAACTCTCGCAGCAACACCTTCTCCTTCACGAATCAGACCAAGAAGAATATGTTCTGTTCCAACATAAGAATGACCGAGTTTTCTTGCCTCATCCATTGAAAGCTCAATGACTTTTTTAGCTCTAGGAGTATAATGAATCGTTTGAGACATTTCCTGCCCGCGCCCGATCAAACTTTCTACTTCTTTCTGAATTTTTTCTGAACCGAGTCCAAGCGCTTGAAGAGCTTTAGCAGCAATGCCCTCTCCTTCTCTTACCAGTCCTAATAAAATATGCTCAGTGCCAATGTTATTATGACCTAACCGAAGTGCTTCTTCCTGTGCTAGCGCCAGTACTTTTTGAGCTCGTTCTGTAAATCTTCCAAACATCATATCGATTCATCCTCCTGTCTTTTCCCATTCATTTCTAAGTGAAGCCGTTCTCTGATGAGAGCCGCTCTTCGAATGTCCCTTTCGTTCGGACGCAAAGCGCCTCCCGAGTATTGCTGTAAAAATCCTGGCTGCGTCAAAATCATAAGTTCGTTAAGTATGTTGCTTGAAAGTCCTTTTATAATGCCTAGGTCTATGCCTAACCGAACATCTGAAAGGCACTTTGCAGTTTCTTTCGATTCTATCATCCGGCAATTAGACAAGACCCCATAAGACCGATATACCCGATCCTCAAGTTCGATTTTAGAAGTTTGATAAATCGCTTCTCGGGCAGATCGTTCTTGTTCAATCAACTGAGCAGCAACACTGTTAAGATCCTCTACAATATCCTGCTCTGACTTACCAAGCGTGATCTGATTTGAAATTTGAAAGATATTCCCTACTGCTTCGCTGCCTTCCCCATAAATTCCTCTAACAACTAAGCCTAATTGATTAATTGCCGGTATAATTCGATTTATTTGCCTAGTTAAAACCAGCGCCGGCAGATGCATCATGACCGAAGCCCTTAAACCTGTACCTACGTTTGTAGGACAGCTGGTTAAGTATCCTCTTTGCTCATTGAATGCATAATCAACTTTTTCTTCAATCCAGTCGTCGACCTGGTTTGCGGCTTTCATTGCTTCTAAAAGCTGAAATCCAGGGAAAAGACATTGAATTCTAATATGGTCCTCTTCATTTAGCATGACGCTTACTTCCTCATTTTCAGAAAGCAAACAGCCGCCAAAAGGAGACTCTGTCAGATTCGGACTGATTAGATGTTTTTCAACAAGTACACGCTTCTCTAAAGGCTGTGCATCATTCATTCTAATCAAAACAAATTTGCCGATTCCGGGAATTTCTTGCTCTGAAAACTGATCTTCAAATTGCTGTATGATGGATGAGGCTTCTTCATTGGAATACCGCGTAGGGAACCGAATATGCTCAAAGTTCCTTGCTAAACGTATGCGGCTGCTGAGTACAATGTCACTTTCAGGTCCTTTCTGCTTCATCCAACTGCTTAGTGCGTCCTGAATAAAATGCTTTAGCGACATTACTCCTGTTCCTCCTCACTATCTGTACTTTTGAGTGATTGTTCTAATGAACGAATTTGATCTCTTACATGAGCTGCATTTTCAAATTCTTCTTGATGGATTAAGGATTCCAATTCCTTTTTTAGCATATCAATCTGCCGTCTGACATGAAGATTGCCGCCTATTCGTTTCGGTATCTTACCTGCATGCACAGTGTTTCCGCTGTGCACTTTACGTAGGATTGGTGTAATGTTGCTATGAAATGTTTTGTAACATTCAGAACATCCAAAACGGCCAATTTTTCTGAATTGCTGAAAAGTCATTCCGCATTTCGGACAAGCAGATATTTGCTCCGAGTGACTGAACATTTGAGTTCCTGCATTTTGAAATGAAGAATCCATGTTCAGTAAACCCGAAAGTAAATTATGAATAGAGAAACCCTGGTTTGCACTTATACCATATGAATCACTATTTTCTTTGGCACATTGTTCACAAATATGAACTTCTATTTTTTCTCCGTTAACAACCTTTGTAAAGTGAAAAGTGGCTGGTCTCTCGTGGCACTCTTGACAAATCAATCTTTTCACCCGCTTATTTTAATTTTAAAGAAGTCAGCATTGCCTTCATCATTCTCGCTCTTAATTCATCACGTTCAGGTAAGTCAATGTGTAAAACTGAGCGGTCCATTACGCTGACCATCATTTTTGCTTCTCTTTCTGAAATTACCTTGTCTTCTAATAGCCTTAAAATAATGTCATCAGAGGCTGCTTGAGACAAATGGGTATTAATTTGAGAAATTATATTATTGATCAGGACAACTTCATTGTTCATTTTAATTTTAATGATTCTGATGTAACCGCCGCCCCCGCGTTTGCTCTCAACAATATATCCTCTTTCGCTTGTAAATCTGGTGTTGATGACATAATTTATTTGGGAAGGAACGCATTGAAATTTATCTGCAATTTCACTTCGTTTAATCTCTAAAATTTCCTTGCCATTTTGATCTAACACTCGTTTTAAATATTGTTCAATGATGTCAGAAATATTATGTCCCACTCAACCCCCTCCTTTACTGACTTTGACTATATTTGACTTTAATCTTACTATAAGCCGTTTCTTGAGAATTTTCAACTTTCTCGCTCTATCCTTTATTATTTCCATTTTCCCGGTCCACAAAACCTGATTGCTGATTTAAAATTCGGTATAAAGTTATTATATTATACAGTTAAGTGGAATTTTATGATACCAATAAACCAAAATACAAAAAACCCAGCTCAATGAGCTGGGTTTAAGCTTGCTTGGCGGCGTCCTACTCTCACAGGGGGAAACCCCCGACTACCATCGGCGCTGAAGAGCTTAACTTCCGTGTTCGGTATGGGAACGGGTGTGACCTCTTCGCTATCGCCACCAAACAATTTGAGAGTATTCTCTCAAAACTAGATAACAGGTGTGACATCATTCAAAAATATGGTTAAGTCCTCGATCGATTAGTATCTGTCAGCTCCATGTGTCGCCACACTTCCACCTCAGACCTATCAACCTGATCATCTTTCAGGGATCTTACTTCCTTGCGGAATGGGAAATCTCATCTTGAGGGGGGCTTCATGCTTAGATGCTTTCAGCACTTATCCCGTCCGCACATAGCTACCCAGCGATGCCCTTGGCAGAACAACTGGTACACCAGCGGTGCGTCCATCCCGGTCCTCTCGTACTAAGGACAGCTCCTCTCAAATTTCCTGCGCCCGCGACGGATAGGGACCGAACTGTCTCACGACGTTCTGAACCCAGCTCGCGTACCGCTTTAATGGGCGAACAGCCCAACCCTTGGGACCGACTACAGCCCCAGGATGCGATGAGCCGACATCGAGGTGCCAAACCTCCCCGTCGATGTGGACTCTTGGGGGAGATAAGCCTGTTATCCCCGGGGTAGCTTTTATCCGTTGAGCGATGGCCCTTCCATGCGGAACCACCGGATCACTAAGCCCGACTTTCGTCCCTGCTCGACTTGTAGGTCTCGCAGTCAAGCTCCCTTGTGCCTTTACACTCTGCGAATGATTTCCAACCATTCTGAGGGAACCTTTGGGCGCCTCCGTTACCTTTTAGGAGGCGACCGCCCCAGTCAAACTGCCCACCTGACACTGTCTCCCCGCCCGATAAGGGCGGCGGGTTAGAAGGTCAATACAGCCAGGGTAGTATCCCACCGATGCCTCCACCGAAGCTGGCGCTCCGGTTTCCAAGGCTCCTACCTATCCTGTACAAGCTGTACCAACATTCAATATCAGGCTGCAGTAAAGCTCCACGGGGTCTTTCCGTCCTGTCGCGGGTAACCTGCATCTTCACAGGTACTATAATTTCACCGAGTCTCTCGTTGAGACAGTGCCCAGATCGTTGCGCCTTTCGTGCGGGTCGGAACTTACCCGACAAGGAATTTCGCTACCTTAGGACCGTTATAGTTACGGCCGCCGTTTACTGGGGCTTCAATTCGCACCTTCGCTTACGCTAAGCGCTCCTCTTAACCTTCCAGCACCGGGCAGGCGTCAGCCCCTATACTTCGCCTTACGGCTTCGCAGAGACCTGTGTTTTTGCTAAACAGTCGCCTGGGCCTATTCACTGCGGCTCTCTCGGGCTTGCACCCTAACAGAGCACCCCTTCTCCCGAAGTTACGGGGTCATTTTGCCGAGTTCCTTAACGAGAGTTCTCTCGATCACCTTAGGATTCTCTCCTCGCCTACCTGTGTCGGTTTGCGGTACGGGCACCTCTCACCTCGCTAGAGGCTTTTCTTGGCAGTGTGGAATCAGGAACTTCGCTACTATATTTCGCTCGCCATCACAGCTCAGCCTTATGGGAAACGGATTTGCCTATTTCCCAGCCTAACTGCTTGGACGCGGATATCCAATACCGCGCTTACCCTATCCTCCTGCGTCCCCCCATTGCTCAAATGGTGAGGAGGTGGTACAGGAATATCAACCTGTTGTCCATCGCCTACGCCTTTCGGCCTCGGCTTAGGTCCCGACTAACCCTGAGCGGACGAGCCTTCCTCAGGAAACCTTAGGCATTCGGTGGAGGGGATTCTCACCCCTCTTTCGCTACTCATACCGGCATTCTCACTTCTAAGCGCTCCACCAGTCCTTCCGGTCTGGCTTCACAGCCCTTAGAACGCTCTCCTACCACTGTTCGAAGAACAGTCCGCAGCTTCGGTGATACGTTTAGCCCCGGTACATTTTCGGCGCAGAGTCACTCGACCAGTGAGCTATTACGCACTCTTTAAATGGTGGCTGCTTCTAAGCCAACATCCTGGTTGTCTAAGCAACTCCACATCCTTTTCCACTTAACGTATACTTTGGGACCTTAGCTGGCGGTCTGGGCTGTTTCCCTTTCGACTACGGATCTTATCACTCGCAGTCTGACTCCCAAGGATAAGTCATTGGCATTCGGAGTTTGACTGAATTCGGTAACCCGGTAGGGGCCCCTAGTCCAATCAGTGCTCTACCTCCAAGACTCTTACCTTGAGGCTAGCCCTAAAGCTATTTCGGAGAGAACCAGCTATCTCCAGGTTCGATTGGCATTTCACCCCTACCCACACCTCATCCCCGCACTTTTCAACGTGCGTGGGTTCGGGCCTCCATTCAGTGTTACCTGAACTTCACCCTGGACATGGGTAGATCACCTGGTTTCGGGTCTACGACCACGTACTCATGCGCCCTATTCAGACTCGCTTTCGCTGCGGCTCCGCATCTTCTGCTTAACCTTGCACGGGATCGTAACTCGCCGGTTCATTCTACAAAAGGCACGCCATCACCCGTTAACGGGCTCTGACTACTTGTAGGCACACGGTTTCAGGATCTCTTTCACTCCCCTTCCGGGGTGCTTTTCACCTTTCCCTCACGGTACTGGTTCACTATCGGTCACTAGGGAGTATTTAGCCTTGGGAGATGGTCCTCCCGGATTCCGACGGAATTTCACGTGTTCCGCCGTACTCAGGATCCACTCAGGAGAGAACGAAGTTTTGACTACAGGGCTGTTACCTCCTATGGCGGGCCTTTCCAGACCTCTTCATCTACCTCGTTCCTTTGTAACTCCGTACAGAGTGTCCTACAACCCCAAGAGGCAAGCCTCTTGGTTTGGGCTAATCCCGTTTCGCTCGCCGCTACTCAGGGAATCGCATTTGCTTTCTCTTCCTCCGGGTACTTAGATGTTTCAGTTCCCCGGGTCTGCCTTCTCATATCCTATGAATTCAGATATGGATACCACTCCATTACGAGTGGTGGGTTTCCCCATTCGGAAATCTCCGGATCAAAGCTTGCTTACAGCTCCCCGAAGCATATCGGTGTTCGTCCCGTCCTTCATCGGCTCCTAGTGCCAAGGCATCCACCGTGCGCCCTTTCTAACTTAACCGTTAAAAAGAATCACTATGTGATATCTTGTGTTACTAATTGAATGTGATGTCTACTGTTATCTAGTTTTCAAAGAACACGTTTCGAAGGAATGATCCTTCAAAACTAAACAAGACAGGGAACGTTCTGCTTATAAGACCCAAGGTCTTATATTCCGTATAATATCCTTAGAAAGGAGGTGATCCAGCCGCACCTTCCGATACGGCTACCTTGTTACGACTTCACCCCAATCATCTGTCCCACCTTCGGCGGCTGGCTCCTAAAAGGTTACCTCACCGACTTCGGGTGTTACAAACTCTCGTGGTGTGACGGGCGGTGTGTACAAGGCCCGGGAACGTATTCACCGCGGCATGCTGATCCGCGATTACTAGCGATTCCAGCTTCACGCAGTCGAGTTGCAGACTGCGATCCGAACTGAGAACAGATTTGTGGGATTGGCTTAACCTCGCGGTTTCGCTGCCCTTTGTTCTGTCCATTGTAGCACGTGTGTAGCCCAGGTCATAAGGGGCATGATGATTTGACGTCATCCCCACCTTCCTCCGGTTTGTCACCGGCAGTCACCTTAGAGTGCCCAACTGAATGCTGGCAACTAAGATCAAGGGTTGCGCTCGTTGCGGGACTTAACCCAACATCTCACGACACGAGCTGACGACAACCATGCACCACCTGTCACTCTGCCCCCGAAGGGGACGTCCTATCTCTAGGATTGTCAGAGGATGTCAAGACCTGGTAAGGTTCTTCGCGTTGCTTCGAATTAAACCACATGCTCCACCGCTTGTGCGGGCCCCCGTCAATTCCTTTGAGTTTCAGTCTTGCGACCGTACTCCCCAGGCGGAGTGCTTAATGCGTTAGCTGCAGCACTAAGGGGCGGAAACCCCCTAACACTTAGCACTCATCGTTTACGGCGTGGACTACCAGGGTATCTAATCCTGTTCGCTCCCCACGCTTTCGCTCCTCAGCGTCAGTTACAGACCAGAGAGTCGCCTTCGCCACTGGTGTTCCTCCACATCTCTACGCATTTCACCGCTACACGTGGAATTCCACTCTCCTCTTCTGCACTCAAGTTCCCCAGTTTCCAATGACCCTCCCCGGTTGAGCCGGGGGCTTTCACATCAGACTTAAGAAACCGCCTGCGAGCCCTTTACGCCCAATAATTCCGGACAACGCTTGCCACCTACGTATTACCGCGGCTGCTGGCACGTAGTTAGCCGTGGCTTTCTGGTTAGGTACCGTCAAGGTACCGCCCTATTCGAACGGTACTTGTTCTTCCCTAACAACAGAGCTTTACGATCCGAAAACCTTCATCACTCACGCGGCGTTGCTCCGTCAGACTTTCGTCCATTGCGGAAGATTCCCTACTGCTGCCTCCCGTAGGAGTCTGGGCCGTGTCTCAGTCCCAGTGTGGCCGATCACCCTCTCAGGTCGGCTACGCATCGTTGCCTTGGTGAGCCGTTACCTCACCAACTAGCTAATGCGCCGCGGGTCCATCTGTAAGTGGTAGCCGAAGCCACCTTTTATGTTTGAACCATGCGGTTCAAACAACCATCCGGTATTAGCCCCGGTTTCCCGGAGTTATCCCAGTCTTACAGGCAGGTTACCCACGTGTTACTCACCCGTCCGCCGCTAACATCAGGGAGCAAGCTCCCATCTGTCCGCTCGACTTGCATGTATTAGGCACGCCGCCAGCGTTCGTCCTGAGCCAGGATCAAACTCTCCGATAAAGTAGTTTGACTGACTACGCACATCGCTGTGCGATTTTTTAAAAACTGAATTAACAGGTACGTTTTGTCTTGTTTAGTTTTCAAAGATCATTTTGTTTGCTTTGTTAAAGCAACTTTATTAGTATACAACGTCACTTCTTCAAAGTCAACAACTTTTTAAAAACTTTTGGTGGAGCCTAGCGGGATCGAACCGCTGACCTCCTGCGTGCAAAGCAGGCGCTCTCCCAGCTGAGCTAAGGCCCCATAAAAAATGGTCGGGAAGACAGGATTCGAACCTGCGACCCCATGGTCCCAAACCATGTGCTCTACCAAGCTGAGCTACTTCCCGATTTCCCATCTATTCTATTAAAAGATATGGCGCGCCCGAGAGGAGTCGAACCCCTAACCTTTTGATCCGTAGTCAAACGCTCTATCCAATTGAGCTACGGGCGCAAAACATAATGCCGAGGGCCGGACTTGAACCGGCACGGTAGTCACCTACCGCAGGATTTTAAGTCCTGTGTGTCTGCCAATTCCACCACCCCGGCGTGGATGGTATAGTTGGAGCGGAAGACGGGATTCGAACCCGCGACCCCCACCTTGGCAAGGTGGTGTTCTACCACTGAACTACTTCCGCAGACAGGATGTCCAGTTTTTCTAACTGTTATCCTATATAATGCGGGTGAAGGGACTTGAACCCCCACGTCATAAAGACACTAGATCCTAAGTCTAGCGCGTCTGCCAATTCCGCCACACCCGCGTAAAATGGTGAGCCATGAAGGACTCGAACCTTCGACCCTCTGATTAAAAGTCAGATGCTCTACCAACTGAGCTAATGGCTCTTCTTACAAGAGACTTGAATATTATATCATATAAAAGTGGTGCCGGCAAGAGGACTTGAACCCCCAACCTACTGATTACAAGTCAGTTGCTCTACCAATTGAGCTACACCGGCATAATGGTGGAGGATGACGGGCTCGAACCGCCGACCCTCTGCTTGTAAGGCAGATGCTCTCCCAGCTGAGCTAATCCTCCATAATTACACTAACGTGCAATTGCTTGGCGGCGTCCTACTCTCACAGGGGGAAACCCCCGACTACCATCGGCGCTGAAGAGCTTAACTTCCGTGTTCGGTATGGGAACGGGTGTGACCTCTTCGCTATCGCCACCAAACAATTTGAGAGTATTCTCTCAAAACTAGATAACAGGTGTGACATCATTCAAAAATATGGTTAAGTCCTCGATCGATTAGTATCTGTCAGCTCCATGTGTCGCCACACTTCCACCTCAGACCTATCAACCTGATCATCTTTCAGGGATCTTACTTCCTTGCGGAATGGGAAATCTCATCTTGAGGGGGGCTTCATGCTTAGATGCTTTCAGCACTTATCCCGTCCGCACATAGCTACCCAGCGATGCCCTTGGCAGAACAACTGGTACACCAGCGGTGCGTCCATCCCGGTCCTCTCGTACTAAGGACAGCTCCTCTCAAATTTCCTGCGCCCGCGACGGATAGGGACCGAACTGTCTCACGACGTTCTGAACCCAGCTCGCGTACCGCTTTAATGGGCGAACAGCCCAACCCTTGGGACCGACTACAGCCCCAGGATGCGATGAGCCGACATCGAGGTGCCAAACCTCCCCGTCGATGTGGACTCTTGGGGGAGATAAGCCTGTTATCCCCGGGGTAGCTTTTATCCGTTGAGCGATGGCCCTTCCATGCGGAACCACCGGATCACTAAGCCCGACTTTCGTCCCTGCTCGACTTGTAGGTCTCGCAGTCAAGCTCCCTTGTGCCTTTACACTCTGCGAATGATTTCCAACCATTCTGAGGGAACCTTTGGGCGCCTCCGTTACCTTTTAGGAGGCGACCGCCCCAGTCAAACTGCCCACCTGACACTGTCTCCCCGCCCGATAAGGGCGGCGGGTTAGAAGGTCAATACAGCCAGGGTAGTATCCCACCGATGCCTCCACCGAAGCTGGCGCTCCGGTTTCCAAGGCTCCTACCTATCCTGTACAAGCTGTACCAACATTCAATATCAGGCTGCAGTAAAGCTCCACGGGGTCTTTCCGTCCTGTCGCGGGTAACCTGCATCTTCACAGGTACTATAATTTCACCGAGTCTCTCGTTGAGACAGTGCCCAGATCGTTGCGCCTTTCGTGCGGGTCGGAACTTACCCGACAAGGAATTTCGCTACCTTAGGACCGTTATAGTTACGGCCGCCGTTTACTGGGGCTTCAATTCGCACCTTCGCTTACGCTAAGCGCTCCTCTTAACCTTCCAGCACCGGGCAGGCGTCAGCCCCTATACTTCGCCTTACGGCTTCGCAGAGACCTGTGTTTTTGCTAAACAGTCGCCTGGGCCTATTCACTGCGGCTCTCTCGGGCTTGCACCCTAACAGAGCACCCCTTCTCCCGAAGTTACGGGGTCATTTTGCCGAGTTCCTTAACGAGAGTTCTCTCGATCACCTTAGGATTCTCTCCTCGCCTACCTGTGTCGGTTTGCGGTACGGGCACCTCTCACCTCGCTAGAGGCTTTTCTTGGCAGTGTGGAATCAGGAACTTCGCTACTATATTTCGCTCGCCATCACAGCTCAGCCTTATGGGAAACGGATTTGCCTATTTCCCAGCCTAACTGCTTGGACGCGGATATCCAATACCGCGCTTACCCTATCCTCCTGCGTCCCCCCATTGCTCAAATGGTGAGGAGGTGGTACAGGAATATCAACCTGTTGTCCATCGCCTACGCCTTTCGGCCTCGGCTTAGGTCCCGACTAACCCTGAGCGGACGAGCCTTCCTCAGGAAACCTTAGGCATTCGGTGGAGGGGATTCTCACCCCTCTTTCGCTACTCATACCGGCATTCTCACTTCTAAGCGCTCCACCAGTCCTTCCGGTCTGGCTTCACAGCCCTTAGAACGCTCTCCTACCACTGTTCGAAGAACAGTCCGCAGCTTCGGTGATACGTTTAGCCCCGGTACATTTTCGGCGCAGAGTCACTCGACCAGTGAGCTATTACGCACTCTTTAAATGGTGGCTGCTTCTAAGCCAACATCCTGGTTGTCTAAGCAACTCCACATCCTTTTCCACTTAACGTATACTTTGGGACCTTAGCTGGCGGTCTGGGCTGTTTCCCTTTCGACTACGGATCTTATCACTCGCAGTCTGACTCCCAAGGATAAGTCATTGGCATTCGGAGTTTGACTGAATTCGGTAACCCGGTAGGGGCCCCTAGTCCAATCAGTGCTCTACCTCCAAGACTCTTACCTTGAGGCTAGCCCTAAAGCTATTTCGGAGAGAACCAGCTATCTCCAGGTTCGATTGGCATTTCACCCCTACCCACACCTCATCCCCGCACTTTTCAACGTGCGTGGGTTCGGGCCTCCATTCAGTGTTACCTGAACTTCACCCTGGACATGGGTAGATCACCTGGTTTCGGGTCTACGACCACGTACTCATGCGCCCTATTCAGACTCGCTTTCGCTGCGGCTCCGCATCTTCTGCTTAACCTTGCACGGGATCGTAACTCGCCGGTTCATTCTACAAAAGGCACGCCATCACCCGTTAACGGGCTCTGACTACTTGTAGGCACACGGTTTCAGGATCTCTTTCACTCCCCTTCCGGGGTGCTTTTCACCTTTCCCTCACGGTACTGGTTCACTATCGGTCACTAGGGAGTATTTAGCCTTGGGAGATGGTCCTCCCGGATTCCGACGGAATTTCACGTGTTCCGCCGTACTCAGGATCCACTCAGGAGAGAACGAAGTTTTGACTACAGGGCTGTTACCTCCTATGGCGGGCCTTTCCAGACCTCTTCATCTACCTCGTTCCTTTGTAACTCCGTACAGAGTGTCCTACAACCCCAAGAGGCAAGCCTCTTGGTTTGGGCTAATCCCGTTTCGCTCGCCGCTACTCAGGGAATCGCATTTGCTTTCTCTTCCTCCGGGTACTTAGATGTTTCAGTTCCCCGGGTCTGCCTTCTCATATCCTATGAATTCAGATATGGATACCACTCCATTACGAGTGGTGGGTTTCCCCATTCGGAAATCTCCGGATCAAAGCTTGCTTACAGCTCCCCGAAGCATATCGGTGTTCGTCCCGTCCTTCATCGGCTCCTAGTGCCAAGGCATCCACCGTGCGCCCTTTCTAACTTAACCGTTAAAAAGAATCACTATGTGATATCTTGTGTTACTAATTGAATGTGATGTCTACTGTTATCTAGTTTTCAAAGAACACGTTTCGAAGGAATGATCCTTCAAAACTAAACAAGACAGGGAACGTTCTGCTTATAAGACCCAAGGTCTTATATTCCGTATAATATCCTTAGAAAGGAGGTGATCCAGCCGCACCTTCCGATACGGCTACCTTGTTACGACTTCACCCCAATCATCTGTCCCACCTTCGGCGGCTGGCTCCTAAAAGGTTACCTCACCGACTTCGGGTGTTACAAACTCTCGTGGTGTGACGGGCGGTGTGTACAAGGCCCGGGAACGTATTCACCGCGGCATGCTGATCCGCGATTACTAGCGATTCCAGCTTCACGCAGTCGAGTTGCAGACTGCGATCCGAACTGAGAACAGATTTGTGGGATTGGCTTAACCTCGCGGTTTCGCTGCCCTTTGTTCTGTCCATTGTAGCACGTGTGTAGCCCAGGTCATAAGGGGCATGATGATTTGACGTCATCCCCACCTTCCTCCGGTTTGTCACCGGCAGTCACCTTAGAGTGCCCAACTGAATGCTGGCAACTAAGATCAAGGGTTGCGCTCGTTGCGGGACTTAACCCAACATCTCACGACACGAGCTGACGACAACCATGCACCACCTGTCACTCTGCCCCCGAAGGGGACGTCCTATCTCTAGGATTGTCAGAGGATGTCAAGACCTGGTAAGGTTCTTCGCGTTGCTTCGAATTAAACCACATGCTCCACCGCTTGTGCGGGCCCCCGTCAATTCCTTTGAGTTTCAGTCTTGCGACCGTACTCCCCAGGCGGAGTGCTTAATGCGTTAGCTGCAGCACTAAGGGGCGGAAACCCCCTAACACTTAGCACTCATCGTTTACGGCGTGGACTACCAGGGTATCTAATCCTGTTCGCTCCCCACGCTTTCGCTCCTCAGCGTCAGTTACAGACCAGAGAGTCGCCTTCGCCACTGGTGTTCCTCCACATCTCTACGCATTTCACCGCTACACGTGGAATTCCACTCTCCTCTTCTGCACTCAAGTTCCCCAGTTTCCAATGACCCTCCCCGGTTGAGCCGGGGGCTTTCACATCAGACTTAAGAAACCGCCTGCGAGCCCTTTACGCCCAATAATTCCGGACAACGCTTGCCACCTACGTATTACCGCGGCTGCTGGCACGTAGTTAGCCGTGGCTTTCTGGTTAGGTACCGTCAAGGTACCGCCCTATTCGAACGGTACTTGTTCTTCCCTAACAACAGAGCTTTACGATCCGAAAACCTTCATCACTCACGCGGCGTTGCTCCGTCAGACTTTCGTCCATTGCGGAAGATTCCCTACTGCTGCCTCCCGTAGGAGTCTGGGCCGTGTCTCAGTCCCAGTGTGGCCGATCACCCTCTCAGGTCGGCTACGCATCGTCGCCTTGGTGAGCCGTTACCTCACCAACTAGCTAATGCGCCGCGGGTCCATCTGTAAGTGGTAGCCGAAGCCACCTTTTATGTTTGAACCATGCGGTTCAAACAACCATCCGGTATTAGCCCCGGTTTCCCGGAGTTATCCCAGTCTTACAGGCAGGTTACCCACGTGTTACTCACCCGTCCGCCGCTAACATCCGGGAGCAAGCTCCCATCTGTCCGCTCGACTTGCATGTATTAGGCACGCCGCCAGCGTTCGTCCTGAGCCAGGATCAAACTCTCCGATAAAGTAGTTTGACTGACTACGCACATCGCTGTGCGATTTTTAAAAACTGAATTAACAGGTACGTTTTGTCTTGTTTAGTTTTCAAAGATCATTTTGTCCACTTCGTTCAAGCGACTTTATTATTATAACTCGTTGACTCAGTGAAGTCAATAACTTTTTTTGAAGTTCTTTTTTTCGTTATCGCCTTGTTTAGCGGCAACGAATAATAATATACCACCTAGTAAATAATAGTGCAATAGTTTTTTTGAAGAAATACTAAGGAATTTAAAAAGAGCGGCATCCTTTCTCTATGGAGGATACCGCTCTTCTTTATTAGCGTTGTCTCATTTGCGGGAATAACAGCACATCGCGAATAGAAGGGGCATTCGTCATCAGCATAACCAGACGGTCGATACCGATGCCTAAACCTCCTGTTGGCGGCATACCGTATTCCAGAGCTTCAACAAAGTCTTCATCCATTAGATGAGCTTCATCATTACCGGCTTCACGCTCTTTTAATTGCGCTTCAAAGCGTTCTCTTTGATCAATAGGATCATTCAGCTCTGTAAACGCGTTGGCATGTTCACGGCCAACGATAAACAGCTCAAAACGGTCTGTAAAACGCGGGTCCTCAGGGTTTTTCTTAGCAAGAGGAGAAATTTCTACAGGATGCCCGTAAATAAACGTTGGCTGAATAAGCGTTTCTTCAATTTTTTGTTCGAAGAATTCGTTGATGATATGCCCTACTGTCATAGAATCTTTAATTTCTACACCATGTTCTTTTGCATATTCACGCGCCTGCTCAACAGTAACCTCTTCCCAGAAATCAACGCCAGTCGCTTCTTTGACTGCGTCAACCATATGAATTCTTTTCCACTCCGGTTTAAGGTCGATTTGCTCTTCCCCGTATTGAATCGTAGTTGTGCCAAGCACTTCTTGGGCGATATGAGCGACAAGGTTTTCAGTTAAGCTCATGATATCTTTATAGTCCGCATATGCTTCATATAACTCAATCATTGTAAATTCAGGGTTATGGCGTGTAGAGACACCTTCGTTACGGAAAACACGGCCGATTTCATATACTTTTTCTAAACCGCCGACAATTAGACGTTTTAGGTGCAGTTCGATAGCAATACGCATATAGAGTGGAATGTCTAACGCGTTGTGGTGAGTGATAAACGGACGTGCAGAAGCTCCCCCAGGAATGCTGTGCATTGTAGGTGTTTCTACTTCTAAGTATCCATGATCATCAAGGTATCTTCTCATAGCTTGAATGATCTTGCTTCGTGTAATAAACGTATGTTTGCTGTCTGGGTTTACGATAAGATCCAGGTAGCGCTGACGGTAGCGCTGCTCAACGTCTTTTAAACCATGGTATTTGTCAGGAAGCGGACGAAGCGCTTTTGTCAGCAATTCAAAGGAAGTTGCTTTAACAGACAATTCGCCTACATTTGTTTTGAAGACTTTTCCGGTTACGCCGATAAGATCACCGAGGTCAGAAGACTTGAAGATTTCATATTGGTCGTCACCGACACTGTCTTTTCTTACGTAGATTTGGATTTGGCCTTCTAAATCCTGAAGATGGGCAAAGCCGGCTTTTCCTTTGCCGCGTTTTGTCATCATGCGGCCTGCGATTGTAACTTCAATCGCTTTTTCTTCTAACTCTTCTTTGGTTAGATCTTGATATGCCGAAATAACTTCTTGAGACTGATGAGTTCTTTCAAAACGTGCGCCGAATGGATCGATGCCGTTATCTCTCAGCTGATTCATTTTATCGCGTCTGACTTGCAGCTGATCATTCAATTCTTCATGGTTATGCTCTTCTTGACTCATTGTTATCACTCCATTACAGATATTGTTTCATGAAAAAAGCAGAAAAACTGCCAGCGTAAAACTAGCAGTGAGCAGCAAATAGAGGTGAGTATTATCCTACTTTTGCATTTTGAAGCTCTTTTGCCTCAACTTCAACCGTAAATGCATCTAAAAGCTGTACAAACTCTTCTCTCGTCTCGCAATGATTGATTTCATTACGAACGTTCGCATTGCCTTTCACGCCTTTCAGATACCATGCAGCGTGCTTTCTCATTTCTCTTACCGCTACGTTTTCACCTTTTAAGTCAATCAGGCGGTCAAGATGCAGTTTGCATACGGCCATTTTTTCGCGTACTTGCGGCTCTTCTTTTAATTCACCTGTTTCAAGATACTGAACCGTACGGTAAATCATCCACGGGTTGCCCAATGCAGCGCGTCCGATCATGACCCCGTCTACTCCTGTCTCATCGAGCATACGCTTAGCATCCTGCGGTGTCTTAACATCGCCGTTTCCGATAACCGGAATCGATACTGATTGTTTTACTTCTTTGATGATATCCCAGTTTGCCGTTCCTTCGTACATCTGCACTCTCGTACGGCCGTGAAGCGCAACTGCTTTACCGCCCGCACGTTCTACAGCCTGTGCATTTTTCACTGCGAAAATGTGGTCTTCATCCCAGCCCATTCTCATTTTCACTGTAACTGGTTTATTAACAGCATCCACTACTGCAGAAACCATTTCGTAAATCTTATCAGGATCGAGAAGCCATTTGGCTCCCGCATCGCATTTTGTAATCTTCGGCACGGGACATCCCATGTTAATATCAATGATATCAGCAGTTGTGTTTTGGTCTACAAACTTCGCCGCTTCCACAAGGGTTTCCTTTTTTCCTCCGAAAATTTGAAGGCTCAGTGGTTTCTCACGTTCATCAATATAAAGCATACCCATTGTTCTTGCATTGTTGTAAAGGATCGCTTTGTCACTGACCATTTCAGCACATACCAATCCGGCTCCGAATTCCTTTACAGTCAATCTGAACGCAGAGTTGCAGACACCAGCCATAGGTGCGAGCACAACCCGGTTTTTCAATTGAATATCTCCGATTTTGAACAATTTTTCTCCTCCTTTCATTTGTTCTATTTTTCTGGCGGCGCCAATTCGTCCGCACTTATATTTAAAACATCTGCTGCATCTTGAATGATGGCAGCTGACGGCAATCGGTTTCCGCGTTCAATTTCGCCGAGAATAGAAACTGATATACCTAATGCTTTTGCAAATCCTTCTTGAGTATAACCTTTCAGCTTTCTGAATGCACGAATTCGTCTACCCCAGATTTCTGCTTCCATACTCTTACACCTTCTTGGTCTGTTTCGGCGCTTGTAGCCTCTTTTTCAACCTGCTGGCAAATTTCCGCAAGCGGCGCAAGGACAAACAAACGCTCATACATTCTCGGATGCGGAACAATTAGTTGCTCTGTTTCAATATTTTCACGATTAAATAACAAAATGTCAAGGTCTGCCGTCCGCGGCCCCCATCTTACTTCCCTTGTTCTGCCTAATTCATTTTCTATCTGCTGCGTCAGTTCAAGGAGTTGAAAAGGGTTCAGTGATGTCTTGATTTCAACAGCCATATTCAAAAATTGAGCTTGATCTTCGTATCCGACCGGGTCAGTTTCATAAATAGACGACACTTTAGTGACTGTCACCGCAGCATGCTGATGCAGTAAAGCCACTGCTTGCCTTAAATACGTTTCTCTATCTCCAATATTAGATCCAAGTGCAATATAAGCTATGTTGTTCATGACTTTTTTCTCGTAATTTCAATGGCTACTGATTTATAGTGTCCGGGAATTGGCGGGTCTGGCTTAATCACTTTCACCGTACATTGCTGAACAGGCTGAAATTTTTCGAGAACAGTGCCAGCAATACGTTCTGCCAGCGTTTCCACCAATTTTACAGGCTCCCCTTCCACGATATCTTTACATACGTGATAGAGTTCAGCATAGTTGATCGTTTGCTCAAGGTCGTCTGTTTGTCCAGCTTTGCTTAAATCCAGCTCAGCGGTTAAATCGACTTTAAACCGCTGGCCAAGTTTGTTTTCTTCTTTGAACACACCGTGATATCCGTAAAACTCCATACCTTCTACATAAACTTTATCCATGGTGCACCCCTCCCTTATTCAGCATCGCGTCCATCATTTTCGCCATTCTGGCAATTTGTTTTACATCATGGACCCTGACAATGTCACAGCCTTTTTGAATGCCGAGACACACAGTCGCGCCTGTGCCCTCAGCCCGCTCCTCAGGCGGAAGATCCAGAACACGTCCGATGAATCTTTTTCGGGAGGTTGCCAGAAGAACCGGATATCCCAGCCCGCTGAAAATCTCTAGTTTGTTCATCACTGCCAAGTTATCGTGATAGGTTTTCGCGAAACCGATACCGGGATCAAGAATAATGTTCTTCTCGTCTACTCCGGCATCAACAGCAATTTTTACACTCTCCATTAAGTCCGACAGCATATCCGGCAATAAGTCATTGTAGTTTCTTTCAGGGCGGTTATGCATGAGAACAATTGGAACATTATGTTCAGCTGCAACGGAAGCCATCTTCGGATCATGTTTAGCACCCCAAATATCATTGATAATGGATGCGCCGGCTTTCACTGCTTCATCTGCGACAGAAGCCTTGTACGTATCTACAGAAATAGGAACACCAAGCTCTTTCGTAATCCGCTCAATCACCGGAATGACTCTGGACATCTCCTCATCCTCAGATACGCACTCAGCGCCAGGCCTTGTCGATTCCCCTCCGATATCAATGATATGGGCACCATCATTGATCATCTCTTCCGCGTGCAGCAGCGCCTTGTCTAAGCTGTCATATTTTCCGCCGTCCGAGAAAGAGTCAGGCGTTACGTTTAAAATTCCCATCACCAGCGTCTTCTCTTTATATGATAAAGCGCTGGGCTTAGTGTGGATTACTTGTGTTTGATCTATTGTGTGCTGCGCCATGCTCTTCCTCCCTTTTCATGAATCATGTTCTTTATTTCTTTTTTGTATAACAATTGAAGAGCGGAGGTTGCTTCTCCGCTTTGGCTTCCATAGTTTACTTCTTCTATTTTAGTAAACGGGATGATTTCAAGAACCGAGTTCGTCATCCACGCTTCGTCAGCTGTCAAGAGAGCTTCTGGCTCATATCGGCCCGTTTTGAGCTCCAGGCCGATATTCTTTGCATTTTCTATGATAAAACGTCTCGTGACGCCGTCCAGAATACCAGTATCAAGCGATGGCGTATAGATACAGCGACCTTTTCTCCAGAAGACATTAGATATGATACCCTCTGCAACAGCTCCATCCTCCGTTAGGAAAATTCCCTCGACACGTGGATCATTTCCAATTTCCCGTTTCGCATACATATTATTTAGATAATGATGAGATTTTAACCGGAACGATCCCTCAGGAGTGTTTCTCCGTATCGATAAAACCTTCCCTTCTTTTTGCAAAGGAAGGCTTTCTGGTTTCAGCTGATTCACAAAGCATAAAACGGTCGGCTTATCATACGTCTGGGCGACAAAGCCTTTATCGCTGATCCCCGCTGATATGTTCAGTCTGACGCGGGCATTGCCATCCTTGATATCATTTAGCTTAAGCAGCTTGTCCAGCATCTCAAGGATCTCATGCTTTGAAACAGTATATTCGATTTGCAGATCCTTAAGCGCGCGTTCAAGCCTTTCTATATGCCAATCAAGCAAAAACGGGCAGCCTTCGTAGAGCCTGAAGGTTTCGAATACACCGATCCCATATAAAAACCCATGGTCAAAAGGAGAAAGAACTGCATCTTTCTCCTCCATATACCGGCCGTTCACATATATCATCACGCAATAACTTCCTTGCGATATGTCTCAATAAAATTTCTGAGCATTTCTTTCCCAAAGGAGGTCATAATAGACTCTGGGTGAAATTGCACGCCCTCTATCGGGAGGTCATTGTGGCGAATAGCCATGATTTCTCCTTCTTTCGTTTGTGCTGTTACTGTAAAACAGTTTGGCAGCGTCTCAGGTTTTACGATCAGCGAGTGGTATCGCGTCGCAACAAGGGGGTTTTTCAACCCTTCAAAAATGGTTTTGCCGTCATGCTCGATATCCGAGGTTTTCCCGTGCATAAGCCGTTCTGCCCTAACAACGTCGCCACCGAACACTTGTGCGATGGACTGATGTCCGAGACATACACCGAAAATAGGAATTTTCCCTGCGAAATGTTTAATTGCTTCGAGGCTGATTCCCGCCTCATCAGGGCTGCACGGTCCGGGAGATATCATCAGAAAGTCCGGAGACAGTTCTTCAATTTCTTCGATTGTGATGCTATCATTGCGTTTCACAACCAGCTCTTCCCCAAGCTCGCCCAAATACTGTACCAAGTTGTACGTGAATGAATCGTAGTTATCAATCATTAAAATCATTTCTCCGCTCACCTCATCTAATTTTTGTCTCTTCTTTGCTCAGCTCTAATGCTCTTTGCATCGCAAAAGCTTTTTTGAATGATTCCTTGTATTCGTGCTTCGGAACAGAATCAATCACAACTCCTGCGCCGGACTGCATAAATGCCTGCCCTCCGGTTGCATAAATGGTTCGAATGACGATATTAAACTGCAGATCGTGATTATATCCAAACCATCCTATAGATCCAGTATAAAGCCCTCGGCGTGTCGGCTCAAGTTCTTCTATAATTTCCATCGTTCTTACTTTCGGTGCACCAGTAATGGTTCCTCCGGGAAACACAGCATGAATAATATCTACAGCATCATACCCATCCTGCAGTTCACCTTGGACATTAGACACAATGTGCATCACATGCGAGTATTTTTCAATTGCCATGAATTCATTTACGCGCACAGACCCGTACCGTGATACTCTTCCCAGATCATTTCGCTCAAGATCAACCAGCATGACATGTTCCGCGCGTTCTTTTTCATTGTGTATCAATTCGTTTGCAAGCGCCTCGTCTTCTTCATTTGTTTTCCCTCTGGAACGGGTGCCCGCAATCGGTCTTGTCTCTAATAGCTTGCCCTTTTTGCTGACAAGCAGTTCAGGCGATCCGCAAATGATTTGGAAATCAGGTGTTTCTAAATACGCCATATAAGGAGAAGGATTTACTTCTCTCAAGGTTTTGTAAATTTGATATGGGTGGACAGACAGTGACTGTGACTGCCTTATTGATAGATTGACTTGAAACACATCTCCGCTGGCAATGTATTGTTTGATTTTCTCTACAGCTTGTGAGAACCCATCCTCGGTAAATGGCGCCGCGAAGGAACCATCTGTTTCAGGGTTCATCTCTCGCGAAGAGACAGCGGGAAGCTCAGTCAACCACATCTGCTCTAACTCAGATAGCTTCACATCCGCTGTTTCCTGATCAGAACCATTAACATGAGTAATCAGCCATAGAGACTCTTCTTGATGGTCATAAACTGCTATATCATCAAAAACAAGAAAATAAATATCTGGTGTTTCTAGATCATCTAACGAGAGCATTTTAAAATTTTCAATGTACCGTGCGTAATCATAGCTGAGAAACCCGATTGCCCCGCCTTGAAAGTTAGGGAACTCATGATTCGTTTCTGTTTCCAGCGTTTTAAACCAGCTGTGGAAGGCCCGTAATGGATCACCTTCTTTAAACAGCATCTCATCACCATGCTTAATTGTAGTTATTCCGTCTTTTCCTTTCACAGTCGCAATTGGATCAAGACCGGCTATACTATATCTGCCGCCTCTTGCACTTTCGAGAAGTACATGATGTTTTCGGGATTGCGCAAGTTTCTCAAATTGTTGTAAGAATGAGTCTTTTTGAAAAGGTACTTTTTTGCCTGCCGGTCTGCGTTGTTCCATTTGTATCATTCCTCTATTTTCTTTTTTACTTGTTTTTAATTGTAAAGCAATGTTGTTAGTGAAAAAAGTGAATTTCTCTTCCAAGAATAACATTCGTCGCAGACATGGCATATTTGATGCACGAAATATAAAAAAACTCCCGGCGGACCGGGAGTTTTGGCTTTTTTTAATCGAATTGATACAGCGGCGTGCTTAGATAACGTTCGCCGTTACTTGGAATGATGGCCAATACTTTTTTGCCTTTTCCGAGTTTTTTCGCTACTTGAAGAGCAGCATAAATTGCCGCACCTGATGAGATGCCTCCGAGAATTCCTTCTTCACGTGCAGCTCTGCGGGCATATTCGAATGCTTCTTCATTCTTCACAGGGAAGATTTCATCATATACTTCAGTGTTTAAGATGTCCGGCACGAATCCAGCTCCGATTCCCTGAATTTTGTGGGGGCCTGGTTTTCCTCCTGAAAGCACTGGGGAATCTGACGGTTCAACAGCGTAAATCTTGATGGAAGGGTATGCTTCCTTCAGCACTTCGCCCGCTCCCGTAATCGTTCCGCCCGTTCCGATTCCGGCTACAAATGCGTCAAGCGGGTCATCACCGAATTGCTCAACGATTTCTTTACCCGTTGTTTGGCGGTGAATTTCTGGGTTAGAAGGGTTGTTAAACTGCTGCGGCACAAAGTATCCGTGCTTTTCAGCAAGCTCTTCAGCTTTCTTAATGGCGCCTTTCATGCCTTCCGCACCAGGAGTCAGCACAAGCTCAGCACCGTATGCGCGAAGAAGGTTGCGGCGCTCCATGCTCATTGTATCAGGCATAACCAAAATGGCTTTTAATCCTTTAGCAGCAGCAACCATTGCAAGCCCGATTCCTGTATTTCCGCTTGTCGGTTCAATGATCGTATCACCGGCTTTTAATTTTCCTTCTTTTTCAGCCGCTTCAATCATGGCTAAACCGATACGGTCTTTTACACTGCTTCCAGGGTTCATGTATTCAAGTTTTAGATATACATCCGCACTGTTTTCATCTGCAAGGCGATTTAATTTAACGATTGGCGTATTCCCAATTAATTCAGTAATGGAGTTTGCTACACGTACCATTCTCGACACCTCAATTTCCGACTATTTGTATTGGTATTATGTATATAATCTATCAATTTCAAAATTTTTTGTCAATCACTTAGTACTTTTTTCCCCATAAAACCAAGATACATCGGCTTCTTTCCAAAGTGTCTTAACTGTCGCTTTATCGCCTAGCTGATCCATTGCGATTTGCCGTCTGATCTGGTCCTTTACTTCATCAAATGAGAACGTTCTTGCCTTTAGTTTTTCTTTCAGCTGGATAATGGCATATCCGTTGCTGACCTTTATTGGTTCCTGAGACCATTCATCCTCTTTGAGTGTTTTCGCCTCTTCAATGTATGCTGATGGAATGTTGTCTGATGCCTCTGTGACAAAACCTAAATCTCCGCCGTATGGTGATGTATATCTGTCAGTGGATCTTTCGGCAGCGACAGCTTCAAAGCTTGATCCGCCTTTCAGTTCTTTCAGGACTTCTCTCGCTTCTTCTTCATCTTTTACAACAATGTGCCGAATTCGATACGAATCATCAAACTGATATAGTTCCTTATTTTTATTATAGAATGATTCCAATTCTTTGTTTGAGATATCGATATCCCTTGTTAACAATTCCTCAAGGAGGATATTATAACGAATTTGGTCTTTCCACTCTTTCTCCGTCGTATGTTCATCTTCGTAAAAGGAATTATTGACCGCTTTAATCAGCAAAAACTCACGATCAACTTCGCTTTTGGATATTTTAAGGTTGTTCTTTTTAGCCAGCTGCTCAACAACTCGGACATTGATCATATCTTCAAGCGTTGACTTACCATACTGATCTTCCATTTCTTTCAGCCATTCTTCTCTTGTCACACTCTTGCCCCCGATAGTCGCAATAGACTCACCGGATGACGATGCGCCGGCTTGGGATTTCGTCAGCGTATATGCAACAGCAATACAGCAAACCAACAGCGCCCCTAAAATAATGGTCCAGATTGTTCTTGATTTCAAACCTGCTTTCAGCCCCTTTTCTCAAATTAAAAACCCGCTAAAGAGCTTAGCGGGTAGTTTGGTCACGAAGCCCTTCCAGCTCTTCTTTTGTAAATAAGTACTTTTCATTACAAAAATGGCATACTGCTTCGGCTTGTCCATCTTCTTCTATCATATCTTGAATTTCTTTTTTGCCTAGTCCTAAAATGGCTGTTTCGAACCGTTCTTTTGAACAAGGGCAATGGAATCTGACAGGCATCGTTTCCAAAATCTCAGGTTTCTCGCCTAGGACTTCTTCTAAAATTTCTTCTGGTGTCAGCCCTTTTTGGATGAGCTTAGAAATCGGCTCTACTTGAGATAGACGCTGTTCAATTTTTGTGATTGTTTCATCATCTGTTCCCGGCATCAGCTGAATAATAAAGCCCCCTGCCGCAAGAATGGTATTGTCAGGATTCACGAGCACACCTACGCCCACTGATGAAGGAACCTGCTCAGATGATACAAGATAGTAAGTGAAATCATCTCCTAATTCTCCTGAAACGATTTCTACTTGTCCTGTGAAGAACTCGCGCAAACCTAAATCTTTTACGACACTTAACGTTCCGTTTGTTCCAACCGCACGTCTGACATCAAGCTTGCCTTGTTCATTTAAATCAAAATGAACTTGCGGGTTAGAGACATAGGCTCTGACTTCTCCTTTGGCATTGGCATCAGCTACAATAGCTCCGATCGGACCTCCGCCCTCGATTTTCACGGTCAGCTTATCATCGCCCTTCAGCATAGCGCCGAGCATGAGTGAAGCTGTCATTGTGCGGCCCAATGCAGCGGATGCTGTCGGCCACGTACCATGGCGTCTCTGCCCCTCATTTACCATATCAGTCGTTCTCGCCGCATAAGCCCGAACTTTTCCGTCATACGCAAGTGCTTTTACTAAATAATCCATTACTAAACCTCCTATACACTTCCTACGCGGTTTCTTTCATAAATCAATTCCAGCCCTTTTAGGGTTAAGAATGGATCAACGATGTCTATACAATCTGATTCGTTCGCAATGAGCGGCGCTAGGCCTCCTGTCGCAATGACCTTTGGTTCCTGTTTTGCCTGCCATTTCATTCGCTTAACGATTCCTTCCACTTGGCCGACATAGCCAAATAAAATCCCAGATTGCATCGCGCTAACAGTGTTTTTTCCGATAATATTGTCGGGCCGGGTGATTTCGATACGCGGAAGCTTTGCTGCACGCGAGTAAAGCGCCTCTGTCGAAATTGTAATCCCAGGGGCAATCGCCCCGCCCATGTATTGTTTGTTTTCATCAATATAGCAGTACGTTGTGGCGGTTCCGAAATCGACAACAATTAATGGATTGCCGTATAAGTGTATCGCAGCGACAGCATTTACGATTCTGTCTGCCCCCACTTCTTTCGGATTGTCATATTTTATATTTAAACCGGTTTTCATACCTGGACCAACAATTTGCGGCTCGATATGAAAGTATTTTGTGCACATTCTTTCTAACGCAAACATGATTGGCGGCACTACTGACGAAATAATAATGCCATCTATCTGTTCAAACATAAGCCCGGAGTGATCAAATAAGGAGCGCAAAATCATCCCAAACTCATCTTCTGTTTTATGCCTGCTTGTTTCTATACGCCAGTGATATTCTAATTTTCCATCATGATATACACCAAGTACAGTATTGGTGTTCCCCACATCGATAACCAGTAACAACCTCTATCACCACTTTTGAATAGTTTCTCTACTTTACTTTTACAAACATTCTACAATACCATACACGATCAGCGGCTCATTTGTAAACAAATCGATACCAGATTTGGATGATTGTAAAAGCCGCAGCTGAGCCCATCATTTACATAAAAAAACTGCCAGCTTCAGCCGGCAGTTTTTTTAGAAAGAAAGCGAATTACTCTTTCGTATCGTCTTTCTTTTCTTCTGTTTTTGTCAGAATGTTTACTTTCACATCATCGTTCTTTTCATCATCTGAGAAATTACGCTCAGGTAATGTTCCATGATCGATAAGGTGTTTGATCTGTTCAGCGTCAAGCGTTTCAACTTTCAGAAGCGTTTGGGCAATCAATTCAAGCTTGTCACGATTTTCAGTCAGGATTTGTTTCGCACGCTCATAACATTCTTTGATGATGCGCTGAATTTCCTGATCAATTTCGTAAGCGATTTGATCACTGTAGTTCTGTTCGTTGTTGAAATCACGGCCTAAGAATACCTGACCGCCCTGAGACTGTCCAAATTGCAACGGTCCCAGTTTTTCTGACATACCGAATTCCGTAACCATTCGTCTTGCAATATTCGTCGCACGCTGGAAGTCATTGTGCGCCCCTGTGCTGACTTCACCGAAGATAATCTCTTCAGCAACACGTCCGCCCAAGAGGCCGACAATTTTATCAAGCAGCTCCGGCTTTGTTTGGAAATAACGGTCTTCTCTTGGCAGCATAACAGCATAACCGCCAGCCTGGCCCCGAGGAACAATCGTTACTTTATGAACCATATCTGCCTCATCTAAAACGAGTCCGATAACGGTGTGTCCGCCTTCGTGATAAGCCACGATATTGCGTTCTTTCTTGGAGATAACGCGGCTCTTCTTAGCAGGTCCGGCAATTACACGGTCCGTCGCTTCGTCAATATCACGCGCATCGATTTTTTTCTTGTTTTGACGAGCTGCTACAAGCGCAGCTTCATTCAAGAGGTTTTCTAAGTCAGCGCCCGAGAAGCCTGGTGTTCTCATGGCAATTGATTTTAGGTTAACCGTTTCATCCAGCGGTTTGTTTCTCGCATGGACTTTCAATACAGCTTCACGGCCAATGACATCTGGGCGGTCCACTGTGATTTGACGGTCAAAACGTCCCGGACGAAGTAAGGCTGGGTCCAAGATGTCCGCACGGTTCGTCGCAGCAATGATGATAATTCCTTCATTAGCGCTGAAGCCGTCCATTTCAACAAGCAATTGGTTTAGCGTCTGTTCACGTTCATCGTGTCCACCGCCGAGACCAGCGCCACGCTGGCGTCCGACTGCGTCAATTTCATCAATGAAGATCAAACAAGGCGCATTCTTTTTCGCATTTTCAAACAAGTCACGCACACGGGAAGCACCGACCCCTACAAACATTTCAACGAAATCAGATCCGCTGATGCTGAAGAAAGGTACGCCGGCTTCTCCTGCACAAGCCTTGGCAAGCAATGTTTTACCGGTACCCGGAGGCCCGACTAAAAGCACGCCTTTCGGTATTCTGGCGCCAAGCTCGGCAAACTTGCGGGGATCTTTCAGAAACTCAACAACTTCAACAAGTTCTTGCTTTTCTTCGTCAGCCCCTGCAACGTCTTTAAATTTGACGCGTTTCTTTTCCTCTGTATACAGCTTCGCTTTACTCTTGCCAAAGTTCATGACACGGCTGCCGCCGCCTTGAGCCTGATTGAGCAGGAAGAAAAACAGAATAAAGATAATGACAAATGGGATGATGGTCGTCAGGAACGTCACCCATCCGCTTGTTTCTTGAGCGGGCTCAACCTTTACGTCTGTCTTTTTCAAAGCGTTAAATATCTGGTCTGCTCCCTTTCCTTCAGGAACATGAGTCAAAAAGTATTGATCTTTGTCGTAGTTTTTCAGCTGCCCTTTTACCTCATAAACACCTCTGACAGGCTGAACCGATACGCTATCAACTTTCCCGTCATCCAGGTTTTTGATGAACGTACTGTACGACATATTTTCTGTTTTCGGATTTGAGGTCTGGAAGTAGCTCACAACCCCGATTACTACTAATAAAATAAGTAAATAAAAAATGGTATTACGGAAGACCCGATTCATTCCTTACCTCCTCCCACAGTAAGCACAACTATGTTCAATAGTACCATAGAAAATCATTCCAATACAAACAATAACCATCTCGGAAGCAGGCTGCCGATCAGCTTTCATAAACTGCCGGTTTTAACACTCCGATATAAGGCAGATTGCGATAGCGCTCAGCATAATCAAGTCCGTAACCCACTACAAACGCGTCAGGAACTTCAAAACCGACAAAGTCTGCTTTGATGTCCGCTTTTCTTCCGCTCGGTTTATCCAAAAGGGTAACAATCTTAATTGATTTTGCTTTACGGTATCGGAAGAGCTCTACGAGATAACTTAAGGTTAACCCACTGTCGATGATATCTTCAATAATTAAGATGTCCCGGCCCTCTACAGATGTATCCAAATCTTTAATGATTTTTACTTCTCCAGAAGAAACCGTAGAATTTCCGTAGCTTGATACATCCATGAAATCCATTTCCAAATATGTATCAATATGCTTGATAAGATCCGCCATAAAAGGAAGTGCTCCTTTTAACACACCGATTGCCAACGGAAATGTATCTTGATACTCGCTCGTTAATTCTGCACCTAACTCTTTTACTTTCTTTTGTATCTCTTCCTCTGAGATCAGTACTTTCTCGATATCATGTTTCATCATGATTTTGCTTGCCCCCTACACTTTTCATGCTGTCTATATTGTAATACAATGCGGTCGCTGTTTGGAATCACAAGATCTTCAAAAATTGATTTTTTCAAGCCAGGTATCCAGATAATTTCACCGCTTGCGTCCGTCACAATCGGCCAGTTGTCTCTTTCTTGGAGAGGCAGTTTCTTATCAATAAATATATCCTTTACCTTTTTTGAGCCGTTCATCCCTTTTAGTTTGATCCGGTCTCCAGCTTTTCTCGTCCGGATTGTTAAGGGAAATCGCACCTTTTTTTCACTTGTGATAAAAACAGCATTCCCATGTTCTTCAGGCGAGTCCGCATAATGCCTTGCCTCTATCAGATATCCATTAGGGAGCACTGCCGTTTCATCAGAAGCTCCGCTAATTTGGTATTCAAAGGGAACATTTTTGCACTGCCATTGTTCAAATGTAAACAAACATGTCTGATATGATTTGACCACCTTCAGTCCTTTCGGAAAGTCCAGTACTCCTGAAGGACTGCCATTTTCCGCCCAATCGAGAAACTGCTGAATGTGATGGGCTGAAAAGGATGATGGAACGTTTTCATAAAGATAGTTTAATATTAGTTGAACTCCTCTTCTTTGTAAAGGCATCGGGAGGGCAAGCAATTGAGAGGAATTGATTTCAACTGATGTATTAGACTGGCTTGTGATTACTTTATTCATTTCATCTTTCGTTAATGACTGTAAGAATTGCTCATCTTCCGTCAGTGCTTCACTCACTTTCTGAAACCTTTTATGCACATCCGGAGATTCCTGCTTCAAAAACGGGAGCACTGTTCTTCTGAATCTGTTTCTTGTGTAGTCATCTTTGGCGTTGCTTTCATCCGTCCGGTAGCTCAAGCCGTTTTCACGGCAATAGTGAAGGATCTCTTCCTTTGTAATGGTTAAGAACGGCCTGATGATCCGCCCCGTCCCAAAACGTCTAACCGGCTGCATTCCCGCAAGTCCCGTTCCAAGCGTACCCTTAGCCAGTTTCATAAGCATTGTTTCAACCTGGTCATCACCATGATGCGCAAGAGCCAGATAGTCCGCTTGGTGCTTCGACATGATTTCCTCAAAAAACTGGTAGCGGCAATCGCGTGCTGCAGCCTGCTTATTGAGTCCTTTTTCCTGTGCATATGCGGTTACATTGATTTGAGCCGTTTCGCACACGAGCTGTTCAGCTTTACAATAAGCTTGGACAAAACGCATGTCCTCCTCGGATTCCGCACCTCTGAACCGATGGTCAACGTGAGCTGCAATAACATTCGCTGAACGGCCGCATAACGTATGCAACGCGTGAAGAAGAGCCATTGAGTCCGGACCGCCAGAAACGCCTACAATGATCGTCGCCCCTTTTAACGTAAGATTGTGTTTGTTTAAAAAATCTTTGACACTTTTCACAATGTCCTCCTCACAATGAGCAGGTATTTTAAAGATATTCATATCCTAACACTTTCAACCCCTCCAAGCAAAGAAGAAGCATAGGCTCTGCAGTTTGCACCATTCAGATTAAGAAAAAGATAATATAGGCGAAATAAAGCGCTAAAACACTGATCACGATCAGCGTTGTTTCAAATAACCCCCCGACTTAGCCTGTTTCTGTTTTGGGGTATATCGCGTCTTCGTTATTTTTCCTTGGCGCGGTTTTTGCTGTCTATGTCGTGTGGCAGGCTGCGGTGATGCTTTTATAGGCTGTTTTCTTTGTGCTGCTTTTTGCCCCGCGTCTAGCATATCCTTTTTCATTTCATCTGCGGATTGATAATCTCCGTTCAAGGCTGAAAAAAGCACTTTTTTATACTTTTGAAGCAGAGGGTTTCCTTCGATGAGAGACCTAAGCTGTTCTTTGGGCTGGTTCGTTTTCTTAAATTCTTTTTTATGCACACTGTTGATCATAATCATGGCAACTGCGAACAGATCATAGGATGGCTCTGCCTTTCTTGTTCCATACCCCCAATAGCCTCTGTCATAAAACTCCGTATACTCTTTTATCGCCCGGCCTTCCTTTGTCGTGCCGCCCACATCAATGCAGCGGATCCTTGCGGGCGGACCAGTTACGATCAGATTATCAGGTTTAAGATCGCCGAATATCCATCCTTGCTGGTGAAGCACCGATAAGCTGGATAACAGCTGAATCATTAATACCGGTATCCACTCTGCTCCTTTATCACTGACATACTTCAAAAGCAGCGGCCCTTTTATGTATTCCATTGCATAAAATGAAACTTTCGTATTGGTACTGGGAATATAGGCATCATCCGTATCAAAAAAAGAAGGCCCCATCGTAACGGACTGGGCCTTTGAGAAAGATTTCAAGACATTCACTTCAGAAGTAATAGACAGGCTGTCATCACTCACCTTTAAGGCAACATGTCCATCTGATGCTTCTGCCAAATACACAATTCCATTGGCCCCTTTACCAAGCTGTTTACGCAATGTATAAGTGTTTCCATTCCACTTGCCTTTGATTGTCGTACCCGGCTTGAGGCTACATGCCAAACTCGTCAAAGCGTCGTTCATCATCTGCCAGCATGCCCCTTCTTGAGCGTATTTTTTCAAACTGCAGTGTCGCTTCACGAATCGCCGGACCTGTCGGCGTGATGCCGCCTGTCGAAAGCTTTGCAAAGAGTGTGGAAAGAGATTGCAGCTTCGGTGTCCAGTTCAGCACAAGCTCGACCTCTTGTTTTTTCCCGGGAAATATACACATCGCAAATTCGTTATTCCCGATTCGGGAATTGAGGCTTACAGACAAATCAATCAGCGCCTCTTTTACTGTTGGAAGCTTTGGCGCCATACTTGCACTTGTATCAACAAGAACCAAAACCTGAAGATGCACCGTTTCTCCAAGCTCGTCTACCACTTCCATGACTTCGCCGCGTTTTTCCGGAGAAAGCTCTTCCATTTCCACATTCTTTCCGAGAATCTGTTTCAGTTCTTGATTGACTACACCTTGTAAGGTTTGCGTCATCGCTTTCTTTGTTACCATTTGAACAGTTTGTGAAAGCTGAGATGCATAAACGACTTGGTGCACGCCTCCTCCGGCAAGTGCAATCCCTTCGACTTCCTTCATTGCCTCAGGGTCAATTTGATTTTCTTCCATTATACCAATGACATTTACCGTAATCCCCTGCTCTTTAGCAAAAGCAGCCATTGCAAGCGGGTCTTCCCCATGGTTTGAGCAGCCATCCGTTATCAGCAAAATTTGATTTAAATGTCCGTTGTTCACATTCATTCCTCCTGGAGAATACGAGGATTCTCAGATTCATATATTCCCATCTTCGCCAGAAGAAATTTGATTTATACGGAAGCGTTATGAAATTTCTTGTTTGTTTTGAAAGATTGCCGGAACAGGAATGGATGCCCACTTCGGTGTATTGTGATCAATCCGGACGACAACAACAGTCATATCGTCCTCAATTTGGCCGGATCTTGTGCGGATGACTTCTTCCATAAGCAAATCGGCAATCTCCTGCGGGTCATTTGTTTTCAACCCTTTCATTTTACGCTTCATCCATAAGTCGTGATTTTCCACATGCTTAGGCCCCTCAAAAATGCCATCACTCATCATAATTAAGAGGTCACCCGCTTTCAGCTGTTCACTCACAACCTCCACATCGAATTCATTAATAATACCGATTGGCAGATTGCTCGCTTGAACTTTCATGACCTGGTCACCCCGTTTGATAAAGCTGGGCGTCGATCCAACCTTCAAAAATTTACAGCTGGCATCTTGAAGATCGATAATAGATAGGTCAAGCGTGGAATATATTTCGTCAGTTGTCCTTAGAGACAGTATGCTGTTGATCGTTTTAATTGCTATTTTTTCATCAATGCCCGATTCAAGGATTTTTTCAAGAAGCTTGATCGTTTCATTGCTTTCAAAGTGCGCTCTTGCGCCATTGCCCATTCCGTCACTGATTGCTGCAGCATATTTTCTGGCTCCAAGCTCCATCATGCTGTAGCTGTCACCGGAGACAAGGCCGCCGCCCTTCGCAGCGTGAGCAGCTCCCGTGGACACCCTGTATGATTTTGTTGATCCAAAGGCGACATGGCTGTATCCATTCGGATGCGGAGAGTGCTGTTCGGCTTTCACAAGAATTTGTTCCTCCAGAATGTCAGAAAGCATAGGAGCAATGATTTTTTCACTTTCTCCATGTCCGCTGAACGGAATGGTCATTTCAATATCGATATTTCCTTGTTCAAGACTATAGATCTCGACATGCTGAATCTCAATTCCGAAATGCTGAAGCGCTTCTATGATTTGCTCTTCCTGCAGAAAGTGTTGTTCTCGCTCTCTTTTTATTTCCCGAGAAAAGTCGGCCATAACCTCAGAAACGCCTAAAAGCTGTTCAGCAACAAGGCGCCTGCTGTCTTGGACTTTTTTCTTGAGTGTCAAATGGGCATGATGATGTGCGAGCTCATCCTCAATCAGCTCTTCAACCTGCTTGGATTTAGAACAATACTGTTGAAACTCTTTTTTCAGCCTTCGGTTTGATGCATATTCTTTTTCCTCTGTTTCAAGCATAACTTGTTTCATTAAGTCATATGTTTTATCAAAGTTCTGTACCCAGCACCTGTTTTTCTTGTAGCACGTCTGGCAGGAATGCTCCGTGATTTTGCTTAAGAACAGATCAACTTCGCTGTCATCTGTCTGTTCGTCTGATGCTTGATAAAAGGTTGCAAAGCTTTCAGACAGCGCGTGAAATACATTGGAGAATTGGTCTACCTTCTGAGCAGTGACATCACGGATTTTTCTAGCGTATTGCTGTTGCTCTTGAAGATGCTCGACAGTTCCCGGAATATATCTCGCCACTTTCCTCGTAATAGATTGAGGTGTGAGCAAAAACAGGCAGACTGCGATTAATGACTCATAGAGCGTTGTCATCAGACCGGCAGAGCCTTCACCATATAAAGATATAAGAAGTGATCCAACGATCAAACCAATTGCTGCACCCGCTTTTTTCCCTTCCTTCAGCAAACCGCCCAATAAACCGGAAAAAGCAAGCAGACTCATTTGATATAGGTTTCCGATATTCGCCAAGCCAAGAATCAGGCCGGTCACAACCCCAACCGTACAGCCGATGCTTGCTCCGCCAATAAAGGAAAAACTCAACACAACATAACGAGCCAATATATGTTCTGCCTGCATCCCTTGGTAGGACAAGCCAGCCAGCCCCGTTAAAACAGAGGCAATAAGAATCATAAAGCAAATGATTTCCTCTATTTTTAATGATTGTTTCACTTTTTTCACAGTAAAAATCGGAAGGCTCTGAAGGAAAATCAGTGTTAAGATAAACGATAGTCCAGCCTCAACGATAGCCATTACATAATCATAGGTTGTAAATACGCCATTTTGGGCATAAACAAACCCGGCTCTTGCTGCAGCCATGGAGAAGAACACGACAATCGGGAGCGCTTTAACACGATCGTCGGTAATGAAGGCAGCCACTTTAGAAAATACGAAGAATGCCAGCAATGCCGCCAGTATGAGCAATGAGTGCTTTGGAGATATGGTCAGCGCACCTGCAAGCACAGCCAAAACCGCATAAAACGCTTTGTCTCTTCTGATAAGAAGCATCGCTCCAAAGAAAGGAAGTGCGAAAGGAAGCACCTCGGATAATATGAAAGCCCGTCCAAGCAAAAATCCGATGACAACATAAATGAATCCTTTATAGAAAAACAGTGAATGCAAATGATGAGTCACCAGCTTCGTGCCCCTGTTAAAAAACGATTGGAGTTTTTCCAAAGCTTGTCCCGCCATTGGCCCGTTCACTCTTCTTTCTGCTTTTTCCATTCCTCTCATCTCCCACCTGTTATATTCGTTGCCTGTCATTATAGCGAAAGCACAGATAGGATTTTGTCAAAAGAAGGTAACAATACCAAAGAAATCTTCGACGGTTTCTGCCTTGATATTCGTTTATGAAAAGAATTTCCGGAATGTTGTCTAAAAATGAAAAAAATCGGCTTCTGCAAGAGAAACCGATTTGTTAGGATGACCCGTACGGGATTCGAACCCGTGTTACCGCCGTGAAAGGGCGGTGTCTTAACCGCTTGACCAACGGGCCAAACAAATATGGTAGCGGCGGAGGGGATCGAACCCCCGACCTCACGGGTATGAACCGTACGCTCTAGCCAGCTGAGCTACACCGCCATATTGTTTTGTGCTTCTAAGCACAAGTTATATAATACAAAGGTTTGTCTCTTTCGTCAACAGAAACTTTAATGTTGTAATTTTCTGACTCTTAAAGAGAATGAGGATAATAAAAAAGCATCCGTCGGGATGAACGGATGCTTCATTTATTTTATAGAAAGCAGCAAGTTATCCTCTTCTTGCTCCGCGCCCTCCACGTTTTGATTCCGTATTGCGTTTTAAAGATGACAAGCGATCTTCGCTGTCTTTTAAAAACTTATTCATTTTCTGTTCAAAAGATTCTTTCGGACGGAAATCATTTCTAGGTCTGGCTTGCGGACGGTCTTTAGCTTTTTTAATAGATAAACCAATTTTCCCGTCTTTTTCAACGTTGATGACTTTCACTTCAACTTGGTCGCCGACTTTTAAGTGGTCGTTAATGTCTTTGACATAATTATCAGCTACCTCACTAATGTGAACGAGACCGGTTGAGCCTCCAGGCAATTCAACAAATGCTCCAAAATTTGTAATACCTGTAATTTTCCCTTGCAACTTGCTGCCAACTTCAATCGACATAAAAAAAGTGCTCCTCCTTAGGCTTATAAAAAGATCGTTTGCTTAATTATACCTAAATAAAAATTTAAGTGTCAACAAGGCTACTTGCTCTTCTTCTCCACATTGAAGATAATTTCTCCGTCTCCAGACATGAATAAGTCCCTTCTGGCAAGCTCTGTGACGTAATCCTCATCCTTCAATTTGGATATTTCTTCTTTTAAATCCGTTTGTTTTGTCTTTAAACTTTTCAGTTCTTTTTCAAGCTGTTCTTTCTTTTCTTCTTTTGCACTAAGGGAAGATGTTTGGGACCAGACAGAGCTTGCCAGCACAATTGCCGTCAGGAATACTAGGGCGCCGAATACAGTTAACCGTCTGTACAGCCCTTTGCGTCTTCGTTTCTTCAGCTGATTTTGCCGTTCTACTTGTTCTTTATAGTCGTTTTGTATTTCAGTTATCGTTCGTTCCCTGGAAAAATTCAAACCAGACGGTCCTCCTTTCATTTCTTCAAAAACCGTGTAATGGTCGTTCTTATGGTTATCAATAGTTTCTTCTTCTTTTTGAGAAATCCTGCACCTTTTTCAAAATAACGCCTAAAAGTTAGACGCATTTTCACAGGAAGAAGTTTCAAACATTGTTTCGCGATAAAACGGATCGGAAAACACAGAACCATGACTATTTTATATAGACACAGCAGGAGAAAACCTATCAGGCTGTATGTTTTCTTGAATAAAAATGCCGCCATCCAGATGATCGCTCCGCATGTCCACACAATAGGACGAAATAACACGTGCTGAATGAGTTTTTTGAAGAATTGATAAACAGAAACAACAAGGTAAATGACGAATTTCAGTATTTTTATATAGATTCGTTTGCAAAGGCTCTGATACGTCGCAACGCCCAGCAGAACCGCTAAAAAGATGTAAATCCTGAATTCTCCCTCATTTACATGAAGCAAGACATAAAAGAAAAGCAGTCCTTGCACAATCCAGAAAAGTATATCATGAATAAATAATAGCCATCTGGCTGTTTTGGCACGAATGACAAAGAGCCGGTATGTATCAAGCGAAGCACCAAGCCAGAGACCCATACCGGACATCGCCAGCATTGTATAGAATTGTGTCGTCAGCGTCATTTAAACAACTTGCTAAAAAATCCTTTAGCTTTATCCCCTTGTTGTTCGTCTAAGTACACTAAATCAAATACCCTGCCTTTAATCGAAACAATCCCTTTTTCCACATCAAGATTTTTCATCTGCAGGTTTTGGCCTCTGACGGAGAGCATTCCCATCACCGTTTCCAGCAGGAATTCTTCGTTATCAAAACTCTCCACATGCTTAACCCCAGAAATATCTAAATGCTTCCGGCCTTTCATTGTCACATCATGTTGTTCCGGAACAGACGAAGAACCTTTTTGATCATAATATGAATTCATCTATTCAGCCCCCATATCCTCGATACTTTTAGCATTATTACTGCATTGTATGAGGTAGGGGATTTTTTTAGAACAAGCCTATTCGCCGAGTTTTTCTTCTTTTAGAATCGTGTACATGTTTGCAGCTTCTTCTTTTTTCGTCGTGTCTTTCAATTCATTAACTTGAACCGTTACAAGCTTTTGGCCGAAGCGGACCGTTAGTTCATCTCCCGGTTTTACGTCAGAGCTTGCTTTAGCTTGGTTTCCGTTAATAGAGATTCGTCCTTGGTCAGCTACTTCCTTCGCTAGTGTACGCCGTTTGATCAGCCGTGATACTTTCAAAAATTTATCTAATCTCATATCTATGATCTCCTCTCAGTTTCTTTTGCTTCATTCCACAGTTTGTCCATGTCCTCAAGGGACATATCAGCCAACTCGACTCCCTCTTCCTTCGCTGTTTCCTCAATGTACGAGAACCGTCTCCGGAATTTGTCATTAGTCATGGCCAGCGCTTCCTCTGGCTCTATTTTGTAGAAGCGGGCTACATTCACCAGCGCGAACAAAATGTCGCCAAACTCAGCTTTAAGATTGTGTTCGTGAGGAGCTTCAGAAACCTCAGAAGAAAATTCCTTCATTTCCTCACTTACCTTCTCCCAAATATCGCTGACGTCTTCCCAGTCAAAACCGACCTTCGCTGCTTTTTTCTGCAATTTAGCAGCTTTCGAAAGAGCTGGAAGGGTTTTCGGTACGCTGTCTAGTAACGATGATTCAGATGTATTTTTTTCGGCCTTTTTTATATCTTCCCAATTGGCCAAAACATCGTTTTCATCCTGAACCTTAACATCTTTAAACACATGGGGATGTCTTCGGACCATTTTTTCACTGATTCCTTTTATGACATCATCAATTGTGAAATAACCTTCATCTTCACCAATTTGCGCGTGAAGCAAGACCTGAAGCAAAACGTCGCCAAGCTCTTCGATCATATGGTCTGTGTCTTCTTCGTCAATAGCTTCGAGAAGCTCATAACATTCTTCAATCATGTACTGCTTTAATGACTGATGCGTCTGCTTTTTATCCCACGGACATCCATTAGGTCCGCGAAGCTCTCTGATGATGCTTCGGAACGTGGAGAATTCGTGATAAAGCAGCTTCTCTTCTTTAATCGGCGGAATATACACACTTGTTAAGTTGTTCAAGGCGACATTGCGGTCCAGCTCAAATAATGGCACTGTCCTGATCTCCTCGCCACAGCTGCCTGCTGCAGTCACAATGACAACCTCATAATCATCAGGCAGCTTCTCCATCAATGTCAGCTTGACTTCAGAAGCCGTCATTTGGTCGTAAACCTGACATATGATCAGATGATGTCTGAGCTCAAGCTCGTCCGCGGACAATGTGCCGGCATCCACAAATTGAAAACCTTCAATCGGGTCAATTTGCAAGGCATTGAATGTGGCATCAAGGAAACTTTGTCCCCCCGCGACTTTCACTTGAACGTTTTCCTTTTCCTGCCGCTCCGTCAGCAGCTGAACTGTTTTTTCTGCGACAAAAGGGTGTCCCGGCACAGCATAAACCACGTCCTCACGTCGCGCCGCTTCAAAGAGGATATCTGCAATTTCTTCATATACCGCCTCGAACTGATCATGTTTCTCATATATATCGTCAAAGTAACGGATGTTCTTCGTTTCTTTTTCAAGCTCCTCAATTAAAGGATGATCCTTGGTTCTGACATACAGCGTATCTGCCTTCGTCAGCAGCTTGTGTATGCCAATTGTCAACTGGTCCATGTCTCCGGCACCAAGTCCCACGACTGTAATTTTACCCGCCATTTTGTTCTCTCCTTCTCATGAATTTGCTTAACTTGCTGCCGAATGGCACACTGTTCAGCTCTTCATCTGTAAATATTCCCAATCTCATCATACAATAAATAAACACCGCGCCACCAATGGCAACAGCAGAAAGACTCTCAATCACAGCCGCTCCTCTTCCTGTTGCAGGAAACAAGAAAGTCCAGAGACGCGTATACGCAAGCAAAACAGCTGACATCAAAAGAGCAGATCCAATAATCGGAATCAAAACGCCTCTAAGCTTATCGAGCCATTCCTTTTGCCGAAGCTGATACAAGTTAAGGCCGGCGACAGCCGCAAAGGAAGCAGCTGTCGCAAGCGATGCGCCTTCAATCCCATAGCGCGGAACCAAAAGTGTGTTTAACACCCATTTCACTGCAACACCCGCGCCCACCGCTATCGCAGGAAAAACTGTGTACCCCGCTCCCTGTAAGACTGCCGCTGCCGTTACCGCCAAGGATGCAAACAAAATGGAGCAGCTAAATACTTGTAACGCACCTGTCCCTTCTCCATTTTGAAACAGCATGATATTTACCGGCTTTAGAATGCAAATCAACCCAGCCGATGCGCCTGTACCGAGCACAAGGCATAGTTTCAAAGATGACGTGATTTTTTCTTTCATGATCTTCAGCTCTTTGTTTTTTACAGCCATAGAAATATACGGAACGAGTGACGTCGCAATGCTTACGGCAAAAACTGAGCCGAGCTGCAGCAAGGGTTGTCCCCGATCATAGATCCCCTTTAAGCGTTTTGCTTCTTCGCTTGCCTCACCACCCGAAAGCAATGCATATAAATTCAAAGCATCAACGAGCTGGATAAACAAAAGCAGCAAACTGCTTACACAAATTGTAACCGAATATAAAAGCAGTTTTTTCGTCAATTCTTTTGTTGTGATGACATTTTCGTTTTGCCTATCCGTTTGGTTGTCTCTTTTCGTTTTGAACCAAAAAAAACCCAGTATTATCAATGCAACCAAACTTCCGGCAAGAGAGCCTGAAGCGGCTGCCGCTCCCGCAGTATAAAGCGAGGCTCCCTTTTTCACGAGCCAAAATGATAAACCCAAGAGCACCGCAACACGCAGAAACTGCTCTGTCATCTGTGATAAGGCTGAAGGGAGCATTTCGTGCCGCCCCTGAAAACCGCCTCTAAGCAACGCGACAAATGGGAACAGCAGAAACGCGTATGCGGCCACTTGAATTAACACGGCTAGATGCGAATCTCCCATAAAGAGTGCAATAGGAACAGCACCCAGATATAAACAAAGAAATAATAAAATACCGATTAAAGACAAAAACAACGCTGATATTTTTAATATGGTGTGATGATTTTTTTCACTATAATCATTCATCAGCTTTGAAATAATGACTGGAAATCCTGATGTGGACAGCATGACCGCAATACCAAGAAAGGGATATACCTGCTGATATATATAAAATCCAACATCGCCGACAATGTTTTGAAACGGGACTCTGTAAACAGCGCTTAAAATTTTTGTGATGATGCCTGCCAGAATTAAAACAAAAGCCCCCTGCCAAATCCAATGCCGTTTAACGCCTATTGAATCGTCCATCCAAAAGCTCCTTCCCAACGTCAGGGGCAATACGGTTCACGTATTACCGCGGCACAAATAAAAACGAGGTTATTATACCACATCCCAACCCTTGGATTCCTTTTTCGGCACGCATGAAAAAGAACAGCGTCCCAAGGAGAGCTGTTCTTTACATACCTATTTTCGAAGAAAGGAATAAGACCTACTGTTCCATTTGACGAGCCAAAAATCCAGCTGCTGTTTCAACGGCTTTATGCTCTACTTCGCCCATTGTCTGATCTTTTGAAAAGATCACCACAGCACCTATCGGATCACCGTTCGCCACAATTGGGCCTACAGTATAAGAATTCATGTCCTCATCAATTCCATTCACAAGCTGTACTGATTTCGCATCACTCTCAAGCACGGAGCTGCGCTGATCCATTGTTCTTTCCAGCATTTCGCTGATTGACTTGTTTAAGTAATCTTTTTTGGAGCTGCCGGACACGGCAATATATACATCACGATCACAAATCAGCACTGAATGGCCGAGGCTGTCGTAAAGCGCGTCTGCATACTCCTTTGCAAAGTCTCCAAGCTCACTGATCGGAGAGTACTTTTTCAAAATCACTTCTCCGTCACGATCTACAAAAATCTCAAGCGGATCGCCTTCCCTGATTCTCAGAGTTCTTCGAATTTCTTTAGGAATCACGACCCGACCTAAGTCATCAATACGACGTACGATACCGGTTGCTTTCATCTCTGGTGCCTCTCTTTCATTTGATGGTATATACATGTGGGAAAGACCTAAAGCAGTTACTTTATGTACCTTCCGCCTCGCTTGAAATTAGTATCCGTCACATCAAATGTAATATACACCAGAGAGTAACAAAATTTACGTTGATGAAATGGTTTGCTTCTTCACATCTTTTAAGCCCTTCAGCATGCCCAGCACGGTGTCGAGCCATTCATCAGCACTACGGCCTTTCGTCTGTATGGAGATTTTGAGTTTTTTCCCTTCCATTCCCAGTCCGATTTGTCTGCCATATTGATTGCCAAGCTCAAACAGCTTCTGCCCGTCAATTTCAGCACTTGCTTCTTCAGAAATCGTCAATCTGACAGCATCTTTATCCTGCTTAATCAGCTCGACACGTTCCTGTCTCGCATAGACTTTCATTTCTGCAACAGTAAACAAGTATTCGACTTCTTTTGGATAGTTTCCAAAGCGGTCGATCATTTCATCTTGAAGCTCATTCTTCTCTTCGATTGTCGCCACAGACCTGAAGCGTTTATACATATCAATTTTCTGTTTGCCGTCTTGAATATAAGTTTCCGGAATATACGCATCAAGCTCGACATCAATTTCTGTTTCAAACTGCTCTGTCTTCGCTGTGTCTCCTTTACGCTCCTCAATGGCCTCCTTCAGCATTTGTGAATAGAGGTCAAATCCGACCGAATCGATGAAGCCATGCTGCTGGGCACCAAGAAGATTCCCGGCTCCGCGAATCGTTAAGTCACGCATTGCGATTTTAAAACCGGAACCTAACTCTGTGAATTCTTTAATAGCCTGCAGCCTTTTTTCAGCCACTTCTGTCAGCACTTTATCCCGGCGATACGTGAAGTACGCATACGCCACACGGTTAGAACGGCCGACACGCCCCCGCAGCTGGTAAAGCTGAGAAAGTCCCATCTTGTCGGCGTCAAATACGATCAGCGTATTGACGTTTGGGATGTCCACGCCAGTTTCGATAATGGTTGTGCTGACGAGAACGTCTGATTCTCCTTCAAGGAAGCTTAGCATAACGGTTTCTAATTCATTTTCTGTCATTTTCCCATGCGCATATGCTACCTTCGCGTCAGGGACTAGCATTGAAATTTCATCCGCTTTCCGCTCAATGTCCTCTACCCGGTTGTACAAGAAATAGACCTGGCCTCCGCGTGCAAGCTCACGTTCAATCGCCTCTCTGACAAGAGCGCCGTTATATTCCACAACATACGTCTGTACGGGGAAGCGATTTTCCGGCGGAGTCTCGATGACTGAAAGGTCCCTTACGCCAAGCATAGACATATGCAGCGTACGCGGAATCGGCGTTGCTGTTAACGTTAATACATCAACATTGGCTTTTATTTGCTTGATCTTTTCTTTATGGGTTACACCGAAACGCTGCTCTTCATCAATGATGAGGAGCCCTAAGTCTTTATACACGACATCCTTTGATAGCAGCCGATGCGTCCCGATGACGATATCAACCGTTCCATTTTTCAGCCCTTTGATTGTTTCGTTTGCTTCTTTTCTCGTTCTGAACCTGCTGAGAAGGCCGATATTAATCGGATAGTCCTGGAAGCGCTCTTTTATGGTTTCATAGTGCTGCTGTGCCAAAATGGTTGTCGGAACGAGCAGAGCTACCTGCTTTCCGTCACCGATCGCCTTAAACGCGGCACGTATGGCAACCTCTGTTTTACCGTAGCCCACATCTCCGCACAGCAAGCGGTCCATCGGACGTTCTCTTTCCATGTCTTTTTTGATTTCGTGAATAGAACGGAGCTGATCCTCAGTCTCTTGATAAGGGAAAGCCGATTCGAATTCACGCTGCATCTCATGGTCAGGAGAAAACGCATAGCCCTTGCTCGCTTCTCTTTCGGCATACAGCTTAATTAAGTCATCAGCAATATCCTGAACGGATGTCTCTACTTTTTTCTTGACCCGCTTCCATTCACTTCCGCCTAATTTATACAGCTTTGGCTCTTTTCCTTCGGAGCCAACATATTTTTGGACCTGATCAATTTGTTCTACAGGGACGTAAAGCTTGTCACTGCCCTGATAATGTATATTTAAATAGTCTTTATGAATGCCGTTGATTTCAAGAGTTTCAATCCCCAGGTATTTTCCGATCCCGTGATTAATATGAACGACATAATCTCCAATTTGAAGCTCAGAATAGCTTTTGATGCGCTCTGCATTGGTAAGCTTCTGTTTTCGCGGCTTCTTCTTTACACGGTTTTTGAACAGTTCTTCTTCCGTGATAACGGCAAGCTTCATTAACGGCAGCTCAAATCCCGATTGGAGCTCGCCTTCCATGATATAGACCTGTCCCTGAACAAGCGCTTTTTTGCTGTCTGTCATGGCGGCCTCGATATCATAATCAGCCAAAACAGATGACAATTTCTGCGTACGTTCCTTGTTTGCTCCTAAGAACACAACAGTGAAATTTGATTTTTTAAAACGCTCCATTTCGCCCGCAAGCACGTTCATTTGGCCATGGAAACTCTGCATTTGCCGGCCTGACACATTGACGATATTTTGCGGGCTCGTATGGTGTACATGCCGCAAAAATAAAGAGTAGTACAGCAGAGGCCGTTTTTGCTCAGCCACTATTTTTTGGAAGCTGAATGACAAACGAATGTCATGCAAAATCTTCCCTTCCTCAAGAAGATTTGTTATAAACTCCGCTTCTTCTTTTTGAAGCTGTTCTTCCATCTCATGAATCCGACTGACTTCATCCAAAATCAGAAGTGTATTATCAGGTGTATAATCTAGTAAACTAGCAGGCTTTTCATAGAAATATGAGAGATACTTCACGAGCTCCTGATCTGTCTGGCCTTCAGACAAGCGTTCTTTATCGTGAGAAATATTCGCATGAAGTATTTCTTTTTGTTTGTCAGCCTTTAATTTTTTCAAGCTCGCGGCAAGACCACTATCGATTTTCTCCATCGCCCGCGCTTTTTCTTCCGGTCTGATAATTAATTCCTTCGCGGGACCGATATTGATCGAGGTAAGGGTCTCAATTGACCGCTGATCATCTGAATTAAAGCTGCGGATTGAATCCACCTCGGTGTCAAAAAGTTCAATTCTCACCGGATTCTCTGAAGTCAACGGATAAATGTCAATGATTCCACCGCGAATACTGAATTCCCCGGGCGCAGAAACCATATCAGACCGCTCATACCCTACCTCTACCAGCCGTGAGGCAAGCTGGTCAGGTTCGATATCATGGCCTACTTGAATGAGCATCTGGCTGCTTTTCCACACCTCTACAGGCGGCAGCATTCTTCTGATTGCAGCTACCGGAGCAACGACAATTGGCGCTTCTCCATTCGTTAGTCTATTAATGACATCTAATCGCTGCGCCCGCAATTCAGGGCTTGCAACTGCGATTTCTGATGAAATGAGTTCATTGACGGGGTACAAAAGGACAGACCGATCCTCTAGAAGTGAAGTCAGATCATCTGTTACTTTCTGGGCTTGATATAAGTTATGGGTGATTAGAAAGATAGGCTTATTCGTTTCATTAGCCAGAGCAGAAGTAAAAACAGAACGCGCGGAACCCGACAGACCCGCGAGCAGCTGTTCCTTCAGGCCCTCGTGTAAACCGTTGATGATGGATTTAAAGTCATCGCTTTCTTTTATAAAGGTTTGAATGTTGTCCATATGGCCCCTCCTCTCTGTTTCCTGCGAGAACAGAAAAACGCTTTGGTCTAGTGTCTACACCAAAGCTTTTTATTGAATAAATGTGTGATATTCGTGGTAATGTGGATTTCGGTCAAGCGCCTCTTGGCAGTCTTCACATATCGTCAAAACATGGACATCTCCATTTTCCTTATAAGAAATCATATCGTTTCTTTCCTCATTTGTTAAGTGCTGAAATCCAAGTGAATCTGTCGATACCATTGAAGATTCGAGACTGCCTACTTTCACTCCGCAATGACGACAATAATAATGCAAAGCCATACAAGGGACCTCCTGATGAAAAAGTCATTTTGGTGTAGTATGGACTTTGTTGTTACATTTTATACCTTTGCGTTAAATTCGTTCATGACTTCTAAAAACGGTTTACTCAAAGAAGCCTCACAAGCCTTCACAGATTTATCAACCGCTTCTTCGATCTCAGGTGCCTCCTCCTTGGTAAAGGAGCCTAACACATAATCAACGACCTTCATGCCGTTTACAGGCCGGCCGATTCCGATGCGGATACGGTCAAACTCGGATGTTCCAAGATGCTGGATCAGTGATTTGATGCCATTGTGCCCTCCGGCGCTTCCTTTCGTTCTTAAACGGATCTTGCCAGTAGGAAGGTCAAGGTCGTCGTAAATGACTGTCAAATCTTCGTTATCGATATCATAGTAGTCCATTAAAGGCCGCAAACATTCTCCTGATAAATTCATATATGTAAGCGGTTTAACAAGTAGAACCTTTTTGCCGGAAACAAATCCGGTTCCGTATAATCCGTTAAATTTATTTTGATTCAGCTCTATATTCCATTCCTTTGCAAGCTGATCTATCACCATAAATCCGACATTATGCCGTGTATTTTCATAGTTCTTCCCCGGGTTTCCGAGACCGGCAATCACAAGCATGGCGAATCCTCCCTTAGTCACATAACTCCCGTCTTCATAAACGGGCTATAATTCTTCTCATTCTAGCACAAAAGACGTAACCGCGGGAGGGTTACGCCTTAAGCTATTATTGTTCGTTTTCACCTTCTGGCTGAGCATCGGCAGATTCCTCTTCATCGACCTCAGCTGCTTCCTGCTGCTGCGGAGGAAGGATTGAAGCCACAACCTCATCTGATTCATGATTAAAGGAGTAGTCATCGCCAGCAGGCAAATCCGCAATCGTCAGTACTTCATTTACATCGAGGCTTGTAATATCGGCCTCGATCGTTTGCGGAATGGCTTTTGGCTTGGCCTTTACAGTAAGTGCATATAACGGCTGCTGCAGTACGCCTCCGTTTTTCACTCCAATGGCTTCTCCGGTCAGATGAATCGGAACTTCCACTTCAATGTCCTCACTCATATTAACTACTTGAAAATCAGCATGAGTGATTTCATTTTTCAACGGGTCCGTCTGCAGGTCTGTTACCATGACTGAGTGTTTTTCTCCGCTGACCTCAAGCGTAATGACTGCATTTTTGCCTTCGTCCCTCAGCGTTTTGATGAGCTCCACACTGTCTAATGACACAGGTTTGTTGCCCGTATCCTTCCCATATATGATACCTGGAACATGTCCTGAAGTACGGATATTCCGAAGAGACGAACGAGTAAAGTCCGTTCTTTCTTTTGCCGTTAAAGTTGCCATATTCAGCACCATCCTATTGTCGTTTTAGTTGTCCTATTACAAACAATACCCATAACGATAAGGATTTAAACCTCGAAAAATGGTTTAGCTGAACAGATAGCTGACTGATTGCTGCTCATGAACGCGAATAATCGCTTCGGCCAGAAGCGGTCCGACTGAAAGCTGCTTAAAGCGTTCAATTTTCTTTTCTTCAGGAAGCTTGATGCTGTTTGTCACAACAAGCTCTTTAATTGTTGAATTATTAATCCGTTCTACCGCAGGGCCTGATAGTACAGGGTGTGTACAGCATGCATATACTTCTTTCGCTCCGTTTTCAACGAGCGCATTAGCAGCAAGTGTAATCGTACCTGCAGTATCAATAATGTCATCGATGAGGATAGCAGTCTTCCCTTCGATGTTACCTACAATATTCATGACTTCCGCCACGTTTGGACGCGGACGGCGTTTATCGATAATCGCAATTGGCGCTTTTAGTCGGTCAGCCAGTTTGCGGGCACGTGTCACACCGCCATGGTCTGGTGAAACAATGACGATATCTTCAAGATTTTTGCCTTCAAAATATTCTCCTAAAATCGGAACACCCATTAAGTGGTCAATCGGTATATCAAAGAATCCTTGAATTTGCGGCGCATGCAGGTCAAGTGCAATCACACGAGTCGCACCGGCTGTTTCAAGCAGGTTAGCGAAAAGTTTAGCTGTGATTGGCTCACGGGATCTTGCTTTTCTGTCTTGACGCGCATAACCGTAATAAGGAATAACAATGTTAATCGTTTTTGCAGAAGCGCGTTTTAACGCATCTACCATAATCAGCAGTTCCATAATATGCTCGTTAACGGGGTCACTTGTAGACTGGATGATGTAACAATCACATCCGCGAATACTTTCTTCGATATTAATTTGGACTTCCCCGTCACTAAATCTTGTGACAGAACATTTCCCTAATTGAACTCCAACTATATCTGCGATTTCTTTTGCAAGCTCTGGATTCGAATTCAAAGAAAAAATCTTTAAATTCTTATCTCCGTATTGATTAGACATGGATAAACCTCCGAATTTAGGATTATTTTTTATGAATATTTTTCACATAATCGTCTTTATTTACTTGTCTCGCTCTGGCAATAGCAAGTGCTTTTCCAGGTACATCTTCCGTAACAGTTGAACCTGCCGCCACATAAGCGCCTTCTCCGACTGTGACAGGGGCAACCAAGTTGGAATTGCAGCCGATAAACGCGCCATCTTCAATTTTTGTCAAATACTTATTCTTTCCATCATAATTGACAGTAATTGAACCGCAGCCCAGGTTTACATCAGTGCCTACCTCAGCATCGCCGACATAGCTTAGATGAGATGCCTTGCTTCGGTCTCCGAATTGAGTCTTTTTAATTTCTACAAAATTCCCGATCTTCACTTCATTCCCGATGACAGAATCAGGTCTGATGTGAGCAAAAGGTCCTATGTTTACATCATTCCCCACTTTACTGTGATTGACTACCGATTGTTTAATAACCGTACGGCTGCCAATGGCACTATTCATAATCTCCGTATGAGGGCCAATAATCGTATCTTCTCCGATTTGCACCTCACCTTTAATCACAGTTCCAGGGTAAATCACAGTATCGCTTCCGATAACAGCGTCAGGAGAAATATACGTATTCATCGGGTCGATCAACGTCACGCCATTTTGCATATGCCGTTTATTAATGCGCTCTTTCATAAATTGTTCTGCCTGAGAGAGAGCAACTCTATCATTAACTCCGAGCGTTTCTTGGAAATTACCAGTCTGGTAAGCGGCAACAGTTTCGCCTTCATTTTTAAGAATCTCTATGACATCCGGCAAATAATACTCGCCTTGGGCATTATCATTAGACACCTGATCAATAGCCCGAAATAGCGCTTCATTGTCAAAACAATACGTACCGGTGTTGATCTCAGTTACAAGACGTTCTTCTTCAGAGGCGTCCTTATGCTCAACGATTTTTTGAACCGCTCCGTTTTCGCTGCGAATAATGCGGCCGTATCCAGTTGGATCTTCTGCAACCGCAGTTAAAATCGTAGCTTTCGCTTCTCTTTGTGTATGTTCTTTCAGCATCTGTTCCATCGTCTCTGCTGTCAAAAGCGGCGTATCTCCGCAAATGACAATTGTGACGCCTTTTTCGTCAGCAAGAAATGGCTGTGCCTGTTTTACAGCATGAGCAGTGCCAAGCTGTTCTGCTTGAAGCGCGTACTCGCTTTTATCACCAAGCTGCTTTTTCACTTCTTCCGCACCATGTCCAACAATCGTGACAAGCTTTGATAAAGATAATTTTAAGGCTTCGTCCACGACGTGCTCTACCATAGGCTTACCGCAAACTGGATGAAGGACTTTATAAAGCTTCGATTTCATTCTCGTTCCTTGTCCAGCCGCTAAAACAACTGCAAACCGCTTATCCATTTATTGGCCTCCAATATCCCTTTTATCCATAGAAAAATATATCCTAAATATCTTCTGATTTCAAGGAGACTTCATGAAGTGCAAGAATTTTCTATTGAGTGCAACTAAGTTTGAAAAATCAGAATTAAAAAAGGACCGCCGGCAAAAGGCTTATGTTAGCCCTTTCAGCAGTCCTTGCTTTTTGGTTATTTTTTAAGAAGCTCCAGCTTCTTCGAATTCTAATGCTTCAGTGTCACCCAGACGATGATACTCATTTAACACGGCATCTTGAATCTTTCCTCGCGTGCTTGAATTAATAGGATGAGCAATATCGCGGAACTCTCCATCAGGGGTGCGTTTACTCGGCATCGCAACGAAAAGACCATTGTTTCCATCAATCACACGAATATCATGTACAACAAATTCGTGATCCAGCGTGATGGATGCAATCGCTCTCATGCGACCATCGGTATTCACGCGGCGTAATCTTACGTCAGTAACTTCCACAGTAGTTCACCACCTTTTCCCTATATAAAAGCATTAGTGTATCAATTCCACGATTTTTTCTGAAATCCTGCTCGTTTTTAAAATATTTTTTGAAAAAATAGGATATAGTTACACAATTAGGTCATAAAGCTTTCATTTCGGGCATAAGGTAAATAAAAAAGTGATCCCGGGCTCTCCCAGAATCACTTTTCTTATTATTTCACCAGTGCAATAACTTCAATCTCGACTAACGCATCCTTCGGGAGTCTCGCGACTTCAACACAAGATCTCGCCGGTTTGTGAGTGTCAAAGTATTGTCCGTACACTTCATTTACTTCCGCAAACTGTTCCATATCCGCGATAAATACAGTTGCTTTTACAACTGTTTCAAAAGAAGCACCCGCTTCTTCCAGAACCGCCTTTAAATTGCTGAATACTTGATGAGTCTGCTCCTTAATATCGCCGTTCACCATTTCGCCTGAAGGAGTCAAAGGGATTTGGCCTGAGCTGTAAAACATATTGTTGACGATAATCCCTTGTGAATAAGGTCCGATTGCCGCTGGGGCATGTTTTGTGTGGACTGCTTTTGTCATGATTCTGTCTCTCCATTCTTTAAAAGATTGTCTTTAAAAAAACGCAGAAAATTGCCATTCTGAATTTCAATGGACTTCTCTTTCATGTTGATGGTTGAAAGAGTAAGAAGTGACATATATTCGTCAACAAGACGTTCATCTACTCCTTCGGCTTCAACTAAGACGCCGATTCCCGCCACATTTGCGTTAAACTCATCCAACAGATTAATCATACCATTAATGGTGCCGCCTGCTTTCATAAAGTCATCAATAATGAGTACGTTTGAACCCGTTTTCATGCTTCTTTTCGCAAGTGACATTGTTTGAATACGGTTTGAGGAGCCTGAAACGTAATTAATGCTGACTGTGGAGCCCTCTGTTACCTTATTGTCTTTACGAACGATCACAACAGGCACATTCAAATAGCTTGCAGCTGCATACGCAAGAGGGATGCCTTTCGTGGCAACGGTCATGACAACATCAATTTCGCGCTCTGCAAACACGGAAGCAAACAGCTTCCCTACCTTGGAGAGTACAGATGGCTTTCCTAAGATATCCGTTAAATATACATAACCGCCCGGAAGGATACGCTCAGGATTTGCCAGCGACTGTCCAAGTGTCTGCACAAACTCTTCAGCTTCAGCCTGCTTCATTTTCGGAATATATTTAACGCCTCCGGCAGCCCCGGGAACAGTAAGCAAAGTACCAATCCCCTGCTGTTCAAAGGTTTGTTTAATAATTGTTAAATCTTCACTGATCGATGATTTTGCAGATTCATACCGCTCAGAGAAAAAGGTTAGCGGTATTAACTCGTGCGGATGGGTTAACAAATAATTTGTTAAGTCCACCAATCTGCCGCTGCGACGAAACTTCATGAACTTACCCCCAAAATCCGAATATTTTAAGATCAATATAACTTAACATACGGATTTAATCAAGAGCGTTCTGTTCGCCGATCATTCTCACCGCATAAACTTGATCGCAGAAGCCTCTTAACCCGTTATAAATTCTCTGCACCTTCGACTCATACTGAACCAGTCCAAACACTGTCGGGCCGCTCCCGCTCATTAACACGGCATCTGCACCAAAGCGTTTCATCTGGTTTTTGATCATTGCAACTTCAGGATGCATATCGAGTGTAACAGATTCAAGCACATTGCCTAAACGGCTGCACATCTTCTGAAAACTCTTCTCTTCTATCGCCTCGATCATGCCTTGTACATCGGGATGCTCTATACCATCCAGTTTCAGCGCTCTGTACACTTCAGCAGTTGAAACACCGATTGTCGGCTTCGCTAAAATGACCCAGCAGTGCGGAGGCGTGCTGATATGTTTAATTTTCTCGCCGCGCCCTGTTGCTAATGCAGTTCCGCCATAGACACAAAATGAAACGTCAGAGCCAATTTCCGCTCCAAGCTCAGCAAGCGTTTCCGCGGACAGATTTAAATTCCACAGTCTGTTCAGCCCTCTGAGTGTCGCCGCCGCATCACTGCTTCCGCCGGCAAGACCGGCAGCCACCGGAATTACCTTCGTAATCATGATGGAAACTCCCTTTTTCACGTTGTATCTGTCCTTGATCAGCTTGGCAGCCTGATAAGCTAAGTTTCTTTGGTCATCAGGCACAAATCGGTTGTGGGAGGAAACCCTCACTTCATCCTCTGCAAGCTCCGTCAATTCAATTCGATCAGCTAAATCAATTGTCGTCATGATCATTTCGACTTCATGATAGCCATCCGGGCGTTTTCGGGTGACGTCAAGTGACAGATTGATCTTAGCTGGCGCTTTTTCTAAAATACGCATAGCTTTCACCTACTTCTCCATCTAAACATAAGTATGAACATTGTATCACATTTGAAGTACAGGATGAACATATCCATATTCAGCCCATTATGTATTTATATCCAAAATAAAAAAACCAGGGAACAGCACGTCCCCCGGGTCACATCCTTATCGGTTATTCTGATTCTGAGCCATTTGCTGTTCGGCGATTTCAATAGCACGCTTCACCATGTTACCGGCATCGCGGGCCCGAATTTCACCCCAGCCTCCATTTTTTACTGTGTCATAAAAACCAAGGTCTTTAGCCAGCTCATATTTAAACTCATCTGACATAACTCCACGACGTCTGCCCAAACGAAACAACCCCTTTTTTAGAAGTGATAGCCATTCGTGCACGTCACGATAATATGTGACTGTTTTATCTTTTGTTAAATCAGATGGAACTTTCGTTTAAATTACTGGAAACCAAAAAAGGGCAAAACAAAAAGCAGTAAACAAAAGGTTCACTGCCCGTTAAAATGCCACTGAGCTTGCGGCGTCATCATTAAATGTCAGCTCAACAGTCTCAGTCAAAATATCAGCATAACTGTATGAAACTCTTTCAAACGAGTTCTCGTCTTGATCTAGTTGTATCACAAAAACAGAAGGGTACGTCTCAGCTAAAATGCCCGAACGCTCAATCGTTTTTCGGCGGCCACCGTTTGCTTTTAACGTCAGCCTTTTACCTAAATTCCCATCAAGCGATCTTTTAATATCGGACAACGTCTTCGCCATTGCATCCACCTCACTACATTTATTGTACAACACGAGCCCATTTTTGTCAAATAAAATTTAAATTATATCAACGTTAATAAGACGTTGTCAATAAAATTATTTTGACAAAATTCTATGATTCCTCAATTATGTTCCGCAAGTTTCGGTAAATTATGTATCATTATGTAAAATAAAAAACCCGCATAGCTCTCCTATGCAGGTTTTCAACTGTTAATTGGACTTATAAGGCATACCAATTCTCAGAACTCCTCTTGTTTCAATACCTCCAAGCCCTTTCTCTCTTGTCAGCGTATTACGGAGCACTTCCCATACATTAATCCGTTCCATAAACGGCGTAAAGCTGATCTTCGCGACGATATATACCGGATCAAGCGCATGAATATTGACTCTTGACGGTGAACTTGCAAAATTCGCACCCGCTCTGATGAGTGATTCAAAATGGGATTGGCAGGCCCCCGCAAAAATAACAAGCTGATCTAAGTGAGGGATCTTTTTTCGGGCTGTTTGAACAGTTTCAACAAAGTGCTTAGAATGTCTGTACGCATTCAAATCATCAATACCGCCCTTTTGCTTCGAATACGCATCATGCCCTGTGATCACCAGGATATCAGGTCGATATTTGTCGAGCAATTCTTCAATAGAAGCAGACATTTTCTTTTCATGGCAATGGATGCCATAGACCGGCACTCCAATTTTTTTATAGACATTCAGGCATTTTTTCAGATATGCTTCGTCACCATCCAGATGAAGCACTTTGCCCGGCATATGGAAATAATGCTCCTGATGCTGATATTGGCTTGTCGCATAGTACTCCTGTTTTTCTCTGAGCAGTTTATAATCCTGGCGGAGCAATTCGAGCGACTCATTCATTCTGCTCTCATCTTTCTTTTTCCGCATCATCTGCTCATCTTTTTTCACTGCTACCAGATCAGAAAAATCCGAATCAGCAATCAGCCTGACTTCATCTCCATGCAAAATGGCAATTGAATTTCCTTTGCTTGTTTGCTCTATTCTTATAATTCGAAACAAAACATCCATCTGATAGGATTTTCTGGCTACCATATCCCCTATTTGAAATTGCACGTTCCTCACTCCACACATAGACTAAGCCTCATCATGAAAGAAAGAGCCTTGAGAAAGCGCCTTTTTTCGCTGAGTCCAAGTTTTTTCTTATCATTGAATGAAAGGTCCTTCTCTAGCCTATGTAGCGGCAGTCCATGTGGTGCGCAAAACAAAAAGCCCTTTTAGAAAAGGGCTTTATACAATCCGTTAGACAGCGCTGCGAACTCCTCAATAGACAGGGATTCGCCTCGGCGCTTACCGTCAATATTTGTTTCTTCGAGCACTTGCTCAATCGTTGATTTTTGCGCTTTTCCTTCAGGCAGATTGTTAACTAAGTTATTGAGCAGCGTTTTACGACGCTGTGCAAAGCTTGCCTTGATGAGCTGAAAGAAAAAGGATTCGTTTTCCACGTCCACTGCCGGGCCGTCTCGGAGAATCAGACGGATGACTGCGGAATCGACATTAGGCTGAGGAACAAATACGGTTTTCGGAACGATCATCACCGTTTTGGCTTCTGTATAAAACTGCACCGCGATTGAAAGCGAGCCGTATTCCTTAGATGAAGGATCAGCCGCCATGCGCTCAGCCACTTCTTTTTGCAGCATGACCACAATCCCTTTCAGCGGAAGGTGTTCTTCAAGCAGTTTCATGATAATCGGTGTTGTTACGTAATAAGGAAGGTTGGCAACTACCATGATCTCATCACAATCTTGAAATTGTTCTTCAATGACTGATTTGACATCAGCCTTTAACACGTCCTGATGAATGACAGTGACATTGTCGTAAGGTGACAGTGTATCCTTCAGAATCGGCAATAGTCGCTGGTCAATCTCAAATGCCACGACCTTTTTCGCCCGCTTGGCAAGCTGTTCGGTTAAAGCCCCGATTCCCGGGCCGATTTCAATGACACCTGTTTTCTCCGTCACTTCCGCGTGATCGACAATTCTGTTTAAAATGTTCGTATCAATTAAGAAATTCTGTCCTAAGCTCTTTTTAAAAGAAAAACCGTATTTCTTCAGTATCTCTTTCGTTCTAATCGGTGTCGCAATATCTTTATTCATTCTGTTCCTCCCGCATAACGGTATCGAGCGCACTCATAAAATCACTTTTTTTAATTTGAAACATTTGCAGCCGTTTTTGAAGCTGTTTGCCATTTGTATAGCCGATTTTCAACAGATCACCCAGTCGTTCCCGGCGGCGTTTGGCCGCAGGTCCGCCTATTAGTCCGGCATGAATCAAATCCTCAGCTGAAATGTCACTCGGCTGCGCTTCCATCTCCTCATGCACATTTTCTAAACATGCCCTAATGCTTTCAACCGATGCATGCTCCACACCAATTCCCCGCTTGTTTTTAGGTTTGGCAAGATGCTTTGGCAAAAATGCATGCTTACAGCCGGGTACAGCCTCTGAGATGGTTTTGCGAATCTTCTCTCCCGGAAAGTCCGGATCCGTTAAAATAATGACGCCTCTGGTCTTCTGGGCCAAACGGATTTGGTCAATCACATGATCATCGATGGCTGAACCATTTGTTTCAATTGTGTCTGCATCAACAGCCAATTTGATGCGGGCCGTATCGTCACGCCCCTCGACCACAATGATCTCTTTAATTTTCATTATTTCCTCCAAGACAAAATAAAAACTTTTGTATATTCATGAAACTTTTTCTTATATCGAGCGTCTAATAAGCAGAAAATGCACTTTGTCTATTATAACGAAAAAAACAGAGGGCGCAAAACCCTCTGAATACATAAGTATATATTAATTTAAGATTTTAATTTTGACTGTTTTATTTCCCCATCGGTACGCCGATGATTTCTCTGGGAAAAAGACGTCTATTTTGTTCCCTTTAATCGCTGAACCGGTATCTGCAGCAATGGCATATCCATAGCCTTCCACGTGGACTTTGGAGCCTAGCGGAATGACATTTGGATCCACAGCGATGACTTTGGCATTCGGATTATTTTTTAAATTGACGCCTGTCGCTGTATGTCCTGAACAACCGCTGCAGCTTGCCGTATAAGCCGTAGATGATACAGTCATGACTTTGCCTGTTGATTCATTGCTGCGGGACACAACTGTTTTTGAATCACCTGAAGCACTGACCGTTTCAACTTTTGGACTGCTTTGCTTTGTGCCGACAGCAATCACTTTATCTTTGCTTTGTTCAGCTGTTTCTTCTTTTACAAGCTCTCTGGACACTTCTTTACCGTTTTCTTTAACGACTTCGAAATGTTTTTTTAGCTTGCCTTCTTTTCCTTTTTGGACGACCTTTTCTTTCCCTTTTTCAAGAGAAGCGTCTTCTTGCTTTTTCACATCGAACGCAATCTTCTCTTCAACTACATCGGTGACCTTTTCGATACGAGTAATTGTAATATCAGCCTTTCCTTTCGTCAGCTTTGCATCTAACGCAGGCTTGATTTTATCTTCGTCTTTTATGTTCATCTTTTGCTGTTTTAAAAAGTCAGCGACCGTAGTCGAAGTCGTCCAGATCTTCTTTTGTTTCCCTGCATCATTCACAGTAACCTGAAATGCGGGCTCTATGTTAATCTTCATGTCTTTCGAAATATCTGTATCTATTGCGGGATCAATTTGATCTTGGTCTTTCACATCAACATCTTGTTCGTCCAGTAATGCACCGACCGTTTTTGCTGTTGACCATAATGTCTTTTCTTCCCCGTTTATTGTAAGCTTCACAGGTTTTGCAGCCTCATACACAACGTCCATGTCTGCTGTTATCTTTGTCTGTTTAGCAGGTGTGATCTTGTCTTCGTCTCTTGTCTTTATATCAAGCGTCTCCAAAAGATCACCGACTGTATTTGCATGTGTGCGTATATGTTTCTTTTTGCCATTGATAGAAACTGAGACTGATTGTTTCGTCAGCTCATGAGCCGCGTACGCAGTCCCGCTTCCTGCCAAAAGCAAACAAGCAGCAACCAGAATGACTTTGCTTTTGCTAAGCTTTACGGAAAACAGCTTTTTCATTTTTTGTGTGATGAAAAACGCCTCCTTCTCCTCGGAGAGATTATATAGAGTATCTAAAAGGCTGTCAACCCTCCCTTCTCTTTCTCCCAAAAGCTCAGTGTCTTCTTCATTATCCTGAAATACACTGAGAAACGGAAGAAAGACTTGTCGACAAACCTATCCTATGAGGAGAAGAAAGCATGTAGAACTTTTATAGAAAAACGCTGTAAGGGACAAGCTCTTACAAAACCCGCTAGCGTTTTTTGTCAGTTTATACGGAAAAGTCTTTTCGCATTTTCAGTCGTGATGGAAGCAATCTCTTCAAAGTTCATTTCTTTTAATTCGGCGATTTGTTCTGCCACATATTTCACATAGCTTGGCTCATTTCTTTTCCCGCGGAAAGGGTGCGGTGTGAGAAACGGGCAGTCCGTTTCAATCAGCAGCCGGTCATTGGGAATTTCCTTCACTACTTCCTTCGGTTTCTTCGCATTTTTAAATGTCACCGGTCCCCCAAATGATAAATAAAAATTCATTTTCATGCATTCTCTTGCCACTTCCGCACTTCCTGTAAAGCAGTGCATGATTCCGCCCACAGCTTCTGCGCCTTCCTCTTTCAAAATGGTCACGACATCCTCCGTTGCATCACGGTTATGAATGATAATAGGCAAATTGACCTCTTTCGCTAAGGCGATTTGTTTTCTAAACACCTCTTTTTGAATATCTTTAGGTGATTTATCCCAATGATAATCCAGTCCCATTTCCCCTATTGCTACCACTTTCTCATGAGCAGAAAGCTCTTTAATCCACGCTAAGTCTTCCTCTGTCATGTCAATAGCGTCAACAGGGTGCCAGCCAATGGCTGCATAAATAAAATCATATTCCTCAATCATTTCCATCGCACGGGTAATCGTCGGACGGTCAAAACCAACTACGACAATTCGTTCAACTTTTTCAGCTTTTGCCCGTTCAATAACCTCTTCAAGATCAGTATCATATTGTTCTGCATTTAAATGCGCGTGAGTGTCAAACAACATAAGTGAAAAACTCCTTTCTTGTCGAAACACAAAAGGTGTTCGACGAATTGTTACACGTGAAACACCTTTTGTCTTATCATTATTTAATTCTTGTGCCTTTTGGTAACGACTGATCGATAGACACGACCTTTAAAACGCCGTCTGCTTCTCCTGCAAGGATCATACCTTGAGAAAGCTCTCCTCTGAGTTTAACCGGTTTTAGATTTGTTACACAAACGAGTTTTTTTCCAACAAGCTCTTCAGGCGTATAATGCTTCGCAATGCCGGATACCACTTGGCGCTTTTCAAAACCAAGATCAAGCTGCAGCTTCAATAAACGGTCTGCTTTTTTCACTGGCTCTGCCTCAATGACCTCAGCTACGCGAAGCTCTACATCCATAAATTGATCAATCGTAATTTCAGGTAAACGATCGACCTCTTGCGGCTCTTCTTCTTTTGTTTCTTCTTTCGCTGGTGCCGAACCTTGCATTTTCCCTTTGATGTAAGCAATTTCTTCTTCTGCCTCTAAACGAGGGAACAATGGCTCGCCTTTTTGTACTTTTGTATCTTTCAGCTGGCCGAAAGCTGTAATGCTGTCCCAAGCTTTTAGAGATTCATCGGTAATGCCCAGCTGCTCGAACATTTTTTCCGGTGTTTTTGTTAAGAATGGCTGAAGCAGTACCGCTGAAATACGCAATGATTCAGCGAGATGATACATAACGGATCGCAATTCTTCTTCTTTTGCCGGATCTTTCGCAAGCACCCATGGAGCTGTCTCATCAATGTATTTGTTTGTGCGGCTGATGAGCTGCCATAAAGTCGAAAGTGCTACCGAGAACTCCATATTTTCCATTGCTTTCTCATAAGCTTTCACTGTTTCTTCAGCAACCGAAGTGAGCGTTTGGTCAAATTCCGTAACAGCACCTTTGTAAGAACCAATTTGTCCGTCAAAATACTTATTGATCATCGCAACAGTACGATTCAATAGATTTCCTAAATCATTCGCTAAATCATAGTTGATTCGCTCAACAAATCCTTCCGGCGTGAAAACACCGTCAGATCCGAACGGCACTTCACGAAGCAGGTAATAGCGAAGCTCGTCTAAACCATAGCGTTCAATTAATGTAACCGGATCTACAACGTTTCCTTTTGATTTCGACATTTTTCCGTCTTTCATCAAAAGCCAGCCATGCGCGAATACCTGTTTCGGCAGCGGAAGATCCAGAGCCATCAGCATAATTGGCCAGTAAATGGTATGGAACCGTACAATCTCCTTACCGACTAAATGAACATCGGCAGGCCAATATTTTTGATAAAGCTCATCATTTTCTGTATCATAACCAAGTGCCGTTAAATAGTTAAATAGTGCGTCAATCCAAACATATACAACATGCTTTGGATTTTCCGGCACCTTCACGCCCCAATCAAAAGTGGTACGTGATACTGCCAAATCCTCAAGTCCAGGTTTGATAAAGTTATTAATCATTTCGTTTTTGCGTGATTCTGGCTGAATGAATGTCGGGTTTTCTTCATAGTATTTCAGAAGGCGATCCGCGTATTTCCCCATGCGGAAGAAATAAGATTCCTCTTTGATCAATTCAACTGGGTGACCGCTGTCAGGGCTTTTTCCGCCGATGACCTCTCCCTTTTCATTCCGCTCAATATCAACGAGCTGAGTTTCCGTGTAGAACGTTTCATCAGGGATGCTGTACCAGCCTTCATACTCATCAAGATAGATGTCCCCGTTATCAAGAAGCTTTTGAAACACTTTTTCAATGACAACTTTATGCCGTTTTTCTGTCGTGCGGATAAAGTCGTCGTTTGAGATTTCAAGCTGCTTCCACAGTTTTTGAATATCTGCCACTGCACGATCCACATACTCCTGAGGTGTAATGTTTTCCTGTTCAGCTTTTTGCTGGATCTTTTGTCCATGCTCGTCCGTTCCCGTTAAATAGCGAACATCGAACCCTTTTAATCTTTTGTAACGTGCCATTGCATCTCCCGCGACTGTCGTATATGCATGGCCGATATGTAATTTTCCGCTCGGATAATAAATCGGTGTTGTAATATAAAATGTATTGTTTTCTTGCGGCATCTTGAAACCTCCTAATCAGAATGTCAAAAAGCTCCCGCCCAAAGGACGAGAGCGGCGATAAGTGCAAATCATATATGAATATTATTTATATTTATCCTTTATCTATGATACCATCTTAGCCTTTAAGATCAAGAATATATACATACGCCCTGAAAAAGAATAATTAAAATTAAAAATCTTTAATGAAAATAAAAAAAGTCTGTTCGTGTCGAATTTTGTCGTATATAATCAAATGAAATAAAAAACTTTGGTTCGAAAGTCTTGATTTAAAAGGATTTTTAGTAGGATAATAGCTTTATTAAATATTTATAAAATGCTGTTATTTCGGTAGTTTCTAAGACATTACTGACTATAAGAACTAATTCTTACAATCAATAGTAAACAAAATGATTGACGATTATTGGAAACCTTGTTATGCTATGAAGGTAAGGATTTTGTCGAATAATGACGAAGAAAAATATAATTTAAACAAATAAGTATCTCTTGGGAGGAGAATGTTTATGAAATCTACTGGTATTGTACGTAAAGTTGATGAATTAGGACGTGTAGTTATTCCTATCGAACTGCGTCGTACTCTTGGAATCGCAGAAAAAGATGCTCTTGAAATCTATGTTGATGATGAAAAAATCATCCTTAAAAAATATAAACCAAACATGACTTGCCAAGTAACTGGTGAAGTTTCTGATGATAACCTTAAACTTGCAGGCGGTAAATTGGTTCTTAGTAAAGAAGGCGCTGAGCAAATCATCAGCGAAATCCAAAACCAGCTTCAAAACCTTAAATAATCATTTCTTGTACAAAAAACGTTCTTGTTATGACACAAGAACGTTTTTTTATTGCTTAATATGGTAAGCATCGTACACTTCACGCTTTGGTACATTGCGATCGACTGCTGCTTTTTTAATGGCTTCTTTAGACGTAGCGCCTTTCGAGATGTAATGCTCGACATGTTCTTTCGCAGTGAGGGTTTCCCACCATTGTTCTTCCTCATCTACCTCTTCATTATTACTTCCTTCTACAACAAGACAAAACTCGCCGCGTATCTGATCCTCGTTTGCCCATCCAATGACCTCGGATATCGTTCCTCGGATAAACTCTTCATATTTCTTAGTGAGTTCACGCGTTACAGCAATTTCCCGATCTCCTAATATCTCTGCCATCGCTGACAAGGTTTCCTTCAATCTGTGAGGCGCTTCATAAAAAATGATCGTTTCCCGCCGTTTTTTAAGGGCTTCAAGCTCCTTCTTCTTTTCTTTTTTCTGTCTGTTGAGAAAACCGTAAAAGAAAAAAGGCTGCGGTACAATACCTGATGCAATAAGAGCTGTTAATGCAGCATTTGCTCCCGGCAACGGAACAACATAACCGCCTATATCCGTAAAATCTTTTACAATTTCGGCTCCTGGATCAGAAATCGTCGGCAGACCGGCATCACTGACAAGAGCAATGTTTTTTCCCGATTTCAGCCATTCAATAATTTTGTGCCCACTGCTTTCTTTATTGTGTTCGTGATAGCTGACGAGCGGTGTTTCAATTTCATATACATGACAAAGCTTTTTCGTTTGCCTCGTATCTTCCGCAGCAATCGCATCCACTGATTTCAGCGTGTCGATCGCCCGGAATGTCATATCCTCTAGATTTCCGATTGGGGTTGGGACCAAGTAAAGAATCCCCATGTCCGACTTTCCATTAAAGCTCATTTGGCGCCTTAACATATACAGCCTCCTTGCTGTTCCGCTTTTCTTCTATATAAAGCTCTTTTTTCTTCCGAGTTAGTTTTTTGAAATAATATTCCGCCTGCATAGCTTCCCGCTTTGTTGAAAAGCTCTCGGCAAAAATTAATTCAACCGGACGTCTTACTTTTGTGTACTTTGCGCCCTTTCCATCATTGTGTGTTTTCACTCGTTTATGCAGATCGTTGGTATACCCGGCATACCAGCTATTGTCTTTACATTTCACGACGTAGAAGAAATGGTTATTTGTCTCCATATAAAATGGTCCTGATTTCTTTTGTATATTCATTTTGTTCATCATAAACGAATAAGGGAGGAAGAATTTTCAAATCTGGACGCCCGCCTTTGATACCTTCAACCAGAATGGTATTGGCTTCTTTCCCTTGCTTCGGATAGACAAATTGTACACGTTTCGGCTCGATTTGATAAGCCTTCATCAGTTCAAAAATCTCCAGAAGCCTTCCCGGCCGGTGAACAAGAGCTGCTTTTCCCCCTTGCTTGAGCAGTTTGCTGCTGACTGAAATGACATCCTCCAGCGTGCAGTGGATTTCATGTCTTGCGATTCGGAGATGCTCATTCATGTTTTGTTCAGTTTGTTTCGGCGTTTTAAAATACGGCGGATTGCAGGTGACAACATCATATCGATTATGTCCAAGTTTCTCCGGCATGTTTTTCAGGTCATCATGTATGATCTGGATCTGATCGTCCAACTTATTATACTCCACGCTGCGAACAGCCATATCATGCAGTCTTTCTTGAATTTCGACTCCCAGAATGTCTGCTTTTGATCTTGTACTGAGCAGCAGCGGCACAATACCATTGCCGGTGCATAAATCAACAATTTTCCCTTTTTGAATCGGAACGTACGCAAATTTGGACAGAAGCACAGCGTCCAACGAAAAAGCAAACACTGTTGGGCTTTGTATGATTTTCATGTCCTCTGCCAGCAAATAATCTAATCTTTCATCATCATGTAATGAAACCATCTTCTTATCCTTTCAGTACCTTTGAAAAAGGCTCCCGTCTTATGCGGAAGCCTTTTCCCTATTTTTTATTTAAGAATGACAGACAGAAAAGACAATCTTCTTTTCGAACACTACCATAGTGGACATTGCAGATATGAAATCCTTCTTGATACAGACGTGCCAGATTATCATATCCTTCCCCTATATCAGTTTGCTCTGTCTTCTGTGTTTTTGATTCTTTTTTATCAGCTTTGAACTTTTCAATCTGCTGCGTCGTATCGTCCAGCCGTTTGCGCAAATGCTTGTTTTCAAGCTGTAAATGATGATTTTCCTCAATCATCTCACCGATATGCTGCTTCAAATCCCCCAGCTGCCGGTACAGTGAACCAATTTGTTCTTCTAAGTTAATGACTGTATCAAATAACTCTTTTTTATCCAAGGTTCCACACCTCGTTAATCTGTGGTTTGTGCGGATACGACGCCCTCTTCCAAGAGCTCTTCCCAAGTATATTCTATCACTTTTTCACGGTTTATCAGTTCCACCTGAAGCACCCGTTCCAGAATATTTAGTCCGACGACCTTCGCGGGACCGTTTGCTGTCGTAATCATTTCTCCTATATCCGGAAGCTGTTCTTTTGCCGTCTCATACTCATCGTTCTCATATTTTAGACAGCACATCAATCGTCCGCAAAGACCCGAAATCTTCGTAGGATTTAAAGACAAGTTCTGATCCTTGGCCATTTTAATGGAAACGGGTTCAAAATCTCCAAGAAACGTTGAACAGCAAAGCATTCTTCCGCAAGGACCGATTCCTCCGAGCATTTTTGCCTCATCCCTCACTCCGATTTGGCGCAGCTCAATTCTTGTCTTAAAGATAGAAGCCAAATCCTTTACAAGCTCTCTAAAGTCGACTCGGCCGTCAGCAGTGAAGTAAAAAATGACTTTATTGCGATCAAACGTGAATTCAACATCGACCAGCTTCATATCCAAGCCATGCTCAATCACTTTCTTTTGGCAGATATCAAATGCTGATAGTGCTTCCTGTTTATTTTCTTCTACAATGAGAAGATCGCGATCGTCTGCCACACGTATCACTTTTCGAAGGGGAAGCACCACATCATGCTCATCCACCTGTTTATTTGCAATTACGACCTGGCCGTACTCAACGCCTCTGACAGTTTCTACAATTACGCAGCTGTCATGTTCTATATGAAATCCATTCGGATCAAAATAATATATTTTACCCGCTTTCTTAAAGCGGACACCAATTACATTGTACAAGCTTATCCCTCCTGCAACATTAACACCAAGTGCTCCATTAATCCTTGTACATTCACATTGGAATGAAGCCGTTTCTTTGCTTCTAAAACAGCAAGTATCTGATTCGTAACGCTTTGTTGTGTTGATTGTAGCGCATGCTGTTTTATTGATTGGAATAAGTCTTGATAAATCAATTTATCTTCATTTCCTATTTGGATGGACAACACATCACGATATATCAATAAGAGCATATCAAGACCCATTTCTTGATGGGTTTTTTCTTTGAAAAAGGGCATCCATTGATCTTGAATAAAGAAAAAAGCATGTCCTTTCCGCTGGTGTAGGACTTCATACAATTTTATCACTTTCGCTCTAGACTCTGCAAACTCATCATTTCGACTTAATTCGACTGCTTCTGCTACATTATTAGTCATGTTGGCCAGAAGCCTTGCCATATGAGGCGAGACGTCCTGTTCGATCAGTCTGTCTTCAATTGCTTTCGGCTGCAAAGGCTGAAAAGGAAGGGTTTGGCATCTTGAAATGATGGTATCCAATAACCTTTGGGGCTGCTCAGTGATGAGGACGGCCATTGTGTCTTTGTTCGGTTCTTCTAAAAATTTCAGCAGGCTGTTCGCCGCATTTGCTGTCATTTGATCTGCGTGCGAAATAATATACAGCTTTTTATGCGATTCAAGTCCTGTCTTAGAAAACTCTTCTTGGAGCGCTTGAATTTGCGCCTTTTTGATTGATAAGCCATCAGGCTGAACAAGATGGAGATCAGGATGGTTCCCTGACTCTATCCGTTTACAGTTTCGGCAGCTCTCACAAGGCTCCGCGCCACCCTCCAGACAAAAGAAGCTTTTTGCAAGAAGCAGCGCGGCATCAAGCTTGCCTGTTCCTTTTTTCCCCTCAAACAAATAAGCGTGTGATAGTCTGTCCTTCTCAATACTATTATATAAAAGCTTCATCACTCTGGGCTGAAGCTCGTTCATTTCCTTCCAGGATATTGCCATTGTATCACTCTCTATGTGTAAAGGTTAATTAATAAACCTTTTATTTCGCCAATACGCTCCAGCAAATCAATTGCCGGTTTTTCCTGATCCATCATCTCTTCCGTAAGCTGTATCAATTTGTCATCTATTTCTTTCACAAGTCCCAGCGTTCTGCTGTTCCCGTAAAGGTCAAAGCTTTTCGATGTTTCATGTGAAAGACCGCTGTCCACAGCTTCTTTGACAAAACGTTTCACAAGTCCTTTAAATCTCGCTAAGTCTTTAAAATTCCGAGATTTCGTTAGCCTTTTTCCAAATGCTTCTATATCAGATAACAGCCTGGTAAGCTGATCAAGCTTCATTTTGCTGCTTTGGTTTTCCATTGATGTTTTAAACGATGCTGTGATCTCAGATGTTTTCACAGAGGGAATCTGCTTATTATCTATAAATGTACGTATATCTTTATTAATTTTCACAGTTTCAGATCCTTAAAATTGATGAAATTCATCGACTGGAAGGACAAATACTGTCGCTCCGCCAACTTCAACTTCGACTGGATAAGGGACATAGGAATCAGCATTTCCACCCATTGGAGATACAGGGGCAATCATCTGATCACGTTTCTGCCCGTTTTCTTTAATGAGACTCAACGCTTTATTGACGCGTATATCCTCGACACCGATCATAAACGTTGTATTGCCTGATTTAAGAAATCCTCCTGTCGTTGCAAGCTTTGTGACTCTGAAGTTGTGATCCGTTAAGGTTTTCAAAAGTCTGTTGCTGTCCTGATCTTGTACAACTGCCACTATCAATTTCATCTGTGAAGGCCTCCTTTAGATTGGAAACAACGTGATCTCGTTTACATTATTATATCAACTATTGGGAAACAGGTCACAATTGAATTTTTTTCAACGCTTCATCGATCACCTTTAGAACATCCTGAACGACGAGGTCTTTGGATTGCCCGGCATCAACTGAATGAAATCTTTCCGGAAATCGCTTCATCAGCTCTTGATAACCTTCTTGTACTTTTGTATGGAAGTCCAGTTTCTCTAAATCGAGCCTGTTTTTCTCCCGTGAGCCGTTTGCGTAAATACGCTTCAGTCCTTCTTCCGGATCAATTGAAAAATAAACCGTTACATGGGGCATCATATCTCCAATGGCAAATTCATTAATGGACAGAACCTCATCAATTCCAAGCCCTCTTGCATATCCTTGATACGCAAGAGAACTGTCTATGAATCTGTCGCAAAGAACGATAAACCCCTGTTCTAAAGCAGGTTTTACTTTTTCAACTAAATGCTGGCGTCTTGCAGCCGCATATAAGAGAGCTTCTGTTTTTGGGTCCATTAATATATTGTTCTCATTCAGAATAACCTCTCTAATTTGTTCTGCAATATCTATTCCGCCTGGCTCTCGAGTTGCCATAACCTGAAGGCCTTCTGCTGTCAGTATGTTTTTGATCTCCTGCAGAACAGTCGTTTTCCCTGCACCTTCAGGACCTTCGAATGTAATAAATAAACCGCTCATGATTTCTCCTCTTCTATATAAACAAGTAGTTGTTTCTCTTTGATTTTCATATTCCCTTGAACATGCGTTTTCATGCTGATCAAGCGGCTGAGCTTTTGCACACTTTCTTTTGTTATTCTTTCTCCCGCCATAATCATCGGGATACCCGGAGGATAAGGGATGATATCTTCTGCATTAAGCCGGCCAGCTGCTTCCTCAAAGCTCACATATTCTTTCTTAAACGAATGTAAGACCTTTTTTGGATAAGGCAAGACAGTAACAGGCTGCACACCCCATTCTGCAGAAACAAACGTCTGATCCGGAGGCGTTTTCTCAATCTCTTCATCGATGCTTCTAATGATTTCAGCGTTTATTCTCCGTTTTCCTCCCAATGGGAGAACGAGCAGAACTTGATTTTCATCAGCAAGCTCAGTGAATATGTTGGCACGCTCTAAAATGCTTTGCAGCGTATAGCCAGAATGCCCGCGTTTTGAACGAATTGTGAGCTTTAGCGGATCCGTGATGATCAGTGGATTAGCAGGGTTAACAGCTTCTGCATTTGTAAGTGAATCAAACGTTTGTTTAAGTGTTTCTATCCGCTGCAGAATGTCAGAAAGCTTTTGTTCTTCTATAATATGCTGTACATAAGCGCGGGCAATATCTAACGAAGCCATAATCGGATAAGACGGGCTGCTGCTTTGTAATCGGTTTAAATACTCTGCCACCCGATCCCTGTTAATCCTGCAGCTGCTGTTGAGATGCAAATAAGAACCCATCGTCATGGCTGGCAACGTTTTGTGGGCCGACTGAACAACAATATCTGCCCCCATTTTTAAAGCTGTGACCGGAAAAGGCTCACCTAAAATAAAATGTGCGCCATGCGCTTCATCGACCAAAACAGGAATCCCGTAATGATGGGCTTCAGTAATGATCTCAGTCAAATCAGCACTATGTCCGTAATATGTCGGATTGGTCAGTACCAAGCCTTTTGCATCTGGATATGCTGCCAGGGCCTCTTTAATTGTTCCAAGCGGAACATGCGTAGGCACATGCATCGCTGAATCAACGTCAGGTGCAAGATAAACCGGCTCAGCACCGGCCAAATCAACAGCATGAAATACAGACTTATGACAGTTTCTTTGAACCAGAATTGTATCACCAGGTTCACAAACAGATAAAATCATCGCTAAGTTTCCGACAGTCGTACCATTTACCAGAAAAAAACTTTCCGCCGATCCATATAATTGACTGACAAGCTCTTGAGCTTCTTTAATCACCCCGGAAGGATGATGGAGATCATCCAGTCCTGCCAGTTCAGTTACATCAATGGTGAGAAGCGGATCGAATATTGACTTAGCGTCATCAAAAAAGACATCTCCATTGTGATGTCCCGGAACATGAAATGAATGAGAATTTCTTCTCGCATGTTGAATTAATGCTTTATATAAAGGTGTGTTCATGAAAACAATCCTTTGAATGTGTCTTCTTACACCTTATTATATCGTGCCTCTGACAGAACTTAAAGCCAGACTTACTGGTAACTATCTTTCCTTTATTGTAAGCAGCTTTTGCTTTAGGTCGCCTTCCATCATCATCAGCTCTTCTTCTGCCTGACGGCGTTTGATTCGTCCTTCTTCTTGTATAGTCAGTGTTTCTTCAAGCGTGCTTATTAAGCTTTCCTGCACCTTCTTCAAGGTATCTATATCAACAAGGCCTCTTTCATTTGCCCGTGCAGTTTCAATTGTATTGGTTTTTAAAAGCTCCGCATTTTTCAGCAAAAGCTCATTGGTTGTATCAGATACTTTCTGTTGTGCATCCACTGCATTGCGCTGCCTTAAAAGCGTCAGTGCAATGGCAACTTGATTTTTCCATAGCGGAATCGCTGTCACAATGGATGACTGAATCTTTTCAGCTAACGCTTGGTTTGTATTTTGAATCAGCCTGATTTGCGGTGCACTTTGGATTGTAATTTGCCTGCTCAGCAGCAAATCATGCACCCTTTTATCTAACCGGTCAGCAAATTGAATTAAATCATTCACCTCTTGAACGGCCATTTGGTTATGATCACTCGATTCAGCCTGTTGCTTCAGTTCAGGAATTGTTTTCGTTTTTAATTCCTCCAGCTTCAGTTCTCCTGCAGCAATATAAACATTCAGCGCGGCAAAATATTCTTTATTTTTTTCATATAACTGCTCTAACAGCTTGTTGTCACTGATTAAAGCATTTTTAGAGTGCTCCAGCTTCAAGCTGATTTTGTCTATCTGCACACTGGTCTTTTGGTATTTAGACAGCACCTCTTGAAGAGAACTTGATACTCTTCCAAACATGCGTGCCAAAAAACCCTTTTTCTTAGATTGGAGATCATCAGGATTTACTTGCTCCAGCTTTTTCATCAGCTCTCCAAGTATTTCGCCAATCTCCCCGACATCCTTCTTTTGAACATGATTAATCATATCATGAGAAAAGTTCAGCAGTTTAGATTGAGCTTGTGAACCGTATAAGACAATGCTTTGCATATTTTTATGATCAATCTGTCCAGCAAGCTGAATTGCTTTTTCCTTGTTTTCCTCAGGAAGAACATCAACAAGCCGTACTTGCTCTTTCTCTGCTTTTACAGCCTCCGAACCTGGTATCTCTATGTTACCACCAAAAGGATCTGCCAATAATTCATCTATATGAAGGTCGCTTTGGTCTCGGTTCATCGCTCTTACCCTCTTCCCTTATTTCTTTAATGAATGTTTTGCTGCGTCTAATTCAAACTGCAACTCGTCAATTTCATCACCCATTGCTTGAGTTAAATCTTCCTCTAAACGCTTGGTCAATTCAGTAAGAGTGATGCGTGTCTCACTTAACGACATCGACAGTTCTTTGCTTTTTTTTGGGTGAGATGATAGAAAAGCATACTTCTCTGTCAATTCAACAACCGAATCGAGAGTTTGATAAAAAAATCGTTCTGCCTGATAAAACCGCTTTGGCTCTTTTTTGGTGAGGAGATAAATCCTTCTCACAATCCTTAGCATTTCTGCATTTTGCTTAAACATTTGAATGCTTTTAGCCTGAAACAAGGCTTTCCTAAGACGGACCATTTTCTGCCTTGCTTCCTCTAAGTTTTTCTTAATGTAAGCATACTCTCTTCCTGTCAATTCATGCTTTTTAAGAAATAACCGTCTTGCATTCCAGATGCCAGCTATATATACGGCTGCTCCAGAAGCAAGCCCATAAACAATAGATAAAAAAATCGACTGGTTTAAACCAAAAAAGCTCAATATTCCAATGAAAACAAAAGTCGCACTGCTAGTTAAACTCCACACCAAAAAGTGAAAAAATCTCTGCATGAGATAATCGACTCCTGTGTCTATACTCAGTTTTAATATTATTATCTACTACGTTCAATCCTTAAACAAGTTTCATCTTCTTTTTATTATTAAGAGTACAAAAAAAGACCTTTTCAGGTCTATGAATATAATGGCGGTGTATGAATGCTCTTTAGTTTTTTTACGTAAAACGCATAGTCAGGATCAGAAGTTGATGTA
>NZ_CP017072.1:150000-1222500 GCF_001719225.1 Bacillus sp. FJAT-14266
TACCTTGAGGCTAGCCCTAAAGCTATTTCGGAGAGAACCAGCTATCTCCAGGTTCGATTGGCATTTCACCCCTACCCACACCTCATCCCCGCACTTTTCAACGTGCGTGGGTTCGGGCCTCCATTCAGTGTTACCTGAACTTCACCCTGGACATGGGTAGATCACCTGGTTTCGGGTCTACGACCACGTACTCATGCGCCCTATTCAGACTCGCTTTCGCTGCGGCTCCGCATCTTCTGCTTAACCTTGCACGGGATCGTAACTCGCCGGTTCATTCTACAAAAGGCACGCCATCACCCGTTAACGGGCTCTGACTACTTGTAGGCACACGGTTTCAGGATCTCTTTCACTCCCCTTCCGGGGTGCTTTTCACCTTTCCCTCACGGTACTGGTTCACTATCGGTCACTAGGGAGTATTTAGCCTTGGGAGATGGTCCTCCCGGATTCCGACGGAATTTCACGTGTTCCGCCGTACTCAGGATCCACTCAGGAGAGAACGAAGTTTTGACTACAGGGCTGTTACCTCCTATGGCGGGCCTTTCCAGACCTCTTCATCTACCTCGTTCCTTTGTAACTCCGTACAGAGTGTCCTACAACCCCAAGAGGCAAGCCTCTTGGTTTGGGCTAATCCCGTTTCGCTCGCCGCTACTCAGGGAATCGCATTTGCTTTCTCTTCCTCCGGGTACTTAGATGTTTCAGTTCCCCGGGTCTGCCTTCTCATATCCTATGAATTCAGATATGGATACCACTCCATTACGAGTGGTGGGTTTCCCCATTCGGAAATCTCCGGATCAAAGCTTGCTTACAGCTCCCCGAAGCATATCGGTGTTCGTCCCGTCCTTCATCGGCTCCTAGTGCCAAGGCATCCACCGTGCGCCCTTTCTAACTTAACCGTTAAAAAGAATCACCATGTGATATCTTGTATTACTATTGAATGTGATGTCTACTGTTATCTAGTTTTCAAAGAACACGTTGGTGGAGCCTAGCGGGATCGAACCGCTGACCTCCTGCGTGCAAAGCAGGCGCTCTCCCAGCTGAGCTAAGGCCCCGTTATATAAGATGGTGGGCCTGAGTGGACTCGAACCACCGACCTCACGCTTATCAGGCGTGCGCTCTAACCAGCTGAGCTACAGGCCCATCTTAACTTATTCAAGGAACAAAGTTCCTTCAAAACTAAACAAGACAGGGAACGTTCTGTTTATAAGACCCAAGGTCTTATATTCCGTATAATATCCTTAGAAAGGAGGTGATCCAGCCGCACCTTCCGATACGGCTACCTTGTTACGACTTCACCCCAATCATCTGTCCCACCTTCGGCGGCTGGCTCCTAAAAGGTTACCTCACCGACTTCGGGTGTTACAAACTCTCGTGGTGTGACGGGCGGTGTGTACAAGGCCCGGGAACGTATTCACCGCGGCATGCTGATCCGCGATTACTAGCGATTCCAGCTTCACGCAGTCGAGTTGCAGACTGCGATCCGAACTGAGAACAGATTTGTGGGATTGGCTTAACCTCGCGGTTTCGCTGCCCTTTGTTCTGTCCATTGTAGCACGTGTGTAGCCCAGGTCATAAGGGGCATGATGATTTGACGTCATCCCCACCTTCCTCCGGTTTGTCACCGGCAGTCACCTTAGAGTGCCCAACTGAATGCTGGCAACTAAGATCAAGGGTTGCGCTCGTTGCGGGACTTAACCCAACATCTCACGACACGAGCTGACGACAACCATGCACCACCTGTCACTCTGCCCCCGAAGGGGACGTCCTATCTCTAGGATTGTCAGAGGATGTCAAGACCTGGTAAGGTTCTTCGCGTTGCTTCGAATTAAACCACATGCTCCACCGCTTGTGCGGGCCCCCGTCAATTCCTTTGAGTTTCAGTCTTGCGACCGTACTCCCCAGGCGGAGTGCTTAATGCGTTAGCTGCAGCACTAAGGGGCGGAAACCCCCTAACACTTAGCACTCATCGTTTACGGCGTGGACTACCAGGGTATCTAATCCTGTTCGCTCCCCACGCTTTCGCTCCTCAGCGTCAGTTACAGACCAGAGAGTCGCCTTCGCCACTGGTGTTCCTCCACATCTCTACGCATTTCACCGCTACACGTGGAATTCCACTCTCCTCTTCTGCACTCAAGTTCCCCAGTTTCCAATGACCCTCCCCGGTTGAGCCGGGGGCTTTCACATCAGACTTAAGAAACCGCCTGCGAGCCCTTTACGCCCAATAATTCCGGACAACGCTTGCCACCTACGTATTACCGCGGCTGCTGGCACGTAGTTAGCCGTGGCTTTCTGGTTAGGTACCGTCAAGGTACCGCCCTATTCGAACGGTACTTGTTCTTCCCTAACAACAGAGCTTTACGATCCGAAAACCTTCATCACTCACGCGGCGTTGCTCCGTCAGACTTTCGTCCATTGCGGAAGATTCCCTACTGCTGCCTCCCGTAGGAGTCTGGGCCGTGTCTCAGTCCCAGTGTGGCCGATCACCCTCTCAGGTCGGCTACGCATCGTTGCCTTGGTGAGCCGTTACCTCACCAACTAGCTAATGCGCCGCGGGTCCATCTGTAAGTGGTAGCCGAAGCCACCTTTTATGTTTGAACCATGCGGTTCAAACAACCATCCGGTATTAGCCCCGGTTTCCCGGAGTTATCCCAGTCTTACAGGCAGGTTACCCACGTGTTACTCACCCGTCCGCCGCTAACATCAGGGAGCAAGCTCCCATCTGTCCGCTCGACTTGCATGTATTAGGCACGCCGCCAGCGTTCGTCCTGAGCCAGGATCAAACTCTCCGATAAAGTAGTTTGACTGACTACGCACATCGCTGTGCGATTTTTAAAAACTGAATTAACAGGTACGTTTTGTCTTGTTTAGTTTTCAAAGAACTTTGTTTACCGCTCGTTTAAGCGACTTTATTATCATAACATTTACCGTCGTTACTGTCAACAACTTTTTAGCATTTTCTTTTCAAAAAAGCTGTTCGTCATCAGCGACGTATATTAGAATAACACCTTCAGTTGTCTAAGTCAATACATAATATCAATTAAATGATAAATTGCTTAATGACGACTAACGCAGCTATTCCGGGTATCCCTAAAATTCCGCTGATAGCTGTTGTAACCAGATTAATCGGCACATGAATGCCAAGACTGCCGCCAAACATATTTACACAAACCAGCAGCAAAGCACCTGCCACAAATTTAACAGCTGTGATGCCAATCCACTTTAAAGGCTTCGCAGATGAACCTGATAAAAAAAGAAGAATAACCAGTCCTAAAATAATCCCAATAATAAAAATAGGCTCCATGAATCTTCTCATCTCCTTCGCTTGTTCTAGTACAAGCTTATGAGAAGATCCAGGAGTTTAGACCACTTACTTCCACCGGCTGATTTTTAAATTTCGCTGCTTCGCTTCCCTTAAGTAAAAAAAATACTTCGCTTCAGCTACTTTCAGTTCGTATAACACTTCAGCAGACGGTTCTAAGCTTTTTTCAACCAGCTTTTTTTGCCTGTTCCACTCTTCCTTTTGCTTAAAAAGCTGCTCGGTTAGTTTTTCATCAAACTCTCTTCTTAATGTTTTCTTGCGAAGAAAACCCATGGATCGCTTTTTCCTCCTTACAATTCACGTCTTCCTTCAAGTGCTTTAGAAAGAGTGACCTCGTCAGCATATTCCAAGTCACCGCCGACGGGCAGTCCGTGGGCAATACGGGAGAGCTTAATACCAGACGGCTTGAGGAGCCTTGATATATACATCGCCGTTGCTTCCCCTTCTATATTAGGGTTTGTCGCGAGGATCACTTCTGTCACTTGATCATCCTGTAATCGTTTTAACAATTCTGGTATTTTAATATCCTCCGGTCCGATGCCGTCCATTGGAGAAATAGCGCCGTGAAGAACGTGATACTGTCCGTTGTATTCCTTCATTTTCTCCATAGCGATAACATCCTTAGGGTCTTGCACAACACAGATAACAGACTTATCCCTGCGCGTATCTTCACATATATAGCAAGGGTCCTGATCTGTAATATGCCCGCAAACTGAACAATATGTCAGGTTGCGTTTCGCATTTACTAATGCTTTCGCAAAATCTAATACTACATCTTCTTTCATACCTAGAACAAAAAAAGCCAGACGAACCGCTGTTTTCGGTCCGATCCCTGGCAATTTCATAAAGCTGTCAATCAGCTTTGATATTGGTTCAGGATATTGCATGTTCTTTTATCCCCCTAGAATAAACCTGGCATGTTCATTCCCTTTGTAAATTGACCCATTGTTTCGTTTGTGATTTCGTCAACTTTTTTCAAAGCTTCATTCGTTGCAGCAAGCACTAAATCTTGAAGCATATCAATATCTTCAGGATCAACGACTTCTTCTTTGATGATAACATCCAGGATTTCTTTTTGGCCGTTTGCTTTTACTGTTACCATACCGCCGCCTGCAGTTCCTTCAACAACCTTTTCTGCAAGCTCTTCTTGAGCCTTCGCCATGTCCTTTTGCATTTTTTGCATTTGTTTCATCATTTTTTGCATATTACCCATTCCGCCACGCATAGCATTCACTCTCTTTCATTTTGTTAGTCTTTTATTTCAATTAAATCCGCTCCAACAAGCTTTTTCGCTTCGGCAATAAGCGGGTCTTCTTCAGCCGGTTCATTTGATCCTTCATTTTCCTGCTGATGATCTTCTAAAAATTCTTCTCTTATTTTACCCCATTGTGCTTCTGGAACGCCAATCAAATCCATTCTTTTTCCGAGCATCGATTCTAAAATCTGCTCAAGATTAGTCCGGACTCCGTTGTTATCCTCAGCGACCATTTTACAATGAATTTCATATTTGAATTTCAGAACAAATGCCGCCGATCCGGCAGCCACAGGTTCACTGTCATTCAGTAAAGCGGCATGTGATACTTTGTTTTGCTGTTTGAGATGAGCAAGAAGCTTGCCCCAACTGTTTCTGAGCAGATCAAGATCCGGTCTTGTGGCTTCCTTCAAAATCTCATGAATTCTGCCTACTGGCGCTTTGTAATTGGATTTCCCGCCCTTTGGCACACGCGGCGCTTCTTTTTTCGGGCTTTCCGCAGCTGCTTTTATGCCCGTTGTTTTGAGCCGCTCTACTTCCTGTTCGAGCTGCTGGATTTTTTTCATCAGCATATCCACTTCCGGGAGATCAGCAGCAGATTGATGTGAGGTTTGGCAAATCTTCACAACGGCCACTTCGAAAAAGATACGCGGATGATTTGTCCATTTCATTTCCTGATGGCTCTTGTTCAGAATATCAATCATTTCATATAGGGCCTGAGCCGGAATTTGTTCACTTAGTTCCCGGAACGTTTCATCGACTTTTACTTTCTCAAGCACTCCCTCTAAGCCAGGGGCTGTTTTGTACAGCAGCATGTCCCTGAAATAGAAAATCATATCTTCTATCAGCTTAGCTGGATCTTTTCCTTGCTGAAGCAATTCATTTAATGTTTCCAGTGCGTCAGAAACGTTTTTATCATGCAGGGATTTTGCAAGCTTCCCGATATATAATTGAGAAACAGCACCCGTAATTAAAAGCGCATCTTCGACTTTCAGGATATCGCCGCTGAATGATATGGCCTGATCAAGAAGGCTCAGGGCATCCCTCATCCCTCCGTCTGCAGCACTCGCGATGATTTCCAGCGATCCTTCCTCCACTTGCAGCTGTTCAGCATCAACAATTTTATTCATGCGGCCTACAATCGCTTGGGAGGTAATTCGTTTAAAGTCAAAACGCTGACATCTAGAGATAATGGTTAAAGGAATTTTGTGCGGTTCAGTTGTTGCTAATATGAAAATACAATGCTCAGGCGGCTCTTCTAATGTTTTTAGTAATGCATTAAAAGCGCCGATAGAAAGCATATGCACCTCATCTATGATATATACCTTATATGTTACGGCCGATGGGGCAAACTTCACTTTATCGCGAATGTCACGAATCTCATCAACACCGTTATTAGAAGCGGCGTCAATTTCTATGACATCGGATATTGACCCGTTTGTTATCCCTTTACAGGCCGCACATTCGTTGCATGGCTCATCAACAGGAGCATGTTCACAGTTGACAGCCTTAGCAAATATTTTGGCTGCACTGGTTTTTCCGGTTCCTCTTGGCCCGGAAAACAGATAGGCGTGAGAAAACTTTTTTTGCAAAAGGGCATTTTGCAGCGTTTTTGTAATGTGTTCTTGTCCGACCACATCTTCAAAGCGCTGAGGCCTGAATACTCGATATAAAGCTTGGTAACTCACGGGTTTGCCCTCCTCCGTTATTCATCATTCCCATTATACATGAACCTTGTTTCGATTCCAAAAGCTCTTTTTACATAACAAAAAACTCACCTAATATTAGGTGAGTCTGAAAATTTGATGATTGATTTACCGTGCACCTTCTGTCGATTCGCTACCCTAAGCGTTACTTAAGCAGTTAGCTCGGCCCAGGCAACCCTGCGGCACATGAGAGGTTTCACTTAATGCTGCTTCCTTCCGGACCTGACATGGTTCATGAATTCCCATTGCGCAGGACCCAAACGTCAACACCACTTACTTAAGGCAGGCCTTAAAGTAAACGAACCTCGAGAAGGGATTCGGCCCTGCTAGAGCGGATTGCAGGTACAGGGCACCGCTACCTCCCCGCTTAGCACGGCAAAATAAATATCAAATTTTATGTTGCATCTATTACGATGCACACTTAAGTATATCTGTTTCCCCTAAAAATTGCAACCGTACTATTCAGACAAGTTTTTCCTGGCAGCTTTCTTCTTTTTTCTTAGTTCTCTGAAAAACGCACTGAGCATTCCGCCGCATTCTTCCTCAAGTACACCGCTCACCACTTCAGCCTGATGATTAAAGCGTTCCTCCTGGAGAAGGTTCATTAGCGTGCCTGAACAGCCGCCTTTCGGATCAAATGCGCCAAAAACCACTTTTTCCACTCGAGAAAGTACGACTGCACCAGCACACATTGGACAAGGCTCAAGCGTCACATAAAGAGTCGCACCTTCCAACCGCCATGTTCCCAGTGCCTTACACGCTTCATCAATCACAAGCATTTCTGCATGGGCAATAGATCGTTGCTCAGTCTCTCTTAAATTATGTGCACGCGCTATAATTTCATCATTAACGACAAGCACCGCACCTATTGGCACTTCACCTTTCTCTTCAGCCTTTTTCGCTTCTTTAATTGCTTCTTTCATATAAAGTTCATCTTGTGTCATAAGGATAAGCTCTCTTTTCAAAGTTTTTTCATTGCCTAAAAAGGCTACATATTAACTATAACTGAAACGGAAAGGAGACTGTCGATTGTCCAAAGCAGATACAGCCCTTCTCATTGTAGACATGATCAATAATTTTGAATTCGATATGGGAGAAACCCTCGCTAAAAAAACAGAAAAAATCGTTCCTCATATTTTATCATTAAAGGAGCACGCGAGACAAAATGAATGGCCGATTATTTACATCAATGATCATTATGGACTTTGGCAAGCTGACATTAAAAACATTCAGCAAGAATGCACAAATGAAAGAAGCAAGGATATCATCACAAAGATAGCCCCGGAAGATGCTGATTATTTTTTAATCAAACCAAAACATTCCGCTTTCTACGAAACTGCACTTCACACCCTTCTTACTGAGTTGCAGGTGAGACATATTATCTTAACAGGTATAGCCGGCAATATATGTGTGCTGTTTACCGCTAATGACGCTTATATGAGGGAATACAGCATCACGATTCCTAAGGACTGTATCGCGTCAAACAGTGACGAAGATAACGAATTCGCCTTAACTATGATGGAGAATGTTCTTTTCGCAGAAATTACGACGGAAGAACAAATTACAGAAAAATAAACATGATCAGCGCTTTTCTTTCATACATTGATATCGATATGAAAGGAGGCGTTTTTCATTCAAATTTATGTGGTAAAACAAGGCGACACTCTTTCTGCTATCGCTTCACAATACAGAACAACCGTAAGTGAGATCACTGAAACGAATGAAATACCGAATCCCGACAGCCTTGTTGTCGGACAAACCATTGTCATTCCAATAGCCGGCCAGTTCTATGATGTGAAGCGAGGTGATACCCTGACATCCATCGCCCGGCAGTTCAATACAACAGCAGCCGAGCTCGCAAGGGTTAACCGCATCCAGTTAAATACCGTGCTTCAGATTGGTTTCCGTTTATACATCCCTCCAGCTCCTAAACGAGACATCGAATCAAATGCTTATTTGGAGCCCCGAGGAAATCAAGTCAGCGAAAATCTCCAGCAGGCGGCCAGAGAAGCGTCGCCCTACTTAACGTACCTTGGCGCATTCAGCTTCCAGGCACAGCGGAACGGAACCTTAGTCGCACCGCCTTTAACGAATTTAAGGAGCATTACAGAAAGTCAAAATACAACATTGATGATGATTATAACGAACCTAGAAAACCAGGCATTTAGTGATGAACTTGGCCGGATCCTTTTGAACGACGAAACTGTAAAAAGAAGGCTTCTAAATGAAATAGTGGAGAATGCCAAGAGATATGGCTTCCGTGACATTCATTTCGACTTTGAATATTTGCGGCCCCAGGATAGAGAGGCCTATAATCAATTTCTCCGCGAAGCAAGGGATCTTTTTCATCGAGAGGGCTTAGAAATTTCTACGGCACTTGCTCCTAAAACAAGTGCAACACAGCAGGGCAGATGGTATGAAGCTCATGATTACAGGGCACATGGCCAAATTGTCGACTTTGTTGTTCTCATGACATATGAATGGGGCTATAGCGGCGGGCCGCCTCAAGCGGTTTCTCCAATTGGACCTGTCCGTGATGTCATAGAATATGCTTTGACTGAAATGCCTGCGAACAAAATTGTCATGGGCCAGAATTTATATGGATATGACTGGACGCTGCCATATACAGCAGGGGGAACTCCAGCAAGAGCAGTAAGCCCTCAGCAAGCAATTGTCATAGCTGATCAGAACAATGCTTCCATTCAGTATGACCAAACCGCTCAAGCTCCTTTCTTCCGCTATACTGATGCAGAAAACAGAAGGCACGAGGTATGGTTCGAGGATGCCCGCTCGATTCAAGCAAAATTCAATCTGATTAAAGAGCTGAATTTAAGAGGCATCAGCTATTGGAAGTTGGGTCTTTCCTTTCCACAAAACTGGCTGCTGCTGTCTGATCAATTTAATGTTGTCAAAAAGACGTTTCGATAATTTGGAAACGTCTTTTTTTCATGGGGGCACCCAAGGGTTGTGATACAATATGAAGGTCGGTAACTGACGCACGTTTTTCAGATATAAGGAGGATTCCGATGAATACAGCCCCTTTTATTGCAATAGAAGGTCCTATCGGGGCAGGAAAAACAACTCTCGCAACGATGCTCTCACAAGAATTCGGATTCCCTATGATCAATGAGATTGTAGAGGATAACCCGTACCTTGATAAGTTTTATGACAATATAGAGGAATGGAGCTTCCAGCTCGAGATGTTTTTTCTTTGTCACAGATACAAACAGCTTGAAGACACCAGTGATCACTTTTTAAAAAAGGGACAGCCTGTAATAGCTGATTATCATATTTATAAAAATGTGATTTTTGCGGAACGCACCTTGTCTCCACATCAGCTGGAAAAATACAAAAAGATATATCACCTGCTAACGGATGATCTGCCAAAGCCGAATTTCATCATTTACATAAAGGCCAGTCTGCCTACATTGCTACACCGCATTGAAAAACGCGGGCGCCCCTTTGAGAAAAAAATTGAAACTAGCTATTTGGAGCAGCTGATTTCAGATTATGAAGTCGCCATCAAGCAGCTGCAGGAAGCAGACCCTGAACTTACAGTGTTAACCGTAGATGGTGATTCAAAGGATTTCGTTTTGAATAAGAGCGACTTTGAACGCATTGCCGCCCATGTAAAGGAGCTTATCGTATGAAGGAACATCATATCCCTAAGAATTCAATTATTACAGTAGCAGGAACAGTAGGTGTCGGAAAATCGACTTTAACAAAAACTTTAGCTAAACGGCTTGGATTTAAAACATCTTTGGAGGAAGTCGATCATAATCCATATTTGGAAAAGTTCTATCATGATTTTGAACGTTGGAGCTTTCACCTTCAAATTTACTTCTTAGCTGAACGCTTCAAAGAACAGAAAACAATTTTTGAAGCCGGCGGAGGTTTTGTACAGGATCGTTCGATTTATGAAGATACAGGAATTTTCGCAAAAATGCATGCTGATAAAGGGACAATGTCAAAGGTTGATTATAAGACTTACACAAGCCTTTTCGAAGCAATGGTAATGACACCGTATTTCCCACACCCAGATGTGCTGATCTATTTAGAAGGAGATCTGGAGAACATTTTAAACCGGATTGAACAACGCGGCCGTGAGATGGAGCTTCAGACAAGCAGGTCTTATTGGGAAGAAATGCATACACGCTACGAGAACTGGATAAGCGGTTTTAATGCCTGCCCTGTTTTAAAACTTCGCATTGAAGATTATGATCTTCTTAACGACGAAAACTCGATTGAAAATATTGTAGATCAAATTGCTTCAGTTATTCATGATAATCAAAAAAAGTGAATCTCAGTCGAGATTCACTTTTTCTTTAAAATAAAAAATCCGCCGCACCGAATGCAACGGACAAAACAATCTCCAATATATGCTTGTGTTTCATTAGAATTAAAATCAATATGGCGGAGGAAGAGGGATTCGAACCCCCGCGGGCTTTGACACCCCTGTCGGTTTTCAAGACCGATCCCTTCAGCCGGACTTGGGTATTCCTCCGTATCGACAAGACTTACTATATCACGTATGTTCTCGTGTGGTCAAGCATTTTTAAAAACTTTTTTTGTTTTTATGAAAATGCCGTGTTTACATAAGCAAAAAGGCGCACCTTGTCAGGCACGCCTTTCCATAATTTACGGTTTCATTACTTCTCTATTCCCCATATAAGGACGAAGCACTTTCGGAATCACAACGCTTCCGTCTTCCTGCTGATAATTTTCTAAGATAGCAGCAACTGTTCTTCCAACCGCCAGTCCTGAACCGTTCAGTGTGTGTACATGCTCAGGCTTGCCTTTCGCTTCACGTCTGAAACGAATATTCGCACGTCTCGCCTGGAACGCTTCGAAGTTGCTGCAAGAAGAGATTTCTCGATATGTGTCTTGGCTTGGAATCCAAACTTCGATATCGTATTTTTTCGCAGCCGTAAAGCCTAAGTCACCCGTACACATGCTCATGACACGGTATGGAAGCTCAAGCAGCTGAAGAACCCGTTCTGCTTGGTTTGTAAGTTTCTCTAATTCTTCATAAGAATCTTCAGGCTTCACAAACTTTACAAGCTCAACTTTATTAAATTGGTGCTGACGAATTAATCCGCGTGTGTCACGTCCTGCTGAACCAGCTTCAGAACGGAAGCAAGCACTGAATGCCGCATAGTTGATCGGCAGGCTGTCACCTGAAAGGATTTCATCGCGATGCATGTTTGTAATCGGCACTTCCGCCGTTGGAATTAAGAAATAATCTTCTTCTCTGATTTTAAATGCATCCTCTTCAAATTTAGGAAGCTGCCCCGTTCCCGTCATGCTTGCGCGGTTTACCATATATGGCGGGATCACTTCAGTGTAGTTATACTCATCCACATGCAGATCAAGCATAAAGTTATAAAGCGCACGCTCCAGACGAGCACCTAAGCCTTTATAGAACACGAAACGGCTTCCTGTTACTTTGGCAGCACGTTCAAAATCCAGAATACCCAGCTCATCCGCAATATCCCAGTGCGGCTTCGGCTCATAAGCAAATGAAGGCTTTTCACCCCATTTACGCACTTCTACGTTGTCGTCTTCTGTTTCACCGACAGGTACAGACTCATGCGGAATATTCGGGATTGAGAGCAGGATTGTATCAAGCTCAGCTTCCACTGTCCGTAATTCTTCATCGAGCTTTTTAATTTCCTCGCCGACTTCACGCATTTCTTTAATAATGTGATCCGCGTCTTTTTTCTCACGCTTCAGCACAGCAACCTGCTGAGAAACTTCATTTCGTTTTCCTTTTAACTCTTCAACCTTGCCGATAAGCTCTCTTCGTCTATCATCCAGCGCCTCAAACTTATCAAAATCAGTTAAGTCTTCGCCTTTGTGTACAAGCTTTGCTTTAATTTCTTGAAAATTTGCTCTCAGCATTTTCGTATCAAGCATGCGAAACACTCCTTTTTTTATTGATTTGTCGAAAATAAAAAGAGCCCTCATCCCCATAAAGGGACGAGAGCTCTCGCGTTGCCACCCTGATTGAAAACAAATCAAAGACTCGTTTTCCACTTTCAAACATAACGGTTATCCCGTAAATGCCTACTTGTTTCAGCATTTCGCTCAAGGATGGATTCAGACAGCATCTTTCACCGATTCGCACCAACCATCGGCTCTCTTAGAAAGAGAGGCTCCCTACTAGTTCCTATCAACGCTTTTCGATCTTTATTTGTGCTTATAATGTACTATAAGTTTCCACAGCTTTCAACTGTTTTATACAAGTGCCTTTTGCTTGTATTCCTCAACCATTTCAACAAACAGCTTTGTCACTCGGTGATCTTCTGTCAGCTCCGGATGGAATGAGCAGCCAAGGAATTGCCCCTGTTTCGCGGCTACAATACGACCATTATGCTCCGATAAAACTTCAACATTTTCACCAGCTTCTAAAATATGCGGAGCACGGATGAATACCCCTGTAAAAGGCTCGTCCAATCCTTTAATTGTTAAATCAGCTTCAAAGCTGTCAACCTGCCGGCCAAATGAATTACGTTCTACAACCACATTCAGAAGACCTAAATGAGGATTATCTGAACCGGCAATTTCTTTTGCTAATATAATTAATCCGGCACATGTTCCAAACATCGGTTTGCCCTGAGCAGCGAATTCACGAAGCGGCTCCATGAATTGATACGTATCGATCAAACGGCGCATCGTTGTGCTCTCACCGCCCGGCAAAATCAACCCGTCAACTTCGTTCAGCTGCTCCGGACGTTTTACGACAAGACCAGCCGCGCCGCATGCTTCAATCGCATGGATGTGCTCTCTAACTGCTCCTTGAAGTCCTAGTACACCTATTGTTAACATGTCAGCAGCGCTCCTATGTTCTTACCAGCCGCGTTCTTGCATACGCTGTTCTGGAAGTAAGTTTGAGATTTCAATCCCTTTCATTGCAGTACCAAGCTCTTTTGATAGCTCAGCGATCAATTTGTAATCAGTAAAGTGAGTTGTTGCTTCCACAATTGCTTTCGCAAATTTAGCAGGGTTGTCTGATTTGAAAATACCAGAACCAACAAATACTCCGTCAGCACCGAGCTGCATCATGAGAGCAGCATCAGCTGGAGTTGCTACGCCGCCAGCGGCAAAGTTAACGACAGGAAGCTTGCCGTCTTTTTTAATTTGAAGAAGAAGCTCGTAAGGAGCACCTAGGTTTTTCGCTTCTGTCATTAGCTCATCCTCACTCATCGCAACTACTTTGCGCACTTGAGCGTTAACTTTGCGCATATGGCGAACAGCCTCAACAATATTACCTGTTCCAGGCTCACCTTTTGTGCGAAGCATAGAAGCACCTTCCGCAATACGGCGTGTTGCTTCACCAAGATCACGGCAGCCACAGACAAAAGGAACTGTATATTCATTTTTATTTAAATGAAATTCTTCGTCAGCCGGCGTCAGAACTTCACTTTCATCAATATAGTCAACACCCATAGCTTCAAGCACACGCGCTTCAACAATATGTCCGATACGCGCTTTTGCCATTACCGGGATAGATACTGCATTCATTACTTCTTCCACGATTGTAGGGTCAGCCATACGGGCAACTCCTCCAGCCGCGCGAATATCTGCTGGCACACGTTCTAGCGCCATTACAGCGACAGCTCCAGCTTCTTCAGCGATTTTCGCTTGTTCCGCATTGATGACGTCCATGATGACGCCGCCTTTTTGCATTTCTGCCATTCCGCGTTTTACACGTTCAGTACCTGTTTGAGCCATTTCTTGGTCCCCCTAATCAAGGTATAGTTATATGATTTCTAATTCTTATTGTATCTTAGAAATCCAATAATTCATATGGATATATACTATTTTATTCGGTTTTTAGCGCTTTGAAAATCATTTTTTATTAAAAATTGGGTTTTTTCAGTATATTACGCGAAAGAGCCCTAACATCCATCAGAGCTCTTTCAATTGATTAAAACCAGCCGGTTACCGTATCAACAATGCTTCCCCAAATTCCGGCAAAAAATCCGCCGATACTGCGCATTGTCAAAACAAACCAGTTTGCTTTTTCTACATTTTCTTTTGTAACAAGGTCTACGCCAGCCAGATCGCTGTTAAGGAATCCGTAATCCTTTTCATCACCTGTGTATTCCGCAGTCAGCTTCCCAACCTTGGTTCCTTTTTTCACAGGAGCAGTTAAGTTGTCTTTATTCAGTGTGACCTTCGCTTTGTAATTCTTTTCTTCACCATTTTTGACAGGAAGAGAGAACGCCTTGTTTGTCACAATGCCTACTTCTTTCTCTTTACCCTTATCAACTGAAATTGTTTTATGGCCTTTTACTTGATCGCCTTCAGCATAAATTTCTTTCATGGAGAAATTGTCGAAAGCATAATCAAACATTTTTTTCGTTTCATCGAAACGGCCTGTATGAAGGTTGCCCTTTGCGTTTAATACAACAGTGATGACACGCATACCGTTACGTTCAGCTGTTCCTGTAAAGCATGAACCCGCAGAGTCAGTAGAACCTGTTTTCAGTCCGTCTACAGTCGCTTTTTTATACTCGCTGACAAGCCCCTTCAGCATAAAATTCCAGTTCGGCATGTCCATTTCATCATCGGTGCCTTCTCTGAATTTCGTTTTGGCGATACTGGAAGTCTCCAGTATCTCAGGGTAATCAGTAATCAAGTGATCCGCAAGAATCGCCATATCCTTTGCAGAAACTTCACTTTCTTCATTTACGCTTGTCCCCTCAGGCTGATGCCCGTGAAGATCTTTGTTTTCAAGACCTGTTGCGTTAACAAATTTGTAATCTGTTAAGCCTAGTTCTTTTGCTTTTGCATTCATTTTTTCAACAAACTTAGTTTCAGAACCGGCAACGATTTCTGCAATCGCAATAGCAGCAGCATTTGCAGAATAAATTGCTGTAGCTTGATATAATTCTTTTACTGTGTATTTCCCGTCTTTCCGAAGAGGAACGTTTGATAAGCTGTTATCTTGGGAAATTTCATACACATAGTCATCAGGCGTATAGGTTTGGTCCCATTTCACTTTACCTTGATCAATTGCTTCCAATAACAGATACTCTGTCATCATTTTTGTCATACTCGCAATTGGCAGTCTCTTATCTGCATTTTTACTGTAAAGAATTTTACCTGAAGAAGCTTCGATCATAATAGCAGCAGATGCATTGATATCAATTGGATCGCTGGCTGCTTTTGCTTTTGACATTGGAGCCAGACACGTGACAGCTAGAGTTAACACAACCAATGACATCAGTAGCTGTTTACATTTCTTGATGTTCAATCGTACGACCTCCGTATTTCATTTTCTTCATCTATAATTAAGCCGTTAAGGACATTTTCAATGCACAACAGTATAAATTTTATCATAATCAGTATAAAAAAAATAGACAGAGTCAGAGACCCTGTCAAATGTTTTTAATTTGTAACAATTTATTATGAAATTGTATAGTTAGGTGATTCTTTTGTAATCTGTACGTCATGCGGATGGCTTTCGCGAAGTCCTGCGCCTGTCATGCGAATGAACTGAGCTTCTTCTCTTAGCGCACGCAGATCTTTGGACCCGCAATACCCCATACCAGAACGAAGGCCTCCGACTAGCTGATAAACGGTTTCTTCAACTGGTCCTTTGTAAGGTGTGCGTCCTTCAATTCCTTCAGGAACAAATTTTTTGTTTTCTTCTTGGAAGTAACGGTCTTTACTTCCTTTTTCCATTGCAGCAACTGATCCCATGCCGCGGTATACCTTAAATCTTCTGCCTTGGTAGATTTCAGTTTCACCAGGGCTTTCTGATGTGCCTGCAAGCAAGCTTCCGAGCATAACAGCATGTCCGCCGGCTGCCAATGCTTTAGTGATATCGCCAGAGAATTTAATCCCACCGTCGGCGATGATTGTTTTGCCGTGTTTTCTTGCTTCAGTCGCACAATCATAAATTGCTGTAATTTGCGGAACACCCACGCCGGCTACAACACGTGTAGTACAAATTGAACCAGGCCCTATTCCAACTTTGACAACGTCTGCTCCAGCTTCGATAAGCGCTCTTGTCGCTTCAGCTGTTGCCACGTTTCCAGCAATAATGTTTAATTCGGGATACGTTTCACGGATTTTTGTGACTGTGTTTAAAACGCCTTGAGAGTGTCCGTGAGCTGTATCGATAACAATCACATCAACATTGGCTTCAACAAGCTTTTTGACGCGAGTCATTGTATCGCCAGTTACACCAACTGCCGCGCCAACGATCAGGCGGCCGTGAATGTCTTTAGATGAGTTCGGGAACTCAATGACTTTTTCAATGTCTTTAATTGTGATAAGACCTTTTAATTTATTCTGGTCATCTACGAGAGGAAGCTTTTCAATTTTATGTTTCTGCAAAATCTTTTCAGCTTCATCCAGAGTAGTTCCTACAGATGCAGTAACTAGCTCTTCTTTCGTCATGACGTCGCTGATTTTCATTGAGTAGTCAGAAATAAAACGAAGGTCACGGTTTGTTATAATTCCAACAAGCTTCTGGTCTTCTTCGTTATTTACAATCGGAACACCGGAAATTCTGTATTTCCCCATCAAATGCTCCGCATCAAATACTTGGTGATCAGGAGTTAAAAAGAAGGGATTTGTGATAACGCCGCGCTCAGAACGCTTTACTTTATCAACTTGTTCAGCCTGCTGTTCAATGGACATATTTTTGTGAATGATGCCCAAGCCGCCCTGTCTTGCCATTGCAATTGCCATTGCTGATTCTGTTACAGTGTCCATACCTGCGCTGATGACAGGAATATTTAGCTTTAACGTTTTTGTAAGTTCTACAGATAAATCCACATCACGCGGAAGTACCTCAGACTTTGCTGGTACAAGCAGCACATCGTCGAACGTTAAGCCTTCTTTTGAAAATTTACTTTCCCACATTAGTAAATCCCCCTCTTTTCGGCAAAATATTATATGTAGATTATCAACTAGCCAAGAGCATGTCAAGGAAGCGGGAAAGAGTTGAAATATTTAGATAACGGAAAGGATTAAGAAATATACATGACATATCATGAGTGGAAAGACTTAGCGCTATTTTACTCCGTTGAATCAACCCAGAAATTTCTAGAAAAGGTTTATATCTTAAACGGTATTGACGATGCGAAAAAAAACTCTTTTAAAAACAGTGAACGGTTTATTTATTTCTTAAAGCATGCCGAATCGTTTTATAAACAAGCCGCATATTCTCCCTTAGAAATCAAACCGATTCTTTTATTTTATGGAATGGCACAGCTTATCAAAGCATGCTTAATTACACGTGATCCTCATTATCCAAGCCATACATCAGTACTGGCACATGGCGTAACAACAAGAAAACGAAAGAAACAAAATTATTGTTTTAGCGACGATGAAGTGAAAATACAACGGAATGGCCTATGCGTACATTTCATGAAACATTTATTCGGACAATCGGATATAGTAGATGAACGGTATACCATGAAAAAATTATTAATGGCCATTCCAGAACTTAGCGATATTTTCTACTTTCAGCAGAAAGAACGATTTATGACAAAAGTTGAGAAGGATAAGAACGAAATTTTTGTACCGGAGGAAGTAGTAATCAATTACAAAATGTCTGATTCAAGGTTTGCTGAATACATGTCCCATCATTATCAATGGTCTTTCACAAAAAAAAATGAACAAGGGCTGCTGTTCGAAATTTCACCACAAGACAAAGAGCCATGGACATCGACCAGCTTATTGTTTGACATGGAAAAGAACCAATATTATATCCCTTCTCAAAGGGAGCAATTTCTGAGGCTTCCCGAAATGACAATTCATTATTTGATTTTGTACAACGTTGGGATGATTGCAAGGTATGAAACAGAATGGTGGTATGAGTTATTAACACAGCATATAAGTGATGACTACGTGTTAATTCAGCAGTTTTTATTAGTATCAGAAAAGAAATTCCCTAAATACGCTTCACAGTTTCTTCTTCATTTTTAACAAACAAAAAACCCAGCTCAATGAGCTGGGTTTAAACTTGCTTGGCGGCGTCCTACTCTCACAGGGGGAAACCCCCGACTACCATCGGCGCTGAAGAGCTTAACTTCCGTGTTCGGTATGGGAACGGGTGTGACCTCTTCGCTATCGCCACCAAACAAATTGAGAGTGTTCTCTCAAAACTAGATAACAGGTGTGACATCATTCAAAAATATGGTTAAGTCCTCGATCGATTAGTATCTGTCAGCTCCATGTGTCGCCACACTTCCACCTCAGACCTATCAACCTGATCATCTTTCAGGGATCTTACTTCCTTGCGGAATGGGAAATCTCATCTTGAGGGGGGCTTCATGCTTAGATGCTTTCAGCACTTATCCCGTCCGCACATAGCTACCCAGCGATGCCCTTGGCAGAACAACTGGTACACCAGCGGTGCGTCCATCCCGGTCCTCTCGTACTAAGGACAGCTCCTCTCAAATTTCCTGCGCCCGCGACGGATAGGGACCGAACTGTCTCACGACGTTCTGAACCCAGCTCGCGTACCGCTTTAATGGGCGAACAGCCCAACCCTTGGGACCGACTACAGCCCCAGGATGCGATGAGCCGACATCGAGGTGCCAAACCTCCCCGTCGATGTGGACTCTTGGGGGAGATAAGCCTGTTATCCCCGGGGTAGCTTTTATCCGTTGAGCGATGGCCCTTCCATGCGGAACCACCGGATCACTAAGCCCGACTTTCGTCCCTGCTCGACTTGTAGGTCTCGCAGTCAAGCTCCCTTGTGCCTTTACACTCTGCGAATGATTTCCAACCATTCTGAGGGAACCTTTGGGCGCCTCCGTTACCTTTTAGGAGGCGACCGCCCCAGTCAAACTGCCCACCTGACACTGTCTCCCCGCCCGATAAGGGCGGCGGGTTAGAAGGTCAATACAGCCAGGGTAGTATCCCACCGATGCCTCCACCGAAGCTGGCGCTCCGGTTTCCAAGGCTCCTACCTATCCTGTACAAGCTGTACCAACATTCAATATCAGGCTGCAGTAAAGCTCCACGGGGTCTTTCCGTCCTGTCGCGGGTAACCTGCATCTTCACAGGTACTATAATTTCACCGAGTCTCTCGTTGAGACAGTGCCCAGATCGTTGCGCCTTTCGTGCGGGTCGGAACTTACCCGACAAGGAATTTCGCTACCTTAGGACCGTTATAGTTACGGCCGCCGTTTACTGGGGCTTCAATTCGCACCTTCGCTTACGCTAAGCGCTCCTCTTAACCTTCCAGCACCGGGCAGGCGTCAGCCCCTATACTTCGCCTTACGGCTTCGCAGAGACCTGTGTTTTTGCTAAACAGTCGCCTGGGCCTATTCACTGCGGCTCTCTCGGGCTTGCACCCTAACAGAGCACCCCTTCTCCCGAAGTTACGGGGTCATTTTGCCGAGTTCCTTAACGAGAGTTCTCTCGATCACCTTAGGATTCTCTCCTCGCCTACCTGTGTCGGTTTGCGGTACGGGCACCTCTCACCTCGCTAGAGGCTTTTCTTGGCAGTGTGGAATCAGGAACTTCGCTACTATATTTCGCTCGCCATCACAGCTCAGCCTTATGGGAAACGGATTTGCCTATTTCCCAGCCTAACTGCTTGGACGCGGATATCCAATACCGCGCTTACCCTATCCTCCTGCGTCCCCCCATTACTCAAATGGTGAGGAGGTGGTACAGGAATATCAACCTGTTGTCCATCGCCTACGCCTTTCGGCCTCGGCTTAGGTCCCGACTAACCCTGAGCGGACGAGCCTTCCTCAGGAAACCTTAGGCATTCGGTGGAGGGGATTCTCACCCCTCTTTCGCTACTCATACCGGCATTCTCACTTCTAAGCGCTCCACCAGTCCTTCCGGTCTGGCTTCACAGCCCTTAGAACGCTCTCCTACCACTGTTCGAAGAACAGTCCGCAGCTTCGGTGATACGTTTAGCCCCGGTACATTTTCGGCGCAGAGTCACTCGACCAGTGAGCTATTACGCACTCTTTAAATGGTGGCTGCTTCTAAGCCAACATCCTGGTTGTCTAAGCAACTCCACATCCTTTTCCACTTAACGTATACTTTGGGACCTTAGCTGGCGGTCTGGGCTGTTTCCCTTTCGACTACGGATCTTATCACTCGCAGTCTGACTCCCAAGGATAAGTCATTGGCATTCGGAGTTTGACTGAATTCGGTAACCCGGTAGGGGCCCCTAGTCCAATCAGTGCTCTACCTCCAAGACTCTTACCTTGAGGCTAGCCCTAAAGCTATTTCGGAGAGAACCAGCTATCTCCAGGTTCGATTGGCATTTCACCCCTACCCACACCTCATCCCCGCACTTTTCAACGTGCGTGGGTTCGGGCCTCCATTCAGTGTTACCTGAACTTCACCCTGGACATGGGTAGATCACCTGGTTTCGGGTCTACGACCACGTACTCATGCGCCCTATTCAGACTCGCTTTCGCTGCGGCTCCGCATCTTCTGCTTAACCTTGCACGGAATCGTAACTCGCCGGTTCATTCTACAAAAGGCACGCCATCACCCGTTAACGGGCTCTGACTACTTGTAGGCACACGGTTTCAGGATCTCTTTCACTCCCCTTCCGGGGTGCTTTTCACCTTTCCCTCACGGTACTGGTTCACTATCGGTCACTAGGGAGTATTTAGCCTTGGGAGATGGTCCTCCCGGATTCCGACGGAATTTCACGTGTTCCGCCGTACTCAGGATCCACTCAGGAGAGAACGAAGTTTTGACTACAGGGCTGTTACCTCCTATGGCGGGCCTTTCCAGACCTCTTCATCTACCTCGTTCCTTTGTAACTCCGTACAGAGTGTCCTACAACCCCAAGAGGCAAGCCTCTTGGTTTGGGCTAATCCCGTTTCGCTCGCCGCTACTCAGGGAATCGCATTTGCTTTCTCTTCCTCCGGGTACTTAGATGTTTCAGTTCCCCGGGTCTGCCTTCTCATATCCTATGAATTCAGATATGGATACCACTCCATTACGAGTGGTGGGTTTCCCCATTCGGAAATCTCCGGATCAAAGCTTGCTTACAGCTCCCCGAAGCATATCGGTGTTCGTCCCGTCCTTCATCGGCTCCTAGTGCCAAGGCATCCACCGTGCGCCCTTTCTAACTTAACCGTTAAAAAGAATCACTATGTGATATCTTGTATTACTAATTGAATGTGATGTCTACTGTTATCTAGTTTTCAAAGAACACGTTGGTGGAGCCTAGCGGGATCGAACCGCTGACCTCCTGCGTGCAAAGCAGGCGCTCTCCCAGCTGAGCTAAGGCCCCGTTATATAAGATGGTGGGCCTGAGTGGACTCGAACCACCGACCTCACGCTTATCAGGCGTGCGCTCTAACCAGCTGAGCTACAGGCCCATCTTAACTTATTCAAGGAACAAAGTTCCTTCAAAACTAAACAAGACAGGGAACGTTCTGTTTATAAGACTCAAGGTCTTATATTCCGTATAACATCCTTAGAAAGGAGGTGATCCAGCCGCACCTTCCGATACGGCTACCTTGTTACGACTTCACCCCAATCATCTGTCCCACCTTCGGCGGCTGGCTCCTAAAAGGTTACCTCACCGACTTCGGGTGTTACAAACTCTCGTGGTGTGACGGGCGGTGTGTACAAGGCCCGGGAACGTATTCACCGCGGCATGCTGATCCGCGATTACTAGCGATTCCAGCTTCACGCAGTCGAGTTGCAGACTGCGATCCGAACTGAGAACAGATTTGTGGGATTGGCTTAACCTCGCGGTTTCGCTGCCCTTTGTTCTGTCCATTGTAGCACGTGTGTAGCCCAGGTCATAAGGGGCATGATGATTTGACGTCATCCCCACCTTCCTCCGGTTTGTCACCGGCAGTCACCTTAGAGTGCCCAACTGAATGCTGGCAACTAAGATCAAGGGTTGCGCTCGTTGCGGGACTTAACCCAACATCTCACGACACGAGCTGACGACAACCATGCACCACCTGTCACTCTGCCCCCGAAGGGGACGTCCTATCTCTAGGATTGTCAGAGGATGTCAAGACCTGGTAAGGTTCTTCGCGTTGCTTCGAATTAAACCACATGCTCCACCGCTTGTGCGGGCCCCCGTCAATTCCTTTGAGTTTCAGTCTTGCGACCGTACTCCCCAGGCGGAGTGCTTAATGCGTTAGCTGCAGCACTAAGGGGCGGAAACCCCCTAACACTTAGCACTCATCGTTTACGGCGTGGACTACCAGGGTATCTAATCCTGTTCGCTCCCCACGCTTTCGCTCCTCAGCGTCAGTTACAGACCAGAGAGTCGCCTTCGCCACTGGTGTTCCTCCACATCTCTACGCATTTCACCGCTACACGTGGAATTCCACTCTCCTCTTCTGCACTCAAGTTCCCCAGTTTCCAATGACCCTCCCCGGTTGAGCCGGGGGCTTTCACATCAGACTTAAGAAACCGCCTGCGAGCCCTTTACGCCCAATAATTCCGGACAACGCTTGCCACCTACGTATTACCGCGGCTGCTGGCACGTAGTTAGCCGTGGCTTTCTGGTTAGGTACCGTCAAGGTACCGCCCTATTCGAACGGTACTTGTTCTTCCCTAACAACAGAGCTTTACGATCCGAAAACCTTCATCACTCACGCGGCGTTGCTCCGTCAGACTTTCGTCCATTGCGGAAGATTCCCTACTGCTGCCTCCCGTAGGAGTCTGGGCCGTGTCTCAGTCCCAGTGTGGCCGATCACCCTCTCAGGTCGGCTACGCATCGTTGCCTTGGTGAGCCGTTACCTCACCAACTAGCTAATGCGCCGCGGGTCCATCTGTAAGTGGTAGCCGAAGCCACCTTTTATGTTTGAACCATGCGGTTCAAACAACCATCCGGTATTAGCCCCGGTTTCCCGGAGTTATCCCAGTCTTACAGGCAGGTTACCCACGTGTTACTCACCCGTCCGCCGCTAACATCAGGGAGCAAGCTCCCATCTGTCCGCTCGACTTGCATGTATTAGGCACGCCGCCAGCGTTCGTCCTGAGCCAGGATCAAACTCTCCGATAAATGGATCACAGGTTAAGTTCACCGCATCCTGCGGCGACACCTGTGTGGCCTGCGTCGTGCAGGCCCTAGTTTGACTGACTACGCACATCGCTGTGCGATTTATAAAAATGAATTAACAGGTACGTTTTGTCTTGTTTAGTTTTCAAAGAACTTTGCGTGCTTCTCTCGAAGCGACTACTTAATAGTAACATTTTTAGTTAACTAGGTCAATACTTTTTTGAAAAAGTTTTTACTAGTCATAATGGTCATGTTTGTGTCTTTAAAAAGACAACAGAAATGATTATACCATAATTTTTATGACTGTAAAGGGTTATGACACAAAAAAGCGCAGCTATTTCAGCTGCGCTTTTTCTCACACTTCTTCTTGTTCTTCTTCATTCTCATCTTCTTCGTTTTTCTCTACTAAAGCTACTGTAGCAACATGCTCTTCTTCTGCCATTCTGATGAGACGCACACCTTGAGTGACACGTCCGGTGATGGAGATATCATTGATGTCCATTCTGATGAGTACGCCGCTAGCTGTAATAATCATTAGATCCTCTTCACCTTTAGTAGCTTTCACTGCTACTAGTTGGCCGTTGTTCTCGGTGATTTTCGCTGTTTTGAGTCCTTTTCCGCCCCGGCTTTGGGTTCTGTACTCTTCAGCCGGAGTTCGTTTTCCGTACCCTTTTTCAGTTACGATAAGGACGTGTGATTCTTCCTCTAATATCTCCATGCCGACAACAACGTCGTCATCCGTCAGGGTGATGCCTTTTACGCCCGCCGCAGTTCTTCCCATCTCCCGGACATCTGTTTCAGGGAAACGGATCAGTAAACCGTTTTTCGTTCCAATGATGATTTGTTTTGTGCCGTCAGTCAGACGTACACCCATCAGTTCATCATCTTCACGAAGACCCAAAGCGATTAGACCATTGTTGCGGATATTAGCGAATTGAGATAGCGATGTTCGTTTTGAAACCCCATGCTTTGTAGTGAAGAAAAGGTAAAGCTCCGCATTGAATTCCGTGACTGGAATAATCGCGTTGATCCACTCACCCTTTTCTACCTCCAGCAGGTTAATAATCGGGATTCCTTTTGCCGTTCTGCCGTATTCAGGGATTTCATACCCTTTTGCACGATACACTTTCCCCTTGTTCGAGAAGAAGAGAATCGTGTCATGAGTTGACGTAGAGATCAAATGTTCAACGAAATCATCTTCGTTTGTTCCCATACCTTGTACACCTTTTCCGCCCCGTTTTTGACTGCGGTAAGTTGATGCAGGAAGACGTTTGACGTATCCGTTGTGCGTCAGAGTAACTACGATATTTTCTCTCTCGATGAGATCTTCATCTTCAATTGTCTCCAGTCCAGAAGTGACAATCTCAGTACGTCTTTCATCGTTAAAACGCTCTTTGATTTCCGTGAGTTCTTCACGAATGATCTCAAGCACTTTATATTCATTTGCCAAGATGTCTTTTAGCTCTGCAATTAATTTAACAAGAGATTGGTATTCTTCTTCAATCTTTTCACGTTCCAGTCCCGTTAAACGCTGGAGCCTCATGTCAAGGATCGCTTGTGCTTGCTTCTCTGTCAGTGAGAATTGTTCAATTAAGCCTGTTCTCGCAATTTCAGCCGTTTGAGAATTACGGATAAGGGAGATAACTGCATCGAGATGATCCAGTGCAACTCTCAATCCTTCCAAGATATGAGCTCTCGCTTCTGCTTTACGCAATTCATAAGCAGTACGGCGTCTAATGACCACTTTTTGATGGTCAAGGTAATGCTCCAAACATTGCTTAAGAGTTAAAACTTTCGGCTGGCCATCAACAAGTGCAAGCAGGTTGATGCCAAAAGATGTTTGTAGAGCAGTTTGTTTGTACAGATTGTTTAAGATGACATTCGCATTGGCATCGCGTCTGATTTCAATGACAATTCTCATACCTGTACGATCTGACTCATCACGCAGATCTGTGATACCCTCTATCTTTTTGTCCCTTACGAGATCAGCAATTTTCTCAATTAATTTCGCCTTATTTACTTGGTAAGGTAACTCTGTAACGATAATTCTTTCTTTACCCGAAGATGTTTGTTCGATCTCAGCTTTTGCCCGGATCGTGATAGAGCCTCGGCCTGATTCGTATGCTTTCCGGATACCGCTGCGTCCCAAGATTTGACCCGCGGTCGGGAAATCAGGCCCTGGAATGACTTCCATAAGCTCTGGAATTGTAATGTCCGGATTCTCACTGACAGCAAGTACACCGTCAATGATTTCTCCCAGCTGGTGCGGAGGAATGTTTGTTGCCATACCTACCGCAATGCCGGCAGCACCGTTCACGAGCAGATTCGGGAACCTTGAAGGCATAACGACAGGTTCTCTTTCTGACCCGTCATAGTTATCCTGGTAATCGATTGTGTCTTTTGTGATGTCACGAAGAATCTCCATTGAGATTTTAGACATTCTTGCTTCTGTATAACGCATGGCCGCCGCTGAGTCTCCGTCAACAGAACCGAAGTTTCCGTGACCGTCAACGAGCATATAACGGTAGTTGAAATCCTGAGCCATTCTGACCATGGATTCATATACCGCTGAATCACCGTGCGGGTGGTATTTCCCGATAACTTCTCCAACGATACGCGCGGATTTTTTATAAGGTTTGTCACTTGTCATGCCCAAATCATTCATTGCGTATAAAATCCGTCTGTGAACCGGTTTTAAACCGTCACGAACATCTGGAAGAGCACGAGACACAATAACGCTCATTGCGTAATCCAAGAAGGACGTACGCATTTCCTGACTGATATTTATTTCACGAACTTGTGGTGTGTTTTGTTCACTCATTAAAAAACCTCCCTGAAGTATCACATGAAATATGTGGGAGTAGATTGTCCATTATGACCTTCAATACGATTTCACTATTCTCCATTATATCAATAAACTTATGATTATACACATTAAATTGCTAGAATATATAGGTACTGCAAGCATTGCTGCATCTGATCTTGTTCAGAAAAAAGCCTTATTTCTTATTGGAAATAAGGCTTTTTATGATTAGATGTCAAGATTTTTAACGTATCTCGCATTCGCTTCTATGAAGTTTCGGCGCGGTTCTACCTTGTCGCCCATAAGCATTTCAAAAGTCTCGTCCGCATCCATTGCATCTTCAAGAGTTACCTGAAGAAGTGTTCTGGAGCTAGGATCCATGGTTGTCTCCCATAGCTGGGTGGCATTCATTTCACCAAGACCTTTGTAACGCTGCAGTCCAGGCTTAGGGGTTTGAGGAAGAGTTTTTAACAGCTCTTCAAGCTCCTTGTCATTGTACGCATATTCAACGCGTTTCCCCTGTTGAACCTTGTAGAGCGGCGGCTGCGCAATGTACACGTAGCCATTCTCGATAATTTGGCGCATATATCTGTAAAAGAACGTTAACAGCAGTGTTCTGATGTGCGCGCCGTCAACATCGGCATCTGTCATAATGACAACTTTGTGGTAACGGGCTTTCTCAAGGTTGAAGTCTTCCCCAATACCTGTGCCGAGCGCTGTGATCATAGAGCGAACTTCGTTGTTAGAAAGGATTTTATCCAGTCTGGCCTTTTCAACGTTTAGGATTTTACCTCTAAGCGGCAAAATGGCTTGGAAATGTCTGTCGCGTCCTTGTTTAGCAGATCCTCCGGCAGAGTCACCCTCTACGATATATAACTCGGAGATGCTCGGATCTTTTGAAGAGCAGTCCGCTAACTTACCGGGCAGGTTTGAAATTTCCAAAGCACTCTTACGACGTGTTAGTTCACGGGCTTTTTTCGCAGCCATTCTTGCTCTTGCCGCCATTAAGCCTTTATCGACAATTTTTTTGGCTGCATCTGGATTTTCCAGCATAAATGTTTCCATCGCCGTAGAAAATAACGTATCGGTGATCGTCCGTGCTTCTGAGTTGCCCAGCTTTGTTTTCGTTTGGCCCTCAAACTGCGGATCAGGGTGTTTGATTGAAATAATCGCTGTCAGCCCTTCCCTTACGTCATCTCCGCTTAGGTTTGGATCATTTTCTTTAATAAGCCCTTTTTTTCTGGCGTAATCGTTGATAACACGAGTCAGGCCCGTTTTGAAGCCAGCTTCATGGGTACCGCCTTCGTACGTGTTAATGTTGTTTGTAAACGAGTAAATGTTGCTTGTGTAGCTGTCATTGTATTGCAAAGCCACTTCAACCGTAATGCCGTCCTTTTCGCCTTCAATGTAAATCGGCTCTTCATGGACAACCTCTTTAGAGCGGTTTAAATACTCTACATAACTTTTAATTCCGCCTTCGTAATGGTATTCATTTTTGCGCTCTTGTCCTTCACGTTTATCCTCAATCGTGATGTTTACGCCCTTTGTTAAAAAGGCTAATTCACGTACGCGGTTGGCAAGCAGATCATAATCATACTCGGTTGTTTCTGAGAAAATTTCAGGGTCCGGGACAAAATGTGTCGTCGTTCCTGTATGATCCGTTTCGCCAATGATTTCAAGGTCTGTAACCGGAACTCCGCGTTTATAAGTTTGGCGGTGAATTTTACCGTCACGGTGAACCGTCACATCAAGCTCTGTTGATAGTGCGTTTACGACAGACGCACCTACACCGTGTAATCCTCCGGATACTTTATAGCCGCTTCCGTCAAATTTTCCTCCGGCATGAAGTACCGTCATAATGACTTCTACCGCAGGACGGCCCATTTTTTCATGAATACCGACTGGAATACCGCGGCCATTATCTACAACCGTGATACTGTTGTCTTTTTCGATTTGGATATTGATATCCGTACAATAACCGGCGAGGGCTTCGTCAATACTATTGTCGACAATTTCCCATACCAGGTGGTGAAGGCCTTTGCTGTTTGTCGAACCGATATACATCCCCGGTCTTTTACGAACAGCTTCCAATCCTTCTAGTACCTGTATCTGATTTTCATCATAACTGTTTTGCTGCTGTTCCATAGCCACGTCATTCACCTACACTTTTCTAAACGATATATTCGTGATAAAAAATTTCTAAGAATCTATTTCAAACATAAATTGCGCACGTTTTTTTAATGTGCTGGAAGATAAGGGAGAGTAATATATATTCTGAACCGTGACTACGATAGATTTGGGCGTGCCGTTTACGGAAGGCACCACCTTGTGTTTCTGTTTTTTCAGAAATTCTTCAACAATAGGCGACATGTTGGCTTTAAAGTCAAAAATGCCGACAATATCTCGTGTTGAAACCACAAAGTCATCACCTAAATGAATATACAATTGCTCACCTCATTTCTTCACTTCACTAACGCACCATTTTGCACACGGAACATTCCTGCTTGACGTAAGGTTTCGTGATCAATGCCATCAACGCTTGTCGTTGTGACAAACGTTTGTACACGGCCTTGGATCGTATGAAGCAAGTGTGACTGGCGATAATCATCCAGTTCACTCAGTACATCATCCAATAGTAAAATGGGATATTCTCCGATTTCTTCATGGATCAGGTCAATCTCCGCCAGCTTAAGGGACAACGCCGTCGTTCGCTGCTGTCCTTGAGAACCATACGTCTGCACATCGCGTCCGTTCACATAGAAAAGAACATCATCGCGATGTGGCCCTGACAGCGTCACACCACGCTCAATTTCTTTTTCTCTTAATTTAGAAAACGCTTCTTGATAGCTATCTCCTATTTTCGACAAATCTAGGGGATCTGATACCTCAAGAGCTGTATGGTATTTCAGGGTCAGTTCTTCAAGCCCTCTTGAAATGCCTGCATGGATGGGCTGCGCCCATTTCTCGAGCTGTGCTGTAAACTGCAGGCGTTTTACGACGACTTTTGCTGCAACTTCTACAAGCTGATCGGTCAGAACATCGAGCATCGTCCGGTCAGTTTGTTTTCTTGTTTGCAGCTGTTTCAAAAAATGATTCCGCTGGGAAAGGATTTTCTGGTAAAGAGAAAGATCATGAAGGTAGACGGGAGAAACCTGTCCGATTTCCATGTCAAGAAACCGCCTTCTCACTTGAGGGCTTCCCTTTACAAGATTTAAATCTTCCGGCGCGAACATAATGGTGTTGAGGGCCCCGACATACTGGCTGAGCTTTTGCTGTTCAATATGATTGACCTTGCCCTTTTTACCCTTTTTGGAGATGACGAGCTGCATCGGGATCGCCCCGTTTTGCTTCATCACTCTTCCCTCTATTTTAGCATAGTCTTTGTCCCACCGTATAAGTTCTTTGTCATTTGATGTCCGGTGCGATTTCGCCATGGACAAGACATAGATCGCCTCCATGAGGTTTGTCTTCCCCTGGGCGTTTTCTCCGATGATCACATTTACTTTATTTTCAAATTGAAGTTCAGCATGGTCGTAGTTGCGGTAAGATGTCAGTTCTAAGTTCTGGATATACAATCAGTGTCACCCGCTTTAATTGACGACTTGAAATGAACCAAATCCTTCAATCTCTACCACATCTCCAACATACAGCTTTCTGCCCCGGCGGTTGTCCGGCTCATCGTTCACAAGCACTTCATGCTCGCTTAAAAACCACTTCGCCATACCGCCAGACTGAATCACATCGGCTAATTTTAAGAATTGTCCGAGTGTAATCATCTCTGTATCAATTGAAATCGGATTTGCCATTATATCGACCTCTTTCAAATATCACTAATATCTAATTGTACTAAAAAAAAACGAATTAGGGAAAGGGAAAACTTGTCGGAGCAGATACCGAATAGAAAAGCTGCCGACGGGTCGGCAGCAGTGTATCGGATTAATAGGTTCTGACAGGGAGGATAAGCTGTACAATCGTTTCATCATTCGGCGTGCGAATTAAGAAAGGTCTCATTGCGCCTGTAAAGCTTACGCGTATTTCTGCTCCTTCAAGCACCTTTAGTGCATCCAGCATATATTTTGGACTAAAAGAGATATTTAATTCCTCACCTTCAATTTGATCCGCAGCAATTGCTTCCACAACTTTACCGATTTCCGGGGAGTTGGAAGAAATTTCAATGGATTCAGCCGGTTTTGCGGACAGTTTTACAACGTTGTTGCGTCCTTCTCTAGCTAAAAGAGATGCACGATCAATGGCCTGAAGGAATTCTTTTGTGTTCACAATGATTTCTGTTTTGCTGTCTTGCGGAATCAGGCTGGTTGTGTCTGGATAATTCCCGTCCAGAAGCCGTGAGAAGAATAAGACGTTTTTCGCTTTAAACAGAACTTGGGTTTCTGTGATGACGATATCTACAAGTTCCTGGTTGTCATCTAAAATCTTGCTGAGTTCAGTTAAACTTTTTCCTGGAATCACGACGTTATAAGATCTGTCTTCTGGAATATCAAGTTTTGCCTTTCTTAATGCAAGACGGTGGCTATCCGTTGCAGTGCATAATAATTCACTTTGCTCCACTTTCCAGTTTACACCTGTCAAGATAGGGCGTGTTTCTGAGGTGGACACTGCAAATACTGTTTGTCTGATTAGATTTTTTAACAAATCAGTTGGGATCTGAATCGCATGATGCTCTTCAATCTGCGGCAAGTGCGGATACTCATCAGCATCCAGTCCGTTTAGATTAAATTCAGCTTTACCAGAACGGATAATCGTCAAATACTGATTTTGGACTTCGATTTCTACAGTTGCCATCGGCAATTTTTTTACAATTTCACTAAAAAAGCGAGCCTGTAAAACGATGCTTCCGGGCTGTTCAATAGTGACAATTTCTTTATCTCCTTCTTCTTTTGGAATGAAGGATTCAATAGAAATATCTGAGTCACTCCCTGTAAAGGATACTCCATCATCTGATGCAACAATTTTAATACCAGTCAGAATGGGAATCGTGGTTCTGGATGAAACTGCTTTTAATACATCTTGGACACTTTCAACAAGACGATCTTTTTGAATCGTGAATTTCATTTTTATCCTCCTAACGGATAATGTATTAATATATATATTTATAAAAAATAGTAGAAGTAATAGTAGGGCCTGTGGATTTGTGGATAAGTTGTGAAAAAGACAGGAAACACAGCCTATCCACATGTGGACAGACTGTGTATGACTTCCGAAAAGTTATTCACACTTTCCCCGATTGATCCCCGGTCCTGCTATTTAAGCTGTTCTTTAATTTCTTTTACATGCTGCTGAAGCTGTTCATCATCTGCCAGCAGTTTTGAAATTTTTTCATGCGCATGAATAACGGTCGTATGATCACGTCCTCCAAACTCTTCACCGATTTTAGGAAGAGAGGAATCAGTCATTTCCCTTGATAAGTACATGGCGATTTGACGCGGAAAAGCTACTGACTTTGTCCGTTTTTTTGCTTTGAAATCCTCGAGTTTAATATTAAATTGCTGGCCTACTACCCTCTGAATTTCTTTTATCGTAATGACTTTCGGTTTTGAGGAAGGAATAATATCTTTCAACGCCTCAGCGGCCAGATCAGCATTAATATCTTTATTAATTAAAGATGAATAAGCGACAACTCTGATTAATGCTCCTTCGAGTTCCCGAATATTGCTGTCGATTTGATTCGCGATGTAAAGCATAACCTCGTTCGGAATATCGAGGCCTTCTGCTTTGGCTTTTTTTCTTAAAATCGCAATTCTCGTTTCTAGATCAGGCGGTGTGATATCTGTAATAAGTCCCCATTCAAAACGTGAGCGCAATCTGTCCTCAAGTGTCGGAATTTCCTTTGGCGGTCGGTCACTTGAAATGACGATTTGTTTGCTTTCTTCGTGCAATGTGTTAAATGTATGGAAAAATTCTTCCTGGGTTTGTTCTTTCCCCGCTAAAAATTGAATATCATCTATCAAAAGCACATCAACATTTCGATAGCGATTGCGGAAGTCGACGGCTTTATTATCTCGGATAGAGTTGATGAATTCGTTTGTAAATTTCTCAGAAGACAGATAAACCACTTTGGCAGAAGGATTATGATCTATTACATAATGGCCGATCGCATGCATTAAGTGCGTTTTCCCTAAGCCGACGCCCCCATAGATAAATAAAGGGTTGTAAGCTTTCGCGGGCGCTTCCGCTACTGCGAGGGAAGCAGCGTGTGCAAATCGGTTTCCGGATCCGATGACAAAAGTATCAAAAGTATATTTTGGATTGAGCATATTTTGAGGAAAATCAGATGTATCTTCTTTGACCGCTTTTTTGACTTGCGGTTTCGGCATAAAGTCCTCAACATCTTGATTTTGAGGAATGACAAACTTAATGCTCAATTCTTCCCCGGTTAATTCATATATAGTATCTGCAATCAGATGCAAGTATCTGGACTCCAGCCAGTCTCTGGCAAATTCATTGGGAGCCGTGATTGTTAATGTATCGCCTTGCAGTGAGTGGGCTTTGGTTGACTTCATCCAAGTCTCAAAACTCGGTTTGCTCAACTTTTTTTCGATTTGAGCAAGGGCTTGGTTCCACAGGTCTAATATATTTTCCATCTTCCGGCACGTCCCTCCTTTTCTTAGAAAATGGCGTCTTTCTCTGTTATAGAACACAAAAAAAGAGCAAATGGCGCTTACCATTCGTACACATTAAATGTTGAAAACATATAATATAGTAGATAAATAGCTTTTCGACAAATTTCACAACTTGTGGACAACCTTCTACACAAGCTGTGTGAAATCAATCCACAACTTATCCACACTTTGTGGATAAAGAGGAAAGGTAGGATTAGTAATCAAGAGTTAAAACACAAATATAATACCAAAATAAACGAGAGCTTGCAATGGTTGTCACAATCTTATCCACAAAGCGGACAACCTGTTGAAAAAACCTTGTCCACAGGGGTTGGTAATGTGAAAATGTTGTCGATAACCTCTGTGGATACTAAAAAAAGCCGAAAAAGATATCCACATGCGTGATTTTAGGGGCAAATTGTTTGAATTTGTCTTTTTTCCGTAAAATTAAGGAATCTAAAAAATAAGGTTTCGAAAGTTGAAAAGGTATGGTATCCTATTATGGTTGCAAGAAATAAAAGCACTAGTGAAGTTGACAATGAATAGGTAACGCAAATATAATAAGTAAGACTGTCTTTAACAGCTATTCCTCGAGGGAGGTGTCATAAATGAAAAGAACATTCCAACCGAATAACCGTAAACGCAGCAAAGTTCATGGCTTCAGAAGCCGTATGAGTTCAAAAAACGGTCGTCTAGTTTTAGCACGCCGTCGCCGCAAAGGCAGAAAAGTATTATCAGCTTAGGCCACTGAATAATGTCAGTGGTCTTTTTTCACGTTATGGGAAAAGATAGATGTGATGCGTATGAACCGGGGCATGCTTCCTGGTTCAGATGCATCTCATGTTCATAATAAATTTTAAAAGTTTCTGCCAGCCAGTATCGGAGTGAGTCATTTGAAGAAGCGAAATCGTTTAAAGAAAAATGAAGATTTTCAAAAAGTGTTTAAACATGGGACATCAGTTGCAAACCGCCAGTTTGTCTTATATACGCTTGATCAGCCTGAAAATGATGAACTGCGTGTCGGGCTTTCCGTCAGCAAAAAAATTGGCAATGCTGTGATGCGAAATCGGATCAAACGTTTGATTCGGCAGGCCTTTCTTGAGGAGAAAGAGAGACTGAAGGAAAAGGATTACATCATTATTGCCAGAAAACCGGCGAGCCAGCTGACATATGAGGAAACGAAAAAAAGTCTGCAGCATCTATTCAGAAAGTCTTCATTATATAAGAAATCTTCGTCAAAGTAGGCATCACCACTGCTTTCTTACAACTTTTAAAAGCGCTTCCTTTCTGGTTGATCAGAAAAAGACACCATTTAAAACTGAAAGATGCTAAAATACATACAAGTATGCTTTGCAATAAAAGAGTGTAAAGATTAATTATAGGAGGAAATGTTGTTGAAAAGGAGAATAGGGTTGCTATTAAGTATGGTTGGCGTATTCATGCTTTTGGCTGGATGCTCGAGTGTGAAAGAGCCGATCACTGCAGATAGTCCGCATTTCTGGGACAAGTACGTAGTATATCCATTGTCTGAGCTCATTACGTATGTAGCGAAATTGACGGGAGATAACTACGGGCTTTCAATAATTCTAGTTACCATTTTAATTCGTTTATTAATTTTACCGCTGATGATTAAGCAGCTGAGAAGTTCGAAAGCGATGCAGGCTTTACAGCCGGAAATGCAAAAGCTTAAAGAAAAATACAGCTCAAAGGATCAAAAAACGCAGCAAAAGCTTCAGCAGGAAACAATGGCTTTATTCCAAAAGCATGGTGTCAATCCATTGGCGGGATGTTTCCCGATTTTGATCCAGATGCCGATTTTAATTGGATTCTATCATGCGATCATGAGAACCCAGGCGATTTCAGAGCATAGCTTCTTATGGTTTGACTTAGGAGAAAAAGATCCTTACTATATTCTTCCTATCGTTGCCGGTGTCGCTACATTTGTTCAGCAAAAACTGATGATGGCTGGCAATGCGCAGCAAAATCCGCAAATGGCGATGATGCTTTGGATTATGCCAATTATGATTATCGTATTTGCGATCAACTTCCCGGCGGCTCTTTCTCTTTATTGGGTAGTTGGTAACTTGTTTATGATTGCGCAAACTTTCCTCATTAAAGGACCTGATATTAAAAAAAATCCTGAGCCGCAAAAAGCCGGAGGAAAGAAAAAGTGAGGAATGTGACTGCTGCAGGGCGAAATGTCGATGAAGCAGTACAGTCCGGATTGCAAGAGCTGGGATTAACGAAGGATAAGGTAGAAATTACTGTTATTGAAGAGGGAAACAAAGGGTTTCTCGGCATTTTCGGTAAAAAGCCTGCGATCGTAAAGCTGGTTGAAAAGATTGATCCGATTCAGCAAGCGAAGTTATATCTTCAAACGATTGCCGAAGCCATTGCCGGGAAGTCTGATGTGACTGTTCAAGAAAGCAAAAAGACAGTGAGATATCATATAACAGGTGAAAAGGCAGCATTGTTGATTGGGAAAAGAGGACAAACCTTAAACGCCCTTGAAACTTTGACACAGCTTGCCCTTAACCGTTATCCAGGCCAATATAAAAATGTGACGGTGGATGCAGAAAACTATCGTTTGAAAAGAAAAGAAACACTGAGCCAGCTGGCCATCAAGCTTGCTGACCAGGTTTTGAAAACGAAAAAATCCATCCAGCTTGAGCCCATGCCGTCCAGCGAAAGAAAAATTATTCACGATACTCTTTCTGGATATGCAAACCACCAGATCAAAACATATTCAATGGGTGAAGGCGAAAATCGTCATCTCGTTATTTCCCATAAAAGATAGCATAAAACCGAAGTCCGATAAAAATTGGATTTCGGTTTTTTTGTATCCGAAAAATCTACTTTTCCTAGTAATATCAAGGTTTTGCCGTTTAAGTTTTTTCTTTTTAGGTGTATCCTGTTGATAAAAAGGAAGTTCAGGAAATAAAATTAATTGTTATTCACATGTGGATAAGTTAAAGTAATAAGGGACGAATTTCTATTTCTGTGGATAACAAATCTTCCACTTCGAACCAAACTATGTTATCTTTTAGTTTTGGCATAATAAAAATTTTTTTATATAGATGAAGTATAAGTAAAGAGAGGTGAACAACATGGATACAATTGCGGCAATTTCCACACCGATGGGAGAAGGCGCGATTGCGATTGTACGGTTGAGCGGACCAGAAGCCATTCAAATCGCAGATAAAATTTATAAGGGACCGAAGGGGAAAACACTCAGCTCGGTCGAATCACATACGATTCATTATGGTCATATCGTAGACAGACCTTCGGATCGTGTCGTTGAGGAAGTAATGGTATCAGTGTTAAAAGCACCGAGAACTTTTACACGAGAAGATGTCATCGAGATTAACTGTCACGGGGGAATTGTGACTGTGAACCAAGTGCTTCAGCTTGCATTGAGAGAGGGAGCGAGACTGGCAGAGCCTGGTGAATTTACGAAACGTGCGTTTTTAAACGGCCGAATCGATCTTTCACAGGCGGAAGCGGTTATGGACTTAATCAGAGCGAAAACGGACCGGGCAATGAACGTTGCTATGAATCAAATGGAAGGGCGTCTTTCTGCTTTGGTGCGCCGTTTGCGCAGTGAGATTTTAGAAACACTGGCCCATGTTGAGGTGAATATCGATTATCCGGAGTATGATGATGTAGAGGAAATGACGCATCAGATTTTAGTCGAAAAGGCAACCGCCGTGAAAAAGGAAATTGAGGCGTTGCTGAGGACTTCTGAGCAAGGAAAAATCTTGCGTGAAGGTCTTTCTACCGTCATTATTGGCCGGCCAAACGTAGGAAAATCATCTCTTCTGAACAGCCTCGTTCATGAGGCAAAAGCCATTGTAACCGATATTCCCGGAACGACGCGGGATGTGATTGAGGAATACGTGAATGTAAGGGGCGTCCCGCTTCGTCTGGTTGATACAGCAGGTATTCGTGAAACAGAGGATATTGTTGAGCGAATCGGTGTTGAACGTTCTCGCCAGGTCCTAAAGGAAGCGGACCTGATTTTACTTGTGCTTAATTATAGTGAAGAGCTTTCTGAAGAAGACGTGAAGCTTTTTGAAACCGTTGAGGGCATGGATGTTATCGTGATTTTGAATAAGACTGACCTTGAGGCGAAGATTGACACTGAACGTGTCCGTGAGCTTGCCAATGGACGTCCAGTTGTTACGACATCTCTTTTAAAAGAGGAAGGCATCAATGATCTGGAAGAAGCGATTCAATCATTGTTCTACACGGGTGCCATTGAAAGCGGTGATCTGACTTATGTCAGCAACACACGTCACATCTCTATTTTACAGCAAGCAAAACGCGCCATTGAAGATGCGCTTAGCGGCATCGAACAGGATGTCCCGATCGACATGGTGCAAATTGACCTTACAAGATGCTGGGAGCTTTTAGGGGAAATCATTGGAGATTCTGTCCACGAAAGCTTAATTGATCAGCTCTTTTCACAATTCTGTTTAGGAAAATAATAAAAGGAGGAACTAGAATCATGGGGTATGAAGCAGGCCAATACGATGTGATTGTGATTGGCGCCGGGCATGCCGGTGTTGAGGCTGCCCTCGCATCTGCACGCCAAGGCGCCAAAACGCTTGTCTTGACCATCAACCTAGATATGGTTGCATTTATGCCATGTAATCCGTCTGTCGGCGGCCCCGCAAAAGGGATTGTCGTCCGCGAAATTGACGCGCTCGGCGGAGAAATGGGAAGAAACATCGATAAAACGCATATTCAAATGAGAATGCTGAATACAGGAAAAGGTCCTGCGGTTCGTGCATTGCGTGCGCAAGCAGACAAATTCCAATATCAGCACGAAATGAAAAATACGCTTGAAAAAGAACCAAACTTAACATTGCTGCAAGGAATTGTGGAGCGGCTGATCGTTGAAGACGGCGAATGCCGAGGCGTTATTACACAAACCGGCGCACATTATCGTGCGAAAGCAGTTGTCATGACGACAGGGACATATTTAAGAGGACGTATCATTCTTGGCGATCTGTCTTACTCAAGCGGCCCGAATAACCAGCAGCCTTCTATTAAGCTTTCTGAGCATTTGGAGGAACTTGGTTTTGACCTTGTTCGTTTTAAAACAGGTACGCCGCCTCGCGTTAAAAGCGACACGATTGATTACAGCAAAACGGAAATTCAGCCTGGTGACGATGTGCCTCGCGCTTTCTCATATGAAACAGTGGAATATATCACAGATCAGCTCCCTTGCTGGCTAACATATACAAGCCCTGAGACACATGAAATTATTGACAGCAACCTTCACCGTTCACCGATGTATTCCGGTATGATCAAAGGTACGGGCCCAAGATACTGCCCGTCCATTGAAGATAAAGTTGTACGATTTAATGATAAACCGCGTCACCAAATCTTCCTTGAGCCGGAAGGCAGAAATACACAGGAAGTCTATGTCCAAGGTTTATCTACAAGTCTTCCAGAAGACGTACAGCAAAGAATGCTTGCAACGATTCCTGGACTTGAAAACGTGCAAATGATGAGAGCCGGCTATGCGATCGAGTATGATGCAATCGTACCGACACAGCTCTGGCCGACACTTGAAACAAAAAAAATCACAAACCTTTACACTGCAGGCCAAATTAACGGAACTTCCGGTTATGAAGAAGCTGCGGGACAAGGGATTATGGCGGGAATCAATGCAGGACGAAAAGCGCTTGGAAAAGAAGAAGTGATTTTAAGCCGTTCTGACGCCTATATTGGTGTTCTGATTGATGACCTTGTGACAAAAGGTACCAATGAGCCATATCGTCTTTTGACATCACGTGCGGAATACAGATTGCTGCTTCGCCATGACAATGCTGATTTGCGTCTGACAGAAATCGGACATCGCATTGGATTGATTTCTGATGAGCGCTATGCGGCTTTTGAGAAGAAAAAAGCGGCGATCGAGGCGGAGAAAAAACGTCTTCATTCTGTAATTATCAAGCCGTCTCCGGAAAATCAAGAATATATCCGTTCTCTTGGCGGAAGCGAATTGAAAGATGGAGTTCGCGGCACAGACTTGATGAAACGTCCTGAAATGAACTATGAAACAGTCACAAAACTGGCGCCGCCAGAAGTGCCGGTTCCTCAAGACGTGGCAGAACAAGTAGAAATCCAAGTGAAATATGAAGGATATATTGAAAAATCTCTTCAGCAAGTGGAAAAACTGAAGAAGATGGAAAATAAAAAAATTCCAGACCGAATTGATTATGACGCAATTAAGGGGATTGCGACCGAGGCGCGTCAAAAACTGAAAAATGTACGGCCTTTGTCTGTTGCCCAGGCTTCCCGCATTTCCGGTGTAAACCCGGCGGACATTTCAATTCTATTGGTGTATTTAGAGCAGGGACGCATTGCGAAGATAGCCGAATAGAAAGGATGACGGCATGAATATTGAAGAATTCACTTCTGGTTTGGCGGAAAAAGGGATCTCCCTTTCTCCCCGTCAGCTGGAGCAATTTGAGCTGTATTACGACATGCTGGTTGAATGGAACGAAAAAATCAATCTCACTTCAATAACAGAGAAAAAAGAAGTGTATTTAAAGCATTTTTATGATTCCATTACAGCTGCTTTTTATGTCGACTTCAATCAGGTGAACACGATTTGTGATGTTGGAGCGGGAGCGGGTTTTCCAAGTCTGCCGATAAAAATATGCTTTCCGCACCTCAATGTCACAATCGTGGATTCACTGAACAAACGGATCACGTTTTTAGAAAAGTTATCTGAGGCTTTGCAATTGGAGAATACAACATTCTGCCATGACAGAGCTGAAACGTTCGGGCAACGGAAAGACGTGCGTGAAAGCTATGATATTGTGACAGCGCGAGCAGTTGCGAGATTATCTGTTTTGAGTGAGCTTTGCTTGCCTCTGGTGAAGAAAAACGGTTTATTTGTTGCTTTAAAAGCCGCATCAGCAGAAGAAGAACTGAATGCAGGCAAAAAAGCAATCACGACGCTTGGAGGAGAACTTGAGAATATCCATTCTTTTAAGCTGCCTATTGAAGAAAGCGATCGTAATATTATGGTGATACGCAAAATAAAAAATACACCTAAGAAGTATCCAAGAAAACCGGGAACTCCTAATAAATCGCCAATTGAAGGGTAATTTAGACAGCCTGATATGACAATACCATCATATTTTCATCAAAATTGATGGATGTACAGCAGGAAAAACCATGAGAAAATAGAATTATAAAAATGGCAGTTTTTAAAGGTGGTGTAGGTACATGAAGCATTCATTCTCTCGTTTCTTCGGGCTTGGTGAGAAGGAACAGGAGCCGGAGATTGCTGAACATGATACAAATAAAGAAGAGATTCTGGAAATACCGGTAAATGCTATCGTTCCCAACCGTTTTCAGCCACGCACCATTTTCTCAGATGAAAAAATCAAAGAGTTAGCAATGACCATTCATACACACGGCATTATTCAGCCGATTGTTGTTAGGCATACAGAAGAAGAAGGCCAATACGAACTCATTGCAGGTGAAAGACGCTGGAGAGCGGTGCAATCGCTTGAGTGGGAAAAGATTCCGGCAATTATTAAGGATTTTTCCGACACGGAAACCGCTTCTGTGGCGTTAATCGAAAACTTGCAGCGGGAAGAACTGTCTTCTATTGAGGAAGCGCATGCTTATGCTAGGCTGCTTGAGCTGCATGATTTAACACAGGAGGCACTCGCACAGCGCTTAGGAAAAGGGCAGTCTACAATCGCGAATAAGCTTCGGTTATTAAAGCTGCCTCAGCCGGTCCAAGAGGCGATTATGGAGAAGAAAATCACCGAGCGCCATGCCAGAGCGCTGATTCCGCTGAAACAGCCTGAGCTCCAAGTCACACTGCTCACAGAGATTATTGAGAAAAGTTTAAATGTAAAGCAGACGGAAGACCGCGTGGTGAAAATGCTGGAGCAAGGCAAGAGAAAGCCAAAGCCGAGACGCAAAGCATTCAGCAGAGATACAAGAATTGCGATGAACACGATTCGCCAGTCACTATCAATGGTGGAAGACAGCGGTGTAAAATTGAATACAGAAGAAGAAGAATTTGAAGAATATATTCAATTAACGATTCGCATACCAAAATAGAAGCTCTCCTGAAAAGCAGGAGAGCTTTTTATATTTTCAATAAAAGGTAATCACTTACTTTTAGTGAAAATTATTATATTAGAATTCTTTTCTTTGAGTTTGTGGATAAACTCTTCAGATTTTTGCGGTGAAATTACTGCATGTCCCCATCCCTCCTGATAATATATTGTGATGGCATGGCGAGAGCCGATCAGACGAAAACCGGACCATAGTTTCTTTTTTTGAACGACTTTATCGATTTTTTCATAAGGAATTTGATGTTTGATCAATCCGGCTTTAATGATCAGATGGTGTTCCTTCAATACATATTTTAGGTCAATAAAGCTCCAAATGATGAGTCCATTTAAAAGAGTCAGCAGAATAAAAATGATCCAGCCGGAAACTCTCATATTTCCCAGCACAAAAGGAACAATGGCATCTGCTTGTATCAGTAATATGAGAAACACAATCATCAGCGTAACGGGTACATCTCTCTTCGTTTGATAAACCATTTTCTCACCATCCTGTTTCCACGTTCTGTACTGTGACTTCTTCTTTTTTTCTTTAAGAAATTCCTTTTTTAAGTCAAAAAAACATAGAAATTGCAGAATTTATAAGAGAAAGCATAAAGCGTGCTTGAATTTTCAATTATTTCCCTTCTGATTCGGAACAAAATGATGAAAAAAATGAAACGCTTTAATCTTTTTTTGATAGAATAGAAGCAAGATAGTACATGTTCATGTGAAAGTAGGTGACATCGTGGGAAAAATCATAGCAATTACGAACCAAAAAGGCGGGGTCGGCAAAACAACGACGTCTGTCAACCTTGGGGCATGTTTGGCTTACATAGGGAAAAGGGTTCTGCTGGTAGATATTGATCCGCAGGGAAATGCGACAAGCGGATTAGGGATTGAAAAAGCCGATGTAGAGCAGTGTGTGTACGATATTTTAGTAGATGATGCAGATGTAATAGATATTATTAAAGCAACGACAGTAGAGAACTTGGATGTGATTCCTGCGACGATTCAGCTTGCAGGGGCTGAGATCGAGCTGGTTCCTACAATATCAAGAGAAGTGAGATTGAAGAGAGCGCTTGAAGCAGTAAAGCAAAATTATGATTATATTATCATTGATTGTCCGCCGTCATTGGGCTTGCTGACGATTAACGCCCTTACAGCCTCGGATTCCGTTGTGATTCCTGTACAGTGCGAATATTATGCCTTGGAGGGTCTCAGCCAGTTATTAAATACAGTACGTCTTGTGCAAAAGCATTTGAATACTGATTTAATGATTGAAGGTGTATTGCTGACAATGCTTGATGCCCGGACAAACCTTGGCATTCAAGTGATTGAAGAGGTTAAAAAGTATTTTAGGGATAAAGTATATAAGACAGTTATTCCGCGTAATGTCCGTCTGAGTGAGGCACCGAGTCACGGAAAACCCATCATTTTATACGATCCGCGGTCAAGAGGTGCGGAAGTATATTTAGATTTAGCAAAGGAAGTGGCTGCGAATGGCTAAAGGCCTTGGAAAAGGGATTAATGCGTTATTTAATCAGGTAGATTTGTCTGAAGAGACAGTTGAAGAAATTAAAATTGCCGATTTACGCCCTAATCCTTATCAGCCAAGAAAACACTTTGATGACGAGGCATTAGCTGAACTAAAAGAATCTGTGCTGCAGCATGGCATTCTTCAGCCGCTTATCGTCAGAAAATCTTTAAAAGGCTATGATATTGTTGCGGGTGAACGGCGTTTTCGAGCGGCAAAGCTGGCAGGTTTAGATACAGTTCCGGCTATTGTCCGTGAATTATCAGAGGCGTTAATGAGGGAAATTGCTCTATTAGAAAACCTTCAGCGTGAAGATTTATCTCCGCTTGAAGAGGCTCAGGCATATGACTCCTTGTTGAAACACTTAGATCTCACACAAGAGCAGCTCGCCAAACGTCTTGGGAAAAGCAGACCGCATATTGCGAATCATTTAAGACTGCTGACACTGCCAGAAAATATTCAGCAGCTTATTGCCGAAGGTACGCTTTCTATGGGACATGGACGCACGCTCCTTGGCTTGAAAAACAAAAATAAGCTTGAACCGCTGGTACAAAAAGTGATTGCGGAGCAGCTTAATGTTCGCCAGCTTGAGCAGCTGATTCAGCAATTGAATCAGAATGTTCCACGTGAAACAAAGAAAAAAGAACTTGTGAAAGATGCGGTTCTAAAAGAACGGGAATCCTATCTCCAAAATTATTTTGGAACAACAGTTAATATTAAAAGACAGAAGAAAAAAGGCAAAATCGAAATTGAATTTTTCTCTAATGAAGACCTTGACCGGATTTTAGAGCTTTTGTCTGAACGAGAATCGTAAATGAAGAAACCATCTTTCAAGCAAAGATGGTTTTTGTTTTATATGCGCCCAGTGAGTCTTTGCAACGGGTTAAGGCGTTCTTGCCTCCACTCTGTCCGATCTGTTAAACTCAATCCTTCCGCGAGAACATTGGCCATATTCATGACCAAGTTGAGTCTAGTATTTTGCAATACAAAATATTCCATAAAACCGCTCACATTCACGATTCCGTTAATATGAAGATCTCCCACTTCAGGAAGGTCTTTTTGTACACCGGCGCCGGGCTTTAATGGCCCGTCCCCGATTTGAAATGAACCCACACTCTTAACGCGGCCTAAGCATGCATCGACTGCTATAATAAATGGGTTTTTATGTAATTTATGAATGTCATTGATTTTATCCTTCATGTTCACAGCATGGACGGGGTCAGATAAGGTTCCGTAGACATGGAATCTGGTGAGCTGCATCTGTTTGAGTTTCATTCCTACGAGCGGGCCTAATGAGTCACCGGTTGAACGGTCTGTTCCGATACAAACCACGACAATTGGTTTGCCGGCAGCTTTACGTAAGGATGAAGAAAGGATGGTTTGGATTTGTTTTGCCGCTGCAGCATCTGTATGTGAAACATATTGCTTTACTCGTTCCTGAGAGGAAAAAAGCCCGCCTTTTCGATTCATGGGTTTCACTTCCTTGTTATAGTAGGTAACAGAATTGCTATGGTGTGTGTAGTTATGTAAGGTTGTTTACAGTATATCCAGCAGTATGGTTTTTTATGCTTTGTGTATGGCACCGGAGATTTTAAAAAAGTAGAGGGCATGATATGAATGGTTAGTGGGCGATTACAAGTATTGTCCCTCATTGCCTCGATCATGATCAAGCAATTGTCTGCTTATGAAACACTTTATAGATAGGAATGGTTAATGAGGTTCATTCCTTCATTCCACTGCAAAATGATATATTTTTAGACTGCCTCCATTAGCAGTCTTTTTTTTATGTGTATTTCGTATGATAATTTCACCTTGTGTTCAAATGTCTATGAAAATATGGCATGTTTGCTTTCCTTTATTTATATAGTAACAATAACGGGAACAAGCTGAACTTTGTCTATGAGGTGATAGTGTTGTGGAGAGCCGGAATGAAGTGGATGCTGCTCATATTAGGGAGCCTGATCGGGGCCGGATATGCGAGCGGTCAGGAGATATGGCAGTTTTTTGGGGCGGAAAGCGGACTTGCTATTGTGCTGTTTACAATTATGTTCATTTTCTCGTCTTATATTGTGATGAAAATCAGTTTTAAGGTTCAATCCACTCATTTTCTGCCGGTTCTGGAGCATTTAATGGGGCCATGGCTGGCGAAAATTTATGATGTCCTCATCATTTTTTATTTGTTTTCGACGACTATGGTGATGATTGCCGGAGGCGGTGTGACCCTGCAAATGTACAAGCTTCCTTTCTGGTGGGGAATCACGCTGATTTGCATCGTGACAGTGTGTTTGTTTTTGTGGGATGTGAAAGGAATATTATCTATAAATAGTATTTTGATTCCTGTGTTAGTAGCGGGGCTTTTATATGCGCTGATCTCCTTTCAGAGCACACATCACCATACGTGGACGATTGATTTGTCCCAGCAGTATAACTGGCCTGCGAGCATTACGTTTACCTCTTTAAACATCCTTTCAGTTGTTGCGATTTTATCCTCTGTTGGGAAAGAGATGAAAGGGCTCGGAGAAGCAAAAATCGCAAGTGTGGCAAGCGGTCTTATTTTTGGCGTGATCTCATTTGTTTATAATGAAACGTTGGTGGAGCTGGCGGGCTCCCTTTCTCAGTTTGAAATACCGCTGTTTGCCGTTCTGGAGGGTGCGCCTTATTTCCTTTTTTTATGTATGACGGCGGTGCTGTGCCTGGCGATTTACACGACGACGGTAGCTGGTTTGCTGGGGCTGTCCAGCCGGCTGATGGCGTTTATTCATATGCCGAGATGGATGATTGTGTTGATTTTGTTAGTCTTAATGGTACCTTTTACTTCTTTCGGATTTTCTGATTTGATCGCGTTCTTGTATCCGATATATGGGATGCTCAATTTGTATTTGTTAGTTTGTCTGCTCTTATATCCTATTTTGAGTAAATGGAAATAAGAGGATGTATTTCTTTTCGGGTATCTTGATTGCTCTTATGATCAGTTTTTTTGTACAATAGATACAGCAGTTTAGGAAAAGAGGTGAAGGGTCTTGGCGGATAAAGACTTTGGCCTGAATGATATCGTAGAAATGAAAAAACCGCATCCATGCGGAGCGAACAGCTGGAAAATTATACGCATGGGAATGGATATTCGAATTAAGTGTGAGGGATGCTCTCACAGTGTTATGATTCCGAGAAGAGAATTTGAAAGAAAACTAAAAAAAGTACTAGTCAAGCATGAGGAGCCTACTTCATAAATAGGCCGACACTCATGCTTTTTCATATAGAAGGTAAGGAGAAGACGGCGATGAGCAAAGTGCATCAGTCGGCATGTCCGCTGAATTGTTGGGACAGCTGCGGCTTTTTGGTGACTGTTGATGATGGAAAGGTAACAAAAGTGGACGGAGATCCAAACCATCCGATTACGGAAGGTAAAATCTGCGGCCGCGGCAGAATGCTTGAGACAAAAACAAATTCGCCTGATCGGCTTCGCTATCCAATGAAAAAACAAAATGGCGAGTTTGTGCGGATTTCTTGGGAGCAGGCACTTGATGAAATTGCCGATAAACTTCGGGAAATCAAGGAAACGTCGGAGACGACTGCTGTTTTGCACAGCCATGATTATGCGAATAACGGTCTGTTAAAAGCGCTTGATCAGCGTTTTTTTAATGGATATGGCGGCGTGACCGAAATCGTCGGAAGCATATGCTGGGGCTCCGGCATCGAGGCGCAAAGCTGGGATTTTGGCCGTTCGTACGGTCACGGCCCGCTTGATATTTACAACAGCAAGCATGTTGTTGTGTGGGGAAGAAATGTATCCAGAACAAATATGCACTTATACCACCACTTGCAGCAGGTGAAAAAGAAGGGCGCCACGATTACGGTGATTGATCCGATCTTCAACCCGACTGCTAAGCTTGCTGACCGCTATATCTCTGTAAAGCCTGGAATGGACGGCTGGCTTGCGGCAGCCGTTTTGAAGGTTCTGATTGAGACGGGAAGAACGGATGAAACGTTTATTTCTGAGCATTCTGTCGGTTTTGATGATGTGAAAGAGTTTTTGAAAACTGTTTCTCTGGAAGAGTTTATTGTGAAAACAGAAACTTCTATGGAGGAGCTGGAGTATCTGGCCGGTTTGTATGCTGATGGTCCGGTGTCTACTTTTATGGGGCTTGGCATGCAGCGATATAAAAACGGCGGGGGAACGATTCGTTGGATTGATGCACTTGTTGCGGCAAGCGGAAATGTCGGAATTAAGGGCGGCGGCGCGAATTTCGGAAATGTCCAGATTGGCGAGAGCTTTGCAAAAACAAAGCTGACGTTGCCGGAATTAAAAACAACATCACGTTCTTTTTCAATGATGACGCAGGCTGAAGAAGTGTTGACCGCTGCTGATCCTGCGATTGAGATGATTATTGTGACGTGCGGAAATCCGCTGACTCAGGTGCCGAATACAAATAAGGTGAGACAAGCATTTGAAAAGGTTCCAATGACGGTCGCGATTGATTCCATTATGACGGATACCGCAGAGCTGTGTGATTATGTTTTGCCGACTGCCACTGTTTTTGAAGAAGAAGATATCTACTATTCCAGTATGTATCATCATTATGTTCAGTACGGGAAGAAGCTTGTGGAGCCGCAGGGTGAAGCGAAATCGGACAGCTGGATCTGGTCAGAGCTTGCAAAACGTCTTGGGTTTGGCGAGCTGTTTGAATACAGCACTCAAGAATTTTTAGAGATGGGGCTTTCTTCATTGGAAGCAGAGGATGTGACACTTGAGCGTTTAAAAGAAAAAGGCCACCTCCCTCTTCCAGTAAAACAGGTGCCGTGGGATGATTATCAGTTTTTGACGCCGAGTGGAAAATTTGAATTTACTTCGTCGCTTGCTGAGCAAAAAGGATTTAGCGGCTCGCTTCAATTAAATGTGCCCGAAGAATCTGTTTTCCATAATGAGGAGTTAGCTGGAAAGTACCCTTATACGCTCTTATCCATTCATCCGCAGCGTTCCAATCATTCACAGCATGTGCCGTTTATTGAAAAGCTTCAGCACGTTCAGGTCGATATTTCTCCAGATATAGCGGCTGAGCAGGATCTTCAGGATGGAGACGAGGTTGTCATCTTTAATGACCGCGGACGCTTGAAGGGCAAGGTGAAAGTGATGAAACAGGCTCATGCGAAGACGATTAATATAGATGAAGGCATGTGGGCGGCTTTTGGAGGGTCAGTCAATGCACTGACAAATGATACAAATTCTGATAATGGAATGGGAAGTACGCTTTTTGACTGTTTAGTAGGCTTGAAAAAAGCATAATCAAAGGGATTGGCAGGCTGAAAATGCTTTTTTGTCAGCTTGTCTTTTCCAGTGAACCTCCTTATAATTGCTCTAGGTTCAAAATACGCTCATACAATGACGGTTTTATATAGAGGAGATGAAAGAATGGCTTTAACAGCTGGAATTGTTGGTTTGCCGAACGTCGGAAAATCAACACTATTTAACGCAATTACACAGGCCGGTGCCGAATCAGCCAACTACCCGTTCTGTACAATTGATCCGAACGTGGGAATTGTAGAGGTGCCGGATGATCGTCTGCAAAAGCTGACTGAGCTGGTCAACCCGAAGAAGACTGTGCCGACTGCTTTTGAATTCACTGATATTGCAGGGATTGTAAAGGGCGCATCTAAAGGAGAAGGACTCGGCAACAAGTTCCTATCTCATATTCGCCAAGTTGACGCGATTTGCCACGTTGTCCGTGCTTTTTCCGATGACAACATTACACACGTTTCCGGAAAGGTTGATCCGATTGATGACATTGAAACGATCAACCTTGAGCTGATCCTCGCTGATATGGAAACGGTTGAAAAGCGGATTACACGCGTCAGCAAGCTTGCGAAGCAAAAAGATAAAGACGCTGTATTTGAGTTTGAGATTTTATCTAAACTGAAAGAAGCGTTTGAGAGTGAAAAGCCTGCTCGATCTGTAGAATTCACTGAAGAGCAGCAAAAGCTTGTGAAGCAGCTCCATTTACTGACTTCGAAGCCTATTTTGTACGTGGCCAACGTAAGTGAAGATGAAGTTGCTGATCCATCTGGCAATGAAAATGTAGCGAAGATTCGCGAGTACGCTGCCGGCGAAAATGCAGAAGTTATCGTTGTATGTGCAAAAATCGAATCTGAAATCGCTGAGCTTGAAGGCGAAGAAAAGCAAATGTTCTTGGAAGAGCTGGGCATTCAAGAATCAGGTCTTGATCAGCTGATCAAAGCGTCTTACTCTCTTCTAGGCCTCGCAACATATTTCACAGCCGGAGAACAGGAAGTCAGAGCTTGGACATTCAAAAAAGGCATGAAAGCCCCTGAGTGTGCAGGAATTATTCATAGTGACTTTGAGCGGGGCTTCATTCGTGCTGAGACAGTTGCTTATGAGGATCTTCTTGCGGGCGGCGGTATGGCAGGAGCTAAAGAGGCAGGAAAAGTCCGCCTTGAAGGGAAAGAATATGTGGTCCAAGACGGAGATGTTATTCATTTCCGATTTAATGTATAGGATGCAGTTGTAAAGGGACAAGAGCTTTGGTATAATATAAAATTGTGAGTAATAGAATTATTGCTCCTTGCCCATTATGGGCCGCTTAGTCCAAAAGGAGGTGCAAACAGATGAGAAAGTACGAAGTTATGTACATTATCCGCCCAAACATTGACGAAGAGTCTAAAAAAGCAGTTATCGAGCGTTTCAACAACGTTCTGACTTCTAACGGTGCGGAGATCACTGGAACAAAGGATTGGGGTAAACGTCGTCTTGCTTACGAAATCAACGATTTCCGCGACGGTTTCTACCAAATCGTAAACGTTCAATCTGACGCTGCGGCAGTTCAAGAATTTGACCGTCTAGCTAAGATCAGTGACGATATCATTCGCCACATTGTTGTTAAAGAAGAAGAATAAGCAATTTTGAAATATATAATGGTAAAAGGTGGTCTTTCTTATGCTTAACCGAGTTGTATTAGTCGGAAGACTGACAAAAGACCCAGAGCTTCGTTATACGCCAAACGGTGCGGCTGTTGCTACGTTTACTCTTGCTGTGAATCGTACATTTACGAACCAGTCCGGAGAACGTGAGGCCGATTTCATTAATTGTGTCACTTGGAGAAGACAAGCCGAAAACGTTGCAAACTTCTTGAAAAAAGGAAGCCTTGCAGGCGTAGATGGCCGTTTACAAACAAGAAACTATGAAAACCAGCAAGGACAGCGTGTCTTCGTGACAGAGGTCCAAGCTGAAAGTGTTCAATTTCTTGAGCCGAAAAACGGCGGCGGTTCTGGTTCAGGTGGATACAACGAAGGAAACAGCGGCGGAGGCCAGTACTTTGGCGGAGGCCAAAATGATAATCCATTTGGGGGAAATCAAAACAACCAGAGACGCAATCAGGGGAACAGCTTTAATGATGACCCATTTGCCAACGACGGCAAACCGATTGACATCTCGGATGATGATCTTCCATTCTAATGTGATTATCGCCTAAAATGAAAAAGAAAGGAGGGAAATGACAATGGCAGGAGGACGCAGAGGCGGTCGTGCGAAACGCCGTAAAGTGTGTTATTTCACTTCTAACGGTATCACGCACATCGACTACAAAGATGTAGATCTTCTTAAAAAGTTTGTTTCTGAGCGCGGTAAAATTTTACCACGTCGTGTAACTGGAACAAACGCTAAATACCAACGTAAATTGACTGCAGCGATCAAACGCGCACGTCAAATGGCTTTACTTCCATACGTAAGCGGTGAGTAAGCTGATGCGTAAAGAGCAAGGACCTTCGGGTTCTTGCTCTTTTTTATAGGGGGGAGGATGAAACATGAAGTTGATTTCATGGAATGTAAACGGCCTGCGGGCTGTGATGAGAAAAATGGATTTCCTCTCTTATTTGAAAGAAGAGGATGCAGATATTATATGTCTTCAGGAAACGAAGATACAGGACGGCCAGGTTGATCTCCAGCCTGAAGGCTATCATGTGTACTGGAATTATGCAGTGAAAAAAGGATATTCCGGCACAGCTGTTTTTTCTAAGCAAGAACCGCTGCAGGTCATCTACGGTATCGGAGTAGAAGAGCATGACCAAGAAGGCAGAGTGATTACGCTGGAATTTGAAAACGTGTATGTGATGACTGTTTACACGCCCAATTCCAGAAGGGGATTAGAGCGGATTGATTACCGCATGCAATGGGAAGAGGCTTTATTGTCTTATATTCTTGAATTGGATCAGAAAAAACCAGTGATTTTATGCGGTGATTTGAATGTAGCCCATCAGGAGATTGATTTGAAAAATCCAAAGGCGAACCGGAATAACGCTGGATTTTCAGATCAAGAAAGAGAGGCATTCACTCGTTTCTTAGAAGCTGGCTTTGTTGATTCTTTTCGTCATGTTTATCCTGATCTTGAAGGCGCTTATTCTTGGTGGTCGTATCGTGCTGGTGCCCGGGACAGAAATATTGGATGGCGCATTGATTATTTTGTTGTTTCTGAAAGCCTTAAGGAACAGATTGAAGATGCCAGCATATCAGCGGATGTCATGGGTTCCGACCATTGTCCTGTTGAACTTATCATCAATATATGATGAGATAGCAGTAAGGATTTTACACTTACTGCTTTTTTTATATGAAAAAGGAGAAAGAGATGGCAAATATAAAAGAGATCGCAAGACTGGCAAATGTATCTGTTTCGACTGTTTCGCGTGTATTGAATCATCATCCGTATGTGTCTGAAGAAAAGAGAAAGCTTGTTCATCAAGTCATGAAGGAATTGGATTATACACCAAATCGAACCGCAATCGATCTCATTCGCGGGAAAACCCATACGGTCGGTGTGATTCTGCCTTATAGCGATCATCCCTGCTTTGATAAAATCGTTAACGGAATCACCAAGGCGGCTTTTCAGCATGAGTATGCAACGACCCTTCTCCCCACCAATTATAACCCCGATATTGAAATCAAATATTTAGAGCTGTTAAGAACGAAGAAAATAGACGGTCTCATCATTACTTCCCGCGCCAATCATTGGGACAGCATTTTAGCTTATCAGGAATATGGGCCGGTCATCGCTTGTGAGGATACCGGAGATATTGATGTACCTTGTGCTTTTAATGACAGAAAAGCTGCTTATGCAGAGAGCTTTCGCTATTTAAAGAGCCGCGGACATGAGAATATTGCTTTTACGTGTGTCAGAGGAGCTGATAGGAGCCCGAGCACGGCTGATAAAGCTGCGGCCTATAAAGCTGTCTGCGGAAGGTTGGAAGACCGCCATATGCTGTCCGGATGCAACGATATGAATGATGGTGAGCTGGCAGCTGAACATTTTTATATGAGCGGGCGGGTTCCGACTGCTATTTATGCAAATAGTGATGAAGTGGCAGCTGGAATTCATCTATTTGCCAAAAAGAATAATTGGGATGTTGAAATCATAGGCGAGGGGAATACTTCTATCAGCCGTGTTCTTGGTTTTCCGTCGCTTGATTTGAATCTTGAGCAGCTCGGCATCGCAGCATTTTCTCTATTTTTGCAGGATGAACCCGCTGATATTAAAATTCAGCATAAATTTAAGAAAAAAGCTTGAACTGAAATGCATTTCATACCTTATAACTTCATTGAAGGCGAAGGAGGAGGAAGAAATGCAGATTGAACATACAGCGATCTGGGTTAATGATTTAGAGCGAATGAAGTCTTTTTATGAAACGTATTTTAATGGCAAAGCGAATGATTTGTATCATAATGAGAAAAAAGATTTTAAGTCTTATTTTATTACGTTTGGTTCCGGAGCAAGGCTGGAGATTATGAAAAAAGGAAATGTGACCGATCCGCCCTCACAAACAATGACAGGCTGGGCACATATTGCCTTTTCCGTTGGGAGCCGGGAGAAAGTGGATGAACTGACTGCTCGGTTGAAGGCGGATGGTTTTGCCGTCGTCAACGGCCCGCGGACAACAGGAGACGGCTACTATGAAAGTGTGATTGAGGATGATGAAGGAAATTTGATCGAGATTACAATCTGACATGGAGTGACTTAAATGCTGAGGACAGAAAAAGAAAAAATGGCAGCCGGAGAATTATACAATTCGGAAGATCAACAACTATTACTAGAACGCAAGCATGCGAGACAGCTGATTAGACAATATAACGAAACACCGGAAGATGATATAGTGCGGACAGAGCTTTTGAAGGAGCTGCTCGGTTCGGTTGGGGATCAAGTCACCATTTTGCCGACATTCCGCTGTGATTATGGCTATCACATTCATATCGGAGATCATACATTTGTTAATTTTGACTGTGTCATTTTAGATGTGTGTGAGGTGCGTATCGGCCGTCATTGTTTGATTGCGCCAGGTGTACATATCTACACGGCCGGTCATCCTCTTGATCCGATCGAAAGGAAATCCGGGAAGGAGTTCGGTAAGCCTGTGACAATTGGAGATCAAGTTTGGATTGGAGGCCGGGCGGTGATTAACCCGGGAGTGACAATCGGTGATAACGCAGTGATTGCTTCTGGATCTGTTGTCACTAAGGATGTACCCGCTAATACTGTTGTAGGCGGAAACCCCGCAAGGATTTTGAAGCAATTGTAATGAGATCAGTGCGGCAGATCCGCACTGACTTTTTTAAATCTGTTTTGCATTCGTATTAGGACCGAAGAAGATTAACAGCAAGGAGCATGCGAGCCAGCAGCCCCCAATAAATAAGAAGACGCTGATATAGCCGAGCTGAACGGCAATAAATCCAACAAGCAATGAGCCAAAAATGTTTGAAAAACGGCCAAGACCATAGGCTAAACCGCTGCCAGACGAGCGGTATTCAGTCGGATAAGGTTCAGATGTATAGGCGTATAAGTTCGAGGTAAAGACCCGTTCTGTGATATTCACGATAAAACCAAATACAATGATCATGATGGGAATAAAAGTCATACCATATAAGAGCCCGGCGATGGCCGTCAGAAACGCACTCGCAGCTAAAATCCATTTTCTTTGAAATCTTTCGGAAATCATGGAGCCGAGCAGTGCGCCAAGCGGAGCGCCGACGGAATGCAATACGTTATACCACAATGTATTTTCCATGGTGACGCCATTGCTTTTTAGCAGGCTTGGAACCCATGAGGCAAATCCGTAAAACCCAAACGTTTCAAAAATCCATACAGCAGATAATACGATGGTGATTTTGAGGTTTCTGCCTTTCAATAAGCCGGCATAACCTGCATTCTGCTTAACAGTTTCGCTTACTTTAGGCTGGGATGCTGCCGGAAGCGGGCCTTTCTCCTTTTCAACCTGTGCCTCAATTCGGTTGAGGATCGCATCGGCTTTCGCATATTCCCCGCGATTTTCGTGCCAGCGAGGCGACTCTTCCAGCCGTCGAATAAAGAAAAAATAAATAAGGCCGACGGCACCCCATACAAATACTAGCCTCCATCCCCATGAACCAAGAGGAATGACAAAGGCAGACACAATGTTGGTGATCGGCACCCCGATCAATCCAATCATGGCACAAAAAGAAATATATTTTCCACGTACACTTGAAGGGAAAAATTCCGCCAAATAGCTATTCGTAATGACCATGGCGGCTGCAACGCCAAATCCGGTGAGAAAACGGAATGTCATTAAAGATGGAATGTCCCATGCCGCAGCATTGCATAGCGATGCGATTGAGAAAACAAAGACAAATAGATTTAAGGCTTTTTTGCGGCCGATTCGATCGGACAGCCGTCCGCCCAGTGAAGCGCCTAAAAACATGCCTAAAAACGAAGCAGCCGTTACGTTAGCAATAGTTGAAAGCGGGATGCCCCAATGCTCGATCAGCGCCGGCGCTACATTGCTGAGGGTAAATAAATCTGCGAGATCAAAGAAATAAACAATGCCGAGAGCGGTTAACACTTGGAAATGAACGCGTGAAATCGGAAGGCGGTCTAAACGATTCGCTGCGTTTGAGAAAGGATGTGTATTCTTTTGTTTGAAGATCGTATTCATAAAAAACCCCCTTTTAGTAGTAAGAAAAGACTGAAAATTCCCCTCTTGGGACTATTATAAGTATCTTGGTTCATTGGCAACAGAGTTCAAATCACTAGATGGAAGAACTAAATTCACACTTTATATTTTAATGTTGCTTAAAAGATTTCCAAAACAGTAGATTCATAGACCAATTTATGCAAATATATAGTAATATTCTCATTGAAAGGAAGAGACATAGAAGGAATGAATTCATTTATCCGTCCTATAGAAGGAAACAATACGTTGTGGAGATATTTTTTCGCTTTTTTGGTGATGGTAGGGTTATATGTATTCGGGAATATAGCTTACCTTTTCGCTATATTGTTCACCGTTATTGTGAATCCCAATATCACGTTTGATTTGGATGAAGCTGTACTGAGTGATCCCCTCGTAGATCTTTATTTGTCCCATGTGATTTATTTATTCGCCATTCCGGGAGTTTGGCTGGCTGTGCGCTTTATTTTGAAGCGGCCTTTCCGAACGGTGATTACACCAAATTCAAAGATGAATTGGCGGAGAATTTCCTTTGGTTTTATTGCTTATTTCTTGCTGATGATCGCCGTACAATTGATTGATTTTGCGATTCATCCTGATAGCTATTCAATGCAAGCCTTTGATGCCTCACGCTTTATCTGGCTGCTAGTGGCTGCCCTCATTTTGGTTCCGATTCAGACATCAGCTGAGGAACTGTTTTTCAGGGGATTTTTGCTTCAAGCTTTCGGGAGATTGACGAAAAATCCTCTATTTTTGACACTGATTGTCGGAGGATTGTTTGGCGTATTGCATTTTGCGAATCCAGAAATGAACAATGGCGCTGTCTGGGCAGGAATTGAGTATTTAACATTTGGTTTTGTGTGGACCTATTACACGATTAAAACTGGAAGCATCGAAATATCACTTGGCGCCCATGCCGCGAATAATATGTTTTTGTGTATGTTTATTACAGAAAAAAACAGTGTGTATGGAGGAATTCCTTCTCTGTTTACGGTTACGCGGGGGAACCCGATGTGGGAGGCTTTCTTTACGATAGCGGTCAACCTTGTGTTTGCGGGGATCGCTTTATGGTACCATAAGAAATCAAAAAGTAAGCAGCAAGGGTCTTAATCCCTGCTGCTTATTAACGTGTGGATGGCTTCTTCGATATTCGTTGTCGGCTGCTGGCAGGCGAAGTTTTCACAAATATAAACGGTTGTTTTGCCGTCTATGATGCGGTAGTCTGCAGCGAATGGCGCAATGTCTTTGCATTGATCAGGAAGCTCTGCTACCAGAATGGAGTCGTTGGGCTTAAAGGCTTTTTGAAGCTCCGCTATGATTTGTTTTCTGGCTGGATCATCTGCGCTGCCAAAAATAACGATTTCTTTTTTAGGCATTAGATGCCTTAACACACTTTGCATAAAGAAAGCATGGCCGCTCGGATACGCGTCGATGTCTGGCTTGAACACGGAAAACATCGTTTCCGCTTTTTCGATCAGTGATAAGTCGCCTGTGACTTGCCCGAGACGCAGCAGCTGAACAGCTGCCACACTGTTTCCGGAAGGCACGGCGCCGTCGTACACTTCTTTTTCCCGTACGATTAAGGCTTCTGCATCGTGTCCGGTGAAGTAGAATCCGCCATGCTCCTCATCCCAAAATAAGCTGATCATATCGTCTGTCAGTTTCTTCGCTTTTTGTAAATAAGAAAGATCAAACGAAGCTTCATAGAGATCCAGATAAGCCCATAGGAGAAAAGCGTAATCGTCGATAAAGCCTTTGTTTTTCACTTCGCCATCACGATATCGGACCATCACACGGCCGTCGATGATTAATTTGTTTTCAATAAATGTGATGGCGTCTTTCGCTAGGCTGAGATATTTCGGTTCCTGGTATACCTTTGCCGCTTTCGCAAGACCCGCGATCATCAGCGCGTTCCATGAGGTCAGCACTTTATCATCGACATGGGGATAGGTTCTTTCCTCGCGTGTCTTCAAGAGCTGCTGTCTTGCGTCTTCGAGTTTGAGACTGAGCTCTTTTTCGGTTAACCCGGCATCCTCTTTGATTTGTTCTCGCTTTGTGTGAATGAGGTTAGGAATATTTTTGCCTTCAAAGTTTCCTTCTTCAGTGATGTCATACACTTGGCAATACAGCGTTCCGAGATCGTCCCCGAGCGTTTTCAGAATCTCTTCCTTTGACCACACGTAGTACTTTCCTTCTTCTCCTTCTGTATCCGCGTCTAAAGCAGAGAAAAAGCTTCCGTCTTCATGAGTCATTTCCCTCTGAATGAACGTAATGATCTGCTCACAAATCTCTTTATAGCGGCTGTTTTGCGTGACCTGATAGGCTTCTGAATAAGCGGTCAGCAACAGCGCATTGTCGTACAGCATTTTTTCAAAGTGGGGAACGAGCCACTCGTCATCGGTCGAATAGCGTGCAAACCCATAGCCGATATGATCGTAAATGCCGCCATTCGCCATGCTGTCCAGCGTTTTCGTCACGTTGTATAAAGCGTTCTCCTGCCCCGTATTGTGATGATAACGAAGCAAATACATCAGCATATGGGGCATCGGAAATTTCGGTGCCTGCCCGAAACCGCCGTAGATCGTATCAAACCCGCTGGCAAGCTGCTGGAATGTCCGGTGAATCGCTGACTCGCTAAGGCCTTCGCCTGATTTGGCGGCTGTTTTGGTCTGCAAATGTTTAGCGGCGTTCTCCGCAATATCCTCGACATGCTCGCGGTCGTTCGCAAATGTCTCAGACAGATGCTCAAGCACATCAACAAAACCGGGACGGTTGAATTTGCTCGTCTTTGGAAAATATGTACCCGCGTAAAACGGCTTTTGATCAGGCGTGATAAACACATTCAGCGGCCAGCCGCCCTGCCCGGTCATCAGCTGGCAGATTCTCATATAAACAGAATCCACATCAGGCCGCTCTTCCCGGTCGACTTTAATCGCCACAAACCGTTCATTGAGAAGACGCGCGATTTCTTCGTCTTCAAAGCTTTCGTGAGCCATCACGTGGCACCAATGACAAGTCGAATAACCGATGCTGACCAGAACCGGCTTGTTTTCGCGTTTCGCTTTCTCAAATGCTTCTTCTCCCAAAGGGAACCAGTCCACAGGGTTGTGGGCGTGTTGGAGTAGGTATGGTGATTTCTCATTGATTAATCTATTGGGTTTACTTTTGTTTGGCATGGGATCACCTTCTTCCTAAGTTGGTTATATTCAGGTTACCACAGTTATCCTAAACAAATACAATAACTGACTGCTTATCGATAATTGTGATGTGAAAATATAAACTAATGTTTCATTTTTCCACTTGAGATAAATGCGAATAACGTTTTTCCTTGTTTCGCAATCTGGTCAAATTTTTATAAAAAAAGTAAAAGTTTAATCCTTAGTCTATATATAATAAGATCATATCAATCAAATGTAGGGGGAGTTATTATGAAGTGCAATAAAATGAACAGGGTACAATTAAAAGAGGGAAGCGTATCAATGACCCTATAAACTGCGTCTGCCCTCATTAATGGAGGGGAAATTGTGAATACGTCTTATTCACAGTCAACTTTACGGCACAATCAAGTTTTGATTTGGCTTTGTGTTCTATCATTTTTCAGCGTATTAAATGAAATGGTTCTGAACGTCTCATTACCTGATATTGCCAACGAGTTTAATAAACTGCCAGCAAGTGCAAACTGGGTGAATACTGCCTTTATGTTAACCTTCTCCATTGGAACAGCTCTATATGGAAAGCTATCAGACCAGCTGGGCATCAAAAATCTGCTTCTATTTGGGATTATGGTAAATGGCTTAGGGTCGATCATTGGATTTGTTGGACACTCTTTCTTTCCTATTCTCATTCTAGCCCGATTTATTCAAGGAATTGGTGCAGCCGCATTCCCAGCTCTTGTGATGGTTGTCGTTGCGCGCTATATTCCAAAAGAGAACAGGGGGAAAGCATTTGGCCTGATCGGGTCCCTGGTAGCAATGGGAGAAGGTGTTGGGCCAGCTATTGGCGGAATGGTTGCTCATTATATCCATTGGTCGTATTTGCTGCTTATTCCAACTGCAACAATTATCACCGTTCCATTCCTTATAAAATTGTTGAAAAAGGAAGAGAGAATAAGAGGACACATTGATATGGCAGGGATTATATTGATGTCTGCAGGTATCGTATTTTTTATGCTGTTTACAACATCTTATAGATTTTCTTTTCTGATCATCAGTATTCTTGCTTTCTTCATATTTGTAAAACACATTAGGAAAGCTCAGGACCCTTTTGTTGACCCTGAATTAGGGAAAAACGTCTTTTTTGTGATTGGAACCCTTTACGGAGGACTAATATTTGGTACAGCAGCAGGATTTGTCTCTATGGTTCCTTACATGATGAAAGATGTTCACCATTTAAGTACTGCAGCAATTGGAAGCGGCATTATATTCCCCGGAACAATGAGTGTCATCATCTTCGGTTACATTGGGGGATTGCTTGTTGATCGGAAAGGTTCCTTGTATGTACTAACTATTGGAAGTGCCTTGCTTTCTTCCGGCTTTTTAATCGCTGCCTTTTTTATAGATGCAGCACCATGGATCATGACAATTATAGTAATTTTTGTTTTTGGGGGGCTATCTTTCACAAAAACAGTTATATCTACAGTTGTGTCTAGCAGTTTGAAAGAAAAGGAAGCGGGCGCTGGAATGAGTTTGCTTAATTTCACGAGCTTTTTATCAGAGGGAACGGGTATTGCGATTGTAGGCGGTTTATTATCTATCGGCTTCCTAGACCATAGGCTGCTGCCTATTGACGTTGATCACTCTACCTATTTGTATAGCAATATGCTCATACTTTTTGCAGGAACCATTGTTATTTGTTGGCTAGTAATCTTGAATGTATATAAACGTTCGCGGAGGCATCGCTAAATGAGTGAAAGGGTCAATCTTGTGAAAGTAATCCAAGGTTGATCCTTTTTTGTAAAATGAATAAACATGGCATCAATAGCATGTTCTTTAGATTAGCCATCGTTAGCTATACCCCATAGATACGAGAACAGGCTTGTTTTCGCGTTTCGCTTTTTCATATGCTTCTTCTCCCCAAGGGAACCAGTCCACAGGGTTATGAGCATGTTGAAGTAAAATAAGTAGACTTCTCAGCGATTAATCTATTGGGTTTATTGTTAGTGGGCATAGGATCACCTCTTAGCCGATTTACTTAAAAGAGGGAGAATGAAATATACTATAATGTTTAATTATGTTAATGCGTCCTTTCCAGTCTTCTTTTCTTTTAATACAAGAGAATGGATATTTTTAGCTCTGTTAAAATTTGATGTTGATAATTCAATAGTATTAAGGAGAACCCATTGGATTCCCCCTTTAGTTCAATAAGAAAAATAACTGTCGAGTGTTACCTTACAATGTATATTTTGGAGGGAAAGATTTTTTTAGCAATTCCAATGATAAACGATTTGCACAACGCCAGAGGAAAATGTTCTTGTATTCACCATTTTTAAATTTATCCTCTGTTTTACATCAATAAACAACGGTTTTCCTTCTCCCAAAACAACAGGGTGAATAGATAATCTAAATTCATCAACAAGCCCCAAATTTATAAAAGTTGTAATGAGACTCGCTCCACCATATAGCCAGATGTCTTTGCCAGACTTTTTCTTCAATTTATTTACTTCTTCAAGAATATTATCATTTATAAATATGGCTTGATTATCAATCTCATTTTGTGTTCTGGAAAAAACATATTTCTTTTTACTATGAACCAATTTCCAAATTTCCTTTTCTGTATCAGGGTCTTCACCTTTTGGAATATATTGTCCCCATAAATCGTAGCTTTTTCTGCCATATAAAATAGTATCAATTTGATTTAAGAAATCAGTAAACCCCATATCAGGGTCCATAATGCACCAATCAACTTCTCCATTTTTCCCTTCAATAAAACCATCTAAAGTAACTGCTAAATCTAAAATGATTCTTCTCTGTTTTAAGTTATTTGTCATAACTATTCATCCTTTTCCATAAGAAGTTGGTAGAAATTCTTCTCCCACTCTCGCACCAGATAGACTAAGTTGCGTTTATGGACTGAGTGAAGAACAGTATCCTAAAATGAAAGTGCCCACTACTCTTCGCAGCTTGATTAGCCGGAACACTCTTTATCTTCACTTGGTTAAATGAAAGCTCTGCTCGATTAAGTTATAGATTTCGCCTTCTGGATCTGTCCGTTCTAAAACAATTGAAATCCAATGTTCCTTATCCATATGATATCCGGGTAAGACATTTTCCCCATTTCTTAAGCTATCACTTATTTCAGGGGGACATTTTAGATTTAGAATATCTATTTCGCCATGACCATCCAAGCCTAATTTTTCTGGGAGAACATTCATGATAAGACCGTACCATTTTTTGTTTGATGTATGTCTCAAAGAAGCATAGTTTGGGTATTTCTCCCACGGGTAATCAGGCGATGTACCGTATTTTTCTTTGACGTGTTTAAAGATATCTTCTCTTGTTAACATACTCAATCACTCCTTTATTCACTCTACTTTCTTCTTGAAAAAGTCAAAGAGCGATCCTTGGTTGTCCTTTGGATACTTCAATAGAGATGTCATCAATGGCAGAAGCTGTGTCAAAGCTTCCTCTCTCCACGGATACTAGTCAACAGGGTTGTGGGCGAGTTGAAGGAAGTATGATATTTCTCATTGAGTTTATTGTTAGTGGGCATAGGTTCATCTTCTTTTCTCTTGTTTCTATTCCTTTTTACTGTACCACAAGCCTCTGTTGAAATACCCCATTAAGACAGTGAAATAGAAAAATCGCTATATATAAAAGGTAATGGATGCTGTTCTTTTAAAGAGTGCCCTTTTGGAAGCTGTTATTGATCGAAACGAGTATGCTAATATAATCTCGTTTAGGAGGGGATTGATATGATCAAGAAAATGGCTCAAATGAATTTGAAAGATTTCAATAAACCAAATGAACCTTTCGTTGTTTTTGGGAGAATGATACCTGCTTTTGAAAACGGTGTTTGGACATATACTGAGGAACGATTTTCTGAACCTTATTTTAAACAATATGAAGATGATGAAATGGATGTTAGTTATATTGAAGATGAAGGGAAGGTTGTCTTTTTATATTATGTTGAAAACAACTGCATCGGCCGGATTAAGATTCGTTCTAACTGGAATGGGTATGCACTAATAGAGGACATTGCCGTTGCAAAAGACTATAGACAAAAAGGCGTTGGAACAGCATTATTACATAAAGCGATTGAGTGGGCAAAGGAGAATAAATTTTGTGGCCTTATGCTTGAAACACAAGATATTAATGTTTCAGCTTGTCATTTTTATGCCAAACATCAATTTATAATAGGTGCAGTTGATACGATGCTTTATTCCAATCTTCCAACAGCAAATGAAATTGCGATTTTTTGGTACTATAAATTTTAATTTATCATAAAATTATTGAACGAAACGTAGCTTGTTTTGCGTTTCGTTTTTTCAAAGAAGAGGTTTTTTAACCCCTTCTTTTTTTTGATAAGAATTGTTTTTCCACAATAGGCATAAAAACGTGAAGGATCATTCCTCCCAAACAGACGGTTAATAGGGTTCCGATGCCGATAGGGCCTTTAAAGATGATGGCTAATACTAAGAAAAGAGCGTATACCAATGTTCTTGAAAACAAGATTGTTCTTTTGGAGAGATCTCGGATAATAAGTGTTAAATGATCGATGGGTGTTGATGCGAATTTCGTCTGAAGATAGATGGCTGTTCCAAGACCGATGAGCACCAAACCAATTCCGAAACAAATCAGTTTGCTTAACAACGCATTTAGATAGATGGTGTTTTTTACAACAAACAACCATAGGTCAATGCCTATTCCAGTAATGAATGCTGTAATCAAGCCCAGCAAAATAGGTTTTTTTCTCGTTAATATAGCGTTGCAGATTAGGAGGATCACAGAAATAAGGACCTCCCAGCTTCCTACGGTAAGTCCGACTTCTTTTGACAGACCAACCAAAAGGGCATCGAAGGGTGATGTGCCGAGTCCTGATTGTATGGTTAAGGAAATGCCCAAACTTAATATGAGTATGCCTAATCCGTAAAAAATATATTTCATGTTAAATCCGCGATATTTCTTTTGTCATCAGGACGTGAGGGATGCCGTCTTCCATAAATTCCTGTGAAGAAATCTGGTAGCCCAGTTTTTGATAAAAGCCTGCTGCTTGTGTTTGACCATGCAGCTTACATGCAGTCAGTCCTTTTTCTTTTATGATTTCTTCTAACCCGCTTACGATGACTTTCCCCAATCCGTACTTACGGTAAGGTTTTAGGATGCAGATTCTTTCCAGCTTTGCTGTATGGTCAACGATGCGCACACGGCCCGCGCCGACAGGCTGATTCTCATGATATACCAAGACATGCTGGCATTGTTCCTGGAGCGTATCAAATTCATCGAACTCTTCGGATTCCGATACATGTTGCTCCTCAATGAAAACCGTCTTTCTAATATTCAAAGCTTCATGTAAATCAGCTTCAGTTGTTATTCTTTTTATATTCATTATGAATCAATCCTTTTCTGATATTAGTCTGGACTGTACAGCATGCATGTGGTCTTATAATAGTAAGGTTAAAACATTTTTGTTGTAATTGCAACAAAAATACGTGAGGGGTTTTAGGAATGAATGATATTTTGCGTGAGATCGGCATGATAGCAAGAGCGTTGGATTCCATAAGCAACATCGAATTTAAAGATTTAGACTTAACAAGAGGGCAGTATCTCTATCTCGTACGTATATACGAAAATCCGGGAATTATTCAAGAAAAATTGGCGGAAATGATAAAAGTGGACCGGACAACGGCCGCGCGGGCCATTAAGAAGCTGGAAATGCAGGGATTTATTCAAAAATTGCCGGATGAGCAAAATAAAAAAATAAAAAAACTGTTCCCGACTGAGAAAGGGAAAAAGGTATATCCATTGTTAAGAAGAGAAGGAGAACATTCCACGGAAGTGGCCTTGTCCGGTTTTACTTCAGAGGAAAAGGAAACCATTTCTGCACTCCTTCATAGAGTGAGGAAGAATATAGAACGTGATTGGGAATATGTGAAGAAGGGGAACAAAAGGGATTATTAATGGACAATGTTAACAAGTCGAGCTGATGCTGGCGAAAATCGGCGTCTCCTTCTCAAGAATCCAGTCCGCTGGAGTGTGGGACCATTTTCAAGATAATCTGCCTGGAAAATAGTCCGTTCACTTCTGTTTTCTTTTGAACTATCAAAAATCTCCAAAGGGAGTGGTTTGCGTGAACTTGAGACAACTATCAGAACATGTCTATCAATGTGAATTTGAGCTTGATGTGCCTCTTCGTATTCCGGTTCATACCTGGTTTATCAAAGATGGTGATGATGTTTATATTGTTGATACGGGAATAGAACGTTTTGCTGATGCTCAAATTAGGGCAGCGTTAGCGATCGGCAATCCAAAAGCCATTTTGCTTACCCATGGCCACAGTGATCATATCGGAGGTGCATCAAAATGGTTAGAGAGATTTGATATTCCGATTTTTGCGCACCAGAAAGAACTAAAGTACATCAATGGGGAAGAGCCATATCCGAACAAAAATGAAGTGGAGAACACAGGGATAGCCCATATTGTCCAGCCGCTGACGGAGCAAACGCTTGCTCATCTGCCTCTGAAATACTATTTAACACCTGGCCATTCGCCCGGGCATGTTGTGTATGATCATAAAATCGATCGTACGCTATTAACGGGCGACCTTTTTATCACAAGTAAGGAGGATTTACACCCACCTATAAGAAGATTCAGTGTTGATATAAATGAGAACATCGATAGCGGCTCAATCATAGATCAAATCAAACCAACGTTCATTTGCTCTTCACATGGCGAAGAAATCCTTTATAACGAAGAATTGTATAAAAACTATGTGGTAAGGTATAGGGATTAATGGAAGTGAAAAACATAAGCTGAATAATCTCCAGCATGTTGAAGCCCTCGATCCGATTTACTCACACCCAAAAAGAAAAAATGGCAGCTGCCTGCCGCAGAGGCTTTTGCGGAGCTTGTTTTACATTCGATTCATGAGCAAAAGGAGTGAGTGTCAGGCTCACTCCTTTTCTATTTAAATTGCGGCTGTGAGCTTTGGTTTTACAAATTTCATGAAAATCCCTCTGACTAATGGGCCCATAATCAGTAATTGCAATGGATAGGCCAGGATGAAATTTTTCAACACAATCATAAGATAAGCACTGAAGAGGCTGTCCCCGTTCAGCCCATTTGCTAGAACCGCTGTCACTAAACCGAACACAGACATAAAAAGTACCATGCCAATCACCATACAAGTTGACATGGCAAGGATGACATAAATTTTTTTAGTCTTGTCGAACGGCATGCGGAATGCAATCTTCTTGGCGAGGGGGCCCACTAACAGTAAATCGAACAGGAGGGCGACCATAAAACCGATGACCATTTCAAAAACGGTCACCAGTGAAAAATCCTGAATGGCTCCGTTGATGATGGCATTGTAAATCGACATGACGCAGACCATTCCAAAGCACATCATCACGCCAAATATAAGGCCTTCTTTTTTATTTGCTGGCATACAATCATTCCTTCTCTCCATAATCGGTGATTAGTATACCAATGAACTGTTCATGCTCATAAGTGACAAATTTGTGAACAATTTATAGCGCAGAATCGTCTTGTTTTGTCATCAGCACATGCGGAATGCCGTCCAGCATAAATTCTTCTGATGCAGTCTGATAGCCGAGCTTTTCATAAAAGCCTGCCGCCTGTGTCTGGCCGTGCAGTTTGAAGGCAGAAATGCCTTGTTCTTTCACAATACGTTCTAATGCATCGACGATCACTTTTCCCAAACCGAATTTGCGGTAAGACTTCAGAATGCAGATTCGTTCCAGTTTCCCCGTGTGGCCAACGATACGGACACGTGCAGTGCCAACAGGTACATTCTGATGATAAGCCAGGATGTGCTGGCAATCACCGTGGAGTGTATCGAACTCATCGAATTCATCCGAAATGGGACAGCCTTGTTCCTCTACAAATACTGCCTTTCTGATTTCAAAAGCTGTATGTAAATCCTGTTCTGACGTGATTTTTTTGACATTCATGCTTGAATCCTCCCTACTCAGAAAAATGGCTGATCACATATTGTTTAAAGGTCTCAGCAACCGGTGATAAAAACCTGCCTTTTATCCAGGCAATTCCTATGACACGCTGACATTCCGGCCAGCTGACGCGGATTTTGGTGATTTTGCTTTGGTCTAAGCCTTTCAGGTCTGGGAGAATAGATATGCCCAGTCCGGCTGCCACAAAACCTGCGGCAGTAGCTGCTTCTTCTCCTTCAAACATAATGTTCGGCTGTATATCAGCCTTCTCAAACAGCTCATCGACCGTCATCCGAAGCGCATAGCCCTTTTTCAATAAAATAAAACGCTCCCCGGCAATCTCATTCAGGGTAATGCTTTCGCGACTGGCTAATGGGTGATCATTTGGCACAAATACAAAGAGTTCTTCACTCCACAGCTTGATCCATTGGATCGGATTTTCAGGCTTAATCGAAGCGAGGAGACAGAGGTCCAGATCCCCGGATTTTAATCGTTCAAGCAGCCAATAAGAGTGGTTTTGCTTCAGCTGGAAGGAAATGTTGGAGTATTCCTGCTGAAAGGAGCCGATGAGATCGGGCACGAGCGTGGTGCCTAATGTATGTAAAAAACCGAGAGAGACTACGCCTTGGTCTGGCTTTAATAAGGTTTGGATTTCTTCTTTTCCTTAGGTATACTCCTTCATCATCGCCTGAACCCGCCGTAAAAAAATGTGTCCGTATTGATTTAAGCTGATGGATCGTCCTTGCCTGTCAAATAGCGGGACGCCCAAATGATTTTCCAGCCTGGCGATAGAGCGTGAAAGCGCAGGCTGTGTGATGGAGAGGCTTTTTGCGGCTTTCGTGACGTGCTGCATCCGGGCCAGTGTTTGAAAATATTCAAGTTGTTCCCATTCCAATTATCATCCCTCCTTTATTACATGTAAGCATGAAAACGATATTTTATATGCATTATACAACATATATCAACGGTGCTAAGATAATAATATAAACAGACTCGAGGATGTTTGAATTCGGAAGAAATAAAGGATGATTGTTTATGAATGGCAGTGCTCCACAACATGATGAGGGACCGATAAAGTCCCGATGACATACATTCGAAAAGGCACACCGGTTTTTCGAAAAATTACGTTTGCTTTCTTCGCTGCGGGTTTCAATACATTTGCGATTCTATATTGCGTACAGCCGCTCATGGAGGAATTCACGCGGGAATTTCATGTAACGCCTACTGCGGCGAGTCTTTCTTTATCTGTTACCACAATGCTGTTAGCTGTGAGCATGCTTGTCTTTGGTTCATTATCCGAGGTGTGGGGACGCAAGCCTATTATGGGTATTTCCATGCTGGCCGCATCGGTTCTCTGTCTGGCATCGGCCTTCAGTCCGAACTTTCATACACTGCTCGTATTGAGAACCGTTCAAGGCGTTGCGCTCGCAGGCCTTCCGTCGATTGCGATGGCTTATCTTGGGGAAGAAATTGAACCCGGAAGTCTTGGATCAGCGATGGGGCTATATATCAGTGGAAATGCAATCGGCGCCGTTTTCGGAAGGATCGTTTCCGGGCTCCTGAGCGAGTACTTGAATTGGCATATGGCGATGGGATCAATTGGTGTCATTAGTTTGATTGCTAGTGTTATATTTTTTATGAATTTGCCGCCATCCAGGCATTTTACGCCAAGAAAATTGAAGCTCGGGAAATTGGGAATGTCTCTGATCAGCCACTTGAAGGACCGAAAACTATTCAGCTTGTTTCTCATTGGTTTTTTGCTGCTCGGAAGCAATGTTGCCTTGTTTAATTACATTGTGTATGTGCTGTTGGGCCCGCCGTATTCGCTTAATAAAGCATTTGCCAGCTGGATCTTTATTGTGATGATTGTAGGCATTTTCAGCTCGTCTTTCATTGGAAGAATGGTTGATCGATATGGCTATCCGAAAATATTGGTGATGAATATTTTCATCGTCATTGCAGGTGCGTTATTTACGATAAACAATATGCTGGCAGTGAAAATTCTGGGGATTGCCCTCTTTACATTCGGTTTTTTCGGAGGGCATTCAGTTGCCAGCAGCTGGGTGGGCAGGAGAGCCCTTCACAACAAAGCACAGGCTTCATCGCTGTATTTGTTCTTTTATTACGCCGGTTCAAGTGTTTTCGGAACAATCGGAGGGCTATTCTGGTCTGGTTTTCACTGGCTGGGCGTCGTCGGTATGATCACCTTCATGCTGCTGGTTGCGTTATGGCTGTCGGGATACTTGGCAAGAAGTGTGAAAATGCCGGATAAGAGGAACGAAAAAGGATTGAATTGATCAGTAAAAAAGGACCGTTAGCGGGTCCTTTTTTATTTCCAATGGGCAGGGGTTCGTACAGACAGCGGCAGCTTTGTATTCGAATCGCCGTTGGCGGCGTTCACCTGTGCCTGTGTCAAAAAGATGCTCCCGGTCAGGTCGGCGCCGCTGAGATCAGCGTCTCTCATATCTGCACCGATAAAGTCTGTCATTCTCAAATCGGCATTTCTCAGATCGGCGGCTATGAGCAGCGCCCCTCTTAGATTTGCTCCTCGCAGATCAAGCCCTTTCAGTTTCGCGCCGATCAGGACACTTCCCCGGCTGACCTTTTTCGGGAGTTTTGGATGGCGGGCTTGGGCACGCACCAGTTCACTTGTTTTTAACAGCCATTCATTGACCTCAGCTCGATGCTCGTCCACCTGCAGTGTCAGCAAGCGTTCTTTGCTGAGTCTGGTGAGCCTTTCTATTTTTTCGAAAGTGGTTCTCAGTTCAGAATGAATCGGCTTGGCTATATCTATAGAAAGAGCTTCATGTAAATACCAGAGCATTTCGTGCAGCTGCTGCATGATAGGAAAAACGTCAAACATCTGGTTGGCCGTTTCGGGGCTGTTTCGCCAATCCTTTCCCTCATAAGTGATTTGGGATACTTTTTGGCCGGCGCCAAAGCATTCATATGCAGAGCAGCCTCGAAATCCTTTTTCTCTGAGATCTTTATGTATAGAACATTGATAGTTTGATTGTAAGTTGCGGCAAGGCGTGCCCCCGTCTTTATCAAAAGCAAAATCTGCCGACTTCGCATAAGGCAAGGCGACACAGCACAGGCCAAAACAGTGCTGGCAATCCGCACTTAAATCATAATGTATATTGTCATGTAACGTTACTTCCGCAGACAATAATGTTCACCCCTTCACTTGGGTACTTTGTTAAATATATCTATTTGATTATATAGGAAAAAAGGATACTTTTCATTTTGTTTTCAAGGTTTCAGTGGTCTAGCGATGTATAATATATCCAATCATGATGATTGGGGGAATTCATTTGGAACAGCAATTGAAAGACATCATCTCTGCGTGTGATTTGGCAATCCAAAATGAAGATTTTGATACACTGATGAATTATTATTCGGAAGATGCCGTTTTAGTCGTGAAGCCGGGCATGATCGCGCGAGGCAAAGAAGAAATCAAAAAAGCGTTTATTACGATTGCGAACTATTTCAATCATCATATTGTCCCGAAACAAGGGGAAATGATCCTGTTGGAAGCAGGTGACACGGTACTCGTCCTTTCTCAGACACTGCTTGATTCGGATAAAAAGGACTCCGAGTATGCGATGGAAAGAAGGGCGACCTATGTATTTAAGAAGAATGCGCAAGGCGAGTGGCTTTGTGTAATCGATAACTCATATGGTACGGATTTAATTGGTGTGTAAGATATGTCATTGATGTGCCATTCCTGCATATAATGATTCATTCAGCTGATTAGGGAAGGTGACACAATTGAATGTGTATGACATCAGAATGGCTCCTTATTGGTTTTATGAAAGCAGAGGACTTGTTCAACATCCATACGTATTTCGGCAGCCTGTCTCCTCACGTGCAATCATTGCATCTACTCGCGGTGATGTAACGGGAGACGGCGTTATTGACGAGGTCTTTCTAACTGGAAATCAAATGCCCGGCAGCCCGTTATGGAGAAATATCACATTGGTGATCCGTGATGGCAGAACCCATCAGGAGCAGCAGATTCAGCTTCAAAACAATATGGGATACAATCCGTCACTTTTTCTGGGGGATATGACAGGCGACAAGATTGAGGATGTGGCAGTGGTAATGGATACAGGGGGAAGTGGCGGTGCTATTTATGCATATGTGTTTGCCTATCTAAACAGGCAGTTCCGGCGAATTTTCAATTCAGATGTATTGAATGATGAATTAAAGTACAGTGTGAGGTATCAAAATCAATATAAAGCGAGCGTCATCAGTCATCAGCAAAACGAAACGTATATCCTCGACCTTACTTACAAAGGCAGGGAATATTTGAATGAGATTTATAACAGCCAAGGTGTGTTAAAAATGCCGATAGAAGGATGGGTGAATCCTTTATCGGGCTTGTATCCGGTTGATTTTGACAGAGACGGCGTATACGAATTATTGGCGTACCAGCGGATAGCGGGAAGGTATAACGCCGACTCATTGGGATATGTTCAAACCGTATTAAAATGGAACGGACGGCGTTTTGCCGTTGACCGGCAGAATGTTTCGATTGTTGGCGGTGCTGTCTCGTAATCCTGATGGCTGTCACCCTATAAAGGGTGACAAAACACTACAGGTGTTCTGCAACGACAACCAAATAATAAGATAAACCGGCTTGCTGCTCTTCTAACATTCCTCTATGGAAATCATCTTGCATAAAAAAACGTGTTTGTTTTACGTAATCTTCTTTACTTGTCGGATGCCCGTTCTGATTTAGGAACTTAAGATGATTCATGACATGCTCTTGCACGGAAGGGTCATGATACGTTACACCATTTCTTAAAAAATCAGCCATCCTATCAAGAAAATGTTTAGCCTCTATTGCCATTTTGTTCATTTCATCGACATTGATTGTATGTGTATCCAATTCAAAATCGTAACGCTCTTTTAAATACCCATTTTGTTCTGCTAAAGATTGTTTCCATTCTTCAGCGCTTTCAAATCCTTTAAACATTACCTTATGATCCATGTTTTCACCTTTTCTCGTGTATTCTAGAGATGTGTTGACTGTTTGAATGAGACGCTGATACTTTTCAATTTTCTTTTCAAACAGCTTTTTTTGTTTTTCTAATGTACTTGTTCTTTTAGCATCCTCATTTAGTAATGTTTTGATTTCTGACAAAGGAATATCTAATTCTTTGTAAAAAAGGATTTCCTGCAGTCTTTTTAGTTCGTCAGCACCATAGTACCGATATCCGGCTTCGCTTATTTCCTTTGGGGCTAGCAAGCCGATTTTGTGGTAATGATAAAGCGTTTTGATTGTGACATTCGCAATATTGGATAGTTCTTTTACTGTTAATTTCTCCATCCGACTCCTCCTTTCTTCTTTCACTATGAGGCCTTACCTTTGGTTGGAGTCAAGGATAAAATGGTGGTGTTTTCGTCCGAAGACAGACTAGTGAATGTGGGAGAAAGAAAATAACACCTGGCGGATTCAAAGAAAAGAGTGCTTTTCAGCAAGCACTCTTCATTCCAGTTTAATTCGTTTTACATCCCCTAAAACAAACACATAAAAAACCAATCCCAGCAACAGCACAAAACCAGCTACCAGAAAGCTGAGTGTAAAGGAGCCTGTCACATCAAACAAATACCCTGTCAGTGACGCAGCAATAATGCCTCCGAACAGGTTGTTTGCGAGATTCACCATGGAGCTCAGCATGGATACGGAACCGATCGGCGCGAGTTCTGCGGAGATGGACCAGCCGACCGGAGCGGTTGCTGAAATTCCGGCGAGTCCGATGGAAATGCAAATAATGGCTACGGTAATATTGTTCGTCAGAATGGAGCCTAAAAAGAAAAAGCCAAAGCTCATTCCGACTATGATTACGGTTCGGTACACCTTGGTGTTAGGATAGCCTTTCTTAATAAAATAATCGACGAGCCAGCCGCCGACGGCAATTCCGGAAATGGTTGAGATCAGCCACGGCACTGCCGTAAATAAACCGGACGACATGAGATCCATACCGTATGTATGTTTAAAGAAAGTCGGAAGCCAGGTGAGCAGCAGGTTGAATGTATACCCGTACCCTGTAAATCCGATCATTAAGCCCCATACTTTCCGATTGGTGAAAAGCTTTTTTAAAAGCGGGCCCGTTTTGTAAGGGATTTGCTCTGTTGTAATGGCATTGTGTTTTTGAATATAGTTTAGTTCACTTTTAGAAATACGTTTGTGCCGTTCAGGCTGTTCATAATACTGCCAGAAAAAGATCGTAAACAGCACATTGATGCATCCAATCGTCAAAAAAGCGACACGCCAGTCAAATGTTGTGACAAGAAAGGCGACCAATGGCGCGCCGATTACATTTGAAAACTTGGCGGCCGAATCGAACAGTGAGTTTGCCAATCCCCGCTCACTTGGAGGAAACCAGAGAGCGGTTGCTTTAGAGGCAGCGGGGAACGCAGAGGCGCTCGTCAGCCCAATGAGAAACCGGAACAGATACAACAGCAATTTTCCTTGCAAAAAAGCAAGAAGGATCGTTAAAAAGCTCCATATCGTCATTCCAACCCTCGTGACCCATGCGACCCCAAAACGGTCCAGCAAACTTCCGACAGGCAGCTGCATCAGTGTATAGGAATAGGTGTAAATGGAAAACACGATGCCGAGTTCAGTTGCAGTAAGGTGAAACGAATCTTGTATCGCAGGGGCCGCTACCGAGATGGCCACTCGGTCAAAATAATTAAGAATAATAATGCCGCTAAGTAACGAAGATATGTACCATCTGGTATGCCCAGGCCGTTTCACGCGCTCTTGACTCATGATGAAAACCTCCTCTGTCATAGCATGATCTCCTGATGGAAAAACCATTCAAATTTTAAATACCACAGCGCGCTTTTATATAAACGGCAGGAATTTGACTGGAACAGATTGGTGCTTTAGAATGAAAGTAATAAAAATGAACACTCCAAAGGGGAGTAGCTTTCACAGTAAAGTCGTCATTACGGGACAAGGTGTCCTCGGCTTTGCTGGCAATCTCATTGTTAGCGAGACCTTTGCCAAATCTGATTTGGTGAAGGTCTTTTTGTTTCAGGAACTTCACCAAATTGGTGGAGTTTTTTCATTTTTATCAAAAAGGGAGAGGAGCATCAGAATGTCTAAGCTGAAAAAGTGGCTGAAGCGTGAATTGGTGAGGAAAGGGCTGCCGTTAGCGAAAGAGAAATTGATTCCGATCTTAAAAGAAAAAATGAAAAAGAAACGATGAGGGGGCTGAAGATGAAGATCATTTTGACAATACTTGCCGGAGTGGGACTTTTGAGTGCAGGCGGATGTGGCATGCTTGATCAGGTGAACGACGGATTGAACTATACGAGTGAAGCAGCGGGGTATGTGGAGAAGGTGAAGACATTTGCAGAGGAAGCGCCTGAATTGGCTGAGAAAGCTGTAAATGACACCGAGGCGAAAGAAAAACTTGAAGCGCAGCTTGAGTCGATTCAGAAGGATGCCGCTGATTTTAATGAATTAACGCCGCCTGATGCCGCAGCGGAGATTCATCAAACCATTCAGGAGCATAACGAAACCTTGCAGAAAAGCGCTGAAGAGGTGTTGAAACAAGCCGAGGAAGGCAAGGTATCGCTTAAAGAATTGGAGCAGTCAGACCTGGTCCAAAACGCAAAGCAAATTACTGATGTGATGGGACAAATTGAGAAGCTGGGTGAATAAGAAAAAGCATCCCGACGCGGGATGCTTTTTGCTTATTCAGCCATTGCGTCTGTTAAGACAGGAACGACTTGTTTTTTACGGGAAACAACGCCTTTTAAGAGGGCTGTGTTGTTTTCTAATGTAACGTTGAACGCTTTTTCCACTTTCGCTGCTTCGTTACCGATTGCAAGAGCAAGTGAATCATTTTCTAAGATATCTGTGATAACGAGAAGGAAGAGATCAAGATTCTTCTCAGCCACAACTTTTGAGATCACAGCTTCTAATTCAGCTTGGCGTTTTTTCACATCTTCAATGTCCACTGTGTTTACTTGTGCGATTTCGACTTTCTTGCTGCCGAGCGTAAATTCTTTCGCATCAAGAGAAATGAGCTCTTCCACTGTTTTTTTGCTTAGATCAGCGCCTGCTTTCAACATGTTCAAGCCGTATTCTTCAGCATCTACGCCAGCGATCTCCGCAAGCTCTTTTGCTGCTGCTACGTCTTGGTCCGTGCAAGTTGGAGATTTAAATAACAGGGAATCAGAAATGATCGCAGACAGCATAAGGCCGGCAATTTCTTTCTCGATTTTCACGTTATTCTCTTTGTACATTTTGTTTAAGATGGTAGCCGTACAGCCTACAGGCTCAGCACGATAGTAAAGCGGCTCAGCTGTTTCAAAGTTAGCGATGCGGTGATGGTCGATAACCTCTAAAACCTGAACCTCTTCAATGTCTTTGATGCTTTGCTGGCGTTCGTTATGGTCAACCAGGATAACGCCGTTTACTTCGTTTGCAGCTGTTTCAACAAGACGCGGGCTTTCTTGTTTGAAATAGTCAAGCGCGTATTGTGTTTCGCCGTTGACTTGTCCGAGACGGACAGGCTCAGCATTGAAGCCGAGTTTGTTTTTCAAATCAGCATAAGCAATCGCAGAACAAATCGTATCTGTGTCTGGGTTTTGGTGTCCGAAAATAAGTATCTTTTCCATGATAGCTCCTATCCTTTTTTTAAGTAGTGTAATCTTTATATAGTTTAACACGTCTTGCTGCAGGTGTAATCATGCAAACCCTTAAAAATTGATGTGAATAAGAAGCATTTTCTTTGAGCTAAGGAGAAAAGGTGTGTAAAATACTGGGTAGCTTAGTTGCAAAATGTAATGTAGTATCAAAAAAGGTACTATTGGAGGGTCAAGAATGAGTGGAAAAAAGAATATATACCCGAACAAAGAAGGCTGTCCAGTTGAATTTACTCTAGATGTCATTGGCGGAAAGTGGAAAGGAATTCTTTTTTATCACATGATAGATGGCAAGAAACGATTTAATGAGTTTCGGCGAATCTGCCCGAGTATTACTCAAAGAATGCTTACTCTTCAGCTGAGGGAGCTGGAAGCGGACGGCATCGTGCATCGTGAGGTTTATCAACAGGTGCCGCCCAAGGTTGAGTACTCTCTGACAGAATTCGGGCGAACGCTTGAACCGATTGTTTTGCAAATGAAAGAATGGGGAGAATCCAACAGAGACGTGCTGGAATCTTATCGTTCGAACGGCTTAGTGAAGGATCAGCAGAAATAGCAGCAAAGGGAACTCCTTTGCTGCTTGTTTTATTTCATTGAAATGGCTCTGTTGGCGTTTCTGACATCGTTTTTCAACAGTTCAGAAAGGTTGTAAGACGGATAATATCCATGCTGATACATGTATCGATAAACTTGGGCGTGCAGCTGGATGGCAGCATTCAGCTGTTTGACCAGTACGTTTCTTAATTGAGGTGTTGCTGTTTCTGTAATTGCGATGGCATAGCTGCGGACAGATGTTTTGGCAAAACCGAGCAGGTCACCGCTGTAAAATGGGTTATCTGCGCGTTCTTCTTCCTCATCTTCTCTGTGCGGAGCCTGTGGAAAGAACGGAAGAAGCTCTCTCAAATTTTGCTCAACGCTCTGAATAGACACGTTATAAAGCTGTCTGAGCTGAGGGTCTTTTACTTCTCTTATCATTTTCTTCAGTTTAATGAGTCCGTTTGATTGAAAAGCAACCAGCTCGTGCATTTCTAATGTTTCATGCCAAGCCAATGTTCTGCGTTCATCCATGTGAAAATTCTCCTTTATCGATCAGATTCCATATCAGCATATGCCCAACGCTCAATGTTGTTCATGATGTTTTGAAGTTTATAAAAAGGGAAATTCACCTTATATAGGATACGGGTTGAGAACATGCACAAAGAGGTGAAACACAATGTGGGACATGATAAAGAACTTTTTCTTGTTTAGCAGCGGCGTTCTGCAAGCAACAACCCTTTTACTGGTGATCTTAATTTTTATGTATGTCAGAAAAACGAAAAAGAAAAACAAGGAATCTTCTGGCTTTATGGATGATAAACATTAATTGTGATGGGCATTCTTTTCAAAGAATGTCTTTTCATTTTTATGTTTCACATGAAACATTAGCGTCATTTTACTTGCGATTTGGACTTATGTTAAAATATAAAAGTAAAATTTAGAGATGATATAAAAACATTCGGTGCAACGTATGTTGCAGCGATGAAAAAGAGCAGTCGTTTATGCTGCTCTTTTCTATTCGTATGTTCAGGATGATACGAGGTGACTAAGTGAAACAAACGAGAGCTTTAATGGAAGGTGCTATTTTAATCAGTCTGTTTGCGATCATCACGCTTCTGGTCGTTTATGTTCCTGTGATTGGAACAATTCTGTTATTTGCACTGCCGCTGCCAATGATCTTGTATACGATCAGACATGGATTGAAGCTAGGGATATGGATGGGCGCTGTCAGTCTTCCGGTTGTTTTTATTGTCGGGTCCTTTAACGGGCTTATTGTAGCTTTTATGTCAGCTTGCGCCGGCATTGCCATGGGACATTTTTTCAAAAGGAAAGAGCCCGGGCACGCCATTATTTCGGGCGCTCTTATTTATATGCTTAGTATTGTCTTCTATTTTGTGATAAGCATTCAGTTTTTGGGTATCAATATCATTGATGAGGCGATGACACAATACCGGCAATCTCTTGATATGGTAGAAACTGTAGCGAAGCAGTCGGGCAATGCTGGACAGTTTGAGAAGCAATTAAAACTGATGGAAGAACAATTGGGTATCGTTCAATATCTTTTTCCAACAGCTATTGTGATGGTAGGAGTTATTTTTTCTTTCCTCAGTTACCTTATCGCTAAGCCGCTCTTAAGGCGATTCTCCCCCGATATTCCTAATCTAAAGCCTTTTAGAGAGTTGAAGTTTCCGCAAAGTGTTGTAGTACTGTATTTGATTATTGTCATGCTTTCATTTTTGCCTTTAGAAAAAGGCCAAATGCTGTACTCTATCGCTTTAAATGGGGAGTTTATACTCGGGTTTCTGATTTTCATCCAAGGTTTATCATTTATCTTTTTCTATTGCCATAAGAAACAATATCCAAAGGCTGCGGCTGTGATTGCTGTCATACTTGGGTTTGTGCATCCGGTCTTCATGGCAGCCATTCGCATTTTAGGCGTTTTAGATATGGGCTTTCATATAAGGAATAAGGTGAAGTGAACATGAGTTTTACTCACATGGTGGGGAGTGATAGAAATGCCAAGCTTTTATGAAAAACCGCTGTTTCGGTATCCCATCTATGCATTGATTGCTCTGTCAATTATTACAATCCTCATCAGCTTTTATTTTAACTGGATATTAGGAACCGTCGAAGTGCTGCTGCTGGCAGTTATTTTGTTTTTTATTAAGCGTGCTGATTCTCTTATTCGACAAGAGATTGATGCTTATATTTCTACGTTGTCCTACAGGTTGAAAAAAGTCGGTGAAGAGGCATTGATGGAAATGCCGATTGGAATCATGCTTTTTAATGACCAATATTATATAGAATGGGCAAATCCGTTTCTTTCCTCTTGCTTTAATGAAAGCACTTTAGTGGGGAGATCACTTTACGATACTTGTGAATCGGTAGTGCCGCTTATCAAACAAGAGGTGGAATCGGAAACGGTTACATTGAATGACCGCAAGTTTAGGGTTGTCATCAAACGGGATGAGCGTCTGTTATATTTCTTTGATGTAACAGAACAAATTCAGATTGAAAAGCTATATGAAAACGAAAGAACCGTCCTGGCATATATTTTCCTTGATAACTATGATGATGTGACACAAGGATTGGATGACCAGACGAGAAGCACGATGAACAGCCAGGTGACATCTTTGCTGAACGCTTGGGCGCAGGAGTACGGGATCTTCTTGAAAAGGACGTCTTCAGAACGCTTTATCGCTGTACTTAATGAACACATCTTAACTGAACTCGAAAATTCGAAGTTTTCGATTCTTGATGAAGTGCGGGAAAAAACCTCGTTTGACGGTGTAGCGCTGACGTTAAGCGTCGGTGTCGGGGCTTCAGTCTCTTCCCTGAAAGAACTTGGCGATTTGGCGCAATCCAGCTTGGACTTAGCACTGGGACGCGGCGGAGACCAGGTAGCCATTAAGCTGCCAAACGGCAAGGTGAAGTTTTACGGCGGTAAAACAAACCCAATGGAGAAACGAACAAGGGTGCGGGCCCGCGTGATTTCTCACGCCTTAAAGGAAATCGTCACCGAAAGCAGCAATGTAATTATCATGGGGCATAAATTCCCTGACATGGATTCTATCGGCGCAGCGATCGGGATTTTAAAGGTGGCTCAGGCAAATAACAAAGATGGTTTTATCGTGATTGACCCAAATCAAATCGGATCAAGTGTGCAGCGTTTGATTGGGGAAATCAAAAAATATGAAGAACTGTGGTCAAGATTTATTACGCCTGAAGAAGCAATGGAATTTTCCAATGATGACACACTGCTTGTGATCGTTGATACACATAAGCCGTCACTTGTTATGGAGGAACGGCTGGTCAATAAAATTGAACATATCGTGGTCATTGACCATCACCGAAGAGGTGAGGAGTTTATCAGAGATCCGTTGCTCGTTTATATGGAACCATACGCTTCTTCCACAGCGGAATTGGTGACAGAGCTGCTTGAATATCAGCCGAAGCGCTTAAAAATCAATATGATTGAAGCAACAGCCCTATTAGCTGGTATAATAGTGGATACAAAGAGCTTTTCTCTCCGCACGGGCTCGCGGACTTTCGATGCGGCTTCTTATTTAAGGGCAAAAGGCGCCGACACGGTGCTGGTGCAGAAGTTCCTGAAAGAAACCGTTGATTCCTATATTAAACGGGCGAAGCTGATCCAGCATACGGTCCTCTATAAAGATAACATTGCGATTGCTTCTCTTCCGGAAAATGAAGAGGAATACTTCGATCAAGTGCTGATTGCGCAGGCTGCCGATTCGCTGCTGTCGATGAGTGAGGTTGAGGCTTCATTTGCGGTGGCGAGACGGGATGAACAAACGGTTTGTATCAGTGCGCGGTCGCTTGGCGAGGTAAATGTTCAGATCATCATGGAGGCCCTGGAAGGCGGAGGGCATTTAACAAATGCGGCGACTCAGTTGTCCGGCATTTCAGTTTCTGAAGCGCTGGAACGGCTGAAGCACGCCATAGATGAGTATTTTGAGGGAGGCGTACAGAGATGAAGGTTATTTTCTTACAAGATGTAAAAGGAAAAGGAAAAAAAGGCGAAGTCAAAAACGTAGCAGACGGTTATGCGCATAACTTTCTAATTAAAAAAGGCCTCGCGGTTGAAGCGAACGCGTCAAACATCAGCGCGTTAAACGGACAAAAGCAGAAAGAGAAAAAAGAAGCCATTGCTGAGCTTGAGCAGGCTAAGAGCTTGAAAGAGACATTAGAAAAACTGACTGTTGAGCTTAGCGCAAAATCAGGTGAGGGCGGCCGTTTATTTGGTTCAGTGACAAGCAAGCAAATCACTGAACAGCTCCAAAAAGACCATAACATTAAAGTAGATAAGCGGAAGCTTGAACTGCCGGACGGCATTCGTGCATTAGGATATACAAACGTGCCTGTGAAGCTGCATCCTGAAGTGCAGGCTGTGTTAAAGGTACATGTAAAAGAAGAAGCTTAATAGAAAAGAGGCTTGGATTCATCCAAGCCTCTTTTTTTATTCCACGAGATAAAGAGTTTGCTGGCTTTCTCCGCCAGGTCCTCCTCGCATTCCCTGCACGCTGTTCGTGCTGCTGGAGGAACCGCTGTACTCGCCAGATGTTATTTCTTTTCCGTTTTTCTTAATCCAGGAAACAAGTTCGCTGTTGCCTGAGTTGTTTTCTGACAGAAGGAAGTATTTCACTTTGCCTTCTTTGATCAGTTTTTTCAGTTCCGACACAGTCAGAATGGGATCCGTGCCGTTAAATCCGCCCATTGCCATAACAGATTCATTTTCGTAAATGATGTATGGCGCAGCTGTTACGGTTGTCAAAGTAGCAAATAAATATTCTTCGCCGGTATTGTGTTTTCTCAGATAGGACAGGAGCCCGCTGTCGACCTCTGAAGAGAACATGTTCCCGCCGTTTGCTGAGCCTTTGAGCTGCGGGCCGGATTCAGGAAGGACGCTGTTGCCACCGTATAGAAGCGGCGTTGCTGACCAGTAAACAGGTGTGAGAAGCAGAACGCACAAGCTGATGATGGTCAGCTGCTTACTGAACGGATGGCTGCGTTTAAGCATCAGAAGTGCAAGGGAGATGCCCAGTCCTAAGAGCCCCAGGGCATACATCCATACACTGCTGATTTGGCTTGTATAAGCGCTCAGAATATACACCTGGAACACGGTTGTGATCAGAACGGCTGCCGGCAGAAGATAGCTGGACCAGTCTTGATTATTTTTATATAAGCGGTGCATCGTATACCATCCGATACCAGAAAGGGCGGCAATCGGCGGTGCCAGCATAATCAAATAATACTGGTGGAAGAATCCTGCGATGCTGAAGAAACCAGCCACGGGAACAAGCCAAGCCGCCCAGAATAGTGTTTCTTTCATTTCAGCAGCATGTCCGCGGCGATCACGGTACCAGCTGACGATTGCGCCCAGTAATCCGATCAATGAGAATGGAAGCATCCAGCTGATTTGGCCGGAAAGTGCTGATTGGAAAAGACGAAGCGGGCCAGGATCACCGGTGCCGAACATATTCATGCTTTTTCCGCCGCCAGGCCCTCCATTTCCAGGCCCGTTGCCACCTGTGGGAGGTGTGCCTCCGCCTCCATTGAGAGCGCCGGTTTGTCCGTTAGGCGGCTGAGGCGCCTGTGAATGGTTTCCGAATGATTGATTTCCGTTCTGAGAAAAAGATGAACCGTTGCCATTTGGCGCTTGCATGTTGTCTTGATTCTGCATGTTCCCTCCGCCAGCAGCATTCATATCACCCTTTGCCAGGCCCGTAGTTTGCCCAAGCAGACGCTCTGTGCCGTTGTAGCCAAAGGCCAGTTCTAGCACTGAGTTGGTCTGGCTGCTTCCTACATAAGGCCGGCTTGAGGAAGAGGCTGAATCCACTGCAATCGCCCATGAGAGTGAAAGGCCTGTCAGAAGGACAAGAGACAGAAGCAGGGGCCCGATTTTTTTCTTCAGAGAAACCCGAGATGCAACCAGGTAGAATAACACAAATGCAGGCAATACCATAAACGCTTGCATCATCTTCATATTAAAGGCGAGCCCAATCAGGGCAAATGCCATCAGCAGCCAAACCAGCTTGCCTTGTTTTACTGCCCGAAACAGGCAAGCTGAACCGAGCAATATGGTAAAAACGAGCATGCTATCAATATTGTTTGTCCGGCTGACAGCTACTGCGATAGGGGTCAGTGCCATGACAAGTGCGGCAATGCGGGCCGCTCCAACTCCAAAAGTCGGCTTGATCATTCTGTAGAGTAGGAAGACAGATCCAACTCCGGCAAGAGCCTGGGGAATGATGACACTCCACGTGTGAACACCGAAAATCAGTGCAAAAATCGTTTGAATCCATAACACGACAGGAGGCTTATCTACTGTCACAAATCCAGAAGGGTCAAATGACGCATAAAAGAAGTTATGGAAGCTTTGCGTCATGCTTTTTACAGCCGCCAAATAGTACTGGTTTGCTGTATCATCCTGCCAAATGTGATACGTATTCAAAAAAGCTGCTGCCAGCAAAATAAGAATAAGGGCTGCGTCGAATCGTTTGGTTTTCATCGTTTTTCACCTCTTTATGGTGTCTCATTGTAAAAAACAAATATGAAAAACTTATGAATAAACCATAAATATTCAAAGAAAAAAGCGGAGATATCTTCCCCGCTTTATGCTGAATTTCTTTGTTTTTCTGACTGGAAAATGTATCGATCTCGTCCGGCTTCCTGTCCGGCTGCTCCCATTACGATCAGGGCAGCAATGAGAAGCACAATCGGCATCGTCCAAGAATGCGTCTGGTCAAAGAGATAGCCGACAAAGATTGGCCCGACTGCTGCCAGCAGGTAGCCGAATGACTGAGACATGCCTGACAGCGCAGCGGCCTGTTGGGCATTTTCACTGCGGAGACCAATCAAAGTGAGCGCCAGACTAATGCTGGAGCCTTGCCCGATACCGATAATGATCATCCAGATGGCAAGCAATGTATGGCTTCCGCCCGCTAATAATCCGCAGAGGCCGATCAGATAAACTGAGGCCAGCGCCGCAACGATACCGCGCTGCTGTTTCACACGGTCAGCTAAAACTGGTGTCAGAAAAGTGGAAGGCAGACTCGCAAATTGCATGAGTGATACCATCCATCCGGCTGTTGCCGTATCAATCCCGTGTGAACGGAGAATTTCAGGAAACCAAGCGATGCTGCTGTAAAATAAAAACGATTGCAGGCCCATAAAGATGGTGACATACCATGCCATTTTGGAAGCCCAAATGGAACTGGATTGCAGCTTCATTGTCTGGTTTGCCGTATCTCGATGGCGCAGCTGAGGTATCCAGATCAGCAATGCAAGCAAAGCCAGCCCGCCCCATAAGAGAAAGGCTTGTTTCCATCCGCCATTCATCTGGGTCGCTAAAGGAACGCTGACACCTGATGCTAAAGCTGCGAATATATTCATTGATGTCGTATACAGGCTGATCATGATCCCTGGCTTTTCAGGGTATTTATGTTTGATTAAGCTTGGCAAAAGTACGTTACCAATCGCAATTCCGACTCCGATAAGTGCCGTTCCGAAAAACAAAGCGGCAGTATAGCCGGTAGAACGAGTCAAAACACCGATAAGCAGTATCACGAGACCTAGCCATAAAGTTCGCTCATTTCCGAGGCGCTGTCCAAGCTTAGGTGCAAGTGGAGAAAGAACTGCAAACGAAAGCAGCGGCAGTGCGGTCAAAAAACCGGCTGCCCCATTGGACATGTGCAGCTCTGCCCGGATAGAGCTGATGACCGGACCGACTGAAGTGATCGCGGGCCGTAAGTTAAAGGCGATAAAGATAATGCCGGTGATCAGCCAAAATGATTGGATTTTTTTATTATGTGGATGTGGCAAAGCAGTTACTCCTCTTTTCTAACATATACATGATATTATCCCGAAACAGGTAAGCAAGTATGTGAATGAACGCTATGATTTGTCCTCTTTTTGCAGTTCAGCCATTTTGGCAAGCAGAATATGCTGAGGCATATGCATGATCTGTTCAAGCGGCAGATTCAAGGACTCTGCAAGCTTTTGTGCAGTTTCAGCAGAAATTTGCAAAGGTCTCACAAAAGATCCCTCCTCTCTTCTGTCCATTGTACAAGAATCAGATGTGAAATGTAAGAAGATGTCACAAAGGAATAGAGCAATCGGAAAATGACCGTTATAAAAGAGGTAAGGAGGGTTCTTATGCACGCACCGTTATCCTTATTAAAACAAATGCTGAAGGAACACCAAATAGACACTGAAAAAGCTGTCACTTTCGAAGAATATATAGCAGTGAGGCTAAAGCTTCAGGAGCTGATGGGGAAATTTGCTTCGATCGGGGAGTGGGATCTGTATCAAAAAGCGGCAGATTTGATGATGCACATAGGCATCCAATGGATGAAATAAACCGATAACCGCTAAAAAACCCTCGCTGTAGCGAAGGCTTTCATTCATTAAAATGAGTGTTCTTCTTCCACATTTTTAAACTGGTCATAAATTACAAGCTTAGACGGACTGTTTTCCTTAGCCACCTGTTTGGCCTTTTCAATAGCGGCGTCTTTAGACGTATACAAAGCTGTCGGCGCTACATTCTCCACCTCAATAAACCAGCCGTCCGCATCAACATTAGGCGTAATCGCATATTTCTTTATCATCTTTCATTCCTCCCTCATGTTTTATTGCATTTTTCCCGCCTTGTTACTGTCCGAAACGATCCAATCTGCTAACTGAAAAAAACAGGAAACAGACAATTTTTCTATTTTTTTTCTGTAGAAATGGTAGAATGGAGGTTGGAGATTTTTTAATGAGAGGACGGTGCTTAGCATGACAGACCTTCTGAATGACCGGCTTCCTCCGCAAAATATAGAAGCCGAACAAGCCGTGTTAGGCGCTATTTTTTTACAGCCGTCTGCTTTAACACTGGCTTCAGAAGTATTGATTCCAGATGATTTCTATAGAATGTCCCACCAAAAAATCTATAATGCGATGCTGGTGCTCGGTGACCGAGGTGAACCGGTTGATCTGGTGACAGTCACATCAGAGCTTGCGAACACAGACCTGCTGGAAGAAGTAGGCGGCATTTCATATTTGACAGATATCGCAAACTCGGTGCCGACAGCGGCTAACATAGAATATTACGCGAAAATCGTTGAGGAAAAATCGATTCTTCGCCGATTAATCAGAACTGCGACAACGATTGCTCAAGACGGGTATACCCGTGAGGATGAGGTCGAGGATTTACTAAGTGAAGCGGAAAAAACGATTATGGAAGTGGCCCAGCGCAAAAACACGAGTGCCTTCCAAAATATTAAGGACGTCCTTGTCCAGACCTATGATAATATCGAACAGCTTCACAATCGAAAAGGTGATATCACGGGGATTCCAACAGGGTTTACGGAGCTTGACCGGATGACTGCGGGTTTCCAGCGAAACGACTTGATCATTGTGGCTGCCCGTCCGTCAGTAGGGAAAACAGCCTTTGCCCTGAACATCGCACAAAACGTGGCGACAAAGACCGATGAGAGCGTAGCAATTTTCAGTCTTGAGATGGGTGCAGAGCAGCTCGTTATGCGTATGCTCTGTGCCGAGGGAAATATCAATGCCCAGAATCTCCGTACAGGTAACCTGACCGAAGAGGATTGGGGCAAGCTGACGATGGCAATGGGAAGCCTATCGAACAGCGGGATTTACATCGACGATACACCGGGTATTCGAGTGAGTGAAATCCGTGCCAAGTGCCGCCGCTTGAAGCAGGAAAGCGGGCTGGGCATGATTTTGATCGATTACCTGCAATTGATTCAGGGAAGCGGTCGTTCAAAGGACAACCGTCAGCAGGAAGTATCTGAAATTTCCCGTGAACTGAAGTCGATTGCGAGGGAGCTGCAAGTCCCTGTTATCGCGCTTTCTCAGCTTTCCAGGGGTGTTGAGCAGCGTCAGGATAAACGTCCGATGATGTCTGATATCCGGGAATCAGGAAGTATCGAGCAGGACGCGGATATTGTCGCGTTCCTTTATCGTGATGACTACTATGACAAAGAAACCGAGAATAAAAATATTATCGAAATTATTATCGCCAAACAGCGTAACGGCCCGGTAGGAACCGTGTCTCTTGCGTTCGTAAAAGAATACAACAAATTCGTCAACCTGGAACGGCGTTTTGATGAAGCAGGCGTTCCGCCCGGCGCATAGGCCCCAAGAGCTGCTCTTGGGGTTTTTTTTCATTCGAAAGATGGAAGAAATACCGTTCGCTCAGCGGATGAAAAATTGAAAGCGTTTTATTAAAATGGTGCAAAAAGGAGATGGTAACAATATGGGAAAACGTTTTTCGTCTTTTTACGCAGCACAAATCCGTATTGCACGTCCTACGGGCCAGCTTGATGAGATTATTCGTTTTTACGAAGAGGGATTGTGTTTGAAACGAATAGGAGAATTTTCAAAGCATAACGGGTATGACGGTGTCATGTTCGGCCTTCCTCATGCCGATTATCATTTAGAATTCACCCAGTATGAAGGGGGAAGCACTGCCCCCGTTCCCCATCCCGACAGCCTTCTTGTTTTCTATGTGCCGAATGCAGATGAACTGGCAGCGATCACTTCAAAGCTAAAGCACATGGGCTATCAAGAGGTCGAATCAGAGAACCCGTACTGGAGCAATGGGGGTGTGACGATAGAGGACCCGGACGGCTGGCGGATCGTTTTTATGAATTCAAAAGGGATATCAGGCAAGTGATTCTTTCTTATGCTAAAGGATGAAAGTTTCGCAAGCTTTTTATGACAAAGCAGTGAGAAAACGCTTATAAAACGAATGGAAGCGAACGAATATAGATTTACAATAATTTAATGTTCGGATTTACAATTGACTTTCTGTTTCTTCACTGATAAACTTGATTTGTTTGAATAGAATCGTTTTGAAAGGTTAACGGAGGTGCACGGACATGTCTTCAGTAGTTGTAGTAGGTACGCAATGGGGCGATGAAGGAAAAGGTAAAATTACAGATTTCCTATCAGAAAATGCAGAAGTGATCGCCCGTTATCAAGGCGGAAATAACGCAGGGCATACAATCAAGTTTGACGGAATCACATATAAGCTTCATTTAATCCCGTCTGGAATTTTCTATAAGGATAAAACGTGTGTAATCGGAAACGGAATGGTTGTAGATCCGAAAGCATTAGTCACAGAGCTTGCGTATCTTCATGAGCGCAACGTGAGTACAGATAACCTGAGAATCAGCAACAGAGCTCACGTCATTCTGCCGTATCATTTGAAATTGGATGAAGTGGAAGAAGAGCGTAAAGGGGCTAACAAGATCGGCACAACGAAAAAAGGAATCGGCCCTGCTTACATGGATAAAGCAGCCCGCATCGGAATTCGCATCGCGGATCTGTTAGACCGTGACGCGTTTGCGGAAAAGCTTGAGCGCAATCTTGAAGAAAAAAACCGTCTTCTCGAGAAAATGTACGAGACAGAAGGGTTTAAACTTGAGGATATCTTAGACGAATATTATGAGTACGGCCAGCAGATTAAAAAATATGTTTGCGATACATCTGTTGTCTTAAACGATGCTCTTGATGAAGGGCGCCGTGTATTATTTGAAGGCGCACAAGGGGTTATGCTCGATATCGACCAAGGAACATACCCGTTTGTTACGTCATCTAACCCGGTTGCCGGCGGTGTCACGATCGGTTCTGGTGTCGGCCCGACCAAAATCAAGCACGTTGTCGGTGTATCAAAAGCATATACGACTCGTGTCGGCGACGGTCCTTTCCCGACTGAGCTGAAAGATGAAATCGGCGATCAAATCCGTGAAGTCGGACGCGAATATGGAACAACAACAGGCCGCCCGCGCCGTGTCGGCTGGTTTGACAGCGTTGTTGTCCGCCACGCCCGCCGTGTGAGCGGAATTACAGATCTTTCTCTGAACTCAATTGACGTCCTAACAGGAATTGAAACGTTGAAAATCTGTGTGGCGTACCGCTACAAAGGCGAAATCATTGAAGAATTCCCAGCAAGTCTTAAGGCACTTGCTGAATGTGAGCCGGTTTATGAAGAAATGCCAGGCTGGACTGAGGATATTACAGGTGCGAAGAGCTTGAGCGAGCTTCCGGAAAATGCGCGCCATTATCTTGAGCGTGTGTCTCAGCTGACAGGCATTCCGCTTTCTATTTTCTCTGTCGGTCCAGACCGCTCACAAACAAATGTCCTTCGCAGTGTGTACCGTGCGAACTAAATAGAATATGTCTGCAAGCCCCTATTTAAGGGGCTTGTTTTTTGTTTGAAAGCCGCATATAAGTTGGTCTGAGAAAAAAATATGAAAAAAAACCAAAAAAGTTATTGCCACTTCTATTTGTTCGTGATATTATAAATCTCGTTGTTACGGAAACTGCTTCAATAGAGTACAAGATGAGAACTAGATTTAAGTCGTTTGCTCTATAGAAATTCCGACATCTTTAAGAGCCATTAGCTCAGTTGGTAGAGCATCTGACTTTTAATCAGAGGGTCGAAGGTTCGAGTCCTTCATGGCTCACCATTTCGTGAAGGCCCGTTGGTCAAGCGGTTAAGACACCGCCCTTTCACGGCGGTAACACGGGTTCGAATCCCGTACGGGTCATTGATTTACTTTAGCGTTATTGCTAAATTCCTTATTTGTCTGTGAGAGCTGACACGACAGCTCTCCGGGCAATTACTGTAAGGTCCGGTAGTTCAGTTGGTTAGAATGCCTGCCTGTCACGCAGGAGGTCGCGGGTTCGAGTCCCGTCCGGACCGCCATTTTACTTTACTTAGTAGAGAAAAATAAAACATTTGGCTCGGTAGCTCAGTTGGTAGAGCAACGGACTGAAAATCCGTGTGTCGGCGGTTCGATTCCGTCCCGAGCCACTTACCAAACGCATCTGCAATCGTAGGTGCGTTTTTTCTTTTAGGAAAAAGGCAAACATGAGGAGTGTTATAATAGAAGAAAAAGGGAGAACCGGCCCTGCGGCCGGTTCAAAGAAGAAGACGTCATTGATAAAGACGCACTCCGGTGAGGGGAGGTTTCAATAAAGTTATCTTTTTTAAAAAAAGTTGACCAGCATGACAATAGATAAACAACTGGCGATAAAGGTGAAACATGTGTTTTTTTTCTAAACCTTTATTTTTTTTATCTTTTGACCTTAAACCGTTATAATAGACAAGGACCCATTCTTTACATGGGCCATAAGTGATGAAACGAATGTTATATAGATGAAATGAAGTCATTCGGCAGGAGGAAAATCAAAATGATGGATAAAAAGATCCTTGTAGTAGATGATGAAAAACCGATTGCAGATATATTGGAATTTAACTTAAGAAAAGAAGGCTATGAAGTGCACTGTGCCCACGACGGAAACGAAGCCGTTGAAATGGTAGAAGAGCTTCAGCCTGATTTAATTCTTTTAGATATTATGCTCCCGAATAAAGACGGCGTTGAAGTATGCCGCGAAGTCAGAAAGAAATACGATATGCCAATCATTATGCTGACGGCTAAGGATTCAGAAATTGACAAGGTTATCGGGCTTGAAATCGGTGCTGATGACTATGTCACAAAACCATTCAGCACACGCGAGCTCTTGGCGCGTGTTAAAGCGAACCTGCGCCGCCAGCTGACAACAGCGCCTGCGGAGGAAGAGCCTTCCTCTAACGAGATTCATATCGGCTCTCTCGTCATCTTCCCTGACGCGTACGTTGTGTCAAAACGAGACGAAACAATCGAATTGACTCATCGTGAGTTCGAATTGCTTCATTATTTAGCAAAACATATCGGACAAGTGATGACCCGTGAACATTTGCTTCAAACCGTTTGGGGCTATGATTACTTCGGCGATGTCAGAACGGTTGACGTAACAGTCCGCCGGCTTCGTGAAAAAATCGAGGACAACCCGAGCCATCCAAATTGGATCGTCACACGCCGTGGTGTAGGTTATTACTTGAGAAACCCAGAACAGGACTAATGCCCATATGAATAAGGTTGGTTTTTTTCGGTCGATCCAATTTAAGATTACCTTGATTTATGTGCTTTTGATTATCATTGCCATGCAAATCATTGGTGTGTATTTTGTCAATCAGGTAGAGAAGTCGCTGATCAGCTCTTATGAACAATCGCTGAATCAGCGAATCGACAACCTTTCTTATTATATCGAACAAGAATATAAGAGCGATAACGACAGCACCGTCATAAAGGATGACGTCAGCCGTATTTTGAATGACTTCACGAAAAGTGATGAGGTTCGGGAAATTAGCTTTGTAGATAAAAGCTATGAAGTGGTCGGTTCTTCAAAGCCGTATGGTGAGGAAGTGGCAGGGAAACAAACGACCGATCTGATTTTCAAAAGAATTTTTTCTACCAAACAGTCGTATTTAAGAAAATATTATGACCCGAAAAGCAAAATCAGAGTTCTTATTTCCGCGAAGCCCGTCATGACTGAAAACCAAGAGGTTGTCGGCGCGATCTATGTTGTCGCGAGTATGGAAGATGTCTTTAATCAAATGAAGACGATCAACACGATACTGGCGTCCGGCACAGGTTTGGCACTTGTTTTGACGGCTCTTCTCGGTATTTTTCTGGCAAGAACCATTACCCACCCGCTTTCAGATATGCGAAAGCAGGCGATGGAGCTTGCGAAAGGGAATTTCTCGAGGAAGGTTAAAAAGTACGGGCATGATGAAATTGGGCAGCTGGCCACAACGTTTAACCACTTAACGAGAGAGCTTGAAGATGCCCAGGCGATGACTGAAGGAGAACGCAGAAAGCTAGCGTCTGTCATTGCCTATATGACAGACGGCGTAATCGCCACAAACCGAAACGGAGCGATTATTCTCTTAAACAGCCCGGCTCTGGAGCTGTTGAACGTTTCACGTGAAACAGCCTTAGAAATGCCGATTACGAGTTTGCTGGGGCTTCAAGAGAATTATACTTTTGAAGATTTAGTGGAGCAGCAGGATTCTATGCTGCTTGAAATTGAGCGCGATGATGAATTAACGGTGCTTCGCGTGAATTTCTCTGTGATTCAAAGGGAACACGGCAAAATTGATGGTTTAATCGCTGTCATTTACGATGTAACCGAACAAGAGAAAATGGATCAGGAACGCAGAGAATTCGTTGCGAATGTATCACATGAGCTGCGGACGCCGCTTACGACAATGCGCAGCTATTTAGAAGCGTTAGCTGAAGGCGCGTGGGAAAATAAAGACATTGCTCCGCGCTTTTTAATGGTGACGCAAAATGAAACAGAGCGTATGATCCGGCTTGTCAATGATCTGCTTCAACTGTCGAAATTTGACAGTAAAGATTATCAATTTAACCGGGAATGGATTCAGATTGTCCGTTTTATGTCACTTATTATTGACCGTTTTGAAATGACAAAAGAGCAGCATGTGGAGTTTATCCGCAATCTGCCGGACAGAGATCTGTATGTCGAGATCGACCAGGATAAAATAACGCAGGTGCTCGATAATATTATTTCTAACGCTTTAAAATATTCACCGGAAGGCGGACATGTCACGTTCTCGATTGATGTCAATGAAGAGGAAGAACTTCTCTATATCAGCGTGAAGGATGAAGGGATCGGCATTCCGAAAAAAGATGTCGAAAAAGTCTTTGACCGCTTCTATAGGGTGGATAAAGCGAGAACGAGAAAGCTTGGCGGCACCGGTCTGGGATTGGCGATTGCCAAGGAAATGGTACAGGCGCACGGCGGAGATATTTGGGCGGACAGCATAGAAGGAAAAGGCACGACGATTACATTTACTCTTCCATATAAAGAGGAGCAAGAGGATGATTGGGATGAAGCGTGAAAATATAAAAACGATATTACTTACGGTACTCGTCGTCATCAGTCTTGTTTTTACATGGGGGATATGGACGTTCCAGCCAAACTTTTCTGAAGGCTCATCCTCAACAGAGTCTACTGTTCGTGTGAAACATAAAATCGAAAAAACCACTCAAAAGCTGTCTGAAACGGTAAGGCCAAGGGACATGTTTATCCATGATGACGGCGCTCATTACAAAGTGGATGACAATGCCCTCTATGAAGAAATTTGGTCTGACTTGCCACATTGGGATGTGAAAGGAATTAAAGATATTTCGGATCAGTATGACAAGGCTGGATTCAAAAGCTGGTTTTATGGAATAGGCGGTTCTGAAGCCAAGCTTGACTTGCAATTCAGCGATACGATTCCGATTGATATTTTCCAAACGCTGTTTAAATGGTCTAATCAGTCGTTTGAATACAGTTCGTTTGACCATATTCTGATCCCGTTCAATGAAACAAAAGCGAACAAGAAGATCTATTTGGTGTCTTACAGCAAACAGCTCATTCTTGAAGTGACGGTTGAATCGGCAAACTACCGGAACATTATGAACGACTTGAAAAACAGGCAATCAAATATGCCGGCGTTCAGTTTGTTCTCCATTGGCTCAAAGAAAGAGTTTTTGCTGCCAAACAAACCGCTTACGATGGACAAAAAAGAATTTGTCACTGAATCGATTAAAACAAATACCTTTAAGCAGGCTTTGTTTAGCGATCCGAGCATCGTAAGGGAAGATTCGAATTACAACAACAGAAATGTGCTGACAGATGGGATCAGCCGTTTAGATGTGAATCTAAGCCAGCGACAGGTGCAATTTCAACAGCGCAATTTGGTGCAGAGCACATCCTATCAAACAGGTGAATTAATCAAAAAGAGCCAAAAATACCTTGAGGATACCGGAAGCTGGACGGATCACTATCAATTTTTCAGTATCAATGACAGCCAGCAGCTGAGTTTCTATATCTTTATGGATCAGATCCCGGTCATTAACAGCACCGCCAAACCTTTCGGGGCGACATCGGCGATTACGGTGCAATGGGCGAATGATGATATTCTCAGCTATAAGCGGCCGAATTACAGTCTCGGAACGAATCCAATTAAAACAAGTGAAACAGAGCTCATGAGCGGCAGCGAAGTGAAGATGCTGCTTTCTAAACAAACCGCTTATGATACGGACAAAATTGATCAGATCTTCCTTGCTTATCAATTGGTATCAACATCAACCAACGATGATCCTCTCGTTGAACTGGAACCGGTTTGGGCGATGAAAGTAAATGGAAAAATTGTGCCGATTACAAAAGATTTATTGAGGAAGGAGGGGGCTAACAGTGGAGTGGAATAAGACAAAATCAATCTTCATCGTTGCCTTCCTCATTTTAGATATTTTCTTAGGCTATCAGTTTTTTCAAAAATGGCAGGCTACCGGCAAAGAATATGAAGTCATTAAAAATGATGTCGAGCATGACATGAAGGCCGATCATATCACGTATGAAGGCTTGAATAAGGAAGCGACAGAAGGCTATCGGATCACGGCAAATCAAAAAGCCTTCACCAAGGAGGAAATTGAGGCGCTGAAGGATCAAAAGCCTTTGATGGACATGCCTAGTGATGATCATAAAGTAACGAGCCTGAAAATGAAGTTTGCAAATCCAATAGCCCTATCAAAGAAGGATATCGAGGACGATGCCCAGGCACTTGTTTCTTCAAAGATTCAAGATGGCGAAAAATATAAGCTTTGGAAGGTTAATAAATCGAAGAAAGAAATTATTTTCTTCCAAACGTACGAAGGCCATTATATTTACCAAAAGACCGACAATCCCTCTAATATGATCGGGCAAGTGGTGCTGCACTTAAACGGTAAAAACGAGGTTGTGTCATACGACCAGACTACGCTTGAGACCTTCAAGCAAATCCAGAAAGAAAGCTTAATTACTGAAATGGATGCGGTTGAGCTATTGTACTATCAAAATCAATTAAAAGAATACAGCACTGTGAAGAGCTGTAAATTCGGCTATGTAGCACAATATCCGCTGACAAGTACGCAGGTGCTGGCGCCGGTATGGAGAATTACGGTCGAGTACGAGAAAAAAGTGAACGGTGAGAAAAAGACAGTACAAGAGTATTTTACTGTGAATGCTTTGGAGAGTACGATTTTAGATACAGATCAATGAAAATAATGGAGTGAGACAAACATGAGCTTGCAATTTAGCGTACTTGCGAGCGGGAGTACGGGAAATGCGTTTTACCTCGAAACAGAGGATCACGCATTTTTAGTGGACGCCGGTTTGAGCGGAAAAGCCATGGATGGGCTGATGGCGCAGATCGGGCGTAAGCTGGATGATGTAGACGGCATTTTTGTGACGCATGAGCATAGTGACCATATTAAGGGCCTTGGTGTCGTCGCCAGAAAGTACAAGCTTCCGATCTATGCGAATGAGAAGACTTGGAAAGCGATGGAGAATCAAATCGGCAAAATTGACACCGATCAAAAGTTTGTATTTCCGATGGAGACGGTGAAGTCGTTCGGCGGACTTGATGTTGAATCGTTTGGCGTCTCCCACGATGCGGCGGAACCGATGTTTTATGTGTTCCATTATAACGGCCGAAAGCTCGCGTTAATGACAGATACGGGATATGTCAGCGACCGAATGAAAGGCATTATCCGTTCAGCGAATGTGTTTGTGTTTGAAAGCAATCACGATGTCGGTATGCTGCAAATGGGAAGATACCCATGGAGCATTAAGCGGCGGATTTTAAGTGACGTCGGGCACGTTTCAAATGAAGATGCTGCCTTGGCGATGACGGATGTCATTGGCGATGAGACGTCTCGTATTTACCTGGCGCATTTGAGCCAGGACAACAACATGAAGGAGCTGGCAAGAATGTCCGTGCAGCAGACATTGGCTTCTAAAGGATTTGTGACGGGTGAGACATTTGACTTATACGACACTGATCCGAAGAAGGCCACTCCGCTTTGCGCTGTATAATTTTTCTATGTAAATCATGACTATTCTAGGAGCTTCTAACCCACAATATAACCATATTAACGTTCTTGGAAAGGATGGAATATGGTGGATTACGAACGTGAGGAAGAACATACTACTCCTGAACAGCCAAAGAGAAGCAAAAAAGGATATTTTCTTTCAAGCCTGATTGGCGTGATTGTCGGTGCCGTATTAATGGCGTTTATCATGCCGTACCTTTCAAATGAAGGGCTAGATACGGGCGCTTTAGATCAGCAGCAGAACAATAACGGCCGGGAATCAATCAGGACGGTGAATGTCAGTGTCAACAATACGGTCACCAAGATTGTCAGCAATGTGTCGCCCGCCGTTGTCGGTGTTGTGAACATCCAAAAATCAGATATACGGGGAGAGAGCGGCGAGGCTGGGAGCGGCTCTGGCGTCATCTATAAGAAAAATGACCATTCCGCTTATGTCGTGACCAACCATCATGTCATCGAAGGCGCTTCCCAAATTGAAATCAGCTTGAAAGACGGCTCACGTGTATCAGCTGATCTTGTCGGCAGCGACCAGCTGATGGACCTTGCCGTTTTACGGGTGAAAAGCGATAAGATTAAAGCAGTCGCCGATTTCGGAAATTCAGATAAAGTGAAGTCTGGGGAGCCGGTTATCGCGATCGGGAACCCGTTAGGCCTTGAGTTTGCAGGCTCTGTCACACAAGGCGTCATCTCAGGTACGGAGAGGGCGATCCCAGTGGATTCAAACGGTGATGGACAGCCTGACTGGAACGCAGAAGTCCTGCAAACAGATGCGGCCATTAACCCTGGGAACAGCGGCGGTGCTTTGTTAAATATGGATGGGAAGGTCATTGGCATCAATTCAATGAAAATTGCCGAGTCGGCGGTTGAAGGGATTGGCCTGTCGATTCCATCTAAGCTCGTGATCCCTGTGATAGAGGATTTAGAGAGATACGGAAAGGTCAAACGCCCGTTCCTTGGCATTGAGATGAAATCCCTAAGCGACATCGCAAGCTATCATTGGGATGAAACATTAAAGCTTCCTAAGAACGTCACCAATGGAGCGGTTGTGATGGGTGTAGACGCCTTTTCACCTGCCGGAAAAGCGGGACTGAAGGAACTCGATGTCATCACGGAATTTGACGGATACAAAGTAAATGATATTGTTGACCTGCGAAAACGGCTTTATCAGAAAAAAGTCGGTGACCGGGTGAAGGTGAAGTTTTACCGCGGCGGAAAAGAAAAATCTGTTGACATCAAGCTGTCGTCCGCAGACCAATTAGGAAGTTAATCAAAACAGTCTGGCATCGTTTGCCAGGCTGTTTTGATATGCAAAAAAAACTGAACGGGGGTCACGCCCGTTCAGTTGAAAAGGATATATCGAATATGAAGAAGAATACAAGATGGATGTTACACGTGAAACAGCAGCAAATGGCTGTTAACTGCAAATACCTCCATTCTCAGCATTCACTTTAATGGTTTGTACCGTGTGGTTGCTGGCTGTGATGGTGATGATGTACACATAGGTGCCATTTTCTTTCTTCAATGCAGAAGATGTGACGGTGCCTTTGCATTTTTTCAACGCAATGCTTTGTGCTTTTGCTTTTGTGATCACGGCTTGTTTATTTTCAACGTGATGCTTGACGATTTTTCCGCTGTTGCAGTTAATGTTAAAGGTGTGAATTTTGCCATCCTCACCAAGCACTTTAATGACATAGACATAAACGCCATCTGCTTTCTTCATTTGTGCTGATTGAACTGCGCCTTTGCAGTTCTTTAAAGCGACAGTTTTTGCTTTAGAGAGCGTAATAGAAGCCTGCTGCTGGGTTTGAACTTTAGCAGTGTCTTCTTTATGCAGAACAGCCGCGTGTGCGGATGATAAAGAACTGATTGAAATGACCGCGCCTAAAGCAGCTGCAGAACATATTTTCATATTCATTTGTAGGTCCTCCTTAGAAAAAGAACTGAACGCGGGTCACGCACGTTCAGTTTAAAAGAGTATTTAGAAAAAGGTAGACATGAACTTAGAACTTTGTGTTAAAACAAGACTGGTGTTATACGTTGAATTTCAGTTATTTTACTGCTGGCGAGCAGTTATTTTATTTGCAAATACTTCCGTTTTCAGCGTTCACTTTCACTGTTTGTTCAGTGTGGTTTTGGGCAGTGATTTTAATCACGTAAACGAATGTTCCGTTTTCTTTCTTCAAATCAGTAGATTTCACTGTGCCTTTGCATTTATTTAGTGCAATTTGATGTGCTTTTGTTTTTGTAACGGCTGCGTTTTTCTTTTGCACTTCTTGTTTTACGATCTTACCGCTGTCACAGTTGACATGGATTGTATGAGTGCTTCCATCTTCGCCAAGCACTTTGACAACGTAGATGTATGCGCCGTTTTCTTTCTTCAATTCAGAAGATTGAACTGCGCCTTTGCATTTGTTGAGTGCGATTTGATGCGCTTTTGTTTTAGAAAGATGTGCTTGTTTCTTTTGCTCGTGTTTTGCGACTTTGCCGTTTTCTCCATTGATATGGAACGTGTGAAGGTTTCCGTCTTCACCCATTACTTTCACGACGTAAGCGTAAACACCGTTTTCTTGCTTCAGCTCAGAAGATTGAACCGCACCTTTGCAGTTTTTCAAAGCGATCGATTGGGCTTTTGTTTTGCTAATATAGCTTTGTTTCTTTTGAACATCATGTTTCACAACTTTGCCGCTGTTGCAGTTGACGTTCATCGTATGCTGTTTGCCGTCCTCACCGAGAACTTTCACAACATATACGTATGTGCCATTCACTTTCTTCATTTGGGCCGTTTGAACAGTACCTTTGCATTTGTTCAAAGCAACCTGTTTTGCCTTTGCTATTGTGATGGAAGCCTGTTGCTTCGTCTCAACCTTCGTTGATGTATCATCCTTTTGAATGACAGCGGCGTGAGCAGAAGTGAAAGAACTGATTGAAATAATCGTTCCCAGTGCAGCTCCTGATAAAACTTTAGTGATATTCATGTGAGATTCCTCCTTTATTTCATTGTTGGCTGTACCAACTAAGGCAATTGTATAGGCCGAAGCTGAAAATCAAATGAGGGCTGGCTGAAAACTTGCTGAATTCAGCTGATTTTTAGGGAAGATTCAGTTTGTTTTCAGGTGAAAACGAATAATAGGAGGGGAAGGGAAAAAACTAATCAGAGGTTTATGCCAACTAAGGAGAGAGCACAGCATGAATAGGATGAAAGGCATCAAGATTTTGCTCGTGGACGATGAACCGGCGATATTAGATTTTTTGACAATGGGTCTTGAAAATGAAGGCTTTGAAGTGAAGACAGCAGCTGACGGAATGACAGCGATGAACACCGTAAAGACATTTCAGCCGCATGTGGCCATCTTGGATGTGATGATGCCCGGAATGGATGGACTGGAAGTATCGAGGATGATGAAAAAAACCGGCCATACCGCGGTTATTATGCTTACGGCCAAGGATGAGGTGGGGGTTCGGGTAAAAGCGCTGACAGAGGGCGCTGATGATTATATGATCAAACCCTTCAGCTTTGAAGAGCTGCTGGCGCGAATCTATGCGAGAATTCGGGATCACTTTCCCAACCTGTTTGAAGAATTCGCGCTCGGTCCGTTTCGAATTGATGATCGGCGCAGAGAAATCCGCTATCAGGAAGAGGTGCTCAAGCTTTCAGCAACAGAATACGAGCTTTTAAAGTTTTTGGTGCTGAATCACGGCCTTGTGCTCAGTAAAGCAAGGATTCTGGATAAAGTATGGGGGTATGATTTTTACGGAGAAGAGAATATTGTTGAAGTGTACATTCGTTCCTTGCGGGAAAAATTGAATGACAAAAAGCATGAAGTGATCCGAACGGTTCGGGGTGCGGGCTATCGGGTGGATATTGAATGAAAAAACGATTCAAAACACTGCGCTTTCAGCTTTTATTCCGTTCATTATGCATTCTCGTTCTTCTATTGGTGTTTGTCGGCGCTATGCAATATGTGTTTGGAAAACGCCTCTTATATGAAAACCGAGCTGTCAGCATTCAAAGTTATATCAACTCAACGGAGCCAACCATCTGGAATAATATTAAAACATACAAAAGCCATCCCGACAGCTCGGAAAAGTCAGATGGTGCTGTCCGTCCCGCCTTTATCTATCCGGGCGTGACCATTGTTTTTATCGATAAGAAAACAAAAGACAGTACGGTATTGTCGACCGATCCATATGCGGGAGCACCGCCAACAGTGAAAAAAAGTGTATATGATGAGGCATTAAAAGATACGATGGCCTTGCATTACAAAATCACGAAAAATGAATCCGGCGAGGAAGTGCTGATTGTGTTTCAGGCTATTACTATTGATGGAAAAGAAGCAGGCGTGATCCAAATGAGTACTTTAACAGAACCACTGAAGGACGTACTGCTCCGGCAAATCAGCATTTATTCCACGCTCTCGCTGGTTGCGCTCCTGCTCGGGCTTTTCACGTTCTTGCCTGTGGTCAGACATACGCTTAAACCGTTATCACAAATGGTACATATGATGGGAGAAATCAATGCAGGAAATTTGAATAAAAGGCTTCCTGTATATCGAAAACAAATGGAAATCGACACGCTCGCTATTTCGTTTAATCGCATGCTGGAGCGGATTGAAACGTCATTTAAAGCAGAAAAAGAGGCGAAGGAGCGCATCCGGCAATTTGTATCAGACGCTTCACATGAATTGAGAACGCCTTTAACGTCCATACACGGCTTTATCGAAGTGCTGCTGCGTGGCGCCGCGCTTCAGCCGGAGCAGAGAGATAGGGCGCTGAATAGTATGTATGAAGAGTCGAAGAGAGCCACTCGGCTGATAGAGGATCTGTTGTTTTTAGCAAAAATTGATCGGGTGCCGAGCTTTGAAATGAAGAGAGGAAATCTCGATGCGCTCATAAGGGAAATGGAGCCGCAGCTCAGTCTGCTTGCAAAAGAAAGAAGGCTGCAGCTGCTGCTTGAGGATGATGCTAAAGCGGTGTTTGACCGGGATAAGATGAAACAGGTCATTCTGAATTTGGTTTATAACGCGGTGCAGTATACAAATGAGAGAACCGGTGCCATCACTATTTCTCTGCAAAAAGGCAGTTCCGGCGTGATGCTGATGATAGCAGACAATGGCACAGGCATCGCGCCGGAGCATTTGCCGCATTTATTTAACCGATTTTACAGGGCAGACCCATCCCGCTCCCGGAAATATGGAGGTTCGGGATTAGGCCTTGCTATAACGAAATCGATTATCGACAATCACAATGGGACGATTGAAGTGAAAAGTGAATTCGGCAGAGGCACTGTTTTTCTGATCAGGCTTCCTGCCTCGGATTATTCGTTAGACGAGTGAGAAAATTTCTTCAGCCGATATTGGAGGCTTTGTCTGCTGATGCCAAGCTCCTGAGCAGCTTTCGAGATGTTATGGCCGTGTTTTCTTAACACGTTCTCTATCACATATTTTTCGAAGCTCTCCATTTTTTCTTTTAAGTCCGCGGCCGGCTGGTGTCTTGGTGTTTCCGGCTCTGGGATGTCAGCCGGCTTGATTTTCATGCGGTATTGATAGGGCAAATGGGAAGCCGTAATCGTTTGCTCGTCCGTCATGAAATTCATTGCGCCTTCGATCATATGCTCAAGCTCGCGAATATTTCCCGGCCAGTCATAAGAAAGGAAAAATTGCTTCACGTCTTCGCTGATGTGTTCAACATTCATTTGGAACAGATGGTTGTTTTTCTGGATGAACTCCGACGCGAGAAGCAAAATGTCTTCTTTTCGCTCCCGTAGCGGCGGGATGATCAGTGTGACGACACTCAGCCTGTAATACAAGTCCTTCCGCATTCGTTCGCCTGCAATTGCATTAATTGGGTCTTCATTCATCGTGGCAATAATACGTACGTCAATCGGTGTATCCTTTGTCGAACCGATGCGCCTGATTTTCCGTTCTTGAAGGGCGCGCAGCAGCTTCGCCTGAAGGCTGAGATTCAGCGAGTTGATTTCATCTAACAGCAGCGTCCCGCCGTGGGCTTGTTCAAACAGGCCGGGCTGGTCGACAGCGCCGGTAAACGCGCCTTTTTTCGTCCCAAACAAAATGCTTTCCACAAGGCTGTCTGGCAGTGCCGCACAGTTTTGCGAAATAAACGGGCCGCCAGAACGATCGCTTCCATTATGGATACTTTGCGCGAACAGTTCTTTTCCCGTGCCGGTTTCGCCTGCGAGAAGGACAGATGATGACGTACGGGTTGCCCGCTTGGCGTTTTCGATGACGTCTCGAATGGCCGGACTGGTGCCGAGAATACTGTCAAACGTATAGGTTGTGCTGCCTTTTTTGTTCATATTCTCCCTGATCAGCCGTTCAAGCTTTGTCACATCCTTGGCAATTTCAACGGCGCCCCTGATTTTGCCGTCTTGGACGATGGGATATGTATGATTGATCGTCGTAATTTCCTGGCCTTTATTATTGAAATAGCTCTGTTTGACGTTTTTAATCGTCTTGCCTTCCTGAAGAGCCTGTACCAGTGTGCTGTCCTGCTGCTTTGAAAACATAAACACATCCATCAGGTTTTTATTCAAGACGTCATGCTTCTCCATATCTTCAATCTGCATCATTTTATTGTTATAAACGATTGTGTTTCCATGCTCGTCTACCACGTGCAGGCCAACATCGATTTCATCTAAAATACTCTGAAAAACCAATGTGAGGAATTCGCTGTCTTTGACCACTGTATGAACCTCCCTCAATTATTTTCTTAATATTGCTTCTATTTTATAAAAAAACGGAGAGGATATGCAAAAGAATTTTGCACTCACTGAATTTTTTGCTCGAAATATCAGAATGTTTTTGCACCTTGTCCTCGAAAATTGTAGAAAACACACGAATTCTTGATTTGGCACAGAACTTGCATTTATATAAAGGGAAAGCAGGATAACATGTTGAAACAGAAAACAAGGGGGAACTCAAATATGTCAGCTTTATCTAAATCCAAAGAAATTATTGATCAGACGTCTCATTACGGAGCCAACAATTATCATCCGCTCCCGATTGTTATTTCTGAAGCGCTGGGTTCTTGGGTAAAGGACCCGGAAGGCAATGAATATATGGATATGCTGAGTGCTTATTCTGCGGTAAACCAGGGGCACAGACACCCGAAAATCATTCAGGCATTAAAGGATCAGGCTGATAAAATCACCCTCACGTCACGCGCGTTTCATAACGATCAGCTTGGGCCGTTTTACGAAAAAACAGCTAAACTGACAGGCAAAGAGATGATTCTGCCGATGAATACAGGAGCCGAAGCGGTTGAATCCGCGGTGAAAGCGGCGAGACGCTGGGCGTATGAAGTGAAGGGCGTAGCAGACAATCAAGCGGAAATTATCGCATGTGTCGGGAACTTCCACGGCCGCACGATGCTGGCGGTATCTCTTTCTTCTGAAGAGGAATATAAACGAGGATTCGGCCCGATGCTTCCAGGAATCAAACTCATTCCTTACGGCGATGTGGAAGCGCTTCGACAGGCCATTACGCCGAATACAGCGGCATTCTTGTTTGAACCGATTCAAGGCGAAGCGGGCATTGTGATTCCGCCTGAAGGATTTTTACAGGAAGCGGCGGCGATTTGTAAGGAAGAGAATGTCTTGTTTATTGCGGATGAAATTCAGACGGGTCTCGGACGTACAGGCAAGACGTTTGCCTGTGACTGGGACGGCATTGTTCCTGATATGTATATTTTGGGCAAAGCGCTTGGCGGCGGTGTGTTCCCGATCTCATGCATTGCGGCGGACCGGGAGATCCTAGGCGTGTTTAACCCTGGCTCACACGGCTCCACATTTGGCGGAAACCCGCTTGCATGTGCAGTGTCTATCGCTTCATTAGAAGTGCTGGAGGATGAAAAGCTGGCGGATCGTTCTCTTGAGCTTGGAGAATACTTTAAAAGCGAGCTTGAGAGCATTGACAACCCGGTTATTAAAGAAGTCCGCGGCAGAGGGCTGTTTATCGGTGTGGAATTGACTGAAGCGGCACGTCCGTATTGTGAGCGTTTGAAGGAAGAAGGGCTTTTATGCAAGGAAACGCATGATACAGTCATTCGTTTTGCACCGCCATTAATCATTTCCAAAGAGGATTTGGATTGGGCAATAGAGAAAATTAAGCACGTGCTGCAAAACGCATAAATCCGCACCATGGCGGGATATTCACTTCGTTTGTATAAATTTACAACAGAAAAATCAGCACTCCCTATTTGCTCAGCTACAGTATTTTAGTATAATGTATCTTTATGAGAAGAAGTGAATTTTATATTAAATAGATAGAGGCTCTTTGGACAGCAAACTGGGATAGCACCATGCAGATGTTCCAGCTTAGATCCAATACAAGTTGCTGAAGGGGTGCAGAATGTGAATACAAACCAAGATAACGGAAATCAGCTCCAGCGGACAATGAAATCGCGCCACTTGTTCATGATTTCATTGGGCGGAGTGATCGGAACCGGTTTCTTCCTTGGAACCGGGTTTACCATTAACCAAGCGGGACCGCTCGGCGCGGTTCTGTCCTATTTAGTGGGCGGCTTTATCATGTTTTTGACGATGCTCTGCTTAGGAGAGCTGGCAGTCGCCTTTCCTGTGTCGGGGTCCTTCCAGACCTATGCCACTAAATTTATCAGCCCGGCTTTCGGGTTTGCGTTCGGCTGGCTGTACTGGCTCGGCTGGGCGGTTACATGCGCCATTGAATTTTTATCAGCGGGGCAGCTGATGCAACGCTGGTTTCCGCATATAGACGTGTGGATCTGGTGTCTGGTCTTTGCGGCACTGATGTTTATTTTAAATGCGATCACCACAAAAGCCTTTGCGGAATCTGAATTCTGGTTCTCAGGCATTAAAATTTTGATTATCCTTTTATTTATTATTCTCGGCGGAGCTGCCATGTTTGGCCTGATTGATCTGAAGGGCGGAGAGCAGGCGCCGTTTTTGACACATTTTTATGAAGACGGGTTATTTCCGAACGGCATAAAGGCAATGCTGATTACGATGATTACCGTGAACTTTGCGTTTCAGGGGACTGAGCTGATCGGGGTTGCAGCCGGAGAAAGTGAAGACCCTGAAAAAACGATTCCGCGGTCCATCAAACAGACAGTATGGAGAACGCTTGTGTTCTTTGTGCTTTCAATCATTGTCATTGCCGGCATGATTCCGTGGAAACAGGCGGGTGTCGTGGAAAGTCCATTTGTTGCCGTATTTGAGCAAATCGGAATCCCATATGCAGCTGATATCATGAACTTTGTTATTTTAATCGCACTGTTATCTGTTGCGAACTCAGGTTTATACGCATCAACACGTATTCTGTACGCGATGGCGAATGAAGGACAAGCCTTCAAAGCGCTTGGCAAAACAAATCAGCGCGGTGTACCGATGTACTCGTTAATCGTAACGATGGCTGTGGCCTGCCTATCACTTCTGACAAAGTTTGCGCAGGCTGAAACCGTATATATGGTACTGTTATCTTTGGCGGGCATGAGCGCGCAGGTCGGCTGGATTACGATCTCGCTTTCCCAAATCATGTTCAGACGCAAATATATCCGTGAGGGCGGGAAGATAGAAGATTTGAAATTTAAAACACCGCTGTACCCGGTGCTTCCGCTGATCGGCCTAACATTAAATACGGTCGTGCTCATCAGTCTTGCATTTGATCCGGAGCAGCGTATCGCGCTGTATTGCGGCGTACCGTTTATGGTCATTTGCTACATCATTTATCATGTCGTCATTAAAAAACGCCAGCAGGCAAATCGTCAGCTAGAGCTTTAAAAACGTTGTCCGCAAGTCATCTTTGTTATAACCCGCATAGGACATTATCTTAAATGTTGAGGTGGAATCACAGATGGATAAAACGATTTCGGTTATTGGAATGCCAATGGATTTAGGACAAGCACGACGCGGAGTGGATATGGGCCCGAGCGCCATCCGGTACGCTCATCTGATCGAGCGGCTGTCGGACATGGGGTATACGGTTGAAGATCTCGGTGACATTCCGATCAACCGCGAAAAAATCAAAAATGACGAGGAACTGAAAAACCTGAATTCCGTTTTGGCGGGAAATGAAAAACTCGCGCAAAAGGTCAACAAAGTCATTGAAGAGAAAAAATTCCCGCTTGTCCTGGGCGGTGACCACAGTATTGCGATCGGCACGCTTGCAGGCACAGCGAAGCATTACGATAATCTCGGCGTCATCTGGTATGACGCGCACGGCGATCTGAATACACTTGAAACTTCACCATCGGGCAATATTCACGGCATGCCGCTCGCGGTCAGCCTCGGCATTGGCCACGAGTCACTGGTTAACCTTGAAGGCTACGCGCCTAAAATCAAACCGGAAAACGTCGTTATCATTGGCGCCCGGTCACTTGATGAAGGGGAGCGCAAGTACATTAAGGAAAGCGGCATGAAGGTGTACACAATGCACGAAATCGACCGTCTTGGCATGACAAAGGTCATTGAAGAAACCCTTGATTATTTATCAGCATGTGATGGCGTCCATCTGAGCCTTGATCTGGACGGACTTGATCCGAACGACGCACCGGGTGTCGGAACCCCTGTCGTCGGCGGCATCAGCTACCGGGAGAGCCATCTGGCTATGGAAATGCTGTATGACGCAGGCATCATTACCTCAGCCGAATTCGTTGAGGTTAACCCGATCCTTGATCACAAAAACAAAACAGGCAAAACAGCAGTAGAGCTCGTAGAATCCCTGTTAGGGAAGAAGCTGCTGTAATAAGAAAACCCCCGCACCCGCGGGGGTTTCAGCGTGTCGACAAACCCTCGCATTCGTTGTCAGGCCTGCGCTTCGGTGCTCACGAATTCCAAACATTCGCTGCGCTCCAATGCTCGTTCTTCCTAGACTTCAAGGGTTTTCAATCACGCTGAAAAGATGAAAGAATCCTAAAACTACAAACCGTTTTAGGATTCTTTCGTTAAATTGAACCCCCGCACCCGCGGGGGTTTTTCATTTATCCAATCATTTTCTCAGCGACTTTCATTTCCTGTGAGTGGGTTTGATGGTCTGCAATAAACCAACCTGATAAAATCACCGCTGCGACGCCTGCGCCAATCAGAAATCTTTTCATTTATATAACCTCCGTTCGTTTAATCAGTTCTTCAATCTGTAATGCTTCATAAAAAAAGTGGGCAGCTTCTTTGTAAAGCTCAAGTTCCCTATACCGTTCGCCAGCCAAAATGGAAAGTTCTCTTACACTGTCATACTCTTTCTCGGACAACAAGTCATCCATATGTTGTTTGCATAAGTGAAACGTTTCCGCATGACCCCCTTCTGCATAAATGGTATATAAAATGTCTATTTTTGCCTCACATATTCTATTCGGCTCAGCAGTCAATTTTTCCTTCACGTCTTGGTAATAAGATAAGGCCTGTTCTTTCTTTTTGATCTTAAACAGTTCTCGTATCAGCAAGTAGGCAGAATGATAATAATAGGCGGAGCGGGCATACTCATCGTTCCGTAGAGCCTCCTCTAATTTCGAAACCGCTTCTTCTGATTTGCCGCTTTGCGCATGAAGAAGGCCGAAGTTATGCAAAAGCTGGGCTTCAAAAAAATGATCCTCTAATTCACTCGTGATCCGAATTGCTTCGTCCAAATAAGCCTCAGCTTCTTCAAACTGGCTCATCTCTGTAAAATTGCCTGACATGGTAATCAGCGCTGAAGCCAGCTTCTTTTTATAATCTGTCTCTTCTCTGAATGTTTTGACTGCTTGCCGTGTATGATTGAGGGATACAATATTTTGTCCCAGCTTATAATAGAGCTTTCCGACCTTCAGGTGAAATTCGGCTTTCTCAATCGGATCGGGAATGTTGTCGAGATACTGCTCTGCATCTTTATACAGCCCAATGGCAATATCATAATTATTTTTATAGGCCTCATACATGCCTTCAAACAGAAAAAAGTAATATTTCAGCATGTCAGACGTAGCATTCATATGAGAAGGCTCCTCATGCTGAAAGCCCTGTCCTCTCGCCTCGTGAAGCAAAACCTTGTGGCGCAGTTCCAATAAGGAGAAGTAGGCAAGCACCTCCTGATCCTCTTCCATGTCATCCAATAAAGGCTTCACTTCTTCAAATAAACGGGAGGACTCTTCCACTTCATGTTTCTTGATAGCAAGGTACCAATCGTTGAGCATGCTAGCGATTTCTGCGGGTGCGATCTTATTCATGTGAAACTCCTTTCTCTAGTGACTTATCAATCTCAGTTGCTTATTCTGATAGTAACACCTCTTTCTATTTTATGTAAAATCCTCTAGTCAATATATGAAGGAGAGATGATATGACAATTATGCTGAGCCCTATGCAGACAGAAGAATTTCGGTCTTATCTCACATACACAACAAAGCATTACGCGAAAGAAAAGGTAAAAGCGGGAACATGGCTGCCTGAAGATGCACAGCTTTTGTCTAAGCAGGCGTTTAATGATCTGCTCCCGAAAGGGCTGGAAACACCCCATCACCATTTGTGGAGCCTCAAGCTGAATGAAAAGGATATCGTTGGCTGGCTCTGGATACATGCTGAACCGGAACATCCGCAACAGGAAGCGTTTATTTATGATTTTGGGTTATATGAACCGTATCGGGGAAAGGGCTACGCAAAGCAAGCATTGACGGCATTAGATCAAACGGCACGCAGCATGGGAATCCGCAAGCTGTCCCTTCATGTCTTTGCCCATAATCAGACGGCGCGAAAGCTATATGAGCAAACCGGATTTCAAGAAACAGACGTAGTGATGAGCAAGAAGCTTTAACGAAAAGGGCCTGATAAAGGCCTTTTTCTGTAAACGATTTCTAAAAATTCTGTAAATAACCTAGTTACTTTCCTTATTTCCCTAATATAATGTGGGTGAGGAAATTACCTTTCCTACACTCACAAGAAAAGAGGAGATGTAATGAAGTTGAAGAAACGAGTGTCGATGTTTTTGGTAGCGCTTACAATGTGTGGCGGCCTGTTTGTTTCTCCCGCCAAAGCCGTAAAGACCACAAATTATGCTGAAGAAATCGCCGCACTGCAGCCAGGCACGACACCGGAAGAAATCATGAAATCTGCCAGCCAGATTGCCAAACAGCAGCACGTAAAGCAGGACGTTATCCTAAAACAGTTCTATAAGGAAATCACGGCTGATAAAGCAGAAGGAGACCGGCTCGCCAAGGAAAGCGGCATGTCTATCATGGGCGGGTCGTCCGGCACGAAAAAACTCCCGACAAGCGCGAAAGGCAATATCTATTACACGAACTCCTACACAGCCTACTACAATCATGGCCACGTCGGCATGTACTCCGCTGCTGACAAAATTGTTGAATCTGTCCCGGGCGACGGCGTCAGGCAGATCGCTTATAATGCCAGAGACGTGGAAGACAACTCCATTGTGCAAACCGTCAGCGTATCCTCATCTCAAAAAACAGCTGCTGCCGACTGGGCGGTATCAAAAGTGGGCGACCCATACTCATTTAACTTCGTCAATAACAGAAATACCGGCCATGACGGCGCCAAAAACTGTTCAAAGCTCCTATGGTCTGCCTTTTTGCTAAAAGCAGGGATTGATATAGACAGCAACGGAGGCTTAGGCGTGTATCCGCGCGACATCACAAGTTCTTCGTATACGACAACTATCATGACCATTTACTAAGGAGAAGGCTATGAAAAAGTGGATGATTACCATCGCCATGCTGATTCTCGCAGGAATCGCACTATTTGTCTTCATTTCTCCTCTCAAAAGCCATAAAACCGTAAGTCAGCAGGATCTCAGAAACCCCGATTTCCTGGATGACAAAGAAGTCCTGCTGTATTTTTCATCCTCTGCAGATCAAGATGCATTTGGCGGCGGGAAAAGCTACGCCTTGTTTATCAGCCAGGACGGGTCGCTGTCTTCCTTTAAGATGAAGGGCCTTGAGCTGGGCTCAGCCAAGGTTCACGGTGACAGCGTGATGCTGGAGGACAAAAACACGATTTATACGATCAAAAACGGCCTGCGCTCCCATAAAAGAGCCTATCAGCACACAGGCGACAGCGCAGGCTTTCTGCAAAACACGGACGGCTTTTACACCTTATACAACTCCGGCTACGACAAAAAGAAAGACGGATACCGCTCAGAGCTGTACCGGCAGATGGACGGTGAGTGGAAAAAAGACGTCATCTCCTACTACATCCGAGCCTCCGGTTTCCATGACGGCGCCATTTACGCACTCGTCCCGACAGCTGACGAAAAAGGCTATCAGCTCCTTCAGATTCAAGCAGATCAAAAGAAGCTCACTTATCACACGATAACGGAATGGCAGTACCGGGAAGGAGCCTCAGTCGAATCCCAGCTTGCTGTGGACGACCAAGCTGTGTATGTCATGGTTCGCGGCCAAAAAGCCCACAATCTCTATCAAATGGTCAAGATTAACAAAAAAAGCGGCAAAGTAGAGCTGCATGACATCGCCGAATACAAAAACGACGATCAAACGATATACAGCTCCATGCCCTTCAGCTTTAAAAACAGCTTTTTCCCTTTTGACGGGAACCTGTATTTCATTGACGGCTTCGGAAAGGTACACAAAATTGATGCCAAGACAGGAAAAACAAGCATCGCCTTCACCCTTTCCCAGGACAAAATGAAAGCCGATTTCAAAGAAATCACCCAAAAAGGCAGCAGCCTCTATTTCTTCACATACACGTATAACAAGCCTGCCTACATTGAACAGTACAGTCTGAAAACCGGAAAGAAAATGAAAGAAAAAGAGATTGGGAAGGTAAAGGATGTTGTGACGCCGAAGAGTCATTTGAAGCTGTATGATGTTGAGGTAATGAAGAGGTTTTAAGGCAAGGAGGTTAGTATGGGAGCCATCGCCGTTTTATTTATCGTTTTTGGTTTTCCGATCATCGCAGGTGTATTTGGTATAGCGGGTCATTTTTTATTTAAGAGGTTTTGGGTGGCACCGCTAATCGTCCTTATCGCGAGCTTGATATTGTTATTTACGTTAGCTTCGGGCAATAGCTCATTCATGTTTTGGGTTGTTATGTATACGGGGATTGCGTTAGTAACCAGTATTGTCACATTATTTCTCAGGAAATTTTTTGAGTGATCTCAAATTATGAAGAGACTGGTATGAAGTCTCTTTTTTTGTTGAACCGAAGTTTGCAGAGATTTTGGGTATGTTTTAGAAACGAATCCAAAGGAGGAATTACATGCGCACCAAACGGGTTATTCTTCTGGCAGTAATGATCAGCCTGGTTTCGGCCATTACTGTGTTCCTGTTAAATGGATGTAAAGTCGACTTCTTAGACATCGGCGGAACCATTATTGGCTGCTTTCTTGGCATATTTGTTGTTGTAAGAATACAGAAAAAACAGTCGTGAAAAAGGGAAAGAGTCATGCCGAACCGAAGTCATGTTCTAGGACCAAGAGTCCAAACACATGCATGGGAGGAATGGCGTTGACTGGAAACAAAGCGGTTGTGTACAAAGGCAAAGGGACTGTAGCGGTGGAGGATATCGGTTATCCGGAGTTAATCCTAAGGGACGGGCCCGGCGTTCCAAAGGCGAATGTGAATCGAAAATGTGAGCATGGGGTTATTCTCAAAGTTATTACAACCAACATTTGCGGAAGCGACCAGCATATGGTCAGAGGCCGCACAACGGCGCCTGAAGGCTTGGTGCTCGGGCATGAAATTACGGGAGAAGTCATTGAAACGGGGCGTGATGTTGAATTTATCAAAAAAGGCGACATCGTATCCGTTCCTTTCAATATTGCCTGCGGACGCTGTGTGATGTGCAAAACGCAGAAAACGCATGTGTGCCTGAATGTCAATCCGGACCGGCCGGGATCGGCTTACGGCTACGTCGATATGGGCGGCTGGGTCGGCGGCCAGTCTGAATACGTCATGGTGCCATACGCTGATTTTCAGCTTTTGGTATTCCCTGATAAAGAACAGGCGCTAGAAAAGATTCTCGATTTGACCATGTTGTCCGACATTTTCCCGACCGGCTTCCACGGAGCTTACACAGCGGGCGTGCAAACAGGTTCAACCGTTTATATCGCGGGAGCGGGGCCTGTCGGCTTAGCAGCCGCTCACTCCGCTCAGCTCCTAGGCGCCTCCACCGTGATTGTCGGCGATCTGAACGAAGACAGACTGGCACAGGCGAGAAGCTTCGGCTGTGAAACGGTCAACGTACAAAAACACGACCGTCTCGGCGAGCAAATTGAACAAATACTAGGTGAACCAACCGTTGATGCCGCAGTGGACTGTGTCGGCTTTGAAGCATCTGGACACGGCAATCAAGGGGAAGCGCCCGCCGCCGTGCTGAACTCAATCATGGACGTCACCCAGGTCGGAGGCAGCCTTGGCATTCCAGGCTTATACGTGACCGAAGATCCCGGTGCAAAGGATGCGGACGCCAAAACAGGCTCACTAAAAATCCGCTTCGGACTCGGCTGGGCCAAAGCCCATACCTTCGTCACCGGACAAACGCCCGCCATGACATACAACCGCAATTTGATGAAAGCGATCCTGAGCGGCAGAGCGCAGATCGCAAAAGCCGTCAATGCCACCGTTATTTCTCTGGACGACGCGCCAAAAGGCTACAGCGACTTCGACAAAGGCGCAGCCAAAAAATTCGTCATCGACCCGCATGGGACATTGAAGTAAAAGAAAAAGCCGGACGTTCTCAGAACGCCGGCTTTATTGCTGGTAATCCGTTTCTTCAAAGCGATCTCCTGTTTCGTCTTGAACAATTAAATCCCCTTCAATTTTGTCCAGTCCAATCAAAATAAAAGGGTTTTTCTCATTTGCCGTAGGAGCAGGTTTTCGCTCCACAGTTACAATCGTTTCTTTAGATGAGAATTTGACGTCCGACACTTCAAGCTTCTTATCTTTCTCGCTGCTTCCGAGAGACACGACGACCATTTTTTTGCCTTCTGATATGGTGAAGACTTGATATCCTTTCACGTCATCATGCATTTGGAGATAATTAGCGTATATTTCTAAGTCTGGACTGCCTTCACCGATTCGATCCTTCTCCAACACCCAATAAGATGGCTGACACTCAGCAAGCAGCAACATGATCACAAAAAGCCAAACCCATCTAAAGCGCAAATGCAGACCTCCCCACACATCGGTTACATCCAAACTAACACACGAGCGAAATAGAGTCATCAACAGCTTGTTTGTCGAATTGTGGATAAAACTCAGCCCGAAGCACTACTAACATGTGAATAAATAGGTTATATTGAGAAGAGAACATTTGTAAAAATGGAAGAAAACATCGGAGGATTTGAACATGAAACAAGCGTATTATTCTTGTGAAGAACACATCGAAACGGTGCTGGATATGTACATAGACGACCACGAGTTGCCGCCCGAAATCAGAAAAATCGAACATACTAACAGTTTATCCACAGCCTGTGAATTATGTGGAGACCCCGCAGTATATATAGTGGGGAACGAATGATCTTACACAAAATACAGAAAAGATATCCACAATTGTGGACAACATATATGAATAACTTGTTTTTAAAGTGGGGATGACCTGTGAATATCAATATTGTGACAATCGGAAAACTAAAAGAAAAATACCTCAAGCAAGGCATTGAAGAATACACCAAACGACTTTCGGCCTACGCAAAAATCGACATCATCGAACTCCCGGACGAAAAAGCGCCGGAAAACCTAAGCGACCAGGACATGAAAATCATAAAAGACAAAGAAGGCGACCGCATCCTATCCAAAATCAGCCCCGACGCCCACGTCATCGCCCTCGCCATCGAAGGAAAAATGAAAACATCCGAAGAACTAGCCGATACAATAGATAAGCTGGCTACATATGGAAAAAGCAAAGTCACCTTCGTCATCGGCGGATCACTCGGATTGAGTGACGCAGTGATGAAGCGAGCGGACGAGAAGCTATCGTTCTCGAAGATGACATTTCCTCATCAGTTGATGCGACTCATACTGGTGGAGCAGATTTATCGGGCTTTTCGGATTAATCGTGGGGAACCTTATCATAAGTGAATGAGGTTTTTTAGCAAATAAGTTAAAAAGAATATTTCTAAATTAGGAATTATATTTCCATAATTCTAGCTGAGAAATTAGGTTGACATTCGTTCCTAATAAGTAAAATGTAATCACCCATAAAAGTATCAAATGATTAGGAACCTTTGATTACATAAATCTTTTCAGAATAGGGTTAGTCTTTAAATAAGTGATTTTTTTATGAAGTGTAATGTTTAATTTGTATAAAAGGTTGAGAAGGTTTCATAACACAAGAAAGGAGTGTATTTATGATTAAACCAGATTGGAATATCTTTAAAGCGAAATTTAGTGAGAACCCACAGAATAACTTTGAATGGTTATGTTACCTTTTATTTTGCGAAGAGTTCGGAAAAGAATTTGGTATTTTTAGGTATAAGAATCAATCTGGGATTGAGACAAATCCAGTTGATGTAGATGAAGAAGTTATAGGATGGCAAGCCAAATTTTATGAAACAACTTTGTCGGATCATAAAGGCGAACTAATTAAAACCTTAATTAAAAGCAAAAGAGACTATTCAGATTTAACAAAAATTATTTTTTATACAAATCAAGAATGGGGGCAAAGTCATAATCCTGAAAATCCTGAACAAAATGATCCCCAAGCAAAAGTTGATATTGAAAGTAAGGCTAAGGAGATTGATATCCAAATTGAATGGAGGACTGCAAGTTTCTTTGAGTCACCCTTTGTTACCATAAAAAATGGTTTAATCATTCAACATTTCTTTAGTTTTGAAAAGAGTATTGTTCAACTCTTATCGGAAAAACAAACCCATGCCGAGTCTATCTTAAAGGATATACAAACATCCATAAACTTCCATGGGAGAAAGATAGAAATAAATAGAAACGCCCTTCTTGAAAGGATAATAAGTGAAATCGAAAAAGAACAAGTATTGATGTTAACTGGTGCAGGTGGAATTGGAAAAACAGCGGTTATCAAAAGGCTATATGAAGATCAAAATACAAATACCCCTTTTTATATTTTTAAGGCAAGTGAGTTCGAAATAAATGATGTAAATAATTTGTTTGGCGGATATAGTTTGCAGGGTTTTATTGAAGCTCACAAAGAGGAAGAGAAAAAGTTAGTCGTAATTGACTCGGCGGAAAAGTTGTTAGATTTAGAAAACACAGACCCATTCAAAGAATTTGTCTCTGTTTTAATAAAAAATGAATGGAAATTTATATTTACAGCGAGAAGTAATTACTTGTCTGATTTGGACATGCAATTTATTGACCAATATCAAGTTAAACCCATCAAATTTTATATTGAAACTCTGAGCGAGGAAGAACTGATAGGCTGCTCTCAAGTTAATAATTTTAACTTACCAACCGATACGAGGCTGTTGGAGTTACTCAGAAACCCATTTTATTTAAACGAATATTTAAAGTTTTATAATAATGACGAAGTTATTAATTATCAAAACTTTAAAGAGAAACTATGGAATAAGTTAATAAAAAAATCAAAGCCAACCAGAGAGCAATGTTTTATGAAGATTGCATTTCAAAGAGCAAGTGAAGGTCAATTTTTTGTTTCTCCTAATTGTAATGAATCGACAATTAATTCCTTAGTGCACGATGGTATCTTGGGATATGAAACAGCAGGATACTTTATTACCCATGATATTTACGAAGAGTGGGCTTTGGAAAAAATTATTGAATCTGAATTTATTAGGCAAGAAAATCACCATGAATTCTTGAAGAAAATTGGGGAATCTCTGCCTATTCGGCGAAGTTTCAGAAAATGGGTGTCTGATAAGCTCTTAACCGAGGATGATTCCATTGAGAATTTTATAGAAGAAGTCATTGAGGATGAAAACATTCCCTATTTCTGGAAGGATGAAGTTTTGGTATCAGTATTACTGTCGTCTTACTCGGATCACTTTATTAATTTATTTGAGGAAAAGTTACTTGAGAATAACCAAAAACTATTAAATAGAGCAACATTTTTATTAAGAATAGCATGTAAAGAAGTAGATGAAGATTATTTAAAAGGAGTAGGATTAGATAAATACTCTATCTCTTATATGCAGTATATATTCACCAAACCAAAAGGAAAAGGATGGGAAAGTATAATTAAACTAATTTACAAAAATAAAGACAAAATTGAGGTAGAAAAACTTAACTTTATATTGCCGATAATAAATGAATGGAATAATAAATTTAAAAGCGGCGAAACGACAAAGTTATCAGCTTTAATTGCCTTAGAATATTACCAAGTAATCGTTAAGGAAGACATTTACCTTTCAAGAGGAGAAGGTATTGAGGAGAAACTTATTCAAACAATTTTATATGGAGCTGCCGAAATAAAGGAGGAACTTACTACCATTTTTGATAAAATAATTAAAAATGAGTGGAGGAATTATAGAGATCCTTATTATAACTTAGTAAATGCTATTTTATCGAAAGTGGGCGAAAATCAGGAGATTCTTAAGTCACTTCCTAATTATGTATTAAGCCTAGCAGATTTATACTGGTTCAATCCACAGGAAAAACGTCATCCGTTTCATTATAGTGTTGGCGTCGAAGGTGATTTCTGTATTGATGAGAATCAGAGGGATTATTACCCTCCAAGTGCATTTCAAACACCTATTTATTGGTTGCTTAAATATTCACTTAAAGAAACCGTTGATTTCTTGCTAAGGTTTATAAATAAAACAGTTGAATGCTATGTAAACTCAGATTTAGATAAATCTGAAGTTAAAGAAGTAGAAGTTGTTACCGACTCCCATGTAGTAAAACAATATATAAGTACCAGACTTTGGAACACATATAGGGGAACTCAAGTTTCACCTAATGTTTTTCAATCCATTCATATGGCGTTAGAAAAGTTCCTTCTTGAAACAGCAAAAAATACTGACTCTAAAATACTTGAAAGTAACCTTTTATACTTAATCAAAAACTCAAATTCTTCTTCATTGACAGCAATAGTGGTAAGTGTAGTTTTAGCCTACCCCGAAAAAACTTTTAATATTGCTAAGGTTTTATTTCAAACAAAAGAATTCTTTTTTTATGACAGCAGGAGAATGATACTTGAACACTATGCAAAAAGTCAGTACTTGATTGGAGCTGGATTGATACCTAAAAATAAAATTTATAAAGATGAGAGAATTAAATCGTGTAATGACAGCCATAGAAAAAAAACACTTGAGAATCTCGCTCTAATGTATCAATTATTTAAGGGTGAAGCTGTAACTGATGAGGAAGCAGAAAAAAGGCAAAAGGCTATATGGGCTATTTTTGATCAGTATTATAGGGAAAGTACAGACGATTCTGGGGAAGACTTTAAAACATGGAGACTTTTTCTTGCTCGAATGGACAGGAGAAAAATGAATCCTACTTTTGAAGAAGTCGATGAAGGATTGCAGATAAATCTTAATCCAGAAGTCGATCCTGGCTTAAAGGAGTATAGTGAAGTAGCTCTCCAAGAGAGTTCTGAAGCAATGAAATACCTTTCATTAAAACTGTGGGCTGACTATAAAGTCAAAAATGATGAGAAGTACAAAGAGTATACTAAATATGAAGAGAATCCAAAACAGGCGTTGAAGGAAGTTAAGCAAATTCTTGAAAAATTAAAAAAGAGTGATGTTGAATTTCAACTTTCTAATAAGGCGATTCCTGCTCATGTTTGCACTGTTTTAGTACGGGATTATTTTGAGGAACTTTCAAAATCTGAAAAGGAACTTTGTAAAGATTTAATTTTAACATTTGCATCTTCATCTTTCAGACCGAATTATATGTATCAGATATGGGATGGTGTTGAAGCGGCGATATCAGTATTGCCCCTTATATTAGAGAAGTTTCCTGAAGAAAAAGAATATATAAAAGGCATTCTGTTATTAACTTTGTTCGATTCCCATTCAATAGGAATGTATAAAAAATTTTCCGATTACTCAGCTGAGACAATCTTAAATAATTTGTGGGACATTAGTTATGATGATGCACAATCTCTACTCCTTGGGTTCCTATACTTAAAGCCAAAATATGATGAAATGCGAGAGAGTATGAGACAAGAACACCCTAAGCAAAATAAATATAAGCTATATGAGAATGAGTTAATCGAGACATTCATAAGAGAGTATGAAAAAGATATAGAGAGGGTCATAACAAATTCAATTACTTTAGATGAAATAAAATATATAAAAAATATAAACTTATGTATCTTAAGAACAGCTTTTCAATTAATTCCATTAAATAATTATGATGAATCTCATAAAATAATTACTCAACATATTATAACTGCTTTTGCAGAAAAATTATTATCGAATGATAGAGAAGATATAGTTGATTACGAAGTGAGCCATGATTTCTTAAGGAAATTCTCTAGGATTGTTTTAACATCACATAGGGATGATGTTTCTTTGTTTCTACAACCGTTTATTGAAAGCTTTAATAACAATGAACCTATGGCAGATTTATTTGAAGAATTCATCTTGGCAGAAGATATACTAAGAACTTATGATAACTTTTGGCTAGTATGGGACTTGTTTTATGACAAAGTCGCCCAGTTGTCAAAAGGTGAAAGTTATTATAATCAAAAAATCATTAAAAGTTATCTCTTTGCTTCGATACCATGGAATGAAGATGTATCTGAATGGCATGCGTTTAAAGATAATAATAAAAGATTTTTAAGTAAGGTTGCGAGAAGAATGGGGGAATCTCCATCTGTTTTATATTCAATAGCAAAATTACTAAATGGAGTTGGGCAAAAGTATCTGAATAATGGGATCACTTGGATTTCCAAACTCTTAATTGAAAACAATAATATATGGGCAGCGAAATTAGAAGAGAATACTACTTATCATTTAGAAAACTTGGTAAAAAGTTATATTTATAAGAATCGGGAAAGAATAAAAAGAGAAACAAAACTAAAACAAGAAGTTCTCGTAATATTAAACTTTTTAGTGGAGAAAGGATCAGTAGCTGGATACATGCTAAGAGAGAACGTTCTATAATAACTCTCGGTATTTTAATATTAATTTTAGAAAGAGCTTGGTTTTTACTGTCAGGCTCTCTCCTTTTATTTATAATTCTTTGTATCAATTGGATGCGCACAATGCAATTCACTTTACTAAAGTTAGAGGAGATCAATAGAAATTTAACTGATAGTGATTATTTAGTTCATGTGTTCTTAAAAAAGAAATGCCCTCTGCCCTTTAAATCATTTCCGGCTCCCATGCCCTTCTTTTTCATGTTAATAAGTAAACTTCATGGTAATCTTTTTGGGGGTTTGTTTGATAGCAAATCATTTCATTTTTCATTTTTTGTTCATACAAAATAGCACACTCTATATTTGTATTGGCATTTTATTTACGCATTTATGAATTAAAACGTTGCAGAAAATTGTAATTTACAGTGCTAAATGAGATAATGGAAAACCAAAAAAAGAGCCCAGAGAATAATCTCTGAACCCCGTATACCTCACTTCATATACCGATACTCCCGCAAACTCTCCAAAATCGCTACTTCCTGCAACAGTTCCTCACCCACATTCGTTTCCTTCACTTTCTTCCGCTCAAGTTCTTTGTCCACTAATCGTTTGACCGTTAAGACGTCGGTTCCGGTGCTTAGGACTTCTGCCTTGGAGTTGAAGTGTTTATGGGCGACGAGCTGCATGCCGTAGGAGTTGTATAGCAGTGTGTAGCCGGCGATGCCTGTTGTGGATTGGTAGGCTTTGGAGAAGCCGCCGTCGATGACGATCATTTTTCCGTTTGCTTTGATTGGGTCTTCTCCTTCGATTTCTTTTACCGGTGTATGGCCGTTGATGATATGGCCATGATCTGGATTGAGGCCGAATTCTGCCAGGATGTTTCGGCAGGTTGCCTCGTCCTCGCGTAAATAATAATACGGGTTTTTCTTTTCTTTATGCGTTTCCTTCTCTTTAATGAAATACCGCTCAAATGTCGTCATGGCCCGTTTTCCGAAGAGAGAGGAGTATTCGCCTGTCCATAAATACCAGGCCATATCTGTCGCCAGGTCATCGGTTTCTTCCGGGTGGGCAAAGGCTTCCCGTAAGAATCGTTCAAATACATCGAGCAGCTCACGGCCCGCATACGGTTTATCCTCAATCATCATCGTTTCCATATTGCCGTTTTCATCGACAGGAATACAGCCGTGAATCAACAGGTTGCCGTTATATTTTAAATAAAGGCTGCCTTTTTTCATCATAAAATTCATATGACGGCCCAGCTTTTCGGAATGCTGGACAGAGAACAGCAGCTTGTCTATGACTTCTGTTTCTTCTTCTAATAGCTGATCTGGCTGCTCCGGATTAATCGTCGCAAAGCAGGTGTTTTCCAATTGATATGTTTTTCCGTTTAGCGTGATTTCGTTTTTGTCATAATCTATTTTCTCTAATAACAGCCGCTCTTCCATATTAAAGTTCGGCCGTCTCTTGATAATCGGACTCTCAAGCTTGAATTGGATCATCGCAATCGCTTGATGGATTTTTGTGATTTGCTTAATCTCATCCTCTGGCCTGTTGTCGTCTGCTTTTGGACGGAACGCTGGATTATCATCGTAATATTTTTCGGCCAGGTTCAGCAGCGGTCTCAGGTTGATGCCGTACACGTCTTCAATAATATCCAAGTTATCGTAGCGGGCACAGATGCGGATAATATTGGCCAAGCACACTTTGGACCCGGCATAGGCTCCGATCCAAAGGACATCGTGATTTCCCCACTGAATATCGACAGAATGATAGTTGATCAGTTCTTCCATAATCCTATCCGGCTGCGGGCCGCGGTCGTAAATATCGCCGACCACATGCAGATGGTCGACCACCAGCCGCTGAACGCTGTAAGCAAGGCCGGTGATCAGCTTATCGGCTTGGCCAAGCTCAATGATCTGATCAATGATTTCGGAGTAATATTGCTCCTTGTTGCCTGCTTGTTCTGTTTTGTATAGCAGCTCCTCCGTAATATAAGCAAACTGAGTAGGCAGTGCTTTGCGCAGTTTGGAGCGGGTATACTTGGAGGAGCAATATGAAACGAGCTTAATCATTCGGTTAATCGTTTCTTTATACCACTCGTTTAATGCTGCTTTCGCATCAAAGTCATGTTTGATTAACTTCAGTTTGTCTTCCGGATAATAGACCAGTGCTGCTAATTCATCGATTTCTCTATCGTAAATGACACCGCTGAAAATGTCGCGTATCTTCTCTTTGACTCGTCCTGAACCATTGCGCAGCACGTGCTGGAATGCCTGATACTCCCCGTGCAAATCACTGACAAAATGCTCGGTGCCCTTTGGCAGGTTCAATATCGCTTTCAAATTAATGATTTCTGTTACCACTTTTTCTTCACAATCGTATTTTTGCGCGAGTAGATCTAGGTACTTGCTTTCCAAAATCGTCCATCCCCTTTTTAGAATAAACCCCTATATATGATCATGTGCATGATAAGGTGCATTTAAAAGTATGTCATTGTTTTTCATCATTGGACCTTTATATGATAGTACCGCATAACTGCTTTTATAGACAATTGAAACGAGTGAAAGATTAAGGCAGCTAGAGCTGAAAAACCTTTCAGCAGAATTTACGGAGGAGGTTATTTAGTCAAGGGCTTAGGCTAAAAGGTTCAGTATCCTCCTTATTGTTGTTATCAATATGCATTGATATGGTATTGACGATCCATTTATTTAGCTTGTTGTCAGTTATCTTGTAAGGAATTGCCTTGAGGAAACTGCCGTTGTTGTACATTGAGTGTTATATATTGTAAACTAGAGTAAAAGATATCCAGATTAATCATCGAAAAACATTTCTTACATTTCCAAACCGGAAACGAAAGAGGCACCTCGAAAATACAAATATTTCCTAGGAGTATGTATATGAATATAGCGAATTACACTTTAAAAGTGAAAGGCAAAACGTTACTTCAGGACACCAACTTGCATTTTTCGAGCGGGAAAATTAATCACGTTGTTGGAAAAAATGGAGTCGGTAAATCACAGCTTGCTAAAGACTTTTTGTTAAATAATAGCAAAAGAATCGGCAGAGATATTCGTCAAAATGTTTCTTTAATATCCAGCTCTTCGAATATACCTAATGATGTTTCTAAGGACTTTTTATTACACTTTTTGAGTAAAAAATTTGATGCAGAAATGATAGATAAAATCGCACATTTACTTAATCTGGATAATATTGATGGAAAAGTTCTGATCAAAAATTTGAGTGATGGACAAAAGCAAAAATTAAAATTGCTCAGTTTCTTATTAGAGGATAAAAATATTATTGTTTTAGATGAAATAACGAATTCATTAGACAAAAAAACGGTTATAGAGATTCATGGCTTCTTAAACAAGTATATTCAGGAGAACCCCGAGAAGATTATCATCAACATTACACATGATTTGTCTGATTTAAAGGCGATAGAAGGGGATTATTATATATTTAATCACCAAGAAATTCAACAATATCATTCAGTGGATAAATTAATTGAAGTGTATATAAATGAGTAATAAAACAGTGGGGGCTTGAGATGAAATTAGAGTTTAAAAAGAGTATTAGCAACAAAGTTATCATTATTTTAGGAGCAATGTTTGTATTTTTATTTTTGCTGGGTTATTTTTTACTTGTTGGAATTGATAAAGTCAGCAATGTTACACCTGAAATGTTTTTCTTTAGCTCCTATACTGTTGCGACCCAGTTTGGTTTGATGTTATTTTCATTTGTTATAGCTTTCTTTATTAATAGAGAGTATTCAAACAAAAATATTCTCTTTTACAAGTTAATTGGAGAGAACATCTATACTTTCTTTTATAAAAAGATAGCTGTTTTATTTTTGGAATGTTTTGCATTTATAACGCTAGGCCTGCTAATCATATCGTTGATGTACCATGATTTTTCGCATTTTGCATTATTACTTTTTTTATTTTCTGCAGTTATACTGCAGTATATTCTAATTATCGGAACTATAAGCATGTTATGTCCTAATATATTAATTAGTATAGGTGTCAGTATCGTTTATTGGATGACTTCTGTTATCTTAGTAGCTATAAGCAATAAAACGTTTGGTTTCATTGCTCCTTTTGAGGCAGGTAACACTATGTATCCCCGAATAGAAAGAGTGCTGCAATCTGATAACATGACACTTGGGAGTAATGATGTTTTATTTATTATTTTGTATTTAGTTTCAATTATTATCATAAATGCGATTATCCTTCGCTTTTCTAAAACTAGATGGATCAAAATGGGCATTTAATAAAGGAAGCTACTTCACTGTGAAGTAGCTTTTTTTGAACATAATATTTGGTGGAGAATTATTAAAAGAAATCCTATTAGATACCGAATTTCACAATAAAAAACTATTAGCCTGCACCACAAACTGCGACTGCTTATAATTATACGAAATCTTCGAGTAATCAAACGGCTGCCCATTTGTCAGGTGAAAAATACTTTCTATATACAGCTTCGGCAGTCCAGCCTCTAACCCCAAATATTCCGCTTCCTCCTCATTAAGCTGGTCCACGTGCAGAAACAAATCAGAAAAACCAATCTTCAACCCCAGTCCTTCCCGGATGTAATGGAAGATGGAGTGGGAGACGATTTCGTTGTTTAAATACGTCACGATCGATTTGTTGTAGTAAGACTCTTCGTAGCAAAGGGTCTGGCCGTTGATGTAGCGGACCCTTTTGACATAGTAGATGTCCTCGTTTATTTCGATATTCAGGTTTTCCGCCGCTTCCGGTGTTGGCTTTCTCACGTCCAGTTCGATGACTTTTGAGGTGACGTTGAAATCCTCGAGATCTTTTTTAAATCCCTGATTCGACAGAAGGCTGATATAGCCTTTTCGTTTATGTTTTCTGACGAAAATGCCGCTTCCTCTGACCTGAAAGATCGCGCCTTTTTGCTCTAATAGCTCGAGGGACTTTGTGATGGTGCTTTTGCTGACTTCAAACTGGGCCATGAGGGTTTCTAGGACTGGCAGTTTGTCTCCCTGCTGAAGCTGGTGTTCTTCTATATATGTTTCAATTTCCGTTGCGATTTGCTGGTATTTTAACATACGCATTCCTCATTTATTCGTTTAGTTTCACTTGTCAAAATTATAGCATAAACCGCTTACAATGATAGTTAGTGCGTAAATATTTTGTTTCGGCGTTGATAAATTATACCGGTACAATTATAATGAAAGCGTAACCAAAACGAAGGGGTGGGTGAAATGTCGGGGAAAGTGAGAGATTATACGAGACTAGCAAAAGACATTTTAGAGGCCGTAGGCGGGGAAGAGAATGTGATTGGGGCTTCTCGCTGCGCTTCCAGACTTCGATTGGTGCTGAAGCGGTCTACCCCTAAAGCGAAGGATATCGTGAAATCGATGCTACCATCCCGGCGTCATTACGGTTGTCATGGTTACGCCTACAAAGCATGCGATTGGCCTGCGTTCAGCGTCCGGCGTCGAATTGCTTGCGCACATCGGGCTGGATACGGTGACATTTGACGGCACGCCTTTTTCCTTGAAGGTAAAAGAAGGCGATACCGTCAAAAAAGGCGAAGTGCTTGTTGAGTTTGATAAAGCTTTCATTGAAGACATTGAGGAAAGTGCATTACATCAAAAAATATTTACAGTCGTAAGCTTAGGAGGAATTAAACATGGGAAACATGCCAAAGGATTTTTTATGGGGCGGTGCTTTAGCTGCCCACCAATTTGAAGGCGGATGGAATCAAGGCGGTAAAGGGCCGAGTGTCGTCGATGTGATGACAGCGGGTGCGCACGGCGTGCCGAGAAAAATCACTGACACGATTGAAGAAAACGAATTTTATCCAAACCATGAAGCCATTGATTTCTATCACAGATACAAGGAAGATATCGCTTTGTTTGCGGAAATGGGATTAAAATGTCTGCGGACGTCCATCGGCTGGAGCCGCATTTTTCCGAAAGGCGATGAGGCTGAACCGAACGAAGCTGGTTTGCAGTTTTATGATGATGTGTTTGATGAATTGCTGAAGCATGGGATCGAGCCGGTCATTACCCTGTCTCACTTTGAAATGCCGCTGCACCTGGCAAGAGAATATGGCGGCTTCAGAAACCGGAAAGTCGTGGACTTCTTCGTCAACTTTGCAGATGCTTGCTTTACCCGTTACAAAGAGAAAGTGAAGTACTGGATGACATTTAACGAGATCAACAACCAAATGGATGTGAACAATCCGCTGTTCCTATGGACGAATTCAGGTGTTGTGGTTGACGAAAACGAAAACGCCAAGGAAGTCATGTACCAAACGGCGCACCACGAACTAGTGGCGAGCGCATTAGCAGTGGCAAAAGGAAAAGACATCAATCCAGAGTTCCAGATCGGGGCTATGGTATCACATGTGCCGATTTATCCTTTCTCCTCCAATCCTGAAGATGTGATGCTGGCTGAAGAAGAAATGAGGCAGCGCTATTTCTTCCCTGATGTACAGGTGCGCGGTTATTATCCAAGCTACGCGTTGAAGGAATTTGAACGCGAAGGCTACAACATCACATTCGAAGACGGCGATGATGAGATTTTAAGAAACGGAACCGTCGATTACTTAGGCTTCAGCTATTACATGTCAACAACTGTGAAAAGCGATGTGAAAAATGATAACACTGGCGATATTGTCAATGGCGGCTTGCCGAATGGTGTCGAAAATCCGTACATCACTTCGAGTGACTGGGGATGGGCGATTGATCCAACCGGGCTGAGATATACGTTAAATCGTTTTTATGACCGATACCAAATCCCGTTATTCATCGTTGAAAATGGCTTTGGGGCAGTGGATACGCTGGAGGAGGACGGCAAGGTTCATGATCCGGAACGCATTCAATATTTAAAATCGCATATTGAAGCATTGAAAAAAGCGGTCACGTACGATGGTGTTGATTTAATTGGCTACACGCCGTGGGGCATTATTGATATTGTCTCCTTCACAACTGGCGAAATGAAAAAACGCTACGGCATGATCTATGTTGATCGTGACAATGAAGGAAACGGATCCATGAAGCGGTATAAGAAAGATTCCTTTGAGTGGTACAAAAATGTCATTCAAACGAACGGCGAGGAACTATAAGAAGCTGGCCCGAATCGAGCACTTTTACCGTAGTGCCTGGTTCGGGTTTTTCTGTAGAAAAAGAAAAATCCGCTATCCTGCCAATCTGGCAATATAGCGGATTTTTTTATCAGTTACGGATTAGGTAATCAAACGCGCCGAGGGCGGCAGTTGCACCTGATCCCATAGAAATAATAATTTGATTGTACGCACTGTCTGTGCAGTCGCCGGCAGCAAATAAGCCTGGTACGCTTGTTGCGCCGTGTTTGTCGACAATGATTTCGCCGATGCGGTTGCGTTCAACCGTTCCTTCTAACCATTCTGTGTTTGGCACGAGACCGATTTGGACGAATACACCTTGAAGTTCAACGTGTTTTTCTTCGCCTGTTTCGCGGTCTACGTATGTGATGCCGTTAACGCTCTGATCGCCTGTGATTTCTTTTGTTTGTGCGTTTTTTACAACAGTAACGTTAGGCAGGCTGTAGAGACGTTTTTGCAGGACTTCGTCTGCTTTCAGTTCCGGTGCGAACTCTAGCACAGTAACGTGATTGACAATACCTGCAAGGTCAATCGCTGCTTCAATACCAGAGTTTCCGCCGCCGATTACCGCTACGTCTTTGCCTTCAAACAATGGCCCATCACAGTGCGGGCAGTATGCGACACCTTTGTTTTTGAACTCTTGTTCACCTGGTACGTTGACATTGCGCCAGCGTGCACCTGTTGAAAGGATCACTGTTTTACTTTTCAGGACAGCGCCGTTTTCGAGTTCAAGTTCGAACAGATCTTTCTTCTCAAGGCGTTTCGCACGCTGAAGGTTCATGACATCAATATCATATTCCTTCACATGCTCTTCAAGACTTGCCGCAAGCTTCGGTCCTTCCGTCGCTTTGACGCTGATGAAGTTTTCGATGCTCATGGTGTCGAGTACCTGTCCGCCGAAGCGTTCAGCGACAACACCAGTGCGGATGCCTTTACGTGCAGTGTAGATCGCTGCACTTGCACCAGCAGGTCCGCCTCCGACAACAAGAACGTCAAACGGCTCTTTGTCAGCAAACTCAGATGCATCTGTGCCGCTGCCCATTTTCGCAAGAATTTCTTCAAGCGTCATACGGCCGCTTCCGAAGGATTCGCCATTCAGGTAAACGGTCGGCACTGCCATGATGTTTTTGCTTTCAACTTCTGCTTTGTATGCTGCACCGTCAATCATCGTGTGCGTAATGTTCGGGTTCAGCACGCTCATCATGTTTAAAGCTTGTACAACATCAGGACAGTTGTGGCATGTCAGGCTGATATAAGATTCGAAGTGGTATTCACCACTGATCTTCTTCACCTGATCAATGACTTTTTGGTCCACCTTAGGCGGTCTGCCGCTCACTTGGAGCAGCGCCAACACTAATGATGTGAATTCGTGGCCCAGAGGGATACCGGCGAAAGTCACGCCAGTGTCTTCTCCGACACGATTGACACTGAAGCTCGGCGTTCTGTTTAATTCAGCTTTTTCAACTGAAATTTTCGATGACATGGAAGCCAGCTCATCAACGAGAGCCAGCATGTCCTTAGAAGTGTCATCTTCGCCTGCGCTAACTTTGAGAACAATATCATTCTCAATTAGCTGCATATATTGATTTAATTGTGCTTTGATGTTTGCATCAAGTACCAATTGAATGCACTCCTTAGATTTTACCTACTAGATCAAGGCTAGGTGTAAGAGTTTCGCCGCCTTCTTCCCATTTAGCCGGGCAAACTTCACCTGGGTTTTGACGAACGTATTGAGCTGCTTTTACTTTGTTTACAAGGTTGCTTGCGTCACGGCCGATACCGCCTGCATTGATTTCAACAGTTTGGATAACGCCGTCTGGATCGATGATGAATGTTCCGCGGTCAGCAAGGCCAGTTTCTTCGTCAAGAACATCGAAGTTGCGAGAAATTGTTTGAGATGGGTCACCGATCATTGCGTAAGTGATTTTGCTGATTTTTTCAGAGCTGTCATGCCAGCCTTTGTGTACGAAGTGAGTATCTGTAGAAACAGAGTAGACTTCAACACCTAATTCTTTAAGAGCAGCATATTGTTCTTGAAGATCTTCAAGCTCAGTTGGGCATACGAAAGAGAAATCTGCTGGGTAGAAGCAGAATACGCTCCATTGGCCTTTCAAATCTTCGTTTGTTACATCGATGAATTCACCGTTTTTGAATGCTTTTGCTTCGAATGGAAGTACTTCTTTACCGATTAAAGACATAATGTATATTCCTCCTAAAAATGTATTAGAAAGCATAATCGCTTTCAATAATAATTCTAATTATATATGAATTATTAATTAATATATATTTTTTGTCAAGCCATAACCTACTTTTTTTCATCTTACTAAAGGTGTGACAGGTAGGATTTAGGCATTTCTTTTATAACAAATGAGAGGCTGATTCTCAATTAGACAAGGTTTTCAGGGACTTTTGTAAATCAGAATGACAGGCCGTTTTGGCATTTGAACATTTTATGACACCATGGGCAAGGGCAAAGGACAATGGCCAAAAAGCAGAATTGAACGGAACAGCAAGCTGCTGTCACATGATGATCTTGGGGATTGTTTCTAGCTATTATTGTATCACTGTTTATGATATTTAAAACATAACTTATGTCTTCTGTTGTTTGGGATAGAAGAAAAAAACACGGTTCAGTTGAAACTGACCGTGTTTTTGATACAGGTTATTCAGACCAATTTGTATGGAAAACGCCATCCATATCAGTCCGTTCATACGTATGAGCGCCAAAGTAATCGCGCTGCGCCTGCAAGAGGTTCGCATTGGAACGCCCTGTGCGGTAGCCGTCGTAATAAGAGAGCGCTGTTGTTAAGCATGGGAATGAGCTTCCGGTGCTGATACCCTCGCAAACGACTTTTCGCAGGCCTGTTTGATAGTCATGGAGCTTATCTGTGAAATAAGGCGCGATCAGCAGGTTTGCCAGATTTGGCTGCTCACTGAATGCTTCGCTGATCACGTTTAGGAAATCAGCGCGGATGATGCAGCCGCCTCGGAAAATCAAGGCAATGTCTTTGAGCGGCAGATTCCAGCCGTAAAGCTCAGATGACATCTTATATTGGGCAAAGCCTTGTGCATAGGCGCATACTTTCCCCATGTAAAGAGCCTGTCTGACGTATTCAATCCAGGTGTCTTTATCCAAATGTTTTTCTTCGGATTCCGGGCCTGCTAATACGTCTTGAGCTGCCATCCGTTCTTCTTTTAAGGATGACAAGTAGCGGGCGAACAAGGACTCTGTGATGATCGTGGACGGGATGCCGTTATCAATCGCCTGCATGCTCGTCCATTTCCCAGTGCCTTTTTGTCCGGTTTTATCAAGGATGACATCGATCAGAGGCTGTCCTGTTTTTTCGTCTTTTTTGCGTAAAATCTCAGCTGTAATCTCTATTAAATAGCTTTTCAGCTCACCTTGATTCCATGTTTCAAAAATAGATGCAATTTCATCTAGCGGCAGACGAAGCGTTTCTCTTAGAAACGTATACGCTTCTGCAATCAGCTGCATGTCGGCATATTCAATGCCGTTGTGCACCATTTTTGTAAAGTGCCCTGCCCCTTTTGGTCCGATATAGACACAGCAAGGGTCATCTCCGACTTGGGCTGCGATTTTTGTCAGGATAGGAGCGGCTTTCTCATAGACGTCGCGATCTCCGCCCGGCATGATAGAAGGTCCTGTTAATGCGCCGACTTCACCGCCGGAAATGCCGACTCCCAGGTAGCCGATCCCTTTTTTCTTCAGCTCCTCATATCTTCTTTCTGTGTCTTCATAGTGGGAGTTTCCTCCGTCCATGATGACGTCGCCTTCTTCAAGCAAAGGCTTTAATGATTGGATGACGGAATCTACGGGTTTTCCCGCTGTGACCATCAAAAAGATTTTTCTTGGTTTTTCTAACGATTGAACAAAGTCCTCAAGCTCGTAATACGGGCTGAGAGATTGTCCATCCAGCTTTTGGATAAGCTGGTCCGTTAAATCTCTGGTGTAATTATAGACAGCGACGTTTTCGCCTTTAATTGCCATGTTTAAGGCGATGTTGCTTCCCATTACGCCTAAGCCTATGACACCAATCGTATTGAACATGTGTTACAGCTCCTTCTTAATTTCATACAACTAAACTTAACAATAAAATGAATCCCAGTCCAGCAACGGAAATAATGGTTTCCAGCAATGTCCATGTGGCAAATGTTTCTTTCATGCTTAATCCGAAGTATTCCTTGAACATCCAGAAGCCGGCGTCATTGACGTGTGAAGCGATGACACTTCCGGCGCCTGTTGCGAGTACGACTAACGCCAGGTTAACATCAGAATGGCCCAATAACGGAATGACCAGACCTGTTGTGCTTAGTGCGGCAACAGTCGCTGATCCTAGAGAAATGCGCAGGATCGCCGCGATGAGCCATGCCAGAATGATTGGCGATAATGCCGTTCCTTTGAATAAGTCTGCTACGTAATCGCCGACACCGCCGTTGATCAGCACTTGTTTGAAGGCGCCGCCTCCTCCGATGATCAAAAGCATCATGCCGATTTGTGAAATGGCAGTTGAACAAGAATCCATCACGGTTTTGACTGGAATGTTGCGCTTGATGCCCATTGTATAGACTGCGACCAATAACGAAATAATCATAGCAGTCGATGCGTTTCCAATCAATCTGATAAAAGCTAAAACTCCGTTATCTGCAAACCCGATTGTTTCTTGAAGCAGGTCGATAATGGTCGCGACCGACATGATGATAATCGGGAGCATTGCGGTAAAGACACTGATTCCAAAGCCGGGTGTTTCTTCAAGGTTAAACGTTTTTTGTGTGCCGAGTGATGCAATATTGCCGTTTTTCGCAAATGATGCAGGAACGATTTTTTTCGCAAACTTTGTAAATAACGGCCCTGCGATGAGCACTGTCGGAACAGCAACGATAAAGCCGTACAGCAGCACTTCTCCAATGTTTGCGCCATACTCACCGGCGATCGCCGTAGGTCCCGGGTGCGGCGGCAGGAAACCGTGTGTGACGGATAGTGCCGCGACCATCGGGATTCCGAGAAATAAAATAGAAATCTTCAATTCTCTTGAAATCGCAAAGACAATCGGAATTAATAGAACCAGTCCTACTTCAAAAAATAACGCAATCCCAATAATGAATGAGGCAATGACAACGGCCCATTGAATATTTTTCTCGCCAAATTTGTTGACGAGCGTCATCGCAATGCGCTGTGCGCCTCCTGAATCCGCGATCAGCTTGCCCAGCATCGCACCGAGTCCGAAGATGAGCGCGATGTGGCCAAGAGTCCCCCCTATCCCTGCTTCGATGGAGCTGACAACTTTATCGAACGGCATCCCGAGTGCCAGTGCCACGCCGAACGATACGACCAGCAGGGAAATAAATGTGTTTAATTTTAAGCCCATAATCAGAAATAGTAATGCTAAGATCCCAAGTGCAACGATGATTAACGGCATGGTAATGCCCTCCCCTTCATGTCATGTACTATTTGTGTGTGATTAAGCCCCTCTGATAATCTGCAATTTGTGTATATTGATTTTCTAATAATCTTGATAGATTGATGAAAATCGGCATTAATGTTCTGTATTCCTTGGCTGAGTCTTCGATCGGCGTATGTCTGTATGTGCTGCCGATCATGTCGGACACGGCGTCGAAAGAGTCAATTTTTCCTGTTGCATACAGGCCTAAAATGCAGGCGCCGAGACATGAGCTTTCGTAGCTTTCCGGAACGACAACCTCTGATTCGAAGATATCCGACATCATTTGGCGCCAAACCTCTGACCTTGCAAAACCCCCTGTCGCTTGGATGCGGGTTACCGGGCCATCCATGCATTCAGTTAACGCCAAGAACACCGTGTACAGGTTGTAAATGACGCCTTCCAATGCCGCGCGTATCATATGCTCTTTCTTATGCGACATGGTCAAGCCGAAAAATGAGCCGCGTACATCCGGATTCCACAACGGAGCGCGTTCTCCGGCGAGATATGGGTGGAACAGCAGACCGTCAGAACCGGGTCTGACGCGTTGGGCAATTTTCGTCAGCACGTCATATGGATCAATGCCCAGCCGTGTCGCTGTTTCGATTTCGGAGGAGGCAAACTCGTCTCTGATCCAGCGAAGGACGATGCCCCCATTGTTCACAGGTCCCCCAATAACCCAATGCTTGTCCGTCAAGGCATAGCAAAAAATTCTCCCTTTTTCATCGGTTTGCGGCTTGTCAATAATCGTCCGAATGGCACCGCTTGTACCGATGGTGACGGCGATTTCACCCTTTTTAATGGCGTTGACGCCGAGGTTGGACAGCACGCCGTCGCTGGCGCCGATGACAAAAGGCGTTTCCGGATCGATTCCCATTTGGATCGCTATTTCCGGGCTGCAGTGCTGAAAGATCTCGGTTGTCGGCACGAGTTTGGATAAGTGATCCGGCGTGATGCCTGCGATGCGCAGTGCCTCTTCGTCCCAATCCAAGCCCTTCAGGTTCATCATGCCTGTCGCTGATGCCAATGAGTAATCGATGACATACTCATTGAACAGCTGTTTAAAAATGTATTCTTTGATGCCGATATATTTTTTTGCCTTGGAAGCGATTTCTTTTCTTTCATTCGTGATCCAGGCAATTTTACTTAACGGTGCCATCGGATGAATCGGTGTTCCCGTCCGTTTGTACACCTCATGTCCGTTCAATTCCTCTTTGATCTTATGCGCCCAGCCTTCACTTCTGTTGTCGGCCCATGTAATGCATGGCGTCAGCGGCTTGTCATTTTCGTCGATTGCAATGACGCTGTGCATGGCGCTGCTGAACGAAATGAAAGAGATCCGTTTTTCGGGATGCTGTTTTGTAATTCTCGCTGTTGTATGGATGACTGCCTGAAAAATCTCTTCCGGATTTTGTTCAGCTGTTGAGATGTCCGGTGTATAGAGCGGGTAGCCGATGCTTTCTTTCTGTACCACATCTCCGTTTTCACTGAACAGCACAGCTTTTGTGCTTGTCGTGCCGATATCGATTCCTAACATATAACTAGTCATTGTTGTATTCAGCTCCTTTTGCCAGCATTTGTTGTGAGAGCCATAGGTCTTCTACCTTATCCTGCACATCATCAAAGTTTTGGTGAAGAGACTGAATCATCAGCGCCCTATCCTTTGTTTTGATGGCTTGAATATAAAGCTCGTGGTTATCTAAAATCCTTGTGAAGTCTTCATACTTTTCCTTTAACCGTACCCGCATCGATAAAAGAATAAAGCTTTCCATGACGGGTTTTAGATTGTTCCAGATCATCTGAATGTATGAATGATCAATCGCTCGGATAATCGTTTCATGGAACAGCACATCTTGAAATGAAAATTCGTCAGCATCCTCATATTTGATTGAGACTTTCATCATTTCAAGAATTTTGCTGAGATCCTTAACTAAAGGCTCAATGTCTATTTTGACAAGCCGTTCAAAGACAAATGTTTCTAATAGTAACCGCACATCATAAATTTCCGCGATTTTCTTCTCAGTTAAACCAATTACGACCGCTCCCATTCGTTCTAAGCGGATGATTTTTTCGGATGCGAGTATTTTTAGCGCTTCGCGAACCGGCGAACGGCTTACTGAAAACTCGGCGGCGATTGTATTTTCTGATAAAATGGTACCGCTTTCAATCAGGCCTGAAACGATCCGCATTCTCAGCTCGTATGCGACACGAACCCCGGTTGACGCTTTTGAGAGCCATTTTGCGGGATACAACAGGTCTTTGGAGTCTAGCATACACTCACCTTCCTCACTCAAGAAGTATACTTGTATACAAGTATGATAACGTGAATATTTCTTTTATGCAAACACTTTCATTTCTAATTTTTAATAAAATTTTTACCAATCATTATGGTATTTATTTCTAAATGGAATATGGTACATTGGAGATAACTAGCATAAGTGAATCATGTTTTGAAAGAGGCGATTTGGATGAAAATCATCATTGCACCTGATTCTTTTAAGGAAAGCTTATCAGCTCTGGAGGCAGCCGAAGCGATAGAAAGAGGTTTCAAATCGGTCTTTCCGGGTGCTGATTACAGAAAATTGCCGGTGGCGGATGGCGGCGAGGGAACCGTTCAATCTCTGGTCGATGCGACCAATGGAAGGATCATAGAGCAAGTTGTCACAGGGCCGCTGGGGGAACCGGTGAGAGCTTTCTTTGGCATGATGGGAGATGGGAGAACAGCTGTGATTGAAATGGCTGCTGCTTCAGGGCTGCATCTGGTGCCTGTAGATAAGCGAAATCCGCTCATCACTACAACAAGGGGAACGGGAGAATTAATCGGAGCAGCTCTTGATGCGGGAGCGGAGCGTTTGATCATCGGAATCGGCGGAAGCGCCACGAACGACGGGGGAGCCGGGATGATTCAGGCATTGGGCGGAAGGCTTCTTGATAACTCAGGCAGCGAGATTGGTCCAGGGGGCGGCGCGTTATCTCAGCTTGCATCAATAGATGTGAGCGGGCTTGATTCCAGATTGCGGAATGTCAAACTGGAAGTTGCCTGTGACGTGGACAATCCGTTAACAGGACCAAAGGGTGCTACTGCTGTTTTCGGACCGCAAAAAGGCGCGACGGCCGACATGCTGGATGTACTAGACCAGAACGTAAGCCATTTCGCTGATATGACAGAAAAAGAGCTCGGATCAACCTTCCGAGATACAGAGGGCGCCGGTGCAGCGGGCGGTCTTGGATGGAGCCTGCTGACTTATCTTCAGGCTGACCTGAAAAGAGGCATTGATATTGTCCTTGAAGCGGTTGATTTTGAAAATATCGTTCAGGATGCAGATCTTGTGATTACCGGCGAGGGAAGGATCGATAGCCAAACGGCTCATGGAAAAACGCCGATCGGCGTAGCCAAGGCGGCTAAATCATACGATGTGCCTGTCATCGGTATTGCGGGATCAGTATCACGTGACAGTGATGCCGTCTATCAACACGGAATCGATGCGCTTTTCAGCATCGTCCCCGGAGCCGTGCCGCTAGAAGATGCGTTTGAACATGCCGCGGAATATATGGAAAGAACGGCGCGGGACATTGCAGCGTCTATCAAATTGGCGAAAACGATGTTTCTGATATAGCCGATGCACATGCCAATGCATAGCCATCCTTCTTTTTGGGTAGAGACAGTTAACACACAATGAGGAATTCATCCCAGAAGGAGGACGCAGATATGACTGTACAAGAAATCAAAGGCAAAAAACTAGTAAAAGGCATTGCGCCAAATGTGGAGCCGGAAGCTCTGTTAAATGATAAACGAAAAGTATTTTTGTTTGGTTCCCCTAGTTACACAAATATTGGCGACCAAGCGATTGCGTATGCGGAAGAGAAATTTGTCAAAAATCATTTTCCGTATTATGAATACATTGAGATTATGGATTATGCGACGGATGAGGGCATTGAACTGGTGAAGGAGATCATTCGTGAAGACGATATTGTCTGCTTTACAGGCGGAGGGAACTTAGGAAACCTTTATCTCGATATTGAGGAAGACAGAAGAAAGGTCTTTTCGGCGTTTAAAGACTACAAATCAATTTCTCTGCCACAATCCGTTTATTTTGAGGATACAGAGGAAGGACAGAAGGAAAAGAAAAAAACACAGGATGCGTACCATCAAAATACAAACTTAACGATTGCTGCGCGTGAGACGCAAACACTGGATGTTGTGAAAGAGACCTTCAACTCCCATGTGATCTTTACACCGGACATGGTGCTTTCCTTGGATATTGTGCCGCGAGAGCTCGAGCGGGACGGCGTTCTCTTTATTTTAAGAGCGGATAAGGAGAAAGTGACTGACGAAGATTTTATTTCACAGATGAAGAAATGGGCAGAAAAAACAACTTACACAGAGCGTACCGATACGGTGCTGGATACGGTAGACACCATCGATTACGCTGATCGTGAAAAGCATTTTATGGAGATGCTGGACCGCATCGGCTCCAGTAAATTGGTGATTACCGACCGCCTTCACGCGATGATTTTCTCGATTATCACCAAAACACCTTGCCTTGTCTTTGGAAACAGCTATGGCAAAGCCAAACATTCATATAGGGATTGGCTTGAAAGCTTAAACTTCATTGAATATACGGATAAGAATGATGTTGAGGAGCTGGAGCGTATGATTGACCGCCTGCTTCAAGCAGAACCGAATGACGTTGATTTATCTAAGGACTTTCAGCCGCTGATTGATTTTTTTGCTTCATAAACGAAAAAGACTGCCCTCCCCCGGGGCAGTCTTTCTTTGTTAAATATGAAACAGCCAGACGACGAGCGGGCCGAAGAATGAGCCGAGCACCGCACAAAGCGTCATGGAGACGGAACTCATGGATACGGCCAATTCCCCATATTCCAATGCTTTGGAGGTACCCAGTGCGTGGGAGGCGCTGCCTAATGCAATGCCTTGTCCAAGGGAACTGCGTATGCGAAGCCATTTTAGGAAAAGCGGCCCGAGGATGACGCCTGAAAAGCCCGCAATCATGACAAATACGACTGTCATGGAAGGGACGCCGCCAAGACCGGCGGCGATCTGAATAGCGACAGGGGTTGTGATCGACTTTGGCAGAATGGATAATAAGAGATCATGATCAATCCCGAATGCTTCTGCGAAGATCAGCCCGCTGATCATTCCCATGCATAATCCGACCAGGACGCCGCCTAAAATGGGAACACAATGTTTGACAATGATATGCCATTGTTTATAAAGCGGATAGGCCAGTGCCACGACAGCCGGCCCAAGCAAAGAATTGATCCATTTCCCCCCGATCATATAGCCTTCATAGGAAACATGGAACATCATCAAAACCGCTACAATCAAAATGGTCGTTGTCAGAACGGGGATCAGAAATGGAAGCGGGAATCGCTTATAGAGTTTGACCATCGCTAAATAAGCGGCAACTGTTAAAAGAATTATAATGATCGCGATACATGCTTGCTGCATTTCTCTTTCTCCTCCCGTTTTTTTGCTTTTTTCTCTAATAGCTGGCTGGCGAATCCAGCCGCAATGATCGTGACGATGGTGCTCAGAACGACTGTAATCAGCAGCATCAGACCATTGAATGAAATGAGAGACGGATAGTTTATCACTCCTGTCATTGCCGGGATGAACAACAATGGAAGGAAGGATAATAAAAACCCTGCTCCGTCTTCAATGATGGAGACGGGAACAATACGGAGGCCCAAGCAGATCAGAAGCAATACCAATCCAACGATGCTTCCTGACACGGGTAAATGAAACAGATGCTGAATGGCTTCCCCGATCATAAAAAATACATATAATATCAACACTTGCAAGATAATTCGTATGACTTTCACATCAAGTGCTGCTCTCCAATCAGAACAGCTTCCTCCTTTCTGGTGCTTGCTTCTAGGATGGTTCTGAGGAATCGCTTTACTTTCTTTTTATATGATTGTACTATACAAGTATAATGATTGATTTAGTCATATAACGACTTGTATTTATTCAGTTAATGTACATTTGTATTATACAAGTATATATGATGTTGTCAATGCCGGAGATTGGAATAGGGAGCGAGAGCGATTGCAAAATCAAAATCCAGTTGAATTAATTGAATATGAGCTGACGACTTTTATCAGGAGAGCTGTTTATCTGGATCAATCAGAGAAAAGAACAGGGAATTTGGAGAGATCTTCGTACTTATTACTGAGACAATTGGATGAGTTTGGGCCTGCTCGTGTTAAGGAATTGGCAGAATCGTTTAAGCTTGATATTTCTACTCTTTCAAGACAAGCAGCTGCATTAGAGGCAAAGGAGCTTATCTATCGTTTCTCAGACCCATCTGATGGGAGAGTCAGCCTGTTTACCATTACAAAACTCGGCAAACAACTATTAAAAGGCGATCAGCAAAAGCGCCTTGAACGTTATGAACAGATGCTGAAAGAATGGTCAACACAGGAAAAAGAGATGTTTGGCGAGCTGCTGCAGCGTATGAACAAGGCTTTTATCGATTAACAGCTGAAAAACCCATGGTTCGCTGGAACAGCATGGGTTTTTCTATCATGGTCAGAGATTATCTGCATCGTTTGGCGGCAGCCCAAGCCACTAGTCCGGCAATAACAGCCGCCGATACAATTGGGCGCTTCGTCGCTTTTGTGTAGTAGCTTCTTGACCTCATCCATCCTTTATTTGTGCCTCTGTCATGCATACCGCAGCCCGCATCATAAAGAGCGCTTTCTTCTCTCGGTTTGGACGGTCTTTCGGCATGCTGGCTGTGATACATGATTTTTTCCATCAGTCTGTCGGTCAGACGAGGAAAAAGCGCGCCCAGCATGGCGATGGCTTTGGCCTGTGAGCCGATGTACATGTCGCGCTTAGGGTGTTCGGCGGCAAACAGGATCGCTTCGGCGACCGCTTCCGGCGGATAGATCATGGAGCGGTAATGAGCCGGCTGTTTGTCGAGGTAGCTGTGCGCATGCTCGTTATATGGTGTGTCAATTCTGCCCGGGTGGATGAGCGTTACCGAGACGGGCGCCTGTTCCTTTTCAAGCTCCATTCGGATGCTTTCCGTCCAGCCGTGAAGCGCAAATTTGGCAGATGCATATGTGGATTGAATGACCGTTCCCCTGTCTCCGAACAGGCTTCCTACATTAATGAGTGCGCCCGGCACACCTCTGCCGGTGTAGTGTTTGACAGCAGCTCTTGTTCCGTAAACAGGTCCCCAGAAATTTGTGTCGAACATGCGCTTCATGTCTTCAACGGTGACGTCCATGGCATGTCCGAAAGTCGAGACGGCCGCATTGTTGACCCATGTGTCAAAGCGGCCGAATGTGCTGATCGCGGTTTCTGCGATGCGGTTGACGTCCTCTTCTTTTCCGACATCCGCCTTTACCCATATGGCGTCGTGCCCTTTTTCCTTAAGTTCATCAGTGAGCTCCTTCAGCGCCTCTTCATTTCGCGCTGCTGCCACGACCTTTGCGCCTTTTTCAGCTGCCATTCTCGCCGTGACAAGTCCGATTCCGCTTGAAGCGCCGGTAATGACGATCACCTGATCCTTGAGTTTTTTCAGTTTGATCTTCGTTTTCATGCCGGGGTTCTGTTGTTCAAGCTGCTCTGTATTCGTGACTGAATGATCGATTGTCATTGAGAGATCCCTCCTAGACGCTGTTTTTGTACATTACCCCATCCGGAAGGGTCTTACCCCTTTTGACAATCACAGGGTTCTTTTTTATATTATATAAGTCGCTCTACCATACCTAGGAGGGAATGTTTTAATGACTAGCAGAGGAGATTCACGTGAAAAAATCCTTCACACGGCGTCACGTCTGTTCCAGCTGCAAGGATATCACGCGACAGGTTTGAACCAGATTGTAAAAGAAAGCGGTGCTCCTAAGGGGTCGCTTTATCACTTTTTTCCGAATGGCAAAGAAGAATTAGCAATTGAAGCGGTTACATATACAGGTAAGATCGTTGAACATCTGATACAGCAAAGCATGGATGAGTCCTCTGATCCAACAGAAGCGATTCAGCTTTTTATCAAAAAAACAGCCAGCCAATTTGACAACACAGAAAGCATTAAAGGTATTCCAGTCGGTTTGCTGGCGAGTGAGACAGCGTTAATCAGTGAACCGCTGCGGACGGTTTGCATGAAGGTGTTTAAAAGCTGGGAAGCGGTTTTTGCCAGAAAATTAATGGAAAACGGATTTGCAGAAGAAGAAGCAAATCAGCTTGGAACGCTGATTAATTCGATGATTGAGGGCGGCATCATGCTTTCGTTAACGAATAAAGACAAAACGCCCCTTCTTCTCATTGCCGAACAAATACCAGTGCTGGTGAGAAAAAAAGGGTAGCATTTTGTTATCCTTTCTCCTACAATTATATAGAACGGTCTAGACAAATGAATGATAATATATAGACTGGTCTAAATTGGAGGAAATGATAATATGAAAACATTATGTACACATTCATTGCCTAAAGAAAAAATGCCTTATTTGCTCCGGAGCGGAGAAGGCGAGCGCTATCTGTTCGGCAGACAGGTTGCCACGGTGATGGCGAATGGGAGGAGCACAGGTGATTTGTTTGAGATCGTGCTTCTTTCCGGGGGAAAAGGAGATGCCTTTCCGCTTCACGTCCACAAGGACACACATGAAGGAATTCTCGTTTTGGACGGGAAACTGGAACTGACACTTGATGGTGAACGCTATTTATTAATATCAGGTGATTATGCGAACATTCCGGCGGGAACACCGCACAGCTACCGGATGCAGAGCCACAGAACAAGACTGGTATCTTACACGATGAAAGGAAACGTAGCGCACTTGTATTCCGTTATTGGGAATCCGTATGATCACGCTGAACATCCGCCGTACGCAAGCGAAGAAGTCTCAAACGAGCGATTTGCAGAAGCAGCCGCTGTAGCGGACATTGTATTTCTAGATGAAGGAAAGCCTGCATGTTCGGCCAAATTAGCGGAACTTACAGAGCTGCCAGATGGAGCGGTTCCATACGTTCTTGAATCTGGAGAAGGAGATCGCCTGTTGACTGGAGATCAGCTTCACCGCATTGTGGCTGCACAAAAAAATACAGATGGCCAGTTTATCGTCGTATCCTCTGAAGGCCCTAAAGGTGACCGAATCGTTGATCACTACCATGAACATCATACAGAAACATTTTATTGCCTTGAAGGTCAGATGACGATGTGGGCAGATGGCCAGGAAATTCAGCTGAATCCGGGAGATTTCCTGCATGTCCCTGCAAATACCGTTCACTCCTATCGCCTTGATTCTTACTATACAAAGATGGTGGGCGTATTGGTTCCTGGTTTATTTGAACCGTTTTTCCGGACGTTAGGCGACCCGTATGAAGGCCACATCTTCCCATGTGAGCCTCAGGCTTTGCGCTTTGATCGCGTTTTGCAGAATATCGAAGCATTAGATTTAAAGGTGATGAAACCATAAAGATGACAAGATTGTAAGGTTTTCATGCCGGCCTGACACCTAAATCGATGTTTCCGCGCTTCATTTTTTCATACCCTTAAGGTACAGAAAAAAGGAGCGTGATGGCTATGTCTTCATTACAGCCGACTTTAACAAATGAGCGGATCGGTGTGCTTGATGTGCTGAGAGGAATGGCGATTTTCGGCATCTTATTTGTCAATCTGGCACATTTCAGTTATCCGGATATGTATTTGTCTATGCTTGGAAAAGAGAATTTTTTCATGGATAAGTGGTCTGAAGCTGATTTTGCCGCCGCAGATATACTGAAATTCTTCATTCAAACAAAATGTATTTTATTGTTTTCCTTTTTATTTGGATTTGGCATGGTTGTCATGATGGAGAGAGCAGAAAACAAAGGGAAACGGTTTGTTCCGTTATATGTGAGAAGGTTAATGGCGCTTCTCTTGTTTGGAACGATTCATGCCTTTTTGATATGGGACGGGGATATTTTAACAGAATATGCCTTGCTCGGTTTTGTCCTGCTCTTGTTTCGAAAAGCAAAGCCGAAAACACTGCTGATATGGGCGGTCTCTTTGTATCTTCTGTTTTCCATTCCGCTCATGTTGACAAGTTTTGATCAATCAAACGGACAGGAATGGGTACAAGCGGTAAAACAGCAGGCAAAACAAGCGATTCATGTTTATGGAAGCGGCAGCCTGAAGGACATTGCAGAACAGCGGATCCATGACCGTCTTGTTTATATGTCTTCGAATGGCATGCTTACGTATAATCCGCTCAACTTCTTCTTTGCATCCATTCCTTATTTCAGCATGTTTTTGCTGGGAGCTGTGGCAGCAAAATCACGGTATTTGCATGAACCGGAAAAGCATCGCAAAGGATTAAAACGATTATGGATGGCTGGGCTTGTCATCGGCATCGGCGCCCAGGTGCTGTACAATGTAACGGATAAAGAAATATGTTTGCTGATTGGCGCGCCTTTCCTCATGTTTTTCTATGTTACAACGGTTGTCTATCTTTATCATAAAACAAGAGTGAGAACAGTGCTGCAATCATTCTCCGCTGTTGGGAGGATGGCATTTACCAATTATCTGATGCAGTCTATTGTATGTACTTGGATTTTTTATCATTACGGCTTGGGCCTGTATGGAAAAGTGTACCCTGCTGCCGGTGTGCTCATTACAATTGCTGTTTGTGCCGTTCAAATGGTCTTCAGCCACCTTTGGCTTCGTGTCTTTCGGATGGGGCCGTTTGAGTGGCTGTGGAGAAGCGCTACGTATCTGTCGTGGCAGCCTATTGTAAAGAAAACAAAAGTCTAGATGCCTATTGGCGTCTAGACTTTTTTCTATTATTTATACACGACACGTGTTTTGCAAATGATGTCATGCAGGCCTTTTTTCTCTCCAAAGGCGATCATGATAAACCCGATATAAAAGATGATTCCAGATAAGATATAGGCAAAGTAACGGCCAATTGCCTGTCCGACAGAAACCCGTTCGCCTTGTTCATTGACCACTTTCAGGCCAAGAATTTTTTTGCCAAGTGTGCCTTGCATTTTAGAAGCTGTGAGCAGCCCGTAATATAACACACTGATGACGATCATGATCAGCATAGTAGGCAAAAATGCAAGCGTCATGTATTTTACTAAATACTCTTCTTCCGTCATGTAAGGGTTTGTTGCCACAGCCCCAGCTACAAAAACAGAATTGATCACAAATAGAATAATATAACTAGGAACAGATACAATAATGCCATCAATAAAATAAGCTAAAAAACGAATCCAAAATCCTGCTGGTTTTTCCATGTATTTTTCTCTCTCCTCTGAATTAATCTGGAATAGTATACTTTGAAAAACAAGTACATGCAATATGGTATGGTGATAAAATCCTGATATTACAGAAAAATGAGTCTTTTATCCTTTGTTTTTTACTATATAAATATACTAGAAAGAAGCATAGCATTTGTGTATGTATTCTGGAATTTTTTAAAAATATAATGAATATAACATTCAACTTACTTATAATAAAAAAGGTTAATATTTCTATTAAAGGAGGAGTTTGATGTCAAAAAAAAATAGCGTGGCGATCATGACAACCATTTCTGCGTTTCTTTTTTGCGCCGTGATTGTGGCGGCTTCACTTTCGCCGCTGGCCGGAACGGGAGCGGCGGCCAATCAGTTTAATTCAGCTGGCATGTGGTCAGCTGTCGGTATGATCCTTGTCTTGTATTTCATTCCATTTCTCGTTTATATGCTCGGAGTCGATGCAATGAGGTATGTCATGGCGGTGCTTTGCGGCTTCGGGCTTTTGATTCATTTGTCTTCGGCCGGTTTTATCTTGATGTTTAGTTTCTTTAGTGACCATCTGCTTTCTGAGGTGATCTTTGTTTTGGGAGTTAGTCTCGCTGCGGCTGCTGTCAACGTCATTTGGTTTGTGGCTGCATTTCGATCGGGTGCTGAAAAAACGTCCGTGAATACTCTTACATAGTTTTCTAGTTTGTGATGTTTTTGTGAAATAGATTTATAAAATGGATGAATATGTTATGATGGTCACAAATTAGAAGTTACATATAATGGGGGTCTCAATGATGGTCAAGTCATTTCGTATGAAAGCTTTGATTGCGGGAGCTGCGGTGGCGGCGGCTGTTTCGGCCGGCGCTGTTTCTGATGTGCCCGCTGCCAAAGTGCTTCAGCCGACAGCTGCTTATGCGGCGGAAACGGTGTTTTCTCAAAATAATGGAGCATCTGGCTTTTTGCCAGGAAGATATGATGTACAAGCGATGGCGCCTGCCATGTTTAACTGGTCACGCGAAAGCCGGTTCGCCGGAAATACAGACGGGACGCTGAAATGGCAAAACGACATCAGAACGACTCCGCAAAATGGAGCGGGGGCTGTGATTGACGGAGACGGCACAGTATATCTTCATTCCAGAGACGGGGAAATGAAAGCCTTTAATCCAGACGGCTCAGTCAAATGGGTGACTGGCAATCTTGGAAAAACATATACGCAATCTCCTGTACTTGGGACCAACGGCGTTATCTATTTGGCATCCTATGACAAAAAGATTTATTTTATTGACAAAGAAACGGGAGAAATTTTAACAACGGTTCCGTTAAGCGGCGGGCCAAGCTCTGAAACGGTGATCGGTTCAGACGGGACGTTGTATTTCTCAACACTTGATAATTATGTTCACGCGATCAAACCGACGTCAAAATCAACCTGGACAGAGCGCTGGAAGTTGAAAACAAATGGTGTCGTCAGCTCTGTGCCGGTGCTTGCCAAAAACGGCACCGTGTATGTCGGCACATATAATTACGTGTTTTATGCGATCAACTCCGGAACCGGACAGGTGAAATGGTCCAGAACGACGTCAAATGCGTTTAAAGGATATCCGGTGATTGATAAGGACGGAAACATTTATGCCGGCAACCAAGATGGACAGCTGTATGCCTATACATCAACAGGCAGTTTGAAATGGACATTCCCGTTAAACGGGTTCTCCAGCTCATCTCCTGCGATTGATCATAATGGCAATATCTACATCGGCTCAGGAAGCGGCGAGCTGTTTTCCATCAGCAAAAACGGGGATATGAACTGGTCATTCTATACAGACGGTCCTGTCAGAACGGCGCCGCTGATTGACGCGAAGGGAACGGTGTATTTCGGGTCAGATGATATGAAGGTTTATGCGGCAGACGCAAACGGCAATGAATTATGGAGCTATCAAACCGACAGCAACGTCGTGTCTTCTCCTCAGCTCGCTGAGGACGGAACGCTTTATATTGGAAGTTATACGAAGCTGATGGCTTTTGGGAAATAGTAAAACAGGCTGGCGAGGTTAACTCGGCAGCCTGTTTTTTTGATCAATCAAGATATTTATTTTTATAGACAACCTTTGTCCCGCAAATATAATCATGTAATGCCAGTTTAGAGGGAAAGGCCGCCATGATAAAACCGATATATAAGATCTTAGATAATGTGTAAGCGAAGAAACGGCCGAAGCTGTGCCAAAAAGAAATACGCTCGCCATACTGATTGACAACGATGATGCCCATGAGTTTTTTCCCAATGTTGCTTGCATGTTTGAGGAAGTCAGCAAGCTATAGTAAAGAATAGCGAAAATAAATATGATGGCCAAAACAGGGATTGTGCCAATGATCAACATGAAAAACTCATATTGGGCTTCTGACATGTGTGTACCTGCTGCATCAATGAGTGGCAACACAATGAAGGTGTTAATGAAAATCATAATGAAAGAGAATATAGCTATAATAAATACATCAATAATCGAGGCGGCTGCCCGAATCCAAAATCCTGCTGGTTTTTCCATGTATCATTTTACTCCTTTAAAGTTTTCTGGGTATTATACGTTAGGGGCTGCAGGGTTTCAATGAGATAGACTAGAGGAATTTTGTCTCGTTTGAAAATTGTATTTTATCACTTTTAATCTCTTTATTTAGGTGATATAAAGATAAAAAAAGAACCTGCAAGATGATGCAGATTCTCTTCATTATGATTATTTAGAGGCTTGAATAAATACACCCTTCTCATGAGAAAACTCTTTGAATCCGTATACCCCATGATAGGAGCCGATTCCGCTTGTGTTGACGCCGCCGAATGGCAGGTTGACGTCACTGAAATGGACGACGACATCATTGATGGCCGCATTTCCTGATGTCGTGTGCTGAAGGACGTTGTCAATCAGGTCTTGGTTTTTGCTGAACACATAAAGTGCAAGCGGTTTATCGCGGTCATTTACGTAATCGATGACCTCGTCGATGTCTTCATAGTTCATCATTGGCAGAATCGGTGCGAAGATTTCCTCCTGCATGATTTTCATATCAGGCGTGACGTTTTTCAAAACGGTTGGCGAGATCGTGCGGTCGCTGGCATCAAATACGCCGCCGAACACCACTTCCGCCCCTTTTTCGATGGCATCGTCGAACAGATCTTTGACGCGGTTGAAGTTGCGGTCATTGACGATCTGCGTAAATTTGCTGCGGTCTGGGGTATGATCATCCTCCATAAATCCAGCGTTGACGACTGTTTGTAAAATCCCCGCGAACCTGTCCTGAACGTCTTTTTTAATGAACAGGTAATCAGGTGCGATGCAGGTTTGGCCGGCGTTTACGAATTTCCCGACGGCGATCTTTTTCGCTGCGTCCATCAGATCGTATTCACTGTCAATAATCGTCGGGCTCTTGCCGCCAAGCTCAAGTGTGACAGATGCCAAGTGTTTGGCAGCCGCTGTCATGACGATTTTCCCGACATTTGTGCTTCCAGTGAAGAAAATATGGTCGAACGGCTGATCAAGTAGTTCGGTTGCCACCTCAACCTCTCCTTCAAAAATCGCGACTTCTTTTTCATCAAAAGCGTCTCTTATCACTTTAGCGGCAATGTTGCTCGTGTTCATCGTGAAATCGGACAGCTTCACAATCGCGCTGTTTCCGGCTGCGAGAGAAGCGGCAAGCGGCGCCATCGTCAGCATAAACGGATAGTTCCACGGGCCGAGGATGAGTGTGACGCCTTTAGGCTCGTACATAAGAATTCCGTTTGCGTCAGGGCTTAACGATGAACCGACTTCTTTAGGCGCCATCCATTGTTCCAGGTTATTCATATTATCTCTAATCGCTTTTTTTGTTCCTTCGATTTCCGCTTTTTTGACTTCGTGATATGGTTTGCGGACGTCTTTGCGGATCGCTTCGATGATTTCTTCTTCATGGGCGATGACGGAATCTAAAAAGCGTTGAAGCTTTTCTCTCCGCTGTTCCGCTGTTGAAGCGCGCAAGGCTTTTTGCTGTTTTTTCTGAAGCTGAAAGACACGATGGATGTCGTCCTTTACTTGCTGTTCCATTGTAAAATCCCCCTCATTTGCTTTCTTCTTTTCTCGGACCTATTATAAGGTGGTACCTTTTCTGTAAGAAAGACAACGGTGAACCATCTATACGTTACCGTACATATATCGAAGATCTGTCTAATGATTGGGGGTGTCTTTTGTGCCGGAATCTGCCGAAGCTCAAGTGAAAGAGGCGCTGCTGGCTTTATTGGAAGAAAGAGATATTCAACACATCACAATGAAAGAAATCGCTGAAAAGGCCAAAGTGAGCCGCGGATCGCTCTACCTTTATTATGAGGATAAGTTTTCAATCATTGAGGATGTGATCGAAGACATGAAGGAAGGACTGGGCAAAGCGCTTTTTGACGCCTTCAGTCATATGGATACCCTTCATTTGAACAAAAAACGGCAAACGGTGCATCCGACGCTGTCCTTTGTTCATGAGCATCGATCCTTTTTTTCTGTGATGATGAACAGAGGGCATTTCCATCGTTTTTTTAGGGATGTGTTTCAGCAGGATGTTCTGCTGACTCCGGTCCATGTGAATTTGACGCCGATCGAACGGGAAATTTACGGACATTACCGGGCCTTGTACACGTACGCGATTATCCTGTATTGGCTGAATGAGGATGCGGCCGCGACTCCGGAAGCTATCAGCCAAAAGGTATGGGAGCTTGTTTCTCAAAAGAGATTTTATTGGCTGTTTGGACAAGCTGTGCCAGGAGAGCGAGAGAAGAACAAGCAAATCGACAGGCGTGTGGTTCGAACGAGAGAGGCGCTCCAGAAGGCATTTCTGGACGTGCTGGCGGAGAAAAAAGACTACGCAGCCATCACGATTTCGGATATTACCCGGAAAAGCAATATCCGCCGTGCAACCTTTTATGATCACTATGCCAATAAGGAGGAATTGCTCCGAACCATGATACAGCGATCATGTGCGGAGATCATTGATCACCTGACGATTGCCTCCAGCCCGAATGAATTTTCCTTAAAGGAAGCGGAGAAGGCGCTCGCCAGTCTGCTTTCTGCTTTGTCAAACATGCCCATTGTCCATTTTCTCAATCGGGAATGGGGTGTTCCTCATGTGATACCTGATATGTTCAAAGCGCTGGAATCGTTTTATCTGCATCAGCAAACTGATATTCACGCAGAGAAAAAGCTTTATGTCCATTATGTATCCGCAATGATTATTGGGTTGCTTTTGTATCGGCTGGATGAAGGAAAGGCGCATCCGCCTGAAGTGCTGGCGAGGGAATTTTTGCAGTTTTTGGATGTGAAAAAGTATAAGGTTGTATTGCTTTGAAAGACAAAAAGAGAGGGACATCCCCTCTCTTATCTCGTTTCTTTCTTCCATTTCTCATCAATCAGCATTTTCCCTGGCCATGTGTATGCCATGATGCCGCCGTCTGCGGTGATGTCCTCTCCTGTGACGTATGAGCTGTCGTCTGACGCGAGGAACAGGGCCACTGTCGCCATTTCCTTCGGCTGGCCGAGGCGGCCGAGCGGCGTGACCCATTTGTTGGCTTCGCGGAATTTTTCACCCATTTCTTGTTCTTTGGTGCCTGCTAATTTGTCAATCAGCGGGGTTTCGATCGTACCCGGTGAAATGGAATTGACGCGGATGCCGTTTCGTGCGTAGTCGATTGCCATTGCCTTTGTCAGGTTGGTGATACCGCCTTTTGCGGCGTTGTAGCCGGAGCGGTCAAGGTCCGCGGCACGGCCTGACATGGAGGAGGTGTTGATGATGGAGCCTCCATTTTCGAGCATGAGCGGAATCAAATATTTGCTGCAAAGGAACGTGCCGCGCAGGTCGACGGCGATAATGCGGTCAAACAGGTCAACCGGATATTCGTGTACCTTTCCGCCTTCCTGATCAACGCCGGCATTATTAAACAGAATATCAATCGTTCCGCATGCATCCTTGATTTGATCAGCAAATGCTTTCACACTGTTTTCATCTGACACATCGAGGTGAAAGGATTCTGCCTGTCCTCCGTTTTTTCTGATTGCGTCAACTGTTTCTTCCATTTGATCTTTATTGATATCTCCGATTATCACACGCGCGCCTTCATTGGCAAAAACCTCTGCCGTCGCTTGCCCAATGCCTGTCGCGGCGCCTGTGATCACTGCTGTTTTGTTTTCAAGTCTTCCCATGATACGAGACCTCCTTTTTCTAATTGTCTTCCCGCTATGTGCAGTGATAAACATGCGAGAAAAGAAAGGCCAGCATATGTTAAGATGAATTAGAAATTGTTGGGAGGTTTGTATGTTTGAAGGTACAGCATAAGAAGGAGCTCAAGTTTTATTGCTTCATTACCATTCCATCTGCATTTGTTGTGCTGACTGTCATCTCTTTTTTATTGCAAGAGATTACGTTTCCGGTGACTGCAAGCGCATTTCTGAATGCTTCATGGCATAATCTATTGTTTTTTATACCGTTCGGTTTGTTTTTCTACCCGGTGCATATATGGATGAAGCGGGAGTTTGGCCGCTGGAATGACACAGAAAAAAAGAGAGGATGATGAAGCCTCTCTTTTTTATGAGAATGAGTGAGAAAAAGAGTGAAAACAAATCCAACTAATGTTAAATTTACATATATATGCATCTATCAATCTAATTGACAATTGTCATCTTATGTGATAAATAGATGCTGAAAAGGGTTTACATAATGGTAAAGGAGCGATCAAGAGTGGCAAAAAAAGAGTTTAAAGCAGAGTCTAAACGCTTGCTGGATATGATGATTAACTCCATTTATACCCAAAAAGAAATTTTCCTGCGCGAGTTAATCTCCAATTCGAGTGATGCGATTGACAAAATCTATTACAAAGCGCTTACGGACGATGCGCTTACGTTTGATAAAGACAGTTACTACATAAAGGTCGCAGCTGACAAAGATGCGAGAACATTAACCATCTCTGATACGGGGATCGGAATGACAAAGGATGAGCTTGAACAGCATCTTGGAACAATTGCAAAAAGCGGTTCCCTCGCGTTTAAAAAGGAAAACGAGCTGAAAGACGGACATGACATTATCGGGCAGTTCGGTGTCGGTTTTTACGCGGCATTTATGGTTGCCGATGTCGTGACAGTCATCAGTAAAGCGCTTGGCAGCGAAGAAGCTTATAAATGGGAGTCTGCGGGTGCAGACGGCTATACGATTGAACCGTGTGAAAAGGATTCTGTCGGTACAGACATTATCCTGAAAATCAAAGAGAACACAGAAGATGATAGCTATGACGAGTTTTTAGAGGAATATCGTTTAAAAGCGATCATCAAGAAGTACTCCGACTTCATTCGCTACCCGATCAAAATGGATACAACCATTAATAAGCCGAAGGAAGGCAGCGAAAATGAATTTGAAGAGGTGCAGGAAGAGCAGACGGTCAACAGCATGGTGCCGATCTGGAGAAAAAACAAAAGCGAGCTGACAGATGAGGATTATGAAAAATTCTATGCTGAAAAGCATTACGGGTTTGATAAACCGCTCACACACGTTCATATCAGTGTGGATGGAGCCGTTCGCTACAACGCGATTCTATTCGTCCCTGAAAACATGCCGTTTGACTACTATTCCAAGGAATATGAGAAAGGCTTGGAGCTGTATTCCAATGGCGTGCTGATCATGAATAAGTGCGCAGACCTGCTACCGGACCACTTCAGCTTTGTGAAGGGCATGGTCGATTCTGAGGATCTGTCGCTGAATATTTCCAGAGAAATGCTGCAGCATGACCGCCAGCTGAAGCTGATCGCGAAAAACATCAGCAAGAAAATCAAAAGCGAGCTGCAAAGCCTGTTGAAAAAAGACCGCGAGAAATACGAGACGTTCTACAAGTCGTTCGGCAGACAGCTGAAATTCGGCGTGTACAATGATTTTGGCGCGAATAAGGATCAATTGAAGGATCTCCTCTTATTCTACTCTTCAAAAGAGAAAAAACTGGTCAGCTTAGACGAGTATGTTTCCAGAATGCCAGAGGAGCAGAAATTCATTTATTACGCGACCGGTGATTCTTACGACCGCATTGAGAAACTGCCGCAAACGGAAATGGTGGCGGACAAAGGCTATGAAATCCTCTACTTTACTGAGGACATCGATGAGTTTGCAATTAAAATGCTGGCTTCTTATCAGGAAAAAGAATTCAAGTCCGTATCAAGCGGAGACCTTGGCATAGACACGGATGAGGATCAAAAGCAGTCCGAGGAAGAGGAAAACAAGTATAAGGATCTGTTTGAGGAAATGAAAAACATTCTGTCAGACAAAGTGAAAAACGTCAGAATCTCAAAACGGCTTAAATCACATCCAGTCTGCCTTGCTGCTGACGGCGAAGTGACAATTGAGATGGAAAAAATCTTAAACGCGATGTCTGACAGCCAAAATGTGAAGGCGGAAAAAGTGCTGGAAATCAACCCGAATCACGAGGTATTCCAAACGCTGCAGGACGCGTTTGAACAAGATAAAGAGAAGCTGAGACTGTACACAAACCTTCTGTACAATCAGGCGCTTCTCATCGAAGGCCTGCCGATTCAGGACCCTGTGGAATTTACGAACAATATTTGCAAGGTCATGGTGTAAACAGAAAAAGGAATCGTCTCATAAGGAGACGATTCCTTTTTTTATAATGTACGCTCATTCAGCACTTGGTTTTGGGTGCTTTTCTTCTTTTTAAACCGTTTTTTCAGGCTTGCTTCAATTTCCTCCAAGCTTTTCCCTTTGGTTTCCGGTACCATGTAGAACGCGAAGAAAAATGAGAGAAGACAAATGACTGAGAAAACCATAAAGACCCATGCGATGCCCATCGCGCTTAGCATCAGCGGGAAGACAAGCGACACGATCAGGTTGGCCGCCGATAACACCAAAGTCGTGAACCCTGTCGCGGCTCCGCGTGCTTTGGATGGGAAGAGCTCAGGCATGAGCACCCACACTACCGGACCCCATGTCGCCTGGTAAAAGACGATATAGACACCTAGAAAGACTACTGTCATCCACGCTGTTGATGCGGAAAGTCCGAGTGTCAGGAGCACGCCTGATAAAGCAGCAAGGCTCAGTGTGATGCCGACACTTCCCCAGATCAGAAGTTTTTTGCGGCCGACTCGGTCAATTAAGATCATGGCAGTGATACACATGATGACGTTGAGGATGCCGATTCCCATTGTGCCGAGCGCCGAAGCTGATGTACCAAGACCGGCCTTCGTAAAAATGGTTGGCGCGTAGTAGATGACCGTGTTAATGCCGACCGCCTGCTGGAAAATGGCAAGGCCGACGCCAATCAGAAGCATGGGGCGAATCCATTTGGCTTTCAGCACGCCGAGTGTCGTTTCTTTTTTCTCCGCTTCCCCTTGCTTCATCTCTGCCAATTCCATTTCGATGTCTTGGGGATCATGAGTGATGTTCATGATGCGTCTCGCTTCTTCTTCACGGCCGCGCTTCACGAGCCATCTTGGCGATTCCGGCATGAACGCGATGCCGATTAATAGAAGCACGGCAGGCACTGCGGCCAGACCGACCATCCAGCGCCACGCTTCAAACGGTGTGAACAGGTAGTTAACGATATAGGCGAGCAAAATCCCGGTGACAATCATTAAGTTGTTCATTGTGCCGAGTGTCCCGCGAATTTTCGTCGGTGCCATTTCGGAAAGATACACGGGCACAAGTGCCGTTGAACCGCCGACGGCCAACCCGAGTATCACCCTAGATGCAATCAGCATGCCGATTGTTTGAGAAAATGCGCAAGCGAGCGCACCGATAATAAAAATGATGGAAAGGACAAATACAACCTTTCTCCTGCCCCAGCGGTCTGAGCATGTGCCGCTCAAGGCAGAACCGAAAATCGCGCCAAGGAGCAGCATGCTGACAACCAATCCTTCTGTCAATGTCGTTAAAGGAATATCGTTATTGATAAACAGGAGTGCTCCGGAGATAACACCTGTATCGTAACCATATAGCAGTCCCCCTAAAGCGCCGAAAAAGTAGATCATATATTTCCTTGTGTCTTTCTTCACAAATGTCTCCTCCTCAGTTGTTGAGCCAATGAGTATCTAAAATGTATAACAAAGTTAATAGATTAGTACCCATTTCCTATCTCATTTGAAACATTTGTTTTGAACAAACGGAAACGTTAAAGCCAAAAGAGATGATCACAGATCCGCTGAGTTTAGGAAAAACGAAATAACTTTATGCTCAGAGAAACCATTAAAAAAACCTTACCCGCGCGGAGTAAGGTTTTGATTAAGACATTTTTATTCTTCTGCTTCGTTGACGAAAACCAAGGCAGAGAAGCCTTTTTTCTTATCAAATTGCAATTCAACGACGGTAACTTCCGGATTGAAGTTGTGGTATTCCTCTAAGAACTGAATAATGCCTTCTGAAATGTCATCTGACATAAGCTGCTTGTGGTGCAGGCCAAATGTGGCTTCAGCGAAGAACCCTGTACGCTTGTTGTACGATAGTTCTTTTACTTCAACGTCTTCAGGGTAGATATCTTCTTCATTAGAAATATACACGCAAATTCCGTCTACAATTTCTTGCTCATTTAATATTAATCTCATTGCCTAAAATCTCCTTCTATACGTCTTCGGTGCTTTAAATGCGCGAATCAACGCGATGACAATGATTAAAATAATGATCAAAGCAATGATATCAACGATCCAGGCAATGGGTGAAGCGCCATACGAAACATAGCCGGGGCCTCCGACTGGATGATAGGTGTAACCCCACGGGTGCATCATGCTGATCATGAACATACCCATTGTAAATCCGCTATAATATCCAAACCATCCTGATGGCGCGAAACCTGCGTGATAGTAATGATTGACTGAAACATAACGTCCGCCAACATAGGCTTTAGACGTTTTTCCGCTGTATGTCTTTCCGGTTACTTTTGATGTAGCGCCGGAAAAGGTGCCTGACGATTTTTTAGAGCTTGATGAGCTTGCCTTTTCCGAAGGCTTCTTTTTAAGCGAAATCGATGATGATGAATCGTCAGGCGTCTTGGATTTTTTGCTAGAAGAGCTTGATCCTGAGCTGTAGCTTGATTTCGGGCTTGATTTATAGCTTCCGCTGTATGACGAGCTTGAACTTCGGCTGCTGTAACTAGATGATGAGCGGCCGCTAAAGCTCTTTGCATGAGAAATCGTTGATGGCAGCAGTACACCTAAAGCAACGGTTACTGCAACTAAGGCTTTTACATATTTAAGTTTCATTCTGTTTCCTCCATAGACCATCGAAACGGTCCGCTATTCTGACCAGCAAATAAAAGAAGCTGGGTCAGCTTTATTTCATATGAGCTAGATGATATGAACGTTTCATACTTTTGCTTTCTCAATCACTTTCTTTCTGAGATAAACTACCTTTATTTTATCGGATTTATGGCTCATTTTGTAAGGTTTTGCTTCAAAATCAGTTATTTAGGAATTTATCGCACAAAAAAACAGCCTTCTCCATTGGAGAAGGCTGCTTTCTTCTTATGCGAACAGCTTATCAATAAATGAAATATCCTCTTGAGAAAGCGTCACGTCGGCTGTTTTGATGTTATCAATCAGCTGATCGGCACGTTTTGCTCCCGGGATTAAAATATCAATTTCCGGTCTTGCTAAATACCAGGCCAATACGATGTGAGGGATATCCACGTTGTGTTTTTCGGCAATCGGCGCAAGCTTGTTGACCTTTCTGATATTTTCTTTGAAACGCTCGCCCTTGAAGTGTTCCTGTTCGTTTCGCAGGTCGCCTTCTGGGAACGTTGTATCTTCTGTATACTTTCCTGCCAATAAACCTGATACGAGCGGGAAGTAAGGGATAAATGAAATATTATGCTCCTTCGTATACGGGAAGAATGTTTTTTCCGCTTCACGGTTTAACAGGTTGTATTCGCCTTGCAATACATCTACCAAACCGTCTTTGTTTGCTTCTTTCAATTGCTCTAAAGAGAAGTTGGATACACCGATGGAGCGGATTTTTCCGGCTTTCTTCATCTCATTCAGCGCGTTAACAGCTTCATCCTTAGGCGTATGTTCGTCAGGGAAGTGAATGTAGAACAAATCGATATAATCGGTATTCAAGCGCTTCAGGCTTTCATCAACTGATTTTTTAAGAAATTCTGGTGAATTATCAAAGACAAAGTCATTGCCTTGTTTTCTGTGAGCGGCTTTTGTCGCGATGACAACATCTTCACGGTTGAATTCACGCAGCACTTCACCAATTAATTCTTCGGAACGGCCGATCCCGTAAATATAAGCGGTGTCTAACATTGTCACGCCATTACGGATCGCCTCGCGCACCAATTCTTTTCCGGTTTCTTCATTTAGGTTAGGGTAGAGGTTATGTCCTCCGACAGCATTTGTTCCTAATCCGATAGGGAATACCTGCAAGTCTGATTTTCCGAGCTTCGCTTTTTTCATGATCTGCCTCCTAGAATAAAATGGATGATAGACTCTCAACACTATTGTAAACGTTAGGCCAGATGAATGCCGATTTGATGCTCATTGCAGTACTGCGTGTACTCGTCGTCTAATGGCTGAGAGGTCACAATGCAATGCAGCCTGTCAAACGGTGCATACGTCAGAAGCGTTGATTTTCCGAATTTAGAATGGTCAGCCAATAGATACACTTCTTTTGCTTTTTCTGAAATCCTCTTTTTAATTTCATACTCCAGCAGATCCGAATTGGTCAATCCGTGTGTCAGCGTCGTTCCGGTAGCGGACATAAAGGCTTTGTTGATATTGTACTTATCAAGCATAGCCGGGTCGTCCATGCCGACAAAGGAGCGGGTTTTTCTCTTATAGTTGTTTCCGATAATGATTAAGTTGATATTCTTCAAAGCTGACGCCGCATTGATAATGTCTAAACTGTTGGTTAAGATGGTGACATTTTTGGCTGGATCAAGCGTATCAAGAATAGACTTTGTCGTCGTTCCTGAATCAATGAAGACCAAATCGTGATCTTCAATAAATCGGGAAGCATAATGGGCGATTTTTGTTTTTTCATCCTGGTGCTGAATGGTGCGATTTTCAAAAGGAACTAATGCGGTTTTTTCAATAGATGTTACGCCGCCGTATACTTTTTCAATCGCACCCTTTTCTGTTAGCTTGTTGATATCACGTCTGACTGTGTTTTTGGAGACATTGAACACCTGGCACAGCTCATCTAAGGAAACAGTGCCATGCGATAAAATGTACTCCTCCATTTCCTGAATCCGCATCAGTTTCATATAAAAAACTCCTTCTTGAATCTTTACGTAACATAAATATATAATAAAAACCAAAAGTTAATCAATAGTTGCTTAAAAAATGATAACATCGGTGTATATCTTTTGCAAGATTGGACGGCCTTCTCTTACTTCTCTTACTTGATTAAAAGATTAATATAATAAAAATAATGAAAAAATGTAGTGTTTATGATTGACTTATGGGTATTATGCGATTAGAATATAACCAAGAAATGACCAAAAAGTAACCTGTTGTGCATGAAATGGTTGCTTGTATGTAAATATGCATCCGCCATTTATTTTTTTGGTGTTTTTGAAAGCGTTTAATTCTTGGCTTGCTGAAAAGTGGATATTGATATGAATCTATCCGGAACCATCCATACAAGTGTATGTGTTTACTAATGAAGGAGGCAATAAGAATGGCAGAAATCAGAAAATTAAAAAACTACATCAACGGTGAATGGGTTGAAAGCAAAACAGATCAATATGAAGATGTCGTCAATCCGGCGACGAAAGAAGTGCTATGCCAAGTGCCGATTTCTACAAAAGAGGATATTGATTACGCAGCGCAAACAGCGGCTGAAGCATTTAAAACATGGTCAAAGGTGGCGGTTCCTCGCCGCGCCAGAATTCTATTTAACTTCCAGCAGCTGCTGTCTCAGCATAAAGAAGAACTTGCTCATCTAATTACCATTGAAAACGGAAAAAACACGAAAGAAGCTTTAGGTGAAGTGGGACGCGGGATTGAAAACGTAGAGTTCGCCGCTGGAGCACCTTCCCTGATGATGGGTGACTCACTTGCTTCCATCGCAACGGACGTTGAAGCGGCGAACTACCGTTACCCAATCGGAGTTGTCGGCGGAATCGCGCCATTCAACTTCCCGATGATGGTTCCTTGCTGGATGTTCCCGATGGCGATCGCGCTCGGCAACACATTTATTTTAAAGCCATCTGAGCGGACTCCGCTGTTAACAGAGAAATTGGTTGAGCTTTTTGAAAAAGCGGGCCTTCCGAAAGGGGTGTTCAACGTCGTATACGGTGCGCATGACGTTGTGAACGGCATCCTCGAGCATCCCGAAATTAAAGCGATTTCATTTGTAGGCTCCAAGCCAGTAGGCGAATACGTCTACAAAAAAGGAAGCGAAAACTTAAAACGCGTTCAATCTCTGACTGGCGCGAAAAACCATACGATTGTCTTGAACGATGCGAATCTTGAAGACACGGTTACAAACATCGTTGGAGCTGCCTTCGGTTCTGCCGGTGAACGCTGCATGGCTTGTGCGGTTGTGACAGTTGAAGAAGGAATCGCCGATGAATTTATGGCGAAGCTGCAGGAAAAAGTGGCGGACATTAAAATCGGTAACGGCCTTGATGACGGCGTGTTCTTAGGACCGGTGATTCGCGAAGACAACAAGAAGCGCACGCTCAGCTATATCGAAAAAGGTCTTGAAGAAGGTGCCAGACTCGTATGTGACGGACGTGAAAATGTGTCTGACGACGGCTACTTTGTCGGCCCGACGATCTTTGACAATGTCACAACAGAAATGACGATCTGGAAAGATGAAATTTTCGCTCCGGTCTTATCTGTCATCCGTGTGAAAAACCTGAAAGAAGCGATTGAAATCGCCAATAAGTCTGAGTTTGCGAACGGCGCCTGCTTGTTCACATCCAACTCAAACGCAATCCGCTACTTCCGTGAAAACATTGATGCGGGAATGCTAGGCATCAACCTTGGTGTGCCGGCTCCAATGGCGTTCTTCCCATTCTCAGGCTGGAAATCTTCATTCTTTGGAACGCTGCATGCGAACGGAAAAGACAGCGTCGACTTCTATACACGTAAAAAAGTGGTGACGGCAAGATATCCGGCACCTGATTTCAACTAAACGACGAACAGCCGAACGGCGTCCATGTGCGCTGTTCGGACTCATTCTGCCAATAGAAAGAGGAGGGCTTCTCTATGAGTTATTTGTTGCGTAAGCCGCAGTCGCATGAAGTGTCTAATGGGGTCAAACTCGTGCACGAAGTAACGACATCCAACTCTGATCTCACTTATGTAGAGTTTAAAGTGTTAGATCTTGCATCAGGTTCAAGCTATACAGAAGAATTGAAAAAACAAGAAATCTGTATTGTGGCGGTAACGGGGAAAATTACAGTGACAGATCATGAGTCGACTTTTGAGAATATCGGCACGCGCGAAAGCGTATTTGAACGAAAACCGACAGACAGCGTCTATATTTCAAATGACCGTGCATTTGAGATCACAGCGGTCAGCGACGCAAGAGTGGCGCTTTGCTATTCTCCATCGGAAAAGCAGCTTCCGACAAAGCTGATCAAAGCGGAAGACAACGGAATTGAGCATCGCGGGCAATTTTCAAACAAACGTACTGTTCATAACATTCTTCCGGATTCAGACCCTTCAGCTAACAGTCTATTAGTAGTTGAAGTCTATACAGACAGCGGCAACTGGTCCAGCTACCCGCCTCACAAACATGACCAAGACAACTTGCCGGAAGAATCTTTCTTAGAAGAAACGTACTACCATGAGTTAGACCCGGGACAGGGCTTTGTGTTTCAGCGCGTATACACAGATGACCGTTCTATTGACGAGACAATGACTGTGGGAAATGAAAACGTTGTCATCGTTCCTGCGGGATACCACCCGGTAGGCGTTCCGGACGGATACACATCCTACTATTTAAATGTCATGGCAGGGCCGACGCGAAAATGGAAGTTTTATAACGACCCGGCGCATGAATGGATTTTAGAACGCTAACAAGTGAGGAGTGGCTGTTTACGATGAAGTATACATTCAATGAAGAGAAGGCTTTTGATATTGTTGCCATCGGCCGGGCATGTATTGATCTGAACGCAGTCGAATACAACCGCCCAATGGAAGAAACGATGACATTTTCGAAATATGTCGGCGGTTCACCTGCGAATATCGCGATCGGCAGCGCGAAGCTTGGCTTAAAAGCGGGCTTCATCGGCAAAATTCCGGATGACCAGCATGGAAGATTCATAGAGTCCTATATGAGAAAGACCGGCGTGGATACTACACAGATGATTGTTGATCAAGATGGACACAAAGCAGGCCTTGCATTTACAGAAATCCTCAGCCCTGAAGAATGCAGCATCTTAATGTATCGCGATGATGTGGCGGATCTTTATCTTGAGCCTTCAGAGGTAAGTGAGGACTATATCGCAAATGCGAAAATGCTGCTTGTCTCCGGGACAGCGCTCGCCAAAAGCCCGTCACGGGAAGCGGTGTTAAAAGCTGTTCAATACGCGAAAAAGCATCAGGTTAAGGTGGTATTCGAACTGGATTACCGGCCATATACGTGGCAGTCATCAGATGAAACAGCCGTTTATTATTCTTTGGTTGCCGAGCAGTCTGATATCGTCATCGGCACACGCGATGAATTTGATGTGATGGAAAACCGCACAGGCGGAAGCAATGAAGAATCCGTCAATCATTTATTTGGCCATTCAGCCGACCTCGTTGTCATCAAACACGGCGTCGAAGGCTCTTACGCATACAGCAAATCCGGCGAGGTATTCCGCGCTCAAGCGTACAAGACAAAAGTGCTGAAAACCTTTGGGGCCGGTGACTCCTATGCGTCAGCCTTTATCTATGGCCTTGTCAGCGGAAAAGACATTGAAACGGCATTGAAATACGGCAGTGCTTCAGCCTCCATTGTGGTGAGCAAGCACAGTTCGTCAGAAGCGATGCCGACTGCGGAAGAAATCGAACAGCTTATTGAAGCACAGTCATAATTGAAAAAGATCGAGTAAAGGTGGGATCGTTTGTGGGTAAGAAAATTCGCTTAACAACTGCGCAGGCGCTGATTAAATTCTTAAACCAGCAGTACATCCATGTAGATGGAAAGGAAGAGCCTTTTGTCGAAGGGATCTTCACGATTTTCGGTCATGGAAACGTATTAGGGATCGGGCAGGCGCTTGAGCAGGATGCAGGCCATTTGAAAGTCTATCAAGGGAAAAATGAACAAGGAATGGCGCATGCGGCCATGGCGTACAGCAAGCAAATGCTGAGAAGAAAAATATATGCGGTGTCTACATCCGTCGGACCTGGAGCGGCTAACTTGGTGGCGGCAGCCGGCACTGCATTGGCAAATAATATCCCAGTTCTCTTGATTCCGGCAGACACATTTGCGACAAGACAGCCAGACCCTGTACTGCAGCAAATGGAGCAAGAATACAGTGCGGCGATTACGACAAACGATGCATTGAAGCCTGTATCGAGATACTGGGACCGCATTACGCGCCCTGAGCAGCTGATGAGCAGTTTGCTGCGCGCGTTTGAAGTCATGACTGATCCGGCAAAAGCAGGTCCGGCAACGATTTGTATTTCTCAGGATGTTGAAGGGGAAGCATACGATTTTGATGAAAGTTTCTTCGTCAAACGGGTTCACTATATTGATCGCATGCAGCCGAGCGAGCGCGAGCTTCAAGGTGCGGCGGAGCTGATTAAATCCAGCAAAAAACCTGTGATTCTCGTCGGCGGAGGCGCAAAATATTCCGGTGCGCGCGATGAATTGGTTGCCATTTCTGAAGCCTATAACATTCCGTTAGTTGAAACGCAGGCAGGAAAGTCTACCGTTGAGGCAGATTTTGCGAACAACCTTGGCGGAATGGGCATCACAGGTACACTTGCGGCAAACAAAGCGGCCCGCCAAGCTGATTTGATTATCGGCATAGGCACAAGGTATACAGATTTTGCGACATCCTCTAAGACCGCTTTTGATTTTGATAAAGCGAAGTTTTTGAACATTAACGTCAGCCGAATGCAGGCGTATAAACTTGATGCATTCCAAGTGGTGGCGGATGCGAAAGTGACGCTTGGCAAACTGCACGGCTTGCTTGAAGGCTATGAGAGCGAGTTCGGCACAACGATCCGGGAGCTGAAGGACGAATGGCTAGCTGAACGCGAGCGTCTCAGCAAAGTGACGTTTAAGCGGGAAGCATTTGATCCGGAAATCAAAAATCACTTTTCTCAAGAGGTCCTGAATGAATATGCTGACGCGTTGAATACGGAGCTTCCGCAAACAACGGCATTGCTGACAATCAACGAGACGATTCCTGAAGACAGCGTCATCATCTGTTCAGCAGGCTCACTCCCAGGAGATTTGCAGCGTCTGTGGCATTCTAATGTTCCGAATACGTATCACCTGGAGTATGGATATTCTTGCATGGGCTATGAAGTGTCCGGGACACTCGGTCTTAAACTGGCCCACCCTGACAGAGAAGTGTATTCAATCGTCGGAGACGGCAGCTTCCTGATGCTTCATTCTGAATTGATCACGGCGATTCAGTACAACAAGAAAATCAATGTGCTGCTCTTTGACAACTCAGGATTCGGATGCATCAACAACCTGCAAATGGATCACGGCAGCGGCAGCTACTATTGCGAGTTCCGCACAGATGACAACCAAATCCTGAATGTCGATTACGCGAAAGTCGCTGAGGGATACGGCGCGAAAACCTACCGCGCAAACACAGTAGAAGAATTAAAAGCGGCGTTAGAGGATGCGAAGAAACAGGATGTATCAACATTAATTGAAATGAAGGTGCTGCCTAAAACAATGACGGACGGCTATGATAGCTGGTGGCATGTCGGGGTGGCAGAGGTATCTGAACAAGAAAGCGTTCAGAAGGCATACGAAGCAAAAGAGAAAAAGCTGGAATCTGCGAAGCAGTATTAGAGGGGAGGCACCAAGATGGGCAAAAATGAAATCCTGTGGGGAATCGCTCCCATTGGGTGGCGGAATGATGACATGCCTGAAATTGGAGCGGGAAATACACTTCAGCATTTGTTAAGTGATATCGTTGTCGCACGTTTTCAAGGCACGGAAGTCGGGGGCTTTTTCCCCGAACCTGCCGTCCTGAACAAAGAGCTGAAGCTTCGGAACTTACGCATTGCAGGAAAATGGTTCAGCAGTTTTATTTTGCGTGACGGACTTGGTGAAGCGGCAAAGACATTTACCCTGCATTGTGAGTATTTGCAGCAAGTAAACGCGGATGTCGCAGTTGTCTCTGAACAAACGTACAGCGTGCAAGGCTTGGAGAAAAACGTGTTCACAGAGAAGCCGCACTTTACGGATGATGAATGGGAGCGGCTTTGCGAAGGGCTGAATCACCTTGGCGAAATTGCCGCTCAGCATGGCTTGAAGCTTGTCTATCATCATCATCTCGGCACTGGTGTCCAAACAGCGGAAGAAGTGGACCGCCTGATGGCAGGAACAGACCCTGCGCATGTACACCTCCTCTATGATACAGGGCATGCGTATATTTCTGACGGCGATTACATGGGGATGCTTGAGAAGCATATCGGCCGCATTAAGCATGTGCACTTTAAGGATGCCCGCCTGAATGTCATGGAACAATGCAGGCTCGAAGGACAATCGTTCCGGCAATCATTTTTAAAAGGCATGTTTACGGTTCCCGGTGACGGCTGCATTGACTTTAGAGAAGTATATCAGCTGCTGTTGAAGCACAGTTATTCCGGATGGATTGTCATTGAAGCTGAACAAGACCCCGATGTTGCAAACCCGCTGGAGTATGCATTGATTGCGAGAAACTATATTGATCAGCAGTTGTTGGATATGGCTTAATGGGGAATGAACATATGGGCAATACCAATGGAGATTCAGCCTTCAATAAACGGACAATCGCGGCAGCATTGGCCAACTATATTGATGCCGGTTCAATTGTGGCAGGCTCCGCCGGTTTATCATTATGGGTCAGTTACCTTAAGCTATCCGATACACAAATCGGGCTGCTCGGCGCGCTGAGCGCAAATGCGATTTCTGCAGCTGTCGGCGCGCTGCTTGGCGGGTTTCTGGCTGATAAAGTCGGACGGAAGGCTGTTTATACCAATAGTATGCTGGTTTATGCACTAGGGATTTGTTTGGTTTTGTTCGGGGTTAATTTCCCCATGTTGTTAAGCGGTTACATCATTATCGGTTTATCAGTAGGAGCTGATATAACCGCGTCATGGACCATTATTGCGGAAAATGCGCCAAAGAAGAATCGGGCCAGGCATTGTGGCGTAGCACAAGTCGCTTGGGCCGCGGGCGCTGTCGTTGTACTGCTCCTCTCCGTACTGGCCGGTGACTTGGGACTCTTGGGGAATAAAATCGTATTTGCCCATCTGCTTGTGATTGCGCTGATTACATACATCCTGAGAATCAGGCTTCCGGAATCAGACGCCTGGCAGACAAAAAATCAGCCGGAGGATGCTCAGGCAGCAAAGCCGGCTGTATTGAATAAGACATCGTATTTTGATTTGCTCAAGCCTATGTATCTAAAAAGCATCCTGTTTTTGATGGGTGTGTACTTGGTTTGGAACTTAGCCGCCGGGGTCATGGGCTTCTTTATGCCATACATTTATCAGCAGGTCGGCGGTGTATCTGCCAACATGGCCAACCTTTTGCAAATGGGGCTGTTTATCTTCACAGGATTGGGGGTCGCTTTGATCTTCATGCCCTTTGCCGACAAATATAGAAAAACCGTATTTGGAATTGCCGCTTTCATGGCGGTGATCGGGTGGACACTGTTTCTGCTGCCAGTTGAAGGCCTGCCGATTCTGCTCCTGTTTATTGTCGTGATCGGCATCAATAACGGAGCCGGGCAGCAAGCGAACTATCAGTTATGGGCCAGCGAAATCTTTCCTACGCAATATCGTGCTTCCGCACAAGGACTGATGTTTTTCCTTGTCCGTATTTCAATAGGGATTTGGAGTCTGTTTGTCCCAATGATTATCACCAATTTCGGCATTGGAACGATGGCTGCAATTCTTCTCGGATGTGTGACGGCCAGTATGATCATCGGGCTGCTCTTTGCGCCGAATACGTCTGGCAAGTCGCTTGAACAAATTCAAGAGGAACTCTACGGATCTCCTCAGAGCCAAGTAAAGCAAGAAACAGAAAGCAAAATTATGTAATCAACAGAAGGAGTGGCTGTCAATGAGTTTACGTATTGGCGTAATTGGAACTGGAGCAATCGGAAAAGAACATATTAACCGCATCACCAACAAGCTGTCCGGCGCAGAAATTGTAGCTGTAACGGATGTCAATCAAGAAGCTGCACAAAAGGTCGTTGAGCAATACCAATTAAACGCGACGGTTTATCCGAATGATGACAGCCTGCTTGCAGACGAAAATGTAGACGCTGTCTTAGTGACAAGCTGGGGGCCTGCGCATGAGTCAAGCGTGCTGAAAGCCATTAAAGCCCAGAAATATGTGTTCTGTGAAAAACCGCTCGCGACAACGGCTGAAGGATGCATGCGAATCGTCGAAGAAGAAATCAAAGTGGGCAAACGCCTTGTTCAAGTCGGATTCATGCGCCGTTATGACAGCGGTTACGTACAGCTGAAGGAAGCACTCGATAACCATGTGATTGGCGAACCGCTTATGATTCACTGCGCGCACCGCAACCCGACTGTAGGAGATAACTACACAACCGATATGGCCGTAGTCGACACGCTTGTTCATGAAATTGATGTGCTGCACTGGCTCGTCAACGATGACTACGAGTCCGTTCAAGTCATCTACCCGAAAAAATCGAAAAACGCGCTGCCGCATTTAAAAGATCCGCAAATCGTCGTAATTGAAACAAAAGGCGGTATCGTCATCAATGCTGAAATCTATGTGAACTGTAAATACGGCTATGACATTCAATGCGAAATCGTCGGAGAAGACGGCATCATCAAGCTTCCCGAACCATCAAGCATCAGCTTGAGAAAAGAAGGCAAATTTAGCACTGATATTTTGATGGATTGGCAGAGACGCTTTGTCGCTGCGTACGATGTGGAAATCCAAGACTTTATTGATTCGATTCAAAAGAAAGGCGAGGTCAGCGGACCGACGGCATGGGATGGCTATATTGCTGCTGTCACGACTGACGCGTGTGTAAAAGCCCAGGAATCTGGACAAAAAGAAAAGGTTGAATTGAAGGAAAAACCGGAATTCTATCAATCTTTTACAACAGTTCAAAACTAAAAAACAGAGGAGTGAAAATATGAAGTTAGCATTGGATCCATCCATGTATCGTGATGATTTAACTTTAGAGGAAACGGTCTATAAAACGGCGGAGCTTGGCTATGAATATATCGAATTGTCTCCGCGCGAGGATTTTTGCCCGTTTTATAAATATCCGAAAGTCGATTCAGCAAAGATCAAACAATTAAAGCGTCTTTTAAGAGATACAGGTGTTAAGCTTTCATCGCTTCTTCCTCTTTACCACTGGGCGGGACCCGATGAAGACCGCCGCCAGGCAGCAGTGCGCAACTGGAAACGGGCAATCGAAATTGCGGTTGAACTTGAAGTCGATTTGATGAACAGCGAATTCAGCGGTTCAAAATATGATCCTTTAACAAGTGAAGAAAAATTTATCAAATCCATGGATGAGCTTCTGCCAGTCTTTGAAAAAGAAGGTATTAAACTCAATCTTCAAGCCCACCCATACGATTTTATCGAAACGCACAAGGGTGCGATGGATATGATCCGCGCGCTTGACAAGGATTGGATCAATCTTGTCTACTCGACTGCGCATACGTTCTTCTATGATGACGGCAAAGGCGACATCGAGACCATGTTTGACGAAGCCGGCGACCGCCTCACACATGTTTTATTTGCAGATACCTATAATCATAAAGCGGCTCATGGCCTTCGCTACATCGTCAATCCGCCTGACGCAAAAGTAACGGTTCACCAGCATTTGGACATTGGCCAAGGCGAGGTTGATTTTGATACGATTTTCAGAAAACTGAGAGAGATGAAGTTCGACGGAATTGCGACGAATGCCGTATTTGCTTGGGTCGATGAAAGAGCGGATGAATCAAGCCGATTTATGCTTAAGAAAATGAAAGAAGAATTAGGTCTGGCATAAGCTGAGCATGGAGTTCGGCGGGATATGACGACAGCCTTCCTGCCGAACTCCCTTCATATCTAAAACGCAGATGGGGGAGTCTGGCATGAAACTTTGTTTTAATGAAGCGACAACATTGGAAAACTCAAACCTTAAACAGGATTTAGAACTATGCGAAAAGCACGGCTATGATTATATTGAAATCCGCACAATGGATAAGCTGCCCGAGTACTTAAAAGATCATTCATTGGCAGATCTTGCGGAATATTTTCAAACCCATCACATCAAACCGCTTGCTTTAAACGCGCTTGTTTTCTTCAACAACCGTGATGAAAAGGGCCACAACGAGATCATCACTGAATTTAAAGGCATGATGGAAACATGCAAAACCCTCGGTGTGAAATATGTGGTGGCCGTTCCGCTTGTGACAGAGCAGAAGATTGTAAAAGAAGAGATCAAAAAGAGCAGTGTAGACGTGCTGACTGAGCTGTCAGATATCGCGGAGCCGTACGGCGTAAAAATCGCGCTTGAATTTGTCGGCCATCCGCAATGTACGGTCAATACGTTTGAACAGGCGTATGAGATCGTAAACACAGTTAACCGTGACAATGTCGGGCTTGTCTTTGATAGTTTTCACTTCCATGCAATGGGTTCAAATATTGAGAGCTTAAAGCAGGCGGACGGAAAGAAAATCTTCATCTATCATATCGATGATACAGAAGATTTCCCAATCGGCTTTTTAACAGATGAGGATCGTGTATGGCCGGGACAAGGGGCAATTGACTTAGATGCCCACTTATCAGCACTGAAGGAAATCGGCTTCTCTGATGTTGTATCGGTTGAGCTCTTCCGGCCTGAATACTATAAGCTGACTGCTGAGGAAGCCATTCAAACAGCGAAAAAAACAACAGTGGACGTCGTATCAAAATACTTCAACATGTAATGGATAAAGGAGGGGTGGACATGGCTTTTGTATCGATGAAAGAGCTTCTTGAAGATGCAAAGCGGGAGCAATATGCAATTGGCCAGTTTAATATCAACGGCCTGCAATGGACGAAGGCGATTTTGCAGGCGGCGCAAAAGGAGCAATCAGCGGTCATCGCCGCGGCTTCCGATCGCCTGGTCGACTATTTAGGCGGATTTAAAACGATTGCCGCCATGGTAGGCGCGTTAATGGAGGACATGGCGATTACCGTTCCGGTCGTGCTTCATCTCGATCACGGCAGCAGTGCGGAACGCTGCAGACAGGCCATTGATGCCGGATTCAGCTCAGTGATGATTGACGGCTCCCATCAGCCGATTGACGAGAATATCGCGATGACAAAAGAAGTCACCGATTATGCCGCAAAACACGGCGTGTCAGTAGAAGCCGAAGTCGGCACGGTCGGCGGAATGGAAGATGGACTGGTCGGCGGGGTCCGCTATGCCGATATCACGGAATGTGAGCGGATCGTTAAAGAAACCAATATCGACGCGCTGGCCGCCGCCCTCGGCTCTGTACACGGCAAATATCAGGGTGAGCCGAATCTCGGATTTAAGGAAATGGAGGCTATCTCCCGCATGACTGATATTCCCCTCGTTCTTCACGGGGCATCCGGGATTCCGCGGGATCAGATCAAAAAAGCCATCACGCTCGGCCACGCGAAGATCAATATCAATACGGAATGTATGGTAGCGTGGACAGACGAAACACGCCGCATGTTTCAGGAAAACAGCGATCTGTACGAACCGCGCGGCTATTTGACACCCGGCATTGAAGCCGTGGAAGAGACAGTGCGAAGCAAAATGAGAGAGTTCGGATCAGCCGGTAAAGCAGCTAAGCAGCAGGTCGGCTAAAGAGACCAGAAACCGCCGAGATGGCGGTTTTTTTGTGCGGTGTTGCGTCCATACGCCCAAAACGATTATGATGATGGCAGCAGTGTAAGAAACGGGAGTGGTTCAGTTTGAATAAAATCATGATTGTGGAAGACAGTGAAGACATTCGCGGACTATTGCAGAATTACCTTGAAAAATACGGATATCAAACAGTGGTCGCCGCGGATTTTACAGCTGTTCTTGATGTCTTTTTGCGGGAAAAGCCCGATGTGGTGCTGCTTGATATCAATTTGCCGGCATATGACGGATATTATTGGTGCCGGCAAATCCGCCAGCACTCCACAAGCCCGATCATCTTTATTTCTGCCAGAAGCGGGGAAATGGATCAGGTGATGGCGATTGAAAATGGGGGAGACGATTATATCGAAAAACCGTTTTCTTATGATATTGTGCTGGCGAAAATCAAAAGCCAGATCCGGAGGGCGTACGGGGAGTACGCCGCAAAGCAGGGAGAGAAAGTGGTTGAATATGCCGGCGTTCAGCTCTTTGTGGAACGGTTTGAACTGCGTTTTCAGGATGAAAAAAGCGAGCTTTCTAAAAAAGAAAGCAAGCTTTTGGAAGTGCTGCTTGAGCGGGGAGAAAAGGTGACGAGTCGGGACCGTCTCATGGAAAAGACGTGGGACACCGACATATTCATCGATGATAATACACTTAACGTGTATATCACGCGGCTCAGAAAAAAACTGCGGGAGCTGAATGCGCCTGTTTCTATTGAAGCGGTGCGGGGCGAAGGCTACCAGCTGAGGGCGCAGTCATGAAGCTGTTTCTCCGGTCTCATGCAGTGCTGATTCTGCTTTTTCTCCTTCAAGGGCTGTTTGTCTTCTTTTATTACTGGTTTGCGGGTCTTCATTCTTTTTCTCACTTGTTTTACATATTGGGCGTGCAGCTTCTTATTTTGGCGGGCTATCTTGCCTATCGCTGGTACAAAGACCGCGGCGTGTATCATTGGCTCAGCTCGGGGCAGGAAGGGACGGATATCCCGTATCTCGGTTCTTCAGTGTTCTGTTCAGAGCTGTATGAAAAGCAGATGGAGCTGGTCCGGCTGCAGCACCAGAAGCTCCATGAGACCGAAGCCAAGCTTGACGCGCGGGTGACGTATATGAATCAATGGGTGCACCAAGTGAAGACACCGCTGTCGGTCATTAATTTAATCATTCAAGAAGAGGATGAGCCCGTTTTTGAACAAATCAAAAAAGAAGTCCGGCAGATTGAATTCGGGCTGGAGACGCTTCTTTATTCTTCAAGGCTCGACCTGTTTGAACGGGATTTTAAAATCGAAGCGGTTTCCCTGTCCGAGCTTCTCCAATCAGTCATTCAAAGCTATAAACGATTTTTTATTCAATATCGCGTTTATCCGAAAATGAACGTTTGCAATGATCATCAGATTTACACCGATGCCAAATGGCTCAAATTTGCGATTGGCCAAGTGGTCACAAATGCGGTCAAGTATTCAGCGGGCAAGAGTGACAGACTTGAGCTGAATGTCTTCCGCGATGAAGACAGGACGGTGCTTGAAGTTAAAGATTACGGTGTCGGGATTCCCTCACAAGACATCAAGCGGGTGTTTGACCCTTATTACACCGGTGAAAACGGGCGGCGTTTCCAAGAATCTACGGGAATCGGCCTCCATCTCGTCAAAGAAATTACAGATAAGCTCAATCATACGGTGGACATCAGCTCGTCTCCCGGTGAAGGGACATCAGTTCGATTTTCATTTCTTACAAAAATGTAAGGCTGCGTTAAGAAAACAACATAGCCCGCTTTGTTTCCCCTTGATAACATGGATTTATGTCAAGGGGATTTTTATGTTGAACGTCCCGGCACTACATGAAAGCAGCCCAGATCAACAAGAATAAAACCATAAGGAGGATTTTCATGGCGAATATGCTTGAAGTCAAACATATAAATAAAACCTATAAAGGACAAGTGTCCTATCAGGCCTTAAAGCAAATTTCATTTTCAATAGAAGAAGGCGAGTTCACGGCGGTGATGGGGCCGTCCGGGTCCGGAAAAACAACGCTTTTGAATATCATTTCAACGATTGACCGTCCAGATTCAGGCGATATCCTGATTAACGGAGAAAACCCGCATCGCCTGAAGCGGACAAAGCTCGCTCATTTCCGCCGCAAGCAGCTCGGATTTGTGTTTCAGGATTTCAACCTTCTGGACACGCTGACGATCGGTGAAAATATCATGCTGCCGTTAACGCTTGAAAAAGAAGCGCCGTCTGTCATGGAAGAAAAACTGCACGGCATCGCGGCAAAGCTCGGTATCGAAAACCTGCTCAACAAACGGACGTTTGAAGTATCCGGAGGCCAGCGCCAGCGGGCCGCCATCGCAAGAGCAGTCATTCATAAGCCGTCACTCATTCTGGCCGATGAACCAACTGGAAACCTTGATTCCAAAGCGACAAAAGACGTCATGGAAACGTTGCAGAGCCTGAATAGGGATGATCATGTCACGGCTTTGATGGTGACCCACGATCCGGTTTCGGCAAGCTACTGCCGCCGCGTCATCTTTATAAAAGACGGCGAATTGTTTAATGAGATTTACCGCGGGGAAAACCGCCAAGTCTTTTATGAACAAATTCTCGATGTGCTGTCTATGCTGGGGGGAAACGCAAATGACCTTTCTTCAGTTCGCTTATAAAAACGTCACGAGAAACAAAAGGGCCTATCTTGCATTCTTTTTAAGCAGCGCCTTTTCCGTTTTGATTTTCTTTACCTTTGCGATGTTCCTGTTTCATCCGGCATTAAAGGAAGGCTACCTGAATAACATCGCCAAAAAAGGCTTAACCGCCGCGGAATGGATGATCTTTGTTTTTTCTTTCTTATTTGTTCTGTATTCGGTTAACGCATTTTTGAAATCGAGAAATAAAGAATTCGGCATCCTGCTCATGCAGGGCATCACGCCGGGGCAGCTGAGAAAGCTCATTACTGCGGAAAATATGATCATCGGCGTCATGTCAATTGCAGCCGGCATTATCGGAGGATTCATTTTTTCAAAGACGTTCTTTACGGTCGGCGCTTATATTTTAGAAATGGACGCGCTGCCTTTGTATATGCCTTGGAAAGCGCTCGGTATTACGGCCTGCGGATTTCTGCTCTTATTTTTCTTTTTATCGCAGTTTACGATCCTTTTTGTCAGATCAAATACGGTTATCAAATTAATAAAGGGCACTGGCAAGGTTAAACCGGAGCCTAAGCCGTCCGTGCTTCTGTCCTTATTCGGCATCGCCTGTCTGTGCGGCGGGTACGGCATGGTTCTTAAAGGCAATGTCCACGGGGCCGAACCGTTTATCATTTTACTGCTCACCGTTATCGGAACATATTTCTTTTTCAGCCAAAGCAGCATATGGATTCTGCGCGCGCTGAAGAAGTGGAAAACCTTTTATCTGCGCGGGAAAAACATCATTTGGGTTTCTGACCTTGTCTATCGTCTAAAAGACAACGCCCGCCTGTTCTTTATTGTCAGCATTATTTCCGCGGTTGCGTTTACTGCGACAGGCGTGCTCGCAATGTACAAATCGACCGTCGGAGCGGAAGAGTCCGCTTATGAAATGGAGTATTTATCTTACAGCAACAATCCAAAAGAACAGACTCATTTGAAAGATATTGACCATGAACTGAAAACACACGGTTTTACGTATACGAAAGACAAAATAGATGTTTCCTATGTTCGCTATCAGGAAGGAGATACTGTTCCCCCTGTTTACATGATCAGAGAATCGGATGCGGCAAAATACTTCCATGTCAAAGTGAACGGCCTGAAAGAAGACGAGGCTGTCTATTTCCCGGGAACGTATGACCGCAATTTCAAAAACGAAGCGCCGGATCAGCTGAAGCTGCTGAACCAAAAAGGGGAGCTGTCTGATCAAAAACTGTCGGTAAAAGAAGTCAAAAAACCGCTGACCTCATTGAATGCCATCATCGCGGTGAATGATCAAACCTTTGATCAGCTGAAATCACTCGGTGATAAAGCGTCATTATACGGCTACAGCTATGATCATTGGAAAGACAGTCTTGAGATCAGCCAATCCTTGCAAAATGAGATTTACGGCAATTATATCGACGTGCATTCTGATTTTGCTTCAAAAGCTGGGACTTACTATGATACGGTGCAGCTGCCGAGCCTGAGTTTATTTATCGGCCTGTTTATCGCAATTGTATTCTTTGTCGCGGCAGCAAGTTTCTTATATTTCAGGCTGTTCACTGATTTAGATGAAGACCGGGAGCGCTACCGTTCACTGGCCAAAATCGGCCTGAGTGAGCGTGAAATGGCACAAAGCGTGACAATACAATTGGCCATTCTTTTCTTCTTTCCATTTGTCATTGCTGTCATGCATACACTGTTTGCCTTGAGAACATTGGCTGTGGAAGGCTATTCCGATGTAGCGGGGCCGCTCAGTCTCACCATCGGAGGGTTTTTCATTTTTCAGCTTCTATTCTTCCTCGCGGTGCGGTCAAGCTATTTGAAAAAAATGAACAAGTAAGGGGAGTGCAAAGATGAAAAAAGCAATGGCAATCCTGGCCGTCTTGGCGGCTGCTGCCGTAATATGCGGGCTTCTCTTTTTTCATAACGATGTTACAGACAGATTTAATCCGTTTATTCACCAGCAAGATGTCTATGTTCAGATTGATCGAGATGGCAGACATCTTAGTCCGGGCGGTACTGAATATACATTAGACGGATATAATGCATCCGGAAAAAAAGAAGAAGTGACCTTTTTCGCCGGCAAAGAGCTTCGGAAGAACGCGTATTTGAAGGTGAAGGCGAAAGGAAAGTATGTCGAGACTTGGGAAGAAGTCAAGTTTGAAGATATGCCGGACTCCGTACAATCAAAATTAAAGTGAATCATAAAAAACGGCACAGCGTCATGACTGTGCCGTTTTTTTATTTTTTATTTTCTTCGGCCCGTTTGATCAGCATGTCGGTGATGATATCCACCTGTTTGCTGACAGAAATCGGGTCGTACGGGTAGAACGTGTCAAAGTCATTGATAAACACGCGATTATGTTTAACAGCATCAAGGTTTTTCCAAATAGAGGAATTCTCCAGCTTGTCGAGTGTTTTGCTTTCGCCTTTCGGGTTGTAATCCGTAATGAACATATAATCTGCGGCATACTCAGGAATAACCTCTTGAGAGAGCTGTTTCATCTCTCCATTTTTGATGACATCTTGCTCAATTTTTTCAGGCGCTTTTAACCCAAGTGCATTGTATACAGCTTGGCCGCCGCGTCCGCCATTGTCATTGAACACCCAGAATTCGCCCTTGTCTGTGTTTTCATAAATGCCGAAGGTCGCATCTTTGTCAATGACGCCGGCAATTTTCTTTTTAGCTGCTTCCGCTTTTTTGTTAAAGTCAGCCATAAAGGATTTTGCTTTGTCTTTCGATCCGGCGATATCTCCGAACATGCTGACTGTATCTTCTACGTTTTTCGCTGTGTTATAAGGTATGACAACAGTCGGAGCGATTTTCTTTAATTTATCAACATTCTCTTCATTCATGACAACAATTAAGTCAGGCTGAAGCTCCATCACTTTTTCAACGCTTATTGGATCACCAACATCCTTCACATTTTTCAGCTTTGATTTTAAAAACGGATTATCAAATGACCATGAGCCTGAGCCGACCACATTGGCCCCGACAGACAGCAATTCACCGGCATAAAAATCAGTGACGATGCGTTTCGGATGTGCAGGAATGTTGACGTTCCCTTTTGGTGATTTGTATGTTCTCACTTCTGTTTTTTCGGAAGCAGAATCGCTTGAGCTCCCTTTAGAAGCCGTGCCGCTGCAAGCGCTGACAAACATGAGAAGCAGCACAAACATGCCCACGAGCAATATGTTCTTTTTCATCAAGAACCCTCCCACTATGTATCTCAATAGATTAGTAATGATTATCATTATCAATTAATAATATAGCAAGAAACCTGTTCCCCGTCTATCACTATTTTTAAGGGAGAAAGTTTTTCCTGTTTATGGGTGACGCGGTATGCCTAATCGATTATTATAGGTAAATAGGAGGAGAAAAATATGGGAATTACAAAAAGAGGTTCCGCTTGGGAATGGCTGCATAGCTGGTGGATGCTGTTTATTTTCATGCCTTTTGCCATTACCAGTTTTTTTGCCTTTTTATTTATTGGCATCAAGGTTAGAAATAGAAAGTGGATCATGTACGGCATCATTTATTTTTTCATTTTTGCGTTTGGTTTTGTTTTGCCCGATCTGCCCGGTGTTTTTATTGTGGTCCCGTTATGGGCGGTGACCATTATTCATGGATTTAAAGTGCGCCCGCTGTATTTGATTCAGCTGGATGTCTACAAAGATCATGTGGAGGCGCGGGCTTTTGCCGAGGCAAGAAGTGAAGCCGAGAGCAGATTTCATGCACCGAAACAGTCTATTCAGGATATACATATTCGCAAAGAACAGTAAGAAAAAAAGCTCAACACTCGCATTGTGTTGAGCTTTTTATATGTTACTGCTGATAGGATTGCTGCTGAAATGGCGTGTTTTGGCCGAATGGAAGTGTAGACACATTCGTATTCATGACGCTGGATTGTCCAGTAAGTTCCTGTTGCATTTGGTTGCACATGTTGACAACCTGCTGGCACTTTTGAATCGCCATATCATGCCCGTGCAGTGCTTGCTGAATGGTATGTGCAGCTTGTTGTTCGTGGTTTAGAATCTGCTGCAGCATTTGGATGTTTTGCTGTTCCTGATGAAGCATTTGGCGATATTGCTGGCTGCTTTGCTGTGTTTGCTGAATGAGCTGCTGAGCAGTTTGGCGGCATTGGTTCAGCTGCTGCAAGCCGTGTTGTGTATTATGCATGAATGATCCCTCCATGTATCGATTGACGTGAGTCGGTATTATCATGCAACTTGAATGAAAAGAAATTCCGTCAAAGAGGAACTACAATTATTTTCCTCAGCCCCTCTATCTTTGAATGAAAACGGTAAAGATTGTATACTGGGTACAAACCCTTTTTATGTAAATGTTCCGTTTTAACATATAAGAAATGCGGAAAACGAAACCCTGAGATGGGAGAATCGTATTCCGCTTTTTTTCTTTGTTTCGCTCAGAAACCGCCTTCCCCTGCAGTAAATGGGATATTCAGCCGGTTTTCTACTGTACGGAGGCGCTGATTGAGCCGATTTAGGCGGCGTGTATGGCGTTCAACAGCCTGGCTTAACTGATTGACCTGTTCGGCAATCCGTGCAATTTCCCGATTTTGACGGCGGTCTTCGTTTGTCAGACGGGTTAATTCTCTTGACTGCTGTTCATTTTGCCGTTCAAGTGCTGCGATTCTTCTTTCCAATGCCGGCTGTCTGTCCATTTGGTATGGATCGTATACATCCTGCTGCGGATAAGGATTGTACTCATAGTGGCTATAGTAAGGTTCCTGCTGAGGCAGCTGAGGGCTGTAATATTGATAAGGGTTCATGTGATCAGTCTCCTTGTGGGTGAATTCCTTATAACTTATGTAGTCATTGGCACAGTGGCACGGCATTCGCCCAAAAAAGGAGGAAAGAATGGTGATCCCCTTGAGAAACAAATATGGCATTTTGTTTTTAATTGCTGTATGCATCATGGTATCGGGCTGCCAGCAGCAAAAAGAAGAGACGCCGTTTTATTACGGAACGTGGGATGAGGGGCTTGCCCCCGGGCCAACGGACGGCGTGAAATCAGCAACAGTCACATTTACCGAAGACGAGGTTGTGGAAACGGAAGTGATGGAAGGAAGAGGAGAGGTACAGCTGCCTTTTATGGCATACAAGGTGATTTCCCAAAGCACTGACGGGTCTATCGAGATTCAGTACCTCGGCCCCTATTATCCGCTCAAAAGCACGCTGAAAAGAGGAGAAAACGGGACATTGATATGGGAGCAAAATGGCCAGACAAAAACGATGACAAGAATCGAATCAAAGACCGGCAGGGAGGAGAAAGATGAGAAATCAAAAAGCTGAAAGACTGGTGGCAGCGGGGCTTGTTTTACATATTATTCAGTGGATATTTATATTATGGGCTTTTCTCAAAGTCAAACATTTATTTAGTGACTATACGATCTATAACCCTAATGTCATCAGCGGCTCCATGCAGTCCTTATCGTTTATACAAATGATGCGCGCTATGATGTACTCAGGGGCAATCGTGAATTATGTATTGTTTTTTGCCCTTGTATGGCTGATTTATGGCATAGTGCTTCATGCCATCCTGATTGTTCTGGAAATGGCGGCTTACGTCATGATCAGGCGGAATCCATCATCTTCATGGGGGTTCTTTTTAATCGCTGCGGGTGTGAAGCTTGCCATCTTGAATATAACCGGCATTCCATTTTTAGCTGCCGGCTTTCTGCTGATGAAACAGAAAAAAGCAGAAAACGGCGTCAAGGCAGAAAGAAAGCGGAAACCGCGCTTGCGTATCCGAAGACAAGGGCGGCGTCTAAATAGAATTCGGAGAAAACCATCTCTTCCGGTTGAATATCAAAAAGAAAAAACGATATGATGGGACTATAGCCTGAAAACGACATGAAGGAGATGCAGGATGTACAAACTAATTGCAATTGATATGGATGGAACACTTTTAAATGATCATCATGAAGTAACAGAGGAGGTCCGCGACGCCCTTCACGCGGCAAAAGCGGAAGGTGTCAAAATTGTGCTTTGCACCGGCCGGCCTATCGGGGGTGTGCAGAGATATTTAGATGAACTGAATTTAATTGAAGAAGGCGACTATGTTATTGCGTATAATGGAGCACTTGTTCAAAATACGCATACAAATGAAGTGGTCTCGGAGCTGTCTCTCGGTTATGATGATTTGACTTCATTATATGACCTGAGTTTAGAGCTGAAGACGCCGATGCATTTCTTTGACTCATCTAATTTGTATACGCCTAACCGGGACATTAGCGAATTTACCGTATACGAATCCTATGTGACACAGGTGCCGCTTCATTTCCGCAAAATTGACGAGGTGCCAAAAGATATCCTCATCCCGAAAGTGATGTTTATTGATAAACCGGAGAACTTAAGCCGCGTCATTACATCGATTCCAAATGACGTGAGAGAAAAATATACAATGGTCAGAAGCGCGCCTTTCTTTTATGAAATTCTGCACTCGGAAGCCAGCAAAGGAAATGCTGTACGCCAGCTGGCTCAGCTGCTTGGAATTGAACAGGCGGAAGTCATGTGCATAGGCGACAACGGGAACGACCTGACAATGATCGAATGGGCGGGCTGCGGGGTTGCCATGGCAAACGCCATCCCAGAAGTATTGGAAGCCGCAAACTTTCAAACGCGCTCCAATAATGAACATGGTGTTGCGCATGCGATTCACGAGCTTGTTTTGGCTAAATAATAAAAAATCCAGCCTCTTAGAAGGCTGGATTTTTTCGTTTTATTTGATGTAATGTCAATTCTTTGACGAATCGATTTGACTTTCGTTATGCTGATAAAACCAATTCGTTCACAATATGTATGATATTAATCTGAATTGAAAAGGGGACTGATCAAATGTGCACAAGTCTTACATTGGAAACTGCTGACCGGAATCATTTATTAGCGAGAACAATGGATTTTGCATTTCAGCTGGGGACGGAGGTCATTCTCTATCCGCGCCGTTACAGCTGGAAGAGTGAAGCTGACGGAAAGGCCCATCAGACACAGTACGCGTTTATCGGTATGGGGAGAAAACTTGGAAATATATTATTTGCCGACGGTGTTAATGAAAGCGGTTTATCTTGTGCGGCGCTTTATTTTCCGGGCTATGCGGAGTACGAAAAAACGATACGGGAAGATACCGTTCACATTGTCCCGCATGAGTTTGTGACATGGGTGCTGTCAGTCTGTCAGTCTTTGGAAGACGTAAAAGAAAAGATTCGATCTTTAACGATTGTAGAGAAAAAATTAGATCTATTGGATACAGTTTTACCGCTTCACTGGATATTGTCAGACCGGACGGGCCGAAGCCTGACGATAGAACCAAGAGCAGACGGCCTCAAAGTCTATGATAATCAACCTGGTGTCATGACGAACAGCCCCGACTTTATATGGCATGTAACCAATCTGCAGCAATATACAGGAATCAGACCGAAGCAATTAGAGAGCAAAGAGATGGGCGGATTAGCCCTTTCTGCTTTTGGCCAAGGCTTAGGAACTGTTGGTCTGCCGGGGGATTACACACCGCCTTCCCGGTTTGTCAGAGCTGTTTATTTGAAAGAACATCTAGAGCCGGCGGCCGATGAAACGAAAGGTGTAACAGCCGCTTTTCAAATTTTGGCAAATATGACGATACCAAAGGGCGCAGTGATAACGGAAGAAGACGAAATTCATTATACGCAATATACTTCCGTGATGTGCAACGAAACTGGAAACTACTATTTCCACCACTATGACAATCGGCAAATCCAAAAAGTGAGTTTATTTCATGAAGACCTAGACCGCCTTGAGCCTAAAGAGTTTTCTGCTAAAGCAGAAGAAAGTATTCTAGAACTTAATTAAGATTCAATTAGCTGATTTCGGTATGAATCCGGGATCAGCTTATTTTTTATGTGATGTCTCAGCTTCTGAATGAGTGGGAAAATGGACCGTTCTACGACGGCGACCACGCGCGTTTATTAGCAAAGAGCAAAAGCGGCGGCAAAATGCGTATGGTCGGAAGTAGAGATAAGGTGCAAGCTACATTTATATAAAACTTTGGATCAAAACGAGTCTCAGCATCAGACTGGTTTTGCCAGTATACAGGTTGCACAAATGCCGCCCCATGATCCCGCGAGTTTTCAGCTTAAAAAGAAAAATTTAATCTTAACTCATTGACAAACGTCCAAGACAAAGGTACATTTTGATTTATTCATATTAAACGACTAGGAATATAGGAGTTTATTTTTCGGATTATTCAGCCTAAAAACATGATAAAAGGAGTATCGTCATGACAAGCAAAAAGAAACAAATCAAATTAGGGGTATTTTTAGCAGGTACAGGCCATCATGTTGCGTCTTGGCGGCACCCGGACGCGCCGTCAGATGCGAGCATGAATTTGGATTATTTTAAAGAGCTTGCGAAAACAGCGGAGCGGGGCAAGCTGGATATGCTGTTTTTAGCGGACAGCCTTTCAATTGACAGCAAATCACATCCAAATGTATTAACAAGGTTTGAGCCATTCACCCTGCTCTCTGCTTTGGCGCAGGTCACATCAAAAATCGGACTGACAGCAACAGCCTCCACTACATACAGCGAGCCATTCCATATTGCCAGACAGTTTGCGTCATTGGATCATTTGTCCAACGGCCGTGCCGGATGGAACGTTGTCACTTCATCTATTGAATCAACAGCGCTGAATTTCAGCGGTGAAAAGCACCTCGAACACCATTTGCGCTATCAGCGGGCAGAGGAATTTGTCGAGGTTGTAAAGGGGCTTTGGGATTCATGGGAAGAGGACGCCTTTATCCGTAATAAAGAAACGGGTGAATTCTTTGACAAAGAAAAAATGCATGAGCTGAACCACAAAGGAGAATATTTCTCGGTTCGCGGACCTCTGAACGTTTCAAGAACGCCGCAGGGCCAGCCGGTCATTATCCAGGCAGGATCATCAGGAGACGGAAAAGCGCTGGCTGCCAGAACAGCAGAAGTGATCTTCACAGCACAAAACCACCTGGAATCAGCTCAGGAATTTTATCAATCCATTAAAGAACAGGCTGCGGAATTCGGACGTGATCCAGAAAAAATTGCCATTATGCCGGGTATTTTCCCAATCATTGCCGATACAGAAGAAGCAGCGCAAGCCAAATACAAGGAGCTCCAAGATCTGATTATCCCATCTGTCGGTCTGCAAATTCTCCAAAATTACTTAGGCGGAATTGATTTGTCGGCATATCCGCTTGATGGGCCGCTGCCGAAGCTTGACGCCGAAGCTTCCAATGCGGTGAAGAGCCGCTTCAAGCTTGTTCAGGAGATGGCTGAACGTGACAATATGACGATACGAGAGCTTTACAAATACGTTGCAGGCTCCAGAGGCCACCATATCTTCGTCGGCACGCCGGAGCAGCTCGCCGACAAGATGCAGGAATGGGTGGATACGAAAGCGTGTGACGGGTTTAACATCATGCCTCCGCTTCTTCCAGAAGGAATTGAAGTGTTTGTTGATCAAGTGGTTCCGATTTTACAGGAGCGCGGCGTGTTCAGAAAAGAATATGAAGGCACAACATTACGAGAGCATTTCGGTTTGGAAAAGCCGGTAAACCGCTATGCAAAGTAAGGAGGAACGCTAGATGAAGCCACGATACCGCCTTGCAGTTGAACGTGATGCCGAACAGCTTCTCGAGCTGACATTGCGGGCTTATGAACCGATTCGAAAGCTCGGCATTCGTTTTGCTGCCGCTCATGCGGATTTGGATTTGGTGCTGAAAAATATTCGGGAAAATGCTTGCTACGTCATGGAAGAAGACGGGCGGATCATCGCGACCATCACCTTGAGAATGCCTTGGGGAAAACAGCCGGGACCGTATGGCGTTCCGCATATCTGGTGGTTTGCTGTGGACCCCGACACCGAAAAAAAAGGAATCGGAACAAAGCTGCTTCAATGGCTGGAGGAAACAATCCTTCGCGATACGTTAAAGGTTCCGTTTGTCTCACTCGGAACAGCGGATAAGCATCCGTGGCTGATTGAGATGTATGAACGAAAAGGGTATGTCCGCTCAGGTGAACAAGACCTTGGAAAAGGGCATATCACAGTCTATATGAAAAAACAATTGCGACATGATCTATAAAAATAGAAAAGGCGGGAAAATCAAATGAAGATGAAAAAATGGACAGTGCTGGTCGTTGCTGCATTATTAGCGGTGCTCTCAGCTTGCGGCAATGGAAACAGCAGCAGTAAAGAGGATGACAATGTGCTTCATGTCGGTGCGACAGGACAAAGTTACCCATTTGCTTATAAAGAAAACGGAAAGCTGACAGGTTTTGACGTGGAAGTGATGGAAGCGGTCGCTAAGAAAATTGACATGAAACTGGACTGGAAGCTGCTTGAATTCAGCGGGCTGATGGGAGAGCTTCAAACAGGCAAGCTTGACACCATTTCCAACCAGGTAGCTGTGACAGACGAACGTAAGGAAACGTATAACTTTACGAAACCATACGCTTATGCGGGAACACAGATTGTCGTCAAAAAAGACAATACAGACATCAAATCAGTAGACGATTTAAAAGGCAAGACAGTCGCAGCCGTTCTCGGTTCAAACCACGCGAAAAACCTTGAAAGCAAAGATCCTGATAAAAAAATCAATATCAAAACGTACGAAACACAAGAGGGTACGCTGAAGGATGTTGCGTACGGCCGTGTAGACGCTTATGTCAACAGCCGAACTGTATTGATCGCGCAAATCAAGAAGACCGGTTTGCCATTAAAGCTTGCAGGAGATCCGATTGTTTACGAACAGGTTGCATTCCCATTTGCCAAGGACGATGCGCACGACAAGCTCCGCAAAAAAGTCAATAAGGCGCTAGATGAATTGCGTAAAGACGGAACACTGAAAAAACTCTCTGAAAAATACTTTAATGAAGATATCACAGTAGAACAGAAGCATTAAGAAACGGCGGTGACTCACCAGAATGAACACGATTGATTGGGAATTCATGATATCAGCGTTCCCGACTTTAATTCAGGCCCTTCCGATCACGTTGTTTATGGCTATAGCGGCTATGATTTTTGCCATTATCGGAGGACTTATTCTCGCACTCATCACAAAGAACAAAATTCCAGTGCTTCATCAGCTGTCAAAGCTGTATATATCCTTTTTCCGAGGCGTGCCGACACTGGTGCAGCTGTTCTTAATCTATTACGGGCTGCCGCAGCTGTTTCCAGAGATGAGCAAAATGACAGCTCTCACAGCTGCCATCATCGGGTTAAGCTTAAAAAATGCAGCATATTTGGCAGAAATCTTCCGGGCTGCCCTCAATTCTGTTGATGACGGGCAACTGGAGGCGTGCCTGTCTGTCGGTATGACAAAATTTCAGGCATACAGACGGATTATTTTGCCGCAAGCGATCCGAAATGCGATTCCGGCAACGGGCAATACATTTATCGGGCTCCTGAAAGAAACGTCACTGGCCTTTACATTAGGGGTCATGGAGATGTTCGCCCAAGGGAAGATGTACGCTTCAGGAAACCTCAAATATTTTGAGACGTACTTGGCGGTTGCGATCGTCTATTGGGTTCTTACCATTATCTACAGCATTTTGCAGGACTTGTTTGAACGTGCCATGAGCAAGCCATACCGGACTTAGAGGTGAAATCAGTTGATAACAGTAAAAAATATTCGCAAAGCGTTTAAAGATCTCGTCGTGCTCGACGGAATCGATCTAGAAGTGAAACGCGGAGAAGTGGTGGCAATCATCGGTCCGTCCGGTTCCGGAAAATCAACGCTTCTCCGGTGCTTAAATCTATTAGAGCGTCCGGATCAAGGCCTTATTGAAATCGGAGAAGCCAAACTGAATGCGGAAAAGTTTACACGCAAGGAAGCACATCGGCTTCGCCAGCAAACGGCCATGGTCTTTCAAAACTACAATCTGTTTAAAAATAAAACGGCTCTGCAAAACATTACAGAAGCTTTAATCGTGGCTCAACATAAACCACGCGACGAAGCGAAACGTATTGGAATGGAGATTCTGAAACAAGTCGGTCTGGAGCATAAGGCTGACAGCTATCCAATCACAATGTCCGGCGGCCAGCAGCAGCGAATCGGCATTGCGCGGGCGCTTGCGGTCAATCCGCATGCGATTTTGCTGGATGAACCAACGTCAGCGCTTGACCCTGAGCTCGTCACAGGGGTGCTTCAGGTCATCAAGTCCATTGCGGAAAAACAAACAACGATGATCATTGTTACACACGAAATGGCGTTTGCAAAAGAGGTTGCTGATCAAGTGATTTTTATGGCAGACGGCCATATTATCGAGCAGGGAACGCCAGAGGAATTGTTTGACCATCCGAAAAACGAACGGACGAAACGATTTATCAAGCAGGTGGGAGAGCCTGCAGAGCTTATATAAGAAGGAGAGAAGAACAATGGCCGACAAAACGTTTCATACCCGTTTAATCAATATGCGGCGTGATCTTCATGAACATCCTGAACTGTCATTTCAAGAGATTGAAACGACGAAAAAAATCCGCCGCTGGCTTGAGGAGGAGCAAATCGAAATACTTGATGTTCCTCAATTGGAGACTGGCGTGATTGCAGAAATCAAAGGACGGGAAGACGGCCCCGTGATAGCAATACGAGCGGATATTGACGCGCTCCCGATCCAAGAACAGACGAATCTCCCATTTGCATCTAAGGTTGATGGCACAATGCATGCATGTGGACACGATTTTCATACTGCTTCTATTATTGGCACAGCGATGTTGCTGAATCAAAGAAGGGCCGAGCTGAAAGGTACAGTCCGCTTTATCTTTCAGCCGGCCGAAGAAATTGCCGCAGGAGCAAGAAAGGTTCTAGAAGCTGGCGTACTTAATGACGTTACTGCGATTTTCGGCATGCACAATAAGCCGGATCTGCCTGTCGGAACCATTGGTGTAAAGGAAGGTCCGCTTATGGCAAGTGTTGACCGGTTTGAGATCGTCATCAAAGGGAAAGGCGGACACGCCGGCATCCCGAATAACAGTATTGATCCAATCGCTGCAGCCGGACAAATCATCAGCGGGCTGCAATCTGTGGTCAGCCGCAATATCAGCTCACTGCAAAACGCAGTCGTCAGTATCACAAGAGTACAGGCGGGCACCTCGTGGAACGTAATTCCAGACCAAGCTGAAATGGAGGGGACGGTTCGAACCTTTCAAAAAGAAGCGCGGCAGGCTGTTCCGGAGCATATGAGACGAGTGGCTGAAGGAATTGCAGCGGGCTATGGGGCACAAGCAGAATTCAAGTGGTTTCCTTATTTGCCTTCCGTTCAGAATGACGGCACATTTTTGAATGCGGCATCCGAAGCTGCGGCACGGCTTGGCTATCAAACCGTTCACGCTGAGCAGTCTCCGGGCGGAGAAGACTTCGCTCTGTATCAAGAGAAGATTCCGGGATTTTTTGTCTGGATGGGAACGAACGGGACGGAGGAGTGGCATCATCCGGCCTTTACACTGGATGAAGAAGCCCTTACGGTTGCCTCTCAATACTTTGCGGAGCTGGCGGTTATTGTATTGGAGACCATCAAATGAGCAAACAAGGGCTGACAGCAGGTCTTGCAGCGGCTGTGAGAACGTCACAACCTGAGTATTCAGTTGACGCGATTCGCGAAGCAAAAAAAGGATTACTTGATTTTATTGCCGCTTCATTCGCAGGAAGAGAAGATAAAGGCATTCAAAAGCTCCTCCGTCTGATAGAGGATGAAGGAGGCCGGCCCCTTGTTCCTATTATCGGACAGGGCAAAAAGGCCGCGCCATTACAATCCGCGATGCTGAATGGATTTATCGCCCATGCATTGGATTTTGATGATGTCCACTCCGATGTAAGAGGACACCCCAGTGCAGTCATTGTACCGGCCCTTATTGCTTCTGCCGCTCGCGGACATGACGAGCGGCTTCTTGGCGCTTATATTGTTGGTATTGAAGTGATGGCACGGCTGGGAGAATCAATTGGCAGCCGCCACTATGAAAAGGGCTGGCATAATACAGGAACGCTTGGTGCCATCGCTGCTGCCTGCGCCGTAGGTTATGCTGAGGAGCTGACTCAGGAAGAGCTGGAAAAAGCAATTGGTTTTGCGGCTACGCAATCTGCTGGGATGAGGGTGCAATTTGGAACAGAAATGAAACCGCTGCACGCCGGTTTGGCGGCTCAGGCTGGCTTGCTGGCCGTTAAGCTGGCCCAATCAGAATTTGGCGGGTCCCGCACGGCATTTGATGGAGAAACTGGTTTCTTCAGTCTGTACGGTGACGTTGAGAAAGCACAACACACTTTGCTAAACGATTGGGGGGCACCGTGGAGAATTGTGCAGCCGGGTCTATGGTTTAAAATCTATCCATTTTGTTCCGCGGCACACCATGCTGCAGATGCGGTACGACAGCTTATCTCCGAAGAAACCATTTCTGCTGCCAATACCGAACGTATTGAAGTGATATTTCCGCCAGGCGGAGATGCTGCATTGACGGAAAGATCTCCAAAAACTGGAGAGGAAGGCCGTTTCAGCGTTGAATATGTGATTGCTCTTGCTTTGCATGGACACGGCCTGACCGTTGAACATTTCAGCAGCCAGCCGATCCCAAGCGGGGTTCAAACGACAATGGGGCGAATTCAGCGCGTATATGACAATGCTATTCAGCCGGCTCCTCATGCCGTTCCAAAAGGCCGTTTCACGATTGTCCGGGCCTATTTATCAGACGGCCGGATTTGCGAAGCGCGTGTGGACTGCCCAAAAGGGGCGCCAGGAAATGAGCTGTCTGAAGAAGACATAAAAGAAAAATTGACATTAACGGTCCCGCAAGAAAAAGCGCGGAGAATCATAACAGCCGTTGAAAAAGCCGATATAACAGAATTTTTAGCTCATATTGAATAAGATCAACTCTATTCGGTGATTTCAGATGATATGATAAAACCAATCATACGTTTGAAAAAGGAGAAAACCATGACGGTGAATGACGCGGTTGTATTCATTTTGGCTGCCTTTTTACTATGGGGAGCGGCGGATTATTGTTTGGGAAACAGATGGGGGCTAGGCGAGCGGTTTGCGGACGGCTTTAAGGCTATGGGGCCGCTGGCGCTGTCCATGATCGGAATTGTGTCGCTGGCGCCCGTGCTGGCAGCAATCCTGATTCCCATTGTTGCTCCGTTTTACACAGCGATTGGCGCGGATCCTTCTTCCTTTGCGAACACCATTTTGGCGATTGATATGGGAGGATATGCGCTGGCTGGAGAAATGGCGAAAGATCCGCAGGCCGGGCTGTTTTCATGGGTGTTTTTAGGAACAATGATGGGGCCGGCAATCGTCTTCACGATTCCCGTCGCTCTTGGCATCATCGAAAAAGAGGATCATCCGTATTTTGCGAAAGGCATATTAATCGGGCTGTGCACAGTGCCGATCGGTTGCTTAATCGGCGGATTATGCGCAGGCTTTGACATCGGCATGATAGGTAAAAATCTTCTGATCCCGAGTCTGTTATCTGCTGTCATCGCTTTTGGGTTATGGCGATACACCGACAGAATGATTCAGTTGTTTCATCTCTTCGGGAAAGCGGTCAGTGTTGTTGCGATTATCGGGCTTGCAGCTGTTTCTGTTGAAACGATGACCGGCATTGTGCTGATTCCGGGAATGGAGAATGTCGAGACAGGGATACAAACGACAGGGACCATCGCCATTGCTCTGGCAGGGGCGTTCCCGATGACGGCATTTATTACAAAAACCTTTAAAAAACCGCTTCATGCTCTGGGGAAATGCCTTCATTTAGATGAGACAGCAACAGCAGGCTTAGTGACCTCTTTGGCGCATCATATCCCAATGCTGGCTTCATTAAAGGATATGACGCCGAGAGGAAAGGTCATCAATGTCGCGTTTGCGGTCAGCGGCGCCTTTGTACTCGGCAGCCATCTCGGTTTTGTAGCTGGAATGAAAAAAGAAATGGCGGCGGCCATGATCATTGGGAAATTAGCAGGCGGAGTCACAGCTGCCGCAGCGGCTGCTTGGATGACACCTGCACAATCAGCTAAACAGCAAAAACGTATCTCAGCCAGCCATAGCTGAGGCAGAAGCTGTTTCAACTTTGTCCAATCGGGAATGTTACAGTAAAGATTTCTGTGAAAGAGGGTTGGACACATGGCGGTGAAAGACCGGTACATGTCAAAAATAAAACAGGAAACCAAGCCTTGGATCAAACGATTCGGGAGGCTTGGTTATTTTGCATTCGGCGGCGTTTTTATTCTGCTTGGGGTTTTGGCTTTTCTGACGGCTGCCGGGGCAGGCCGCGCCAAAGATTCGAGCGGAGCTCTCCAAACGCTATCACGCATGCCGTATGGGTCACTATTGCTTTTTTTTATAGGCATCGGCCTTATCGGCTATGTGATCTGGATGGTGTTAAGCGCGATCAAGGACACGGAGGGGCACGGAAACAGCAGGCGAGGCCTGTCGCGGAGAATAGGAAACTTTTTCAGTGCCGCTGTTTACACATCCATCGCTTGGAATGCCTTGCGATTTGTGTTTGGCCAAGGGGACGGCGGCACTTCAGAACAGACGTGGTCCGCTTATGTATTGGCGCAGCCGTTCGGCCAATGGCTCACAGGGCTTACGGGTGCGGGTTTTATCGTATTTGCGATTGTTCAATTTATGAAAGGCGTTCGGGCTGCTTTTATGAAAGAATTCGATACATCAAAAATGAACAAACAGATGATATGCATCACGAAAAACACAGGACGCGCAGGCAATATCGCCCGGGCCATTATTTTCTCGGCTATCGGCTATTTTCTCATCAAGACAGCCATGACCGCTGATCCCGACGACACAAGAGGCTTTGACGGCGCGCTCGCCGAACTCGCGCAGCAGCCGCATGGCAAATTGATTCTGTCTATATTGGCATTAGGCCTGATCCTATATGGAATGTACGCCATTATGAAAGGCATTTATCAGCATATGACCTGGGAGAAGTAAGCTCTGGGCAGGTCCGCGCCCAGAGCGTTTTTCAGTTTCTTAGAAATCAGGTGGATGAAAGCCGGCGCCAGCCTGTATAATAAAAGCAAATCAAAAGCAGTTTTATCAGGACTGATCCACAGGGAGGTGCAGAATGGATCGGGAAAAACAACAATTAAGCATAGAAGCGGCAAGGCTTTACTATCAGTCTGACTACAGTCAGCAGCAAATTGCTGAGCAGCTCAACATTTCAAGGCCAACCGTTTCCCGGCTGCTGCAATATGCAAAGGAAAAAGGGTATGTCCAGATTCGCGTCATGGACCCTTTTGAGGATTTGGATGCGCTCGGTTCCATACTTGAAGAGAAATACGGGCTCCTTGAGGCGCATGTTGTGTTTTCCCCGACACCCGATTATGCAGGAATTACACATGACCTAAGCCGCTATGGTGCAGAATATATGCATGAAACGGTAAAAGACGGCGACATTGTCGGCGTCAGCTGGGGAACCACCATGTATCAAATCGCGCAAAACATGCAGCCGAAGCAGGTAAAAGGCGTCGAGGTCGTCCAGCTGAAAGGCGGTATCAGCCATTCCCGGGTAAACACGTATTCGGCTGAAACGATTCAGCTGTTTGCGGAGGCTTTTCAAACGATGCCGCGCTATCTCCCGCTTCCCGTCGTGTTTGATAATGCGGATGTGAAGCGAATGGTGGAGAAAGACCGTCATATTGAGCGGATTATTGAGATGGGCAAGCAGGCGAATATCGCTCTCTTTACGGTCGGGACTGTCCGTGATGAAGCGCTGTTGTTTCGGCTCGGATATTTTAACGAAGAAGAGAAAGCCCTGCTGAAAAAACAGGCCGTCGGGGATATTTGTTCACGCTTTTTTGATGCGAAAGGGAATATTTGCAGCAGTGCCATCAATGACCGGACCATCGGTGTTGAGCTTGAAGACCTCAGGCTGAAGGAACGCTCCATTTTAGTTGCCGGCGGAAGCAGAAAAGTATCTTCCATTCACGGAGCATTAACCGGAAAATATGCCAACGTTTTAATCATTGACCAGCATACCGCGAGGGCGCTTGTTAATGATTTGTGACACGTTCAAACCTTTCGTTGAACAAAATTTCAATTACCAATTTACATATGTTCAAAAGTCGGTTATGCTAAAAAATATCTTAACAAAAAAGGAAGTGTGCGAAGGATGTCATTAGCCAACATAATTGATCATACAGCTTTGAAACCGCATACACAAAAAGCGGACATTCTAAAACTAATTGAAGAAGCGAAAACATACAAATTTGCTTCAGTATGTGTCAATCCGACATGGGTGGAGCTTGCTGCAAAAGAGCTTAAGGGAACTGGAGTCGACGTTTGTACGGTCATCGGCTTCCCGCTCGGTGCCAATACAACTGAAACAAAAGCGTTCGAAACAAAAGACGCCATTTCAAAAGGCGCCACTGAAGTGGATATGGTCATTAATATTGCCGCTTTAAAAGACAAGGAAGACGATGTGGTGGAAGCTGATATCCGCGGTGTAGTGGAAGCTGCAGCCGGAAAAGCGCTTGTCAAAGTCATTATCGAAACGTGCCTTCTGACTGATGAAGAAAAAGAACGTGCATGCCGTTTAGCGGTGTCTGCGGGAGCGGATTTCGTAAAAACATCAACAGGCTTTTCTACAGGCGGCGCAACGAAGGAAGATATCGCCTTAATGCGCAAAACAGTAGGACCTGATATCGGCGTGAAAGCATCTGGCGGCGTCAGAACGAAAGAAGATGTAGACATAATGGTAGAGGCCGGAGCAAGCCGAATTGGCGCCAGCGCAGGCGTTTCTATCGTAAAAGGAGAAAATGCATCAGGCGGAGACAACTATTAAGAGCTGACGGAAGGCAGACTGCTTTCCGTTTTCTGAGGAAACAGTGATTGTAAGCGAATACAAATAAAGGAGAAACACATATGAAGTATTTGATTGGGATTATCGGTTTAATCGTGTTTTTAGGCCTCGCGTGGATCGCGAGCAGCGGCAAAAAAAGAATTAAGATCCGCCCAATTGTTGTTATGCTCATTTTGCAATTTATTCTTGGCTACATTCTCCTCAATACCGGGATAGGGAATTTCCTCGTAGGAGGATTTGCAAAAGGTTTCGGTTACCTGCTTGAATACGCGGCAGAGGGAATTAACTTTGTGTTTGGCGGCTTGGTGAATGCGGACCAAACGACATTCTTTATGAATGTTCTCTTGCCGATCGTGTTTATTTCCGCTCTGATCGGGATTCTGCAAAAGTGGAAAGTCCTCCCGTTTATTATTAGATATATCGGCCTTGCCCTCAGCAAGGTAAACGGTATGGGAAGATTGGAATCGTATAACGCAGTGGCTTCTGCGATTTTAGGGCAGTCAGAAGTATTTATCTCCTTGAAGAAAGAACTCGGTCTTTTAAATCAGCAGCGCTTGTACACGCTTTGCGCATCTGCGATGTCAACTGTATCAATGTCGATTGTCGGCGCGTATATGACAATGCTGAAACCGGAATATGTTGTAACAGCGCTGGTCTTGAACTTATTTGGCGGTTTCATAATTGCTTCTATTATTAATCCGTACGAGGTTGCAAAAGAAGAGGATATGCTTCGTGTTGAGGAAGAAGAAAAACAATCTTTCTTCGAAGTGCTCGGAGAATACATCCTTGACGGTTTCAAAGTAGCGGTTGTCGTCGCTGCGATGCTGATTGGATTTGTCGCGATTATTGCATTGATCAATGGCATTTTTAATGCAGTATTCGGTATTTCGTTCCAAGGCATTCTTGGATATGTGTTTGCTCCATTCGCTTTTCTTGTCGGTATCCCATGGAATGAAGCTGTTAATGCGGGAAGCATTATGGCAACAAAAATGGTATCGAATGAATTTGTCGCCATGACGTCGCTTACGCAAAACGGTTTCCATTTCAGCGGCCGTACAACAGCGATCGTATCGGTATTCCTTGTGTCATTTGCGAACTTCTCCTCAATCGGAATCATTGCCGGTGCCGTAAAAGGACTGAATGAAAAGCAAGGAAATGTCGTCGCTCGTTTCGGCTTGAAATTATTATACGGTGCTACGCTTGTCAGCTTTTTATCAGCAGCAATTGTGGGCTTGATTTACTGAACTTAATCGAAAAGGATCGGTGACCAAACATGAGAATGGTAGATATCATCATCAAAAAACAAAACGGAAAAGAACTCACCACTGAAGAAATTCAATTTTTCGTGAACGGCTATACAGACGGAAGCATTCCTGATTATCAGGCAAGCGCGCTTGCTATGGCGATTTTCTTCCAGGATATGAGTGACCGTGAACGCGCGGACTTGACGATGGCTATGGTGAACTCCGGTGAAACGATTGATCTTTCTGCCATTGAAGGAATTAAAGTGGATAAACACTCCACTGGCGGCGTCGGCGACACGACAACACTCGTTCTCGCTCCGCTTGTTGCGGCTCTTGACGTGCCGGTTGCCAAAATGTCCGGCCGCGGCCTCGGCCATACGGGCGGCACGATTGATAAGTTAGAGGCAATCGACGGCTTCCACGTGGAACTGACGAAGGATGAATTTATTAAACTTGTGAACCGCGACAAGGTTGCGGTCATCGGCCAAAGCGGCAATTTAACGCCGGCTGATAAAAAACTGTACGCGCTTCGTGATGTAACGGGAACGGTCAATTCCATTCCGCTCATTGCAAGCTCGATTATGAGCAAAAAAATCGCTGCCGGGGCGGACGCCATCGTGCTTGACGTAAAAACGGGAGCGGGCGCCTTCATGAAAACAGAAGAAGACGCAGCTGAACTTGCCAAAGCGATGGTACGCATCGGAAATAACGTCGGCCGTCAAACAATGGCTGTCATTTCAGACATGTCCCAGCCGCTCGGCTTTGCGATCGGAAATGCGCTTGAGGTCAAAGAAGCGATCGACACACTCAAAGGCGAGGGGCCTGAGGATCTTCATGAGCTTGTCTTAACGCTCGGCAGCCAGATGGTTGTGCTTGCGAAAAAAGCCGATACATTGGACGAAGCGAGAGCGAAGCTGGAAGAAGTCATGAAAAACGGCAAAGCACTTGAGAAATTCAAGGATTTCTTGAAAAACCAAGGCGGCGACAGCTCAATTGTTGACGATCCGTCTAAGCTTCCGCAAGCCGCATATCAAATTGATGTGCCTGCCAAAGAAGCGGGTGTCGTCTCTGAAATCGTTGCGGACGAAATCGGCGTCGCGGCGATGCTGTTAGGTGCCGGTCGCGCCACAAAAGAAGATGAGATCGATTTAGCCGTCGGCATCATGCTCCGCAAGAAGGTCGGCGACAAAGTAGAAAAAGACGAACCGCTCGTGACGCTTTACGCCAACCGCGAAAATGTTGATGAAGTCATTGCAAAAGTCTATGACAACATCCGCATTGCCGCGGAAGCGAAGGCGCCGAAGCTGATTCATACGTTGATTACTGAATAAAAATAAAGCACATCCCATCCTGAGTGGGGTGTGCTTTTTTGATTACAGGATGTGATCAGCCTGATATTCCTCTTGGCTGATTTTTTTCGCTTTTGTAACATTTCTTTTGATATGATAGATCAGATAGCAAAGGATGATACAAGGAACTCCGCAGAAAAGTGCGATTCTTTGATTGGGATCAAAAGCAAGACCGATACAAGAAGCAGAACATAATAAGAGAGCGGCTATAGGCATAAGAGGATAAAGCGGCGTGCGAAATGTCAGATCTTTTACATTCCCCCCTTTTTTCAGAAATCTCTTTCGAAACAAGAGCTGGGACAAGGCAATGCTCATCCAGACCACGACTCCTGCAAATCCAGCAATTGCTACCATCACCACATAGACAGTTCCAGGGGCCACGATACTGGAAACGAGAGATAAACAAGATACAGCCATACTGATCATTAAGGCATTTAAAGGAATGCCTTTAGATGTCACTTTCTTAAAACGGGAGCTGATCATGTTTTCATTTGCTAAAGACCACATCATACGGGTCGAAGCATATAAGCCTGAGTTGGCGACAGACAGCAAGGCTGTTAATATCACGAAATTCATAATATCAGCAGCGTAAGGGATTCCGATCTCCGCAAATACGGCGACAAACGGGCTTTCAATCACGCCTGCGTCCTTCCATGAAATCAACCCGGATAATATGAAGACAGCGCCAATGAAAAAAATCACGGTTCTCCATGCGACATTACGGATGGATCGCGGTATATCCTTTTGAGGATTTGCTGATTCTCCTGCTGTAACGCCGATTAACTCTGTACCGGAAAAGGCGAAGCTCACAGATATCATCGCGATAAAAACGGCGAGAAAGCCATTTGGAAACAACCCGCCATGATCTGTGAAGTTTGACAACATAGGAGCATCCGCCGTTCCGTTTAAAGAGATCAGGCCAAACATGGCGGCTCCTCCTAAAATGATAAATAAAATAATGGTGACAATCTTTACGCTGGAAAACCAAAATTCAGTTTCCGCAAATAACTTAACTGAAAATGCGTTGCATATAAAAAGAAGGGCTGCAAAAATCGCACTCCACATCCATACACTGCTGTCAGGGAACCAGCGCTGCATGAGAATACCGGATGCGGTAAACTCAGAGCCTACCGTCACCACCCAATTGATCCAGTACATGATGCCGACCATAAAACCGGTAGATGGACCGATAAATGTTGTAGCATATTTTTGAAAAGAGCCGGTCACCGGCATGGCAACCGACAATTCGCCGAGACATTGCATGACGAGGTACATCATCAACCCGCCGATTACATAAGCGAGTATCGTACCGCCGGGTCCGGCTTGATGTAGCGTATAGCCCGTACTGAGGAAAAGTCCTGTGCCTATGACGCCTCCCAATGAGATCATAAATAGGTGCCTGCTTTTCATTGTGCGTTTTAGCTGTTGGCTGCTGTTCTCCTGAAGATTCACTGTCTCGCCCTCCTTTTAGCTGCCATTCCTTAGGCAGATGAGTTTCTTATACCCAAAATACAACCTGCCAGAAGATCACTTGAATGGGGAGAGTTTCATTCCTTTTAATGCGTGTAACAGAACATGAGCTGCAGCTCTGCTTGTCATATCTCGAAAATCGAGGGTAGGGTCGACTTCAACAATTTCAATCCCGGCAACATTGGGCTGTTGTGCGATGTACTTGACTGCTTCAAGCAATTCGTCTGTATAGAGGCCGCCCGGGCCAATCGCTGGACAGCCGGGTGCATGGGACTGGTCTAAGACATCCATGTCAACAGATATAAAAATGAAATCTGTTTTATCTTGAACAACAGGCAAAATCTCTTTTATCGTTGGGATTAGTCCTTTTTCCCGGATCATGTCCATCGTGTGAATGTTCACGTTATGTTTTTTTGCATATGCTTCATAGGCCTGGCTGTTGCTGAATTCTCTGATACCCAGCTGGATCAAATGTTGACCTTCAATGATCTCTTCATCCAAAAGGCGGCGGAAGGGGGTGCCGTTTGTCGGCCCCCCGTCCTCCGTATTGCGAACATCGTGATGGGCATCAAATTGAATCACCGCTGTCGTTCCTTTTGTTTGTGCTATCGCTTTTATTGTGGAGTAGCTGATAGAGTTATCTCCCCCAAGTATGAGCGGCACCCAATCCGGATGATCCGAAAGCAGAGCGTGCATGGTTTGGAAAATGTGATGATGTGACTTTACGATATCAGTGACATGAATATCGATATCCCCCAGGTCATATAGAAGCTCTGATACGACGTGCTCTCCAAGCTCAGCAGAATAGGCTGATGAATGTTTCAGAGCCTGGCGTATTGTTCCGGGTGCAAAGGAAGCGCCTGAATGACTGATGGAGGATTTTGATAGGGGGACACCTATCAACGCCGGTCCCTTAATGTCCTGGCCGTCCCATGTTGCGATCAGGTCGCTCATTTTTGTGACATCCCGGTCTTTAAACGAAGATCCGGCCTCTCTGAGAAAAGGGTACTTATCCAAGAATGGCTCCCTCCCTGTTGACAACAATTGTTCCATTTTTCATGACTTGATGTACATGATTGACCCCGTAGTGATACGGAATATACATATAGTTCGGGGCTTGCCAAATGACAAGATCAGCTGAGCGGCCAGCTTTGAGCTGACCGGCTTCTTCTCCTTTTCCTATGGCATATGCGGCATTGACTGTGACCGCGTGCCATATTTCTTCTGCAGTCATCTTCAGATGAAGCGCGGCAATCGACATGATCAGCTGGATATTTTCAGTCGGCGAGCTGCCAGGGTTAAAATCCGTTGCCAAGCTGACACATACCCCTTCATCAATCATAGCTCTTGCCCTGGCGTATGTGCTTTTGCCAAGATAAAATGTCGTGCCCGGCAAGAGGACGGCGATCGTTCCTGCCTCAGCCAATTTCTTTATGCCTTCGTCCGATGCCCCTACCAAATGGTCGGCTGAGACGGCCTTTAGCTCACCTGCTAATTCAGCACCTCCAAGCGGATCGATTTCATCTGCGTGTATTTTTAATCCGAAGCCTGCCTCAGCTGCTTTTTGTAAATAACGGCGGGATTGGCTGACTGTAAAAACGCCTGTTTCTGTAAAAATATCAGCAAAGCTGGCGAGCTCCTGCTCTTTGATTTCCGGCAAAAGGGAAAGCATTTGATCCAGAAATTCATCTGGATCGTTTTGATATTCGGGAGGAATCGCATGGGCCCCCATAAATGTGGAAACAAGGTCAACAGGCTGGCTTTCATGCAGTTTTTTTGCGACACGCAACTGTTTGAGCTCTGTCTCTTTTTCCAAGCCGTAGCCGCTTTTCACTTCTGCTGTGGTTGTGCCGTAGGACAGCATTTTTTGCAGATGAAAATGGGCTTTTTGCAGCAGCTCTTCTTCTGAAGCCGCCCTGGTATCCTTGACTGTAGACAGAATCCCGCCGCCCTGCGCCAGAATATCCAAATATGAAATGCCCTGAAGCTTAAGGTTCATCTCCTTTTCACGAGATCCGCCAAATACAAGATGGGTGTGCGGATCAACGAGGCCGGGCGTTACAAGGCGTCCCGAACAGTCAATGATTTCGTCTGCCTCGTAACCGGCTTCAGCCCCTTTTTGTCCGGCGAACACAATTTTCTGTTCATGGATGCCGACAACAGCGTCTTCGATCACATGAAGATCCTGCATGCTTTTGCCTGCCCGCGGACCGCTGCTTTCCATCGTCAAAAGCTGACCGATGTTGATGAGAATCGTATCAATTTGCTTTGGCATGTCATCACTCCTTTATTTTTGCATCGGCACGATAATGTCCTGTTCCTTCGCTACTTCAACGGCACGTTCATAACCCGCATCCGCATGACGGATAATGCCCATTCCTGGGTCGCTCGTTAAGACCCGCGCGAGCCGCTCGTCAGCCAGCTCACTTCCATCGGCCACTGCAACCATGCCGGCATGCAGGGAATAGCCCATTCCGACACCGCCGCCATGGTGGAAAGAAACCCAGCTTGCACCCGCCGCCGTGTTGACAAGCGCATTTAGCACAGCCCAGTCACCAACAGCGTCACTTCCGTCCTTCATCGCTTCTGTCTCCCGGTTTGGAGAGGCGACAGACCCGCAGTCCAAATGATCTCTCCCAATAACGACAGGCGCTTTTAGCTCCCCGCTTCTAACCAGCTCGTTAATGGCGAGGCCCATCTTTTTTCGTTCTCCATATCCAAGCCAGCAGATACGGGACGGCAAGCCTTGGAAGGTGACTTTTTCCTGTGCCATATCAATCCAGCGGTGAAGGGCTTTATTTGTCGGAAACAGCTCTTTTAATAACGCATCCGTACGGTAAATATCTGCCGGATCTCCGGAAAGCGCCGCCCAGCGGAACGGCCCTTTTCCTTCACAGAATAAGGGGCGGATGTAGGCAGGGACAAACCCCGGAAAATCGAAGGCATTCTCCAGCCCTTCATCCTTTGCGACTTGCCGGATATTGTTGCCGTAGTCAAATACAATAGAGCCCTTTTGCTGAAAGGCCAGCATGGCTTCGACATGTTTTTTCATGCTTTGCTTCGCAAGGCGCACGTAAAGCTCTGGAGTGTCTTGACGCAAACGGTCAGCTTCATCAAGGGAATAGCCCTCGGGAACATAACCGATTAAAGGGTCATGGGCAGATGTCTGATCTGTCACAATATCAATTTTGACGCCTCGGTTCAAAAGTGTGTGATGCACCTCAGCTGCGTTTCCGAGAAGTGCAATGGACAAAGGTTTTCCTGCCAGCTTTGCCTCTTCAGCCCAAGCTAAGGCTTCCTCAATCGATGCTGTTTTTCGATCGCAGTATTTTGTTTCGATCCGCTTGTCGATGCGTTTCTCGTCAACCTCGACGGCAATCACGACGCCTTCATTCATCGTGACTGACAGCGGCTGGGCGCCTCCCATTCCGCCGAGACCCGCTGTCAGCGTCAACGTTCCTTTTAAGCTGTCCCCGAAGTGCTGTCGCGCCAGCTCAGCGAAGGTTTCATAGGTTCCTTGCAATATGCCTTGTGAGCCAATGTAAATCCAGCTGCCAGCCGTCATCTGTCCGTACATCATTAACCCTTTTTTCTCAAGTTCGTGGAAATGCTCCCAGTCTGCCCACTTCGGAACAAGAACAGAATTTGCTAGGAGCACGCGAGGGGCCTGCGGGTGTGTACGGAACATGCCAACGGGCTTTCCGGATTGCACGAGCAATGTTTCATCATTTTTTAATGTTTTCAAGGAATGCTCAATGGCGTGAAAAGCGTCCCAATCCCGTGCGGCTTTGCCAATCCCGCCATATACGATGAGGTCCTCCGGCTTCTCGGCGACTTCTGGATCAAGGTTGTTTCGAAGCATCCGAAGCACTGCCTCTTGCTCCCATCCTAAGCATTCAAGCTCTGTTCCTCTGTTGGCACGGATTGATTTTTTTACATCAGTCATATGTTCATCCCCTTAGTTCTTTATTCTGATGATCAGGTATTAAAGATTCTTTCTTCAGCCAGTCAGTCAAGCGTTCAATGTCATAGGAAAAAACACGATCCTGCTGAATGGACGGCACGACTTTTCTCATTTCTTGAAAAAGCTGTTTCGTATAGGACGCTGCATGTTCTATGCCTCTGTATTCAACAGCCTGCAATGCGCAAATGGCTTCGATCGCAATGACTCTCCTTGTATTTGCGATCACCTGATAAGCATGCCGAGCGGCGATGGTTCCCATGCTGACATGGTCCTCTTGGTTGGCGGATGACGGAATGGAATCCACACTTGCAGGATGGGCCAGTGTTTTATTTTCAGAAACGAGTGAGGCCGCGGCGTACTGCATGATCATTGCACCGGATTGCAGACCGGGATGAGGGCTCAGGAACGGCGGCAGGTCATTCAGCTGCGGATTCACAAGTCGTTCGATCCTACGCTCTGCGATATTCGCAAGCTCTGATATTGCGATTTTCAGAAAATCCATGGCAAAGGCGATTGGCTGTCCGTGAAAGTTTCCGCCGGAAATCACTTTGTCACCGTCATTGAAAATGAGTGGATTGTCTGTAGCAGCGTTCATTTCAATCTCTAATTTTTCTTTGACATAGCCTAGTGTCTGCCAAGTCGCACCGTGTACTTGCGGAATACAGCGCAATGAATAGGCATCCTGAACCCGCAGTTCTCCCTGGGAGGTTGTCAGGCCGCTGTTAGATAGATAAAAGCGAATTCGTTCTGCGACATCGATCTGCTCCTGATAGCCGCGTGCTGAGTGAATATCCTCGTCAAATGCATCGATAATTCCCCGCAAACCTTCAATCGTTAAGCTGGCAATTCGCTCTGTTTGATAGGCTAGTTTCTCAGCTTCGATGTAGGCGACCACTCCCATTGCAGTCATGGCCTGAGTCCCGTTAATCAAGGCAAGCCCTTCCTTGGATGTCAGCGTTACCGGCTGAATACCGGCTTTTTTCAAGCCTGTCATTGCCGGCATTCTTTCCCCCTCAAAAAAGACCTCTCCTTGCCCGATCAGCGCAAGCGCCAGGTGGGAAAGCGGCGCCAGATCTCCGCTTGCGCCAAGTGATCCCTGCTGGGGGATGACAGGATGGACGCGTTTATTTAAAAAAGCAAGCAACTGTTCGATCAGCTCAGCGCGTACACCGGAAAAGCCTTTTAACAGCGCATTGGCGCGCAAAAGCAGCATTGCCCTGGAAACACACTCAGGAAAAGGGTCGCCGACTCCGCAGGCATGAGAAAGGATTAAATTCAGCTGCAGCGCCGCCGAGTCTTCTTTCTGAATCAGGACATCGCTGAATTTGCCAAATCCGGTGTTGATGCCGTAGATTGTCTTTTCGTCGCGTACAATCCGTTCCACTGCCGCTCTGCTTTTTTTCACGCGCTCCATACTTTCCTCAGAAGCCGCTGCCTCCTCAAAATCAAACAGCACACGAGCGACGTCGGCTGTTGTCAATGAAGAACCGTCTAAAGTCACCATAAGCCCAACTCCTTTTTCTTTACTTTGGTAAAGCACCCATACAAAAAGGAGCTATGCTGTGAACTTCTGTTTTCACGCATAGCCCCCTATCGTCTAAGATCTATGGGCTGTTTCATATGTGATTAATTCCAACACCGAATGTCTCGTGCTCAAGACCTTTAATCGGCGCCCCGATTGTTCCGTAAAGCGAGACAGCAATCCAATCGCCTTCCGCTTCACTTTCATAAGGATTTCCCCTCAAAACGGCAAACCTCAAGCCCACCGTCCGAAGCAGCGATCCTAGCAGCATTTCACCTCTGGTCACGCCATGCAAAGCCTCCATCGTCGCATGATAAAGCGCATGTGACTCCCGATAACCCTCAGATTGAATGACACCGCTCTTTTTGGAAGCGGTTTCAATTGCGGCTACTACTTTATGCGCGTCCATTGATCCTACCTTGCCAAGACAGACCTTCCATCCGTCTCGCTCCAGCTCCTCAACCTGCGTACTTTCTTCCGCCTCATTCAGCAGCAGGAGAACAGACAGCCGGCCGATCCGACGCTCTTTATGCAGTGTCATATGAATCACTCAATTCCTAAAAATTCTGATAACTATTAACTGAGTATTATATTAATTGGTTCAGCAGCAGAAGTCAAAAGATTTTTTACAGTCTTTAACAAGTTAGATTGCTATTGTAATAGCGCGACGCAGAAAGCAGGATGGGTTTTTTCAGCACATTGCATACGATACCCTGACAGAAGTGGAAGCGGCCGCTGTCATATTGCTGACAATGATGGCTAAAGTGCCCAAAAGAGGCGTAGTTACCGGAGAAAAGTCGACGACTTCACAAGGCTGGACAAGGTATTCATTACGTACGCAAATGTAGAAACAGAAGTAATTGAAGAAGGAGAAACAGCAAAAGAGTTGAACTATGAAGGAGAGGATATGCAAGCAACAAGTTCTGCGCAAAACAGACAGACATCAGTCTGACTATGTAAGTGAAGTGAGAAATCACCTATCCGTTTGAATATGAAAACATTCGGCCTTCCTAAAGGGCCGGTGTTTCTTCATAGAAAATGTAAGCGTTTAAAATTTAATAAAAAAGAGAGGCGAATTGTTTAGATGTTCAACCGATTGTTCTGTGTATGTTTTCTTGCAGCTCTTATCATGGCCTTCACCCTCCCAAACTCCGTCTATGCACAAAAACCTATATTTAAAGAAGTCAGCGTCCATGACCCTTCCATCATTGAAACAAACGGCACTTTTTATGTTTTTGGATCTCATCTCGCTTCAGCTAAATCGAATGACCTCATGCAATGGCAGCAGCTGACCACCAGCGTAAGCAATGACAACCCACTTATCCCGAATGTCTATGAAGAATTAAAAGAAACCTTCGAATGGGCGCAATCCGATACTCTTTGGGCGGCTGACGTCACGCAGCTGGCGGACGGCAAATACTACATGTACTACAACGCCTGCCGCGGCGATTCGCCAAGATCCGCCATGGGTGTTGCCGTTGCTGACAACATCGAAGGCCCATACAAAAACAAAGGCATCTTTTTGAAATCAGGAATGGAAGGCACAAGCAGCGATGGAACACCGTATGACGCAACCAAACACCCGAATGTCGTCGACCCGCATACCTTCTTTGATAAAGACGGCAAGCTGTGGATGGTGTACGGATCATACTCAGGCGGCATTTTCATACTTGAAATGAATCCGAAAACGGGCTTCCCGCTTCCTGGGCAGGGATACGGGAAAAAACTGCTCGGCGGCAACCACAGCAGAATCGAAGGCCCGTATGTTCTCTACAATCCAGACACCCAATACTACTACTTATACCTATCATATGGCGGTCTCGATGCAACAGGCGGCTATAACATCCGTGTGGCCAGCTCCAAGAAACCAGACGGCCCTTACTATGATGCAGAAGGCAATCCAATGCTCGACGTCCGCGGCAAAGAAGGCACATTCTTCGACGACCGTTCCATCGAACCATACGGCGTCAAACTCATGGGCAGCTACACTTTTGAAACAGAAAATGAAAAAGGCACCGGGTACGTCTCACCAGGCCACAACTCCGCATACTATGACCAGAAAACCGGGCGTTCCTATTTAATCTTCCACACCCGCTTCCCGGGCAGGGGTGAGGAACACGAAGTCAGAGTCCACCAATTGTTCATGAACAAAGACGGCTGGCCGGTAGCAGCGCCCTATCGTTATGCGGGCGAAACATTGAAAGAAGTAAAACAAAAAGACATCACAGGAACATACAAGCTCATTCAGCACGGAAAAGACATCTCAGCCGACATCAAAAAACCCATCAACATCCAGCTCAACAAAAACCACACCATTTCCGGGGAAATGACCGGAACATGGCAGAACACCGGAAAGAATACAGCTGAACTTACGTTAGCTGGCAAGAAGTATAATGGCGTATTTTTACGCCAGTGGAATTCGGTGAGAGAGAAGAACGTGATGACGTTTAGTGTGTTGAATGGCAGCGGTGAGGCTGTATGGGGATCTAAATAAGATGGAGAAGCGCCTTCTAGAGAAGGCGCTTTTTTATGAGTTTTATTGACTATAAGAAATGGTTGAGCGAGAGAAAAAACAGAAGTGATAGCGGGGTTCAAGACCTAAACGAAAAGTCCCCATTATGATGATTCTCCCTCTTACAAAGTTATGAAATTGAATTTTTAGCTATTTAGAACCGGGATAAAGTTCCTCAAGACAATCCTTTTTACCTATTTATCCAATATGACCCATCATGTAATATGAAAATAGTCTGTATTGTCAAGAATTGACACAGTTTGATAGAAACACGAGGTGTTGCGGCATGCATAGTGAAATGTTGTTACATTCGGTAAAAGCCGACTTACATGAAAAGCAGGAACAGATCCATCAGTTAAAACGAGTGCTGCACGAAATCAGGCAAATCAAACACGAATTCTCCGAGGCCCAGCATCTCATTCACCGGCCTCATCTTAACCGGGAGGCATGGAGAGGAACACATGCTCAGCGGTTTGAAGATATTCGTGAAGGAATGAACAAAGCATATCAGCAAATCAAAAGCGATCAAGTCAGCGGAATCATCGAAAGCATAGAAGGAAAAATCCATTCATTAGAGGGCGATGTGTATTCTATAAGACGCCAAATCACGAGGATAGAGCATGAAATAGAGAAGGAAAAACATAAAAAGTGAGGTGAGCACAAATGGCACAGGAAATCAAAATGGTCTATGGCACAGTGAAGCAAGGGCTCTCTCAGCTTAAGAATTCAGCGGAACTCAAATCCTCCTTGCCCGGCCATCTCTCAGGCAGAAACCATTTGAATGTTGTAAAGTCCATCGAGCAATTAAATAAGGACATCAAAGAGCTCACTGAAGCATATGCGTCTGTTCTGGCCAAGCATATCGCACAAACGGAAAGCGCGGTAAACGCCATGAAGGAAACGGACGAAAACATATCATCTTCCATGAAATAAAGCGCGGGAGGACAAGGGATTGAAAACATTAGATGTCCATGCTCTTCACGAGGGCATTCAGCATACGATTGAGAAACTGGACAAGCAAAAACAACAGCTGGAGAAGCTGGAAAAAAGCGTTGAGCACCTGGCAGGCATGAAGGATGCGCTAAAAGGAAAAGGCGGAGATGCCATCCGGACTTTTTACGAGGAGTGTCACAAGCCTTTTCTCCTTTTCTTTGGCATGTTTATCGACGAATACAAAAAAGTGCTGAAACAAACACAGCATGCGATTTCCTCTGTAGAATCTGACTCCCACGGCATGATTGCAGAGGCTTTTCTCTCACACGATGCAAGACACGGGGTCAAGCATGCACGAGAAGTGACAGAGCAGCTCACTGACGCAGTCAATCGCCAGACATCAGCCATCGGCCACATCGTCAGCTTGCCGGCAGTCAATGATACCTTTTTCCGAATGGAAACAGAACAGGCTGAGCGACTGATTTCGGACACCCTGCATAAGCTCTTTCAATTTGACGGCCAGCAAACCCAAGCACTAGAAACCGCAAAATCAGATTTTCAAACGATGAAAAAATATATAGACCAGCTCGAAACCATGTACACCGATCCGAAAATTGAAATCACAGGCTACAAAAGCGGCTCTATCCTGAAATCACAGGAAGAAGAAAACATCAACCAAACCTTCGGCGCGATTAACCCGCAAATGAAGCAGGCGGATGATTCTCCGCTGGAGATGATGCTGAAGAAATTAGCCGAGAATGAAAAGTCTAAAGTGGATTCAGTTGTCAAAACGGGTGATTCTAAAAAGGTAAGTAAAAATATCATCGTTATCAATGGTAAAGTGTATAATACGAGTGAACATAGAGAACATATAAAAACTGATTTCTCAAATGCAGAGGTTAAGCAAGTCGTTTATAATGATACACTTTACAATGTATACATATCTGGTAATGACATGAAGCTTGAACCTGTCGTCTCGCTTTCGGACATTAAAGTGGATGAGAATGGATATGTGAAAATTTTGGAGACGGCTGTAGAACTTACCGGCGTGTATGATCTTTTTAAGGCAGCCACGGGCAGAGATCCGGTATCAGGCGAAAAAGTCACAGGGAAAGACCGTGTTGTTGCCTCCATAAACTCAGTACCATTTGCCAAAATAGCTAAGTTAGAAAAGTTAATAGATATTAATAAACTTATTAATGATGGGAAAAAGGCTAAGAAGGCTTCGGAAGTTAAAAACGTTGCTAAGGATAAAGGGAAAATTGCGAATGATGTAAGTGGATCTGCTAATAAAATTAATTCTGATTTAATAAAAAAGTATGCTAGAGATATAGAACAACGCACAGGTAGAGAATTACCTAAAAATCAAATAGATAAATTAAAGGAAGCATTAAGAAATAAAGAATATAAAAAAATGTCACCAATAGAGACTGCAAAACACAGGACTAAATTTGATAAAGTAAAAAATAAAGTTATAAAAGAATGGGAAGAAAACACTGGACAAAAATGGCCTGTTTATAAGGAAAATGTTGTATCTGAAAAAACAGGTAAAATTATTAGAAAAAAAGGGGATAAGTATGATGCTCACCATATAATTGAAAATACTTTTGGCGGAGAACATGAATGGTGGAATATGCATCCAGCAAAATTTCCTAACGAGCATCAAGCTGGGATTCATGGTACAGGCTCACCAGCAAATGAATTATTTAAAGGAGGCAAAAAAAAATGAGTTATAATTTTATAAAATCAAACAAAGAAAATGATTTTTATCCAGTGAATCAAAGTGAGATTGAAGAGGTTGAAAAAAATTTAAACTTAAAATTACCTAGTGAATTAGTGAATTTTTATTTAGAAGTTGGCTATGGGTTTATTAAAGGATCAGAGTTTAATACTAATCGCATTTTGGATCCATATTCTGTAAGAGACTTTCGATTGAGGATAAATGACTTTGAATTTTATCCTGACATAGAAATATATGATGAGTTTGAGAATGATAAATTAATATTTTTTGAAGGTAGTGAATCGGCATTAATGTCAATTGAATTAAATGATAATAATAAAAATCCGATTTACTATTATGATATTCAAATTGCAACTTCTCTTACCGAGTTCTTAAGAAAAATAGAAGAGAATGATCAGTATTATCTTGATTTATTAGATGATGAATGATTTTAACATTATCCCGTTACCTCTCCCTTAAAGGAGCATCAATAAACAGAAGGACCCTGTTTTTCAATTTTTGGCTGGAACATTCCATCAAGATATTGAAACTCCTGATGACGCTATACAAGAGTTATTAACAGAGGAAAGTAAGGAATATTTGGAGAATGCTATTGTCTTTTTAACGGATTTTATTGAAAGTGAGCATTCAGATAATAAGAAAAACGATTACATTCAATCTTGCGCAGATGGCGTGTATTTTCCTGCGTTTAATTTAGAACCAATAGATTGGCTAAAGAATGTAATAGTACAGATAAAGAAGTCTTTAAAAAAAAATTTAAACGGTAACGATTTATAACCTTGATTGGAAAAAAATCCTTTCAAGGTTTTTAATTACAATAATTTTTTATTGAAGTTAATACTAAGTTCAAATCTTTATGATTACTTTTGTTCTAGAAACGATAGTCAACACCAAAAATGAAAGCGTTGACATCACGCGAATCTAGTGCTAAAGTATACCTGCAAACAAATAAAACGACCCGTCAGGATTGTTACTGCGAAAGCAGGCAAAACCTAAATGGTGCAGGTGCAGGAGGAGACTCTCGCAATCTGTGTCATTTAGGTTTTTTTTATTCTCTTTTAGGAGGTGATGCAGCATTTGATACAAAAAAAGCTGGTGAAAGGCGGCCACCTTTCTCCCAGCAGTCCCCCCATAAAAAGGAGGTATACACATGGATTATGATAAATTATCGAAGGACATATTACAACTCGTAGGCGGTGAAGACAACGTTCAGCGCGTGATTCACTGCATGACGAGGCTGCGTTTTAATCTTCATGACAATTCGAAGGCGGATCGCAGTCAGCTGGAGCAGCTGCCTGGAGTGATGGGCACCAATATCAGCGGCGAGCAGTTTCAAATCATTATCGGAAACGATGTGCCGAAGGTGTATCAGGCGATTGTGCGGCACAGCAATCTCAGTGATGAAAAGAGCGCTGGTTCATCCTCTCAGAAAAAGAATGTGCTGAGTGCGGTCTTTGATGTGATTTCTGGTGTGTTTACCCCGATTCTGCCTGCGATTGCGGGAGCGGGGATGATCAAAGGGCTTGTTGCGCTGGCAGTTACGTTTGGCTGGATGGCGGAGAAGAGCCAGGTTCATGTCATTTTGACGGCTGTCGGTGACGGTGCGTTCTACTTCCTGCCGCTCCTGCTAGCGATGAGTGCGGCGAGAAAATTCGGAAGCAATCCGTACGTAGCGGCAGCCATTGCGGCGGCGATTCTGCATCCGGATTTGACAGCCCTGCTCGGTGCGGGGAAACCGATTTCCTTTATCGGGCTTCCTGTAACCGCTGCCACTTATTCGTCAACGGTCATCCCAATTTTGCTGGCGATTTGGATTGCTTCGTACGTAGAAAAATGGATTGACCGTTTTACACACTCGTCTCTCAAATTGATTGTGGTTCCGACGTTGACATTATTGATTGTCGTGCCACTGACATTGATTACAGTCGGTCCGCTTGGTGCTATTTTAGGAGAATACTTGTCTTCTGGGGTCAATTATTTGTTTGATCATGCAGGGCTTGTGGCGATGATTTTGCTGGCGGGAACATTCTCTTTAATCATTATGACGGGCATGCATTATGCCTTTGTGCCAATTATGATCAACAACATCGCTCAAAACGGCCACGATTATTTACTGCCAGCTATGTTTTTGGCGAATATGGGGCAGGCAGGCGCATCATTTGCCGTCTTCCTTCGCTCCAGAAACAAAAAATTTAAATCACTCGCGCTTACCACGAGCATCACGGCGCTGATGGGGATCACAGAACCTGCGATGTACGGCGTGAATATGCGATTGAAAAAGCCGTTTGCGGCCGCTTTGATTGGCGGTGCAGCCGGTGGCGCGTTTTACGGCATGACGGGTGTTGCTTCCTATATCGTCGGGGGAATGCAGGTCTCCCGAGCATCCCTGTCTTTATCGGCCCAACGTTTATTTACGCGATGATCGGCCTTGTGATTGCGTTTGCGGCGGGAACAGCAGCTGCGTATTTGCTTGGATTCGAGGATGTGCCTTCTGACGGCAGCCAGCAGCCGGGCAGCAGAGAGATTATTCATAGCCCGATTAAAGGAGAAGTGAAAGCATTAAGTGAAGTCAATGATGGAGTGTTTTCTGCCGGGATCATGGGAAAAGGATTTGCCATAGAGCCTGAAGAAGGAGAAGTTGTGTCGCCTGTTCGTGGAAGCGTTACCACCATTTTTAAAACAAAACACGCAATTGGCATTACGAGTGATCAGGGAGCTGAAATACTCATACACATTGGATTGGACACGGTGAAGCTGGAGGGACAATGGTTCACGGCTCACGTCAAAGAAGGCGACAAGGTCGCACCGGGAGATCCGCTCGTGTCCTTTGATCTGGAGCAAATCAAAGCCGCGGGATATGACGTCATTACCCCGGTGATCGTGACCAACACAGACCAATATTCATTTTCGCCGGTGAAAGAGATCGGTAAAGTGCAGACAAAAGAAGCGCTGCTTGCTTTATCTTGAAAAAACTAATGGGGTGATCAATATGAGTTCAAACGCAAAACGATTTCCAGAAGGATTTTTATGGGGCGGCGCAGTTGCTGCCAACCAAGTGGAGGGTGCTTATAACGAGGGTGGTAAGGGGCTTTCGACAGCTGACGTATCGCCGAACGGGATCATGTCTCCATTTGATGAATCAATGACTTCCTTGAATCTGTATCACAACGGGATTGACTTTTATCATCGTTATAAAGAGGATATCGCCTTATTTGCAGAAATGGGATTTAAGGCGTTCCGCACATCGATTGCGTGGACGAGAATTTTTCCGAATGGCGATGAAGAGGAGCCCAATGAAGACGGCCTCAGATTTTATGATGATCTGTTTGATGAGCTGTTAAAGCATCATATTGAGCCTGTCGTAACCATCTCTCATTATGAAATGCCGCTCGGTTTAGTGAAAAATTATGGCGGCTGGAAGAATCGCAAAGTCATAGAGTTTTATGAACGCTATGCCAAAACGGTTTTCAAACGCTATCAACACAAAGTGAAGTATTGGATGACGTTTAATGAAATTAACGTAGTGCTCCATGCGCCATTTACCGGAGGCGGTCTTGTTTTTGAAGAAGGAGAAAACAAATTAAACGCGATGTACCAGGCGGCACACCACCAATTTGTGGCCAGTGCTCTTGCTGTCAAAGCGGGTCACGACATCATTCCTGATTCGAAAATCGGCTGTATGATAGCGGCAACGACAACCTATCCGATGACTTCTAAGCCGGAGGATGTCTTCGCGGCAATGGAGAATGAGCGCAAAACACTTTTCTTCTCAGATGTTCAGGCAAGAGGCGCATACCCGGGATATATGAAACGCTATCTGGCAGAAAACAATATTGAAATTGAAATGGCTGAAGGCGATGAAGAGCTCTTGAAAGAACATACGGTGGATTATATTGGATTCAGCTACTACATGTCGATGGCGGCGAGCACAGATCCGGAAGAGCTTGCAAAATCAGGGGGCAACCTGCTGGGCGGAGTCAAAAACCCTTACCTCAAATCATCAGAATGGGGCTGGCAAATTGATCCGAAAGGCTTACGCATCACGCTCAACACCTTATACGACCGTTATCAGAAGCCGCTGTTCATTGTTGAAAACGGCCTTGGCGCTGTAGACAAGGTTGAAGAGGACGGCACGATTCAGGACGATTACAGAATCAACTATCTGCGTGATCATTTAATTGAAGCGCGCGAAGCCATTGCGGACGGCGTTGAATTAATCGGATACACATCATGGGGGCCAATTGACCTTGTCAGCGCATCTACTGCGGAAATGAAAAAACGCTACGGTTTCATTTATGTGGACAGGGACAATGAAGGAAATGGAACATTTAACCGCATCAAGAAAAAAAGCTTCAACTGGTATCAGCAGGTCATCGCCACAAACGGAGAGAGTATCTGACAAATTTTTGAAAACTCATGCGCTTCAATTGACAATAACGAAATGCAGGCTGACAATAAAAGAGAAAGATGAACCACCCACAGTCCGAAAGGCGGGAAGAGCATGTTTAACAAAATGTTAGTAGCGATTGACGGATCAGACATGAGTGCAAAAGCGCTTGATGCCGCAGTGCATTTGGCAAAAGAGCAGCAAGCGGAACTAAGCATTCTTCATGTGGGGAGAGAAGCCGTCGTCACGACTTCTTCTCTGACGGGAATTGTCTATGTGCCTGAACACTTTATTGATGAAATCAGGAACGAGGTTAAAAAAGAGGGCCTGAAAATCCTTGAAAATGCAAAAGAAAAAGCAGCCAAAAAAGGCGTTCAAGCTGAAACCATTTACACGAATGGCGAGCCGGCGCATGAGATACTAAATCACGCAAAAGAGAAAGGCGTCAGCCTGATTGTAGTTGGTAGCCGGGGGATCAGCGGCCTGAAAGAAATGATGCTTGGAAGCGTCAGCCATAAAGTGTCTCAATTATCAACATGCCCGGTTTTGATTGTTCGATAGATTTGTAAAAAAAGCGCCCTTGGGCGCTTTTTTTTATTTAGAATAGAAGTGTTATAATATCTACATGTAAAAAAGAGGAATTCTATGTGTAGATTTCTGAATTCACAAAAAACAGTTTATGCTATGCAGTATTGGAGGTAGAATACGCTTGATGCAGCAAGATCTCTCAATCACACCAAAACAAAAATCAACAGCCGTAATCAAAATGGTCATCTCTATGGTGATTTTCGGCTCCATCGGCTTTTTCTCAGAGCATACCAATCTGCCGTCATTTGAATTGGTCTTTGTCCGCTGCCTTTGCGCAACGCTATTTTTAGGCCTTTGCTGGCTGGCGTCCGGCCAGTATAAAACTGAAAAATGGAGCAAGAGAGACGTGCTGCAAACATTGGCGTGCGGTTTCTTTCTTGTATTCAACTGGGTGTTTTTATTTAAGTCTTTTGAAGAAACGTCCGTTACAATTGCCATCTCCGTTTATCATCTAGCGCCGGTGCTTGTTCTTCTTCTGGGGAGCTTCTTCTACAGAGAGAAATTAAATGTGATCTCCGTCAGCTCCATTATCATCTGCTTTCTGGGAACTGCGCTGATTTCCGGGATTAACGGCAGCACTTCATTGACACAGCTGATGGGATCAGGGATCATATGGGCAGTTCTCGCCGCACTGTTTTATGCGTTCACCACTTTATTGGGAAAAGGCATTCACAATCTCAGTCCTTACACGACCACCTTCTTGCAGACGGGTTTAGGGGTTATCATCTTGATTCCGTTTATTCACTTTGGCGCTTTTGCTGACCTATCTCAGGGAAACTGGATTATGGTGGTATCTACCGGCATCATCCATACGGGTATTGTATATTTGTTGTTTTTTGACAGTTTGCGATTTTTATCAACGAAATTTATTTCAATTATTGTATTTCTCGACCCCGCTGTCGCAATCGTGCTCGATACCGTCTTCACAGGCTTCCGCCCTGACCTCTATCAAACGCTTGGCATCGTAATGATCTTTGCGGGCATGGCCTTGACGCTTGTCAGGAGGCAGGGGAAGGTGAATGTGGCAGCTGAGGGTACGGATATTGAACAAATGCAATAATGGAAAATGTAAAAAGGCCTATGCGGCCTTTTTTTGTTTTAGGTCAATTGACTCTCGCTAATCCTTAAAATAAGATAAATTTTCTAGAAAAATATTGTAATAATATTTCAGTCTAGTTAAGATTATTGAGTAAATATTACTTTTATTACAAAAGGAGAGAGAAAATGAAAAAAAGAAAGAGGCGAAACTTTAAAAGGTTCATTGCAGCATTTTTAGTGTTGGCTTTAATAATTTCATTAGTGCCAGCCGATGTACTGGCAAAAACCACAGAAGAAGAGAATGGAAATCGTATTGCTGCCGATGATCCAGAAGAAACTCTTCAGAAAGAACAATCTGAGGAAGCTGTACCTTTTGATCCAAAAGATATAAACAAAGAGGGTGAGATCACCTCTGAAAGAACAGAAAATACAAAACTCTATTATGAAGGTGACGGTGTCTATAAACAGGAAGTATACCTTGATCCTATTCATACAAAGGAAACACCTGATGCCGACTGGGAAGACATTTCTCCTGAGTTAAAAGAGTCGACAAGCAAACAAGTCCAGACAGAGAACGCTATTTTGAATTCAGATTTTCAAAAGCAAATGAAGAACGGGCTTTATGCGACTTTTGAGCATAATGACCATAAGGTTACATATTCACTTGTAGAAGCGAAAGGCCCGAATAAAACTTCACTTACTCCGAAAGATACCTCAGCAGATTATAAGACTGACAGTAATGAGATTGTGTATCCGGATGTTTTTCCGAATATTGATCTTCAGACTTTCACATTCAATGAAAACATAAAAGAAGATTTAGTCCTTCATCAGTATGATGGATACAACACATTTACATTTCAGTTAAAAACCGATTTGCAGGCTAAAGAACAAGAGGATGGATCCATTGATTTTTCTGATGAAAAAGGCAAAGTTGTTTTTTCTGTGCCTAAACCTTTTATGACGGATTCAAAACTAGATGAGCTTTCCGGCGAGGTTGAACGGTCAGACAAAGTCAGCTATAAGCTAGAAAAGAATGAAGAAGGGTATTTGCTTCATCTTACGGCAGACGAGAACTGGCTGAAAGACCCAGAACGCGTATATCCAGTATCTATCGACCCGTCAACTTCTTTATCTGTTTCATCGGATACGTTTGTCATGAGTGCCTACCCGACGACGAACTATTCGGCCTCCTCACAAAAATGGGATGCTAATTTAAAGGCCTATGTACTGAAAACGGGCTATTATGACAAAACAACAGGCACAAACTATGCGTTCATGAAATTTAACAACCTAAAGCCAATTCAAAATATGACTGTCACTAAAGCTACATTAAAAACATACGTAGCCCATTCCTATTATGGAACAAAGGCAACCGGTCTTTGGCTGGATACGGTCAACAGCAATTATGATAATGCAAAAGTGACATGGAACACCAAACCGGCATCTAAAAATATCGGAAAAGCCGACGTCCATAAAGGACAGTGGGCGAGTTATGATGTGACCGCTGCTGTAAAGTCATGGAACTCCGGCGGGGCCAACTATGGGTTTAAGCTTCATACAAACGGAAACGGTAAGGAATACTGGAAAAAACTAATTTCTTCAGCGAACTCCGCCAATAAACCGTATATTGAAGTGACGTATACCATACCAAAGGGAAACACCCCTACAATTAAAGCCTATCACAATGGTGATTCCACTGGTTATTTTGATATCAGTTGGAAAAAGGTTGAAGGTGCGAAAGGGTATAAGGTATGGATTTACAATGGTAAAGAATATCAAGCGATCTCTACAGGCAACGTCACGTCGTGGAGCACAAAAGGGAAAAAAATCTGGCCTACGAGCGCAGAAATTGCCTCCAAGCGATATAAACTGCATCTGGACGGCAAGGATGGAGCTGAATTGGCATTAGACCCATCCCCGGTCTATAAGAACTCCGGCGGAAGCTATGCCACAAGCAAAAACTATTGGATTGGCGTCAGTGCGATATTTGACCAAGGTGAAGGAGCGATGTCCGCACCGGCAAAGCCCGTTATCCCTAATGTAGGAAAAGCACAAGCACCGTCAGCAAAGGGCTACAATAATGGGAATGCCACAGGATACTTCGACCTTTCTTGGAAAGCTGTATCCGGTGCAACCGGCTATAAGGTTCAGGTGTTCAATGGGAAAGGCTTTGAGACACTTGATCTCGGAAATCAGACGTCTTGGACCACAAAAGGGAAAAAGATCTGGCCGACAAGTGCAGAAATCAAGGCGGGAAAATATGCTCTTCACCTAAAGGACGGAAGCGGAGCAGAGCTGCCGATCAATCCCGGACCAACCTATAAAAACGCCGGGGGAGATGGAGCCAAAAGAAATTACTCGTTTAAAATTATCGCATACAACAAAGACGGCGAAGCGATTGCATCCCCGGCTGCTAACCCGGCACTTCCTGATATCGCTAGGCCAAAGAATGTAACTGGCTATTTGTATACAAATACAAAATCGAGTCAAACGGGTTATGTGAATTTGATATGGGAAAAGGTTCAAAATGCGAAAGGCTATAAAGTTAACATTTACAACGGTAAGGAATATCAGTCCTTTGATGTGGGTGACGCGGATCATTGGACAACCCAAAATAAAAACATTTGGCCGACTTCTGAGGAAATCAAAGCCGGAAGCTATAAGCTTCATACAGATGGAAAAGGCGGGGAATTAGCCCTCGATCCGTCACCTGTCTATAACAATGCAAATGGAAATTACAAAGGGAAGAAGAATTATTCTTTCACGCTTGTCGCTTATGATGCGAATGGTGAAACGATTCCGACAGCGCCCTTTAACCCAACGTTCCATGAAGGCGCAGAATTCCTTGGGACAGAAGAATACTGGTCTATCATTGATATCCCAAGCGGCCAGTTAAATGGTGCGACAGGCAATGTCATTGTGAATGAAGAAGATTTGTCAATTGACGGACGCGGTCCGGGACTTGGCTTATCGAGAACCTACAACAGTCTTGACAGCTCTGATCACTTATTTGGGCAAGGCTGGTATGCTGATGCAGAAACATCTGTCATCTCAACGGATGGCGGGGCAATGTATATCGATGAAGACGCTACGACACATCGATTCACGAAAAAAGCCGATGGCACGTATCAGCCGCCGACCGGTGTATATCTTGAATTAACAGAAACAGCTGATCAGTTCATATTAAAAACAAAAGATCAAACCAATGCTTATTTCAATAAAAAAGGCGGCAAACTCCAAAAAGTAGTGGATGGCCACAACAATGCAACTGTCTATACTTACAATGACAAAAATCAACTGACCGCCATTACAGATGCATCAGGCCGCAAGCTTGCATTTACCTATGATGAAAACGGCCATGTGACTTCCATCACCGGACCTAAGAATAAGAAAGTCACCTACTCATATGAGAATGATTTGCTGAAGAAGGTTACAGATACAGACGGGACTGTCACAAGCTATGACTATGATGGCGAAGGGCGCCTTGTCAAACAATATTCAGCCAACAGTACCGAAGCAAAGCCTGTCTTTACCGAATATCAGTATAATGGACACCGTCTCGATAAAGCGATTAACGCTAAGAAAGAGACATATGTCTATAGCTATGATGCTGATAAAAAGACGCTTCTCATGACACAGCCGAATGGCCGGAAAGTACAGTACGGCTATAATGAAGCGGGAAATCCGATTCAGGTCATTGATGATGCGGAAGGGTTAAAAATTACAACGAATACAAAGTATGAAGGCAACAATGTTGTAGAAGATGTCGATCCAAACGACGTCGGCACCGGAAAAGCAACGGAAAGCTATCAATATGACAAAGATGGCAACGTTACGTCTGTTAAAGACGCATATGGAACTGAGACATACGAATACAACAAAAACAACGATGTCACAAAAATGAAGGATACCGAGGGCAATGTCACGGATATTGCTTATGACGGACTGGATGCTGTATCCGAAACCGATCAGAGTGGAAAATCATCGTCAGCAGCCGTTTATGATAAATACGGAAATCTGATTCAATCCAGCAAAGATTTATCAGCTTCAACTAATATTTTGAAAGATGGAAGCTTTGAAGCACAAAAATCCGGCTGGAATATGACTGCTTCTAAAGACAGCGGCAAAATCTCAATTATCACCGATAAAAGCGGGGTTCTTTCCGGATCAAAGGCATTGGAAGTCTTGAGCCAATCAACGTCTGCCGGAACAGATCATGGGTATTCGTCAGCAACACAAACAGTTGAGCTGGAGCCGAATACAACCTATACATTAAGCGGGAAAATCAAAACAGATCTTGCGAAATCAAGAGCCTACTTTAACATTGATTTGCGAGACAAAGATCAAAAACGAATTCAATGGATTCACAATGAATACAGTGCATTAGCCGGAAAAAATGACTGGACAAAACGGCAAATCACTTTTACGACTCCAGCGAATGCAGGAAAAGCTGTTGTGTATATGGAAGTCGATCATAAAGATAAAGATGGCAAAGGAAAAGCATGGTTTGATGAAGTCCAGCTGGAAAAAGGCGAAGTATCATCGAGCTATAACCCAGTTCAAAACAGCAGCTTCACATCAGCAACGGAAAACTGGAATGTAAGCGGGACATCCGTTGATTCTGAAGAAGGCTTTAATGATGATGTATCGTTAAAAGCTGCCCGGACCAGTGCGTCCCAAGCCGGATCAGTAACAAAACAAACCGTTGTCTTAGGGCAAAGCGCAAATGACAAACCGGTTTATCTCACACTGACAGGCATGTCGAAAGCAAGCAGTGTCAAGTTTACAGATGAAAAAGACTATTCTCTGCAGGCTAATGTCACTTACGCGGACGGCAGCACAGGTGTATACAATGCCAAATTCCCTTCTGGAACACAGGAATGGAACCGGGCTGCAGTTGTTATACCGAAAACAAAGCCGATTAATAAAGTGGACGTTAGCATTCTGTTCCAAAAGAGTGCGACAGGCACAGTCTGGTTTGATGATATCCGTCTGATTGAAGGAAGCCTTCTGACAAAAAGCACGTACGACAGTAATGGCAACTATGTGACCAAGGAAGAGGACGAACTAGGTTTCTCCACTTCAACTGATTATGATGAAACTGGTAAGAAAACGTCTGAAACGGATGCAAAAGGTGAAAAAACAACCTATACGTATGATCAGGCAGACCAATTGACAAACATGACGCTCTCTAACGGCACGTCTATCCTTCACAGCTATGATAAGGAAGGCAATGAGGTAAGCAAAACCATCCGGGCGGGAGCAGATCAAACCTATAAATACGAATATGATGTGATGGGCAAGCTTGTCAAAACAACTGATCCTCTGGGCAATGTGTTAGCAAGCGAATATGATGCCAACAGCAACCTGACCAAAACCATTTCACCAAATGGCAACGAAGTGTCTCTTTCTTATGATGGAACAGACCGGGTGAAATCAAAGTCGTATAACGGTACAGAAAAGTACAATTTCACGTATGACAAAAATGGAAATGAAACGTCGGTCGTCAATAAAGAGCAGAACACCACAAAAAAACGGACATTTGACAATAAAAACCGTTTAACCGAATTGACTGACCGCGGCGGCAGCCAAACTTGGACATATCCTAGTGACTCCGATAAGCTGAAAACCTTCTCGTGGAGCCATGGGGATCAAAAAGGAACGAATCAATTTACGTATAACAAGCTGGACCAAATGATTGAGATGGAAGACAGTACATCTTCCTATTCATTTGATTATGATGAAAATGGAAACGTCCAAACCTTTATTACGGGCAACGGCGGTGGAACAAGTTTTTCATATGACGAAAGAAACCTTGTAAGCTCGCTGCATATCGGCGACAAAAATGGCGGAAGCATTCTGACAGAAAGCTATGAATACGACGCCAACGGCAATCGCACAACGATAAACAGCTCAGCAAGCGGCAAGGTGCAATATGAGTATGGGAAGCTGAATCAGCTTGTCAAAGAAACCCATGAAGACGGTACTGTTATTGAATACACATATGATGGATTCGGAAACCGGAAAACCGTTACAACTGTAAAAGACGGTTCGAGCAAAACGGTGAACGCCTCTTTCAACATCATGAACCAGCTGACAAAAGTCAATGAAGAAAGCATCTCGTACGATAAAAACGGCAACCGCACATCCGACGGCAAATTCACATATACGTGGGATGCAGAAGACAACCTGACCGCCGTTACCAAAAAAGGCGAAGACAAGCCATTCGCAACGTATAAGTATGATGAAAAAGGAAACAGAATCCAAAAAACGGTCAACGGAAAAGTCACGAATTACTTCTACGACGGAGACAGCTTGAACGTCTTGTATGAAACAGACGCAGACAACAACGTCACAAAATCATACACGTACGGAGACAGCGGCCAGCTGTTTTCCTACACAGAAAATGGCAAGAAATATTTCTATCACTACAACGCACACGGCGATGTCATCGCGATCTCAGACAGCACTGGAAAAACGGTTGCCAAATATCAGTACGACGCATGGGGAAATCCAACAAAAACCGAAGCAAGCGACGAAGTGAAAGACAACCGCTACCGCTACGCAGGCTACCAATACGACGAAGAAACCGGCCTGTACTATCTCATGGCCCGCTACTACGAGCCAAGAAACGGCGTGTTCCTATCGCTCGACCCAGACCCAGGTAGCGACGGAGACTCATTGGATCAGAATGGGTATGCTTATGGAAATAATAACCCTGTGATGAATGTTGATCCGGACGGGCATTGGGTATGGCTTGTGGTAAATGCCGGATTTGCAGCCTATGATGGATATAAGGCATATAAATCAGGTAAAGGATGGAAAGGTGCTGCTTGGGCAGCTGCTTCTAATTTTGGTCCTGGGAAGATATTTAAGGGTGCTAGTCGCGCCTATAAGTTTACGAAGAAGGCAGTTAAAATCACAGGTCATACAAGACATGGACTTAATCAATCTATAGGAAGAAATGGAGGCCGTGGAGTCAATTTAAGGGCCAAACTGAATGCTGTGCGAAGCCCTAAAAAAGTAATAAAACAACCTAATGGGGCAACGAAATATGTTGGAAAAAAAGCTACAGTTGTTTTAAATAAAAGGGGTAAAGTAATCACAGCTTATGGAAGTTCAAGAGCTAAGGGTTCTAAACACGTATTCCATACACACGGAAAAGGAAATAAATCTAAGAGAAGGCGTTAATAAGGTTAAGCGAGGGGGGGATGACAACTACCCTCACTTAAACTTTAAATGAGGAGGAAATATGGCCAAAATAAAAGATGATTGTATAGAACTTGAATTAACACCGAGAAGGTATCAAGAGTTGGACGATGATCCATTTATTTTATCTGTATTTGAATTGTTGGAAAATAAGAAAGCCGTCGTTCGCGATTTTTCTGCTGTTTTATTAGAAAGTGAATATAAGGTGTTGATATCTGGGATCGAAACTATGATAAAAGGAAATCAAGACAGTATCAGTTTAGAGACTATTGAACCATTCTTATTTCTTAGTATTGATCAAGAAAACGGAAATTACAGAATTAAGATTAAAATTATATTTGATGATTATAAAGAAAGTAAGTCGAACTCCAACTTGTTCGAAATTAATTGTAATGAAGAAAAGCTAGAGTCTTTTGTGACCGCTTTAAAATTAAATCTTGAAAATACAAAAAATCCTTCTAAACTTCCTTAATTATAAATAATTTCTGCATTGGATAAAAATGGGGCATTTATTGATGGAACATTAAATAAGAGATGTTACCATCCTCTCTTATTTGTATGACAAAAGAATCTAAAAATATAGAATTGATTGGGATGAAGAGGATTTGCCAAAAAGGTTCCCAGCGTTTTGTGAAAAGCCCACTGGGTGAGTTTTAAGCAGTTGAAGATAAAGCTTGTATCGATAAGCGATACAAGCTTTTTTAGAACAAATCTAAACATGAACGACAACGAAAACAAGAGAATGATGAATCAATTTAAAAGAACTTGAGAAATTGACAGCGGAGGGAATGCGGCTCATGCAAAAAAGATTGATCGAAAAACTCGCCGAGAATAAAAGACGTTTATTGATGAGCGAAATCAGAGAAAAACTAGTCCCTTGTGCAGAAAGAGGCTTCACTTATCGTTTTGCTGATCTGGCGCAAAGCAGGCAATTGCTTGAGCTGGTTTTATCAAATTCAATACCAGCCAACACCCGTGAGGTTGATGCCCTCGAAAAAACGGAAGCGAAACAGCTGATCTGGAAAATATCTCAGTCATATGTTGCTTACGATGACCGGGACGTTCTGCTGTTTCATCAATACAGCAGCGAAATTGGTGCGTTAGTTTGTTCTTTTGGAAAATGTCTCGAGCACCTTGACTGCTTATTGGAGTGTATTGAGTTCGATGAAGGGATTCTCAATCATAGTTTTATTTTGGTTGAGCCTAAGTGCCAGTTTGGTTTATGTATATTGCACACGGAATACGGATGTGAGCTTGTTTATTGGTAGATTGGAAACCTTTTGGAACATATCTTTTACGGAAAAAGCTTCAATATCTAAATATCAGTACGGTGCTTTGCATACTAATAACAAATCATTTAGTACTTGAATACGTGGTGATCAAATTGAGCGAGCCAAAGCTAATAGAATGCATAAATAAAATCAAAAGTGTCTTAAATGGACAAACAACAAGAGAAGAAGTGTCGGATTGGGCTGGAACTTATGTTCATGCGGATGACCCCGAAGTAGAAGATGATAGAGTCTGGAGTATGTTAATCCTTCTAAGTGGGATTGATTTGAAAGATTCTCCTGAAACTTATTTACATTCAACAGATGATTTGAATGATTGGATCAAACAATATATGGAGTAATTTGTGTTTGGTGGTAAGGTGTTATTGATTAAAAAAGAGGCAGGAGATGACAATGTACAAAACAATTAGTGAATGGGTTGATTACATTGATGAGGGGTGCAGTGTCCTTTATTTAGATTTTAATGTGTTTAAAAAAGAGCTCTCACTTAATATAAAGGTTTTTGAAAGTGAAGCTGAATATACCCATAAAATATTATTTCAAAATGTGGCATCCGCTTATTATAGTGCAGATGTTGGCGACATGAGATTGGAAAAAATAGATCCGGAAGAATACAATTGGCAAGTATTTGAGATGAGTTATCATCCAGAAGGAATCGGGAATCTATCAAATTCTATAATTCCGGAGTATCAATCAAATGCTAACTTTCTTATTGACATGAACAGAATGCTGATTGCTATAGAAGCTGAAACAGTTCGCTTTGATGATCAATCGTTTTATGCATACCAATTAAACACTAAATGATTTAAGACTGAATTGGAAAGTAGCTTTATATCAAAACGATTAATGAAACTAGGCTGTCCGTTACTAATAGCTAATAAATGCTTAATTATCACTTCATTTCTAAACTGGGAGCATAACAAATGAAAAAATTAAAAATGAATAAAATTATCAACATGGACACCCAAGATTGTTTTTTCCATGCTGATCCACTGGGGCGTGTCTACATTGGAAAAGGTGTGAAAGGTGATGTGACCATCTCAATCTATGATCCTTCCGGTGATATTCGGGTTTTTAAAGTGAAAGAGCAGATTTCATACAGTGATATCCTGCTCTTTCAACAATGTGCAGATGGCTATGTCTTCGTTTATTACGAATCGTATGAGCCGAAGGTAAAGGTTTTTTCAGAAGAGGGAAGGGTGAAAAGTGCTTTTCACTTACCTTCAGGGGTTTCCTGCTGTCTTTTGGATGAAAAACAACAGCTTTGGGTCGGTTTATGTGATGAAGGTATTTATCATGATGAGAATCCCAACGGCCATAGTGTGTGGTGTTTTACGTTAGATGGTCAGCAGAAGGAAATACACATTGATAGAAAGCTCGAAGAAATGGATGCGCCGGCTGTAGATGATTGTTATGGACTTGCAGAAAAAAACGGCTTGATTTATATGCTGTATTACGGAGACGCAGTCATTGCCGCATTTGATGAAACGGTCGTGAGACGAGTGTGGATTCTGTCGGATAAAGAGCCGGACTCAGAAGCATTTGATCAGCTCGCGATATCCGAAGAAGGTTTTTTGGTTGGGACGTTCAATTGTTACAGTGAAGAGCTTGAGTCGTTTCTTTATTTAATTTCTGCCGATGTGAGTCAAGAGATGAAAGAGATAACATGCTGTGATTCGAACGGTGAAGGCCTAGATGTTCAACAGCTGAAACTGACAAGTAACGCTGTTTACGCAGTGACCTCTTCTGGTGTTTATAAGCATGATATCCAATAAGGTGTAGGGATGAGATTATGATGAATTGGCGCGCTTTAAGTCAGACAAAACAAGACCGCATCTGGTCAGAAGTGAACAAGATCATAAAATGGAAACCCGGAAGCAGATGCCATCACATCATCCCGCCTGATCCATATCGAGTGTTTGATATTTCTAGCGGGATGAGCGGTAAAGCCAGTAATGATGATGTGGTCAGAGTGCTGAATGATTTAGAGACTTCGATTTTAAAAGCATTTCAATCATGTACTGGAAAACACGATGTGATGTACGCATTAGACTGGCAGCATGTCGGATATATCTTTAGCCCTCATCAGACAATGCCTCAGGATGAATTTGGCGAATGGCCTGTTCCGGTATTTCCAAACGGAGATTATTATTTCTTTTTTTATCAGGACTTTTCTTGGGGGCTTTTGGGAGACCCGTGGAAATTGACAATCACTGTGTTTGGTGAAGAGCTGTTGGAGGTGATAGATAATAATCCGCCTATCCTGTTTCAAGATAAATGAGTTTGTTGCGGAGGGAGAGGATCAACGTGCTTCAAAAGCTGAAAAAAAGACAGCAAGTGCTTGAAGAAAAGCCGTACCCTGATGAAATGTACGGCTTTGAAGCGGAAATACATGAGTTTTTTATGCTTGTTGCCGGCAGTTTGGATTATGTCCTGGCGAATAAAAGGATGCCCTGGCATCAGCGGCATTCGTTGGAGAAAAGCTTTTTTGAGCTGTATCCTGAAATACCACCGGCAATGATCAAAAACAATAACGAACTGTATCATCACATTCTCTTGTATGAGCAAGTCAGACAAGAGATTTGCGTTGCGCTATCCAACTGATAAGGGGGAAGGTTTTATGGAAAAAACCTCTATAAGCAGTATCGGCAATTTGGACATGGTTGATCTTAAACCTGACCAAATCGTTACGTCATGCGAACTTAAAGATGCAGAGTCGTTTTATCGTTTTTGGCAAGGGCTTACCTGTGAGCGAATCATGATACAGGTGATAACGACTGGTTCATTTATAGAAGACCTGTCAGAGTTTGTCAAAGGCTATGCTTACAAGGTGACGAAGCTGGCGAAAAGGCAATTTCATTTCCAATGCGTAGTACATGAAGCAGACCGGGATATTGCAGATTTTCTCTTTCTGCTAGCTTCCATCAATTATGATGTTTTTCTGATCACTGATCCTCAACCGGATAAAAGCTATTTTTCAGAAGGGAAGCTCCAATGCCTAACGGACTCAGGCGAACGGATCATATGGTTTGAATACGATGCTGCGGAGATCTATATGGTTGGAGGTAACTAAAAATAGGAGGAATTCATTTGAATATCACACAATACGAGAAATTGAAAAAGCATCTTTCTGATGAGGATACAGGTCCATTTACATTAAACGAGTTTTCTTTCTATATGAAAGAAGATGATCGTTATATTCAAATTCCTGTGTTTGAATGAAAACGATCAGCTCAAACCTGTGACATTCATTTGCGGTTTGAAGACATTAGTGCATCAAAGCTGGATGACCTTGAATCCATCGATGCGGTTGAGTTGGAGATTGAACCGACTGACGATCAATGGGAAAGACTCCGTTATTATGTGTATGATCAAGAAGATCAGATGAGTTTCTATTGCGGAGGTTGGGATGTGATCAAGTGTGACAAGAAGTCACACTGATTTTCCCCTTTTTTGCTTGAGACCCCCCTTTTTAAATATGGCACATCAATTTTATTTTTCAACGCCATTTTTTCTGCATTCAGTCATCATAAAGAAACAATCACCGAGTATGCATTAATGTATGCGTTTTCATAGAGGGGGAGTCTTGATGAAAAAATGGATGGCAACGGTTTTTGTGATGATGTTGATGTTGGGTTTTGACGGGATTGAGAGTGTGAAGGCAGTGGAGCCGAAGGTGTATCAGTTTGACTTTGGAAGCGGTTCGGTGGAGCCTGATTATATTGGTGTCAGGGCGTCTGATCGGTATGACCGATCAAAGGGCTACGGTTTTCAAACACCGGAGAATATGAGGGATGTGGCGGCATCCGGGACTGGTGTGAAGAGTGATGCGGTTCAGTTTTTAGCGTATGGGACGAAAAGCAATAACACGTTTAATGTGGATCTCCCGAATGGGCTTTATGAGGTGAAGGTGACGCTTGGCAATACGGCAAGGGCCAGTGTGGCGGCGGAGGGCGTGTTTCAGGTCATCAATATGACAGGGGATGGCGCGGAGGATACGTTCCAAATTCCTGTCACCGACGGGCAGCTGAATCTACTGGTGACAGAGGGGAAAGCCGGCACCGCTTTTACGCTTAGCGCCTTGAAAATAAAGAAATTGTCTGATCAGCCGGTGACGAACCGAACCATTTATGTCGGCGGCGACTCGACGGTGTGCAATTATTATCCGCTCAACAGCAGCAAGCAGGCGGGCTGGGGGCAGATGCTGCCTCACTATATCGATAAACACACCTTTCAAGTGAGAAACATGGCGTCCGGCGGGCAGATCGCGAGAGGGTTCAGAAATGATGGACAGCTTGAGGCGATCCTGAAGTATATTAAACCGGGAGATTATTTTATATTGCAGCTTGGCATTAATGACACAAATCCGAAGCATAATGAATCTGAAGCGGAGTTTAAAGAGATGATGCGTGATATGATTCGTCAGGTAAAAGCGAAAGGAGCGGACGTCATCCTATCAACGCCTCAGGGCCGGGCAACCGATTTTACTTCTGAAGGCATCCATTCGTCTGTAAACAGATGGTACAGGGCCTCTATTTTAGCTTTGGCCGAAGAGGAAAAAACATATCTCATTGACTTAAATGTCCTCAGCTCGGCATACTTTACATCGATCGGTCCGGAAAGAACACTCGGGCTTTATATGGATGGAGATACGCTGCACCCGAATCGCGCGGGGGCCGACGCACTGGCGCGATTGGCTGTTCAGGAGCTAAAACGCCAGGGAATCGATGGCTTTTAATACATCATTTTTCGTCAAAACACATATGCCTTCGTCAATTAGAGTATAATGAGAACATCTGCAAGAGACAGGAGTTTATACATGAGTCATTTTAAAAACTATCAAATCAGTCATGACATTTTACGAGCATTGGAAGGACTGGGATATACAGAACCGACCAAGGTGCAGCAGAGTGTGATCCCCGCTGCCCTTGAACGAAAGGATCTTGTCGTCAAATCACAGACAGGAAGCGGGAAAACGGCTTCGTTCGGGATTCCTCTCTGTGAGCTGGCGAATTGGGATGAAAACAAGCCGCAGGCGCTTATTTTAACACCGACCCGTGAGCTTGCGGTGCAAGTAAAGGAAGATATCACGAACATCGGACGATTTAAACGGATCAAAGCGACAGCCGTATTTGGAAAATCCTCCTTTGATAAACAAAAAGCTGAGCTTAAGCAAAAAAGCCACATTGTTGTCGGCACGCCGGGACGTGTTCTGGATCATATCGAAAAAGGCACGCTGCCGTTGGATCGTCTCTCTTATTTGGTCATTGATGAAGCGGATGAGATGCTGAATATGGGCTTCATTGAGCAGGTGGAGGCGATTATCAAGCATCTGCCGACTGAGCGTACGACGATGCTGTTTTCAGCGACGCTTCCGCAGGATATCGAGAAGCTGAGCCGTCAATATATGCAAAACCCCGAGCATATCGAAGTCAAAGCGGCCGGCCTAACCACAAGGAATATTGAACATGCGGTGATTCAAGTAAGAGAAGAGAATAAATTTTCATTGCTGAAAGATGTGCTGATGACGGAGAATCCCGACAGCTGCATCATTTTCTGCCGAACGAAGGAGCACGTCAATCAGCTGACCGATGAATTGGATGACTTAGGATATCCATGCGATAAAATTCACGGCGGAATGATTCAGGAAGACCGATTCGACGTCATGAATGAATTTAAACGTGGCGAGTACCGTTACTTAGTCGCGACGGATGTCGCCGCGCGCGGGATTGATATTGAAAATATCTCCCTTGTTATCAACTATGATCTGCCGGTTGAAAAGGAAAGCTATGTCCACCGCACGGGCCGAACGGGACGCGCAGGGAACAAAGGAAAGGCCATTTCGTTTGTCACGGCCTTCGAAAAACGGTTTTTAGCCGACATTGAAGAATATATCGGATTTGAAATCCAAAAAATAGAAGCACCTTCTCAAGAGGAAGTGGCAAGGAAGAAACCAGAATTTCTAGCTAAACTGAATGACCGTCCGGAAAGCAAAAAGGACAAAAGTGAAGAGCTGAATAAAGACATTATGAAGCTGTATTTTAACGGCGGAAAGAAAAAGAAAATCAGAGCCGTTGATTTTGTAGGAACGATTGCCAAAATTGACGGTGTGTCAGCTGACGACATCGGCATCATTACGATCATGGATAACGCCTCATACGTTGAGATTTTAAATGGTAAAGGCCCTCATGTTCTCAAAGTGATGAAGAACACAACCGTCAAAGGGAAACAGCTGAAGGTGAATAAAGCGAATAAATGATGAATGACCTGCTCCCAGTTAAAGGGGCAGGTCATTTTGCTGCTGGCTGACATCGGCGCTGGTCTCCTCCGGAACAAAGGCAAGAATCACAATACCAATTACAAACAAAATGATCAGACTGAACACCGCAGTCGAGGATTTCCCGGTCAGCTGGGCTGTCACGGCAATGAGCAGCGGCCCCATAATTGAGGCGAATTTTCCGAAAATGTTGTAAAAACCGAAGAATTCATTGGCGTGGCGCTTTGGCACAAGCTTGGCGAAATAGGAACGGCTTAGGGCTTGAATACCGCCTTGCGAGGTGGCGACAAGCATAGCCAGTATCCAGAAATCAAGCGTTGTCTTCATAAAATAGGCATACACGCAAACGATCATATAAATGACGATCCCGACGTACAGCATGGTCTTCCCCGTGAAGCGTTCTGCCAGTTTTCCGTATATAATCGAAAACGGTGCAGCGACCACCTGAGTGACAAATAGGATGATCAGAAGGCTTGAGGAGCCGATCCCTAAATCTGATCCATAGGATGTCGACATCGTAATAATCGTGCCGACTCCGTCGATATAAAAGAAATAAGCGAGCAAGAAGAGGAAAAGTGCCCGGTATTGTCTGATCCGTTTCATCGTTTGGCCGAGCCGCTTAAAGCTGTTGATGACAATATGAGGTTCTTTTTTGATGTAATAGCGTTGATGGACATGTTTAATCATTGGGATGGTGAACAGCCCCCACCAGGCAGCCGTTATGAAGAAGGACAGCTGGCTTGCGGCCGATACAGACACTGGAATCGTCTCTGCTTGTGCGAGCAGGATGACAGCAATACTGATGATAAATGGAATCGTGCTTCCAATGTATCCTAAGCCAAAACCCCGTGCCGAGACGAGATTCATCCGCTTCTCAGGCGTAACGTCCACGAGAAAGGCATCATAAAACACATTGGCGCCGGAAAAACCGATAGCCGATATCGTATAAAACAGCAACAATAGCAGCCAATGTTCACTAGGGATAAAGGCGAGCATCGCGGTGCTGGCGACACCGGCTGACACAAAGAAACCGAAGAACTTTTTCTTGCACCCTTCATAGTCGGCGATTGTGCCTAAAATAGGGCCGAGCATCGCAAGAATAAACGTTGAAATCGCAATGGTATAGCCCAAATAGGCAGTCGATTGAGCGGCGCTGACACCGCTTTCCGCAGCTGCTGATTTATAAAATAACGGAAATACCGCGGTGGTCACGACAATTGAGTAAGCAGAATTTGCCCAGTCATATAACACCCAGCTGTTTTCTTGTTTCGTAAAACGTTTCATCATCAGAGCCCCTCTCCGGTAACGATACTTCTATTGTACGAGAAATAGGCCTGAAAAGAATGGAATGCACGTCAATTTTTACAAAATATTTATGTTTTTTCGCTTCAAATCATACTTTTGATTTATTGCTGGGGTTAGGTGTATCTGGTACCATTTAACTATATTTCATGGTATTTTCCAGAAGGGATTCAGCAGAGAGGAGACAGAGCATGAGGCGAATAGGCTTGTGTATAAGCCTGCTGGTCACAGTTCTTGTGATGAGCGCATGCGAAAGTGAAGGTGAGGCTCAGATGTTCGCAGACTGTGATCAAAAGACAGTAAAACAAACCGCAGCCAAACCGATGAGCAGCAAGAAAAAGCAGGATTTCCAAGCCCTCGCAAGCGACAGGCAGCTGGCCATTGTGTTCAGTTCCATGATACAAGTGAGCGAAGCATTTGATTATGGAATCGGCAATCCAGAATACTTCGTGCGAATCAGCATGACTGAAGAAGAAGCAGACATTGCGAAGGAGAATCTCGAATCGATTAAGCTTGAGAACAAATCGCTCAAAAAACAAAACAGCGAGGCGGTCGCCTTGCTTCAAAAAACGCGTAATCAAGACATGAGCCGGATCGAAATTCAGCAGCTGACAGAAAATAGAGCCGCTTTTTTTGAGACCGCAGACAATATGATCAAACTCATCGGCCAAGTCACACCGAAAAACGCGAAGAAGACAAGACAGCAGCTGGATCAGCTGAAAAAACAATATACACAATACAGCGCCGAAAGCGTCAAAATCATGAACAGCATTGTCAAAAAGCAGAAAGCTGACAAGGCATCATTTGAACGCCATCTGGAGGCGCTGCTTCAAAAACAGCCCGGGCAGCAGGTACGGAGTGAATTGTACTGACCAGCTTCCGTCTTTCCCTGATGATATTGACCTAGTACAAAAAGAATGTACAATCAAGATATAGTCTGTTCTTAGTTGAATGGAGGGACATGTCATGAAAATTGCGAAGGTGATCAACAATAATGTGATCAGTGTGGTCAATGAACAGGGGAAAGAATTGGTCGTCATGGGCAGGGGGCTCGCGTTTCAGAAAAAGTCCGGCGATGATGTCGATGAAGCCCGCATTGAGAAAGTGTTCACGCTCGATAACAAGGATGTATCAGAAAAGTTCAAAACCCTTTTGTATGATATACCGATCGAGTGTATGGAAGTATCCGAAGAGATTATCAGCTACGCAAAATTACAGCTCGGCAAAAAGCTCAACGACAGCATCTATGTGTCGCTGACCGACCATATTAACTTTGCCATCCAGCGCAACCAGAAAGGGCTTGATATCAAAAACGCCTTGCTGTGGGAAACAAAACGGCTGTACAAAGACGAATTTGCGATCGGCAAAGAAGCGTTGGTTATGGTAAAAAACAAGACTGGTGTGTCTCTGCCAGAGGATGAAGCGGGCTTTATTGCTCTGCATATTGTAAATGCCGAGCTGAATGAAGAGATGCCCAATATTATCAACATTACAAAAGTCATGCAAGAGATTTTGAGTATTGTAAAATACCATTTTAAGATTGAATTCAACGAAGAATCGCTTCACTATTATCGGTTCGTCACCCACTTAAAATTTTTCGCGCAGCGTCTTTTTAACGGCACTCACATGGAAAGCCAGGACGATTTTTTGCTGGATACAGTGAAAGAAAAGTATCATCGCGCGTATGAATGCACGAAGAAAATCCAAACCTACATTGAGCGGGAGTATGAGCACAAGCTCACAAGTGACGAGCTGCTGTATTTAACCATTCACATAGAAAGGGTAGTTAAACAAGCATAATGAGAGCGCTGACATTTTTATTTTCGTGTGTTCGTTTTTTCTTACATTCACATATGAAAATGGCAGGATTGTTACTGATAAAGCAGGCAAAACCTAAATTACAATGAGTGCGGATCATCTCTGTCTGTGCTGATGGTAATTTAGGTTTTTATTTTTTTCAGGGGGAAGATGAAGATAGTTACAGGATTCAAGTAAGTAAGATTCGGTATTATCATTATTTTGACCGATGTTCCCTTTTAAAAGAATCATGTAAGATCAACATAGAAAACGCTTTCAATGAAAGGGGAATGCCAATATGCCTTATCTGAAACGAGTGTTGCTGCTTCTTGTCACTGGATTGTTTATGAGTTTGTTTGCAGTCACTTCTACTGCCTCAGCTCAAACAGGTGGATCGTTTTTTGACCCTTTTAACGGCTATAACTCCGGTTTTTGGCAAAAAGCAGATGGTTATTCGAATGGAAATATGTTCAACTGCACGTGGCGGGCTAATAACGTATCAGTGACGTCATTGGGTGAAATGCGTTTAGCGCTAACAAGCCCATCTTATAACAAGTTTGACTGCGGGGAAAACCGTTCTGTTCAAACATATGGCTATGGACTTTATGAAGTCAGAATGAAACCAGCTAAAAACACAGGGATCGTTTCATCGTTCTTCACTTACACAGGTCCAACAGATGGAACTCCTTGGGATGAGATTGATATCGAATTTTTAGGAAAAGACACAACGAAGGTTCAATTTAACTATTATACAAATGGTGCAGGAAACCATGAGAAGATTGTTGATCTCGGGTTTGATGCAGCCAATGCCTATCATACGTATGCATTCGATTGGCAGCCAAACTCTATTAAATGGTATGTCGATGGGCAATTAAAACATACTGCAACAAACCAAATTCCGACAACACCTGGAAAGATCATGATGAACTTGTGGAACGGCACGGGTGTCGATGAATGGCTTGGCTCCTACAATGGTGTAAATCCGCTATACGCTCATTATGACTGGGTGCGCTATACAAAAAAATAATGCCAAATGTGAAAGAGCCTGCTGCAATATAGCAGGCTCTTATGATTGTAATGAGAAGTTGTTGGCGTGAATCTTCTATTCACTCATAATATCCTATTTGATCTTCTCCCCTCTGTAAATCACGTACTCACTCAATGCTACGATCAAGCTCATACATTTAGAAAGAAATAATCCCAATCAAAAGTGCGGCAATCGTCATCACAATCGTTGTTCCCACGGCCCATTTAATAGTGAATTTTTGATGGTCGCCAAAGCTGACGCCTGCCATTCCTACCAATAGATAGGTGGAAGGCACAAGTGGGCTGAGCAGATGCACAGGCTGCCCCAGCAAGGAGGCCCTTCCGATTTCAGCGGCGTCTATTCCGTAAGCGGAAGCGGCTTCGGCGATGATGGGAAGGACACCGAAGTAAAAGGCGTCATTCGACATGAAAAAGGTGAATGGCATGCTGACGATCGCAGTGATCAACGGCAGGTGCGGGCCCATGGCATCAGGGATGAGTGAAACGAGAGAATGCGCCATGGCATCGACCATTTTTGTGCCGGAGAGAATGCCTGTGAATATGCCCGCAGCAAACACCATTGAGACAACGTTTAACGCATTACCCGCATGCGCCGAGATTCGTTTCTGCTGCTCTTTGACATTTGGATAGTTGACCATCAAGGCGACGGCGAACGCAGTCATAAAAAGAACAGGGAGCGGCAGCAGGCTGGTGAGCAGTGCGGCCATCAGAGCGACAGTCAGCAGCAGGTTAAACCATTGAAGAGCGGGGCGCTTGAGCGGTGCGGCCTCCGGATCGGAAGACGGTGCGTGATCAATCGAAATGACGCCGAGCCGCTTCCGCTCTTTCTTTCCGAGGATATAAGCAACGGCGATCACCCAGAGAATGCCGGCGATCATAGCGGGAATCAGCGGCGTGAAAACCTCTGACGTGTCCAATTTTAAGGAAGCCAAAACCCTCGCAGTCGGCCCGCCCCACGGGATAATATTCATAACCCCCGAACCGAGCATCGCTATTCCGGCTAACACCAAACGGTTCATGCCGAGCCGTTTGTAGAGAGGCAGCATCGCTGCAATGGTAATCATATAGGTTGTTGTCCCATCTCCGTCCAGCGAAATGGTCATGGTCAGAACCGCTGTGCCTACGGCGATTTTTAACGGATCTCCTTTGACAAACGATAAGATTTTGGCAATGAGAGGATCAAACAGGCCTGAGTCAATCATAATGCCGAAATACAGGATGGCGAATAACAGCATGATACCGGTAGGGGCGAGGTCTGTAACGCCCTGAATCATCATCTCGCCGAGATCTTTGCCAAATCCGCTGATCAGGGCAAACACAATAGGAACGACAATCAAAGCAATAAGAGCGGAAAGCCGGTTAGACATAATAAGGTACATAAAGACAATCATCATCACAAAACCGAGTATGGCAAGCATGATATGACCTCCCCTATTCAACAGCTTTTTTGGTAAGCGCTTCCATCCTTTCTTTCTGTGAAGAAGGCTTATTTCAAATGTGTATGACCGCATATTTATATGTAGACCAAAAATCCTAATGAGCGGATTAGCAGTTTATATGAAGAACGCCACGGGTAAATGTGCTGTAGAATGTTTCGTTTTAAAAAGGGGGAGCAGACATGAGTGATGACCAAAACAAACGTGTAAATGAACACTCAAAGGACGAGCAGCTTGAGCAGTACAGGGCCGATAACAGCGGGAAGAAAATGACGACAAACCAAGGCTTGCGGGTGTCAGAGGATGAGCATTCGTTAAAAGCCGGGGTTCGCGGCCCGACGCTGATGGAGGATTTTCACTTCCGGGAGAAAATGACGCACTTTGACCATGAGAGGATTCCGGAGCGCGTTGTGCATGCGCGCGGATTTGGCGTGCATGGCTTTTTTCAGGTTTACGAACCAATGACGGAATATACACGGGCCAAATTTCTTCAGGACCCTTCGGTGAAGACACCGGTATTTGTCCGTTTTTCTACGGTCGCGGGTTCTAAAGGCTCCGCAGACACGGTGCGGGATGCCAGAGGCTTTGCGACAAAATTTTATACTGAAGAAGGAAACTATGACCTTGTGGGAAATAACATTCCGGTGTTTTTCATTCAGGATGCGATCAAATTTCCGGATTTGGTTCATGCGTTTAAGCCTGAGCCACACAATGAAATGCCTCAGGCCGCGACTGCTCACGATACGTTTTGGGATTTTGTCGCCAATAACCCTGAGTCTGCCCACATGGTGATGTGGACGATGTCTGACAGAGGCATCCCCCGCAGCTACAGAATGATGGAGGGCTTCGGCGTGCACACGTTCCGTTTTGTCAATGAACAAGGAAAGGCACGTTTCGTGAAATTTCACTGGAAGCCGGTGCTCGGCGTGCATTCTCTCGTATGGGATGAAGCGCAGAAAATTGCAGGGAAAGATCCGGATTTCCACCGCCGTGACCTGTGGGAAACAATTGAAAACGGCGGCAAGGTTGAATACGAGCTCGGCGTGCAGATGATTGATGAGGAAGATGAATTCAAGTTTGATTTTGATATTCTTGATCCGACTAAGCTGTGGCCGGAAGAGCTTGTGCCGGTGAAGATCATTGGGAAAATGACGCTGAACCGCAACCAGGATAATGTGTTTGCGGAAACAGAACAAGTCGCATTCCACCCGGGAAATGTCGTGCCGGGCATCGACTTTACAAATGACCCGCTCCTGCAGGGGCGGCTTTTCTCTTATACAGACACACAGCTCATCCGTCTTGGCGGTCCGAACTTCCATGAACTTCCGATTAACCGGCCGGTATGTCCATTCCATAACAATCAATACGACGGCTATCACCGGATGACGATCAATAAGGGACCTGTCGCTTATCATAAAAACTCACTGCAAAACAATGATCCGTCGCCTGCGACAGCTGAAGAAGGCGGCTACGTCCACTATCAGGAAAAAGTCGAGGGCAAAAAAATCCGACAGCGAAGCGACAGCTTCAACGATTATTACTCACAGGCGAAGCTTTTCTGGAACAGCATGTCTCCTGTGGAGAAACAGCATATCATTTCTGCTTTCTGCTTCGAGGTCGGGAAGGTCAAAAACAAAGACGTACAGCGGCAGGTCGTTGATGTCTTCAGCAATGTCGATGCAGATTTAGCAGAAGAAATCGCCAAAGGAGTAGGAGTGGCGGCGCCCGCGAAGCGTAAAGCATCTAAAGAAATTCTTACTTCGCCTGCGTTAAGCCAAGCCCGTACAGTGAAAACCGCGTCAACAAGAAAAGTCGCTGTACTCGCCGGAAACGGATTTCATGAAAAAGAGCTGCAAACAGTGCTGGACGCCTTAAAGCAAGAAGGAATCACAGTGGATATCATCAGTCAAAATCTGGGGTATATGACAAGCGGCAGCGGACAGCAGCTTGAGGCCAGCGGCACGTTCCTGACGGTTGATTCTGTTCTGTATGATGCCGTCTATGCTGCAGGAGGGCCGGAGTTAAAAGACAACAAACAAGCGATGGCGTTTATCAGAGAAGCTTACAATCACTACAAGGCGATCGGTGCGGCAAATGAAGGAATTGACCTTCTTCAATCCTCTGTCGGGACAACAGAGGGGCCAGGCATTGTAACAGCTGAAGAAGAACCTGACTACACCGCTTTCAGCAAGGCATTTATCGATGCGGTTGCTGCTCATCGCCATTGGGATAGACGAATTTGATCGGCTCCTGTATCTTTAAGGAAGATACTTTTCATAAGGAGCATGGCAAATGAACGAAAAACAGCTCGCTGAAGCTTACGAACGCGATGAAAATATGATGATTTTGGTGTTTGCCCAATGGTGTGTAAACCATGATCTTGATCCGATGGAGCTGTACGCCAAAGCGTATCCGCAGCAAAAGCTGAATGAAAGCTTGAAAAAAACCATGGACGATCTGGTCGTGCCAAAACACGAAGCAGAGCACATTCCGGACCAGACTGTCATTGCGGTATTAGAGATATTCGGAAATACAGATTTGGCACAAGCCGTTCATGAAGCGATTTCTGGGCGCAAACAGTAAAAAAAGAGACATCCTGTGTCTCTTTTTTTATTGGGAAAATCATGCTGTTAGACCTAGAAACTTCTTTCGATTTAATCAGTCTATAAAAGTGTGTATTGCTTAAATAAGGGAATGATAAACAACGACATCAAAGGAGGAGATTGTATGAAATGGAATAAAATGCTGAAAGCCGCGGGGATTGCAGTCTTGCTTTTTTCCGTATTTGCATATGCGGCCCCATCTTTAAACGCAGTTCAAACGAAAAAACCGACCGTCAGCACCCATACGTACAAAAAGATCAAGGAATTAAAGTATCCACAAGTGCATCACATCGGGAATGCTGCGTTTGAAAAGAAAATCAATCAAGAGCTGAAAGCCTACATTGAACAATCGTATCAGGAATACCTGAAAAACAAAAAAGCAGGCGAACAGCAGGGCTTTAAAACGGAATATCAAACATCCTTCAGCGTCAAATACAATGCGGCAGGCAAGCTCAGCATTCAAACACTCAATTATATCTATTCAGGGGGCGCCCACGGTTTAACGTCTGTCCAGTCCTTCAACTATGACTTGAAAGCACAAAAGCGGGTGACGCTGGATCAGATTCTGAACACCAAAACAAAAGTCAGCAAAACGAGAGATTATCTATATAGCTATATCAAAAAACACGATGAGCTGTTTTTCCCTGATGTTAAGAAAGAGGATATAACCCTAAACAAAGACACAATGTTTTACTTTACGGCAAACGGGATCGCCATCGTCTTTGGCCAGTATGACTTGGGGCCTTATGCAGCGGGAATCCGGAATGTGCAGGTGCCAGCCTCTATTTATCAATAATGAAAAGAGCCATATCCGAAAAGGGATATGGCTCAATGTTTCTACCACACAAACAGGCCGACAATCGCAGCACTTAATAAAGATACCGCAATTCCGCTGACGAGCAGCTTCCACACGTTTCTCCCGATGACCGTTGATTTTTCTCCGTCAAGGATCGAATTGTACGTGCCGTAAATCATGCCGACAGTACTGAAGTTTGCAAAGGACGTCAGGAATGTCGTCGCCACCGCAACGGTGTGAGGCGGAAGGGATTTGAGATTGTTTTTCAAGTCAAGCATCGCAACAAACTCGTTTGTTGCTAATTTCATGCCCATCAGCTGAGCAACATACATCGCATCGTGCACTGGCAGTCCAAGCAGGAATGCGAACGGACTGAACAGATAAGCAAAAATCGTCTGGATGGTCAGGCCGTGTACGAAAACGCCAAGAATGCCATTAACTGCTGACGTTAATGCGACATATCCGATCACCATTGCCAAAATAACGATAACCATGTTCATGCCGACAAGCATACTGTTAGAAATCGTAGAGAAAAAGTCTTTCTTCTCTTCTTTAGGCGGTGTATAGATGATATCTTCATCCTCCGGCACGTGAACAGGATTCAGCAGGTTTGCGATAATCAGCGCGTTTAAGCAGTTCAAAGGAATGGCTGTAAACACGTATGTCGCAGGCACCATTGAAAGATAAGATCCGATAATGGAGCCGCTGATGCTGCTCATGCTCATTAAGCCGAATGTGAGCAGGCGGTTGTTGCTTAAAACCGTTAGCTGCTGGCGGATAACCGCAAGTGCTTCGGTATTTCCAAGAAACATCATTTGAATAGAGAAAAAGCTTTCTAATTTCGGCAAGCGGGAAGCCTTTGAAATCACCCATCCGATTTTATCAATCAGCCAAGGCAAAATGCCGAAATACGTTAAAATATCAAAGAATGTGACGATAAAGATAATTGGAAGAAGCGCACTAAAGAAAAAGTCTACTGTTTCATTCGCCATCACTGACGGAAAGGCAAACGCGATACCGTCACTGGCGCAAGCAATCAGCCAAGTGAAGAAATCACCGATTTTACCGATAGCCCAGCTTCCGACTTTTGTTCCCAGCATAAACCAAGTAATCAGCAATTCCAGAACAATTAACGTCATGATCGGGCGCCACTTGATTTTCTTTTTCTGCGGAGAACATAGGAATACAACTGCCATAATCACAATGAGACCGACAAGGTTTAGTAAAAAGTACATGATAGCAACTCCTATGAGGGTTATTATGGAAACAAAAAAAGCTCTTATCCTTCACAAATTCTGGAAGTGCAGAAAGTGTGAAAAATAAGAGCAAACAGAAAAGAACTTGTCCTTTTCAACTCGTTCAAATTTATTCAAACTTTCTTGTAGTCTAGTTTTTTACGGTTACTAGGTAGAAACAATCAGACCATATTACTGATCATATACAAGAATGTCTTTTTCTAAGATGATAGCAGTATTTTATCCTTTCACTTTTTGAAAATCAACCTTTTTAACTATTTTCACAATAATAAAATTTATATTCTAAAATGAGAAAATAAAGGAAAAACATGCTGGATTGCTATGCTGATATGATGTTGGCGGGATACCAGCATGTCAGTACTGATTTTTCTTCACTATAAGGTTCCAGCTCCTGGATATTTGTTGTATGATGGAAACGGGGAAACCCATACAGCAGAAAGGGAGTTTTTTTCATGATTATCCAATTCATTCGTTATAGATAATGACAGGTGTAGACAAACTGCCAGACCTGGCCAATTTTTGAGATAGGCCTAGGTTTATTTGTCTATGCCTTTTTCATTTATCTAAAAATGAATGAATGGGGTGTTTTTTATCATGAAGCGAACAGTTGATTTCAGCATGTTTCGATGCCCGCTCTGCGATTCTTCTATGGATGCGGCATCAGGGAAAAGCTTGATTTGTACAGAACGAGGACATACATTTGATCTATCTCGGCACGGCTACGTGAACTTTCTGACGAAGCCGGTCAAAACCAGTTACGGTGCCGAGCTTTTTGAAGCGAGGAGCAGGCTGATTGGAGAATGTGGTTTTTTTGACCCGCTCCATGATGTGATTGCAGAACTCATCAGTCATCCCACATCTGGTCATGAGGCATTCACCATCCTGGACAGCGGTTGCGGGGAGGGTTCTCATTTGAATGCGCTTTGCGGGTTTGATTATGCAGGGAAAGCAGCGATAGGAACCGGCATAGATCTTTCGAAGGATGGGATCTTAAAAGCTTCTAAGGCATTCAAAGATCAGATGTGGGCGGTTGCCGATGTGGCGCGTGCTCCTTTTCATGATCGCCAATTTGATGTTGTGCTGTCTATTTTTTCGCCGTCCAATTATGCAGAGTTTCATAGACTGCTGAAGAATGATGGCATGCTCGTAAAAGTAGTGCCGCGAAGCGACTATTTAATAGAATTAAGGCAATTTTTATATGCTGATTCACCAAGGCGCACGTATTCCAATGCGGCAGCTGTTGAGCGTTTTGCAGCAAATGCAGCACACAGCCGTCCTGTCAGGCTGCGCTATGTTAAAACGCTTGACCAGCAGGCGATCCACTGGCTTCTCAAGATGACGCCGCTTGCCTGGTCGGCGCCGAAAGATCGAGTCAGCCTCCTGAAAGAGATGAAATCAGCCGATATTACGGTTGATGTTGATATCCTAATAGGAATGAAATGAATGGCAGAGGAAAGCTCCGAAAAAAGGAGCTTTCCTTTTTTAATCGGAATAGTTGGCCCACGCTTCTCGTAAATATGGAAAGGGGACGGAAACAGCCGATGCGGACAGGTTTATGTAAACGCTTTCTAGTTCGCGGAAACGGGGGATGTGTGTGGAACTGATCATCATTCTATTGGCGTTAGGTTTGCTGATGTTTACGGCGTATCGGGGATTTTCTGTCATATTGTTTGCGCCGATTTGCGCGTTATTCGCGGTGCTGCTGACAGATCCAAGCCATGTGCTTCCTTTTTTTTCATCAATTTTTATGGAGAAGATGGCGGGTTTTATTAAGCTGTATTTCCCAGTGTTTTTGCTCGGTGCCATTTTTGGAAAGGTCGTTGAAATGGCCGGGCTTGCGGCATCAATCGCGAAAACAATTGTCCGGCTTGTCGGGGCAAAAAGAGCGATACTTGCCATTGTGTTGATGGGTGCTGTCTTGACGTACAGCGGTGTCAGCCTGTTTGTTGTCGTATTTGCCGTATATCCTTTTGCGAAAAACATGTTCCAAGAAGCAAACATACCAAAACGCCTCATCCCGGGAACGATTGCTTTAGGTGCTTTTACGTTTACGATGGACGCACTTCCGGGGACGCCGCAAATCCAAAATGTCATCCCGACGTCGTTTTTCAAAACAGACATTTATGCCGCCCCTTGGCTGGGCTTGATGGGCGCAGTGATTGTGCTGGCAGCTGGGATGTTCTATTTGGAATCAAGGCGGAAGAAAGCGCAGGCATCTGGCGAAGGATATGGCGGTTTTGATTCGCAGAATGCTCCTGAATCGATTGAGTCCGCGGCTGAACCGGACAAAAGCCCGATTCGGCACGCACTTGCCTTTGTCCCGCTTATTCTCGTCGGTGCAGTGAATAAATATTTTACCATTTACCTGCCAAAGTGGTATCCGAATGGATTTGATTTTTCTTCCATAGGATTAAAGGAGTTCGGCAGGCTTGATATTTCTTCAGCGGCTGCTATTTGGTCGGTGGAGATTGCTTTAGTGATTGGCATCATCACAACGATTTTATTTGATTGGAGAAGTGTGTTTGCCCAATTGAAGGAAGGGCTGAATGAAGGAATTGGCGGCGCCTTGCTGGCATCTATGAATACGGGTGCCGAGTACGGGTTCGGCGGCATTATCGCCGCGCTGCCGGGGTTTCATAAGCTGAGCAGCGGAATTTCACATACTTTTACCGATCCGCTTGTCAATGGCGCCGTTACAACAACTGCGCTGGCGGGAATCACCGGCTCGGCTTCAGGAGGAATGGGCATTGCGTTAAGCGCGATGTCAGAACAATACTTACAGGCGATTCAGGCTTACAATATTCCGCCAGAGGTGATGCATCGGGTCATTTCAATGGCATCAGGCGGGATGGACACACTGCCGCATAATGGCGCTGTTATCACGCTTCTGGCCGTGACGGGTTTGACACACCGGCAATCCTATCGCGATATTTTTGCGATCACGCTCATTAAAACGGCTGCCGTATTTGCTGTGATCGCGATTTACAGCCTGACTGGTCTAGTGTAGAAGAAAACGAAAGGGGCATCAATATGGGAAAAGTGCTGTCATCAAGCAAGGAAGCTGCGAAACTGATTCATGATGGGGATACGCTGATCGCGGGAGGATTTGGGCTGTGCGGCATCCCTGAACAGCTTATTTTGTCTATAAGAGATCAGGGAGTAAAGGATTTAACCGTTGTCAGCAATAACTGCGGAGTCGATGACTGGGGGCTTGGTTTGCTTCTGGCTAACAAGCAAATCAAGAAAATGATCGCTTCCTATGTCGGTGAAAATAAAATTTTTGAGCGGCAGTTTTTAAGCGGAGAGCTTGAGGTCGAGCTTGTTCCCCAAGGAACGCTCGCTGAGAGAATTCGTGCAGGCGGTGCAGGCATACCGGGATTTTATACGGCGACAGGCGTCGGCACCTCCATAGCCGAGGGAAAAGAACATAAAACATTCGGCGGCCGGACTTATGTGCTGGAGCGAGGCATTACCGGCGATGTGGCGATCGTCAAAGCGTGGAAAGCGGACACCATGGGCAATTTGGTTTTTAGGAAAACGGCGAGAAATTTCAATCCCATTGCCGCCATGGCAGGCAAGATCACGATTGCCGAGGCGGAAGAAATCGTGGAAGCAGGAGAGCTCGATCCAGATCACATCCATACGCCGGGAATTTACGTACAGCATGTCGTGCTTGGCGCGAGCCAAGAAAAACGGATTGAAAAACGAACAGTTCAGCAAGCATCGGGAAAGGGTGAGGCCAAGTGAAGGAAGCGAGAAAACGAATGGTCAAACGGGCTGTACAAGAAATCAAGGACGGCATGAATGTGAATCTCGGGATTGGCATGCCGACGCTTGTCGCAAATGAGATACCCGATGGCGTTCACGTCATGCTTCAGTCGGAAAACGGCTTGCTCGGAATTGGCCCCTATCCTCTGGAAGGAACGGAAGACGCGGATTTGATCAATGCGGGAAAGGAAACGATCACTGAAGTGACCGGCGCCTCTTATTTTGACAGCGCTGAGTCATTCGCGATGATAAGAGGCGGGCATATCGATTTGGCTATTCTCGGCGGAATGGAGGTTTCGGAGCAGGGGGATTTGGCCAATTGGATGATCCCGGGCAAAATGGTAAAAGGGATGGGCGGCGCCATGGATCTCGTCAACGGGGCGAAACGAATCGTTGTCATCATGGAGCACGTCAATAAGCATGGTGAATCAAAGGTGAAAAAAACATGCTCCCTTCCGCTGACAGGCCAGAAAGTCGTGCACAGGCTGATTACGGATTTGGCTGTATTTGATTTTGTGAACGGCCGCATGACACTGACGGAGCTTCAGGATGGTGTCACAATTGAAGAGGTTTATGAAAAAACAGAAGCTGATTTCGCTGTAAGCCAGTCTGTACTCAATTCTTAATGGGAAGGTGTTTGACATGAGAAAACAAGTCGCCTTGGTGACAGGGGCTGCCGGCGGAATCGGATTCGAAATGGCAAGAGAATTCGCCCGGGAAGGTGCCAGCGTCATCGTTTCAGACCTCCGTCCGGAAGCATGTGAAAAAGCAGCCTCCAAACTTGCAGAAGAAGGCTTTGACGCGGCGGCCATTCCGTATGATGTGACAAAGGAAGCGCAAGTTGCTGATACGGTGAACGTCATCCAAAAACAATACGGCCGCTTGGATATTCTGGTGAACAATGCCGGTATTCAGCACGTCGCTCCGATTGAAGAGTTTCCGACAGACACCTTTGAACAGCTGATCAAGGTCATGCTGACGGCCCCCTTTATTGCAATGAAGCATGTTTTTCCGATCATGAAAAAACAGCAGTTTGGCAGAATCATTAATATCGCGTCTGTTAATGGATTAGTCGGCTTTGCAGGGAAATCCGCTTATAATAGCGCCAAGCACGGCGTCATTGGACTCACAAAAGTAGGGGCGCTGGAAGGCGCGCCCCACGGCATAACAGTCAATGCGCTCTGTCCGGGTTATGTCGATACCCAGCTTGTACGCAATCAGCTTAGCGATCTATCAAAAACTAGAAATGTCCCTTACGACTCTGTACTTGAACAAGTCATTTTTCCGCTTGTGCCGCAAAAGCGACTGCTTTCTGTCAAGGAAATTGCGGATTATGCCGTGTTTTTGGCAAGCGAGAAGGCGAAGGGCGTCACTGGGCAGGCTGTCGTCCTTGATGGGGGCTACACCGCACAATGACATAAAAAACACACTTGCTCCGCTAGGGAATCAAGTGTGTTTTTTCTTTTCTTATTTCCAAACATCATTAGCGATCTCAACCACATGGCGGAGCTTCGCCCATTGCTGTTCTTCAGTCAGCTTGTTGCCTTCCTCTGTTGAAGCAAATCCGCATTGAGGGCTGAGGCAAAGCTGGTCTAAGCTTACATAACGGGACGCTTCTTCGATACGGCGTTTCACGTCGTCCGGATTTTCAAGCTCACCGAATTTAGATGTCACTAAGCCAAGAACAAGCTGAAGATCAGACCGTTTTACGTAACGGAGCGGCTCAAATCCGCCTGAGCGTGAATCATCATACTCTAAGAAAAGTCCGTCAAGATTCAAGCCGTCAAAAATGGTTTCGGCTGCTGCGTCATAGCCGCCTTCCGCTGTCCAAGTGGACTGGAAGTTGCCGCGGCAAATATGCATGGTTACCGTCAAGTCATCCGGGCGGTCTGCAATCGCGTCGTTAATCGATTTCGCAAACAGCTGGCGAAGCTCGTCAGGCGTTGTTCCGAACGCTTCGATTTGTTTTAAGCCTTTTTCAGATAAGAAAACGGCCCACGCTGTATCATCAAGCTGGAGGTAGCGGCAGCCTCTGTCATAAAACGCTTGAATCGCTTTTTTATATGCTTTGGATACATCATGCTGGAAAAGGTGATAATCTTTTTTATACGCATCCTTTTCCAGTTTTCCGCGGAAAAACAGCATATTCGGGCTTGGAATCGTCATCTTTGGCGTCGCGTCACCGGCAATGCTATGGAGAAATGAATAATCTTCAAGCATTGGGTGAGTTGAAAAGTCGATATCGCCTGTGACTTTAATGCCGCGTGCTTTTGTTTGTACGTTATGGAATTGAATGCCTTGCTCAGGAGTAAACGGCTCAACGCCATCCAGGTTCTCCAGGAAATCAAAGTGCCACCATGCTCTGCGAAATTCACCGTCTGTCACGACGTTCAGGCCGGTTTCCTTCTGTTTTTCCACAATGCGGATGATTTCATCGTTTTCAATTTGGCGAAGCTGCTCAGCGGTCATATCGCCGGCCGCTTTTTGCAGCCGCGCTTTTTTAACGGGCTCAGATCTCAACAGGCTTCCGACTTGATCCGCGCGAAACGGCGGTTTTTTTCTTTGAAGTGATTTTTGTTCTGCGGGTGTTGTTTGTTGTGACATGTTGTCCATTCCTTCTTTCCATTCAAATGTAAAAAAGCTCTTCCTTTGGATAAGGAAGAGCTTGCGTGACAATCTCAACCTTATCTTCAAGAGCAATCATTGCTCTAAAGGATTTAGCACCATTCTGTTAAACAGCGGTTGCCGGGTATCGCAGGGCCAGTCCCTCCACCTCTCTTGATAAGGAAAACCTTTTTATGAAATTTTCTGATAGTATCTATTATTCACACATTTTCTATTTCTGTCAATGATAGATTATCTCCACACATCGTTGGCAATGTCGATGACATGGCGAAGCTTTGCCCATTGCTGCTCCTCTGTCAGAAGGTTGCCTTCTTCTGTAGAGGCGAAACCGCACTGCGGGCTCAGGCATAGCTGGTCCAAGCTGACAAAACGCGCGGCTTCATTGATACGGCGTTTCACATCCTCAGGATTTTCAAGCTCGCCGTATTTCGATGTGATCAAGCCGAGCACAATTTGCAGATCCTTGCGCTTCACAAATCGGAGCGGATCAAAGTTTCCGGAGCGGTCATCATCGTATTCCAAGAAAAGGCCGTCAAGGTTTAAGCCGTCCAAAATCGTTTCCGCTACAGCGTCGTACCCTCCTGATGCCGCCCAGGTTGAGCGGAAGTTGCCGCGGCAAATGTGCATTGTGATCGTTAAATCGTCAGGCCGGTCTGCGACGGCATCGTTAATTGTTTTGGCAAATATGGCTGGCAATGTTTCTGGATCGCCGCCGAGCGCCCGGACAACCTCTCTGCCTTTTTCCTCAAAGAAGAGAGACCATGACGTATCATCGAGCTGGAGATAACGGCAGCCAGCATCATAGAAGGCTTTGATTGCTTTTTTGTACGCTTGGGCCAGATCATGAAAGTATTCCTCTTGATCGTCATAAATCCCTTTATCCGCCTTTTCGCCAAAAAACAGCATATTTGGGCTGGGAATGGTCAATTTTGGCGTCGCGTTACCGGCAATCTCATGTAAAAATTGATAATCAGCAAGCGCTGGGTGGCTCGTAAAATCGAGTTTTCCCGTCACTTTGATGCTGCGCGCTTTCGTTTTTGTGTTATGGAACTGAATCCCCTCAGCCGGAATGAACGGTTCCACACCGTCAAGCCCTTCCAGGAAGTCATAATGCCACCAGGAACGACGGAATTCCCCGTCTGTTACCACATCGAGACCGATTTCTTTTTGTTTTTCCACGATGCGGGTGATCTCTTGATTTTCGATATCACGAAGCTGTTCCGCTGTCATCTCACCAGCCGCTTTTTTTTGCCGGGCTTCCTTTACCGGAACGGAACGAAGCAAGCTGCCGACATGATCGGCGCGGAAAGGTGCTTTGCGTTGTTTTTCTGTTTTTTGTCCTGCAACATTCGTTTGTTGAGCCATGTTATTCGCCTCTTTTCTGAAATATTGAGCATGTAAAAAGCTCTTCCTTTGTGTAAGGAAGAGCTTGAACGATCAAATCTCCGCCTCATCTGCAAGAACACAATGTTCTTAAGGATTTAGCACCATTCTGTTTGAAACAGCGGTTGCCGGGTATCATAGGGCCAGTCCCTCCACCTCTCTTGATAAGGTATAACTTCATATTCAGATTTCAATTATCTTAATATTATTACTTTTGGATCAATTGTCAATGCTTTTTAGAAAATACCTTCATCTTCATCGTTATATAAAACCATATCAAGCACGATAGCGATGGCAGTGCAAATCAGAACATCTTCCTCGTTTGCAATCTGCAAGTGATAGGAATCACCCCAACTGAGCCACTTTTTGCTCACTGACATCCGGACATTTTCCCCGTCCGTCAGCTGGAATTCATCCCTCCATAAATCACCATCAATTTCCCAGTTAAGCCCGGAAATCACAAATTTCGGTTTGAAAAACGTTACTTTCTTCGTTACCTCACAAACTGTTTTCCCGCCAATTGAAATCTCATAGCGCGGCAATAAAGACATTAGTTTTTGTTCTATGGAAACGAGCGTTTTCCCAGATGAATCTGTCATTTGTAATGAGTCTCCTAACGAGAAAAAACGCCCCTCCACCTTGAATGTTTCTTGTTCATCCCGGTCATAAATGTGAAATGCATCTTTAAATGAGAACATTTTTTGTTTCATAAATAACTCGATCATTGCTGAAGTCTCCTTTGGGTTTGCCTTGTATGAAATTACGGATATGTGGCGAAAAGGTTTCAGGCTCTAAATCAAAACAATTTTAAAAGGCTGCGTGATTCAGCAGCCTTTTCGTTTGAAATATAGAATTAGGAAAGATGCATCCGGCGTTTTTGGCGGATGGCGTCAAGGTCGATTAGGTTGTTGTGATGAGGTGCGGCTGCTGGCAGAGGGCTTGTCTTTTGCGGTTTGCGGCGATTGTCCTTGCTGAAAGAAAAAAGAAGATAGCCGCATAATGCGATGATAATAAATAGGATCATATTACATACCTCCCAAAAAAAGTTTTGGTACTCTCTATTGTACGGATAAAATGCCAAAAAGTATTCAAAAAATTCTAAATCAATAAATAACAAGAAACTGTCCCTCTAAAACAGTATTACCTGATGACCTGAAAATAGTCTTGAATTACGCTGTTTGCTCTCGTTGATGATTGGTTCTATAGTTACTATCGACGATAAAATAAATTCCTTTATATAACTTTTAACCTAAGTTTACGTAATTCGAATTACCTGTTTTTGGGTGCTGTTTTCTTGCTTGTTTGGTTTATACCCTATTTTGCGGAATTGAACACAAAAAACCCAAATTACGGAGCATTTGGGCGGTACGGGTGAATACGGATTGTATTTAGGGGATTTGAATGTTTTATTTGAAGAAGCGTTTGAACATTTTTCTGATTTTTTGAAATGGGCTGGATTTCTTTTGCATGTTAAGCGGCCTGGAAATGATCCATTTTTTCAAGAGACTCTTTGCAGCGATTGCATGTTTTGTCATTGTTTTTCCTCCTCATTTGTTGATACTTGTTTTACGGAGGACGTGTTTAAAATGTTTCATTTTCACACAAAAAAGCCAGTCCTTTTTTGGACTGGCTTTTGGCATTAGGCTTGCGCTTCAAACTGCTTTGCAATCTCAACGATGACATTTACGGCTTTGACCATGTTATCAACTGAGATGTATTCAAATTTGCCGTGGAAGTTTTCCCCGCCTGTAAAGATGTTTGGCGTCGGAAGCCCCATGTAGGACAGCTGTGATCCGTCGGTGCCGCCGCGGATGGGGGAAATCTTCGGTTCGATGCCGAGGTTTTCCATCGCTTGCTTGGCAATGTTGACGATTTCGATGACAGGTTCAATTTTCTCTCTCATGTTGTAGTATTGGTCGTTCATATCCAGCAGAATCCGGTCTTGCCCGTATTCGTTTTGAAGTTCTTCAACGGCACGCTTCATTGTTTCTTTTCTGTTTTGGAAATTCTCTTTGTCAAAGTCTCTGATAATGTAGTGGAGCTTTGTTTCCTCTACGTCTCCTTGAATCGACAGCAGGTGGTAGAATCCTTCATAACCTTCCGTATATTCAGGCGCTTCGTCTGCCGGCAGCAGGCTGTTCAGCTTCATCGCGATTTTCGCAGAGTTGATCATTTTTCCTTTAGCTGTTCCGGGATGTACGTTGTTGCCTTTAATCGTAATTTTTGCGGCAGCGGCATTGAAGCTTTCATATTCAAGCTCGCCGAGCGGCCCGCCGTCAACCGTGTAGGCAAAGGAAGCATTGAACCGTTTCACATCAAATTTGTGCGGCCCTCTTCCGATTTCTTCATCAGGCGTAAAGGCGACTCTGATTGTGCCGTGCTTGATTTCAGGGTGTTTGATGAGGTAATCCATGGCTGTCATGATTTCAGCGATACCGGCCTTATTGTCTGCGCCGAGAAGGGTGGTGCCGTCTGTGGTGATGAGTGTATGGCCCTTATAGCCAGACAGCTCAGGGAATTGATCAGGTGACAGGGTGACCTGCAGCTGTTCGTTAAGAACAATGTCTTTTCCATCATAGCTTTCGATGATTTGCGGATTCACGTTTTTGCCGGTAAAGTCTGTAGCGGTGTCGACGTGAGCGAGAAAGCCGATTGTCGGCACGTCTTTTTCAGTATTGGAGGGAAGAGTTGCCATGACATAGCCGTTTTCATCAATGGCTGCATCCTGCATGCCGATGGACTTCAATTCATCAACGAGCATGTTTCCTAATGTCAATTGGCCGGGTGTGGAAGGACACGTGTCAACGGATTCATCGGACTGTGTGTCGACTTTTACATATGTAGTAAACCGTTCAATGATTTCTTCTTTCATTTCCAATCATCTCCTTTGTCTTATTTTAGCATGGCGGGATGAGAGATTTCTATTGCACAATACCGTTTCGAATGGCAAAAACGACTGCCTGTGTCCGGTCTTGGGCATTGCATTTTTGCAGGATGCGGTGCACGTGGGTTTTCACAGTGCTTTCACTGACGAAAAGCTTTTCAGCAATATCCTCATTTCTCAATCCGTAGGCCATTTGCTGAAGAACCTCAAGCTCTCTTTTGGTGAACGGCTCTGCCAGTTCTTCTGGATGGGGCTGTTGCTTCGCTCGAAATGTCTCACTGATAATTTTAGCAGCTGTGACTGTACGGAAAATCGCCTCGCCTCTCGCCGCAGCGCGAATCGCATCTATTAACTCCTCAGGAAGTGTATCCTTCAGCAGATAGCCGACTGCGCCCGCACGGATGCCTTCAAATACGTATTCTTCCGTGTCAAAGGTGGTTAAAATGACTATCTTTGTATTTGGAAGTGCGGACATAATGTCTTTCGCCGCTTCGATGCCTGAGCAATGCGGCATCTGGACATCCATGAGAATGACATCGGGTTTTGTTTGCTCCGCCAATTGAATAATATCGTGACCGTCGCCGGCCTCGCCAGAAACCGTCATATCCGGCTGTGCGTTGATGATGTAGCGGAAGCCTTCACGCACAAGCGGCTGATCATCGGCAAGCGCGACGCGTATGTTATCTTTGTTCATCTTTTTGCTCCTTATGCGTTGTCATGAGCGGCAATGACAGCTCAATTTTCAGGCCGCTCGGCTGTACGGCACTGAAAGTAAGGGAACCGCCTGCTTTTTCTGCGCGCTCTTTCATTCCTGTTAGGCCAAATCCATAAGTAAGGCTGCCGGTGAATTGTCCATCGTCGGTGATTGTGACATAGAGATGGGACTTGTCGTTAGAAATGACGGCCGCCGCATGAGAAGCGTCAGCGTGACGAATGATATTGGTCAGCGCTTCCTGCAAGATGCGGTAGATCGTTTCGCTCACGTTTGGAGGCCAAGACTCTTCTGACAGTCCGGCAGTATCTAAAGAAACGTGCAAGCCGCTCCGTTCCTCCACTTGATGAATGAGCCCCCGCAAAGCGGTAAGCCCCACCATCGATTCACTACGGCCCATTTGGTGAACGACAGACCGTACTTCTTGAAGACATTCTCTGGCGACACTCAGTACATTTTGAATGACTTTTTCTGAATCCTCCTTGCTGCTTTTGAGGATATAGGGAAGAGATTGAAGCTGAACAATCACAGAAGTCAGCTCGTGACCGATGCTGTCATGAATGTCGCGGGCAATTCTTGTACGCTCCTCAAGGACCGCGTACCTTAATGAAAGAACAGAAGCCTCCTGCAGCTCTGCATGTGCTTTCTGGAGTTCTTTATGAGCATGCTCCAGCTGCACATGCATTTTTGCCAATTCAGCATGATTCCGTTCAGCCTCCTTTCTCGCTTCTCGTCTGAAACGCATGGAGGAGAAGAAGACGTAGAGTCCGATCATGATCGAGATGTTGCTAATGATGGTTTCCAAGCTTCCTCCATGTGAGGATAGGAGGAATATGTTGCCTCCAATTAAACATGCTGTGAAGATCAAGGATAGCCGTGAAGGGAGTCTAAAGGCGGCATATATCATTAAAAATACAATCAAAAAATAGGCGGCACTCTGCTCTTGGCCGGAAACAGCCCAAAAGAAATCGGTCAGGAGCCAAAGCCCGATGAATATGCTCAAACTAACAGCAGTGGATGCCACATAGGGAATGATCCAAATGAATGCTAAGTATACCGCAAATACAAATGCTAACAAAATGGGATCAGCCTTAGTTGGATGAGATAAAAATTGTATGCAATTCAAAATGAGAATAAGGCTCGGCACAAGCTTCTTGTAGTAGTGCCGAGCCGGAGTTTGTCCGTTCATGCTGGTCCTTCTTTCGGTTATGGAATGGATACTTTGCCGGCGGTCAGCCGTCTGTATGCTTTGTAAAGCATGATGTTGCGGGCTGTGATGGTGCCGAGGGGAACGAAGAACATAGAATGAATAATGGCAATAAACATCTCGTTGCTCTCAGGCAGCCATGTTCTCGCGGCCATGCGCAAAGAAAGTATCACTAGAATGAGGATAACACTCCCAAGTGAGCCGCGTGAAGTGACCTTTCCGGTTTCCGGGTGAATCCGCACATTTACCATCTTCCCAATGCCAAACCCGCAGGCCAGCCCGATTAATAATAAAATGCCGCTGATCGCCACATGTAATACGGAATGAAAATACGCCGGCTGAAACGATGCTGATACGCCCCATAAGAGCAGCAGCGGAATGATCAGCAACTTCCCGGGTCTGACAGCTCTCTCTCGGTACATCGATAAAATAATAAGAATCAATACAATAAAAATATATGGGCTCATCGCCATGTCATCAAATCCTTTCTGCATTAAGCATAGCGAAAAAGGGAAAGAAAAACGTCAACCGGCAGATTGATTTTTCAGCTGCTATACTTGTTCACGCTGCATAAAGGTATGAAAATGCTGATAATATATGAAAAAACTATTAATAAACGATTAAACTTCTTAAAAATGGATGTGGACCGGTTTTAAACACTATATAATGAAAACAGGTCATTTTTTAGGAGGGTTACATCATGGCAATACTTGTTACTGGCGGGGCCGGGTACATTGGCAGCCACACATGTGTTGAATTATTGAACAGCGGATACGAGATTGTTGTTCTTGATAATCTGTCCAACAGTTCGGCTGAGGCGCTGAACCGTGTCAAGGAGATTACGGGAAAAGATTTAACGTTCTACGAAGCAGATTTATTGGACCGGGAAGCGGTAGATTCCGTTTTTGCGGAAAATGAAATCGAAGCTGTGATTCATTTTGCGGGGTTAAAAGCAGTCGGTGAATCTGTGGCGATTCCGCTCAAATATTATCATAACAATCTGACAGGAACGTTTATTTTATGCGAGGCCATGGAGAAATACGGCGTTAAGAAAATCGTATTCAGTTCATCTGCGACAGTGTACGGCGTTCCGGAAACATCGCCGATTACGGAGGACTTTCCATTAGGTGCGACAAATCCTTATGGGCAGACGAAGCTCATGCTTGAACAAATATTGCGTGATTTGCATACAGCCGACAATGAGTGGAGCGTTGCGCTGCTTCGTTACTTTAACCCGTTCGGCGCGCATCCAAGCGGACGGATCGGTGAAGACCCGAACGGAATCCCAAATAACCTTATGCCGTATGTGGCACAGGTAGCAGTCGGGAAGCTCGAGCAATTAAACGTATTCGGAAATGACTATCCGACAAAAGACGGGACAGGCGTACGCGATTATATTCACGTCGTTGATCTCGCAGAAGGACACGTCAAGGCGCTGGAAAAAGTATTGAACTCTACAGGAGCCGATGCATACAACCTTGGAACAGGCACAGGCTACAGCGTGCTTGAAATGGTCAAAGCCTTTGAAAAAGTGTCAGGGAAAGAGGTTCCGTACCGTTTTGCGGACCGCCGTCCGGGAGACATCGCCACATGCTTTGCAGATCCTGCGAAAGCCAAGCGGGAACTGGGCTGGGAAGCGAAACGCGGCCTTGAGGAAATGTGTGCTGATTCCTGGAGATGGCAGTCTTCTAATGTGAATGGGTATAAGAGTGCGGAATAAGAATGGAGGCCTTCTCAATAGAGAAGGCCTTTAAAGAACAAGGGTGCCTGAACAGGCACCCTTTTTAGCTGTTATTTGATTTTCACAATAACATCATTACTGAATTTTAGTTTCCAAGTGCCTTTTGCATAAGCTTCCTTGTCAACTTCAAATGCTTTTACACCTGTTACTTTAATATTAGGATTTAGATCACTCAAAATTTTAGAGTTATCAACTTTTGTCTCAGTTGCATAGTTTACAGAAGCATCAATATCAGAATCATAAGAAGTACCATCAGCATCAACTAATTTAACAGTTGGAATTGAAAAAGAGCTAATCGGTTTTTTAGATACGTTTTTAATTGTATATTGAACAGCTACAATAGTACCTCCCTCAGATGCTTTCTTTTCAACATATTGAGTACCGACAGTATCTCTGTCCTCTACCTTCGTAACTGTCACTTCAGTTTTTTCAGTTTTTACAGTATCACCGATATTGTATGTTTTTTCAGTTTCTGCTTTGCTGCTGCTTGATGTTTTGGAAGTGGCTTCTGAACCGCCTCCGCCAATCATATTACCGATAATAATGATGACAACAACTGCGAGAATAAACGTAATGATTTTATGTCGCATAAAAAAGTTACGTTGATCCTTACCGCAGTTAGGACATTTTTTTACACCCTTTGCAATTTCTTGACCGCAAGCTTTACAGGGTACTAGTTTTCCTGCCATTATATTTCCTCCTATGTAATAAAATGTACGAAACATATGTACTATAATGCCTATATTATTTCACTTAGTCAATATAAAATTATGAATTTCTCATAATTATTATCATTTATAGTTAAATTTACTTGTAAAATATATGCTTTTTTTCTTATCGGTTATATCTGTTCTTTTTTAATAGATAAATCATTTTTTCTTCCAGCTTATCTGATGAAAACTCCGCAAATACCCCTTGAACCAATTCGAACCGTCCCTTATAATGCTAATATTGGAAAGTGAAAAGGATATGATAAAAACAGTGGTTTTCTAGGGTTCCGCAATGCAAATTGGACTGTGACCGAGAGAAAACACATAGCAGTTTGGCTGTTATGACACGGTGGGATAAAAGCCCAGGAGTTTCTGCTCTTTTTCGAGAGCGTTCTCCTGGGTTTTTTTATTTGCTAGAACAGAACAATGAGAAGGAGTGTTTTCGTGATGAAAAAGAGAATGCTGGATGTACTTATGCTTGTGATTGGCGCTTTTTTCTTCGCGCTTGCGGTTAATTTATTTGCGATTCCCAATGATCTTGGGGAAGGCGGAGTCACTGGGATTACGCTGATATTGTATTATCTGTTTCAATGGTCTCCTGGTGTCACGAACTTTATCTTAAATGCGTTTTTGCTTTTAATCGGCTACAAGTTTCTGGATGGAAAAACAACGGTTTATACGATCATTGCGGTTGCGGCAAATTCGCTTTTTCTTCATCTGACACATGGGTGGAGCATTCCGTCTGATGAATTGATCATTAATACGATTTTCGCAGGTGTATTTGCGGGAGTCGGGATCGGCATGATTATCCGGGTCGGCGGGACGACGGCTGGTTCCGCGATTCTGGCCAGAATTGCTAATAAATATTTAGACTGGAATATCAGCTATGCACTCTTGTTTTTTGATTTAATCGTAGTATTTAGCTCTTATTTTATTATTGGTGCAGAAAAAATGATGTTTACGATCGTGATGCTGTATATCGGTACCAAAGTGATGGACTTCATTATTGAAGGTTTGAATACGAAAAAAGCCATTACGGTCATTTCAGAAAATAAGAGTGAGATTGCAGAGCAGGTAAATACCTTGATGGATCGGGGCGTGACGATTTTATCAGGGAAGGGAAATTATACGGGCCAATCAAAAGAGATTTTGTATATCGTCATTAACAAACAGGAGCTGTCCATGCTGAAAAAAATCATCAGAAGCTGCGACAAAAAAGCGTTTGTGATCGTTCATGACGTACGCGATGTGTTTGGCGAAGGGTTTGTGGATATATCTAAATAAAGAAAAATCCCTCTGTACTTGAAGCAGAGGGATTTTTTCATTTAGAACGGATATTTGCGGTATTGCTTCTGTATCGAAATCCATTTCGTCACGGTAAATTCCTCTACTACCCATGGGTTGCCAAAGCGGCCGACACCGCTTGCTTTGTTTCCGCCAAAGGCAATATTCGGCGAATCATTGACGGACTGGTCGTTGACATGGGTCATGCCGCTGTCAATTTGCAGGGCGAACTTTTCGCCTTTTTCTAAATCAGAAGTGAAAACCGCAGAGCTGAGGCCGTATTCGGTATCATTTGCCATGTCAATCGCTTCCTGGTCGCTGCCAGCTTTAATAATAGTCGCGATTGGGGCAAACAGCTCCGTTTGGGCAATTTTGCTGTTGTTGTCCGCACCGACAAAGACGTACGGCGTCAGCACGTTTCCGACGCGTTTTCCTTCAACCGCAAGCTCAATGCCGTCTGCCTTTGCCTGCTCAATGATCTCCAGCGCTTTCTCGATTTGGCGCTCGTTGATCAGCGGGCCGACAACGGTTTTCGGATCGGTTTGATCGCCGTACGGAAGCTGTTTGACACGGGAGGTGAACTTTTCTACAAACTCATCGTATACATCTTGATGAACGATGATCCTGTTGATAATCATACAGATTTGTCCCTGGTGAATAAATTTTCCGAAAATCGCGGCATCCACAGCACGATCGACATCCGCATCTGAAAGAACGGCAAATGGATTGTTGCCGCCGAGCTCAAGTGCCATTCGTTTGAAGGCACGCCCGGCGATTTCACCGATGTGGCGCCCGACTGCTGTTGATCCCGTAAAGCTGATTAATCTCGGGATTGGATTGGTGAGCATGCCGTCCCCGATTTCCTTTACATCCGTCAGCATGACGTTAAGGACACCGGCAGGAAGACCGGCGTGTTCAAACGCTTTCGCAATGATGGTCCCGCCGGAAATAGCAGTTTGGATATCAGGCTTGTGAACAACACTGTTACCCAGCGCAATTGCGGGCGCAATGGATCTCATAGATAAATTCATTGGAAAATTAAATGGAGAAATCGATGAAATGACACCTAGCGGAAGGCGGTAAATCTTATTGGTTTTCCCTTCAATGTCGGATGGCACCTCTTTGACGCCGCCTAACTCACCAGTATACGTCATGGCTTCATCTAAAATCGCAATCGTTTGTTCCAGCTCGATTGTTGATTTAATGATCGTTCCGCCAGTTTCGCGGGCGATCATCATAATGATGTCTTCACGGTTTTCCTGTAAATAGCCGCGCGCTTTTTGCAGGACGGCTTTTCGGTCTTCCGTTGTGCTCTTGGCCCACTCTTTTTGGGCTTTCTGTGCAATGTCAAACGCATCCTCCAGCTGTTTGCCCGTTGCCAAAGATGCTGCTGTGATCACAGACTGGTCATACGGATTCAAAATGTCCTCCGTACGTCCGCTTTCTCCCTCAGTCCATTTTCCGTTGATAAAACTTTTGTTTAACGTTTCGAAACTCATAAGATGGCCCTCCTTTGGTCCTGCATATCCTCTTCTATTTCCGCTGAAGCCAATATGTAAACGAATGAGGTTTCCCTTTCAGTTTCTCGTCTATCTATACCGGATATACTCTTTTTTAGTGGAGAACATGTGTGTTTCGCCTTATACTGAATATACAGATCCTTACATAAGAGAGGAGACTCTATGAAATCGCTGCTGGCTATTTATCCCGGTTCGATTGTGTCTGAGGAGCTTTGCATAAGGGAAGGCTGTCTATGTTTTTTTGATGAGAGCAATCAGAGATATATCTCCATTCCGAAAACAGAGATCAGTGAAAAAGAAGTATTGGTGCTGCAATCATTTTTGACGCCTGCGGATGAGGGCAATCAACTGTCTATGAAATCACCTGAGGAAAACAAGTGGTTTTCGTTCCTTTTTTCCAGAGGGGAATTGCCGGCGTACATAAAGAAACGGACGAGATTTGTTCACTTTCATTTATTCGGCAAAATAGAAAGGACGTCCTTTACAGAAGCGGTTCGCCATTTTTGGCCGGTGTCTTTTGTGATTGTGTGGATTCATGAGGACAGAGGCGTGATTGTCGAGCAGGAAAGTGAAGCGGCGGCGAAGAAGGGCGAACTGGAATCGCTCGCAAAAGTTCTTGAAAGTGATTTCTACTTCAGTGTCCGTTTTTACGCCGGAAGATTTTACGAGCCGGATGAGTGTCTGCGAAAACATTACACTCGTGAACAGGCGTATTTCCTGTTTGCTGAAAAACGGCTGCCTCAGGTGCAGAGTGTGACCTTTGAGATGATCTTTCCTTTTCTATTATTAGAAACAGAAAAAGAAAAACTAGAAACACTGCTCTCTGAAGAAGCTGAGCTTTTATTTGGAAGTGAATCTGAGCTAAGGAAGACCATTAAGCTGTTTATTGAAAACAACTCAAACGTCACATTAACAGCGAAAAAGCTGCATCTGCATCGCAACAGCCTGCAATATCGGATTGATAAATTTATTGAGCGGTCAGGGATAGATATCAAATCGTACAAAGGCGCGCTTCTTGCCTATTTTATCTGCCTGCAAAATGAAAGTTCAGAATAAATTGGAAATATGCACGAAAAATGGCTGGGTGATTTTATGAACGCTGCCCATTTTAGCGAGAGGGAATTGCTGTTACACTTAATATAAGAAAGCGTTTACAATAACAAAGGGGGATGTTAGATGGCTGAATTGCGGATGGAGCATATTTATAAATTTTATGATCAAAAGGAACCGGCGGTTGATGACTTTAACCTTCATATTGCCGATAAGGAATTTATCGTATTCGTCGGCCCGTCCGGCTGCGGGAAATCAACGACGCTGCGAATGGTCGCAGGACTTGAAGAAATTTCGAAAGGCGATTTTTATATTGAAGGAAAACGGGTCAATGATGTAGCGCCAAAGGACAGGGATATCGCGATGGTATTTCAGAACTACGCGCTCTATCCGCATATGACGGTCTACGATAATATCGCGTTCGGGCTCAAGCTTCGGAAAATGCCGAAGCCTGAAATCAAAAAAAGAGTCGAAGAAGCCGCTAAAATTCTCGGGCTGGAGGAATATTTGCACCGTAAACCGAAAGCGCTGTCAGGCGGACAGAGACAGCGGGTTGCGCTGGGCCGGGCAATCGTGCGGGATGCAAAGGTGTTCCTGATGGATGAGCCTTTGTCAAACCTGGACGCGAAGCTGAGGGTGCAAATGCGGGCGGAAATCATTAAGCTCCACCAGAGACTGCAGACTACTACGATTTATGTGACACATGACCAGACAGAAGCGCTAACGATGGCGACACGGATCGTAGTCATGAAAGATGGGAAAATTCAGCAGATCGGGACGCCGAAGGATGTATACGAGTTCCCTGAAAACGTCTTTGTCGGCGGGTTTATCGGATCACCAGCGATGAACTTTTTCAAAGGGAAGCTCACGGATGGCTTAATCAAAATCGGTTCTGCGGCATTAACCGTCCCGGAAGGAAAAATGAAAGTGCTGCGTGAAAAAGGCTACATCGGCAAAGAGGTCATCTTCGGCATCCGTCCTGAGGATATACATGATGAATTGATTGTCGTGGAATCATATAAGAACTCTTCGATTAAGGCCAAAATCAATGTTGCAGAGCTGCTCGGTTCTGAAATCATGATTTATTCGCAGATCGACAACCAAGACTTTATTGCGCGGATCGACGCCCGCCTCGATATTCAATCGGGCGATGAGCTGACGGTCGCATTTGATATGAATAAAGGTCATTTCTTTGACAGTGAGACAGAAGTGAGAATCCGATAAGATCAAAAAACCGGACATGGAGACATGTCCGGTTTTTTGCTATTGAAAATTTCAGAATCAAACCGATGAAAAAGGAGGAAGAAATAGACAGAAAGCAGGAGAACGATGAAACGATTGTTTTTAAGCATCTTTCTTTTGGGCAGCTGTTTGGCTCTTGCGGCTTGCGCTGATCAAGAAGCGAATGCAGAGCAGCCGATGCCAAAAGCGGAACAAAAGAAACCGGAAAAAAAGGCAGTACAAGTTCAGAAAAAAGAAGACGATACATCCGCATGGATCAAAACAGAGAAACCGGCAAAGCTGCCGATTTTGATGTACCACAGCATTTCTTCAGGAAACAGCCTCCGTGTGCCAAAGAAAGAATTCGAGGCGCATATGAAGTGGCTTCATGATAACGGCTATCAGACATTAACACCGAAAGAGGCATATCTCATGCTGACGCAGGATAAAAAACCGAGTGAGAAATGCGTATTGATCACATTTGATGACGGGTACACCGACAATTATCAAGATGCGTATCCGGTGCTGAAAAAGTACGGGATGAAGGCAACGATTTTTATGATCGGCAAATCGATCGGACATAAGCACCATCTGACAGAGGAACAAATGAAGGAAATGGCACAGCACGGCATATCGATTGAAAGCCATACGATTGACCACCTTGAGCTGAACGGATTAACGCCTCAACAGCAGCAAAGCGAGATGGCTGATTCGAAAAAGCTGTTCGACAACATGTTTCATCAGCAAACCTCCCTCATCAGCTATCCGGTAGGGCGCTACAATGAGGAGACGCTGAAGACCGCTGAAAAAACAGGCTATCAAATGGGCGTGACGACAGAACCGGGCGTGGCTTCAAGAGACCAGGGAATGTATGCCCTTCATCGTGTGCGCGTGTCCCCAGGCATGTCAGGCTCGGCTTTTGGTGCGTACATCGAATCAATGAAATAAAAAAAGGCGGCGTTTAATCGCCGCCCCCTCCGCCGCCACAGCCGGAATCGCTGAAACCTCCGTCACTGCTGCATCCATCATGGTGTGAGCCGTTGTCTGAATAACCGAAATACCCGCTGTCCGCCTGCTGGCGGATTTTATTATCCGATGGCTGCGGCTGAATGACTGAAAGAAAAACAATAATAGCTATTATCAATAAGATCACTATCACTTCTGGTCACTCCCTTTTTTCACCATATCTGTTATACGGATGAAACGCTGACCGGTTTCATTTCAAAGTGATCGATTCTTTCAGGCGGTCTCTGAGCCAGCGCTTTAGCACCCCATGTCCTTTGTTTGACAATAAAGTGCCGACACGCCAATACATAGGGGGATGAGGAGCGAACTGAAAATCAATCAATCTGAAAAACCAGCTTTTATCACGGGTGAGAGAGTCAATTTGAAGCTCGTCTTCACCGGCTTCAGAGCTGTAGGCACTTTGTTTCTGTATGTCCTCATCCTGCTGAACCGCCAAGATTTTCAAGGCTTCAGCCATTTGTTTGTAACCGCCCTCCAGCAAGGATGCGCCAAGGTTGTCAGCACGCACCTCCATCCATTGTGAACAAAAGGATTGATAGAGCTGGAATAGGATAATGATTGCCATAATGAAAGCCCAAAGCGCAATTTTGTGGGCCTCGGGATGGGTGATATGCTGCTCAAACAAGAGGAAAATCCCAACGACAGCTCCAAGATATAGAAAACGCAAAAGCTGTGATGACAGAACGTCACGTTTTTTGATATGAATTGCCTCATGGGCCAGAATGCCTTCGATGACACGCTGTGGAAGTGTTAGTGTGGCGCTTGTCAGGATGACCATTGACCTCCCGACATTCATGCCTACTGCCATTCCGTTGTAATCATCACTCTCCGTTTCGTATATGCGGACATGGGAAATGCCGGCCGATCGGAAAATCATATCGGCCGCTGCCTGTACATGCGGATGATGACAAGGCTTGGCGTCCATCGCTGCCCGCAACACACGGTCTGACATATACATGTTGAATACCCAATATAGGATTACGGCAACAGCCATGACCCATGGAGAGGCGTGTGATGCGTATAACGCGAGCACCAATAAGGCGTAAGCGGATACCCCTTTTACGCTGGCGGCAAAATAAAGCTTCCCGAGCAGCCGCTTCACATTTTTTCTATGATAAAACGGCAAAACAGAAATCACATTGTCCACATTGTTTTTTGCATCTGTGTATTCCTGAAGAATTGTTTTCCATTTTTGCGGTTCCTTCACCGTCAGAAACAGTGTTTCGCCGGGAAGAGACAGTTTAATGACTTGCTGAAAGCTTGTTGTCAAATCTAAACGTGATGAATACATCGTCAGAAGCGGATGGAGCTTTAAGAGATCAGCTGTTGATTCAAGCTGAATGTCCTTCAAATCGGAAAGCGGGTATGTACGGGTTTCATAGTGTGAGCTGATATGCAATTTTTCTAAGGCTGCTGAATAAAAAACCTTTACGCTGAAAACATTCAGTATACGCTTCACCAGTGCCCCTCCGCCGGAGATCATGCCGAGAAGGATCACATATTTGAGAGGGCTTGGGTCAGGTCCATAGATGAAAAAAATAACAGCCCCTGCAAACACAATGGCGGTCAGCGTAATGTCTGACAGGAGACGTGTTTTGTTTCTGGCCAGCTCGATTTCCTGCCAGTCTCCCGAAGGTTTTTCCACACGCTCTGAAACAATGAGATCCATTGCGGTCCAATAGCAGTAGAACATTGTCGCGAGTGAGACAATGCCGTCCATGAATGAGAGATGAGAGAAGATGTAAACTGCAGCGCCGACCCATAGAACAATATCAATCCAGAAGTCTATGGCCGGAATGAGTTTTGCAGCTAGGGCTGATATCAAATAAAATCCCAGCCCGAGAAGCATAAAGAGAAATAGATGAGTTCCCATAGGCATGCCAGATTCCTTTCTATCTAGTATTTCCAACTATTACTATAGCATGGGATGGGAACTTGCAAAAATATGGACATGCAAAAAAGCAAGCTCTTTCGTTTGACGAAGAACTTGCTTGCGGGGATCAATAAAACTGGTGCAGCAGCAATAAGGTTAAGGATACTGTGATCGCTCCCCCGATGCGGGTAGATACCTGGGCGAACGGCATCAACTCAAGCCTTTCAGCGGCGCTTAAAATGGCAACGTCACCCGTGCCGCCTTGTCCAGAATGGCACGCATTGATAATGGCGGTTTCAATCGGATACATGTTCAGCCATTTTCCAGTGAAGAAGCCAACGGCCATCATGGTCACAACGACAGACAGAATCGTAATAATATTACTGAGGTTAAAAGCGGCGACAAGCTTGTCCCACGGCGTCATGGATACCCCAATCGCAAAGAGAAGCGGGTAGGTCACAGCTGTTGAAAAAAAGCGGGACACTCCAAACGCGCCATTTTCAATTGAGGCAGGCACCAATCTGAACAGCTTGATTAGAACAGCCAGTAACAGCATGGCAACGGGTGCCGGAAAACCGAAAAAATCGTGAGCGAGCATGCCGACTAAGTATAAAGAAACAGCAAGGATACCGCCTGACGCAAATAAAGAAAGGTTGAACATTTGTTGTCCGCTTTGTGATTCCTCCAGCGCAGGGGACTCTTCTTCGGATCGGTCCACTTTGCCGTTGCCTGTCCATTCCGGTTTTTTCTTTCCAATTCGGTTCAGCAATCCCGCTAGAATAATCGCGCACAAGCTGCCCAGCATAATCGATGGCAGAACAAGTGCAAACGCTTCCCCTTGAGAAATGGGCATGATGTCAGAATATCCGATGGACAGCGGGATAGCGCCTTCTCCGACTCCTCCAGCCATGATCGGAATGACAATGTACAGCAGGGTATGCTGAAATCCGAGTCCGAGCAATGTCCCGACAGCCAGTCCGACAATAGCGGCTGTGACAGAACCGACAATAAGCGGAATAAAGATTTTCATGAATGCTTTTACGAGTGTTTCTCTTTTCATGCCGAGAATGCTTCCGACGACAATACCGGCGATAAACAAATATAGAAAGTTTGAGTTTTCTGTAAATTCTGTGGTGGATTTGACGATATCATTAGGCAGCAGGTGATAGTACACGACAGCGGACGGAATAAAAGTAGCTAGGATGGCCGGGCCGCCGATAGAACGAACTATCGGTATCGATTTGCCGATTTGGGCAAAGGTAAACCCGAAAAACGCCATGACGGCGATGGATGTCAAAATGTCACTTTTTACATCGTGATGCATAACAAAAACAGTGATTAATATAAACAGCAAGGCATACACAGGAAGCGGTATGATGCCTACTTTTATATTCATCGCTTTCGCAAACCAATTCTCTTTTCGAACCCCTTCGTGAATTGTATCCGTTTGCAATTGCATGTGTGTTTGAAGCTCTCCCATTGAAAAACCTCCCCTATTCTTGATGCAGTGAAATTGTTCACTATGTTAAGTATACTAAAAAATTGAAATTATTAATATATTAAAAATTTACTATTCAACTTTTCTCCACTTGCCGGTTCAAATGAAAAGAGGCATCCTGCCTAAAATCTGTTTATGACGGAGTGCGGAGAAACGAGTGCTGGTGCAGGGCAAGCATTTTGTTCGCAAGGAACGATGTGTTGATGTACGATAATAAAGGGTCATTTATCCTAGCAGCCGACATAAATAAGCAACAAAATAGACAAAAATCCGTCACATAGTGCGGGACTTTTTAGGTATTTTAGGCTTTATTTTTGAAATGAATCGTTGTAAAGTACTTAATATGAACCAGTCAGAGATTGTGTCATTTGGTCAGTCTGGCAATCTTGCCTCATATTGAACGACTTTTTGACACATTTGTGAAATATTGAACAATATTTTTTTCGTCTATTTTGTGAATTACTGATCAAAGTCTCGGTTCTATTTGTGAAGTAGTGAGCAAATTAACAGTTTTAACCGGAAATGGAGGAGAAAGCATGAGTGAATTGGTATTAGCCCGCATACAATTTGCATCAACAACGTTGTTTCACTTCTTGTTTGTGCCGATGTCTATCGGGCTTGTGTTTATGGTTGCGTTGATGGAGACTCTTTATCTTGTAAAGAAAAATGAGCTGTATCTCAAAATGGCAAAGTTTTGGGGACACTTATTCTTAATAAATTTTGCAGTCGGTGTTGTAACGGGGATTTTGCAAGAATTCCAGTTTGGACTGAACTGGTCAGATTACTCCCGTTTTGTCGGAGATGTATTTGGCGCTCCGCTTGCGATTGAAGCATTATTGGCGTTTTTCATGGAATCTATTTTTATCGGATTATGGATTTTTGGCTGGGACCGCCTGCCGAAGAAAATTCACGCTCTCTGCATATGGCTCGTATCATTCGGAACGATCATGTCATCTTTCTGGATTTTAACAGCAAACTCCTTTATGCAGGAGCCGGTCGGCTTTACGATCAAAAACGGCCGCGCGGAAATGAATGATTTTGGCGCGTTGATTACAAACCCTCAGCTTTGGGTTGAATTCCCGCACGTTATTTTCGGTGCGCTTGCCACTGGAGCTTTCTTTATTGCCGGAGTGAGTGCTTTTAAACTGCTGAAGAAAAAAGAAGTGCCGTTCTTTAAGCAATCTTTTAAACTCGCAATGATCGTCGGCCTTTGTGCCGGTCTTGGCGTCGGCCTTAGCGGACACATGCAGGCTGAGCACTTGATGGAATCACAGCCGATGAAAATGGCTGCAAGTGAAGGCCTATGGGAAGACAGCGGTGACCCTGCTGCTTGGACCGCTTTTGCGACGATCGATACAAAAAATGAAAAAAGCTCAAATGAAATCAAAGTTCCTTATGCCTTGAGCTACTTGGCTTATCAGAAATTCAGCGGAAGTGTCAAAGGGATGAAAACCCTTCAGGCTGAGTACGAAAAAATATACGGTAAAGGCGACTACATTCCGCCAGTGAAAACGACATTTTGGAGCTTCCGCATCATGGTAGGAGCAGGTGTTGTCATGATTCTTGCTGCGTTAGGCGGCCTTTGGTTAAACCGCCGCAAAAAGCTTGAAAACAGCAAATGGTATTTGCGCATCATGATCGCGTTGATTTCCTTCCCGTTTCTTGCGAACTCCGCGGGCTGGATTATGACAGAAATCGGACGTCAGCCTTGGACGGTTATGGGGTTAATGACAACCGCTCAATCTGTGTCGCCTAACGTAACAGCGGGTTCCTTGTTATTCTCAATCATCGCATTCGGTGTGATGTACATGATTCTGGGCGCACTGCTTGTCTTCTTGTTTATCCGTGAGATTAAAAAAGGCGCGGAGCATGATAATCATCATGATGTGCCTGTATCAACAGATCCATTTAGTCAGGAGGTATACCATGGCATCTCTTCATGATCTTTGGTTTATACTCGTTGCCGTATTGTTTGTAGGTTTCTTCTTTTTGGAAGGCTTTGATTTCGGGGTCGGCATGGCGACCCGTTTTCTTGGCCATAATGAATTAGAACGCAGAGTGCTGATCAACACGATCGGGCCGTTCTGGGACGCGAATGAAGTCTGGCTTTTGACTGGCGCAGGCGCCATTTTCGCGGCATTCCCAAACTGGTATGCAACGATGCTGAGCGGTTATTACATTCCGTTTGTCATAGTGCTGCTTGCGTTAATGGGCCGCGGGGTCGCGTTTGAGTTCCGCGGCAAGGTGGATCATTTAAAATGGGTAAAGGTTTGGGACTGGGTCGTTTTCTTCGGCAGTCTGATTCCTCCGTTTGTGCTTGGTGTGCTGTTCACGACATTATTCCGCGGGATGCCGATTGATGCCGACATGAACATTCACGCACATGTATCTGATTATATCAATGTATATTCTATACTTGGCGGTGTGACGGTAACACTTCTTTGCTTCCAGCATGGATTAATGTTTATCACGCTGCGTACGATTGGTGATTTGCAAAACCGCGCCCGGAAAATGGCGCAAAAGATAATGGGTGTTGTTTTTGTAGTGGTTCTTGCCTTCGCGGCCCTTTCTGCGTATCAGACAGACATGTTTACACGCCGCGGCGAGATTACCATTCCGCTCGCTGTTTTGATTGTCATCTGCTTTATGCTCGCGGCTGTATTTATTCGTAAGAAAAAAGACGGCTGGACATTTGGGATGACAGGCGCTGGTCTGGCGCTGACCGTGGGAATGATCTTTATTTCCCTATTCCCTCGTGTAATGGTCAGCTCGCTTCATAGCGCATACGATTTAACAGTAGCTAACGCTTCTTCCGGAGATTATTCGCTTAAAGTCATGTCAATTGCAGCATTAACGCTATTGCCGTTCGTCATCGGCAGCCAGATCTGGAGCTATTATGTCTTCCGGAAGCGCGTCAGCCATAAGGAGCCTATGACTTATTAATGGGAAAAGACCTGTTTCGATATAAAGGAATGAAGCGGATTCTCACCTTGATTACTTGTTTAACGATGATTCAGACAGCCGCCATTATTATGCAGGCAGAGTGGCTGAGTGAGGCCGTAACCGGACTGTTCAACGGGAAGGGCATTACCTCCCTTTTTCCGATGATCGGCTTTTTCCTCATCGCTTTTATCGCCCGGCACGGGGTGACGGTGGCGCGACAGAAAATCGTCTATCAATACGCCGCCCGGACAGGAGCAGATTTGAGGAAAAGTTTTCTTGATCAGCTGTTCCGATTAGGCCCCCGCTTTGCAAAGAAAGAGGGGACGGGGCAAATGGTGACGCTGGCGATGGAAGGCATCAGCCAGTTCCGCCGCTACCTGGAGCTGTTTCTGCCGAAAATGGTCAGCATGGCGATTGTGCCTGCGGCAGTTGTCATTTATGTGTTTTTTCAGGATCGGACATCAGCCATCATTTTAGTCGCTGCTATGCCGATTCTGATCATCTTTATGATTCTCCTCGGCCTTGTCGCGCAGAGAAAAGCGGATCGTCAGTGGAAATCCTATCAGAGACTTTCCAATCATTTTGTTGATTCTCTTCGCGGGCTGGAGACATTGCGTTTCCTAGGTTTGAGCAAGTCACACAGCAAAAATATTTTCTATGTGAGTGAGCGGTATCGCAAGGCAACGATGAGCACACTCCGGGTGGCGTTTTTGTCATCATTCGCCCTCGATTTTTTCACGATGCTGTCGGTGGCGACAGTCGCAGTATTTCTGGGCCTGCGCCTCATTGACGGCGATATTTTGCTTGGCCCTGCTTTAACGGCGCTTATTCTGGCGCCTGAGTATTTTTTGCCGGTGCGGGAAGTGGGGAATGATTATCATGCAACGCTGAACGGCCAGGAAGCAGGAAAAACCATTCAAGAGATTTTGTCGCAGCCTGGTTTTAAAGAAGAGACGCCGCTTCAGCTCGAAGCTTGGTCCGATCAGGATGAGCTGAAGCTGTCAGGCGTGTCAGTCGGCCGTTCGGTGTCTGATATTCATCTCTCATTCAAAGGCAAGAAAAAAATCGGCATTATCGGTGCAAGCGGCGCCGGAAAATCAACATTAATTGATATTCTCGGCGGATTTTTAGAGCCGGATGGCGGGATGATTGAGGTTAATGGTACAAGCCGGTCCCATTTGCAGGACGGCAGCTGGCAGAAGAACCTTCTTTACATTCCCCAGCATCCGTACATTTTTGATGATACGCTTGGCAACAACATTCGCTTCTACCATCCAAGCGCTTCGGCAGAGGATACAACACGTGCTGCTGCCTCAGCGGGACTGACGGAGCTGGTGAACAACCTTCCTGACGGATTAGAGGGACGGATCGGGGAAGGCGGCCGGGCGCTCAGCGGCGGCCAGGCACAGCGTGTCGCGCTGGCCCGCGCCTTTTTGGGAAACCGTCCGATCCTGCTGCTGGATGAGCCGACCGCCCATCTTGATATCGAAACAGAATATGAAATAAAAGAAACGATGCTGGATTTATTTGAGGATAAGCTCGTCTTTCTCGCGACTCACCGCCTTCACTGGATGCTCGATATGGACGAAATTATCGTGCTTGACGGGGGCAGGGTTGCGGAAATCGGGACTCACAATGAACTGCTGGAGAAAAACGGTGTGTATACCAAACTCGTGAAGGCACAACTGGGGGAAAGAGCATGAAGAAAGAAGAATGGATTTTGCCGTATATCAAGCAAAATGCCCGCCTGTTCGTTCTGGTTATCTTTTTGGGTGCGGTGACGATTTTTTCTGCTGCTTTTCTCATGTTCACCTCAGGTTTTTTGATTTCTAAAGCGGCGACAAGGCCGGAAAACATTCTGCTCATTTATGTGCCGATTGTCGCTGTGCGCACCTTTGGGATTGCGCGCTCTGTGTCGCGATATGTGGAACGGCTCGTCGGCCATCACATCATTTTGAAAATCGTATCTGACATGCGCGTCCGCCTTTACAATATGCTTGAGCCGGGTGCTTTGATGCTGCGTTCCCGTTTTCGCACGGGGGATATGCTCGGCATTTTGTCTGAGGATATTGAGCATTTGCAGGATGCTTTCTTAAAAACGATTTTTCCTGCGATCTCAGCCTTGCTCCTGTATGCTGTGTCAGTGATAGCGCTCGGCTTCTTCTCTTGGCCGTTTGCCATATTGCTTGCGCTGTATTTGTTTGTTCTTGTTGTATTGTTTCCGGTTGTGTCTTTGCTCGTGACGAGAGCGAAGAATGCGAAGCTGAAAAGCGGACGGAATGTGCTGTACAGCCGTCTGACAGATGCTGTGATGGGTGTCAGCGACTGGATGTTCAGCGGACGCCGGCATGCTTTTATTGATGCTTATGAAAAAGAGGAACGTGATTGGTTTGAGCTTGAACGGAAAAAACAACGCTTTACAAGATGGCGGGACTTTGCTGCGCAATGCCTTGTCGCTGGCCTTATTTTGCTGATGCTGTTTTGGACAGCGGGACAGCAAGCGGACGGCGAGCTCGCTAAAACGATGATTGCCGCTTTTGTGCTAGTGGTGTTTCCGTTGACGGAAGCCTTTTTGCCGCTTTCGGATGCCTTAGGCGAAGTGCCGGGCTATCAGGATTCTATCAGACGCATGAACAATGTGGCTCCTCAGCCGGAGGCGTCACAAACTGAATCAGGGGATCAAATTCTCGATCTTCAAGATGTCACCTTGGCCTTTCGTGATGTGACGTTTTCTTATGACAACAGCAGCCAAGTGCTGCACAACTTTTCCTTTACGCTGCGCCAAGGAGAAAAAATGGCGCTGCTCGGCCGAAGCGGCTCTGGGAAATCAACATCGCTTGCATTAATCGAAGGCGCCTTGAAACCGGACTCCGGTTCTGTGACGTTAAACGGAATGGAGACAGCGCTGTTAAAGGATCAGATTGCGGATGCGGTGGCCGTGTTAAATCAAAAACCGCACCTGTTTGATACAAGCATTTTGAACAACATCAGGCTCGGAAACGGAGAAGCAAGCGACGAGGATGTGCGCCGCGCCGCAAAGCAGGTCAAGCTGCATGACTACATTGAGTCATTGCCTGATGGATATCATACCTCTGTACAAGAAACCGGCATCCGTTTTTCCGGTGGAGAGCGCCAGCGGATCGCACTTGCGAGGATTTTGCTGCAGGATACACCGATCATCATCCTCGATGAGCCAACAGTCGGCCTCGATCCTATTACCGAACGTGAATTGATGGAAACGGTGTTTGAGGTGCTGAAAGGAAAAACGATTTTATGGATTACACACCATCTCGCGGGAGTGGAAGCAGCCGATAAAATCGTATTTCTCGAAAACGGCAAAACAGAAATGGAAGGAACCCATGAGGAGCTGCTGGCGGCAAACGAACGATATCGCCGCCTGTATCACCTTGATGTTCCTGTAAAATAAAAGACAGCCCTAAAAGGCTGTCTTTTTTGTTTGAAAAAGAAAAGGGACAGGAAAAATAGGAAAAGAAAGCAGAGGAGGGATAGAGATGAATGTTCCATTTTGGACGGAAGAGCATGTAAGGGCCACGCTTCCTGAAAGAGATGCGGAGAGCCATAAAGGCACGTACGGTACGGCTTTGCTGCTGGCTGGAAGTGACGACATGCCGGGAGCAGCGCTGCTTGCAGGGCTTGGGGCCATGCGGAGCGGTCTCGGCAAGCTTGTCATCGGTACATCAGAAAGCGTAATCCCGCTAATTGTTCCTGTTTTGCCCGAGGCGACCTATTGGCGTGACGGCTGGAAAAAGGCGGCGGATGCTCAGCTTGAAGAGACGTACCGGGCCATTGCCATCGGACCGGGCCTTCCGCAAACGGAAAGCGTACAGCAGGCAGTCGATCATGTGCTTACGGCTGATTGTCCTGTTATTTTGGATGCCGGAGCGCTGGCGAAGCGCACATATCCGAAACGGGAGGCCCCCGTCATCCTCACGCCGCACCCGGGCGAGTTTTCCCGAATGACAGGGGTGCCCGTGAACGAATTGCAGAAAAAAAGAGCGGAATATGCAAAGGAATGGGCGGCTCAGCTGCAGACTGTCATTGTGTTAAAAGGAAACCAAACCGTCATCGCGTTTCCTGATGGAGACTGCTGGCTCAATCCAACTGGAAACGGGGCGCTCGCCAAGGGCGGAACCGGTGACACGCTGACGGGCATGATATTGGGGATGCTCTGCTGCCATGAAGATCCAAAGCACGCCATATTAAACGCGGTCTATTTGCATGGTGCGTGCGCCGAGCTCTGGACGGACGAGCACTCCGCTCATACGTTGCTCGCTCATGAGCTATCTGACATCCTGCCCCGCGTGTGGAAACGATTTGAATGATAAAAAAGCTGTCTTCAGAGAGAAGACAGCTTTTCTTGATACCCCGCCCGTTTTTTCAGACGCGGTTTCATTAATGCATAGTAAAGCACAGAAGGCACGGCCAAGCCGATAATCCATGCGATGTCTCCGCCGCCAAACATTTTGGCAAGCGGTCCGATGTAAAAGCTTGTATTGATAAACGGAATTTCCAGCAAGATAGACAGCACGAACGCAATTGTGGTGATCCAATTGACCTTTCCATAAGGCCCGTTTACGTCGAACATGGCTTTGACTTGATACTTTCCGTGGCGGACGAAGTAGTAATCGACTAAATTGATTGCCGTCCACGGAATTAAGAAATAACTGATGAAAAAGATAAAATTCAAAAACAGCTCCATAAAATTGCTCTGTCCCAGTAGGCTTAAGACTGTGCCGACAAGCGTGACACCCAGGATCATGATGATTCTGACTTTGGGCGTGACTTTTAATTTCAGAAATGGCTCCAGCGTTGTTGTCGTGGACATGAAAGCCCCATACAGGTTAAAAACATTGATCGCCATTTGCCCAAATAACACAATGATCAGCATAATAAACGAGAAGGGACCGAACAATTGGACAATCTGGCTGCCTGAGTTTGCCGTAAAGTCAGGAAGTGAGGTTGTCAGCAATGCGCCGAGCAGCATCATCCAGATGGAGCTGACAGATGTACCTGCATAGCTGTACCAAAATGTTTTTGAAGCCGGTGTTTTAACTGGCAGATATCTTGAATAATCGGCAACATATGGCGCGTAGGCAAGCTGCCACGTCGCAACTGCGCTGACTGCCACCAAGAAAATTGGCAGATCAATCGCTCCGGGAATCCAGCTGCCTGCCGGAATCGGCAATTGAAAAATGAGAATCGTTGCAGCAAAAAATACAGCAAAAGAGGTCCAAGAAAGGATTTTTTGCATTTTGTGAATCAAATCATGGCCGAAAATGGTGAGTAAAAAACATAAGGCGCTTAAGCCTATAATGCTCCATGATCCCGGGATGGGAACAAAGCTGCTTAAGGTTCCGGCCGCCAGAATCGTGCTGCTTGCGAAGAAACCAAGGTAGATAAACATGACTAAGAAGAGGGGAAGAATCGCTCCGATTACGCCGAATTGGGCACGGCTTTGAATCATTTGCGGGATGCCTAGCTGAGGGCCTTGCGCGGAATGAGACGCCATAAATATGGCACCGATTAAGGTTCCGCAAATAATAGCGGCAACACTCCAAAACAGATTAAGTCCCATTGCAACGGGAATCGTGCCGGTCACTAACGTGGTGATATGCATATTAGCCCCGAACCATACGGGAAATAAATCTTTCGCTTTACCATGTCTTTCTTCATTCGGAATATATTCAATCGTTCGCCTTTCTACTTTCAATGCATCGTCCTCCATATTGGATGTTTTTTTGAAATCGACATAAAGTCATAGCTTAACAGACTATAAGGGGGTTTACAAATAAGGATATGCAGCCAAACGGCCGGGAAGCCTGATCTGTCAATGGCTGAAAAGAATTGTAAAAAAGATGAACGCTTTTGAATCCGGTGTCGTCTCATAAGGCAGAAAAACAAAAAAGGGGGGATCACGGTCATTGGATACACATGAAGAACAGCGGCTGATCCAGCAGGCGAAAGAGGGAAACGACGAGGCGTTTACAGCCCTTTTCCACTATCACTATTCTTTCTTATATAAATACTTGTTAAAGCTTTCCCTTCACCCCGATCTCAGCGAGGAACTTGTTCAGGAAACCTTTCTGAAAGGGTACATCCATTTAAGAAGCTTTCAGGGCCGTTCAAAATTCTCCACATGGCTGATCTCCATTGCATCGCGGCTCTATCTCGATCACCAGAAAAAGAGAAAGAGAGAATGGAAACGGAATCAGACAGTTACGGAGGAAACAATCCGCAAGATCAAGTGGGACGTGTCGGCGAAAGGGGCAGAGTGGAGCGAAACGCTCGATCTGTTTTCAAAGCTGGACCCTAAACTGCGCACACCGGTTTTATTAAGGCATTACTACGGCTATACCTACGCTGAAATCGGGGTGATGCTTCAAATCAAAGAAGGCACTGTAAAGTCCAGAGTTCATAAAGGGCTCCAGCAAATCAGAAAGGAGTGGGATGATGAATAAAGAAAAGCTTTCTGATCATTTAAAGTCAGAATGGAAAAAAATTGATCAAACAGCCAATCCCTCTATACCGAATCAAAAAGAACTGCTTCACCAGCTGTCACAAATGAAAGCTGAATACAGAAAAAAACTTCTTCAAGAGATCATTTTATTTGTATTCTGCGCGCTGATGGTTGTGAGTGCTGCAATCTTAGCTTTCACTCAAGCTCCTGCTGTGTTTATTGTGCTTCAGGTTTGTGTGCTTGCGGTGCTGCCGATTTTGATTGCGGCTGAGAAAAAAAGGCATCTCGGCGAATGCGAGGTGAAACGCGGATGACACAAACAGAAATTATCATAACGGTTGCGGCTTGTCTCATCGTATTGGCGCAGGGAATCTTTTTATTTATTGATGCGAAAAAACGTAATCGCATGGCATGGGTTTGGGGGATTGTCGGATTGATTCAAGCACCGATGCCTCTGATTTGTTATTACTTTTTTGTCATTAGGCCGGATCGGAAGAAAAGGGGGATCAAGCAATGAATATTTCTTGGGAAATGATTTTGCCGCTGATTGTATTACAGCTGGCTTTGGCGGTGTTTGCCCTTATCAGCTGTATAAAAGAAGAGCGGACAAACGGGCCAAAGTGGATGTGGGCTGCAATCATTGTATGTATCAATATTATTGGGCCGATTTTGTTTTTTACCGTCGGCAGAAAGCAAAGGTAAGCCGATATGCTGTCTATTGAATCATTATGCAAATCGTACAGGCATCATGAAGCTGTAAAGAATGTCAGTTTTCACGTGAATGAAAATGAGTGTGTCGCACTATTAGGACCTAATGGAGCCGGCAAAACCACGACTCTGCAAATGCTGGCCGGACTGCTTTCGCCAACCTCCGGAAACATTAAGCTGTTAGGAGAAAAAAAGCCGGATCGGCGTTTGATTGGGTACCTCCCGCAGTATCCAGCTTTTTATTCCTGGATGACCGCAAATGAATTTTTGACATTTGCGGGGAGACTGTCCGGCCTTTCGAAGAGAAAATGCCAAGAGGAAATCGGCGAGATGCTGGAATTTGTGGGTTTGCATGAAGCGGAGCACAAAAGGATCGGGGGCTATTCAGGAGGCATGAAACAAAGACTCGGTCTGGCACAGGCACTGCTCCATAAACCGCAGTTTTTGATATTGGATGAACCGGTGTCTGCTCTTGATCCGACAGGGCGGTTCGAGGTGCTGGACATAATGCGGGAGCTGAAAAAGCATATGGCCGTTCTGTTTTCTACACATGTTTTGCACGATGCAGAGCAGGTGTGTGATCAAGTGGTGATTATGAAAAACGGTGAAATTTCATGGAAAGGCGAGTTACAGGAGCTGAAACAACAGCAGCAAACGAACGTTTTTACCCTTTCAGTGAAAGAGAAGCTGGAAGGTTGGCTTGAAGAGAAGCCTTACGTCTCAGCTATTGTCTATAAGAATCCGTCCCAAGCGGTTTTCGAGCTGCCTGATATACACGCTGGCCGGTCATTATTAAGTGACTGTATCCGAAAGGGATTGACCGTCACCCGCTTTGAACAGAAAACGGAGTCTCTAGAAGACGTCTATCTAAAGGTGGTGCACGCATGAAGGTGATGATGGCGCTATTGCAGAAGGAGTGGCTGGAAGGATGGAAAAGCGGCAAGCTGATTTGGCTGCCGATTGCGATGATGATCGTCGGGCTGACACAGCCGCTGACCATTTATTATATGCCGGAAATCATCGCACATGGAGGGAACCTTCCTGACGGCATGAAAATCAGTTTTACGATGCCCTCCGGGTCTGAAGTGATGGTCAGCACGCTTTCTCAATTCAACACGCTTGGCATGGCTTTGGTCATCTTTAGCGTGATGGGCAGTGTAGCCAATGAAAGAAATCAAGGGGTAACAGCGCTGATTATGTCGCGGCCTGTGACGGCAGCCCATTATATCGTGAGTAAATGGCTCATCCAAAGCGTGATCGGCATTATGTCGTTTGCAGCTGGATACGGGCTTGCTTACTATTACGTCCGGCTGCTGTTTGAGGACGCATCATTCAGCCGCTTTGCCGCAAGCCTTGGCCTTTACGCGCTTTGGGTGATATTTATTGTGACCGCCGGCCTTGCCGGAAGTACGATATTCCGGTCTGTCGGAGCAGCTGCGGCTTGCGGGATCGGGCTCACAGCAGCCGTTTCCTTTGCTGTTTCATTATTTCCAGATGGTGCGAAGTGGCTTCCGGCTGAGATTTGCAAGCAGGCGGAGCATATCCTTCTTCATGGAGAGCGGGCAGATTTTTTCGGATGGTCACTCACTTTCTCCATTCTGTGCATCATGCTTCTGGCCGTGTTTTCTGTGTGGCGCTTCCGGCGGTATGAAAGCTATTAATTGATCATGTTACGTTTTTGCGCGAGCATCACAAAAAAGGCGGCAAATGCCAGAGACCCGGCTCCATAAAAAACTCCCGCAAGCCCGACAAGCTGTGCGATTTTTCCTGCAAGAAGGGGCCCGAGGAAGATGCCTAGCGCATAAAATGATTGATAAAACCCCATCACTGACATTTTTAAACGGGCAGAACTGATTTCGACGACATGGCTTAGCAGCAGAGGGAAAACGAAGCCGAGCGCCAGCCCAATACAGGCGTGTGTGATGCAAACCGTGAACAATGCAGCTGAAAAAGGAACGTATAGCAAGCAGACCCCGGTGACAGCGAAACTAATGAGCATCACGGAGTAAGCGATACGGCTTGTAAAGCGCAGAAACACAAAGCTTAATGTGGCGGCTGCGTGTGGGAGGAAAAAGGCGCTCATCACCCAAAGCAGCTCCGCGTCGCCCATTCCGAGCTGATTCATGTAAAGCGGCGTAAAACCAAACACTGTCATAAATAATACGGCATGGGCCGTCATAGACAGGATGGTGAAAAGCTTCAGCTTTGGCAGCCGCAATGTATCTTTGATGTACTGATTGACACGAATGGTGTCACGGTTTGCGGGAGGAGCAGACGGATCCTTAATAAAGCAGCAGATCACCAGACCTGCGGCAGAAGCTGCCAGCGCCATCCAAAAAGGAACCTGCCTCCCTAAATGGGCTGCGGCGAGCCCGCAGAACACAATGCTGGCAAACTGAGGCATGACGGTAAAAAACTGCATGATGCCCATTGCTTTTGATGCATTGCCATTGTTGAAATAATGTGCGTATAAAATGGTCGCCATCACCCACATAGAAGCAGTGATTCCCGCGAAAAGCCGGGCGGCCAGCACGAAGAAGAAAGAATCAAACATCAGAAAAAGCAGGCTGCTGAAGACGGAAAAGCCGAACCCGGCAATTAACAATTGCTTGCGCAAGGAAAACAGGATGTCTGACAAAAGGCCGAGCGGGAATCGCAGAAGGATTTGCGTGACCCCGTAGCTGCCGAGAATGATGCCGATTGCGCCATATGAAAAGTGCAGATCCTCCAAATACAGACTGAATACAGGAACGTAAATATAGCCTGAAAACCAGAAACAAAATACCATGCATAAAAAAACGGCGTGATCTAAGGCGCCGATTGTTTTTTTCTGAGGAATCAAGTCCTGCTGTAATTCCATCGTATCTCTCCACCCCTTTCCTTCCAGTACAACACAATTGTTGAAAACGTTTCAATAGAAAAATAAAAAAACAGGGCTTCAAAAAAAGCCCTGTTCGCTTTTGTTAATACGGATCAGATGGATGGCTCTCCTGTTCAGCCTGCTTTGCAGCCTGTTCCGTTTCAGTTGTGCCGATCGGCCCGTTGCTGTTGTTTTCGGAAACCTTTTTTAGCCCTTCTGCTACACGTTTTCCGTAGTCAGGATCAGCTTTTGTGAAATTCTCAATCATTTGATCCTGAATTTCTTTTCGGCACGTAGAAAGCGTATTCACCAAATTCGTAATCAATTCGTTCCGCTCAAATTCAGTAAATCTCCGGTACGTTTCTCCAGCCTGTCCGAAGTTGTTTGTTCTGTCAATCGCTTCACGCTTTACATCACCTTCGACATGCGGCGTATGGTCTTTTCCGTCCTGCTTCGCTTCCTTCAGCCCGCCCATAATGGATGGCTCATAGTTGACGTGCGGGTTTTGTCCTTCTGCTCTATCGACCCGATATTGCATCTGCCCGCCTTCCTGGTTGGTGGCGACATGCTTTTTCGGCGAGTTGATCGGAAGCTGCAGGTAATTTGCGCCTACACGGTAGCGCTGCGTATCAGAGTAGGCAAACGTACGCCCCTGGAGCAATTTGTCGTCTGAAAAATCAAGCCCGTCGACAAGCACCCCCGTTCCAAATGAAGCTTGCTCCACTTCCGCATGGTAGTTTTCCGGATTTTTGTTCAGAACCAATTTGCCGATCGGTTTCCATGGAAAATCGTCTTTATACCACAGTTTTGTCGGATCAAGAGGATCAAAGTCCAGTTCAGGATGCTCATCATCGCTCATGATTTGTGCATACACTTCCCACTCTGGATAATCGCCATTTTCAATCGCGTCATATAAATCCTGTGTGGCATGGTTAAAGTTTTTCCCTTGAATCTCTTCTGCTTCCTTCTGTGTCAGGTTGCGGATGCCCTGCTTCGGTTCAAAATGGTATTTCACGAGAACGGCCTTGCCCTCCTCATTCACCCATTTATAGGCATGTACGCCTGAACCCTGCATTTGCCGGTAGTTGGCCGGAATGCCCCAAGGCGAAAACAAGAAGGTGATCATGTGTGTCGCTTCAGGAGATTGAGAAATGAAATCGAAGATACGTTCACCATCCTGGATGTTTGTCACTGGATCAGGCTGAAATGCGTGTACAAGATCCGGAAATTTCAGCGGGTCGCGGATAAAAAAGATTTTTAGGTTGTTCCCGACCAAATCCCAGTTTCCGTCTTCTGTATATAGCTTTACAGCAAAACCGCGCGGGTCTCTCAATGTTTCAGGCGAGTGTTTTCCATGATTCACAGTTGAAAAACGGACAAATGCCGGTGTTTTCTTGCCTTTTTCCTGAAAGAGCTTGGCCCGTGTGTATGTTGAAATCGGTTCGTCTCCGAAGCTTCCGTACGCTTCAAAATACCCGTGTGCACCTGCTCCCCTGGCATGAACAACCCGCTCAGGGATGCGTTCCCGGTCGAAGTGGCTGATCTTTTCGAGAAAATCATAGTTCTCAAGTGTTGTAGGCCCTCTATTCCCGACGGTTCTCACATTCTGGTTGTCAGTAACAGGATGCCCCTGCCTATTCGTTAAGGTATCCTCTGACTCGTTTTTCCCGGATGTCTTATGGGAAAGCGCTTCCTCGCTTCCTTGGGCATTTGTTTGGTGCTGCTTGTTTTGATGATCATCTTTCAATGGTTGGCCCTCCTTTTTTGAACGGTAACAATATTCCCTGAATGGAAAGATTTTAAAACAGCCGTTTTTTTTGATCTGCTTCGGGAATGGTACAATGTACAAAAATCGGTAAAAGGAGAGGTCGATTCGTGACGAGAGAAAAAAATCCGCTGCCCATCACGTTTTATCAAAAAACCGCTCTTGAGCTTGCCCCATCGCTTCTGGGCTGCCTTCTTGTAAAAGAAACAGACGAAGGCACAGCGTCAGGCTATATTGTGGAAACAGAGGCCTATATGGGGGCTGGAGACAGAGCGGCCCACAGCTTTAACAACCGCCGGACGAAGCGGACTGAGATCATGTTTGCAGAAGCTGGGCGGGTATATACATACGTGATGCACACCCATACATTGCTGAATGTCGTTGCCGCGGAAGAGGATGTCCCGCAAGCGGTATTAATCAGGGCGATTGAGCCGCATGAAGGCCAGCTGTTAATGGAGGAGAGAAGGCCGGGCAGGAGTCCGAGGGAATGGACAAACGGACCAGGAAAGCTGACGAAAGCGCTTGGCGTCACGATGAATGACTACGGACGCTGGATCACGGAACAGCCGCTTTACATCGAAAGCGGGTACACACCGGAAGCAATTTCAACCGGCCCGCGCATCGGCATTGACAACAGCGGGGAGGCACGCGATTATCCATGGCGTTTCTGGGTGACGGGAAACAGGTACGTGTCGCGTTAGCATGTTTAAGGAAGAGGCAATCAGGGGAATGGTTGAGAAAAAAGAAGGGAGAATCGGAGCTTTGAAAAAGATGATCAAAACCGTTATCAAATGGGCGCCGGTCATTTACCCGATTGTTCGAAAAATCATGAAGGATCGCAAGGCGTCTAAACAAAAGAATATGTCCGCATCTAGAACAGCCGGCTGATCCCGGCTGTTTTTTTATAGGTCAGTTTTCCCTCTAGTCCTCCGGATGTTCATTGACTTGCCATTCTCTCCATTATAGAATTTATATACATTTCGCATCCCTTCATCATCCTTTCTGCCTATTCACTGAATCCCTGCATCTACTAGATAGGAGGTTTTTCTCATGCTTCATGGGCGACTTCGTGATATTCTGTGCTTGCTGATGGCGGCTGAAGCCCCGGTGACAAGTTCGTTTTTTGCCGCGCAATTAAACGTAACGACGCGGACAGTCCGCAATGATATAAAGGAACTGCAAGGTGTGCTAAGCGGCCACGGTGCCTTTGTACAATCTGTAAGAGGCTCCGGCTACAAGCTCCGCATTGATGACGAGCAAGTATTCAGAACACTGCTGCAAGATGTATTTCAGCAAAAAAAGGGCCTGCCGGTATTGCCGGAGGAGAGAATGGCCTATCTTATGAAACGTCTGCTGCTGGCGGACCATTATCTCAAGCTCGATGAACTTGCTGAAGAACTATTTATCTCAAAATCTACACTCCAAACGGATTTAAAGGAAGTCAAGAAACGTCTGCTGCCTTACCGCATCGTCATGGAAACACGTCCGAATTACGGCTTCAAGCTGCGCGGGGACGAGGTGCAGATGAGGTACTGCATGGCGGAGTACATTGTTGATGAAAGAGAAACGGAGATAGATGTTTTAAATGAAAAGGCTGATATTTTGCCAAAAGAAGAAATTGAGATCATCCGTTCCGCCATCTTGAAAAAAATGAAAAACGACCGCATCCCTCTGTCCAACATGGGACTGAATAACCTCATTATCCATATCGCTATCGCCTGTAAACGGATCAGAACGGAAAACTATGTTTCTCTTTTCCCGAAAGATATGGATCATATCCTGCATCAAAAGGAGTACCAGGCTGCAGAAGCCATCGTAAAAGAGCTGGAATCAAAGCTTGCCGTTACGTTTCCGAAAGACGAGACGGCCTACATCACCATGCATCTCCTTGGCACAAAACGAATGACACAATCACAATGCGGAGAGGACACATTTTCAATAGAAGAGGAAACCGATCAGCTGACACTTGCCATGATCAAAGCTGTTGATCGTGAACTGAAGCTTGGCATCCTGCATGACAAAGAGCTGAAAATCGGCTTGGCACTGCATATGAAGCCGGCGATCAGCCGCAACCGATACGGCATGAATCTTCGAAATCCGATGCTGGCAGCGATCAAGGAACATTATCCACTCGCTTTTGAAGCCGGGATCATTGCCGGAATCGTGATAAAGGAACAAACGGGTATTGAGATTCATGAAAACGAAATTGGATATTTGGCTCTCCACTTTGGCGCCGCGATTGAACGAAAAAAAACAGAAAGCCCGCCGAAACGCTGTATCATTGTATGCGCATCGGGAGCCGGAAGCGCCCAGCTTCTGCGCGAAAAACTGCGTTCCCATTTCGGCAAGCGGCTCGATATTCTTGGAACGGCTGAGTATTATAGTCTTGATCAAATGTCCTACGAATCAATTGATTTTGTCATCAGCACTATTCCGATTAAAAAAGAGCTCCCTGTACCAGTACTGAAGGTTAACACCATCTTAGGCGGAACTGACTTTACAAAAATAGAATCTATTCTGAGTGATGAAAAGGAAAAAGCCAATCGCTACCTAAAAAAAGAACTCGTTTTTTTTCAGGAGGATCTGCGCTCAAAAGAAGAAGTGATTCAATTTTTAGGGCAGAAAGCGGTCGAATGCGGCTTTGCCGATGAAGAAATCATAGATTCCATTTTTGAAAGAGAAGACATGTCGCCAACGTGTTTTGGCAATCTTGTTGCCATCCCGCACCCGCTTGTTCCGCAGACGAAAACAACGTTTTGGGCCGTTTGTACGCTCAAAAAACCGATCGATTGGGAGAGTCAGCGAGTTCAATTTGTCTGTCTGCTTTGTGTCGAAAAGGAGAACAAAGCGGATTTGCAAAGCATGTATAAACTGCTTGGCAGCATTTTGGATGACCCGGCGGCGGTGAACCAGCTGATCAAATGCCGTTCATATCAAGAGCTTTCGGATGTGTTTGACCAAAAAATGCTGAGCTGACAGCCTGTATATACCTTTTTTCCGTTGCCTGCGGAAAAACCCTGAGTGTTTATGAAAGCGATTTCATAATATGATGATAGCAACAGCAGGACATTACAAAATTGATCAAACTCTAGGGGGTCTTTTACATGAATATATTACTCGTTTGTGCAGCAGGCATGTCTACTAGTTTACTGGTGAGCAAGATGGAAAAAAGTGCGCAGGAACAGGGAAAAGACTATACCATTTGGGCAGTTTCAGGCGATTCTGTACAAAATCATATCGATAAAGCGGATGTATTGCTTCTCGGTCCGCAAGTCCGTTACATGCTTCCGCAGCTCAAAAAATTAGGAGAGTCAAAGGGGGTTCCGGTAGACGTCATTAATACCGTCCATTATGGCACGTGCAACGGGGCGGAAGTGCTGAAATCAGCTGAACAGCTTGGACATGTGTCATAGAGAGGGGCGGGCTATGTGAATAAAGTCAATCAGATCTTAGAAGAAAAGGTCATGCCTATAGCGGGAAGAATTGCGGGACAGCGTCATTTGCAGGCGCTGCGTGATGGTATCATCCTCACGATGCCCCTGATTATCATCGGTTCCTTTTTCCTCATCATTGGCAACCTCCCGATCCCGGGATACGCTGAGTTTATGGCAAAAACGTTTGGCAGCTCCTGGTCTGAAAAACTGGCCTACCCAGTCGACGCGACCTTTGAAATTATGGGTCTTGTCGCCGCGTTCGGCATCGCCTACCGGCTCGCCGAGAAATACGGCGTTGATGCCTTGTCGGCCGGAGCCATTTCCCTTGCGGCATTTTTATTAGCAACACCTTATCAAGTGCCGTTTATGCCGGATGGCGTGACGAAAGAAATCATGGTTGGCGGCGGGATTCCGCTTTCGCTCATGGGAAGCAAAGGCCTGTTTGTCGCCATGATTATCGCAATGGTGTCCACAGAGATTTACCGCCTCATTATCCAGCGCAATTTAGTCTTCAAAATGCCGGACGGTGTTCCGCCGGCGGTAAGCAAGTCATTTGTCGCGTTAATCCCCGGCTTTGCGGTCATCTTCCTGATTTGGGCAGCCCGGCTGATTGTTGAAGCGACACCGTTTGAAAGCCTTCATAATATTGTAAGCGTTTTATTGGGGACTCCGCTTTCCATTCTTGGAGGAAGCCTTGGAGGAAGCCTTGTCGCCGAAGCCGTCAAAATGCTTTTATGGGCCTGCGGCCTTCACGGTGCAAACATTGTCGGCGGCGTCATGGCACCGATTTGGTACGGCGCAATGGATGCCAACCGGATCGCATTCCAAGCCGGTGAGGAGCTTCCTAAGATTTTCACCCAGCAATTTTTCGATATCTGGGTCAATATCGGCGGAAGCGGCGCCACATTGGCACTGGTTGTCACGATGTTCCTGCGCGCCCGAAGCAAACAAATGAAGCAGCTCGGGAAGCTTGCGGTCGGCCCGGCCATCTTCAATATTAACGAACCGATTATATTCGGAATGCCGATCGTCATGAACCCAATGCTCTTACTTCCGTTTATCATCACACCGCTTGTCACAGTGACACTCACGTACATCGGAATGAGCACCGGCCTTGTCGCCAAACCGGCGGGTATCGCAGTGCCGTGGACCATGCCGCCGATCTTTTCAGGCTACTTGGCGACAGGAGGAAAAGTCTCAGGCGCGGTCATGCAAGCCATTAATATTGTCGTATCCTTTGTTGTCTACTACCCGTTCTTCAGAATGTGGGATAAGCAGAAGCTGAAAGAAGAAAACGATCTGGAGCTGGTTCAAACGCCTGCAGCATCAGATGACAAAGAAGCGGCTCTGTAGAGAAAGGAAGTGAATCGCGTGAATGAGGAAATGGAACAAATCATTTTTCAAATCATCCTTCACGGAGGAAACGGTAGGAGCTCCGCAATGGAGGCCATTGCCGCTGCGAAAAGCGGTGACGCAGAAGAAGCGCGGAAAAAGCTTCAAGACGCTGCTGAAGAATTGTCAAAAGCCCATCATTATCAGACAGAGCTGATCCAAAATGAAGCGGGCGGAGAAAAGACGGAAATGACGCTTCTGATGGTTCATGCACAGGATCATTTAATGAATGCAATGACAGTGAAGGATATGGCTGCAGAGATCATTGAGTTATATGAAAAAATCACCGAGCAAAGGGGAGCAAGCATATGACAAAAGGATTGAAGATTGTAACGATTGGCGGAGGTTCAAGCTATACGCCCGAGCTAGTGGAGGGGTTCATTAAACGGTATGATGAGCTGCCTGTCCGTGAATTATGGCTTGTCGATATCCCCGAGGGCGAAGAAAAGCTGAATATTGTCGGCACACTCGCCAAACGGATGGTTGAAAAAGCTGGCGTCCCGATTGACATTCATCTTACGCTCGACCGGAGAAAAGCGCTGAAAGACGCAGACTTTGTCACGACCCAATTCCGCGTCGGACTTTTGCAGGCAAGAGCAAAGGATGAGCGCATTCCGCTAAAATATGGTGTAATTGGCCAGGAAACAAACGGCCCGGGAGGCCTGTTTAAAGGATTGCGCACAATTCCGGTCATCCTTGAGATCGCAAAGGACATAGAAGAGCTTTGCCCGAACGCTTGGCTTGTTAACTTCACAAACCCTGCCGGCATGGTAACAGAAGCCTTGCTTCGCTACTCCAACCTGAAGAAAGTCGTCGGTCTCTGTAATGTTCCAATCGGCATCAAAATGGGCGTAGCCAAAGCGCTTGATGTAGATGTGGACCGCGTAGAAGTCCAATTCGCCGGACTGAACCATATGGTATTTGGGCTGGATGTTTTCTTGGACGGCGTAAGTGTGAAGGAGCAAGTCATCGAGGCGATGGGCGACCCGAAAAACGCGATGACGATGAAAAATATCTCAGGCGCCGAATGGGAACCGGATTTCTTAAAAGCGCTCAATGTCATCCCTTGCGGCTATCACCGTTACTATTTCAAAACAAAAGAGATGCTGGAGCACGAACTGGAAGCATCACAAACGGAGGGCACCCGCGCTGAAGTCGTACAGAAGGTCGAAAAAGAGCTGTTCGAGCTTTATAAAGATCCGAACCTTGCGATTAAACCGCCGCAACTGGAAAAACGGGGCGGAGCTTACTACAGTGATGCAGCATGTAACTTAATCAGCTCCATTTATAATGATAAACATGACATTCAGCCGGTGAACACGATCAATAATGGTGCAATAGCGAGTATTCCAGACGATTCCGCAGTTGAAGTGAACTGTGTGATGACGAAAACCGGCCCTAAGCCAATTGCTGTCGGCGACTTGCCGGTGTCTGTCCGCGGCCTTGTCCAGCAAATCAAATCCTTTGAACGTGTCGCGGCAGAAGCGGCAGTTACAGGTGACTATCAAACTGCGCTCCTTGCCATGACGATTAACCCGCTTGTCCCGTCCGATACTGTGGCCAAACAGATTTTAGACGAAATGCTGGAGGCGCACAAAGCGTATCTGCCGCAGTTTTTCAACAAAATTGAAGCGTAAAAAAAGCCGGCCTGTAATGGGCCGGCTTTTTTCTTATTTGCTTTCAGTCAGCGCTGCGACTTCGGTCGTCCATCCGAATTCGTCTGCGACAGCGCCTTTTTGAATGCCTGTAATCGTGTCATATAGTTTTTTTGCGATTTCCCCTGTTTCACCGTTGTTGATCGAAAGTGTTTCATCCTGCCAAATCAGCTCGCCGACTGGGGAAATAACAGCTGCTGTACCAGTTCCGAAGGCTTCTTCAAGGATGCCGTCTTTATGGGCTTGGATGACCTCATCGATCGCAATTTTTCGTTCTGAAACTTGAAGGCCCCAATGCTTAAGCAAGGCGATGACTGAATTGCGCGTAATGCCTTCCAGGATGCTTCCGTTCAGCATCGGCGTTACGATTTCACCGTTGATTTTGAAGAAGATGTTCATGCTTCCTACTTCTTCGATGTATTTCTTCTCAATGCCGTCCAGCCAAAGCACTTGGGAAAATCCTTTCTCTTCGGCCACCTGCTGCGCTTTTAAGCTTGAAGCATAGTTCCCTGCGGTTTTGGCATTTCCTGTTCCGCCTTTTACCGCACGGACAAATTCACTTTCAACAGCGATTTTGACCGGCTTAATGCCTTCTTTGTAATAAGAGCCGACCGGAGAAAGAATGATCAAGAGCTTATACGTATGAGATGCCGCAACACCAAGGAAAGGCTCGGTTGCGATGATGAACGGACGGATGTAAAGGGACGTGCCCTCCGCATTTGGAATCCAGTCTTTATCAATTGCGACAAGCTGCTTTAAGCCTTCAAGAACCTGTTCTTCATCAATTTGCGGGATGCAGAGGCGGTCGTTTGATTGATTCAGGCGTTCCATATTTTTTTCCGGTCTGAAAAGCAGAACATGGTCATCCTCTGACACGTAAGCCTTTAACCCTTCAAACACGGTTTGGCCGTAGTGATAGACCATTGCAGCCGGATCCATTGATAAGGGTTGATAAGGAATGATTCTTGGATCGTACCAACCTTTATCTGCCGCATAGTCCATTACAAACATGTGGTCTGTAAACACTCTTCCGAACGAAAGCTGATTTGGGTCTGGTTTCGGTTTTTTTGTTGATGTTAATTCAACGCGAATCGTTTGTTTAGTCATGGTCAATCTCCCTGCTGTTAAATTGTTTATATTATCAAACTTATTTGAAAATAATTATATTCTATTGTATACCTTCAACAAATAATCGCAATAGGTTTGCTCAAATTTGTAAGAAATTCATATGAAAAAAGCAGGAGAAATTAATTCTCCTGCGTGTTCATATGCTCGAATAACCTGTCATAATCGGCGCGAGTGGCATCCCGAAGACCTTCAACACGTTCATTTGTAATCTCCTGTTTGCCTTCCTTCAAGCCGTCCAAGAAATATTGAACATATTCTTCAGATGAAATGCCCCGGTACGTCAGGCCTTGTTTATCGCGTGATTTTTGGTTTAAGCCCGTGTCCACCATAGGCGGTGCCATTTCAATCACTTCCACGCTCGTGTCGCGGAGCTGGTGTCTGAGCGTAAGCGAGAACGAGTGAAGTGCCGCTTTTGTTGCGCAGTACACCGGATAAACAGCTAACGGGTTAAACGCAAGCCCGGATGTGACCTGAACGATTGCCGCCTCGGGCTGCTTCATCAAATGAGGTGTGAAAAGGGCGGATAAATGGACAGGCGCTTGGAAATTAAGTTCAATTTCATCACCGTCCACAAAAAGCTCCTCTGTCCCTTTTTTAAAGTCAATTTCCTTTTGAATGCCGGCGTTGTTGACGAGAACATTCAAGTTCGGATATTCCTTTAAAGCCCATTCATACAATGCTTCCCGCTGCGAACGGTCTGCAACATCACATTGCTTTGTATGGATGTTTGGGAGCTGCTGCTTCGCTTCTGCAAGACGTGCTTCGCTGCGTCCGCAAATGATAACTTCATTGCCGAGCTCCAGCAGGCGCTTGGCCAGTTCAAGCCCGATGCCAGCAGAACCCCCTGTGATTAAAACCGTATTGCCTGTCATCTTCATTGGATGTAACACCTCTTAATTAAGTTGGCTGTGATTCCTTTACTATTTCAAATCTTAGCAGGAAATATGCAGCCGCGTCCTATGAGATGCTCAGGATGAAGTGACTTTTCCGGTTTTATAAAATTCGTCAATTGCTTTATCGACATACACCCAGCCTTTCCAGCCGATGTGAATGGTGTCTTTCATGAAATACGGGTCATATTCATGCCCTGAGAAATCAGCAACCTGGAAGCCCTTCGCTCTGATTTGTTTATTTACCTTTTTGTAATAGTCAGTGCGTCCTTTTTTCGGGAAGCCCGTGTAATCGTACCATTTCCCGTTAACAGGAATGGTGACAAACATAGGCTCTGCGCCCGCATCCTTCAGGATATCGAGCATCATTTCAAAGTCGCCATATTCCGGTGACACCGCATACGATCTTCCTTTGTTTTTCCCTTTCAGCTTAGGCACTTTCGGCTTCAGCTTTTTATAGACAGGGTTGTCGATGTGAAAATCGTTAGAACCGGAGTGGCGTTTGCCCGATTGATCCGCTAGTTTATTCAATTCAGACCATGACTTATCCTTTACTGACTGCGAGATATAGCGCTTTGGCCCGGATGATTCTGTCGTTGAATAATACAGATCTTTCTTTTCCAGCATGCTGTAATACACTTTCGCCGCCGGCTTCAGCGCGTTCACTTTCCACGTCTGGCCGTTTACCATTGCTTTGTACAGCTCAGAAAGAATGGCATCGTTTTGCACAGCCTTAAAGCGCAGCATGCGTTTCATCATTTTCTTTTTAATTTCAGGGTCGATCTGATCGTTAAATGCCAAATCAAGCCCTTGCAGCGCAGAATAGTTCGGCGCGAAATGCTGTTCATCAGACCCGCGCTTAATAAACCATTGCGGAGACACGATGAATACGATTTTTTTGCCCTTCAGCTGATCCATATGGGCAGCGAAGTTTAAAGAATGAATCAATGACTGGGATCCGCCTTTGCCGACAAGGTATGGCGTGAATCCCTCATTGTTTACTTGAAAATAATTAGATGGGTGGAACTCGTCCAGCCGGGAAAGCTCAGAAGACCCGTAAATCGGAAGATATGTCGGATCTTTGAGCATCTGATCTTGTAAATATAGCCCTTGAAACATACTCGGATTCAAGGCTGTTGCTGACTCTTTCACACGCTTATCGGTGATGAAGCCTGTCAGCCATGAAGATGGAATTGCGATGGCGCCTGCGAATAGAATAAACGCCAAAATAATTGGACCGAAAAAACGCTTTTTCATTATTTCAACTCAGACAGCTGATTTACAATGTTGTTAGGTGTATTCCAAACGTCCCGGTCAAATTCAGTGATCGGCACTAAAATATCAAAACGGTTTTCAATCGCAAGCAGCAATTCTACTGTTCCAAAAGAATCAAGCAAACCTTCTTCAAAAATTTCAATATCAGGATTTTCCTTTACGATGTCATCCTGGCAAACCTCTGCTAAAACGTCTAATACCTCTTGTTTAAAATCCATAGCTTTCTAATCTCCTTTAATGGTGGTGATGAAATGGTTTTCCTGAGAAAATATAAAACCCGAAGCAAACGAAATGGAATGTGATCACAATCGCGAGAATGGTTGTCCAGCAGTTGGACGGCAGCCATTTATATTTCTTATTCCACTTCTCGAAAAAGTTGTAACACGTCATCAGAACGGCATGATAGAGGCCGTAAATGATATATTGCGGCGCGAGCCCGTGCCAAACCCCCATCAGCATAAACAGCAGGAAATACCCGATGTTTGAGACGGCCATACGGTTTTTGATCCACTTTTTCTTAGTCATCCAAAATACGAATCTCATAAACACATAATCTCTGAACCAAAATGACAGAGACATATGCCAGCGATTCCAGAAATCTTTAATATTTTTACTGATAAACGGTTTATTAAAGTTTTCTGGTGATTTAATGCCCATAATGTAGCTGACCCCGACGGCAAACATCGTGTAGCCGGCGAAATCAAAGAATAAATACATGCTGTAGCCGTACATGTACAGCAGGTTCCCAAGAATCTTATTGTGCGTGATTGCGGGAAGATTCATGATGAAGTACGTATTGATCGCGTAGCCGATAATAAATTTATACAGGAAACCGATGAAGATTTTATGGATTCCCGTATACAACAGGTCGGCGTATTCTTCTTTCGTCCAAGCCTTCTGTTCATCCTTGACGAACCGGCGGTATCTGTCGATCGGGCCGGAGGAAATCGTCGGGAAAAACAGGATGAAATACAGCAGGCGGTGCAATGGCAGCTGTTCTTTCAGCAGTCCGTCTCTTGCTTCCATAATCAGCTGAACGCCTTTAAAGGTTAAATATGAAATCCCTAAAAAGCTGATCAGGTTATGCGGCGGATGATGCGGCTGCGGGTGTGAAAGAAACGGCCATATTTTTGACAGAAATAAAGGCAGAATAGACGCGATAACAGCTCCGCAAAAGACAAAGCCGCTGTTCGCTTTCTGCCGGTATGCCAGATAGCCGCTGATCAGGAGCACCTGCCATATTGTAAACAGGCACAGCGCGATGACCCCGTGTAAGTCGTGCGAAAAAATTAAAGCCAATATAATGATAGATATGAACATGTTGTATGCTTGAAATCTTTTTCCGTTTAAGCCGAGAATGATCGTCGGCAGAAGAAGAATGCCAAGCAGTATAAAGAATAAAAACGAGCTGTAGGGCGTCATACAAGAACCTCTTCGCCAATGCGTTTTCGGTCAATTTTGCCGTTAGCCGTCATTTGAATGTGATCCTGATAGATAAATTTTCTTGGGATCATATATGCCGGAAGAGAAGCGGCAAGCTCTTTTTTAATAGCGCTTGTCAGCTGGAATTCCTTCTCGAACTCATGCTCCTCAGGCACAATAGCAGCGATCAGGTACTCAACTGTTCCGTTTGGCTGATAAGGAATCACGACAGCAGAACGAACGTACTGTGACTGTCTGACATGGAACTCGATTTCCTCCAGCTCCATTCGATAGCCGTGAAGTTTAATCTGAAAATCCAAACGTCCTTGGCAGAAAATCTGACCGTCTTGAATAAAGCCGGCATCGCCAGTTCGGTATGCCCACTGGCCTTCATGAGAGAAAAACGCTTTTTCCGTCAGCTCTGGCTCACCAAGGTAGCCTCGGCTTACACTCGGCCCTGCAATGACGATTTCTCCTTTTTCTCCATCAGGAAGCGGCTGTCCCTCTTCATCCATAATAAAAATGTTCATATCTGGTTTGGCGAAGCCCACTGGAAGCGATTCGCTGCGGCTGATGACGTCATCCGTAATTTCAACCGATGTGACAGCCACTGTCGCTTCAGTCGGGCCGTACGTATTAAAAATCTTCGCTTTCGGAAAACGCTCAAGCAGCGCTTTTGCCACAGAAACCGGAAGAACCTCTCCGCAAAACATAAATGTGTCCGCATGAGGCAGCAGATCCTGTGAAAAACCTGGATCCATCAGGCACATTTGCACAAAGGAAGGTGTTGATGTCCACACATTCAGCCCGGACTTCTTCAGCTCTTCAAATAAGACTTTCGGCTTGTTCACAGCATCCTTTGTCACGCAATGTAAAGTCCCGCCTGATTGAAGGCACGGATATAGGTCCATGACAGACAAATCAAATGAGAACGGCGCTTGGTTTAAAAATATTTTTCCTCCGCTGACTGGAAAGTCTGCACAAATCCAGTCTGTGAAGCTTTGAAGATTCGCAGCGGAAATCTGCACGCCTTTCGGATTTCCTGTGCTTCCGGAAGTGTAAATGATATAAAACGTTTCGTGTTCTTTGACCCATTGATCTTGGCTGACAGAGCCGCCTTCGTTTTCCAGCAGTTCTTCCGCAGAAACTGTCTGAATCTGCTGGCCGACTGCATCAATTGAGAGTCCTGCTGCATGGATCAGCAATTCTGCTCCAGAGCTTTCGATAATTTTCGCAATCCGTTCGGACGGAATAGAAAGGTCAACCGGAATATAAGGATGTCCCGCTTTGACACTTCCCAAGAAGGAAACGATCATGTGCGGCTCCATGTGGCCGTACACAAGGATAGGAGATTTCTTTTCCCCAGAAATGCGTTTTTGGATCGCGGCAGCCGCGCGGTCAGACTGCTCCCATAATTCCTGATACGTGAGCGACTGGCCTTGAGAGCGGAAGGCATCGGTTTGCGGATAAGTTTCCGCATGTGTTTGAATAGCATGTAAAAGTTTCATAGTTATTCTCTCTCCAATTAGAAATCGTTATAAATATATGAACCGGTATTCGCGGTGTGAAAACCATACATAAAAAACAAAACAAGCAGTATCATCAAATAAAAGCCTGTATGACATGTCCACTTGACAGCGGGTTTTTCATACAGCTGTTTCATTAATTGCAGCATATCAAAAATTCCCTTCCCGTTTTTTCGACAATCACATGATTATTTGACGATCAGATGCTCAAAAAGTTTCATTTTTTCCCTAATCTCCCTCAAATTAATATATCGGCGTATGTTTTTGAAAATGAATCTTTATACCTGCAAGGGCAAGAATGGAATGTTTCGAGCTGATTCATAATAAAGGAAAAGATACCTGGAGTCAAAAGATCTTTTTAACTTTTAAAAAGTGTAATGTACTTAAAAAAATTTTTCTGTACCTGTTCGTTCAAGTGAAAGCAGAAACCTAATGAAATCAGGGCGAGAAGCGTATAATAAGAAAGAAAACGCCTTCTTGCGGTATCTTGTGAAATAAGGGAGAAGTCATTATGATAGATAAGGAAGCAAAAGGAGTTTTTTATTAAGCTGCCGGCTGAAAAAAAGTAAGCCTTTTAATAGAAAGGAAGAGGAAGATGAACCAAACAAATAAGGGTGAGGGTCAGACAGCGCCGCAAAAAGAAAGCATGGGGCAGATCCTTTGGCAGTTAACCCGTCCTCATACGTTAACCGCGTCGTTTGTGCCTGTGCTGCTCGGAACCGTTTTGGCGATGTTTTATGTGAAGGTTGATCTGCTGCTGTTTTTGGCTATGCTGTTTTCTTGCCTATGGATCCAGATCGCGACGAACTTATTTAATGAATACTATGATTTTAAACGCGGATTAGATACAGCAGAATCAGTCGGAATCGGAGGGGCCATTGTACGCCACGGAATGAAGCCTAAAACGATTTTGCAATTAGCTCTGGCCTCATACGGGATTGCCATTTTGCTCGGTGTCTATATTTGTGCGAGCAGCAGCTGGTGGCTTGCGCTGATCGGCCTTGTCGGCATGGCGATCGGCTACCTGTATACAGGCGGGCCGCTCCCGATTGCGTACACGCCGTTCGGTGAATTATTCTCAGGCATTTGCATGGGTTCGGTGTTTGTGCTGATTTCGTTTTTCATTCAGACAGATAAGATCAATATGCAGAGCATTTTGATTTCCATCCCGATTGCGATTCTTGTCGGCGCGATTAACCTGTCGAACAACATTCGTGATATTGAAGAGGACAAAAAAGGCGGACGCAAAACATTGGCGATTTTGATGGGGCATAAGGGAGCTGTTACTCTGTTAGCTGCGTCGTTTGCCGTCGCTTATATCTGGGTTGTCGGCTTGGTTATTACCGGTGCCGCAAGCCCATGGCTGTTTGTCGTCTTTTTGAGCGTGCCTAAGCCGGTTCAGGCAGTGAAGGGCTTCGTCCAGAACGAAATGCCGATGAATATGATTGTCGCAATGAAATCAACAGCCCAAACAAATACATTTTTCGGATTCCTGCTCTCGATCGGATTATTGATCAGCTATTTCCGATAATAAAAAAGACCGCTCGTTTCATGCGGTCTTTTTTTGTTACAATCGACCGCATTTTGTAAAAAAATTCATAGAACCTTGCAGCAGACAGGGACGTCTAGTACATGGACAGCGGATAAAGTTCCGTTAAAGGAGATGACGAACATGGATTTATCTGTAACACATATGGACGATTTAAAAACAGTAATGGAAGATTGGAAAAATGAGTTATTAGTTTATAAATTTGCGCTAGATGCGCTCGATACAAAGTTCTCAATTATCAGCCAGGAATATAACCTCATTCACGGACACAACCCGATTGAACATACAAAATCCCGTGTCAAAAGCTTTGAAAGCATCGTGAATAAGTTAATGAGAAAGGGCTGTGAGATTACGACGAAGGAAATGAAGGAGCATATTCACGACATTGCCGGCGTGCGCATCATCTGTTCCTTTATTTCTGACATTTATAATGTCGTGAATGTGTTGAAGCAGCATGAAGATTTGAGAATCGTAAAGGTAAAGGATTATATCCAGACACCCAAACCGAATGGCTATCGAAGCCTGCATTTAATCATTGAGATGCCTGTGAATTTAACGAACCGTGTGGAATACGTCAAAGCAGAAATTCAAATCCGGACAATCGCGATGGATTTCTGGGCGAGCCTTGAACATAAAATTTATTATAAATTGAACAATGACGTTCCTAAGCAATTAACAGATGAGCTGAAAGAAGCCGCGGAGATTGCCCATTACCTAGATGAGAAAATGCTGGGGATTAAGAAAGAAGTGGATTGATAACAAAAGCGAAGCCTGACAGGGTTTCGCTTTTTTTCTTTGCTTGCTAGTACTTTTTATACCAGTATAAACTCACTTCTGTTTCCAGGATTGAACCTGCTTTATCATGCATGAAGAAAGGGGGTAAACATGAACCATTCCATTTCATTATCGAGAGGTTTGATTTTTCTTATCGCGGTGACTAGCGGGTTTACGGTAGCTAATGTCTATATCAATCAAACATTGCTTGTCAGCATGGCAGGCACGTTTCATGTGACGCCGGCACAAGCTGGGATGATTGCTACATTGGCGCAGATTGGCTATGCGGCGGGGAACCTTCTGCTTGTTCCATTGGGAGATCTTTTTGAACGCCGCCGCTTAATTGTGAGCCTGCTATTCTTAGTGGGGGTTTGTTCGGCCGCTTCAGCGTTAGCTGTAAGCTTTCCATGGCTAGTCATCACAAATTTATTATTGGGATTCTTCACGATTATTCCTCAAATCCTTGTGCCGTTTGCGGCAGGTTTAGCAAATGACAGGAACAGAGGAAAAGTACTCGGAAACGTAGCCATCGGCTTGGTTTGCGGAATTTTAGGGGCGAGAGTGGTCAGCGGGGCGATAGATGCCCATTATGGCTGGCGCGTGATGTATTGGATTGCCTGTGCAGCAGCCGTCATCATTATGTTGATCATTCACTTCTGCTTTCCGAAAAGCAAAGGGACACATGCATTTCATTACGGAAAACTCATTTCTTCATTATTTCCGCTTTTGATCAAGGAGAAAGTGTTAAGAAAAGCATGTGTAAACCAAGGCTTCATGTTCGGCGCCTTCAGTTTATTTTGGACGACGTTAGTGTTTATGGTGAGTGAACCTCCATTCTCGTTTGGCAGCCAGACTGCCGGAACAATCGGTTTGGTGGGAATTGGCGGGGCTTTTGCAACTCCGCTGATCGGCCGGATTATTGATCAAAAAGGAGCTGCTTTTTCCAACAAGCTTTGTATGTCTTTTACCTTATTGTCATTTGTTTTATTAATGGCAGGCCAGACTTCATTGATTGTGATTGTATTGGGCGCTTTATTCATCACCATGGGCATTCAGGCGAATCAGGTGGCGTGTCAGGCGGAGATTTTCCAATTGTCGGCTGAAATGAGAAGCAGATTGAATGGCCTCTTTATGGTCAGCACGTTTTTAGGCGGCGCCTTGGGATCGTATGCAGGAGGTGCAGTCTGGATGCTGTTTCATTGGAACGGTGTTTGTATTCTGGGGATGATCATGGTCGGTATTGCCTTCAGTTCAAGGATTACCATAAATCGTACTACTAAAAAAACGATATTGGAAGGGAGATAGAAGCTGGTGCGAACAAGTGAACGTTATAAAAAAGGGTTAGATATTCTGAAACAAATTGATGAGGAGAACTATGAAGCGATCGTGGACAATTTTAAACATTCCATCGCTCCGGACCTTGGTGTGCTTGCCGTGGAGTTTAACTATGGTCAGATTTTTTCAAGACCAGGTCTTGATCTGAAATCCAGATTATTAGCAACCGTTGCTGGATTGACTGCATTGGGCAATACCCAGCAGCTAAAATTCTATATTAACGGAGCCCTGAATGTCGGATGGACACAAGAAGAACTCATAGAAGTCATGATGCAGATGATTATTTACTCAGGTTTCCCGAATGCACTCAATACCATTCTTCCTGTGGCCGCGGAAGTATTTGCAGAACGAAACAAATAATATAAAAACCTTCTCCTTTTTATGTAGAATACTAATAGGAAATTCTATGCAGAAGGAGAGTGTGTATGTGGACAGTATGGCAGAAAAACGGAAAGAGCTAGGGGAGTTTTTAAAACTTAAAAGGGCACAGCTTTCTCCGCAAGAGTTTGGATTGCCTATGGGCACCAGAAGGAAAACAACAGGCTTGAGAAGAGAGGAATTAGCCCAGCTGTCCGGTATAGGTGTCACATGGTACACATGGCTGGAGCAGGGAAGGGATATTCGGGTATCAACACAGGTACTGGAAAGCATATCGAGAGTGCTCAAATTGAATTATGAGGAAAAACGTCATGTCTTTCTGTTGGCTGGCCATCATGTTCCTTTAGATGATCAGGATGAAGATAATAAGAGCCTTCCTCTAGCTGTGCGGCACTTTATTGATCATTTAACCAATTGCCCTGTTTATGTGACTGACGAAAAGTGGGACGTTATTGCTTGGAACACAGCAGCTTGTGCTGTGTTCGGCAATTTTGGCCAAATGGGCAGTAAGGAAAGGAATGCCATATGGCGATGTTTCACCTCGAAGGAGTATCGGGATCTGCTTGACGACTGGGAAAGCCACGCCAAAAAACTTATCGCACAGTTTCGATCGACAGCCAGCCGGTTTCTTGGGGAAGCATGGATAAAAGAGCTGATCGATGAGTTAACTGAAAGAAGCCCGGAATTTAAAAAATGGTGGAACCACCACGAAGTATTAGGCACACACGCAGGAGAAAAAGTACTTCATCACCCGGCAGCCGGAACAATGGTGATGGAGCATATGACATTACAAATATATGACTCTCCTGATTTGAAACTGACCATTTATCGCACGTTAGAAAAAGAAAATACAGTTGATAAACTGAAAGCTTTACTTATAGACGGCTAAACAGCTGATCATTATAAAAAAAAGACGGCACCCAAGTGCCGTCTTTTTTTATTTGATATCTTCAAAAATGTCAGATGCTTTCGCCTTCATTTGTTTCTTAATGGTTTTCGGTTTCTTCTCTTTTTTCACAGCCTCATAGACAGCGGCTGTCACAAGATCGCCTGCTTGCTGGAGGCGTTCTTTGCTGATATGTTCGATCGAGTCTTCAGGGGTATGATACCACGGCTCAACTTCTTCTGTTTCCGGGTCTCCCCAAATAAAGTTGGCGGAATCAATGCCGGCTTCGTGGAATGGCACATGATCAGATGATCCTCCCTGTGTCAGAGACAGGCTGTCAAATCCAATTTTTTCAGCAGCCGTATGACTGGATTCCCAAACATAGTTAGATTGGCCATCCAATGTGTTGACATACAGCTCAGACGCTTTTTCCCAGCTTGTGCCTACCATGTCTAAGTTGAAGTTCACTTCACTTCGTTTCAGCTCTTTTTCCGATAGATGATCTACATAGTGAGAGGAGCCGAGCAGGCCGAGCTCTTCGGCGCCGAAAGCGATAAAGCGGATTTCTTTATCAGATGGAACGCTTTTTAAGACACGCGCCATCTCCAGCATAACAGAGGTTCCTGAGCCGTTGTCATTTGCCCCGGGTGAAAAAGGAACACTGTCGTAATGGGCCGTCACGTACACAATGTCTGGATGTTTGATGTTCTTTGGTTTTTTGATTCCGATGATATTCTGGGAGGTTTGGTTTGTGAATGCTTTTAGTTTTAAGGTGGCTTCTTTTTGCTGGGTAAGTGCTTCGCCGTCTTCTTTCTTAATGCCGACGACCGGAATGCCGACTTTATTTCCCGACAGGTTTGGCGTCATAGGCACGAGGCTTTCTTTGTTGTTATAAATGATGACAGCTTTTGCTCCGGCGGCTTCGGCATTTTTGGCTTTCTCGTAATAAGTCAGGTCTCCTCTGGAAATCAAGGCGATTTTGCCCTTGACGTCAGCGGTAAAGTCCTTTTGATAGCCCAATCCCGCATTGTAAAGCGGGGCCGTCAGCCCTTGTTCCTCAGTCGGAGCTGAGCCGGACGCCGCTTGGAGAAGAATATCGCGTCCTGCTGAAGACAGTGTTCCCTCAAGCCGGTCAGGAATGTTGAATCGTTGAACCTTCACATCAAGCTTTAATTTTCTCAAGGATGAGGCGATCAATAGGGCGCTCTTTTTTTCAGCTGCAGTTCCGGCTATTCTGGGGCCGATTGCTTCACTTAGCTGAGAAATGGTAGAGTACGCATGCTTTGCTTTGAATGGAAGCTCGCGCTCGCTATTTGATATTTGTAAAGCGTGCGCGGCAGGGGTGACACTCTGTGCCGGCAAGAGCAGTGTGCCGGCAGTTAAAACAGCCATCGTCATGACAGTCAAAAGCTTTTTCATCAAAAATAAACCTCCCCTAAAGTATGGTTGGGGAATATTTCGGGATGCTAAAGGAGTTTCCTGCAAGATGAAGAGCGTTTTTGAAAAGACAGTGCTTTATACCTGCAAAAAAACGCTTATGAATGAAGGGTCATAAGCGTTTCGGAATATCAAACTATTGGAGCTTTAAAAACTTGCGTTTGCCGACTTGGATGATCATATTCTCTCTTATCTCTGCTTTGGCGTGAATATCTGTTATTTTCTCTCCGTCGATGCGTACACCGCCGTTTTGAATCATGCGGCGCGCCTCGCTCTTTGAAGAGAGGAGCTTTAGCTTGACGAGCAGATCAATCATCGCTATCGTTTTTTCGCCTTTCCAGTTTACGGCCGGTATATCTTCCGGCAGGCTGTTTTCCTGAAAGACTGTTTTAAACGAGTGTTCGGCAGCTTCTGTTGCTTTCTCTCCGTGATACATTCGGACGATTGTTTTGGCTAAAAGCATTTTGGCATCACGCGGATGAACGGCGCCGGTTTCTAAGTCTTTTACGAGCTGTTTTTTCTCTTCAAGCTCTAAGTCTGTCGCCAAGTGGATGTATTTTTTCATCAGGCTGTCGGGCAGTGACATCGTTTTTCCGTACATGTCGTTTGGATGTTCGTTAATGCCAATGTAGTTGTGTTTCGACTTCGACATTTTCTCGACGCCATCCAAGCCTTCCAAGAGCGGCATAAGGATGACGACTTGTTTTTCTTTGTTGTATCGTTCTTGGAAATGCCGTCCCATGAGAACATTGAAATGCTGATCCGTTCCGCCTAATTCAATATCACTTTCGAGAACGACAGAATCATATCCCTGCATCAATGGGTAAAAGAATTCATGCAGTGAGATTGGTTTTTGCATGGCGATGCGTTCTTCAAAGTCGTCGCGCTCCATCAGGCGGGCTACCGTTATTTTCCCTGCTAATTCAATGACATCTTCCAGATTCAATGTTTTCAGCCATTTTGAGTTATAGTGAAGCTCGACTTTTTCTGGATCAAGCACTTTTCCGAATTGCTCAAAGTAGGTTTTGGCATTGTGCTGAACTTCTTCATCAGTCAGTTGCTTTCTGTCTGCCGATTTTCCGGTCGGATCACCAATTTTTCCTGTGAAATCCCCAATTAACAGCTGGACAATGTGGCCGTTTTCTTGAAATTGGCGAAGCTTATTTAACACAACCGTATGGCCCAAATGTACATCCGGTGCAGACGGATCTAATCCGAGCTTAATTTTAAGCGGCGTGCCCGTGGAAATTGATTTCACGAGCTTTGCCTTTAATTCCTCCGGCGGTATGACTTCGTGGGCGCCTGTCATGTATAGCTGAAGCTGTCTTTCTACCTCTTTTTGCTGTGACGCTGTGAGCTGCTCAAATGTTCTCATCATTTTTCCTCCTTTTTTACAAACACAAAAAAGAGCCCATCCCGATAAGGGACGTGGCTCAATGCACGCGGTACCACCCTGGTTGAAGACATCGTCTTCCGCTCATTCGAATAACGGTTTCCCGTTCTTTGCTACCTTTAAGGTTCACAAAGAAAGCTCGGGGAGGTAATTCACGTTTGCTGTGTGCCGGCTCGCACCTTCCGCCGGCTCTCTGAAACAGGGAGACAAACCGCTACTGGATTCCCGTCAAAGCTTATGTTGTATGAAGATTGTCAGCTACCTTTCTAAGCAGCCCTGTCAATATTTTCTGTTCGTCCTTCGTCATTCCCGCAATGAGCTCTGTTTCCCCTTTGTGAAACTCCGGGTAGAGTTCTTCGATCGCTTGTTTGCCGGAATCGGTGATAGAGACAAACACGAGTCGCCGATCTCTTGTGTCGATGCTTTTACGGCAAAAATTCTTTTTTTCGAGCGTTTTGATCACGTTGCTTGCTGTAGCTGTAGATATCCCTGACAGCTCAGCGATTTTTCTCGTTTCGAGCGCTCCCCATACCCATAGATCATAAAGAATGGAGAAAGCGGTCCAAGAAAGGTTATAGGAAGAAAGAACCTCAGTCTCCATTTTGACACGGAGCCTTTGTGCAGACCGATACAGATTCGTAGCGATCGAAATGGCTTCCAGGTTGAGTGACTCGACGGGCATTTGTTTGAGCTTAGAAAGTGTATCGTGTTCTTCCTTCCGAAGCTGCTGATGTTGATGTGAACGTTCCATTTTTTAGGCCTGCCTTAAATTATCAGAATCATTAGCTATGAAACGAATTGTAACAGAGTCTGATGTGAACTTCAAGCCCATATATCGGTTGAATAAAAAAAGCCCAAACAACGCCAAAATAAACAAAAACCCGCAAACGGGGGTGCAGTTTTGCAAAAATATGTTCAATCCGTCTATAAGCATGATCCGTTTCATCTGTTTTCGACAGAGCACGTAGTGACGTTAGCGATTATCGCCCTTTTGGCCATTCTGTTGTTTTTGTTCCAAGAGGGGGTCAAGCAGCCGAGGGCCAGCCGGTTTTTGCGTTCTCTGTTTGTGTTTCTTTTGCTTGGTTCGCAAATCGGCTATCAAATATGGATGGTCGCCACGGGCAGGTGGTCGGTGCGCACTTCATTGCCTCTCCAGCTTAGTGACCTGTCGGTGTATTTGTCAGCTATTATGTTAGTGACAAAAAGCAGAAAGCTGTTTGTGTTTTTGTTTTTTGCCGGCATCGGCAGTTCGATTCAGGCTCTTGCCACTCCTGACCTCGGAATGTTTTCATTTCCGCATATCCGATATATCCTCTTTTTTATTTCTCACGGGTCTGTGTTTTTATCCTGTCTGCTGATGGCTGTGATTGGCACCTACAGAATGGGCCAGCGCTCGTTATGGGTGACAGTCCTGCTTGTTAATGTGTACGGCGTCTGTATTTTCCTGATTGATCGCTGGCTTGGCGCGAATTATATGTATTTGACGAAAAAACCGGGCGGATCCTCTCTCTTAGATGTTCTCGGGCCATGGCCGTGGTATATCGTCTCGGCTGAAGGCATCACAATCGCAAGCTTTTTCATTCTTTATTGGCTTTATCGCATCTTCAAAAAATGACACCTTTTTTGTTGTATCACACATTCTGTTTAAAAAAATGTCGGAGAACGTGTTTATTTTTTTGAAAAAGGGTATGTAACTTGTACAACAAAAAGGGAGATGAATACCATTGAGGAAAGATGAAATCATGCATATCGTATCATGCGCAGATGATAATTATGCTCGTCATTTAGGTGGGATGTTCGTTTCTTTATTGACTAACATGGATCAGGAGAGAGAGGTAAAATTATACGTCATTGATGGCGGAATTAAGCCTGATAACAAAAAAAGACTGGAAGAAACCACTTTGAAATTCGGAGTGCCGATTGAGTTTTTAGAAGTGGATACCAAAATGTATGAACATGCGGTAGAGAGCAGCCATATTACAAAAGCCGCGTATTACCGCATTTCGATTCCCGACATAATTAAGGATGAAAGCATCAAACGAATGATTTACATCGATTGTGATGCGCTTGTCCTAGAGGATATTTCTAAGCTATGGGACTTAGACATTGCGCCATACACCGTAGCCGCTGTTGAGGATGCGGGGCAGCATGAACGCCTGAAAGAAATGAACGTCACTGATACAGGGAAGTATTTTAACTCAGGTATCATGATTATTGATTTTGAGTCTTGGAGAAAGCAAAACATCACAGAAAAAGTCATCAACTTTATCAATGAACACCCAGACGAAGACTTTCTTGTGCTGCATGACCAAGATGCACTGAATGCGATCTTGTATGATCAGTGGTATGAACTTCATCCGCGCTGGAACGCTCAAACCTATATCATGTTAAAGCTGAAAACCCCATCTACTCTGTTAGGGCGGAAGCAATATAATGAAACAAGAGAAAACCCGGCAATCGTGCACTTCTGCGGCGGAGAAAAGCCTTGGAACTCCAATACAAAACATCCGTATCGCGATGAGTATTTCCATTACATGTCCTATACGAAGTGGAATACGATTGGGAATCCGGCGATCAACCAATAATACAGATATAAAAAAACGCTTTTGAGATGATCAAAAGCGTTTTTTGTTTGTCTCAGCGTGCGACTGACCGTTGGTAGAACCGCTGAATATGCATGGCGATGTAGCACAATTCTTTTTCAGGAAATTCAAAGCCGTATTCCTTCTTCACAAAGGTGCCGATGCTTAGGGCACACAGGAAGGCATCCTTAAACTTCTCTTTAATGATGTCGATCATTTCTGCGTCCAGCTCGTAAATGGATTCGCCTGCTTTGATATGCTGAATGGCAAAGCGGAGATGGGTCACAAGCCGTTCATAAGAGATGGTATCTTCAACGATATTAATAGACAGTTGAATTTCGATAATCTCGATAATATCACGGATCATTGTTGTAATATCAAGCGTTTGTGTCATATCGCCGGCATTGTTTCTTGCTGTGTGGATATGCATGGCGATATTGCCGATTTCATCATCAGGAATGTGAATCCCCAGTTTATCTTTAATCAGTGTTCTGGCCCATAAGCCGATCTGGAACTCCTTTGGATAAAGGACTTTGATTTCATTCAGCAGCGGATTTTTGATAACCATCCCATTGCTCAGGCGTTCAATCGCAAAAGAAAGATGGTCTGAAAAAGCGACATGAATGCGCTCGTTGATTTTGATGTTCAGCTCTTTTTCGGCATGAGAGATAATTTGCTCAGAAATCTGAATGTGGTCTTCAGGCAATGTTTCTAAAATCTCTTCGAACTGCTTATAGTCAGGTGTATCTTTTCTGATAAAGGTTTTTTCTATTTTTGACGGATCGACAATATCATTCTTCTTTTTGTTAAACGCAATTCCTGCACCCAAGAGAATCTTCTCTTCATTTTGATCCTTTACGACGATAGCATTATGATTTAAGATTCTTTTAATTTTCATAGCTTTTTTGTCCTTTCATCCCCCGTTTTATGAATGAAAACGAATAAATCCAGTTATTCTGTCTCTTCTTTAAACCCGAGAAACAATGTAGCTATAAAAGCAGAGACGGCTGCGATCAAAAAACCGATCATATAATGAACAAAATTCGCGGCGCCAAACGGCAGCACAATTGAAATCATCGGAATGCCTGTCAGCCCGTAGGAATTTGCCACAACTTGTACCGCAACCACGTATGCTCCGCCAATAGCACCGCCGATGGCTGCTCCGATAAAGGGACGGATCAATTTGAGATTTACCCCGAATACAATCGGCTCAACAATGCCTAAAAACGCGGTCAGAGAAGCGGGGAGCGCAATTTTCTTCAGGCTTGATTGTTTCGTTTTGAGGAATACCGCAAGCCCCGCTCCGCCTTGGGCCACATTCGCCATCGACCATATCGGCACTAAAAAGTTGACACCGACATGCGGATTAGCAAGCAGCGTTGCCTCAATTGCATAAAAGCTATGATGCAATCCAGATAGGACGATGGTGGAGTAGATGCCGCCGAAAAGGGCTCCGGCGGCAATGCCGGCGTGATCATAGATATAGACGATCGATTGTGTCATGATCTGGCCGATGATGGACGCGGCGGGATTCATCACAATCAGCGCGAGGCACCCTGTCACCATGACCGTAATAAAGGGAATAATCACGACATCAAGTGACTTCGGCACAATCGATTTTAATAGCTTCTCAATTTTGCTCATGACAAAAACGGAGAGAAGAATCGGTATCATGGAACCCTGATACCCCATCATCGGGATATGAAGCCCCCATATGTCTAAAGAAGACGGGGTTTTGCTGCCGAGCATAGACGGGTCCAGCAGATCAGGATGCGTCAAAAGCCCCGCGATCACTGCCCCTAGGTATGGGTTGCTGCCAAATTGCCGTGCGGCACTGAAGCCGACTAAAATCGGCAGTAAAATAAAGGCTGTGCTGGACACGAGGTCGAGCATTTTAATCCATGGGCTGCCGGCAGCGAACCAGTGAAACACCTTAATCATGCCGATCAGCCCCATGAGCAGGCCGCTTGCTGTTATTGCCGGAATAATCGGCACAAAAATATCGGACAGTGTTTTCGCAAAAGCTGCGGCAGGGTTCAGCTTCCGGCTGGCTTTTTTCTGGTGGACAGGTTCTTCAGAAGGCGCGTTCTCCCATACATGAACGACTTCTTTATATATTTTGTTGACGACGCCTGCTCCGAAGATAATCTGGAAAAGCCCATAACGGAAAAAGGTGCCCTGCACACCTTGCAGGTTCTCAATGGCATGTATATCAATTTTCGTCTCGTCCTTTACATCAAAACGAAGACGGGTCGTACAATGGCTGATGCTGATAATATTGTTTTTTCCTCCTGCGAGCAGCAGTAATTCTTTTGCAATCTCTTTATGCAAGCAATCAAAACCTCCTTTGCTGAAGAAAAGTCGGCTTGTTCATCGTATCAAATGAAAAGTTGACAATCAAAATGAAAAAAGTGAGAAATACCGGCTGAAAATGACAAAAATGCCCGCGTCGACGACGGAGCATTAGAATAGGGGTTGTCCAAGGCGCCGTTATGAGCCCAACACGAAAAGAAGAGTTAAAATGCCCTGCTTTTTAGGCACTAATACTCCCTTTGCATCATTGGGTCTTGCCTGCCTGCCCAGTCACAATCCCGCCATATGTGGTGATAACTGTAATAACGTTCATTTTATGCTGTTCATGGCTGTATAGCAATAGTATGAAAAGCCTGTGAGGCGGATGGGAAAAAGGTTGTGTACGATGTTCTTAGAATGTAAAAAACCTTTAAGACCTGGAATGCAAGTCTTAAAGGTTTTTTGGTTACTTTTTCGGTTTGACGGCGTTCAGCCGTTTTTGCAGCTTTGTTTTTTCGTTGGATGCTTTTAATTGATTCACTGCAGACTGAGCGGATGTCTTTGATTTCTTTGTTTTGTCTTTTTCCGCTTTCTTCACTTTTGCCTTGGCAGTTTCGACTTTTTTTGCTTCAGCCGCCGCCACCTTTTTCTTCACTTTGTCTAACCGTTTTTGCAATGCCGTTTTGTCCTTGCCTGCTTGAAGCTGATTGACGGCTGATTGTGCTTTTGCCGTATTTGCATCAGTTGATTTCTTTTCGGCCGCAGATACGGATTGCTGCGCCGTCTTCAAATTGGTGCTCTTCACTTTGTTAAGGCGTTTCTGCAGGGACGTTTTTTCTGAACTTGCCGGCAGCTTGCCAATTGCTGATTGTGCGCTGTCCACATCTGTTTTCTTTTTGCTTTTCTCCGCTTTCGCAACTTTGTCTTTCGCTTGCTTTGACGCGATGTAGCGTTTTACTTGGTCCAAGCGTTTTTGAAGGTTCTTTTTGTCTGTTCCGTTTGGCAGCTTGTTGATGGCAGTTTGTGCTGTATCAACGGTTTGCTGTGTTTTATATTTTTCTGCCTTTGCGACTTTGTCTTTCGCATCTTTTACATTTCTGTATGACTGTACTTTATCCAGTCTTTTTTGCAGGACAGTTTTGGCGTCGGAGCCCGGCAGCTGGCTGACGAGTTCTCGCGCTTTGTTGATATCGGTTTGTGCTTTTGTTTGTTCCGCTTTTTTCACAGCTTGCTCTGCTGCCGCGTACGCTAAATTTGTTGCCTGTGCTTTATACTGGATTAAGCCGTAGCCAAATTGCTGATCGCGGCCTGCGGTACCAAGATCAACGATGTTTTTCCGCATTTCCTCGCGAAGCTGGACGTTTGTCTCGGCAGGATCACGCTGTTTTAACAAGGCAAACATGGCAGCGGCGTGCGGTGTCGCTTGGGATGTTCCGCTTCCCGTTGCATAATACTGGTTTAAGTAAGTGCTTGTGATGTTTGTCCCCGGTGCTGAAAATTCAACTTCATCTCCAGTTGTTGAGAAGGAGGCAAGCTGATTCTTTTCGTTTGTTGCTGAAACCGCAACGACACTGCTGTATGCCGCCGGATAATTCACTGGCTTGCCGTTTCCGTCGTTACCGCTTGCGGCAACAAGCAGAACACCTTGTTCATATGCTTTGTTCACGGCGTCATGAAGGATTTTGCTGTCTGACGTCGTGCCAAGGCTCATATTGACGATGTCCATCCCGTTTGCGATCGACCAGTCAATTCCTTGGAGAAGACTTTGAAGATCCCCCGAGCCGTTCTGATCAAGCGCTTTAACCGCGTATATTTGTGCTTCCGGTGCGATGCCGTCAATTCCGTAGCCGTTATGCTTGGCTCCGATAATTCCTGCGACATGTGTTCCGTGGCCGTTATCATCTTTGTAAGAAGAGGTATAACTGACAGCTGAATACCCGCCGGCAATCGACAGGTCATCGTGGGGGGAGATCCCGCTGTCAATGACGGCAATTTTGATATTTTTTCCTGTCAGTCCTGCCTTCCAAGCCTGTTTCACCTGAATGGGCTCAAGGTTCCATTGCTCAAAGTTGTCAGAGGTGTCAGTGCCGTCTGACAGCACTTTGAAATCCGTGCTGTCTGCTGCGGTAAATGATACGTTGTTTTCTACATACAAAATATCAGGATCCTGCTTTAATTCTTTTACTGTCTCCTGGTCTGCTGTGACCGCTACTGCGGGAAGATGTTTATACTGCTGTTCAACATCAGCATCACTATCCAGGATGGTTTCCTTTCCGGCCTTGTTTTTATAAACCACAATAACCTCTTTCTCGCTGCTGTTTTGCGCATGAGCGAGAGGGCCTACGGCGAGAAAACTGAAAAACAGAGTGACTGATACAACAAGTTTGCAAGACATGTTTTTCATGATTCATCTCCTTTTTCTATGATGTTTGATATATATATCGGAGAAAAAAAGAGAGATTGATAGTAAGAAGGAAAAAATTTTTCATGGGCAGGGTTGTTTAGCAAAATGCAGATTTTTTCCGCATGAAGAGGAAATTTTCCAAATGAATTTGTAAGCGTTTTCAAAATAAGATAAAGAAAACATTGCGGAGGTTGTTCACAAAGCAATGAGAAAAGGGGGTTTTTAAGATGAGCACATTCACTCGGGTGATGGAGGAAAAAATAATGCCTGTCGCCGGGAAAATTGCCGGGCAGCGGCATCTCAGCGCTTTGCGTGACGGAATTATCCTGACCATGCCGCTGATTATTATCGGGTCTGTCTTCTTGATTTTAACGAGCCTGCCGATTCCGGGGTATGCTGATTTCATGGCGAGTGTGTTTGGGAACGAGTGGGCCGATAAGCTCGGATATCCTGTTAACGCTTCGTTTGATATTATGGCGATGATTGCCGCTTTTGGGATCGCCTATCGGCTGGCAGAAAGCTATGGTGTCGATGCCCTTTCTGCCGGAGCGATTTCAATTGCCGCATTTCTGCTGGCAACGCCGTTTGAGGTGCCGTTTACACCGCATGGCTCAACGGAGTCCATCATGGTAGGGGGCGGAATCCCGATCACGCTGCTCGGCAGCAAGGGCTTATTTGTCGCCATGCTGATCGCCTTGTTTTCAACCGAAATCTATCGGTACATTATTCAAAAAAATATCGTCTTCAAAATGCCAGACGGTGTGCCGCCTGCGGTAAGCAAATCGTTTGTCGCGCTGATTCCCGGCTTTATCATTGTGTTTCTCGTGTGGCTGGCGCGTCTTCTGATTGAAATGACACCTTTTCAGAGTCTGCACAATGTCGTAGGAGACCTGCTTGGCACACCGCTTTCCATCCTTGGCGGCAGTCTCGGCGGAAGCCTGATTGCTGAATTTGTACAGATGCTGCTTTGGTCGTGCGGGATTCACGGGGCTTCCATCATTGGCGGAATCATGTCGCCGATTTGGTACGGCGCGATGGATGCCAACCGTCTTGCCTTCCAAGCGGGCGAGGCGCTGCCGAGTATTTTTACGACTCAGTTTTTTCAAATTTGGATCAATGTCGGCGGAAGCGGGGCGACGCTGGCGCTTGTCCTGACGATGCTTGTGCGCTCCCGGAGCAAACAAATGAAGCAGCTTGGACGATTAGGAATCGGCCCTGCGCTATTTAATATCAACGAGCCGATCATTTTCGGCATGCCGATTGTCATGAATCCGCTCCTTATTGTCCCATTTATCATCGCACCGCTCCTCACGATTACGGCGACTTATATCGGCATGAGCACCGAGCTGGTGGCAAGACCGGCCGGAATCGCGGTGCCATGGACGATGCCGCCGCTCATATCAGGTTACCTGGCGACAGGCGGAAAGGTGTCGGGTGCCGTTATGCAGCTGGTGAACCTGCTGATCACCTGTGCCATCTACTATCCGTTTTTCAGAATATGGGATCATCAAAAATGGCGGGAAGAGAGTGCGGTTGAATCTGGGGATAAAAATGTGTAGTGATGTAAGTGTTTAAATAATAAAAAAGCAGCGTTATGCTGCTTTTTTATTACCGCTGAAAGAACTCAATCCACTCACCATCAGGACCTTCGATATAAAAGTAACGGTACCCGTTTGGTAGAGTTGTAATCTCTTCGTCGATAAATTTCGCGTTCATTCTTTCCGCTTTTGTATATTCAGCCGCAATGTCATCCGTCAGCAGGGCAATGTGGTGCACTTTTCCTTCGGAGGGAAGCTCACTGCTGTAGCCTTGAATCAGTTCGATTTCAGTTTCCGGGCCGTCTTCAAAGCCAAGAAAAGCAAGCTCGATTACACCGTTTGTGTGAGTGATGCGATCCTTCAATTTCATGCCTAGTACCTCTTCATAAAATGTGATGGACGCGTTAATATCTCTTACCATGATGCCTGTATGGTCAATTCGTTTTGGCATGCTGCTCCTCCTCGTAACTCTTTTTGTCTATCGTAGAAAAACCTTTCCTTTCTGTCAATGCAGACATCTTGGCGTTTTGTGGTACCATAAGAGAAAGCAAACGGAAAGAGGACGACATATATGAAGCTACTCACCCTAAAAAAAGCACACGCTGCCAAAATCAAAAAAGGCTATCCCCTTATTGAAAAAGAAGCTCTCGCAGGGAGTGCGGGGCACATGAAAGAAGGAGACCTCGTTGACATCGTATCTGAGAGCGGCGAGTTTCTCGCGCGGGGCTATTATGGCCTGCAAAACAAAGGGGTCGGCTGGACGCTTACCCGCAATAAACATGAACAGGTTGACCAGGCATTTTTTCTCACCAAATTAACAAAAGCGGCCCAAGCGCGCGCCAAACTATTTGAGGCTCAAGATACAACAGCTTTCCGCCTGTTCAACGGTGAGGGCGACGGTGTCGGCGGCGTCACCATCGACTATTATGACGGCTACCTGCTGATTCAATGGTACAGCAAGGGGATTTACACCTTTAAAGACATGCTGATTTCCGCATTGGATGAGATGGATCTTGATTATAAAGCGATTTACGAGAAGAAACGCTTCGACACAGCTGGACAATACGTTGAAGATGATGACTTCGTGAAAGGGAGAAGGGGCGAGTTCCCGATCATCATCCAGGAGAATGGCATTCAATATGCGGTGGATCTGAATGAAGGCGCTATGACGGGCATCTTTTTGGATCAGAGAGAGGTGCGCAAGGCGATCAGAGACCGCTATGCAAAAGGGAAAACCGTTTTAAATACGTTTTCTTATACGGGTGCATTCTCCGTGGCAGCGGCGCTTGGCGGAGCGGAGAAAACAACAAGCGTCGACGTGGCAAACCGAAGTCTGGCCAAAACGATCGAGCAATTCAGCGTGAACAAGCTGGATTACGAAGCGCACGACATTAAAGTGATGGACGTGTTTAACTATTTTTCATATGCTGCAAAAAAGGATTTGCGCTTTGATCTGATTATTCTCGATCCGCCTTCCTTTGCGCGCACAAAAAAACGCACCTTCAGCGCGGCCAAGGATTATAAAAACCTGCTGAAGGAAACGATCGCCATCACTGCTGACAAGGGTGTCATTGTTGCCTCTACAAACAGCAGCGCCTTTGGCATGAAGAAATTCAAAGGCTTTATCGATGCCGCATTTAAAGAAACGAACGAACGCTACACCATCATTGAGGAATTTACGCTGCCGGAGGATTTCAAAACGATTTCGGCATTTCCGGAAGGCAACTACCTGAAAGTGGTCCTTCTGCAGAAAAAATAATGAAAAAGCTGCCCTGTTCAGGGGCAGCTTTTTTTTATGTAGAAATGATCTGCTGGACGCGGCCGATGCGGCCATCTTCAAGACGGACTTTAATGCCATGCGGATGAAAGTTTGATTTCGTCAAAATATCCTTCACTGTCCCTCTCGTCAGTTTTCCTGTTTTTTGATCTGCTTTCAATACAATATCAACCTGCAACCCTTTCGAAATGCTGTTTCGCTCTTGCCCGTTCATAACGCACATCCTTTCTTTTGTTCATTATAGTCATTATGATTTAAAAGTAACAGCCGGCTGATGAAGTGTATGTTTGTTTTTTTCAGCCTTCATTAAATATAATGTCAGGCCAAAGCCTGCTATGCTCAGAATGCCAAAAAGCAAGTAGACCGCGAAAATCGACACGTAGTCAAAAATGTACCCGCCTGCAAATGTGCAGAACCAGTTGCCGAACCCGTTGCCAATGGCGGCGTACATGGTCAGCGCCGTCGCTTCAACGTGTCTTGGGGTAATCTTTTTTACATATTGAAGCGCCGCCGGGATAAATAAACCGATGGCCACTCCCTGAAGAAAGACCGTCGCATAAATGATCCATAGTGAAGGCGCCGTGAAATAGAGCGCCCACCTGAATAATGAGACTCCGCCTGACAGCATAATGACGTTGAGCAGCCCCATTTTATCTATAAATGTTTGGGCGAATCTCATAAATGGAATTTCTGAAATGACACCGATGAAAAATAAAATGCCGATAGCGGAAAGTGACGCGCCGCTTTTGTCCAGAAAAAGACTGAAATACGTATTGTTCGCTAAGTTTGGAGCAAATGTCGTAAAGGTGATGATCATAAAGATGAGGAAAGTTTTGTTGCTGATAAGCTCCCGGAATCCTTTGCGGATATTGACCTTTGTTTTTGTTTTCTGCTGGCCGGGCATTTGTGAAGCCAATATGGCAGCAATGCATAGAAAGGCACAGCCAAAGATAAAGATCACGTGAATGGGGTACAGCTGGTTCGTCACCTGTCCCATGGCAAACACCGCGACACCGAAGCCGAGAGAACCAAACAGGCGGATTCCGCCGTAGTTGCCGTTTGTTTCTTGTGTGTACCTTAGTGAAATGCTGTCCGAAAGTGGAATAATCGTGCTTTGAAAGGCTGCAAAACAGGCCGCAATCAAAATAAACAGAGGAAAGCTGTCAAATGCAATATAGCCTAGTCCAATGATGCCTGTGATTGATGTGCAAACCGCCAGCAGGCCTTTCGTTTTTTGCGTATAGTCGCTCAGCATGCCCCAAAACGGCTGAAAGAAAATCATCACAATCGGGCCCAGTGACATGATCAAGCCAACCTGTGATCCGCTTAAATGCTGTTCCTTCGTTAAATACATACTGAGTAAGGGAATCATGCTGCCCGTACCGAGAAAAGCAAACAAATAAAATCCTTTTAACGCGGCATAATGCCGTCTCACCTGCAAGTTGTGCATCAGGGTGCCTCCTTTGGTATCCACAAATACATTATATTGGAATTCGTCAGCTTTTCAATAAGGGGAAGCACATAAAAAAACTGCCCTCGAGAGGACAGTTTTTTACATAAATGAAAGCAAAAATGGCGCCGCGCAAAGCGTCATAATCGCAGCTAAGATCATCGATACGCTTGAAATTGTGCCGGACACAGAGCTGAGCTCAAATGCCTTTGACGTTCCCGCTCCGTGCGCGCTTGTGCCAAGCAACACGCCCCGCGCAATTTCGTTATCAATGCGGAAATAACGGATGACCATCGGGCCGATCACTGTGCCGAGCAAAGCGGTTAAAATCACAAACACGGCTGTGACGGCAGGCATTCCGCCGATCATTTCAGATACGTTCATCGCGATCGGCGTTGTCACTGATCTCGGGACGAGGCTGTCAATTAAGCCGGTGCCGAGGTGAAGCCATTTCGCAATAAGAGCGGTAGAAATAATCGCGATGCATGAACCGACGGCCACATTCAAGATAATTTCCACTGCGTATTTCTTTAAAACAGGGAAATATTTATATAGCGGGATCGCGAATGCCACGGTGGCCGGCTGTAGCATATCGGTCAGCAATCCGCCGCCGAGATTATAGGACTCGTACGGGACATTCACCAGCAGCAGCAGACCGACTAACACAGCGGGCGTCACCAATAGCGGCGACGTATAAACACGCGGAAAGCGTTGATATACCTTTTTTGCTCCTAAATACACCAAAACCGTTAAAAACAAACTTACAATTCCGATGAACACGTATGCTTTTTCTCCTTTCTCTTTGCAATGAGTTGTGTAAGCGTTCCTGTAGACACCATCACGACAAACGTGCTGATGATGACAACAAGCAGAATGCTGACACCAAATTTCGACATAATGTCTCCGTATTCAATCACTCCGACGGCAGACGGGATAAAAAATAAAAGCAGCTCCCCGAGAAGCCACGCCGCGCCAAGCTCGATCCATTCAAGCTTGATAATGTTAAAGTGCAATAATGTGAAAAGAATCACAATCCCTATTATACTGCCGGGAATATTTATATGAAGAAGGGCTGTCACCCAATTAATCAGCCGAGCAAATATAAATAACAGAGCGATTTGAATAACGGTTAGCAACAGTTTTTTCATATTGATGCCTCCCTTATATACTTATTGTACATAAGGTCTCTCTATAGGTAAAATATATATTAAGAATAAGAAGTATTCCTTTTGTCTATAGAAAGGGTGAAGCGCATGGATATCCGCCATTTAACATATTTCTTGGAAGTCGCCCGTTTAAAAAGTTTTACGAAGGCTTCCCAATCCCTTTATGTTTCTCAGCCGACGATATCAAAAATGATCAAAAATTTAGAAGAAGAGCTCGGAATTGAACTGTTTTACCGAAACGGCAGGCAGGTGGAACTGACTGATGCCGGCCATAGCATGTATGTGCAGGCGCAGGAAATCATTAAATCATTTCAAAACCTGACGTCAGAATTAAATGATATTATGGAAGTCAAGAAAGGGCACGTACGGATTGGACTGCCGCCGATGATCGGATCGGGGTTTTTCCCCAGAGTGCTCGGCGATTTCCGTGAAAACTATCCGAATGTCACCTTTCAGCTAGTCGAAGACGGTTCTATAAAAGTCCAAGAAGGTGTCGGGGACGGCTCTCTTGATATCGGCGTTGTGGTCCTTCCCGCAAACGAAGATATCTTTCATTCGTTTACAATCGTAAAAGAAACCTTAATGCTTGTCGTTCACCCTTCCCACCGGCTGGCTGATGAGAAAGAATGTCAGCTGCGTGAGTTGAAGGACGAGCCTTTTATTTTCTTCAGAGAGGATTTTGTCCTGCACAACCGAATTATGACGGAATGTATCAAGGCTGGGTTCCGGCCCCATATCATTTATGAAACATCACAATGGGATTTTATCAGTGAGATGGTATCAGCCAACCTTGGGATCGGACTTTTGCCGGAACGAATCTGCCGCGGCCTTGACCCGGAAAAAGTGAAAGTCATTCCGCTTGTCGATCCGGTCATCCCTTGGCACCTCGCCATTATTTGGAGAAAGGACCGGTACTTGTCGTTTGCGGCCAGAGCTTGGCTCGAACATACGAAATCGTATTTATGGGACCCGAAAAAAGATAGTAAAGGATGATGCAAACATGGATGCACAATCAGCAGCAAAATGTCTTACTGCTGTCCGCCGGCATAGCCCACTGGTGCATAGCATAACCAACAATGTCGTAACGAATTTCACAGCAAACGGCCTGCTCGCCCTCGGCGCATCGCCCGTTATGGCGTACGCAAAAGAAGAGGTCGCCGATATGGCGAAGATTGCGGGTGCACTCGTTTTAAATATCGGAACACTGAGCAAGGAGTCAGTCGAAGCGATGATCATCGCGGGGAAATCAGCTAATGAACATGGCGTTCCCGTCATTCTTGATCCTGTCGGTGCCGGAGCAACACCGTTCCGCACTGAATCGGCACGTGACATCATTCGTGAGGTGCGCCTTGCTGCAATCAGAGGAAATGCGGCGGAAATTGCCCATACCGTCGGCGTGACCGATTGGCTGATCAAAGGTGTTGATGCGGGTGAAGGCGGAGGCGACATCATCCGGCTGGCTCAGCAGGCGGCACAAAAGCTAAACACAGTCATTGCGATAACTGGTGAAGTTGATGTCATAGCCGACACGTCACATGTATACACCCTTCATAACGGCCACAAGCTGCTGACAAAAGTGACAGGCGCCGGTTGCCTGCTGACTTCCGTCGTCGGTGCGTTTTGCGCTGTGGAAGAAAATCCATTGTTTGCTGCTATTGCGGCCATTACTTCGTATGGGGTCGCCGCTCAGCTTGCCGCACAGCAGACGGCTGACAAAGGCCCTGGAAGCTTTCAGATTGAATTGCTGAACAAGCTTTCAACTGTTACTGAACAAGACGTCCAAGAATGGGCGGCTATAGAAAGGGTGACTGTCTCATGACTCGTATTTCTCGGGAAATGATGAAAGAGTTATTATCTGTATACTTCATTATGGGGTCAAACAATACGAAAGCCGATCCTGTTACAGTTGTACAAAAAGCGTTAAAAGGCGGTGCCACCCTGTACCAGTTCCGTGAAAAAGGCGGGGATGCGCTGACAGGAGAGGCTCGGATTGAATTTGCTGAAAAAGCGCAGGCAGCTTGCCGTGAAGCTGGTATTCCGTTCATTGTCAATGATGATGTGGAATTGGCTCTGAAGCTGAAAGCTGACGGTATCCACATCGGCCAGGAAGACGCAAATGCGAAAGAGGTAAGAGCTGCCATAGGTGATATGATTCTCGGCGTTTCTGCCCATACGATGTCTGAGGTGAAGCAAGCTGAAGAAGACGGAGCCGATTATGTCGGGCTTGGGCCGATCTATCCGACTGAAACGAAAAAAGATACGAGAGCGGTACAAGGGGTATCTCTTATTGAAGCAGTGCGCCGCCAAGGCATCAGCATTCCAATTGTCGGCATCGGTGGCATCACAATAGATAATGCCGCACCTGTTATCCAAGCGGGGGCCGATGGCGTCAGTATGATCAGCGCCATCAGTCAGGCGGAAGATCCTGAGAGTGCTGCACGCAAGTTTCGTGAGGAAATTCAAACATATAAAACAGAAAGATAATCGTTCATCTTCCTTCAAAAGGCTGTTCTGTAAAAGGACAGCTTTTTTGCTGTCCATCAAGGTTTTCAGACCTTCAAATTTTAATTGACAAAGGACAAGAACTGGCTATGATTATGTTATACAATGATAATCATTTTCAATTATAGGAGGAACATGATGGCTCGGGGGCTGGCACTTATTCTATTCAGCTTGTTGATGGTTTTCGGTTCTGCGGCACATGCGGAAGATGATCCGATCGCCGCATTAATTCAATTAAACAAGCAAATGATCAAATCCGTAAAAGACGGGGATATGGATTCGGCACAACAAACGTTTGAAACCTTCAAAGCGAAGTGGAAAAAAGAAGAACCTTCTATTAAGAAAGAAAACCTTTCTTCTCACAGTGAAATGGACGCGAATATCGCGATGATTTCTCTTTCTTTTATCAATCAAGACGCAGGCAAGCTCAAAACACAGCTTGAAGAGCTTTCGTCTCATTTAGAAACCTACCAGCAGGCTGTCGTGCTGAAAAAGACATCCTCAGGTCAATCAAGGGCGTCCTTAACAGCCTATATACAAAGCTTGAAAGACACAAAACAGTTAATAGAAAAAAAACAATTGGATGAAGCGTCATCCGCAATCGACAATTTAGTTACATCCTGGCTCGCCGTTGAGGGAGACGTCGTGTCCCAATCGAAAGAAGCCTATACGACATCGGAGGAAAATCTGGCACTGATGAAGGCGGAGATCGGCAGCCATCCTGAAAAGGTATCAAAGCAAATTGACGAAATGATTCAATTGCTCGAGCCGATCGCTTCAAGCAGCTACAGCTGGTGGGATGCGGCGCTGATCCCGATTCGTGAAGGAATGGAGGCCCTCCTTGTCATCGGAGCGCTATTAACCATGACAAAAAAAGCGCGGGTTACGCGTTCCTCGACATGGATCTGGGGCGGGGCGTCCGCCGGCATGGCTGTTTCCTTAGCAGCCGGCATCGGTGTCACGGTTCTGTTCTCTTCCAGTGTATTCGGAGAAAACAATTTCTTGCTTGGCGGCGTTACCGGCGTACTGTCCGCTGTCATGCTTTTGTATGTCGGGGTGTGGCTGCACAGAAACGCCTCAATGGATAAATGGAGAGAAAAAATCAATATCCAGAAGTCACAGGCACTAAAAAAACGAAGCCTGCTTTCCTTTGCGCTCATTGCATTTCTGGCAGTTGTAAGAGAAGGTCTCGAAACGGTCATCTTTTTCATCGGGCTTGTCGGGAAGCTCCCGCTCACTGAACTGATCGGCGGAACTGCCGCAGGGCTTATCGTTCTCGTCATCGTCGGTGTTCTGATGATCAAGCTCGGAATGCGCATTCCATTGAAGCCGTTTTTTCTTCTATCAATGGCGGTTGTCCTGTATATGTGCGTGAAATTTCTCGGAACCGGCGTTCACAGCCTTCAGCTGGCGGGCATTCTTCCGTCTGATGCAGAAAGCTGGCTGCCGTCTGTATCGGTGCTAGGAATTTATCCGTCTGTGTACAGCACGATTCCGCAAATGTTGATTTTCCTCTTTTTACTGATTGCGCTTGTTTCAGAAGCGGCAAAACATTTTACAAACGGAAAGGAACTGACAAAATGAATTTCACAAAAATCGCTGTATCAGCCGGATGCATCCTTGCGCTGTGCGCAGGCTGCGGAGCCAATGACACATCTTCAACCAAAGAAAAAGCTTCATCTGAAAAAAGCGGGGTCACTAAAGAAATCACTGCATCCGTAAATAAAATGGAAACCATCATTTCTAAGCTGAATGACTCAGTGGAAAAAGGAGACCAAAAAGAGATTGAAAAGAAGGGGAAAGAGTTAAACAGCTACTGGCTTTCCTTTGAAAACGATATTCGCAGTGACTATCCATTCGAATATACAGAAATCGAAAAGCATCTTCAGCCAATCTACACAGAAGCACAAAAAGACAAACCGGATACAGTAAAAATCAAGACAGAATCCGAGTCATTGAAAGCGTCCTTAGAAGACCTGACAGAAGCGAAGAAGAGCGGCAAAAAGGCTAGCGATCAGCTGGCAAAAGCAGCAGATGAGTATAAAGGCTATGTCAAAAAGCAGAGTGGCCAGCTTGTCAAAGCGACTGAAGCATTTACAAGCGCTGTGAAATCCGGCGATATCGAAAAATCTAAAACGTTATATGCGAAAGCGCGTGTTTATTACGAGCGTATCGAACCGATCGCTGAAAGCCTTGGAGATCTTGACCCGAAAATTGATGCACGAGAAAACGATGTTGAAGAAGGAGACAAATGGACAGGCTTCCATAAGCTTGAGAAGGCCATTTGGAAGGATCAAGATATTTCCGGGGAAAAGGCAACAGCTGACCAGCTTCTCAAAGATGTAAAAGAGCTTGACGGTTCAATTCAATCACTGAAATTAACCCCTGAACAAATTGTTGCAGGCGCGATGGAGCTTCTGAACGAAGCCGGAATTTCGAAAATCACGGGAGAAGAAGAGCGCTACTCACGGATTGATTTAGTTGACCTTATGGCAAATGTGGAAGGCTCCGAAGCCGTTTATCAAACAGTGAAAAGCGCGCTTGTAAAAGATCACTCCGACTTGACGGAAAAACTGGATACGGAGTTCAGCGAATTTGAAGTTTTAATGGCAAAATACAAAACAAATGATCAGTCCTATACGTCTTATGATAAATTAAGTGAAAAGCAAATCAGAGAGCTGAGCACAAAGCTGACGACTCTTTCTGAAACCATGTCGAAGATTGCGAATGTGCTATAAAAGGAGTTTTGTAACATCATGAGCGATGAACAAAAAAAGCCAGAACAAATTCACAGACGGGACATTTTAAAATGGGGAGCGATGGCGGGGGCAGCCGTTGCGATCGGTGCCAGCGGTCTCGGCGGTCTCGCTCCGCTTGTTCAGACTGCGGCTAAGCCATCGAAAAAGGATGAAAAAGAGGAGGAGCAGATTGTTCCGTTTTACGGAAAGCATCAGGCCGGAATCACAACTGCCCATCAGACGTATGTCTATTTTGCTGCCCTGGATGTAACAGCAAAAGACAAAAGCGACATCATTACGTTATTTAGAAACTGGACAAGTCTCACACAGATGCTGACATCTGGCAAGAAAATGTCAGCGGAGCAGAGAAATCAATATCTGCCGCCGCAGGATACAGGTGAGTCTGCTGATTTATCCCCTTCCAACTTAACGGTCACATTCGGATTTGGGCCTAGCTTTTTTGAAAAAGACGGAAAGGACCGCTTCGGGCTGAAAAGCAAAAAGCCGAAGCACCTAGCCGCTCTTCCAGCGATGCCCAATGACAACCTGGATGAAAAGCAGGGAGGCGGGGACATCTGCATTCAAGTATGTGCAGACGATGAGCAAGTGGCGTTTCACGCGCTGCGTAACCTGCTAAATCAAGCGGTCGGCACTTGTGAGGTCCGCTTTGTGAACAAAGGCTTTTTAAGCGGAGGAAAAAATGGCGAAACACCGCGCAATCTCTTCGGGTTTAAAGATGGAACAGGCAACCAGAGCACGGAGGATGACAGCTTGATGAACTCGATCGTGTGGGTTCAGTCCGGTGAGCCTGACTGGATGACGGGCGGCACCTATATGGCTTTCCGGAAAATCAAAATGTTCCTTGAGATATGGGACCGCTCTTCCCTCAAGGACCAAGAGGATACCTTCGGCCGCAGAAAAAGCTCAGGGGCGCCTTTCGGACAGAAAAAGGAAACAGATCCCGTGAAGCTGAATCAAATTCCGTCTAATTCACACGTCAGTCTAGCGAAATCTACGGGAAAACAAATTTTGCGAAGAGCTTTCTCTTACACAGAAGGACTTGATCCGAAAACCGGCTATATGGATGCAGGTCTTCTGTTTATCAGTTTTCAAAAAAATCCCGACAATCAGTTTATCCCGATGCTGAAGGCTCTTTCAGCAAAGGATGCGTTAAACGAATATACACAAACAATCGGTTCTGCTTTATATGCATGCCCAGGCGGCTGCAAAAAAGGAGAATATATTGCCCAGCGTTTGCTGGAATCATAAAAGAAGCCTTTACAGGCTTCTTTATTTAAAAAACAGTTGTAACTTTAATTGTTACAGTTTAAAATCAATTTATACGAAAGGAGATTATCATGACAGTACACATTAAAGTTTATTCAGATTACGTCTGCCCATTTTGTTTCGTTGGAAAAGCCGCTTTTGAAGAAGCGATAAAAGGAAAGGATGTTGATGTCGAGTGGATGCCGTTTGAACTGCGCCCAAGCCCATCTCCTCAGCTTGATCCGGTCAATGATCCTTCCAAACAGTACATGTGGCAGACATCAATTCAGCCAATGGCGGAGAAATTAGGAGTTGAGATCAATTTTCCAAACGTCTCGCCCCATCCGTATACAGACCTCGCGTTTGAAGGCTTCCATTTTGCGAAGAAATACAATAAAGGACATGAATACAACACCCGTGTCTTTCAGGCGTTTTTCCAGGAGGGCCAAAATATCGGCGACATTGACATCTTGACGAAGCTCGCCGAGGAAGTGGGATTAGACGGTGCATCATTCAAATCAGCACTGGAAACAAGAACATATCAGGACGTGCAGCGCCAAGCCTTGAAGCACGCCTATGAAGAGGCTGACATCACAGCCGTTCCAACCTTTATTATCGGCGACACTGTAATTCCGGGTGCTGCCGGCAAGGATGTATTTGAAAAAGCGATTTCTGACGAGCAGAAGAAAAAGTAAGGAAAAAGCTCTCTATAAAGAGAGCTTTTTTTATTCCTGTTCCATATGGACGCCAGTATGCGCCTTCACCTGTATTTCCGCAAACGTATCTTCATCAATTGTTTTATCAGACGACAGCACCGTTCCGAGCCACGCGCCGAGGAAGCCGAGCGGGATGGAAATAATCCCTGGATTAGACAGCGGAATGAGCGGATCACCGGTAAAAATAGCACCTCCGGCCGGGTCCCACACACTAGGGCTCATCGACACCAGCACAAGCGCGCTGATCAGGCCTGTCAGGCTGCCCCATAAAGCGCCTGAGGGATTGAATCGTTTCCAGAAGACTGTAAACACAATCAGCGGAAGGTTTGCGCTGGCGGCTACCGCAAACGCGAGTGCAACAAGGAACGCCACATTTAAGGATTGTGCAAAAATCGCAAGGAGAATCGAGAGCACTGACACGGCGACAGAAGCCCATCTGGCCGCTTTCATCTGTTCTTTTTCAGTTGCTTCTCCCTTTCTGATGATCTGGCTGTAAATATCATGGGCAAATGCTGAGGCGGCAGACAGCACCAACCCTGTCACGACAGCCAAAATGGTGGCAAAGGCGATGGCTGACACAAACGCGAACAGAAAGTCTCCTCCGAGTGCTTTTGCTAAAAGCGGAGCCGCCATATTTCCCGCTTGATCAGCCGCCGTAATCGCGTCAAAACCGACAAATGCCGCGGCACCAAAGCCGAGAAATACCGTCATAATGTAAAACACACCGATAATCCATGTCGCTGACACAACGGATGTACGGGCCGTCTTGGCATCCTTAACGGTATAAAACCGGATCAATATATGCGGAAGCCCGGCGGTTCCCAGCACGAGTGCCAAGTTTAACGACAAGGTCTCAAGCGGCACCTTGTATTTATTTCCGGGGTTCAAAAAATCAGCGCCCAGCGGAGTAGCCGTTTTCATCTGTTCAAACATGGTATTAAGGCTAAAGCCGAATTTCGAAAACACGATAATCGAAATCACGAGTGTCCCGGCCATCAGCAAAACGGCTTTAATAATTTGAACCCAGCTTGTCGCGATCATGCCGCCAAACACGACATAAATGGTCATCAGCACTCCGACGATGAGGACAGCCGCGGTATAATCCAGCCCTAGAAGCAGTTTGATCAGCGCGCCCGCCCCCACGAGCTGGGCGATCATATAAAAAGTAGAGATGGCAATGGTATTGAGAGCCGCGACACCGCGGATTTTCTTTTCTTTAAAGCGAGCGGCAATCATGTCTGCCATCGTGTACTTTCCAAGATTCCGAAGCGGCTCCGCCACGATGTACAAGACAACGAGATAAGCCACCAGAAAACCGATGCTGTAAAAGAAGCCATCAAATCCATATAACGCAATCATTCCGGCAATCCCGAGAAACGAGGCGGCAGACATGTAGTCACCGGCAATTGCCAGTCCATTCTGAACGCCGGTGAGCCCGCCGCCCGCCGTATAAAACTCACTCGTCGTTTTCGTCCGCTTCGCGGCAAAATACGTGATAATAAGCGTCAGGCCAACAATCGCCAAAAATAATAAAAAAGCAGTCATATTCATGTCTGTTCACCCTTCAGATCCTCTTTTAAAGCGCTTACATACTTATCGAAATGGGCGGCTCTCCGGGAATACACAGTACTCAGTATCCAGGTCATAGCGAATTGGGCGATGGCGAACAGCCAAGCCCATGAAACAGCTCCAATGGCCGGTGCATTCAAAAAGGTGAAACAAGATGTCAAAACAGGGAGTGAAAAATAAAAGACAAAAAAGAAAATCGCAGAAGGAACAATAAAAGCGCGTTTCTGCTTTAAAAAAGCTTGAAAAGACGGCGTTGCAGCAATCTGTTTATAATCAGCTTTGTACATGGCTTTCCTCCTTTTATTCGCTAAACGTAAGCAAAAAGGTACACCAATAGGTATGTACTGAAAGTCCGATTTATGCGTTGAACAATATCTGGAGGATGAAAAAAGAAGGAAGTCGTGAAGAGGTGAACACAGTGGTCTAAAGACAGGCGAAGGTTTTCAAGCTCGGCCGTGTATAAACGAGTTTGCTTTCAAAACCTCACCGAATGCAGCTTGTTCTCAGCAAAGCTGCTGTTTACCAGAGCACGGTTATCATGTTCGCATCACCTCTTTATGACAATGCATGTGCCAAGAGGTGATCGCATCACCGGCTGTCTGTCGTAGTTAGCTGACACACCGTTTGTCCTCAAGCTCAGCGCAGCGATTTGCTTTTGAATAGAGGATATGGTGAAAACTCAGATCAGGTGATAGAAAAGCCAGAGGTAAATAGATCCGCCTGTTCGGACTAGTCTTGCCGGACGGTTTTTTTGTGGTTTTTCTTTCTCGATGCTGTCTCAGATTCTAAAAACTGCCTCACATCATGAATGCCTAATCCAATGGATCTAGCTTCTTGAATTAACATATGCCAACCTTTGTCCAAATCTTTTTTAACATGAGTTTTCATAGTAACCTCCAATTGTATAAAATGTTTTCCTGCAACATGCGGGCAATAAAAGACAAGCCAGCGCGATGATGAGGCGAGTACAACAAATTTCACACATAGTTGCTCGGTGTTCACAAACTGAAGGAAAAACCACCTACCTATTCCCTAAAAAAATGACTAATATAACCAATGGACCTTATTTATAATAATAAACAATTAAATACTGACTGGATAGTATGTAAATGAAAATAAATCATTTAGCCTATTAAAAATGACCCCTGGGAAACCGAATAGCATAACCGTTCAAAGAAATAAATACCGCTAAAGATTGATCCGGTGTAAGATAAGGGTAATCATTACCGCCAGGAGAAAAATATGAAAAAAAACAAATTTCAAATTAAAAGAGAAGCAACATTTGAAAGTTTTATAGACGCTGGCGTGAATTTGTTGATTGACCGAGCGTATGATCCGGTTTCTGTAGAAGATATCAGCAGAGCCGCCGGGTACAGCAAAGGAGCATTTTATGTTCATTTTGTCAGCAAGGACGATTTTCTGCTGTACCTTCTCGAAAAACGTCAGATGAAAAAAAAGATCATTATAGGGTATCTTGATCAAATGGAGCGGGAGTCAGTGAAATCGCTGACATTGGACGAGGCTGCAAAACACGCTGCAGAACTGCTTTATTCCTATTACATAAATAAGCCGTCGTGGGACATCACCTCGTTTGCCATGAACATGCCGACATATAAAGTTTTAAAGAAATGCAAGGCCTATGTCCGGCTGTACGAATTGTGGGTGGAAGAAAATGTGTTATATATTAAGTGGCTGAAGGAGAGAAAGCTGATTGACGCCTGTATTGATCCTGAATATACGGCTAAAATAATATGTGCAGTCCTCGACGGAATCATCAAACAATCATATGTATTGGGCCAGCCAGCCACCTTCCGCAGCTTTTTAGACGCACTCTCGGTATTTTTCACTTTAGACAGAGAGCACGAGACGCCAAGAATTTTGAAAAGTTTTTCAGAAAGCGAGGAACATCAGTGAAGTATAGAGAAATAATTATGTATATCATTATGGGGGTTTTCACAACCATTGTGAATATCGCCAGCTTTTATATATTGGTAGAGATCATGAATATGGATTACAAAGCCGCCACTGTCGCCGCTTGGATTTTGTCCGTGCTGTTTGCTTACATAACAAATAAATTATATGTGTTTCAGCAAAAAACACATGATCTGCAGAGCCTGCTGAAAGAGCTCACTGCTTTTTTCAGCGTTCGGGTCCTGTCTCTCGGCATAGATTTAGGCATGATGATCATTCTTGTCAGCCAGTTCAATACAAATGAAACCTTGGCCAAAATACTCGACAACGCGGTCATTGTTGTCGTCAACTATGTTGCGAGCAAATGGCTCGTCTTTAAAAAAACAAAAGAAGAAGGGGTATGACAGAGGACAGCAGCATATGATCTGCCGTTTTCTATGGAGAAATAAGGGGAATAAAAAATAAAAACCAGAAAGGTGATTGCACATGCGGGAAGAGCTAAAGGGGATATTTGCAAGTGTATTCGGAGAAAAAGAGGGGTTACGGTTTTTTTTCGCACCTGGAAGAGTGAATCTGATTGGAGAACATACAGACTATAACGGCGGGCATGTATTTCCGTGCGCGCTGACAATGGGTACATATGCTGCTGTTGCAGAAAGAAACGACGGGCTTGTCCGGATGTATTCAGATAACTTTAGAAACGCAGGCATCAAGGAATGCAGCCTTGACGACATTCGCTATCAAAAAGAAGACGACTGGGCGAACTACCCAAAAGGCGTGATTTATGAATTTCAACAGAGGGGATATGCAGTTCCCCATGGCTTTGACATTGTATTTTCAGGGAATATTCCAAACGGGGCGGGGCTGTCGTCTTCCGCTTCTATTGAACTGCTGATGGGGGTCGTGCTCCGAAGCTATTTTCATCCTGAAGTAGATGCGCTTGAGCTTGTGAAAATGGCGCAGCATGCGGAAAACCATTTTATCGGCGTCAATTGCGGAATTATGGACCAATTTGCAATTGGAATGGGGAAAAAACATCATGCGATGCTGCTGAACTGCGACACGCTTGACTATGAATATAGCAAACTCAATGTCTCAGGCCTCGCGCTGGTCATCGCGAACACGAACAAAAAAAGGACATTGGCTGACTCAAGCTATAATACGAGACGCCAAGAATGCAATGATGCATTGCTTGATTTGAAAAAAGGCCTCGATATTGCCGCACTGGGCGACATCAAGCCTTCTGATTTCGATGCGCATTCCAGCCTGATCCAAAATGAAACGAACAGACGCCGGGCAAAGCACGCTGTATACGAAAATCATCGTGCTATTAAGACGGCCCATATGTTCAAAGAGAACAATATAGATGAAATCGGGCAGTTAATGAAGGAATCCCACCTTTCATTGAAGGATGACTATGAAGTAACATGCCCTGAACTTGATGAGCTTGTGTTTGCGGCATGGGATCACGAAGGTGTAATTGGATCAAGAATGACGGGAGCAGGCTTTGGCGGATGCACCATCAGCATTGTAAAAGATGAATTCGTTGATGATTTTATTCAGAAGGTTGGAGACAGATATCAAGAAAAAACAGGGCTCCGAGCGGATTTTTATGTCGCGGATATCGGAGAGGGAGCGAGAGAACTAAAGGGGGAGTGACATATGAGTATTTTTGAACATCTGGAACAGCTGCTTGAGTATGGCCTGGAACGAAAATTGATTTCGATCTGGGATCGGGAATATACGAGAAACCGTCTTTATGAAGCGCTGGGCATCACACATCCCGAGCCGGTCTCCGGCATCTGCATCAAGCAGTCACAAAGCCTGCCGGACTTGCTCGCTCCCATCTATAAATGGGCTGCCGAAACCGGCCGAATGGAAGCGGATACAGATACGTACCGTGACCTGCTCAGCGCAAAGCTGATGGGCTGTTTTGTACCTGCTCCGTCAGAGGTCATTCGCAAATTTGAAGAGACAAAAGCATTATACGGCCCAAAACAGGCGACAAAGGAATTCTATCAATATTCAGAGGATGTCTATTATATACGGACTGACAGAATCGCCAAAAATGTTCATTGGACGGTGCCGACCGAATATGGCGAACTGGAAATGACCATTAACCTATCAAAGCCTGAAAAGGACCCGCAAGCGATTGCGGCTGCAAAAGAGCAGGAACAGACAAATTATCCGATGTGTTTGCTGTGTAAAGAAAATGTCGGGTTCGAGGGTAGCGTGAATCATCCAGCCCGGCAAAATCACAGAATCATTCCGGTCACCCTTGAGGACGAACAATGGTTCCTGCAATTCTCGCCATATGTCTATTATCCAGAGCACTGCATTGTCTTAAAAGGTGAACATGAACCGATGGAGATCAGCAAAAAAACATTTGAAAGGCTGCTGTCATTTCTCGGGCAGTATCCGCATTATTTTATCGGTTCAAACGCGGATCTGCCGATTGTCGGCGGCAGCATCCTAAGCCATGATCATTTTCAAGGCGGCGCGCATGATTTTCCAATGGCACGTGCAGAAGCAGAAGACGTTTATGGATTAAATGATTATCCCGGCGTGTCGCTGGGCTTAGTGAAGTGGCCGATGTCTGTGCTCAGGCTCCAAGGAGACGAACCGGGTCATGTCGCCGAAGCTGCTGACCATATCTTCCGCACGTGGCAGACGTATTCCGATGAAAAAGCCGGCATTGCCGCCTATACAGGCGATACGCCCCATAATACGGTCACACCGATTGCGCGGCGCAGGGGAGACTTGTACGAACTCGATATCGTACTGAGGAACAACCGGACGGATGAGGAGCATCCATTAGGGATATTTCATCCCCATAAAGAAGTTCACCATATTAAAAAAGAAAATATCGGCCTGATTGAGGTCATGGGATTGGCGATATTGCCGGGCCGCTTACAGGAGGAAATGAAAGAAACGGCAGCGGCGCTATGCTCTGCTGATCCGAAAACAGCTTTAGAACAAAATCCGCTCACGGCAAAACATAGTGAGTGGGCTAATCGGATGATGGAAAAAAGAACCATAACAAAAGAGAATGCAGATCTAGTCATAAAAGAAGAGCTGGGACATGTATTCGCGCGCATCCTTGAACACGCCGGTGTGTTTAAACAGACAACAGAAGGAAAACAGGCCTTCAGAAGGTTTATCGACCAGTTGGGCGCCAAACCAGTCAAAAGCCTCAACCGCTAGGGTTGAGGCTTTTTCGATTTTTATGGCAAAACAAACACCCAAAGCGCTGACGCTTCGGGTGCTGCTGCTTTTATCCTCTTTTTCTGGTTAACAGGCTTACTAGAAAGACAACAATGGCTGCACCGATTACCGCTGGAATAATGGCAAATCCGGCTAGGTGCGGCCCCCATGTTCCAAGCAGCCCGTGTCCGATCCAGGCGCCAATAAGACCTGCGATCATAGACCCGATAATTCCTCCGGGCATATCTCCTTTTACAAACAGGCTTCCAAGCCATCCGATAATAATAGCGACGATAAGTGAAATAAGAAAACTCATCATGCAACACATCCTATTTTTTATTTATTTGCTTATATCATTCCTCTTTTTTGTATAAGATAAACAACTGGATGCTCTCATTAAAAAATACGGACAATTCAGAGCATATTGGCTCTTCATTGCGCCTTTTCTTTCAATATTTGATGCGTTAAAATGGTAACCGTGTGAAAAGATGCTAGACAAGGAAAAAATAATTCCTATCTAGAAAGTTTAACAAAATGAAATTTTTGATTGACCTAAGTTTTTTATTGTGGTAAACCTTTATTTGTCAGAATTAGTTCTTCATCATCTTTTCTTTACTTATATGCGGAAATAACTAGAAACTTTTCATCTTAAGCGATAGATGTGAATAAAGTTGGAGCAATTTTTGTCGATTTTATGACATTTAAGCGAAAATGGGATGAAGTTTATAAAAAAATAAAGCTAATAAGTGAAGTTTTTGATAGCATAACAAAGTAGAGAAAAGATTTTGAGGAAGTATGCACTTCAGATTTATTACATCAATAGGAAGGATGGTGATCTTCTTGTTCAGAGCATTAAAACCGTTGCTTGTATTAGCGCTGTTAACTGTGGTTTTCGTCCTTGGGGGATGCAGCAATGCTTCAGTACTAGATCCGAAAGGACCTGTAGCTGAACAGCAAAGTGATTTAATCCTGTTATCTATCGGATTTATGCTGTTTATCGTCGGGGTCGTCTTTGTTCTATTTACCATTATTTTAGTAAAATACCGCGACCGTAAAGGCAAAGATAATGGATCTTATAACCCAGAAATTCACGGTAACACGTTTTTAGAAGTAGTCTGGACAGTGATCCCAATTTTAATCGTCATTGCACTTTCTGTGCCAACAGTACAGACGATATATTCGTTAGAAAAAGCTCCTGAAGCAACAAAAGATAAAGAGCCTCTTGTTGTTTATGCTACTTCGGTAGACTGGAAATGGGTATTCAGCTACCCTGAACAGGATATTGAAACGGTCAACTACTTAAACATTCCTGTCGACCGCCCGATCTTGTTCAAAATCTCATCTGCAGATTCAATGGCTTCGCTATGGATTCCTCAGCTTGGAGGGCAAAAATATGCGATGGCAGGAATGCTGATGGATCAATACTTACAGGCTGACAAAGTGGGTACTTACGAAGGCCGCAACGCGAACTTCACAGGTGAACATTTTGCAGACCAAGAGTTTGATGTGAATGCAGTTACAGAAAAAGACTTTAACAGCTGGGTGAAAAAGACTCAGAACGAGGCTCCTAAGCTGACAAAAGAGAAGTATGATGAATTGATGCTTCCTGAAAATGTGGACGAATTAACGTTCTCTTCTACTCACTTGAAATACGTTGATCACGGACAAGACGCTGAGTACGCGATGGAGGCGCGCAAACGCCTTGGCTATCAAGCCGTTTCACCGCACTCTAAAACAGATCCGTTTGAAAACGTAAAGAAAAACGAATTTAAGAAGTCTGATGATACAGAAGAATGATATTGATCAGGAAAGGAGGAAGCCTGCATGAAATTCAAATGGGACGAATTTTTCGTAACTGGTGACCCATTAATTCTGGGCGCACAAGTTTCCATTGCGCTTTCAACCATTGCCATTATTTTTGTACTGACTTACTTCAAAAAGTGGAAATGGCTGTGGTCTGAATGGATAACTACTGTTGACCATAAAAAACTCGGAATCATGTACATTATATCTGCTGTAATTATGTTATTCCGCGGCGGTGTCGACGGTCTGATGATGCGTGCCCAGCTAGCGCTTCCGAATAACAGTTTTTTAGACTCAAACCACTATAATGAAATTTTTACAACTCACGGTACAATCATGATCATCTTCATGGCGATGCCGTTCTTAATCGGTCTTATTAACGTTGTTGTGCCTCTTCAAATCGGTGCCCGCGACGTTGCGTTCCCTTACTTGAACAACCTGAGCTTCTGGACGTTCTTTGTAGGGGCGATGCTTTTCAATATTTCTTTCGTTATCGGAGGTTCTCCGAACGCAGGCTGGACGAGTTATATGCCGCTTGCAAGTAACGACATGAGCCCTGGGCCGGGTGAGAACTACTACCTCCTCGGACTTCAGATTGCCGGTATCGGTACCCTGATGACAGGGATCAACTTTATGGTAACAATCTTAAAAATGAGAACAAAAGGCATGACATTAATGCGTATGCCAATGTTCACATGGACAACACTGATCACAATGGTTATTATCGTGTTTGCTTTCCCTGTACTTACAGTAGCATTAGCACTTTTATCATTTGATCGTTTGTTCGGCGCTCACTTTTTCACATTGGAAGCAGGCGGTATGCCGATGCTTTGGGCTAACTTGTTCTGGATTTGGGGACATCCTGAAGTATATATCGTTATTCTTCCGGCGTTTGGTATTTTCTCAGAAATCATCTCAAGCTTTGCAAGAAAACAATTGTTTGGTTACAAAGCGATGGTTGGTTCTATTATCGCCATCTCTGTATTGAGTTTCTTAGTTTGGACTCACCACTTCTTCACAATGGGGAACAGTGCGTCCGTTAACTCATTCTTCTCAATTACGACAATGGCAATCTCAATCCCAACCGGGGTTAAAATCTTTAACTGGCTCTTTACAATGTATAAAGGCCGAATCAGCTTTACAACACCTATGCTGTGGGCGCTTGCGTTCATTCCTAACTTCGTTATCGGCGGGGTTACAGGGGTTATGCTTGCGATGGCAGCAGCGGATTATCAATACCATAATACGTACTTCCTTGTATCTCACTTCCACTATGTGCTGATCGCGGGTACTGTATTTGCTTGTTTCGCCGGATTTATTTTCTGGTATCCAAAAATGTTCGGCCACAAGCTGAACGAAAGAATCGGAAAATGGTTCTTCTGGATCTTTATGATCGGGTTCAATATTTGTTTCTTCCCGCAATATTTCTTGGGGCTTCAAGGCATGCCTCGCCGTATTTACACATACGGACCGAACGACGGCTGGACAACATTGAACTTTATCTCAACAGTCGGAGCTTTCATGATGGGTGTAGGATTCTTAATCCTTTGCTATAACATCTACTACAGCTTCCGTTACTCTACTCGTGAAATCAGCGGAGATTCATGGGGTGTGGGACGTACGCTTGATTGGGCGACTTCTTCTGCGATTCCGCCGCATTACAACTTTGCGGTGCTTCCTGAAGTCAAATCTCAAGATGCATTCCTGCATATGAAAGAAGAAAAAACTGAATTATACCCTGAAAGCAAATTTAAGAAAATCCATATGCCAAGCAACTCAGGCAGACCGTTCTTTATGTCTGTTGCCTTCGGTCTTGCAGGCTTTGGACTTGTCTTTGAATGGTACTGGATGGGCGTAGTCGGATTGATCGGAGTCCTGCTCTGCATGGTTCTGCGTTCATTCGAATACGACAACGGCTACTACATTAGTGTTGATGAAATAAAAGAGACGGAAAGAAAGATTTCCGAATAAGGAGGCGTGAGTTATGGAACATGCAGAACACGGCAATTCTAACGCGCCTATGGAATATCAATCTGAAACCGGCAGACTTAATATTCTCGGGTTTTGGATCTTTTTAGGGGCAGAAATTGTGTTGTTCTCAACACTATTTGCAACCTTCTTCGTTCTTAAAAACAGAACAGCTGGAGGTGTCTTGCCAGACGAACTATTTGAAGTCAATCTGGTAATGATTATGACGTTCTTGCTGCTGATCAGCAGCTTTACCTGCGGGATCGCTGTTCATGAAATGCGCCGCGGAAGTTTAAAAGGCGTAGTCATTTGGACAATTATCACTCTTCTTCTCGGGGCCGGCTTCGTCGGATGCGAGATCAACGAGTTTGTTCACTATGTACATGAAGGAGCGGCTCTCAGTACAAGTGCGTTCTGGTCTGGATTCTTTGTTTTACTTGGAACTCACGGAACTCACGTAACAATCGGGATTTTCTGGATCACAGGAATTCTGATTCAGTTGAAGAAACGCGGCTTAACCCCGCAAACTTCATCTAAAATCTTTATCTCAAGCTTGTACTGGCACTTCTTAGATGTTGTATGGATTTTCATCTTTACAGGTGTCTATCTCATGGGATTGGGGGGTCTGTAAAATGGCAAACAAATCTGCTGAACACAGTCACTTTCCATGGAAACACATTGTAGGTTTTATCCTGTCTATCGTTTTGACCCTGCTGGCTCTATGGGTTGCAGTGTATACTGACCTGAGCTCATCAGCAAAACTTTGGATTATCTTCGGCTTCGCCTTCATTCAGGCGGCGCTGCAGCTTCTCATGTTTATGCATATGACAGAGAGCGAAAACGGCACGATCCAAGTCGGAAACACGCTGTTCGGATTCTTTGGCGCGATCGTTATCGTACTTGGATCCATCTGGATTTTCGCGGCTCACTATCACCATGGTGACCATATGGACGGAAATCCTCCTGGAGGCGCTGAACACTCAGAGCATTCAGGCCATAACGAATAATACAAAAACCCTCTTCATTGGAAGAGGGTTTTTTGCTGTCTTCAGCTGCTTCGCTTTCTGCGAAGATACGGAAGGCCGTAAATGATAAATGCGGCGATATGAGCGACAATGACGTTAACGGCAAACAAGATAATCATGAGAGTGTGTCCAAGTGGAGAAAGGCTTTCTGTTGCGTAAAAGAAGAAGAATACCCACATTAAAATGATTGGCGGTATAGCTGAGAGTGCGACTTTTTTGTTATCAAGCCAAATAAAGAGAGGCGTTGCGCTGGCAACCAATAAGTAAGCAAAAAACATGTCCATCATACCCGTCTCCTTTCATTTTGTGATAGCGTTTACAAAAATGAAATAGAGGAACTGAGTTGTGTCTGTTTTGTGATTGTTTTTTGAACATTCTGTTACAATTATTATACCATGTTTTCCAGAAATTGATACGTGTTTTTGCAGAAATGGACTGGATCTATCGTCTTATTTTTTTCGTTCAATATGCTAGGAGAATGTATGGGCATGGGGCTCTGAATTTTTAGCTGTTTCTATATGAGGTATCACATTATTTGGGAACATAACACATTATCGCATTCGTTTTTTAACAAATTCTTTTGGTATGGCGTTTTTTTCATTTGAAAAGTTTTGTGTCAATCGAAACATTTCGGTTTATGATACGTCATATTTCGTGTAGCTGAAAAAGCGCTGCAAATGCTGAAAAAACATAAAAGGAAGCGAGCTTCACGTGTCATCTTGAACGTGGTTCATGTATAATAAACATTAGTGATTTTCCGATGAAAATGTAAGGCGGGATAGAATGAGTCGATATAAGAAACAGCAAAGCCCCTTTTACCAGGGGGATTTGATTTTTATATTTGGTGTGTTTTTTATTATAAGCGTAGTATCAATTTATGCTGCCGGTCAGTTTGGGCAGTATGGGAACACGGATTGGATTCAGCAAATTGTGTTTTATTTTTTGGGAGCTGTTGCCATTACAGTTCTTTTGTACTTTGATTTAGAACAGCTTGAAAAGTTAAGTTTATATATTTTTATCATTGGTATTTTATCTTTGATTATTCTTAAAATCAGTCCCGAGTCTATTGCACCTGTTATTAAAGGGGCAAAAAGTTGGTTTAGGATCGGTAGAATAACAATACAGCCGTCAGAGTTTATGAAGGTTGGTTTGATTATGATGCTTGCTTCAGTTATTGGAAAAGCTAATCCTAAAGGAGTTCGGACGCTTAGGGATGATATCCACTTGTTATTAAAGATTGCGGGTGTCGCAGTTATTCCTGTAGGTCTTATCCTGATGCAGGATGCTGGGACTGCGGGAATATGTATGTTTATCGTTCTTGTAATGGTTTTTATGTCAGGTATAAATTGGAAATTGATTGCGATCATAGCTGGTTCAGGTATCTTACTCATTTCATTAATTTTATTAGTAATGATAAACTTTCCTGACGTTGCTAAATCAGTTGGAATACAGGATTATCAAATTAAGCGGGTCACTTCTTGGGTGTCTGCTTCAAATGAGACACAGGAAGATTCAAATGACAGCTGGCAAGTTGACCAGGCCATCATGGCAATAGGATCTGGTGGTATTTTAGGTAATGGTATTTCTAATTTGAAGGTTTATGTTCCAGAGAGTACGACTGACTTTATCTTTTCTATAATAGGTGAGTCATTTGGCTTTATAGGCTGTGCGATTGTTGTCATCATGTTCTTCTTTTTAATCTACAGGCTTGTTGTTCTGATAGACAAAATACATCCGTTTAACCGTTTCGCTTCTTTCTTTTGTGTTGGCTATACGGCGTTAATTGTGATCCACACATTCCAGAATATCGGAATGAACATCGGCATTATGCCTGTTACCGGGATTCCGCTGCTGTTTGTCAGCTATGGGGGAAGCTCGACACTTTCCACGTTAATCGGATTTGGGATTGTATATAATGCAAGTGTGCAGCTGACGAAATACAGAAGTTATCTTTTTAATTCTTAATATGCAGACAGCCTTTACAGAGGCTGTCTTTTTTTTGTGCAGAGCATTTCACTTTTGAGATCACTTTTTTTCGGATATGATAAAAAGTGATAAGGAGGTTCTTGTGATGAATAACACAATCGAAACCATTTTGAATCATCGGTCAATCCGGTCTTTTACTGATCAGCTTTTGACAGCTGAAGAAATTGATACATTAGTGAAAAGTGCGCAGGCTGCGTCTACATCCAGCTATGTGCAGGCATATTCGATTATCGGGGTTTCTGATCCTGAGAAAAAACGCGAGCTGTCCGTGCTTGCTGGGAATCAGCCTTACGTTGAGAAGAACGGACACTTTTTTGTATTTTGTGCGGATTTGTACCGCCATCAACAACTGGCTGAGGAAAAAGGTGAACATATTTCTGAGCTGCTCGAGAATACAGAAATGTTTATGGTTAGCTTGATTGATGCGGCGCTGGCAGCGCAAAATATGAGCATTGCCGCTGAATCCATGGGGCTTGGCATTTGCTATATCGGCGGCATTCGGAATGAACTGGACAAGGTGACAGAGGTGCTGCAAACGCCTGACCATGTACTCCCGCTTTTCGGACTGGCAGTAGGCCATCCTGCGAACCTTTCCGGCAAAAAACCGAGATTGCCAAAGCAGGCCGTTTATCATGAGAATACGTATAATGTGAACACAGACGATTTCCGTCATACTATGAATACGTATGACAAAACCATTTCTGATTACTATAGAGAAAGAACAAACGGGCAGCGGGAAGAAACGTGGTCCGATCAAATACTGAACTTTATGAAGCAAAAGCCGCGTACGTATTTAAATGACTACGTGAAAGAAAAGGGCTTTAATAAAAACTAAAGCAAACCTCTCCGTCTGGAGGGGTTTTTATGTTTCACGTGTAACATATTCCGACAAATAGGGACAGGCTTTCACAAATAAATGGCGAATGATAGGGAACACTGATAAGCAGTGTGAGCGGCTTTGGAGAAAAAATAGAAGATCAGTGATACGATGAGGATGAGGTGGTAGGGATGGTTTCATTAAGTATATTAGATCAATCTCCAGTATCAGAGGGCAGCAATGCAGAAACGGCCTTACAGCAAACCGTTGCGCTTGCTCAAGCTGCTGAGGACCTTGGATATAAGAGATTTTGGGTTTCTGAGCATCACTTTTCAAAACGGCTGGCAGGGTCCAGTCCTGAGGTGCTAATCAGTCATATAGCGGCGAAAACAAAGCGAATCCGTGTTGGATCAGGAGGAGTCATGCTGCCGCATTACAGTGCTTATAAAGTTGCTGAAAACTTTCGTGTTCTGGAGGGGCTGACACCAGGAAGAATTGACCTGGGGCTTGGCAGAGCACCGGGGGGAATGCCGATTGCATCATGGGCGCTGAATGAGGGCGGTAAGCGCAATGCTGATCAGTATCCGCAGCAAATCAAGGAGCTGACCATGTATTTGCATGATTTGGCGGATGATAAACACCGTTTTCCGAATCTGACGGCTGCGCCGCATATTTCAACGGCTCCGGATGTGTGGCTGCTCGGCTCATCTGGAGAAAGCGCGCTGCTCGCAGCTGAATCTGGCGCTGGCTATATGTTTGCCCATTTTATCAATGGAGAGGGCGGAGAGGGTACTGTCAGACAGTATAAGAGGCGATTCAAACCATCTGTGTTAGGAGATACGCCCCGAGCGGCAGTTGCTGTTTTTGTTCTTTGTGCTGACACGGAGGAGAAGGCAGAGGAGCTTGGGGCTGTGCTTGATTTTACACTTTTGGCGGGAGAGCAGGGTATTCCTTTAGAGGGAGTTCCTTCGTATGAAGCTGTTCGGAAAAATACGTATTCTCCTTATGAACAGAGACGAATTGCTGATAATCGAAATCGAATGATTGTTGGTACGAAAGAACAGGTTAAGGAGCGGCTGCTAGCTTTGAGTAAAGCGTATGAAACAGAGGAAATCATGGTGGTGACCATCACGCATCATTTTGAAGATAAGCTCCGATCGTATCGATTATTGCAGGAGGCGTTTGCTGACTGATCTTTAAAAAGCCCTGCCGAATCGGCAGGGCTTTTTCTTATTCAACAGTGAAAGGTTCTTCGGTCAAAACCTGGCTTGACTTGCCTTTGTTCGCGGCATATGCGAGCAAGTAATACTCTCCGGCCGGAAGTTTGGTTCCGCCATTAATCGTGCCATCCCAGTCAAAGTACTGGTAACCTTTATCTTGGTTTTTATAAATGCCGGCTTGGCCTGCGAAATCAAGGTTGCTGTCATAGACGAGGAACGCCAGCTCTTCCGCTCCCGCAGGAAGGTAGGTTTCAATTTGATAGGTGCCTTGTACAGACCCTTCGCTGACAGAGACAGATGTGACTCTCGGATAATCGGGCTCTTTCACAATCAGCAATGTAGGTACCTTAGCGACCGTTTTTCCGCCTTCTCTGACGATAACCGTTCCTTCATAGGTGCCAGCTTTTGTTTTCTTCGTATTGACCTTTACTTTTGCAGTGGCTTTCCCGGTTTGATGTGCCGGAATCACAACACGGCTTGTGCCGGATGTGGAAATGCCGCTGCCATTAAATGAGTATTCAAGTGTGTATGACTTTCTAATGGAAGATTGATTTTCAATCGTAAACGTTTCATTTTTTGTTTCGTTTCCGTTTTCCTTCAAGAACGTGCCGTATGAATAGCTTCCAGGTGAGACGAGCGAATCGGCTTTGATCGCGTTCATGATTCTTGCGCTGCCTGCGCCTTGAGCGTTATGCGGATATACTTCCCCATCGCTATCCTTTAAAGTGACAGCGGTATTCATGATGGCGGTTTTAATCTGTTCAACGCTCCACTTTGGTTTGGCTTGTTTAATAACGGCAACCGCTCCGGCAATATGAGGCGATGCCATGCTTGTTCCTTGTTTTGATCCGTAGCCGTATGGATGGTCAGGATCGTGTGTTGGGATCGTGCTCACGATATTGACCCCTGGCGCCGAAATATCAGGCTTAATCATCCACGTATCCATAACAGGGCCGCGTGATGAGAAATCAGCCACTTGTTCACCGAGCGCTTTTGAGACCGTCAACTTGAATGTTGTTTTTGTCTCACCAGCTTTCAGGGCGCTGACGAGTTTTTCGCCGTCTTCTAATGAAAGCTTAATCGTTGGGACAGACATGCCTGGCACATTGGCTTCAATTTCTCCAGAGAGGTTGTTATACACAACCATGCCGATGGCACCGGCTTTTTTAGCGTTATCCGCTTTATCCACAAATGCAATGCTGCCTCGTTTGACAACGGCGACTTTGCCTGTCAGGTCTTTCCCTTCAAAATCCTTTTCTTCGCCGATTCCCGCTTCGACAAGCTCAACTTCTTTGTTATTGAGCGCTTTGACGTCGTCCTCTTTGTTATAGCCCATCACTTTTGCTGAAGAGTAGGAGCCGAAAGTGACTGCGTATTCATTGAGCGGCAGCTGAGTCGCACCGACAGAAATCGCTTCTCTTGATGTGCCCGGCGATCCGACTGTCCAGCCGTTCGGTCCGCTGTTGCCGTTTGAGGTAACAGCGACAACGCCTTCTGACATGGCCCAGTCAAGCGCTGTGCTTGTCGCCCAGTCCGGGTTGTTTAAAGAGTTTCCGAGAGACAGGTTCATCACATCTGCCCCGTCCTGCACTGCACGTTCCACGCCCGCGATGACGTTTTCCGTTGTGCCGCTTCCGCCAGGCCCTAACACACGATAAGCAAGAAGTGTGGCATCAGGCGCTACGCCTTTAATTGTTCCGTTTGCAGCCACAGTTCCGGCTACGTGTGTGCCGTGGTCAGTCGCTCCGCCCCTCGGATCGCCTGTTGGTGTTTCTTTTGGATCGTAATCATTGTCCACAAAATCGTATCCTTTATATTGTCCAAAGTTTTTCTTCAGATCTGGGTGATTGTATTCAACCCCAGTGTCAATAATCGCCACCTTGATGCCTTTTCCTGTGTAGCCTAAATCCCATGCATCGTTTGCTCCGATATAAGGCGCACTGTCATCCATTTGCGGAGATACGGCGTCTTCGGAGATTGTGACGTCTTTATCCTTTATATTGTCTGTTTTATATGTGACGTTCGGGTACACTGCCTTAACGTCTTTTACCGCGAGAAGTTTTGGAATCTCATTAGCTGGAAGCTTCATAGAGAAGCCTGAGAATACCTGCTCATATTCTCGGTTTACTTTTCCGTTTTTCACCGCTTTGATTGCTTTATTTTTTGCTTTGGTGCGAGCGGTTTTCAGCTTGCTTTTCGATTGGCTTTCTCCCGCTTCCTTCGCTTCTGCCAAGGATTTTTCTTTTAATTCCACTATAACGGTTGTTTTTTTGCTTGTCGTCATGTCGATATCACCGAATACCTCGGCTTTTTCCAGATCAGCCGACGTTTTTGAAGAAGCCGGAGCTGCCTGGACGCCCGTAATACCTGTGGATAACGCAAAAAATAAGACGAAACTTACAAGCAGAAAGCGAATGATCCCCTTTTTCAATGTGTTTCCCCCTTTGTATTTAGAAAAAATGTGAAAGATCTAGTATATATTTCTTGAAAATTCAAAAAAATCCTTGTGTCATTTGGACCATTTATTGGATTTTGTTTGTGTATAACGAAGGAGTTATACACAGAACCCTGTGTATAAGTGAATAAACCTGTGTATATATATAGTTAGGAATATACGTTCGTATACAAAATATAGATAGAGTTTGTGGACATGTGGATATCTCTTGTGATTAAGTTGTTCTTATCTTTGGGATAACTTGTGTATAAAGTTTTCAAAGCGGTTCTCCAATTTTCATTTCAATTCTTTCAGCTTTCAACAAAACTTCTAAAAACTAGTTGGTTTTTTCACTCATATTGTGACAAAGAATTCTCTTTCCACGGTCTATCATAGAGTCATGAGTTTTGCTAGAGCCGCTAGTTTGCGAGAAAAGAAATCGGCCGTCTTTTCTTGCGGGCTGCGGCTGAGAAAACGGGCTGCTAAAAAGGCTGCCTGCCAAAAAGAAGCGGAGGGATGTTTTTCTATGAAACGTTTGCTTGTATCTTTACGGGTGTGGATGGTCTTTTTGATGAACTGGGTGACGCCGGACAGAAAAACTGCGGCTGCCGCGGTCTATTCGGCTCAGCGTACATACCAAAGAAAGGCGGCTGTGCAGGCCGCAGGACTCGTTTCGTTTTATGAGTGGCGGATGGCTGTGAATGAGGAAGAAAAGCAGAAAGCGAAAGCCGCCGCGCTTTATAAAAGAAGATGTTTGCAAGCCTTCAAGGAATCGCCAAAGCAGGAGAGAGCGGGCCCGCATCTTTACATGGCGGTCAAAAGGAGGTAAAATCCCAGTCAAAAGCAAATTGGCGGGAGAGATAACCTCTTGAAAATCTATAAAGTATTAAACAACAATGCGGCTTTAATAAAAGAGGATGATCAGGAAAAAATCGTGATGGGACCGGGAATCGCTTTTCAAAAAAAGAAAAATGATCTCATCCCTATGAATAAAGTGGAAAAGATCTTTGTCGTGCGCGACGAGAATGAAAAGTTCAAACAAATCCTGCAAACACTGCCGGAGGAGCATATAGAAATAGCTGAGGATATCATCAGCTATGCGGAAGGAGAGCTCGCGGCGCCGCTGAGCGATCACATTCATATCGCGCTTTCCGACCATTTGTCCTTTGCGATCGAAAGGATTCAAAATGGGCTGCTTGTGCAGAATAAATTGCTGCATGAGATAAAGGCGCTCTATAAAAAAGAATATGAGATCGGCCTGTGGGCGATCGGACATGTAAAAGAGACATTGGGCGTGTCTCTGCCTGAAGATGAAGCGGGTTATATTGCCCTTCACATCCATACGGCGAAGATGGATGCGGAGAGCATGTATTCAGCGCTGAAGCATACGACCATGATCAAAGAAATGATAGAGAAAATAGAACAATACTTTAATCGAAAGGTGGATGAAAACAGCATTTCCTATCAACGCCTTGTCACGCATTTGCGATACGCGGTCAGCCGGTTGGAATCAAATGAAGCGCTCCATCGTATGGACGAGGAGATGCTTTATTTCATCCAAAAAAAGTATTCATTCGCCTATCAATGTGCGCTGGAGCTGGCGGAGTTTTTGAAAAATGAATATCAATTACATTTGCCGGAATCCGAGGCCGGCTATATCACGCTGCATGTCCAGCGTCTTCAAGATCTCTCGGAATAACCGCTTTGACTTGCAGGGAGTGATCTCTGGAAGTTTTTTTATTGATCAGGATTCAGTGTGTAGTACATCCAGCCCATCATAACTATTCCCGCGGTCAGATTGCCGAGCGTAACGGGGATTAAGTTTCTGACTGCTCCCATCAGTGTCACTGTATCAGGGTGCTCGATCAAAAGCGAGATGGCGAATGTGCACATATTGGCAATGCTGTGTTCAAAGCCGGAAATAAAGAAGCAGAAAACGAAAAGCATCATGGTAAAAAGCTTTGCTCCTTCCCCTTTGAGAGACATTGGAATGAAAAAGGCGAGGCACACAAGCCAATTGCACAGCATTCCTCTGAAAAACAATTCGGAAGCCGGCGGCTCCATTTTGTGCTCTGCCAAATGAATCAAAAAGGAATGAACAGAAGGCTCCTCAAAAAGTCCCGTCGCGCTGATCAGGATGGCAAACAGAATGGCGCCGATTAAATTGCCGGCATAGCTTGACATCCACAAGTACAGGGTGTTGCGCCAGCTGAGTTTTTTCCGGAGCGCGGTATAGGTGAAATAAAAGGTGTTGCCGGTAAATAAATCTCCGCCTCCGTAAGCAATCAGCAGAATAGCGGCCCCGAAAGTGACAGCGGCTGCCGGAAAGGCAAACGGAGAATCAGCCATAAAGAAATAGCTGCCTGTTTTGCTTGCGGCTGTAATGCCAAAACCAATAAACATACTGGCCAAAATGGACCGAAGCACATAACGGATTTTGCTTGAAGCGAATATGTTTTGTTTTTTCAAAGCATACTGTTCAACCTTTTGCAATGCTTGAGTTTCCATTGTCTTTTCCTGCTTTCTTTCATGATTGAGCATAGTATAGCACGATATTGTGAAGTATTTCACAATTAATTTTTACGAATTTTTGTCTACATGTTTTATCAAACTATTTAACTAAAAAAATAGTTGACGAAAACGCTGTCATGATTTATGATGAAAGCGTATTCTTAATCTGAATAAGCGGGATTGTGACTGGTAAAGCAGGCAAGACCTAAAATTTGCGTAAATGAAAAAGGATCGCTGTGTCCTTTATTCGTTGGCGAATTTTAGGTCTTTTTTGTTTAAATAAAAGGGGGAGAAATAGATGGATTACAAAGAGACTGCAAAACGCCTCATTGAGCTTCTCGGAGGGAAAGAAAATATTATCAGCGCGGCTCATTGTGCAACAAGACTGCGTTTAGTGATGAAAGATGAATCAAAGATAGATCAAGCACAAGTAGAAGAGCTTGATGGCGTCAAAGGGGCTTTCAGCAGCTCTGGCCAGTACCAGATCATTTTCGGAACAGGCCTTGTGAATAAAGTATTCGATGCCTTTGCTAAAGAAGCTGATATCGAGCGTGAAGAACACGTAAATCATCAGGATGCGGCAAAAGAAAAGCTGAATCCCGCTGCGAGATTTGCGAAAACGCTTTCTAATATTTTTGTTCCAATCATCCCGGCTATTGTAGCCAGCGGCCTATTAATGGGATTGCTGGGTATGATCAATGCGTTTCATTGGATGAGCAAGGATTCTGCGCTTTTGCAGCTGCTTGATATGTTTTCAAGTGCAGCATTCATTTTCTTGCCGATTCTAATCGGAGTAAGCGCTTCAAAAGAGTTTGGCAGCAATCCATACTTGGGAGCGGTCATCGGGGGAATCATGATTCATCCGAATCTTTTAAATCCATGGGGATTGGCGGAAGCGACACCTGATTACATGCATCTTTTCGGATTTGATATCGCTCTTCTCGGCTACCAGGGAACTGTTATCCCTGTCCTGCTTGCGGTGTATGTGATGAGCAAGGTAGAGAAATGGACGAGAAAAGTGGTTCCACATGCGGTGGATTTGCTTGTTACACCATTTGTTACTGTGATTGTCACCGGGTTTGTTGCTTTTATCGCGATTGGCCCTCTAGGCAGAGCGCTTGGCTCCGGCATTACGGTTGCTTTAACTTATGTGTATGACCATGCCGGTTTTGTTGCGGGCCTGATTTTCGGGGGCACGTATTCACTCATCGTGCTGACAGGCGTTCATCATAGCTTCCATGCGATTGAGGCTGGGCTTATTGCAGATATAGGCAAAAACTACTTGCTGCCGATCTGGTCAATGGCGAATGTCGCACAGGGCGGGGCAGGTCTTGCCGTCTTCTTTATGGCGAAAAAGGCAAAGACAAAAGAAATCGCGCTTCCGGCAGCATTTTCCGCTTTTCTCGGCATTACTGAGCCCGTCATATTCGGAGTCAATCTTCGCTACCGAAAACCGTTTATCGCCGCGATGATCGGAGGCGCATTGGGTGGAGCATATGTCGTCTTTACACATGTAGCTGCAAACGCTTACGGGTTAACGGGAATTCCGATGATCGCCATTGCGGCTCCGTTTGGCGTCAGCAACTTGATTCACTATCTGATTGGCATGGCGATTGCAGCAGTGTCAGCGTTCATTGCAGCATTTGTCATGAAGATTAATGAGGATGAGGAGAGGAAAAAATGACAGCACATGACCAGGAGCTTCGTCGCCGGGCTTATGAAGAAGTGGAGAAAAAAGAGCCCATCGCTAACAGCGATCCGTACCGCCAGCATTTTCACATCATGCCGCCGGTTGGGCTGCTGAATGACCCGAATGGCGTGATTTATTGGAAGGGCAGCTATCATGTATTCTTTCAGTGGCAGCCGTTTCAGACAGGGCACGGCGCAAAATTTTGGGGGCATTATACGACACAGGATGTTGTGAATTGGAAGCGGGAAGAGATTGCGCTGGCTCCGAGTGATTGGTTTGATAAAAACGGCTGCTACTCGGGCAGCGCTGTCACGAAAGACGATCGGCTCTATCTGTTTTACACAGGAAATGTCAGGGATCAGGATGGAAATCGGGAAACGTATCAATGCCTTGCTGTTTCTGACGACGGGCTGTCCTTTGAGAAAAAGGGTGTTGTCGCCCGCCTTCCGGAAGGATATACGGCGCATTTTCGCGATCCGAAGGTATGGGAGCATGAAGGCACATGGTATATGGTGATTGGTGCGCAAACAGAGAATTTGAAAGGGCAGGCTGTATTGTTTGCTTCTGATAACCTGAGTGAGTGGAGATTTCTTGGCCCGATAACCGGCGCGGGCTTCAACGGGCTGGACGATTTTGGATACATGTGGGAATGCCCTGATTTGTTTTCCCTTCAAGGATCGGACGTGCTGATTGTTTCGCCTCAAGGGCTTGAGGCTGACGGTTTCCGTTATCAGAACGTATATCAATCAGGTTATTTTGTCGGCCGTCTCGATTATAACAAGCCTGAACTGAAGCATGGTGAATTTACGGAGCTTGATCAAGGTTTTGATTTTTACGCGCCGCAAACACTTGAAGACGATCAGGGAAGGCGGATTTTGTTTGCATGGATGGCGGTGCCTGATCAGGATGAAGGGTCCCATCCGACCATTGACTGCCACTGGATTCACTGCATGACGCTGCCGAGACAGCTGACGCTTTCAGGCCAGAAGCTGATTCAGCAGCCGCTGCCTGAGCTAAAAGCCATGCGCAGAAATGAGAAAAAAATACACATCAATATGCATGGATCATCTGGTACGCTTCCAGTGGAAAAACCTGAAAGAGCTGAGATTCTGCTGGAAGACATTCATACGGAGTCTGGCTTTTCAATCAGTATCCGCGGAACGGCTACGTTTTCCTTCCATAAAGACGAGGGGATTGTTACGCTGGAACGAAAGAGCTTTGACGGAAAAAGAACAGAAGCGAGACATTGCCGAATCAAGGATTTGCATACCGTACACATGTTTCTGGACGCGTCATCTGTGGAAATCTTTATGAATAACGGAGAAGAGGTCTTTAGTGCGAGATATTTTCCTTTCCCGGGAAATCATGAAGTAACAGCCAGTTCGACCGGGAAATCTGAAATGAATGTCGGAATTTGGACACTTATGTAGAAAATCCTTCTATTTTCTTATGTGAAATCTGAGCCATCTGTGCTATTCTTCAACGATAACCTACTATTTTTTTCTGTAAAAGGAGTTGTTTTCTTGAATATACATGAACAGAAGATAACACCGGAATGTTTGGAAAAGGCTGCTAACCAAGTTGAAGATAAGCGAGAAGAATATAAGGATGTGCTGCTTCAGCTGAAAAAAATGCTTGGCGGAACAACGCCGCACAGTGAAACGGCGGAAATTCTCACGCGGGCATATGAACAAATGAAGGAATATGCACTTTTTGTTCAGTCGATAGAAACATTTTTGAGGAAATCTGCAAACAATTTAAAAATCAAATAAACAGGCTGCCGATGGGATCGGCAGTTTTTTCTGTGAAAAGTCTTCGGTGATTTAAAAAGGGCTGCCTCTCTGTAAGGCAGCCCCTTTTGTTTATGATTGTTGATTCAGGCGCAGTGCAGAATGCTTCGTAGGACCAACATACTGGTTTAGCGGGAAGGATTCTTTAATAGCCGCTGTGATGAATTCTTTCGCTGCGTAAATGGCTTCTTTGACTTCCGCACCTTTGGCGAGCTCCGCTGTCACGGCTGCTGAGAATGTACAGCCTGCGCCATGTGTATAAGGCGTATCGATCATTTCGCTTTCAAGGACTTCTGCTGTTTCTCCGTCATAGAGAACATCAACGGCTTTCTCATGTTTGAGTTTGCCTCCGCCTGTAATGACGACATATTGAGCGCCGAGTGCGTGAATTTTTTTCGCGGCTTCGATCATATCGTCAACTGTTTTTAGTTCATCCATGCCGCTGAGCTGGCTGGCTTCAAACAAGTTGGGCGTAATGACAGTGGCTAGCGGAGCCAATTGCTCACGCAGGGCTTGGGCGTGCTCCGGATAAAGGACTTCATTAGCACCTTTGCAAACCATAACCGGGTCAATTACCACATTTTTTAATTGTTTTTCTTTGATCGTTTTTGCCGCAAGCTCGATAATGTCAACGGTTGGCAGCATTCCTGTTTTCATGGCGTCCACGCCGATGCCGTCCGTAATTGTTGCAAGCTGGGCGCGGATTGTATCAGTATCGATCGGGAATACCTGATGGTCCCAGCTGTTGTTTGGGTCCATCGCAACGATCACCGTTAAGGCGGTCATCCCGTATACGTTTTTTTCTTGAAATGTTTTTAAATCAGCTTGAATCCCAGCACCGCCGCTGGAATCTGAGCCGGCAATGGTGAGTGCTTTATGCATAGACATGTCTTGAACCTCCATCATGTTTTGTCTTTCATTATAGTTAGATTTTCTCTGTATCACAATATAGAAGGCTTAGCAAATCATCTGGTATTCTCAAGGTCTCCTTTCCTGTTTCAGTAGGATATTCCCACTGATCTCCCGTCCAATATATGTTTTAATAGTACATGACTATGAAAATGAGAAGGAGAGCATCATGAAGATTTCTATCGTAATTGTGACCTATAATCGGATTCCGGCTCTGTGTGAGCTTTTGGAGTCGATTTCCCGCCAGACCTTGAAGCCGTATGAAATTATTATTGTGAATGATGCCGGTGAATCGGTCGTGCCGGTCAAAGCACTGTATCCGGAGCTGCCGATTGCTGTCATCAATTTAGAAAAGAACTCGGGGCATGTGGCTGCGAGAAATGCCGGTGTAAAAGAGGCGTCTGGCGATTGCATTATGCTGTGTGATGACGATGATTTCTTTACGCCAGGGCATATCGAAAAAATGGCAAAGGAAATAGAAACGGCAGACTTCGTTCATTCTGATGCGGAAATAGTTTCGTTTGAAGAGAAAAACGGAACAAGGTATCCAGTGTCAAGGAAATTGTTTGCTTATACCGCTGACTATGAGGATATGAGAGTGTTTTCTACATACGTGCCGTCGGGCAGCATGTACAGACGTTTTCTGCATGATGAAATCGGGTATTTCGATGCTGATGTGCACAATTACTGGGATTGGGATTTTTATCTGCGCGCGGCCAAGGATTACCGGGTGAAGCGTGTCCCTTGCGCCAGCGTGATTTATGCCTTCAGTGACGCGGGAGACAATCAGTCTGCTGACCTTGGCGCCAAGCGGAAGCAATATTTGGATCGTTTAAGTGAAAAGCACGGACTCGGGGAGCTGCCGACGAAAAACTTTGCCGTCCTGCTTGAAGAGCCTGAGATGAAGAGGCGGGAAGCAAAAAGTGAAATGGTTTGGGATGGCGAGCCTGTCTATTCCAGACTTCATCGTTCGTAAGGGGGCCTAATCTTGAAACAGCTTTTACAAGACAGCTGGTGGAATCAGCTAAAGGAAGAGTTTGAGAAACCGTATTATCAAGAGCTCAGAGAAATGCTGAAGCGGGAATACGCGGAGCAAACGATTTATCCGGACAGCCGGGATATTTTCAACGCGCTGCATTATACATCATATGATGATGTCAAGGTCGTCATTTTGGGTCAAGATCCGTATCACGGGCCGGGACAGGCTCAAGGTTTAAGCTTCTCTGTCAAGCCCGGTGTAAAGCAGCCGCCTTCGTTAAAAAATATCTTTCTTGAGCTGCAGCAGGACATCGGGTGCAGCATCCCGAATCACGGGTCGCTGGTGAGCTGGGCAAAGCAAGGCGTTCTTTTGCTGAATACTGTGCTGACAGTAAGGCGCGGACAGGCGAATTCCCATAAGGGAAAAGGCTGGGAGCGACTGACGGACCGAATTATTGACGTGCTGAATGAAAGGGAGCGGCCGGTTATCTTTATTTTGTGGGGACGGCATGCTCAAATGAAAAAAGAACGGATCGACACGTCCAAGCATTTTATCATTGAATCGACGCATCCCAGCCCGTTTTCGGCGAGAAACGGATTTTTCGGGAGCAGACCGTTTTCCCGGGCGAATGCCTATTTGGAGAAAATGGGTGAGGCGCCGATTGATTGGTGTATTAAGGATTTGTAAAAAGCGCAGGTGATCTGCGCTTTTTTATTTGAGTATTTTTCGAATCATTCGCAGCCCGTTTTTGGAGGAAGGATAACGAAATGCGAAGTCGAAGCGGTTCGTTTGTTTGACGACGCTTTTTTTGTGCGTGAATGTGTTAAAACTGTCAAAGCCGTGATAGCTGCCGATGCCGCTTTCCCCGACGCCGCCGAATGGCAAATACGGCGTCGCCACATGCATTAACGTATCATTGACACAGCCCCCGCCAAACGACAGATTTCCTAAAACAGCGCGCTCAATTTCTTTGTTTGTGGTGAAGAGATATAGGGCGAGCGGCTTTGGGCGCGATTGGACTTTTTCAATGACTTCCCCGATATCACGGTATGTAAAGAGCGGAAGAATCGGCCCGAAAATCTCCTCCTGCATCACTGGAGAGTCATCCCTCACTTGTTCGAGAATGGTCGGCGCAATTTTGTGATGAGTGGGATCAGATTGTCCGCCTGTGAGCGGGATGCCATCATTCAGAAAGCTGAGCAGCCGCTGATAGTGGCGCTCACTGACGATTTTGCCGTACTGTGGATTCCGTTCAGGCTTAGGGCCGTAAAATTCTCTGATCGCACGCTTCATTTCTTCTGTGAGCTTCGTTTTGATGTCCTCGTGTACAAATAAATAATCCGGTGCGATGCAGGTTTGTCCCGCATTTGTAAATTTCCCGAAGACGATGCGTTTGGCGGCAAGCTGAATGTCAGCATCTTTATGGACGATGCAGGGGCTTTTGCCGCCGAGCTCCAAGGTTACGGGAATTAATTGTTTGGCGGCGGCCTCCATGACGATTTTTCCTACAGCTACACTGCCTGTAAAGAAAATGTAGTCAAAGGGCTGCTGTAATAATGCTGTGCTGACGTCGGGCCCGCCTTCTGCCATAGCGACATAATCGGTCGGAAAAACGCTGCTGATGAGTTCCGAAAGTGCAGCGGAAACAGCCGGCGTATATTCTGATGGCTTGAGAACGACCGTGTTCCCCGCCGCAATGGCTCCAATCAACGGAGAAAGCGCCAGTTGCAAGGGATAGTTCCAAGGCGCAATCACCAAAACGGTTCCATACGGCTCAGGAATGATGATGCTTTTGGAGCCTAGATGAGTCAGCGGCGTTTTGACTCGTTTCGGCTTGGACCATTTTCTCAGCCGTTTCATGACAAAGCTGATTTCCTCCAAGACGATTCCGATTTCTGTTGAGTATGCTTCTTGCTCGGATTTATGGAGATCCTGGTAGAGAGCGGCTATGAGATCGGCTTCATGAGTTCTGACGGCTTGTTTCAGCTTTCGCAAAATGTTCAGTCTCGATTCAAGCGGTCTCGTATGTCCCGCCGCAAAATAGGCTTTATGCTTGCTGATGATAGAGGGGATGCTGTTCATTCCGTTTCTCCTTTTTGTAATGTATGGTGATTTATTATGTGAAAAATCTCTTCTGCTTGTCAATCGCGCAAGGTTTGTCAGAAAAAATAACAAACTCATATCTGCGTTTACAGCAGGAATTTGATAAAATGCAGGAAGACAACATTTATTTTTTTGGAGGGTGCTTCATGAACATTCATATATCTGCATTAATTCAAAAGATGGAAGAGGAGCTGAAAAAAGCAAAAACAGCTGAACGGGATGAGGAGCTGAAGCGTTATGTAGCGGTTGTCCGTTCTCTGTGTGATGTCGTGCTTGATCAGCCGGAGAACGCGAGCGCGCCCCGCATACAGCCGAGCGTTACGCCAAGTCCCGCCGCGCCGCCATCGACAGACCAGCTGATGATGGAAAAAATGATGGGGAGCGCGGGATTAAACAAATATCGAAAGCAAGAAAAAGAGAAGCAGGAAGAGGATGGAAACGGAGAGTCTTTATTTGATTTTTAAAGAGAGAGGTTGAGCTTACGTGAAATTGGTTCTTGGCGCGCTGCAATGGACAGCGTTTATTATTGCTGCGGCGATTGTTGTTCCGGTGGCGGTTGCCCAGTCGTTTCATCTGGATCACTCAGATTCTGCAAGATTGATTCAAAGCACTTTTTTTGTACTGGGAATTGCCGCCGTCATTCAGTGTTTGAAAGGCCACAGACTGCCGATCAATGAAAGCCCAGCCGGCTTGTGGTGGGGAGTGTATACGATCTACGCAGGGCTGACGGGAACTGTGTTTGCGACATATGGAGACACACTGCGGGGGTTGCAGGGAGCTCTTCTTGTAAGCGCTGTATGTTTCTTTTTGTTAAGTGTTTTCAAGGTCATTGACAGACTTGCAAAATTGTTTACTCCGGTTGTAACGGGCGTCTATTTATTGCTTCTTGTCATGCAGCTGAGTCAGCCCATTATAAAAGGAATTCTCGGAATCGGTTATCGACAGGACGGGGTGGACGGTCTTGTATTTGGCCTGGCGCTTGTTGTGATCGCTGCCGCTTTTATAATGACAAATTCGAACATCATGTTTTTTAAGCAATATTCTATTTTATTAGCCTTGTTCGGCGGGTGGGTGCTGTTTGCGGCTGCCGGAGCGGCAAAGCCGATTGAAATGCCGGACCGGCTGTTTCAGCTGCCTTCCCTGTTTCCTTTTGGGACACCGTTATTTAACAGCGGCCTGATCATCACTTCTATTTTTATTACCATCTTGCTGATTGTGAATATGCTGGCGAGCATGAAGGTTGTGGACATCGCCGTGAAAAAATTCAGCAAACAGCCTGATGGAAAGCATCATGAACGCCATGCCGGTTTTGCCGCTTCATTCAGCCATCTGCTTAGCGGTTTGACGGGAGCTATTGCGCCTGTTCCGATTTCGGGAGCCGCGGGTTTTATTGAAACGACCAAAATGCCTTCTAAAAAACCGTTTATGCTCGGCAGTATTTTGGTTATCGTGATCAGCGTAATCCCGTTTTTTATGAATACGTTTGCGAGCCTGCCGTCACCCGTTGGATTTGCGGTGAATTTTGTTGTGTTCTCCGCAATGGGCGGTCTGGCCTTTGCCGAATTTGATTCGTATGAGAAAGAAGAATCAAAAAGGGTGCGGTCTATCATCGGCATCTCACTGCTGACAGGGGTCGGTATCATGTTTGTTCCTGAAACTGCGTTAAAGGGATTGCATCCGGTATTTATTTCTCTATTAAGCAACGGGCTCGTATTAGGGACGCTTGCTGCAATAGCAGCTGACCAGTTCCAGCTTTGGCGCAGGAGAAAATCCGACAATCTCGTGTCAACGGAGAACAAACATTGAATTTTGGTGCAGGTGCGATAAGATAAATGATATGAGTTTAACGAAAAGGCGGGAGAGATAGATGAAAGTTTTTATCATATTAGGGGCTATTAACGCCCTGCTTGCCGTGGGACTCGGAGCATTCGGCGCTCACGGATTAGAAGGGAAAATACCTGATAAATATCTTCAGGTTTGGCACACAGGCGTGCAGTATCATATGTATCACGCCCTTGGGTTATTCGTTGTCGCGTTTCTGGCTGATAAATTATCCGGCATAGGCAGTGTCACGACAGCCGGATGGCTGATGTTTGCGGGAATTGTACTGTTTTCCGGAAGCTTATATATTCTAAGTGTGACGCAAATCTCCATTCTTGGAGCGATCACCCCGCTCGGCGGTGTGGCGTTTATTATTTCTTGGATTATGATCGTTGTCGCAGCCGTCAAATATCTATAATCAAAAAAGCCAATCCTCATCATATGAGTGATTGGCTTTTTTCTTATCTTGGCGAATAGGACGCCATGGAATATGGATACGTATAAGCAATTTCTTCATCAAATGTAATGTAATCGAGGTAGATTGTCAGGAGCAGGTAGCGTGTTCCTGATTTCGGGTCGCTGATAATAATGTGATCCCGGCCCGCAGCTTCGATGACGCCGCGAAAAATCTTCGAGCCCCATTCCTTGCTGTTTTCAAATGTCATATAAATGGTGGCCGTTTTTCCCCGATTCAGGCGCAAAATATTCTCGATGTAAGATTCCTCAACAGGCAGCATGCCGGGAACGCTTTGGCCCGGTCCTGACGGTGTAGGCCCCGATGGAATTTGAAAACCGCCGCCCTGCTGCTGGCCCGGGAATCCAAATCCCTGCTGTCCTTGTTGTCCTTGCTGTCCCTGCTGCATTGGCATCATTGGCTGCATCCCCATTGGCTGCATTTGTGAGCCTTGGCCTTGCTGCGGGTACGGGTTGGCGCCAAACTGAGGCTGATACCCCTGCATATTATCAAATGCCTGCATTTGCTGATATTGATTTTTTTTCGGTTTCATATCGTTCCTCCTTTTTATGAAAACCATTCAAAACATGTTCTGGATGTATAGGTGAACGCTCCGCGATGACTCACCTCCGATGGAAAACGATCTTAGTCGCTGGTGCGATTTTTATCTCTTTCACCTTATGAGGCTGATGCTTGGATTATGCTGAAAAAGAACAGCGGACCGATCAGATTTCGCTCTAGGCAGCCGCTGTTTTTCAGAGACATACACAAACTTTTCGCATATTGGTTTGTATCCCTAGCGCAACTTGAGCATAAGCAACATAAGATAACGATAGTTTCAGGTGTGAAGTTCCAAGAAGGAGGTGTAGGATTTGCCTAAAGTATCAGTCATTATGACGAGCTATAACAAAAGCGATTATGTGGCAAAGTCCATTTCTAGCATACTCTCACAAACGTTTTCAGATTTTGAATTGTTTATTATGGATGACAACTCCAATGAAGAGACGCTGAATGTAATCCGTCCTTTTTTGAATGATAACCGAGTGCGTTTTTATCAAAGCGATATATCTGGAGTGAAGGAAAGAACAGAAAAAACGAGATACGCGGCACTGATCAATCAGGCGATTGAGATGGCGGAGGGTGAATATATCACCTATGCGACGGATGACAACATCTATATGCCGGACCGCCTCCTGAAAATGGTGCGGGAGCTCGATACCCATCCTGAAAAGGCTGTGATTTACTCAGCCTCCAAAACCTATCATTTAAACGAGAATCGCGACATTGTAAAAGAAACTGTCAGGCCTGCCGCTCAAGTGACATGGAACGCACCGTGCGCAATTGATCATTGCTCGGTGATGCACAGGTATTCGGTGCTTGAGAAGGTAAAGGAGAAGTTTGGCTCCTATTGGGATGAAAGCCCGGCGTTTTACCGTATAGGAGATGCCCGGTTCTTTTGGAGAGTCAATCATTTTTATCCGTTTTACCCACTGGATGAGGAGCTGGACCTGAATTATATTACCGACCAATCGATTCACTTTCAGCTGTTTGAATCAGAAAAAAATGAATTTGTCAGGAACCTTCCTCCGCAGCGAAATTGCCGAGAGCTGCGTGAATCATTAAAAAAGCTTGGAATGGGGTGAGAGCTTGTCGGCCTATTTAAGCAATTATTGGGTGCTGTACCGGAAGTACGTGGAGCTTTTTGACAAACTTCGCTACAAAGGGATTCCGCTTGGGCTTATCAGTAATTTTTATCAATACATCAGCCCTGAGCTGAGGGTGATGATGGAAGAAGAACCGGAATTATTCGGATCGGTGGATCAGCATATCGATGAGGGACAGATTCAGCCGTTTTTTGAAGGAAGAATCCAAAAAATCGTTAAAACAAATGACAAACCTGTTAAAGGGAAAGTCATTTTGCACTTTGATTACCTGCGTTTTTCAAACGAAAATTACTATCAATTTGATCCTGAAAAAACGGCTGTTTTGGCCAGATGGAGTTTGCCGCATTATTGTGATCTGCCTGTAATTAGCAAGCGGGAGATTGCGGATTCATGCCAAAAAGGCGATTCGAAGCAGTATCTCGAAACAGCCTGTTCGCTTCTCGCCCCTTATGATGATCACCCGGCATTTGGTGATCAAGCGTTTCGCGACCGGCTTTTCAAAGATATTCCTTTATTTATAGAGGCCATTGATACAGTTGATGCGCTGTTTGAGCAGGAAAAGATTTCAGCTGTTATTGTCGGAACGGCAGAAGACATTTACAGCAGGGTGCTCGCTCTCATGTGTCAAAGAAAAGGGGCCGTCAGCATTTGTCTTCAGCATGGCGCATTGATGGGAGATGAAGCCTTCATTCCTGTTTTTACAACCTATCAAGCTGTTTTTGGTGCGTATGAAGCAGAGTGGTTCATACGAAAAGGCTGTAAACCCGAGCAGATTCTCGTAACGGGACATCCCCGCTTCGATCAGATTTTTAACAGAACGCCTATGGATATGTCCATATTCTATCGAAAACTTGCTTTTCAGCCGACTAAAAAAATTGTGCTCATTGCCACTCAGCCCTTTTCAGAAGATTTTTATTCGGGTGTGCTCCAGGGGCTTTCTAATCAGAAGCAGCTGCAAATCATTATCAAACCCCACCCGTGGGAAATCGGAAAAAACAAGCTTGATCTGTATCACGAGGCGGCGAAAAAACATAAAGCATGCAGAGTCATCAAAAAGGAGCTGGAGCTTTATGATTTGCTGCCGTATGCTGATGCCGCAGTGACGCAGACCTCGACAGTCGGTCTTGAAGCCATGCTGTTTCAAAAGCCTGTGCTGATCGGAAAATCGTCCGGAAATCGCTCGTATCCGTATTATGAGTCTCTTGGCGATTTTATGTTTGACCAGCCGGATGAACTGGTGCACACCTTGGTTGAGGTTCTTCGAAGTCCCGACGTGCATCAAAAAGCAGAAGAGGCGCGCCTGGCATTCATAGCGGCTAATTATCCGGTGGCAGAATCAACAAATGCTTTATTTGCGGAACTGAAAGCCAAAACAGGGGTTGATTACAGGCGGGAAGATACTGAATAAAATGATAGGAGCGCAAAGAAATGGTGCAAAAGAGAAATCATTTTCTCCCTTACTCATTGCCGTTAATCGGTAAGGAAGAAATTCAGGAGGTTACAGAAACGCTTGAATCGGGATGGCTCTCTAAAGGCCCGAAGGTTCAGCAGTTTGAAAAAGAGTTTGCCGCGTTTGTCGGGGCGAAGCACGCCGTGGCGGTAAATTCATGTACCGCAGCTTTATTTTTGGCTTTGAAAGCAAAAGGGATCGGGCCCGGGGACGAGGTCATTACCTCTCCGCTTACGTTCAGCTCGACTGCCAATACGATTATTCATACGGGAGCGACGCCTGTGTTTGCGGATATTGACCAAAACACGCTCAATATTGACCCGGTAAAGCTTGAGGCGGCCGTCACACCGCGAACGAAAGCAGTTGTGCCCGTCCACTTTGGCGGGCAGTCCTGCGATATGGATGCAATATTGGCTATTGCCCAAAATCATGGTTTATTCGTGCTGGAGGATGCGGCACATGCGGTATATACGACTTATAAGCAAAGAATGATCGGTTCTATCGGGGATGCAACGGCATTCAGCTTTTACGCCACCAAAAACCTCGCGACAGGGGAAGGCGGCATGCTGACGACTGATGATGAGGAGCTTGCCGATAAGATCCGGGTGCTAAGCCTTCACGGCATGAGTAAAGCCGCATGGAACCGTTATTCTTCAAATGGCAGCTGGTACTATGAAGTCGAATCGCCCGGCTATAAGATGAATATGTTTGATTTGCAGGCGGCCCTCGGACTTCATCAGCTGAAACGGCTGGATGATATGCAGAAACGGAGAGAAGAGATTGCCGGCCGCTATCAAACCGCTTTTCAGCAGATTCCGGGACTGATCACGCCGTTTGTCCATGATGACGGCAGGCACGCCTGGCATCTATATGTTCTGCAAGTTGATGAAAAAAAGGCCGGGGTTACGCGCAGCGAAATGATTACGGCTTTAAAGGATAAATACAATATCGGCACTAGCGTTCATTTTATTCCAGTACACATTCATCCGTATTATCAAAAGCAATTTGGATATAAGGAAGCGGACTTTCCGAATGCCATGAATTACTATAAACGAACCCTTTCTCTCCCGCTCTATCCATCAATGTCTGACGACGATGTAGATGATGTCATTGAAGCTGTGCGGGATATCGTAAAAGGGGCTGATTAAGTGTATACGGTAAAAGAAAATGTCTCCAAAGAGGCAATTGAGGAATTTCTCCAAAGCAGAAAGCTTACACTGGATGTTCCGTATCAATTTTCCCTCGGCCTTTTTGAAAACAGCAGGCTCCAAGGCGTATTGCTTTACGAAGATTCTTTGTGGGAAAGCAAGGTGCTTCAGAAGAAAGTCATGAACGTCAAACTTCTTGCGGCAAATAGTACCGGGCAGCTAAAGAGGCTGTTTGAAGCTTTTTATACTGTACGCCAAATGGATGAAACGGATTTTATCTTTGTCCGTGTTCCGGCTGAAGATATCGGAGCCGCGCATGTGATACAGCAGCAGCCATCCTCTTACTTTGTCGGGAGTTTGCTGAAGCTGGCGATGCCTCCGTCTTTTTATGACAAAACACCGCCATTTTTTGAACTGGGACCGCCTGAGCCCGGAGACACAGAAGCGATATGTGAGCTGGCCCGAGACTCGTTTACAAAAAGCAGATATTTTCAGGATCCTCATCTCAGCCGCGATGCAGCAAACAAAATATTTCAGGAGTGGACACGAAACAATCTGAATGGAAGGGCGGCGGTCAATATTGTCGCTAAACACAATGGCGAGGTCATCGGCTATCTTCAGGGCTTATCAAGAGATGATGAGTGCATTCTCGATTTGATGGCTGTAAAGCCGGGATTTGAAGGGAAACGTATTGCGTTTCATTTATTGGCGAATCTCATAGAACAACCGGAGACCCAGAAGCATAGAACGGTAACAGCGGGGACGCAGCTTCACAATGTAAGGGCGATCCGCCTTTATGAACGAATGGGCTTCACCGCTGAACAATCGTATTACTATTATCATATTTGGCCGGGCAAGGAGGCGAGATAATGGCAGCGTTTCAGATCGCGAATAAAACTGTAGGCAAAGACGCTCCTGTTTTTATTATTGCTGAGGCGGGGATTAATCATGACGGGAAGCTTGATCAGGCTTTTGCGCTGATAGACGCCGCGGCGGAAGCGGGAGCGGATGCCGTGAAATTTCAAATGTTCCAAGCTGATAGGATGTACCAGAAAGATCCTGGTTTGTACAAGACGGCAGCGGGCAAGGACGTCTCTATTTTTTCTTTGGTTCAATCTATGGAAATGCCTGCTGAGTGGATTTTACCGCTATTGGATTACTGCCGCGAAAAGCAGGTGATCTTTTTAAGTACGGTATGTGACGAGGGGTCAGCTGATCTGCTTCAGTCTACCTCGCCGAGCGCTTTTAAAATCGCATCCTATGAAATTAACCATCTCCCGCTGCTCAAATATGTCGCCCGGCTGAACAGGCCGATGATTTTCTCGACAGCCGGAGCTGAAATCTCTGATGTTCACGAAGCTTGGCGCACCATCAGGGCAGAGGGAAACAATCAAATTGCAATAATGCATTGTGTGGCGAAATACCCAGCACCGCCGGAGTACAGCAACCTCAGCGTCATTCCGATGCTTGCCGCCGCTTTTCCTGAGGCGGTAATCGGCTTCTCCGATCATAGCGAGCATCCGACAGAAGCGCCATGTGCCGCGGTTCGGCTCGGAGCAAAACTGATAGAAAAGCATTTTACGATCGATAAAGATCTGCCGGGTGCCGACCACTCGTTTGCATTAAATCCGGATGAATTGAAAGAAATGGTCGATGGTATCAGGAAAACGGAAGCTGAGCTGAAACAGGGGATCACAAAGCCGGTCTCTGAAAAACTGCTTGGCAGTTCATACAAAACAACGACCGCCATCGAAGGAGAAATCAGAAATTTTGCATATAGAGGCATTTTTACAACAGCTCCGATTCAAAAAGGTGAAGCCTTTAGTGAAGACAATATCGCAGTGCTTCGGCCCGGACAAAAGCCGCAGGGGCTGCACCCGAGATTTTTTGAACTGCTGACCAGCGGTGTTCGGGCTGTAAGAGACATTCCGGCCGACACAGGCATTATCTGGGATGACATTTTACTGAAGGACAGCCCGTTTCATGAATGATATTCTCTTTATCATTCAGGCAAGAATGGGTTCAACAAGGCTTCCGGGAAAAGTGCTTCGGCCGCTCGGATCGAATCGTTTACTTGACATTCTCGTTCACCGTGTCCGGAAAAGCGCGTTTTACCAAAAGGATCGGGATAATCTTGTCATCGCCACGTCTGACAAAGAAACTGACGACATATTAGAGGCGCACTGTATCAAACAAGGCTTTCGTGTTTTCCGCGGGAGCGAAGAACGTGTCCTCGATAGGTTTGTGAAGGTCATAGAAGCTGTTAAACCGTCAGTCATCATCCGGTTAACGGGTGATAATCCGTTTGTCGATCCGGAGCTGCTCGATGTAATGATTAAGGCGCATTTTGATCAAGGGTCGGATTATACGTATATCCTGAATGCCCCATTAGGGATTTGCGGCGAAGTGGTCAACGCCAACCTGTTAATTGACATCAGCCGTATTCAGGATTTGGAGGATCAATATCAGGAGCATGTCACGTTATATATAAGGAATCATCCAGCTCTTTATCGTGTTCAGTTTTTAGAGGCGCCGGAACGATTTCGCGCCCCTCAATATCGGCTGACTATTGATACAAAGGAAGACTATGAATCGATAAAGGCCCTCTATCAAAAAGCAGGCGAGCGCCCCGATGTATCCGCCTCAGAGCTTATCACCCTTCTGAACCGGAATCCCGATGCGGCAATCGAACGAGAGGCTGACTAGCCATGCATGTTGGGATCTTCGCAGACGGCGGCTATGAAAAGGGAATGGGCCATGTTGTCCGGATGAAGAGGCTTGCGGAGGGGCTCAAACAGCGATGCTTGATTACGTTTTATACGAATCAGGAGTCTGAAGCGTTTCTTCATGAAGAGCATTGGCGTGTCATCGTAAAGCCGGAGCTGCAGCAGCACGAATTTATTCTCCGGGAAATAAAAAGCAAGAAGCTTGATTTGCTTTTGTTTGATATTCTAGGCGCGCCTGCAGAGCTGTTAAAGAAAATAAAGACGGAGACAGATGCGAAAATTGTTCTTTTTGAAGAGAAAAACGGTAAATCAATTCAATATAGTGACGCAGTCATTAACGGAATTTACGGTGACATCAGAAGCAGGGTGTACGTTCAGGGAAACACACGCATCTATGAAGGTCCGGACTATCTTATTCTTCACCCCGCCTTTCAGGCCGCAAGAGAGGATTACACACTTAAGAAAGACTGCCGCAATATCCTTGTTGCATTAGGAGGAAGTGATCCGAAGCAGCTTATTTTTAAAGTGCTGGCTGCCGCTGATCAAGTCCCCGACATAAAAGACAAAAACATAATGTTTGTGATGGGGAGCGCTTCACCGCATCAAGAGGCAGTCCGAAGGCGGATCGAAAAGAAGCCGCAGTACAAGATGATCGAACAGACAAATGATATGGCAGGTTTGATGAAACAAGCGGACGCAGCCATTGTCGCTGGCGGCATCTCTCTATATGAAGCCATTTGCATCGGCGTGCCGTGCCTTGTTCTTTCTCAGGTTGAGCATCAAACGGCTACAGCCAAAACATTTGCTGACCAAGGCGCCGCTCTTGATCTTGGCTTAGGTGAGCTTGTACCGGATGAAACACTCATCTATCAGATGTCGCGCATTATGAACAGCTATCCTCTTCGCCTTTCTTTGCACAAGGGAGGAAGGCCGCTCGTGGATGGCAAAGGCATTATGCGGGTAACAGCTATTCTTCAAGAATTATATGAACAAGAGATATAAAAATGCATGTAAGGAAGTGTTAATGTGAAAGGTGTTATTTTAGCCGGAGGAAACGGCTCACGCCTTATGCCCTTAACGAAAGCCGTCAACAAGCATTTGCTTCCTGTAGGCCCGTATCCGATGATATACTGGTCGATTATGAAGCTGGAGGAAGCCGGAATAAAAGACATTTTACTCATCAGCCAAAAGGAGCATATGCCGCAATTTTACAAACTGCTTGGGAACGGGGAAGAGCTTGGCGTTACTATCACTTATCAAGTACAGCCGGCAGCATCGGGCATTTCGGATGGGCTGTCTTATGCAAAGCGCTTTACGAAAAAAGAGTCTTTCATTTTATTATTAGGTGATAATATATTTGAAGATTCATTAAAGCCTTATACAGAACGCTTTGAACAGCAGGGGAAAGGAGCAAAAGTGCTTCTGAAAGAAGTTGATGACCCGGAACGTTTCGGGATTGCTGAGATTGATGAGAAAAACAAGCGGATTCGTTCCATCATCGAAAAGCCCGAACAGCCACCGACCAACCTTTGTGTTACCGGCATTTATATGTATGATGCAGAGGTGTTTTCATATATTGAACAAATATCACCATCAAAGCGCGGCGAGCTGGAAATCACCGATGTGAATAATCTATACATCGAAAACAGCCAGCTTACGTATGATGTGTTATCAGGCTGGTGGGTAGATGCCGGAACTCACGAATCGCTTTATCTCGCTTCCCAGCTTGTACACCAGGCTCTACGGAAAGGACAGGACGAAAAGTGATGGCAAAATCATATTTAATTACAGGCGGGGCCGGCTTCATCGGGCTCACGTTTACAAAGCTCATGCTGAGGGAAACGGATGCGCGCATTACCGTTTTAGATAAACTGACGTACGCCAGCCACCCGGAGGAAATGGAAAAATTACAGCAAAACAGCCGTTTTCGCTTTGTAAAAGGGGACATCAGCGTTCAGGAGGATATCGACCGGGCGTTTGACGAGACCTACGACGGCGTCATTCACTTCGCAGCAGAATCGCATGTGGACAGAAGCATTTCCCAAGCGGAGCCGTTTATCACCACAAATGTCATGGGGACATACCGATTGGCGGAAGCGGTCTTGAAAGGAAAAGCCAAGAAGCTGATTCATATTTCAACAGATGAGGTATACGGGGATTTAAAAGCGGATGATCCCGCGTTTACAGAAACGACGCCGCTTTCTCCTAATAACCCATACTCAGCCAGCAAAGCAAGCTCTGATTTGCTCGTGTTGTCTTATGTGAAAACCCACAAGCTTCCGGCCATCATTACACGATGCAGCAACAATTACGGACCTTATCAGCACAGCGAAAAAATGATTCCGACGATTATCCGTCATGCGAAGCAGGGCCTGCCTGTTCCGCTGTATGGCGATGGACTCCAGATCCGAGACTGGCTGTTTGCGGAGGATCATTGCCGCGCGATCAAGCTGATTTTAGAAAAAGGGACCGACGGCGAGGTGTATAACATCGGCGGCGGAAATGAACGCACGAATAAAGAGCTGGCGAGTGCCATTTTGAAGCATCTGGGCTGTGAGGAATTGTTCGCCCACGTGGAAGACCGAAAAGGGCATGACCGGCGCTATGCGATCAATGCATCTAAGCTGAAAAATGAACTGGGCTGGCGGCAGGAAGTGACGTTTGAAGAAGGCATTGCGCGTACGATTCAGTGGTATACAGACAATGACCGATGAGAAGGTGATCTGATTGACAAAGGTATTGGTGACTGGGGCGGGAGGACAGCTTGGCTTGGAACTATGCCGCCAGCTGAAGCAAGCCGGATATGAGGTCATTGCGTTAACAAAGAAGATGATGAACATTGCTGACCAGCGCTCAGTACGGCATTCGTTTGGCCATTATCAGCCGGATATCGTGGTCAATAGCGCCGCGTTTACGTCGGTTGATCAATGCGAGAAAGAGCTTGATAAAGCGTACTTGATTAACGGAATCGGCGCTTATTATACAGCGCTTGAGTCAACCCGCATCGGAGCTCAATATGTTCATATCAGCACGGACTATGTATTCAATGGGAAAGGAACCCAGCCATATAGGGAAGACGATCCCCTCGATCCGAAAACCATTTATGGCAAAAGCAAAAGGCTCGGAGAAGAACTGATACGATTAACGACAAAAGACAGCACGATCATCAGAACATCGTGGGTGTACGGACATGGCGGCAGTAATTTCGTTGAAACCATGCTGAAGCTTGCTGAAACGAAACAAGAGCTTCGGGTTGTCAGCGATCAAATTGGTTCGCCGACTTATACGAAGGATTTAGCAGAAGCGGTCATCAAACTGTTCAGCCATCCGCCGGGCATCTATCATGTCAGCAATTCAGGCATATGCAGCTGGTATGAGTTTGCGACGGCAATTATGGAAGAAAGCGGGCTGGAAACAGCCATTTTGCCTGTAACGACAGAGGAATACGGGAACAAAACGCCCCGTCCGGCATACTCTGTGCTGAGCCATCGGGCTATTGAAGAAGCCGGCATCCGCCCCCGCCACTGGCGGGAAGCGTTACGAGAGTATTTGCAGGAAAGGAGCAGTGCGTGTGATTGATGGAGTCAAGGTGAAAAAATTGATGAAGCATAGCGATGACAGAGGCTTTTTTGCTGAGCTGGTCCGGGACGATGAGAACCTCCTTGAGCATTTTGGGCAGGCCTCTTGGTCGAAAAGCTATCCGGGTGTGATTAAGGCATTTCATTATCATGAGAAGCAGGATGATCTCTGGTTCTTCCCAACCGGCCACGCTCAGGTTGTCCTATACGATCTTCGAGAGGATTCAAAGACAAAAGGAGAAACGGACGTCTATTATATGGGCGAAGACAACCCGATGCTGTTATTAATCCCAAAAGGGGTGGCTCACGGATATAGAGTGCTGGGAGAGACGCCGCTGACAATTATCTATTTTACCACCATGTCGTATAACCCGGATCAGCCTGATGAAAAAAGAATTCCGTGGGATGATGAGACGATCGGTTTTAACTGGAACACTGAATTCAGATAAAAATAGGAACGTGATCAATCGAAGAGCAGAGGCATCTTCGACTTTTTTTGCCCTTTTTTAAAATAGGATAAAAGATAGAAAATGTCAGGCAGATGTTACTAGAAAAAGAGAGGGGAATCGTCCATTTGAACCTTGTATAAACAGGAAGGAATTCTCATTGAATTCCAAGTGTTAATATTCCTTAAAAAACATTTACTTCCATGGAAAATGATGATAGATTAATTTTTAAGAAAAAGAACTGGTAATTCGCGAATTATGAAAAAGCGCTTTTTCTGCAGAGGACGCTCTGGCCAAATTTCAACAATCAATTAGGGGGAAATGTCATGCTAAAAAGAACTTCATTCGTATCTTCATTATTCATCTGTTCAGCTGTTTTACTATCAATCTTACTTCCTTCGGGCCAAGCTCATGCACAGTCTGCATCAATCGAGGCAAAAACAATTAACAGCACAAAAGAGTGGACCACTTCTGATATTGAAGTGACATATAAACCAAATGCGGTGCTTTCTCTCGGAGCGGTAGAATTTCAATTTCCTGACGGGTTTCATGCTACGACAAGAGATTCAGTGAATGGAAGAACACTGAAAGAAACACAGATTTTAAACGATGGAAAAACAGTCAGACTCCCGCTTACGCTTGATTTGTTAGGCGCATCCGAATTTGACCTCGTCATGGTGCGCAAAACCCTTCCGCGCGCAGGCACTTACACGATTAAAGGCGATGTAGTAAACGGTTTGGGAATCGGCAGTTTTTATGCTGAAACGCAGCTGGTGATTGATCCCCGTTAATCGATAGATTTGTAGTCAGAGACTGAGATGTTTTCAGTCTCTTTTTTGTGGATTCAAAAGCTGGTACGGATCTTGCATGATGATAAGGGTGAATCCAATGAAGAAAGGAATTGGCGGGCCGATTTTTTAAAGCGCTTACATTACGGCCGGCCAAAAAAACAATGAGGTGAAAAAGATGTCAGCAAAGCAAGTCTCGAAAGATGAAGAAAAAGAAGCTCTTAACTTATTTCTGTCTACCCAAACAATCATTAAGGAAGCCCTTCGGAAGCTGGGTTATCCGGGAGATATGTATGAACTCATGAAAGAGCCGCAGAGAATGCTCACTGTCCGCATTCCGGTCAAAATGGACAATGGGAGCGTCAAAGTGTTCACAGGCTACCGGTCACAGCACAATGATGCTGTCGGTCCGACAAAGGGGGGCGTTCGCTTCCATCCAGAAGTTAATGAAGAGGAAGTAAAGGCATTATCCATTTGGATGACGCTCAAATGCGGGATTGCCAATCTTCCTTACGGCGGCGGGAAGGGCGGTATTATTTGTGATCCGCGGACAATGTCATTTGGAGAACTGGAAAGGCTGAGCAGGGGATATGTCCGTGCCATCAGCCAGATCGTCGGTCCGACAAAGGATATTCCAGCTCCAGATGTATACACAAATTCGCAGATTATGGCGTGGATGATGGATGAGTACAGCCGGCTGCGGGAATTCGATTCTCCGGGCTTTATTACAGGTAAACCGCTTGTTTTGGGAGGATCGCAAGGACGGGAAACGGCGACGGCACAGGGCGTCACGATTTGTATTGAAGAGGCGGTGAAGAAAAAAGGGATCAAGCTGCAAAACGCGCGCATCATCATACAGGGCTTTGGAAACGCGGGTAGCTTCCTGGCCAAATTCATGCACGATGCGGGCGCGAAGGTGATCGGGATTTCTGATGCCAATGGCGGGCTCTACAACCCGGACGGCCTTGATATTCCTTATTTGCTCGATAAACGGGACAGCTTCGGTATGGTCACCAACTTATTTACTGACGTCATCACAAATGAGGAGCTGCTTGAAAAGGATTGCGATATTTTAGTGCCTGCTGCGATCTCCAATCAAATCACAGCCAAAAACGCACATAACATTCAGGCGTCAATCGTCGTTGAAGCGGCGAACGGCCCGACAACCATTGATGCCACTAAGATCCTGAATGAAAGAGGCGTGCTGCTTGTGCCGGATATCCTGGCGAGTGCCGGCGGCGTCACGGTTTCTTATTTTGAATGGGTGCAAAACAACCAAGGATATTATTGGTCGGAAGAAGAGGTTGCAGAAAAATTGAGAAGCGTCATGGTCAGCTCGTTCGAAACAATTTATCAGACAGCGGCAACACATAAAGTGGATATGCGTTTGGCGGCTTACATGACGGGCATCAGAAAATCGGCAGAAGCATCGCGTTTCCGCGGATGGGTGTAATTTGAGAAGCCTCCGCAAAATAATTTTGCATTTGTTTTTTGCGTAAAGAGCAAAAATCGCAAAATAAATTTGCGTTCAAGATCGGAAAAAGAGAAAGGTGATCACCTGTTAGACAAATTTCTGTTCGATTCAACAAGTTTTTTCAGCAAAAGACAAGAAAATGGCATGATTCTTGCATTTTTATTCATATGCGAAGATATATTTCATAACACGAGGGGGACTACATATGACAGTCACATACGCGCACGAACCATTTACCGATTTTACGGAAGCAAAGAATAAAACTGCATTTGGGGAGTCATTGGCCTTTGTAAACACTCAGCTCGGCAAGCATTATCCGCTTGTCATAAATGGAGAAAAAATTGAAACGGACCGCAAAATCATTTCCATTAACCCGGCAAATAAAGAAGAGATCATTGGGTACGCGTCTACAGCGGATCAAGTGCTTGCTGAAAAAGCGATGCAAGCCGCATTGCAGGCATTTGATTCCTGGAAAAAACAAAGACCGGAGCACCGCGCGAATATTCTCTTTAAGGCAGCGGCTATTTTGCGCAGAAGAAAGCATGAATTTTCAAGCTATCTTGTGAAGGAAGCGGGAAAACCGTGGAAGGAAGCGGATGCGGACACGGCTGAAGCGATAGACTTTTTAGAGTTCTATGCGCGCCAAATGTTAAAGCTCAAGGAAGGGGCTCCGGTGAAGAGCCGTGCTGGCGAGTTCAATCAATATCATTACGAAGCGCTTGGTGTCGGCATCGTCATTTCTCCATTTAACTTCCCGCTCGCGATTATGGCGGGAACAGCGGCGGCAGCGATTGTGACAGGAAATACGATTCTCTTAAAACCGGCTGACGCAGCCCCGGTAGTGGCAGCAAAATTTGTCGAGGTCATGGAGGAAGCGGGTCTGCCAAACGGCGTTCTGAATTACATTCCGGGAGATGGAGCGGAGATCGGTGACTTCTTAGTTGAGCATCCGAAAACACGGTTTGTCTCATTTACAGGTTCCCGTGCAGTCGGCTGCCGGATTTATGAGCGAGCCGCCAAAGTGCAGCCGGGCCAAAAATGGCTCAAACGGGTAATTGCTGAGATGGGCGGAAAAGACACAGTGCTTGTCGACAAGGACGCTGATCTTGACCTTGCTGCATCCTCTATCGTGTACTCAGCATTTGGATATTCAGGACAGAAGTGTTCTGCGGGCTCCCGCGCGGTCATCCATCAGGATGTGTATGATGATGTGGTGGAAAAAGCTGTGGCGCTGACCAAAACGCTGACTGTCGGCAATCCAGAAGATCCTGATACGTATATGGGTCCCGTGATTCATGAAGCATCCTACAACAAAGTGATGAAATACATTGAAATCGGCAAATCTGAAGGCAAGCTATTGGCCGGCGGAGAAGGCGATGATTCAAAAGGCTACTTTATTCAGCCGACGATCTTTGCAGATGTTGATGAAAACGCCCGCTTGATGCAGGAAGAAATTTTCGGCCCGGTTGTTGCGATTTGCAAAGCGCGTGATTTCGATCATATGCTGGAGATTGCCAATAACACGGAATACGGATTAACAGGTGCGCTTCTGACGAAAAACCGTGCGCACATTGAACGGGCGCGCGAGGATTTCCATGTCGGAAACCTATATTTTAACAGGGGATGTACCGGAGCAATTGTCGGCTATCAGCCGTTCGGCGGTTTTAATATGTCAGGAACAGACTCAAAAGCAGGCGGTCCCGATTACTTAATTCTTCATATGCAAGCCAAAACAACGTCCGAAGCTTTTTGATTTGAGAGAAATAAAATCGTGCGATTCTTTAGCGGATCGCACGATTTCAACTTTTTGATCAGGAGGACAATTTATGCAGTATACAAAAATCAGTCACATGAATCCGGCTGAAAGAGTGGAGGCGCTGACAGCATCTCTGGTCAGCCTCAGCAGCGTGAACGGCACCGTTGGAGAAGGGACAAAAGCAGATTTCATCAAAGAAGTGATCACGAGCTATCCTTATTTTCAGCAAAACCCCAGTCATGTGTGGGAACAGGCCATTCCCAATGACCCATACAATCGCAAAAATATTTTTGCGTTTATTAAAGGACATGGAGAAAGCCGAAATACAGTCATTTACCATGCCCATCTGGATACAGTTGGAATTGAAGATTTCGGCCCTTTAAAGGATATCGCTTTTGATTGTGAGAAATTGGCCGAGTATTTCAGCCGCTATGAGTTCGATCAGGATGTTCAGCGGGATGCCAAATCAGGCGATTGGATGTTCGGAAGAGGATCTGTCGATATGCAAAGCGGCATCGCCGTGCATTTAGCCAATCTCCTGCATTTTTCGGAGAACCTTGAGACGTTGCCGGGAAATGTATTGTTTATGGCCAATCCCGATGAGGAGAGCCAGCATTCGGGCATTCTCGCCAGCATTTCAGAGCTGAACCGGTTAAAAAAAGAAAAACAGCTTCACTATTTGGCCGCTATTAATACGGATTTTATTACCCCGCTTTACGATGGTGATCAGACAAGATATATCTATACCGGAGCCGCGGGAAAACTGCTGCCTTGCTTTTACATTTACGGGCGTGAAGTCCATGTTGGCGATACACTGGCAGGGATTGACCCAAATTTCATTTCATCTGAAATCACAAGCCGTCTCCACAATAACATCCATCTGGCAGAAAAGGTTGAAGGGGAGTTGGTTCTGCCACCATCCTGTTTGTATCAGCGTGATAACAAGGAATCCTATAATGTGCAAACGGCTGTCAGCACCAGCTTGTATTTCAATTGTTTTATTTATGAAAGAACAGCAAAAGAAATGATGGATTTGCTTATTGAAGTCACTGAGGAACCATGCCGAGAGATAGAACAAAAATTATCAGATTATTATGAAGAATATGCAAAAAGAGCCAACCTGCCAAAGAAACATTTATCATGGGACATTCAAGTGTATAGCCTGGAGCAATACTTAGAAAAGCTGAGAAACCGGGGAATAGATCCCGAGCAGTGTATCGAGCAGACATTCAAAGCCAACGAGCACCTTGAACTTCGCATGAGATGCTTTCAGGCAATCGAAGAGCTTCAAAAGCTTGACCCCGATCAAGGCGCAAAAGTCATTCTATTTTACGCACCTCCTTACCTGCCGCATAACTATTTGAAAGAAGATAGCGCAAGAGATCAGCTTTTGCAGCATGTGATTAAAGAAGCGGCTGACAAAACCGCTGAATCGACAGGCGAAACATTTGTCTTCAAAAAGTTTTTCCCCTACTTGGCAGACGGCAGTTTTTTATCACTGCACGAAACCGATGGCGAAATTGATTCTTTTATCAGGAACTTTCCTGGGTGGAATATGATTGGGACCATTCCGTTCAAAGATATACGCAAGCTGAATATTCCATCCATTAATATGGGTGTGTACGGAAAAGACGGCCATAAATGGACAGAACGAGTCTATAAACCGTACACATTTCATGTATTGCCTCTCCTCATACAGCAAACCACCGTTCACCTTTTGCAGAGCTACCGGATGACCATCACGGCAAAAGAACCAAAGGGGGAAGGATGATGCAGAATCATAAAAATGAATTGCAGCGCAGCATGAAAAGCAGGCATTTGTTTATGATTGCTTTGGGAGGGGTGATTGGCACTGGGCTGTTTCTAGGCTCTGGCTTTACCATTAGCCAGGCGGGACCGCTCGGCGCCATTGCCGCTTATATCATCGGCGGATTTTTAATGTATCTCGTCATGCTTTGTTTAGGAGAATTGGCTGTTGCCATGCCGGTGGCCGGATCGTTTCAGGCCTACGCCACTAAATTTCTGGGACCGTCGACAGGCTTTATGATTGGCTGGCTGTATTGGTTCAGCTGGGCGAATACAGTGGGGTTAGAGCTGACGTCAGCAGGCATTTTGATGCAAAGGTGGCTGCCCTCCGTTCCGATCTGGATATGGTGCCTTGTGTTCGGCATCGTCATCTTTTTGATTAATGCGCTCTCTGTCAGAAGCTTTGCGGAAATGGAATTTTGGTTTTCAAGCATCAAAGTGGCGGCGATCATATTATTTATTGTGATTGGCGGATCCGCTGTGTTTGGCTTGATTGACTTTAAAGGCGGACAGGAAACACCCTTTTTGTCTAACTTTATGACTGATAGAGGGCTTTTCCCTAATGGGGTGCTGGCCGTTATGTTTACGCTGGTCATGGTAAACTTCTCGTTCCAAGGAACGGAGCTTGTCGGCATTGCGGCAGGGGAAAGTGAAAGCCCGGAAAAAACACTGCCAAAGTCCATTCGAAATGTTATTTGGCGCACGCTGTTTTTCTTTGTGCTCGCTATGTTCGTCTTGGTTGCCATCCTTCCGTACAAAACGGCGGGGGTGATTGAAAGCCCATTTGTAGCGGTACTCGATCAAATCGGCATCCCATTTTCGGCAGATATCATGAACTTTGTCATCTTAACAGCCATTTTATCTGTTGCTAATTCGGGATTGTATGCGGCGTCGCGTATGATGTGGTCACTTTCATCAAATCAAATGGGTCCATCCTTTCTCACCAGACTGACAAAACAAGGCGTGCCGATGAATGCTCTGCTGATTACGCTAGGCATTTCAGGCTGTTCGCTGCTGACAAGTGTCATGGCCGCAGAAACAGTGTATTTATGGTGTATCTCAATCTCGGGCATGGTCACAGTTGTCGCATGGATGTCCATTTGTGCGTCGCAATTTTTCTTTCGCAGACGTTTCCTGGCAGAAGGCGGAAATGTGAATGATCTGGAGTTCAGAACGCCGCTTTATCCGCTAGTCCCGATTCTCGGATTTTGTTTATATGGCTGCGTGTTGATCAGCCTTATTTTCATTCCGGATCAAAGAATTGGCTTATACTGCGGTGTGCCGATCATTATTTTCTGTTATGCATACTATCATCTAAGCATCAAAAAGCGTATAAATCATGAACCGATTGAAAAAAAGCAGACAGAGGCGCAATAGAAAAAGCTCTCCGGGAGGCCGGAGAGCTTTTTTTACGTGTTACATCCTCATGTATTTTTAGAATGGAATATAGAAATGTATAATGGGATTTAAATGAAAATAATAAAACTTATAAATATTTCGTTCGAATTGTAAATAGTGAAAAAACAATGCTAAACTATAATACAACTTTATGATAAGAAGATTATGGAAGAGGTGTTTGAGAAAGAATGAACAGCAATCAAAACAATGACATCAAAACAAAACATCATTTTCCGTTATTGTTGGCACTGGCTTTAACGATGGGGGTTTTTGCAGCCGGATCTGAAGAGCTTGTGATCTCACCGCTGCTGCCGGATTTAGCAAAAGCCTTCAGCTCAGATGTCAGCGTCCTTGCGTTATCTATTAGTATTTACGGCGTTATGATTTTTATCGGTGCGCCGCTTTTGGTTCCATTAGGCGATAAATACTCCAGAGAACTGAGCTTATTGGCCGGGCTTATGATTTTTATCATAGGAACGGTGATATGCGCTTTAGCTCAAAATATTTTTTTCTTCTTTTTAGGCCGGGCGCTTTCGGGATTGGCTGCGGGAGCGTTTGTTCCGACCGCTTACGCAGTTGTCGGTGATCGTGTCCCTTATACATACCGGGGCAAGGTGATGGGACTGATCGTTTCAAGCTGGTCGCTGGCGCTGATTTTCGGAGTGCCGCTCGGATCATTTATCGGCGGCGTCCTGCATTGGAGATGGACGTTTTGGATTTTCGCCTTGATGGGCGTTTTAGTTGTCCTGCTGATTCTCCTTGAAATGCGCCGCCATGCCCAACATAAAAACAGCGGCAAGGAAGAAATAGAAGAGCCGGCAGGAACATTCCGGGATGCGCTGAAAGTCCCTCGTGTACCTGTTTATATCACGATAACCTTTTGTAATATGATTGGTTTTTACGGTATGTATTCCTTTTTAGGCACCTATCTTCAGGACGTTTTTACCGGAGGAAACACGGCTGCGGGCTTATTTATCATGATTTATGGAATCGGGTTTTCCATGAGTGTGATTACAGGAAAGATAGCCGACCGCATCGGAAAAATGCGCTCCCTTTTGATTGCGCTGGGGGTCATCAGCGTTCTGCTGGCGTGTTTACCATATGCGCCGGCGTCTATGTTTCTGTTAATCGCCAGCCTATTTATTTGGGGATTAATGCAAAGTTTGACGGTGACGCTGCTCAGCACCATTTTGAGTGACTGCTCAGAGCGTCATCGCGGAAAAGTCATGGTGTTTTACAGCCTCGCCTCGAATCTGGCCGTGACATTAGGTTCTGCTTTAATGGGACCCGTCTATGTGGCATACGGCTATGCAGCTGTCGGATTGATTTGCGCAGCCATCACAGTCCTCGGATTTGTGCTCAGTGTATTCGCATATAAAAAGTACGGCAAACTTGAGCAGAAGGCCGATCAGTCCTTATCTCAATAAACAAAGTTTCTAAATTCCTATAATTAAAAACCCTTTTTAAAGGGTTTTTTTGTTTGTATGGGAATAATTATCAATATTTTCAAAAAACATTGACAGTTCAATTTCCGCTGGATAAAATTTACTTAAAATTTTAAAAGATTGGTTGGTGCTCATGATTATATTGGATAATAGCATTCAGACAAAAAAAAGAACTGATTCACTATCCAAACTCATTACAGTCAACACGCTCGGCCCTGAGGGGACAAGCAGTGAGTACGCAGCAAAGCATTTCATTTCCAATTTTACTCTTCTACAAGGGCTGAACAGTAAATTGTCCTTGCATGATACTTTTGAATCATGCATCGAAAGGACGCTCCAAAGCCCGCTGGAATATACCATCGTCCCACATGCTTACGATGGCATTAAGCATTTCTACATGAGGCCGGATTTGCAGCTATTGCAGATCTTCAGGTGCGATACACCGATGTACGGCCTGGCTGTTCGTCCTGATTTTGAATTCAGAGACGATATGCTTGATACATCTGTTATTGTTTCACATCCCTCACCTATTAATTTAATAAAATATTTTACCCGCAAAGATGTTCGTTTCAAACTAGTCAATTCAACCAGTCAAGCCGCAAGAAAAGTAAAAGAAGGTTTGTATGACATTGCCTTAACCAATGAGCTTGCACGGCAAAAGTACGGGCTAACCTTTGTAAAAACATTCAAAAGCATTCCAATGAGCTGGTCATTATTTGGAAAAGGAGACGTTGATGATGAAAACTAAAGAAGATATGCAGGAGCTTTATTTCCCGACACCGAAATTAATTGAATGGGAAAACGGAGTGAGGCAGTATTCAACCGTACGAGGGGATACTGAAGTATTAATGTCTTACGTCCCGCCGCATACCAATGTTGAACCCCATCAGCATAAGGAGGTCCAAATCGGCATGGTCGTTTCTGGCGAGCTGATGATGACTGTCGGAGATGTGACAAGAAAAATGACAGCCTTGGAATCTGCCTATATCGCGCCGCCGCATGTGCCTCACGGGGCAAGAAACGACACAGACCAAGAAGTGATTGCTATTGATATCAAGCGGCTGAAAGCTGATGAAACATATACAAGTCCTGAGGACTACTTTTTGGATATTTTCAAAACAAGAGACCTGTTGCCGGGCATGGAAGTCACGTTCTTTGTTGAGGATTGGGTAGAAATTATGCTTGCCAAAATCCCTGGAAATGGCGGAGAAATGCCTTTCCATAAACATCGGAATGAACAAATCGGCATCTGCATCGGCGGCGGCTATGACATGACGGTCGAAGGCTGCACAGTCGAGATGAAATTCGGCACAGCCTATTTCTGTGAGCCTCGCGAAGATCACGGTGCCATCAACCGTTCGGAAAAAGAATCAAAATCGATTAATATCTTCTTCCCGCCGCGCTACAACAGAGCAAAAGCAAAAAAAATGAAGGCGGATGAATGATCATGAACCTCACCGATAAAACCGTCCTCATAACAGGAGGCGCATCAGGCATTGGTTATGCTGCGGTTCAGGCTTTTTTGGGCCAGCAGGCCAATGTGGTTGTGGCGGATATTGACGAAGCGCAGGGAGAAGCAATGGTACGAAAAGAAAATAATGACAGGCTGCACTTTGTGCAAACGGACATCACAGACGAAGCTGCCTGCCAGCACGCAGTTGAATCGGCGGTTCATACATTTGGCGGGCTCGATGTCTTGATTAATAATGCAGGCATCGAAATCGTGGCGCCTATTCACGAGATGGAGCTCAGCGATTGGAACAAGGTGGTGCAAGTCAATTTGACCGGCATGTTTTTAATGAGCAAACATGCACTCAAGCATATGCTGGCCGCCGGCAAGGGCAACATCATTAATACGTGCTCTGTCGGCGGACTCGTGGCATGGCCTGATATTCCTGCTTATAACGCCAGCAAAGGCGGGGTTTTGCAGCTGACTAAATCAATGGCCGTTGATTATGCGAAACATCAAATTCGGGTGAACTGCGTATGCCCGGGGATCATCGACACACCGCTGAATGAAAAATCATTCCTTGAAAATAATGAAGGCACACTTGAAGAGATTAAAAAAGAAAAAGCGAAGGTAAATCCGCTGCAGAGGCTTGGGAAACCTGAAGAAATCGCAAATGTGATGCTGTTTTTAGCCTCGGATTTATCAAGCTATATGACCGGAAGCGCCATCACCGCAGACGGAGGATACACCGCACAATAGAGAAGGAGTGTTTTACATATGGAGAGAAAAACAGTATTGGTCATCGCTGATCTTGGAGGCTGCCCGCCGCACATGTTTTATAAAAGCGCTGCTGAAAAATATAACCTGGTCAGCTTTATTCCAAGACCTTTTGCAATTACAGCCTCCCATGCAGCATTGATTGAAAAATACTCGGTCGCGGTCGTAAAAGATAAAGACTATTTTAAGAGTTTAGCTGATTTTGAGCATCCTGACTCCATTTATTGGGCGCATGAGGATCATAACAAGCCTGAGGAAGAGGTCGTCGAGCAAATCGTCAAGGTTGCCGAAATGTTTGGGGCGGATGCCATCACAACAAACAATGAATTATTCATTGCTCCGATGGCGAAAGCCTGTGAACGTCTGGGCTTGAGAGGTGCCGGCGTGCAGGCAGCCGAAAATGCCAGAGATAAAAATAAAATGAGGGACGCTTTTAATAAGGCCGGAGTCAAATCGATCAAAAACAAACGAGTCACAACTCTTGAAGATTTCCGTGCTGCTCTTGAAGAGATCGGCACACCTCTTATCTTAAAGCCTACATACTTAGCGAGTTCTATCGGTGTAACGCTGATTACGGACACTGAGACGGCAGAAGATGAATTTAACAGAGTCAATGACTATCTGAAATCAATTAACGTGCCAAAGGCGGTTACGTTTGAAGCGCCGTTTATCGCTGAAGAATTTTTACAGGGTGAGTACGGAGACTGGTATCAAACAGAAGGGTACTCCGACTATATCAGTATAGAAGGCATCATGGCTGACGGTGAGTATTTCCCGATCGCCATTCATGATAAAACGCCGCAAATCGGGTTTACAGAGACATCCCACATTACGCCGTCCATTCTGGATGAAGAGGCAAAAAAGAAAATTGTCGAAGCTGCCAAAAAGGCAAATGAAGGGCTTGGCCTGCAAAATTGCGCAACACATACAGAGGTCAAGCTAATGAAAAACAGAGAACCGGGTTTAATTGAATCGGCAGCCAGATTTGCCGGCTGGAATATGATCCCTAACATTAAAAAGGTTTTCGGCCTTGATATGGCGCAATTATTATTAGATGTCCTCTGTTTCGGAAAAGATGCCGATCTGCCGGACGGATTATTGGATCAAGAGCCTTACTATGTCGCCGACTGCCATTTGTACCCGCAGCATTTCAAACAAAATGGCCAGATTCCAGAAACCGCTGAGGATTTGGTCATTGAAGCGATCGATATTCCGGACGGGCTTTTAAAAGGGGATACTGAAATCGTTTCTTTTTCGGCCGCAGCACCAGGCACTTCAGTTGATTTGACATTGTTTGAAGCTTTCAATTCCATTGCTGCATTTGAACTGAAAGGCAGTAATTCACAGGATGTGGCTGAATCAATCAGACAAATTCAGCAGCATGCGAAGCTGACGGCAAAGTATGTGCTGCCAGTATGAAACAGCTGAAACCCAACTCTAAATACTTGCTTTACGGGCAGGCGCTATCGTTCATGGGAGACTATTGTGTTCTCCCTGCCCTGCTCATTTTGTCTACATATTATCACGATTATTGGGTGACGTCCGGGGTCATCGTGGTCAGAAGCATTCCGATGGTGTTTCAGCCGTTTTTGGGGGTTCTGGTCGACCGGTTAGACAGAATTAAGATCATGCTATGGACGGATATCATCAGAGGCATCATCTTTTTGGGGCTCACATTTCTTCCAAAAGGCGAGTATCCGCTGATTTTTCTGGCCCTGCTGTTTATTTCTTATGGAAGCGGCGTGTTTTTTAATCCCGCCCGTCTCGCTGTCATGTCGTCCTTGGAATCAGATATTAAAAGCATCAACACGTTATTTGCAAAAGCGACAACCATCTCCATTATCGTCGGGGCGGCTGCCGGAGGGCTCTTTCTGTTAGGTGGATCTGTAGAGCTGGCTGTTGCCTTTAACGGTGTGACATACCTGGTTTCGGCATTTTTTATCAGCCGTATCAAGCTACAATTTGTGCCGATTCAATCTGAAAACATTAAAGAGGCCTTTCAGTCTTTTAAGGAAGGACTCAAGGAAATCAAAACCAATGCATTCGTATTAAACGCCATGTTTACGATGATTACAATGGCTTTGCTGTGGGGAGTTGTGTACAGCTATTTTCCGATTGTCAGCCGCTTTCTGGGTGACGGGGAAATCGGCAACTTTATTCTCACGTTCTGCATCGGCTTCGGCGGCTTTATCGGAGCGGTGCTTGTCAGCAAATGGGGCTTTAACAACAATAGAGGCCTGACGTACTTTACCGTTTTATCCATTGTCTCACTGGCGCTGTTTTTATTCACGCCGATTTTCGCTGTTTCTGTCATCGCGGCGATCCTCTTTTTCATCGCGATGGAATACGGGGAAGTGCTTGCAAAAGTGAAGGTTCAGGAAAATGCGGCAAACCAGATTCAAGGGCGCATTTTTTCAGTGGCCGAAGCGTCTATCGGATTATGCATTTCTATTGGTTCAATGTTCATTAACATCCTAAGCGCTCCGGTCATTATGGGGCTGATTGTCGTGATCGTATGCGGTTTGTTTCTGCATACGAAGCTCGTCAACAAATCGTTTTTAGAACGGGATAACAAAACGGAGCAAAAAGGAGTCTTTTAGATGGAAATAACACCGTCCGATGTCATCAAGACACTTCCAAGGCAGGAGTTTTCTCTCGTTTTTCAAAAGGTAAAGGAAATGGAAAAAACGGGAGCCCATATCATTAATCTCGGACAGGGGAACCCTGACCTTCCCACTCCGCCGCATATTGTGGAGGCTTTGCGGGAGGCTTCTCTGAATCCTTCGTTTCATGGATACGGCCCTTTCAGGGGCTATCCTTTTTTAAAGGAAGCGATCGCTGCTTTCTATAAAAGGGAATACGGAGTGACAATCAATCCTGAAACGGAAGTCGCGCTTTTCGGAGGCGGGAAAGCCGGATTGTATGTGCTGACACAATGCCTGCTCAATCCGGGAGACATCGCTTTAGTCCCGAATCCAGGCTATCCTGAATATTTATCAGGGATTACGATGGCGCGAGCTGAGCTTTACGAAATGCCGCTGTATGAAGAAAATGGCTATCTGCCGGATTTTGAAAAGATTGATCCAGCCGTGCTGGAAAAAGCGAAGCTTATGTTTTTAAACTATCCGAACAACCCCACTGGAGCTGTGGCTGATGCGGCTTTTTATGCAAAAGCTGCTGCTTTTGCGAAAGAGCATAACATCCATTTGATTCATGATTTTGCATACGGAGCGTTTGAATTCGATCAAAAACCGGCCAGTTTTCTTGAGGCAGAGGATGCCAAAATTGTCGGAGCAGAGCTTTATTCATTTTCAAAAACATTTAACATGGCCGGCTGGAGAATGGCGTTTGCGGTTGGGAACGAAAGGATCATTCAGGCCGTCAATGAATTTCAGGATCATGTATTTGTCGGCATGTTCGGCGGGCTGCAGCAGGCAGCGAGTGCGGCGCTTTCTGGAGATCCGGAGCATACGGAATCGTTGAAACGAATTTATAAGGAACGAATTGACTTTTTTACGGCGCTTTGTGAAAAGGAACTGGGCTGGAAGATGGAAAAGCCAAAAGGAACCTTTTACGTATGGGCTGAAATTCCGAATACGTTTGAGACATCTCACCAATTTTCCGATTATTTGCTGGAGCATGCCCATGTCGTAGTCACACCGGGCGAAATTTTTGGAAGCAACGGAAAAAGGCATGTCAGAATCTCAATGGTGTCGAAGCAGGAGGATCTGAGGGAATTTGTCATGCGGATTCAAAAGCTGAACCTGCCGTTCGGGTCATTACAAGAAACATCCCGCTAAAAAGCGGGATGTTTTTATATGCTTTTCATGCTGCCGCCATCAGCGGAAATTTGCTGTCCCGTGATGTAGGAGGCTTCCTCAGAGGCAAGAAACGCGGCGAGCGCTGCGGTTTCTTCGGCTGATCCGACCCGTTTCATCGGAATCCCGGAAGCAATCTGTTCTTCTGCTTTCTGTTTGGATATGCTGTTCTTTTTCATCACATTTTCCACAAATTGATGATAACGGTCTGTAGCGATAAAACCAGGATTCAGACAGTTGACAGTAATGTTGTGAGGAGCAAGCTGGATGGAAATATTTTTACTGGCGTTAATTAAAGCGGCATTCATCATACTGTTTGTGAACATGTTGGCGCCGGGTTCTTTCCACAGATTTCCGACAATGTTGATGATTCTGCCAAACTCGTTTTGTTTCATCAGTGAGGAAGCACGCTTGATAGCGTCAATATAGGCAACGGTCTTTTGAGTGAACGTGGCCGTCATATCGTCTATATTGCAGTTATCAAATGTATCAGGCGCGCCGCCCGGGATATTATTAATCAGAACATCAAGCCGTCCGCATTGAGATTCGATTTCCTGAAAAATGCCCGCTCTCGTATGCCGGTCAGACATATCCCCCGCAAGGACAATGACGCTCGCCTCAGGATGCTTGGCCAAAATGTCTTCTTTGACAGATTCAATATTATCCAAATTTCGCGAATTAATGACGAGGGAAAAATGCTGGTCTGCTAATTTCAGAGCGATTGCTTTCCCGATCCCTTGACTGGCTCCCATAACAAATGCGGTTCGTTTTGACAAATAACTGCACCCCTTTGAAAAAATTGGATTATTATCTACATCGTAAGAAAAAACGAAGAAAATAGCAAATTTTATTTAAATTCTGATAAAGGAGGATTGAAAAACTCCCGCCGGATGGGCGGGAGGGGATATTATACATATAGGAATTGAGGAAGTGTATCAAGCGAAAGGTGATTGCCGACAAAGAATGAACCAAATTCGCCATAGCGAGCGCTGACTTCGTCAAAACGCATTTCATACACTAACTTCTTGAATTGAAGGACATCATCGCTGAATAATGTAACGCCCCACTCGTAATCGTCAAAGCCGACAGAGCCGGTGATGATCTGTTTGACTTTGCCCGCATAGCTGCGGCCGATTAAACCGTGGCTTCTCATCAAGTTTCTGCGTTCTTCCATTGAAAGCATATACCAGTTGTCGTTGCCGGATCTTCTTTTATCCATTGGATAGAAGCATACATATTTTGATTCCGGCAGTTCAGGGTAAAGGCGCGCACGCACATGGGGATTTTCATAAGGATCGCCGTCACCGCTTGCCAAGTAGTTGCTCAGCTCTACCACTGATACGTAGGAGTATGCCGGAATGGTGAACTCAGCAAGTCTTGATTTGTTGAATTCAAGCTCAATTTGATTTAATTCTTCCATTGTAGGACGAAGGATCATCAGCATAAAATCAGCTTTTTGGCCGACGATGCTGTAAAGAGTTTGCGATCCTTTTCCTTCTTTTTGGGCTACGCCCCATTTTTCAAGCAACCCGGTGAATTCATGTATGATAGATTGGCGCTCATCACTGGACAGCAGCTTCCAGGAAGCCCAATCCATTGTGCGGAAATCATGAAGCGCATACCAGCCGTCAAGCGTTTTTGCCGCTTCATTCGTCATTTGCTGTTCACTCATTTATCTTCACTCCCATTATCTTTTCATGATTGCCTTCACTATACCATAGTTTATCCGATTCTACTGTGGAGAAACCTTGAACATCCCTTCCGTATAACTCCATCAAAATAGAAGAACCTATAAGGGAAGATTGAGTCACTTAAATTAGTTAGAAAAATAAGATTTTTTTATGAAAGCGCTATAATGAAAGTTGGCTGTTTGAATTTGATTGGAAGAAGAGTATGCTAGTAAAAGAAAGCGTTTTTGTAACTTTTTGAGGAGGTTTTATTGTGGCAGATTTATTTTCAACAGTGCAAGAAAAAGTAGCTGGAAAAGACGTTAAAATTGTATTTCCTGAAGGCTTAGACGAGCGTATTTTAGAAGCGGTCAGCAAGCTTGCAGGAAACAAAGTGCTGAATCCGATTGTGATCGGCAATGAAAATGAGATCCAAGCAAAAGCAAAAGAATTGAACCTTACGCTGGACGGCGTTAAGATTTATGATCCTCATACATATGAAGGCATGGAAGACCTTGTACAAGCATTCGTAGAACGCCGCAAAGGCAAAGCGACAGAAGAACAGGCCCGCAAAGCGTTATTAGACGAGAACTACTTCGGTACAATGCTGGTGTATAAAGGCCTTGCAGATGGACTTGTAAGCGGAGCTGCTCACTCGACAGCTGACACTGTCCGCCCGGCTCTTCAAATCATCAAAACAAAAGAAGGCGTGAAAAAGACTTCAGGCGTGTTCATCATGGCTCGCGGAGAAGAGCAATACGTATTCGCAGATTGCGCGATCAACATTGCGCCTGACAGCCAAGACCTTGCCGAGATTGCGATCGAAAGTGCCAATACGGCAAAAATGTTCGACATTGAGCCTCGCGTGGCAATGCTCAGCTTCTCTACAAAAGGCTCAGCAAAATCTGATGAAACAGAAAAAGTAGCGGATGCAGTGAAAATCGCGAAAGAAAAAGCGCCTGAACTGACACTTGACGGCGAATTCCAATTTGATGCTGCATTTGTTCCATCTGTAGCTGAGAAAAAAGCGCCGGATTCCGAGATCAAAGGGGACGCTAACGTATTCGTATTCCCAAGTCTTGAAGCAGGAAACATCGGCTATAAAATCGCTCAGCGTTTGGGCAACTTTGAAGCGGTAGGACCAATCCTGCAAGGTTTAAATATGCCTGTAAACGACCTTTCAAGAGGATGTAACGCTGAAGATGTTTACAATCTCGCATTAATTACAGCGGCGCAAGCACTGTAATAAAATTGAAGACAATGGCAGCTCTCGACCGAGGGCTGCCTTTTTTGCGCTTCTGTATAGCCCTTCTTTACCAAGACGGATGATATGAGTACAATAAAGAAAACTAATCATAACCATATATTTCATTAATGACAGGGGTGGGGTTTTTGTATTACGACGTGCTGAAAACGTTTATAGCGGTGGTAGAAGAAAAAAACTTCACAAAAGCGGCGGAAAAGCTGATGATCTCCCAGCCCAGCGTCAGTCTGCATATCAAAAATCTTGAGAAAGAATTTCAAACGGCTCTTCTGAACAGGTCGCCAAAACACTTTACGACAACGCCGACAGGAGACATTTTATATCAAAGAGCAAAGCAAATGGTGTTTCTCTACGAACAAGCCAAGGCTGAAATCTATGCGCATCATCACTATGTGAAGGGTGAATTGAAAATAGCTGCAAGCTTTACAATCGGTGAGTATATTCTTCCGCCGCTATTGGCCCAGCTGCAAAAGCTGTATCCAGAGCTGAATCTAGATGTCATGATTGGCAATACAGAGGAGGTCAGCGAGCGTGTGCGGATGCTTCAGGCTGATATCGGGCTGATTGAAGGACATACAAACGAGAATGAGCTGGAAATTGAACCGTTCATGGAGGATGAAATGTGCATTGCCGCTCCAAATCAGCATCCGCTCGCCGGGCGGAAAGAGATTTCGATCAGCGATTTGCAGAACGAAGCGTGGGTGACAAGAGAGAAAGGCTCCGGGACGAGAGAATATCTTGATCATGTACTCAGTTCAAATGGACTTCGGCCGAAATCAATGTTCACCATCAGCAGCAATCAAGGTGTAAAGGAAGCGGTGATCAACGGCATGGGACTTTCGGTTCTATCCAGAAGCGTACTGCATAAGGATTTGATCCACCGCGAAATCTCAATTCTGCATATTAAAGATTTCTCGTTAAAACGCAAGCTGTCTTACATTTATTCTCCTCTCATGGAGAATACAAAAAATAAAGAAATTTTTATTACGATGCTGAAAAGCAATTATCAATCACACCTGCTGAAATGATATAATAGTTTTCGTTCAATAAGCCTAACATGAAAGGGTTTTACATAGATGGCAAACCAACCGATTGATTTACTGATGCAGCCGAAATGGAGAGTCATTGACCAATCCAGTCTCGGCCCTTTATTTGATGCGAAGCAATCCTTCGCAATGGATGATACGCTGTGCATGTCCGTCGGAAAAGGCGTGTCGCCGGCGACAGCGCGCTCATGGGTGCACCACGATACAATTGTCCTTGGAATACAGGATACACGCCTCCCGTTTTTGCAGGATGGCATCTCCTTGCTGGAGAGTGAAGGATACCGTGTGATCGTACGCAATTCCGGCGGTCTTGCCGTCGTATTGGATGACGGTGTTTTAAATATCTCTCTCATATTCGAGGACGAAAAGAAAGGCATCGATATAGACAAAGGATATGAAGCGATGGTCGAGCTGATGAGACGAATGCTGAGACCGTACAACGCAAAGATCGAAGCCTATGAAATTGAAGGGTCTTATTGTCCCGGCAGCTATGACCTCAGTATAAATGGCAAAAAGTTCGCCGGCATCTCTCAGAGACGCGTTCGCGGCGGAGTCGCTGTTCAAATTTATCTCTGTGCGGATAAAAGCGGCAGTGAAAGGGCCGACTTGATCAGACGATTCTATCAAGCGGCGCTGAAAGACAAACAAAACGATAAAAAAGGCGTCTATCCGGAAATACGTCCGGAAACGATGGCGTCCTTAAGTGAGCTTCTGCAAAAAGACATCTCCGTACAAGACTTAATGTTCGCTTTATTGACGGAATTAAAAGCGTTAAGCACTCATCTTTACTCTGCCGGACTGTCCATTGATGAGGAAATGGAATTTGAGAAAAATCTCGTCCGGATGGCTGAGCGGAATGCAAAGGTATTTGGGTGAACGTTCTTCGCATGCCGGCTGTATATGCCGGCATGCATTTTTTATGACAAGCGGCATTTTACCCCAATAATCTTATTTTCAGATAAATCCTTCTTACATACAGATAACCACGGCAAAAAGAAAAACGATAAAATGACATCAGCATCCATATTAAAGGGGAGAGGCAGATGAAAGGGAATATTTACAGCCTTTTTGTATTGATTGCGGCTTTTTTCTGGGGGACCACGGGAACCGTTCAGGCATTGGCTCCAGAAAGCGCCACACCGCTGGCATTTGGAGCGTTCAGGTTATTAATAGGAGGAAGCGCCATGCTGCTTGCGGTTTGGGTCAGCCGGGAGCTTCACGTGAAAAATTGGTCATGGCCGCTCGTATTTTTAGCCGCTGTTTGTATGGCGTGTTACCAGCCGCTGTTTTTCACAGCGGTTAAAGAAACGGGAATTGCAGTGGGAACTGTGATTGCCATCGGCAGTGCGCCTATCATTGCCGGGACCCTCGAATGGGCTGTATTGAAGAAACGCCCGCGAAACTCCTGGTGGATTGCGACTGTGCTGGCTTTAGCGGGTTGCTGGCTTCTGTTTTCCGACAGTTCCAATGTTCGGATTGATGTGGCTGGTGTTCTTATGGCGCTTGGAGCGGGTGCTTCTTTTGCAGGCTATACGCTCATCAGTAAAGCGATGATGAAAACCCAGCCTCCGCGAGCGACCTCCGCCGTTGTATTCATGATCAGCGCCATCTTGCTGACGCCGCTATTATGGCAGTTAGATATCTCGTGGATATTGACCCCTAGAGGACTGGGAACAAGCCTTTACATCGGGTTAATTGCAACATGTGCCGCATACTTTTTGTTTGCGAAAGGGCTTACCGGGGTTCCGGCCTCGGCGGCGGTCACGCTGTCTTTAGCTGAACCGCTGACGGCTTCATTGCTTGGCGTGTTTTTCATAGGGGAAATGCTTTCGCCTTCCTCGTGGCTGGGCATTGCGCTTATGATGCTGGGGCTTTTGGTCATTTCTGCTGCGCCTCGGAAACAAAAAACGGCCGAGGCAGCTCACATGTCTTAATAGATTCACATAAGCTTGGCCTCATTTTACAAGAATAGCTGATCCGGCTGCAAAATGAGGAAATTCTCTTTTCTCAATAGAAAAGGGGATTTTGCACATGGCGAAAATCCCAAAACAGCTGCCCGTTTTGGGATTTTTCTATGTCATTCCGCTAATTTTTCTAAATTGCCGTTCCGGTCCATTTTGAAGGACGGAGAGGCATGTTCATCTTCTTCAAATAAAACTAGCTTTCTGGCTCTGTTCATAATTTTCACCAAGGTTTCATAATCTTCTTGGATCGTTTTTTGGTCTTTTTCAAGCTTTTGAACTTCTGCCTCTAGCTGCTCTGTTTTGTTTTGCAATTCCTGATTTTCTTTCTTTAAACGCTCGTTTTCCATTTTTAATGCTGATGATTGCTCGTTATTGCCTTTGTAATTCTGCAGGAAGCGGATCACATCATTCATCGTCATCTCAGGCGCAGCTGCAGGCGTTTGAGGAGACAATAAGTGTGATAGACTAGCTAACTCTTCCTTAAAGCTTTCATCAACAAAAGGCATATGTTCGCCAGACATTAAAGGTTGCTCATTTTCGACAGAAGGTGTTTCCGTTTTAACCGGCTCTTCTGCAGCGGTTTCTTGAATGATTTCAGGATCAACGGCAGGAGGCTGATATAATAATCTTTTTTTCGCGGGCTGCCCGTTTCCGAGCGCTCTCATCCGCTGTTTTCGTTGTTTCTTCGCAAGCTGAAGCGCTTTTTCATATTGATGGCGGACCACTGCGTTCCATCTGAATCCGCAGGCTGCGGATGTCCGGTTTAATTTATCGCCGACTTCTTCAAAGGCGTTCAGCTGAGTGCTGCCCTCCCTCACATGCCGAAGCACTGTTTCGGCTAAAAGCAGATCGTTTTCCTCTGACCAAGCGTCTTGTCGCTGTTTTGTCATTTATCTCAACTCCCATTTTTCTTTTCATGGTATTAGAATGTCCAGGTTGGAAAATATTTATACAAATTGGCTGAAAGAATAGGAGATACGAAGGATGGAGCGGCTTGCAGGAACAGTCGAATCCTTGTAAAATGAAGAGTGATGTGATTTTTTTTGAAACGTGATTTTAGGTTATTCACATAGATGAACATAGAAATGAAGGGAAGCGTACGTCATGGCTAATGAATTTCGAGTGTGTGATGATTGCCAAGCCACTAATATCAAAACATTGCTGCCGCGTTTGAAAGAAGTGGACCCGGACGCAAAGGTTGAGGTAGGATGCCAATCTTATTGCGGGCCCGGACGGAAAAAATCATTTGCTTTTGTGAACAATCGCCCGCTGTCAGCTCCGACAGAGGATGAGCTGATTGACAAAGTAAAAAAGAAAATAAAAAAGTAAAAACATATTTTTTCTTAGCCTCGGCCCTCAGGTCAGGCTTTTTTGCTTCACAAGATGTGTTTTTCATGAAGATGGAACAAATCGCCGGGCAAATTCAAGGATGTTTTCAAAGAATAGAGTCGATATAATAGAAACACGGCTAAAAAAAAGAGGGAATGACGATGGCGTATCCAAATGGAAAATTATCAGAAGAAAAAGTGTTTAAAGATCCGGTGCACCGCTATGTTCATGTTCGGGACAAGCTGATATGGGATTTGATCGGAACCCGTGAATTTCAGCGTCTCCGCAGAATTAAGCAGCTCGGAACGACCTATTTGACGTTCCATGGGGCTGAGCACAGCCGGTTCAACCATTCTCTCGGTGTCTATGAAATTGTCAGAAGAATGGTTGATGACGTCTTTAAAGGCCGCCCTGAATGGGATGACAGTGAGCGCGAACTCTGTTTGGCCGCGGCGCTGCTTCATGACCTCGGGCACGGGCCGTTCTCGCATTCATTTGAAAAGGTCTTTCACCTTGACCACGAGGATTTTACAAGAGGTATCATTTTGGGAGACACGGAGGTTAATCAGGTGCTCAGAAAGGTGAGCCCGGGTTTCCCTCAGGATGTTGCTGAAGTCATTGCCAAAACATATAAAAACAAGCAAGTGGTCAGCCTGATTTCGAGTCAGATTGACGCAGACCGCATGGATTACCTGCAGCGCGACGCATATTATACGGGCGTCAGCTACGGCCATTTTGATATGGAGCGGATTCTTCGGGTGATGCGGCCGCGCGAGGATCAGATCGTCATTAAAGAAAGCGGAATGCACGCTGTCGAAGACTATATCATGAGCCGTTACCAAATGTACTGGCAGGTCTACTTCCATCCTGTGACCAGAAGTGCAGAGGTCATTTTAACGAAGATTCTTCACAGGGCGAAGCAGCTGCACGATGAAGGCTATGTCTTCACTCACGCTCCGGTTCATTTCTATTCTATTTTTGAAGGGAAATTGACACTGGAGGATTATGTAAAGCTGGATGAATCTATTATTTTGTATTACTTCCAGGCCTGGGAGGATGAAGAAGACGCGATTTTATCCGACTTGTGCCGCAGATTCATTAACCGCCAGCTGTTCCAATACGTTGAATTCAATCCGAATGAAGAAATGTCGGCTTATTTTGAGCTGACTTCATTGTTCAAAGAGGCGGGAATCGATCCGAGCTATTATTTGGTCGTTGATTCTTCATCAGATCTGCCATACGATTTTTACCGACCGGGAGAGGAAGAGGAGCGTCTGCCGATCCATCTCTTGACGCAAAACGGCCAAATTAAAGAGCTGTCCAGGCAGTCGGCTATTGTGGAATCCATCTCAGGTAAACGGCGGACGGACCACAAGCTGTACTATCCAAAGGACTTGATTTGTGACGGCTCTGAACATCCGGAAGCGAAAATGAAAATCCGGCAGCTGCTGGGACTGACATAGAAATTGGAAAGAAGGAAAAAGGAGATGTCGGGAATTTGTTGAAAGAACATGCAAAACTGATGAAGGTGTTCTCGGATTCTGGAGAAATCATCGGGCGAAAGAAGCTGCAGAAAATGATTTATATCGCCAAGAAAATGCAGTTTCCTTTCTATGAGAAATATGATTTTCACTTTTATGGACCGTATTCGGAGGAACTGACGCTCCAGATTGAAGAGCTGTGCAACCTTGGATTTCTGCATGAGGTGAAGGAAAAAAAGGGCGGCTACTTTCAATACCGGTATTCGCTGACTGAGACAGGCTCCGCATTTTTAGACCATGCTGATCTGGACATGCCGGATATGAAAGGCTATATCGATAGTGTAAACAGCCGTTCATCACGGTTTTTAGAGCTGGTTTCCACGATCCTTTACTTTGACGGGCTTGAGGATGAGGAAAAGAAAGAAAAAGTCTTTACCATCAAAAGCAAGCAAAAATATACAAATGAAGAATATGACGAAGCGCTTCAATACATAGAGGAACTGAAGCAGATTTGTTAACCATACCAAGCAAAAGAAATGAATCGTTTCTTTTGCTTTTTTTATTGACAAAAGCTGCTAAGAGATTCATTATGGATAATAGTTATCCATAATGAATCAGGAGTGAATAGGATGAAAATGAAATCAGGAATGGAGCAGGCGGTTTCTGTGCTGCTTTTACTGTCACGGCTGCCTGTACAGGCTTCTTTGACGTCAGAGGCAATAAGCCAGCGATTGCGCGTGTCTCCGTCTTATTTGAAGAAGCTGATGAGAACATTGGTTCAAGCAGGTTTGGCAGAATCCTTGCCAGGGACGAAGGGCGGTTTTACCCTGACGAAGCCTTTGGCTGACATTACGCTTTATGATGTTTATCAAGCGGTCGAAGGCAGAGGTTCGATGTATCAGGGGAAAGGCCTGCTGCAATCTGTATTTGAGGGTGAAAGTCACTGTGTGCTGGAGACAGTCATGGGGGAAATCGAGGATAAATGGTCCAATCTTATGAGAGAAGAATCTTTGCAGCATGTCATGGACAGAGTCGGGGAATTGTATGATCTTGAAAGAATAGATGATTGGGTAATCAAGCAAGTGAAAGGGCAATTGTAATGAAAAATAGCGGGTCTATACAAGAATCAACATCATCAACAGGCATATCCGTGCTGATCGTGCTCGCACTTGGTTTCCTCATGGCAACTCTTGATGTGACCGTTGTGAATGTGGCGATGGCTGATATGAAAAACACTCTTTCAATGTCACTTTCAGGTGTAACGTGGGTTGTGGACGGGTACATTCTTACTTTTGCGTCGCTTCTGCTGGCGGGCGGAGCCTTGGCTGACCGTTTCGGCTCGAAGACGATCTATATCTTGGGTCTAGCCGTTTTTGTTCTGGCCTCCTGTCTATGCGCTGCATCTATAAATGGGCAGATGCTGATTGCCGGACGTCTCATACAGGGAATTGGGGCAGCATTGTTTATGCCAAGCTCACTCAGCCTTTTGGCTGCCTCTTACCCTGATGAGCGGGCGCGGGCGAGAATGTTTGGACTGTGGGCCGCGCTTGTTTCCGCCGCTTCAGGCCTTGGGCCCTTTATCGGGGGAGTGCTGGTACAGTTGGCGGGCTGGCAGAGTATTTTTCTGATCAATGTGCCAATAGGGGCTGCTGCGCTCATTTCAGCTTACCGAATCCTAAGCCGCGTCCCGGGAAAAAACGGCCGCGTGAACATCACCGGGCATCTGCTTGGCATGATGGCTCTCGGGTTTCTTTCCTATGCTTTGATACAGGGGCCTTCAGCGGGCTGGCGCTCGCCAGTGATTCTTGTAGCATTTACTGCAGCGATTTTGGCATTTGTGCTGTTTTTGCTGCGGGAAATTTCTGCAAAAGCACCCATCCTACCGGCGTCCTTATACAAAAACGGCCGCTTCTCAGCTGCCCAATTTATCGGGTTTTTGCTGAATTTCGCCCTTTTTGGCGGCATGTTTATGCTCAGCCTTTTTTTGCAGGAAGCAGGAGGGGCAAGTTCCTTTATGGCTGGAGTGGAGCTGCTGCCGATGATGGCGGTCTTCGTGATCGGCAATCTGCTGTTTGCCCGTCTGGCGAATCGGTTTGAAGCCGGTCAGCTTATGTTTGTATCAATGGCGGTCAGCTGTATCATTGCATTGCTGTTGTTTGTGCTGATTTCTCCGGATTTTCCTTATTGGCAGCTGGCGGTGTTGATGTCTGTTATGAACCTCTGTACCGGTATTACAGTTCCTGCCATGACAACTGTGATCATGCAGGCTGCCGGGCAAAGACATGCGAATATCGCCGGTGCGGCGTTAAATGCAAACCGGCAAATCGGAGCCTTGGTCGGCGTAGCGATAACCGGGGTGATCATTCATCTGTCCGCCACTTGGTATGCCGGTGCCGGGTTTACATTTTTGATGATGGGGGCGGCATACAGCCTCGCTGCATTGCTTGTATGGCTGTTTCTGGCTGCCCATAACGGAACTGCTGCGTCAGAAAAAAATGTAAATCACTGATTGCGCTTTGTGGGAATATATAGTAAGATATAAAAAATTATTGAAACAACAGGCACTGATAAGGACACGAGATGCTTTTTACGGTTTCCAGAGAGGGAAGGACAGCTGAGATCTTCCTAACGCAGGGAAAGCAGCTTACCGCCTTTGAGCCGTATCGGGGAAAACAAGTATCTGATACCGTCATGCTGCGTTACAGCATCTTTAAGCCGATCACCATGTGTAATTGATCGGGAATTTGGGTGGAACCACGGATGATCAACACATTCGTCCCTTTTAGAGGGATGGGTGTGTTTTTTTATATGAACTACATAAATGCGTTGAAAAGGACACGAATGATAGTTACGGTTTTCAGAGAGGGAAGGAAAGGTGAGAGCTTCCCAGCTTAGGAATATCATTTACCGCCTTGGAGCAGCATTGGGGAACTGAAGTATCCAATGCCGTTTATGCTGCGTTATAGCACCGAGCCGACAACATAGTATTTGTCGGGAACTTGGGTGGAACCACGGGTTAATCACACACTCGTCCCTATCTGCGGGACGGGTGTGTTTTTTTATGAATTGAATACATGCGATGAAAAGGACATGAATGATAGTTACGGTTTTCAGAGAGGGAAGGAAAGGTGAGAGCTTCCCAGCTTAGGAATATCATTTACCGCCTTGGAGCAGCATTGGGGAACTGAAGTAACCAATGCCGTCTATGCTGCGTTACAGCACCGAGCCGACAATATCGTATTTGTCGGGAACTTGGGTGGAACCACGGGTTAATCACACACTCGTCCCTATCTGCGGGACGGGTGTGTTTTTTTATATACAACAATGAATAAGGAGTGTTCTAAAATGAGTAAACATGTGCACATTCAGCTTCCGGACGGACAGAACCAGGAATATCCGAAAGGCATCACAATCAAAGAAGCGGCTGGTTCTATCAGTTCCAGTCTGCAAAAGAAGGCTGCCGCAGGTCAGGTCAACGGCAAGCTTGTTGATCTCAGCTTTAAGCTGGAGGAAGATGCTGAGCTTTCGATTGTCACACTCGATTCACAAGAAGGCTTGCAGGTGCTTCGCCACACAACAGCGCACGTGCTGGCCCAAGCAGTAAAACGGCTGTACGGCGAAGTGTCATTGGGGGTAGGGCCTGTGATTTTAGACGGCTTCTACTATGACATGAAGCTGGGGAAAAGCTTGGCATCAGGAGACTTAGAGGCCATCGAAAAAGAAATGAAAAACATAATAAATGAGAATCTTGAAATCAAACGTATAGAGGTTTCTTACGAAGAAGCTGAAGAGCTGTTTGCACAAAAAGACGAGCGGCTCAAGCTTGAGATTTTAAAGGATATTCCGCGTGGGGAGGATATCACACTGTACCAGCAAGGGGAATTCGTTGACCTGTGCCGCGGGCCGCATCTTCCTTCTACAGGGATGATCAAGGCGTTCAAACTGACAAGAGTATCAGGCGCTTATTGGCGCGGAGACAGTAAAAATGAAGTCCTGCAGCGGGTGTACGGGGTTGCGTTTCAAAAGAAAAAAGATTTGGATGCGCACCTGCATATGCTGGAAGAAGCGGCAAAACGAGACCATCGCAAGCTCGGCAAACAGTTAGGGCTGTTTATGTTTTCTGAAGAAGCGCCGGGGATGCCGTTTTATTTGCCGAAAGGGCAGATTGTCCGCAATGAGCTGGAGCGCTTCTCGCGTGAGCTGCAAACAAATGCCGGCTACGATGAGGTGCGTACGCCGTTTATGATGAATCAGCGGTTATGGGAGCAGTCAGGCCATTGGGACCATTATCGCGACAATATGTACTTTTCAGAAGTGGATGATACAAGGTTCGCAATGAAGCCGATGAATTGCCCCGGCCACATGCTCATTTTTAAAAACAGCCTGTATTCTTATCGGGATCTGCCAATTCGCATGGCGGAATTCGGACAGGTGCACCGCCATGAATACAGCGGCGCTTTAAACGGAATGCTTCGCGTTCGGACGTTCTGTCAGGATGACGCCCATATTTTCGTTCGGGAGGATCAGATTGAGAGTGAGATCAAAGAAGCGATTCGGCTGATTGATGAGGTATATCGGACATTTGGTTTCGAGTATTCAGTTGAGCTTTCGACTCGCCCGGAGGATTCATTAGGCGATGACAGCCTTTGGGAAGCGTCGGAACGTGCCTTAGCACGCGTCCTTGAGGAGCTTGGCCTCTCTTATGAGATCAATGAAGGTGATGGGGCGTTTTACGGGCCGAAAATTGATTTCCACATAAAAGATGCCCTGAAACGGAGCCACCAATGTGCGACAATTCAGCTTGATTTTCAAATGCCGGAAAAATTTGATTTAACATATATCAACGAACTCAATGAGAAGGTTCGTCCCGTTGTCATCCACAGAGCGGTTTTCGGCTCGATCGACCGTTTCTTCGGTATTTTGATCGAGCATTACGGCGGGGCTTTCCCAGTCTGGCTCGCACCGGTCCAGGTTCAAATCATACCGGTTTCGCACGTTCACTTAGACTATTGCAGAAAGGTGCAGGCGGAGCTGAAGCAGGCGGGGATAAGAGCCGGCATTGATGAGCGCAATGAGAAGCTCGGCTATAAAATCAGAGAATCGCAGGTGCAGAAAATCCCGTACGTGCTGGTGCTTGGAGATCATGAGGAGCAGGAGAATGCGGTAAACGTCCGCCAATTCGGACATCAGCAGAGTGAACACGTTCCTTTCCAAACTTTTAAAGATAAACTTGTCAAACAGGTGGAAAATCGAGGCATGTAGGATAAAAGCTGTGAATTCACATTTTGCTTTTTTGACTTTCCCTATTCGGAATCAGTAAAATAATAAGTAAATCATATCGTTCGTATGTTATGAATGCATCTCGAAATGGGGAAATTGACATGGACCATGACAAACTGGAAGCAAATTTGCTGGATCACGCACTTACAAAATATTTGAAAAGCACGAAGCAATTAGATGAAGCCACCGTTCCGAAACACGTGAATAATGTAAGAGGGTTTATTCTGCGGATCATATACAGACATGGGAGCTGCACCATAAAGGATATTTTGAAGGAGGTCACACTGTCTCCCTCTGCCACGACCACAGCTCTGAATCATTTAGAGCAGGAAGGGTTTATTGAGAGATCCAGAAATAACAATGACCGCCGCACTGTATGGATTACGCTTTCTGAATCGGGCCGGGGAGCGGCTGAACAAATGATCGAAAACCGCCAGCAGCTGATTGACGGCATGTTTGAACGTTTAACAGCCGAAGAGAAAGAGACGTTCTTGGCGATTATTGCGAAGCTGGCTCAATAGGGATAATAAAAGCCGGTGCGCGAAGCGCCGGCTTTATAGAGATTATTCCATATCGCTCAGGCGTTTGCCTGCGACGGCATAATGGTCTTTTCTCATTTCTTCTATAAAGACAACAATTTTTTCTTCAGAAGCACCGGTTGTTTCCTTTACGGCTTCTGTTACTTTCTCGACAAGATTGCGTTTTTGCTCGTCTGTACGGCCTTCGAGCATTTTGACAGTTACGTATGGCATGGGTGCTGAATCCTCCTTTATCTCGTTTCCTCTCTTTAGAAAAAGAGGCTTCTTATAGTATACTGAATAAAGTAAATTCTTGCATTTTGAGAAAGAGGGATATCTCACTTGGACCGTTTTTTATATTATCCGTTATCTTTAATGCCATACCTCGTCATCACGCTAATTGTGTCGTTTACGATGCACGAGCTTGCCCACGCTTATGTCGCATACAAATTCGGTGACGATACGGCGAAAAAACAAGGAAGACTGACGCTGAATCCCATTAAACACCTTGATCCGTTCGGAACCATTTTGATTCTGGTGGCCGGATTCGGGTGGGCGCGCCCCATTCCCGTGAATCGCCGCTTCTTTAAGAAACCCCGGCTTGCCGGTGTGCTCGTATCTATAGCCGGGCCCGTCAGTAACCTGATTCTTGCGTTTATTGGTTTCTTTTTGTTAGTGTTGATGCATGCGTACGGAATGGAAATGCTTGCGGCGTTCAGCACGGGGCTGGATCAGTTTTTTTCTATTTGGATACAGCTGAATCTTGTCTTGTTTTTATTTAATCTGCTGCCGCTTCCTCCGCTCGATGGCTATCGAATTATAGAAGATCTCGTTCCGCCGGGCGTGCGTGCCAAAATGACGCAGGCGGAGAGCTACGGCTTTATCGTATTTTTGGTGCTGTTTGTGACACCGCTAGGATCTTACGTGCTGTGGCCGATGCTCAATGCAGGAAGAGATTCGATTTTAAAGCTGTTTTCAGCGATATTTCAACCGCTTTTGTAGGAGGTAGAACTTCATGGAAGAAAAAAAGAAAAAATCAATCGGGTTTAATATTATCAAAAGTGATCCGACAGACGGACACGGCGGTTTTGGCGTAGGGGCACTCAGCCTTGATAACATTTCTCCCGTATTCGTTGATGTAGAGGAAAAAGAAGCGTTCGTAGACATCGGCGCCATGCATGCCCGCAGCACCGTTGAAAAAGGAATTAAATTTCTCCCGAATAAAGAAGAAGTGCCGAACGGAAAACCATACTGGCTTGTGTGGGTAACGATTGACAGAAAAGAAGAGGGGCCTTATTACGCTGGTGTGACAGCCTGTGAAATGACGGTCGACAGAAGCATCAGAAGAGGCTACAAGTCGCTGCCTGAGCATGTGAATTTGATGGATAAATCCATGAAACGGAAAATCATCGTTGATAAAATGGACGACAGCTCGAAGCGTGTACTAGGCGAATTTCTGAAAAAGCATGATCAGGGCCTATGGGACCGTTCATCAGATGAATTAAAAACAAGCCTGCTTCCGGAAGATAATTAATTTGTGAATTTTCTGTGAACTTTTAAAGTATTTGAGATATTTTTTGTAAACATTGAGTAAACTGGTGATACAGAAATAGGACATGGAAAATCCCGAGCCGAAACAAGACTCGGGGTTTTTCATTTTTAGGGGGATATGAGTCGGCGACTGGGAGATGAAAGCTGGCGTCGAAGAAATGAGAATTTCACCACTTTATCCCAAAACTGATTGTTCAGCTCGATTGTTTAACATTCTTCCATCGATTATGAAGGAACCATACGAATAACCCGGCCTCCGAGGAGCCGGGTTATTTTCAATGATGTCGCCCCAGCCATTTGTCCCACCACTTTTTCTCGGAAGCGGGCTTTTCTTTGGATGGAAGCCGGTCTTTTGTTTGTTTTGCTGGTTCTGCCCCGTAGCACATGTTTGCTGGTTCTGTGCCTTTCACAAAATATGTGTAATGCTTAGCGGCACAGCCGGGACCTGATGAGTAGCCTGTTTCCGGATCAATGTACACACCGGTTACGCCTTTTGGCGGCTTGAACGCGGTTTCTGGTTCGCCTTTGAGCGCGTCCTCCATGAAGTCCGCCCAAATGGTTTTAGCATAGCTTTTTTCTTCGACCGAGTCGATGGTGCTGTTTTTGTCATAGCCGGTCCAAACACCTGCGGCCAGCTTCGGATTGAAGCCGATCATCCAGCTGTCTGCGCTGGTGGTTCCTGATTTTCCGGCATACGTTCTTGTCAGGCGGTTGGCTATCGTTCGCCCCGTTACCGACGTATATCCATTTAAATCGGTATCAAACATGCCTGTCATCATACTCGCTGTGACAAAAGCGGCTTTTTCATCAAGCACTTGTTTATGCTGATTCGGGTTTTCGTACAGCACGTGGCCGGCTGCGTCCGTTACCCTTGAAATAAAAGTCGGTTCGATTTTCTTTCCGCCATTTGCGAGCATGGCATAGGCGTTGACCATCTCAATCGGACGTACGGGTTCGGTGCCGAGTGCCAGGGACGGCAGTGCTTGAAGATGGGCGGTAATGCCGAATTCCTTTGCCGTCTTTACAAGTTTGTTCGTGCCGAGAAAAAGATGCGTTTTCACAGCGTAAATATTGTCGGAAAGCGCCAGCGCCTGCAGAAGCGTAATCGGCTTGTTGGCATAGTATCCGTTATAGTTGCTTGGAGAATAGGTTTCTCCCTTTGCATCAATTTGAAACTCGGTTTCTTCGCTTTTCATCAAAGTGACTGGCGTAAATCCGCTCTGAATCGCTTTATAGTACAGCAACGGCTTGATCGTCGAAGCAGGCTGGCGCTTCGCCTGTGTCGTCCGGTCAAACGGGCTTTTTTGATAATCCCTGCCGCCGACAAGGGCGAGAACGTTTCCGGTGCGGGGATCAATGGCTGAAAACCCGACTTGAATGTCAGATCCCCCGTTAACCGTTTCGGTAATGGTCTCCTCGGCGATGCGCTGCATCCGTTTATCTACCGTTGTATAGACGTTTAACCCGCTCGTTTCAATTTGCTCCCGTGTCATGCCGAGCTTTTTTTCCAGCTCTCTCATCGCATTGTCGTAGAAATAAGGAGCCTTTCTCTTGGAAACTTGTTTATTCAAAGGCTGATAGGAAAGAGGTTCCTTGATCAATTCATCCGCTTTCTTTTGGCTGATCATCTGCTGCTTTTCCATCATCCGCACAATCGTTTTCTGGCGTTCCTTGGCCTTCGTCTCATTGACATACGGTGAATAGCCGGAAGGGCCTTTCGGGATTCCTGCCAAAAGCACCGCCTCCGCATCCGTCAGGTTTTTGGCATGCTTGCCGAAATACAGGCGGGAAGCTGCTTCAATGCCGTAGGCGCCGTGGCCGTAGTAAATCGTATTTAAATAGCCTTCTAATATCTCGTCCTTAGAATAGTTTTGTTCCAGACGGATCGTGTAGAACGCCTCATTCCATTTCCGTTTCCACGTTTTGTCGTGTTCAAGGTATAAATTTCTGGCATATTGCTGGGTGATGGTGCTTGCACCCTGAACTTTGGCAAATGCTTTCAGGTCAGCAAGCGCCGCGCCGGCCATGCGTTTATAATCAAAGCCGTGATGATCGTAGAAATTCTGGTCTTCAATCGCCACTGTCGCTTTTACGATCGTCGGATTCATGTCCTTTAAGGGGACCCAATAGCGCTTTTCGCCGTAGTTCGTTTCCCCGAGCTTTGAGCCGTCACTCGCATACAAAATCGTGGATTGCGGCACTTGCACCGAGGGAGCGCCCTGGTATTTGGCTATCAAAATGACAGTCATAAACACGGCAGCTGCCGCCAAGGCCGCAAAAGCCCCTAAAAAGATAAAGGCGCGAACGGTTTTCAGCGTCAGTCTCAGCCGTTTATTTGTCATTGCATCCACAACGGGTTCCCCCTTTTTTTATGTTTCTACTATTATGAGAAAAAAAGATCGTTTTTAAACATCGCAGAACAGGACGCATCTTTACTTTTTCCCCGCCATCCTCTATACTTTTTCCTTAGGTGAAAATGAGATTTCAACCGAGAATAAAAGCTGATTAGACGCTTACAATAAATGAATACAGCCTCGAAAGGGAGATGACAATTGAGCGAACTTTGGTACACAGAGAAGCAGACGAAAAACTTTGGCATTACGATGAAGGTTAACAAGACGTTACATACAGAACAAACGGAGTTTCAGCATTTAGAAATGGTGGAAACAGAAGAGTTCGGCAACATGCTGTTTTTGGACGGCATGGTGATGACATCTGAAAAAGACGAATTCGTTTATCACGAAATGGTGGCGCATGTGCCATTATTTACGCACCCAAATCCGGAGCACGTTCTCGTAGTCGGCGGCGGTGACGGCGGCGTTATCAGAGAAATCCTGAAGCACCCAAGCGTGAAAAAAGCGACACTTGTAGATATTGACGGCAAGGTTATCGAATACTCTAAAAAGTTCCTTCCTTCTATCGCAGGCAAACTGGATGATCCGCGCGTTGACGTGCAGGTAGATGACGGATTTATGCACATTGCAAAATCTGAAAATCAATACGACGTCATCATGGTAGATTCAACTGAACCAGTCGGACCGGCTGTAAACCTGTTTACAAAAGGATTCTACGCAGGAATCGCAAAAGCGCTGAAAGAAGACGGTATTTTCGTTGCGCAGACGGACAACCCATGGTTTACACCGGAATTAATCACAAATGTACAGCGCGACGTGAAGGAAATCTTCCCGATTACGAAGCTGTATACGGCGAACATTCCGACATATCCAAGCGGTTTGTGGACATTTACAATTGGCTCGAAAAAATATGATCCGCTTGCAGTGGAAGACAGCCGTTTCTTCGATATTGAGACGAAATATTACACAAAAGATATTCATAAAGCGGCGTTTGTTCTGCCGAAATTTGTGAGTGACCTGATTAAATAATGAAGGTATGGCGCAGGAGCGAATCTTGCGCTTTTTTACAGGAAAGCGAGGGTATTATAGATGAGATTTGATGAAGCTTATTCAGGAAAAGTATTTATCGCGAGCCGTCCCGAGTGGGAAGAAGCGGACGCCATTCTTTACGGCATGCCGATGGACTGGACAGTCAGCTATCGCCCGGGCTCACGCTTTGGTCCAAGCAGAATCCGTGAGGTGTCAATCGGCCTTGAGGAATACAGCCCATATTTAGACCGCGATCTGGCTGACTTGAACTTCTTTGACGCCGGCGACATTCCGCTGCCGTTCGGAAATCCGCAGCGAAGCCTGGATATGATTGAAGAGTACGTGGACAGCATTTTAGAAAAAGGGAAGTTCCCAATGGGTATGGGCGGGGAGCACCTCGTGTCATGGCCTGTCATTAAAGCGATGTACAAGAAATACCCAGACCTTGCGATCATCCATTTTGACGCACATACAGATCTTCGTGTTGATTATGAGGGAGAACCGCTTTCTCACTCCACGCCGATCCGTAAGGCGGCAGAATTGATCGGACCGCACAATGTGTATTCATTCGGAATCCGTTCCGGCATGAAAGAAGAGTTTGAATGGGCAAAGGAAAACGGCATGCACATCTCAAAATTTGAGGTGCTTGAACCGCTGAAAGAGGTGCTTCCGAAGCTGGCGGGCCGTCCGGTTTATGTCACAATTGACATTGACGTATTAGACCCTGCACACGCACCGGGTACAGGAACGGTTGACGCCGGCGGCATCACGTCTAAAGAACTGCTTGCATCCGTCCATGAAATTGCGCGTTCAGAGGTAAACGTAAAGGGCGCTGATTTAGTGGAAGTCGCACCGGTGTATGACCACTCAGAGCAAACGGCAAACACAGCCAGCAAAATCATCCGTGAAATGCTGCTTGGGTTTGTGAAATAGTTTTTAATAAAAAAGGGCCTGAATTACATCCAGGCCCTTTTTTATCTTTTAATTATTTAAAGTCATTTTATAAGAAATTCTTTTATTAGATTCGTCGTCTATTACAGTATAATAAGCAGATACTTTTGATGATTCAGGATTGAAATTTTTATAATTTGCTTTTTCGTCGGGATACAAACTTAATCCTACATATCCTAGTACTGTTTTCCCTGGTGGAATCTCTGTATTGAATTGATACTTATCCGGCAAATCATAATTATAAGGCATCAATTGTTTATTATATTGATACTGACCAAAAAATAAAAAGTTTTTTCCGTCCGGTGAAAGATCTTCTAGAGTAATTTTATGATTAGAAGTATTTTCAGCATTAAAAGGCAAAATGTATATATATTTTATGGAATTTGTATCTTTATCAAATGACTTGACCGGCTTTAATGGTTTTAAAATATGAAATTTTATTCCTTTTCCTGTATCGATTGTTTGGTTTGCGGCAATATTAATATTTTTTGGAGAATATTTATCATTTTGGGCATTCACTGTATAGAAACGAACACAGCTGAATGTTACTATTATTAATAAAACAATAAAGAAAATCCAACGTTTATTCATCTGTATCCTCCAGTTTACCTTCACTAATATCAATAATTCTGTCGACAACACTATTTTCACATAGCGTATCATCATGACTAGCCACTACAATCGTTGTGCCGTTTTCTTTTTCGGTTTTTAGGATATCCAGTATAAGATTAATCCCTTTTTTGTCTAAGGCATTTGTCGGTTCATCTAAAAGAAGTAATTTGGGTTTTTCCATTATTGCTTGAGCAATTCCTAAGCGTTGCTTCATCCCTAAAGAATAGCGTTTGACTTTACGCTTATCTTCGGGGTCTAACCCAACTTTTCTTATTACTTCTTTGATTTCTTCATCAGATACTTTTTTCTTGATAGAAGCAAGGAATTTCAGATTTTGAAATCCCGAATAGACAGGGATGAAGCTCGGATATTCAATTAACAGACCTGTATGTTCAGAGAAGTCAATATCTTTTCCGATCACGAGGCCGTTAACAGAAACTTCGCCTTTTGTTAATGTTAGCAGTCCGGCGATGGCTCTTAAAATCATTGTCTTTCCAGATCCATTATGGCCTCTTAACACGACAAATTCGTTTTCTTTAATTGAAAAACTGATATCATCTAATACATGATTTCCCTTTAATTTTTTTACTATATTTTTACACTCGATATACGACGTCATATTTACTCTCCTAAAATATCTGTTTTTTTAATAAAAACTAGGCTAATAAAAGTACAAGCTGCACAGAAAATAAGTGCAATTAATAAAAAGTCAGAGGCATGAAAAAAACGACCATCTGAGTAGTTAATGTTCATGCGCGAATAATCAATAAAAGCCCACTTTCCAGCCATAGCAAATGAAGCGATGAATAAAGAGCTGTGAAAAAAAATAGATATTACAATATAAGCAACAATAATAATAAATGCTGATATAAAAGATATCATGAAAGTTAAAGTTTCTAGCAAAACTGCATACATAAACGAAACTAAGATTTGAATTAACATAAATAATATTACCTTGCTGTTCAGTTCTGCTGTAAAGCCATTAAATGAGGTAAATAACATAATGTATATAAAAAGCCATACACACCAAATAGATACAATCAGAACAAACAGTGACAGAAGTTTGCTGAATATATATACTCCTTTTTTGGGGAGTTTTGGAAGGATATAAGCTCCAGAAATTTGAATGTCACTAAACATAAAATTACCCACAATCAACAAAGGCAGCACTTGAAAACTAATCCATTGTAGAGGGATAGATAATCTATGCTGTGTATATAAGATATGTAGATCAAAGAAATTCATCGAATGAAATAGTGTGGTCAGGCTGTCGGAAAAACTTTGATGTTCTAGCTGTCCCGTCTTATTGCTATTCCAGAGGAAGCATAAAAGAAGGAGGGCAACAGCTAAGCTAATGACAAAGTATGTAATCTTACTTTCATTGAAACGCATGACAATATCACGTTTCAGCATATTCATAAAAGACAATCAGTTTGCTCCTTTCTCCTCAACCTGCTGTAAATAATTGCGTCGCTTTATAGATTCTATAGAAATCCCGAATAATAACAACATAATCCCTAATCTAATCAATAATAATTCAGCCGAATCACTTAATTCCAGTACAAAACCATTTAAAAAGAGCATACCATTACATGCAAGGTAATCAATTAAAAATAAAAGAATGAATAGAAAAACTACAATGATTTGATTCAAATACAGTAAAATAAATGAAACAACATAACAAATGAAAATAAATGCAAAGACATGAGTGATGAAAGATATCGGGGTCACATACAATAGTCCCGTATCATTGAATACACATAAAGTATATAATTCACCCATAATGATAATCCCGTATACTGCTGAAAATAAAAGTGTTTTTAAAAGGTATATCATTGTTAGATAAGGTGCATTGTTTACTCGGATTACAGTATAAATTGAAAAGTAATCGGATGAGATCAAAACAGAAAATACAACGGCAGCAGGGCATAAAATAGAAACGAGATGCCAATAGGAAAAAATATTTTCCAGTACAAAACTATCATCACTACCATTTTCTTGATGAAAAAAGAAATAAACAGCAATTAACTGCAGCAGTAATGCGACGGTGATACCCGGCCACTTCATTCTTAATGTTGATTTTAGAGTATTATAATAAAACACGGCGTTTTTTTCCCCACATATAAAGTAAAGTAGTTACAATGAACACGCTAAGGTTCAAATAAATAAACTTATCTACACTCAAAAACCCTCCATCGTTAACAATATATTTCATTGGATTGTAATGGTTGTTGAGTAAAGTAAAGCCTATCAAATTAATTAAGAAAGGTATGATATAAACAAAATATTTCTTTTTAATAAAAAATGATAAAGCTAATCCAATGGAAGAGAGAATGGCACCGTACAAACCATTTAGTATAAATAAAATGAGAGTATAAATCAGCGAGTTTTCATAATAAAGGTTTGCTAAATCAGTTCCGCCCAAAACGATTGGGTCCATATAATTGACAATTCCGTCCGGATTTACTGAAGGATATGTCATCATCAGCAAGTAAAGGTTTAATAATAACGGTAAAAAAATAACCAAAAAAGAAATCACAACATTCAATCCGAATAATACTGTAAAGTATTTCTTTTTAGTTGTTTTTGTTATAACATTCATAAAAAATCCAGTATTTTTATCTTCACGGTACATACCGGACATTGGAAGTGATGCTAATAACGGAAGAATGAGAATCCAGACAGTCTGAGCTGAGGTTGTATTTCCTTCTGCAATATTCGATAAAAACGGTGAGTTATGGATTTCATAAGGAAGATTGATCTTCTGATGAAAGAAGAGTATACCTAGATAACTGACGATCATAAGAACGATACTAATGAATAAAGAAAAATAAATCTCTTTATTTTTCAATAAACGCTTTAAAAAGAAAGAAATCATGTGCGAGGCTCCTGTTTTTTTATTAAAACTCTGTGTGAGTTTTGGATAGTTTTATTTTAATAAACAATCTTGAAGAGTGGATATTATTTTTACCTTAAAAAGCGATCTTACATGTTTAATGTAAGATCGCTTTGTTTTGAGAAAGCTATTAATAGATTGTGTAATTTCCCTTAGGTTTTACGCTGTCAGGACTCCAATCAGTTGAGAAGGAATCACTGCTGCGGCTGTAACCGCCAAACCTTACGGGTACATTTCTCCCGTAATCTTCAACAGCAGTGTTGGAAAATAAGTATGTATGACCCGGGTGTACTGTTCCTTCGTGAGTTCCACCACCGGATACATTGTGCCAGTCGCGCCCGCCAGAGTGAACGTTTTTATCTGCCTCTGCCCATACATTAAATTTACCTCCATCATCTTTCTTTAGGAGATGCATATACATGTAGCTTCTATTTTGTTTTCTTCGAGCAGTTGTATAGTCGTAAGGGCTGTACCATCTGAAAGTAAAATGCACCCTTGAATCGCTCGTATTTGCTTTTGCATGAACCGCCTGTGTAACACCCAGTGAGGAAACTGCGATCCCAAACATGATGATGAGTAAACTAATCCTTTTTTTGAATTGAACTTTCAAAATAAATCCTCCATTTTTAAACTCCAATTGAAGTGATACTGAACTTAAGTCATATATATATTAGTTCAAAAAAAAGGAAAAGTAAACATATTTTTATTTTTTCATATAATGAAAATTATCTTGTTTCCTATGTTTGTGGGTGAGGTAACCAATTTAAATTAGTAAGTAATAATATTTAGAGATTCAAAAAATAAAACTTTTGTCCCGATTGTGTATTTAACAAAAAAAAACAACCGATGAAAACCGGTTGTATTCATTAAATCATTCCTCGTTGTGCAACTTCAATTTGGTGTGTAGGTGCATTTGCAATAGTTGTTGCCACGAACACAGTGCTTAGAGCCAGACAAGAGAGTAATAGTTTAGACTTCAATTTCATACAAACTCACTCCTCCTTGAATAAGTTGCCTTACTTGTTCCACCTTCAAAAAATAAGCAGAAGCTTTTTGAAAATTTTTACGTTCATGATAATATTTTGCCACATCAATAGCGAAATCTTCAAGATCAGCATACAACATTTTACTTTCGAGAAAATCAAAAAATCCTTGAATTGCTTCTTCATCCGGGCCTGATAAGTATAAAGATTTTAAAAATTCAAACTCTGATAAATATATTACATCTCCGGCCTTTTGTGAATAAGCCATTCCCTTACTATGATATTCATGAGCTTTATCCATTTTTCCTAATTTATAATGGATCTGTGTAATTAAAAAATACGCTTGAGGTAAGGAAGGAAGAATATTTGATTCTTCAAAAACAGCTATTGCTCTTTTGAAATAAGTTATGGCATCCTCATATTGGCTTTGGCTGTTTTTACAAAGCCCGATATTGTACAAAGTTCTTCCCATTAATTGGGGCTGCTTTTCAGCTTCTGCCATAGAATAAGCTTTTTGAAAATGTGAGACGGCATCCTCATACTGTTTTAAATCTAAAAAATTGGTGGCAAATAAAGAATGACACTGCAGCAATCTTATATTATAAGCTTCATTTTCTTTGTATATTTCATATGCTTGCCGTGCATAGTCCATTGAAAAATACGTTTGTTTCATATAGTAATAAGATTCAGACATCTTAAAGAAAAACTCAGCTTTCTCTATCCGATCCTTAACGAATATCAGCTTGCTTTCGGCCTTTTTGAAAAATTTAATAGCCGACAGATATTCCCGCTGGTCCAGCTCATACATGCCTCTGAAGAAATTAAAATAGTACTCAAGCAGACCAGTTAAACGAGCCTGTTTTTTATCAATCTCAAGCAGCAGATCAGACAGTCTCGGCTGTTCCTCAATCCTCATTTTTTCTAACGGTTCAAGGTACTCAAGCATCAGGTTGTGCCGAAACTCCATCAGTGAATAGTACAAATTAAGGTCTTGATCTTCTTCCATTTGATCCAGCTCTTGCTTGATTTCTCGTCGCAAATATTCTGCATCGGGTATGCTGAATCGGCGTATGTACATATACCATTCGTTAATCTTTTCTCCGATGGAAGAAGAAGATATGACACCTGTCACGTTTGTAAATCCCTCCCTTCATAATTCTATATATGTCATATTTTATCATCAACATTCTTGTGAGAAGCGCAAAAAAACCGCAATTTTTTCTTTCGTTACACCGCATGTTTGGAGATATATTTTCAAAAAGAAGCGTTTACCCTCAGCAATTTGTACAAGCAAACACGTTACCCTTCCATATTCTGTTATATCTGCGTGAGCAGTGTATGTCTGAAAAGGAAGTGAAGGAATGAGAAAAAACAAGCTTTCCTTTAAAGAAAAAGCAGGAGCAGAACAAGAAGAGTGCTTATGTTTTTGTGAGGGAGAAGCAAGCCGAGAAGCCATGTTTCAAGCACCGATTGAATTACCTGAAGGGTTTGTCGTTGATCCGGCTGAAGCTGTTGCAAACGTGACGTGGAATGCAGACAGCCTTTCTTGTGTCAGTGACCGTTGCTTAATTCAAACGGGGCCTGAGCCTGATGAGGTCGGTGTTCAATTTGCAGTGCGCCTGCAGGGAACCGTTACGCTACTCGTCAGTGTCTCACCTGTCCGAAATCAATATGGACAAGGGGACGGGGCTGTTTCCGTCATTCACAATGCAGAAATCGATCAAGTCGTCTATTATTCCGATGAATCGGATGATTGCCCGGATATCAGTGACATCACGATTGAGAACCTTGTTGTTGTTCCGCCGTTTTACGGCAGTCCTTTATCGGTGACGGGGACAATTGTGCTTGTACCGGAGCCGGAACCCGTCTACGCGTTTACAGCGAATCCAAATGATCAATCAGTTTCTGTGATTGATACAAACACCGATACTGTTGTGACAACGATTGCTCTTCCGTACAATCCGGCAGGTATTGAAATTACGCCAGATAAAAGCGCTGTGTTTGTCTTACATCCCAACAATAATGTGATTTCTGTCATCGATTATGACACATTAACAGTGACAGCAACTATATTGCTGGATCAGCCGCCTCGATTGATTAGTTTTATCCCTAATCATGAGTTTGCTTATGTTTTCACCGGTACTGTGGTTTATGTGATTGGAATTGATACGTTAACTGTGGATAGGTCGATTCCTGTGGAAGGATATGATGTTGCAATCGATCCCAATGGGTTATTCGCCTATGTTCTTAATTTTGGGTTAGTGCAAAAAGTGGACTTATCTACCGGTGAAGTCTTAGGAACGATTGAACGAGAGCTTATCGTATCATCCATAGAAACAGATTCTACGGAGCGGTATGCGTATGTATTAGAACAAGAATTCTTATTCAATTATTTGACGGTTATTGATTTAAATACGTTTACGATCAGGGATACCCAAGAGCTGGAGCCTGACGGGCTATATGTAATGTTTACGAGTGGATCAGAGGTGTATTTACATGACAGCTTCACTGGCAATTTATATTCTGTCAGTCCGAATGGAGCAGGTGTAATTGGAAATCTTCCGCAATCAGCAACAGACTATGCGTTTACCCCGAATGGCGATTTTCTGTATGCAACTCGTTTTATAGAGCAGAGCATCATTGTTTACAACACAGATGATTATTCTGAGGAAACTGTGATATCTCTTGGGGTTTCACCGGGTGCCATTACGATTTAACCGCTGCATGTTGTGCATTTCTAAAAGGACGTGAAATCATGAAAAAGAATGATCTTTCTGCTTTACAGGAAAATTGTTTCTGTTTTTGTGATGAGGAAATTAGCCGGGAAGCGCCGTTTCAAGTGCCGATAGATTTCCCTGAGGGCTTCAAGGTTGATACGGCCTAAGCGTCAGCGGCTGTTACATGGAGTACAGACAATTTGTCCTGTATCAGTGAGCCTTGCTTAATCCAGACTGGGCCGGAACCAGAAGATATCGGTGTTCGATATGCTGTGAGAGTACAAGGGACCATTACGCTTCTTGTCAGTGTGTCGCCTGTACGAAATCAATATGGACAAGGCAATGGGGCGGTTTCTGTGATTCATACCGAAGAGATTGATCAAGTTGTTTATTATGCAGCACAGTCTGGCCGCTGTCCTGATTTCAGTCAAATAACAGTGGAAGATCTGCTCATTGTACCGTTCTACGGCAGTCCGCTTACGGTGACCGGGACACTTGTTTTACCGCCATCACCAGACCCTCAATCATATGTGTTTACTGCCAATACTGGAGACAGCACGGTTTCGGTCATTGATGCAGATTTAAACACTGTTGTAAAAACAATCCCGTTTTCTGCTGTGCCAACTAATCTAGGCGTTACTTTCGATAAAGCATTCACGTATATCCTCCATGGAAATACCAACCTTGTTTCAGTGATTGATAATAAAACATTAACTATCATAAATACCATTACTGTTGGAGGAGGGCCGAGAAAAATCGAATTTGATCCAACAGATGAGTTCGCATACGTGATGGCCGCCGGATCTATATATGTGATTAACACGGCCTCTCAATCGGTCATTGATGTCATTCCGATACCCGGCGCTTTAGACTTTGCTCTTGATCCGAATGGACAGTATGTCTATACCGCTAATGGAAGCAGTTGGTCGGTTGATAAATATGATGTAAATACTGGGCAGTTGGTAGAAAGTATCATAGATACATTTGAATTTCCCAGTTTAATTGCAACTCCTTACGCTGGAAATTTTGCGTACGTATTGAATGGTGAGCTGTGGCCGAAAGGTGTAACGGAGATTAGTTTGTCACCATTAAGCAGGGGAGGGGACTTCAGCCGTTTATTTGAAACGCTGAGGACGATTGTATTTTCTCTCGATAGTACTAGAGCTTATTTTCTAGAGCCATATAGTGAACCGTTTCTCATTAATAACTTATATGTAGTTAATACGGCCAGACAGAGGATCATTGCAAACGTGTCTCTCCCCGGCGCTTTTGACCTCGCCGTAACGCCGGACAAACAGTATATTTATGCGGCACAGCCCAACGACAATGCTGTGACCGTGTACTGCACAAGTGATTATACAGCCGTGACGGTGATTCCGGTTGGCGCGGGTCCGTCTGCGATTGCGATGTAGCTATTTTATAGATCAAGAGAAGCGGTGCTGCGATAAGAGAATCGTTTATAAATAAATGATCCGATTTGCTGAATGGCAGCCAGGATAATCAGAAACAGCAGTTCACTTATAGAGAAACTGAGCATCCACCAAATCCCGGCTGCTGCCAGCACTCCCGCAAACACTTTTCTGAACAGGCTGCCGTGCCGGAAAAGCTGCCGCAAATACGTTCGCATGCAAAACAATAAATACAGGATCAGTAGCATCGCAAGTCCCATTGAAAAGGCAGGGGGCGTGTGAAGGCGGAAAGGGACGGCTTTAACGATTTCGAACATGCAGCCGAATATGAAGACTTGGCACAACACGGCAGCCATCACGTATGTTTGGCGGACGTTTTTATAGCTGTCACGCAGCGATTTGACGTCTTCTGCATATCGGCTGCACAAGTTGTGTTGCTGAAAGTCACAGCAGCTTTGATGAGACTGTGTGAGTTTCTGAAAAGCTGCTGTCATGTTTTTCACGGATTGGGTGACATAATGAAGATAGAGAAAAGCAGGCAGCATCAGGAGGGCAGCGGTACAAGCCAGCAGCCCGAGCCGCACAGCGTCATTGTTGATCATCTGTACATATTGGGCGGCGGCTTCGGCCACGACCTGAACCCAGCCGAAGGAATAAGCCGCCATACCTATAAGCAGCAATAAAAGGGTAAAGACAGTGTTTTTTATCATTGTCTGATCGCCTCTTTCTGAGAAACATGAATGATCGCTTTGTTAGAAGATGCCATTGCATCAATGAGAGACAAGAAAACCTGCGCATCCATATCTTGAATGATGTGGTACATGTCAAGAAACGAGCAATCGCACCTGTCACACTCGGCTGCCCACTCGAAGCATTTACGCACATAATCGCTGTCATAAATGATCGCGTCTGTCAAAGAGTCCTTGCCGTATTGAAGCCAGGCGGCAACCTGTTCTTTCTTCTGTGTGACATAGTATGAAGCCACATCGATATAAGCTGAAGAATGGGTCCCTTGACTGTGAAGGATCAAGAAACCGCCATCCTCATAGATATAAGTCTCGGCTGACAAACGATCGATTTCCAGGCGGTACGTTTGCTGAATCTCTTGAAAAAACGGTGAATCTAATTGAAATAGAATACGAGCCGCGATATCCCAATAAAGCTTTATCGCCAACAGATCGTTTTGCCCGGGAAGTGCGCCGATCTGTAATCCGGTCCATGTATCTTCCATCCGCTCCTCATCACCCAGCACCATTTTTTGTGAGAGGGCTGGAGGGCATGCCGGGATGATTTTTCTTTCAGCATGATAATCCGGACGTTTTTCCAGCTGGAGGTGAGGAGGCAAAAGCGTTTCTGTATTTTCTGAGCCCCCAATCAAAAACAGCGTCATCCGATGGGCTTGGTAGGCAGCCTTATAGGCTTTTTGTAAATCACTGATGTCCAGCGCCTCAATATCTTCGATTCTGCCTGCGGGGAAAACGGCAGCTGGTGAGGAGGGAGAAAGCATGCTGATCAGCTGATAATGATATGAGAGCTGATGGTTAAGGTGTGCTGTTTGAATTTCGCTTGTAATCACAGCTTTTTCCTGAGCGACAATCTTCTTGTCAAATGAGTGGTTCCATAAAGCATCAAGCAGGATGGGGATCGTTTGTCTGAGCCGATCCGGTAATGAGGTAAACATGAAATTGGTATCGGTGTAGGTAGTGAATGCGTTTAAAAGCGCGCCATGCGCAAAAAAATCACTGTACAGATTGCGGCCGTTGTGCCAGAAGAGAAGATGCTCTAAAAAATGCGCTGTGCCATACGGAAGCAGTGTATCACCGGATTCTGCCCGTATACATACATCCCGGCTTCCAAAATCGATTTTTACATTGCACAGCCGCAGGTGGGCGTGGGGGAATTTCAATCTGAATATTTTTAGTCCGCTGTCTGTGTATCTGATATCGGTTCGTTCATCCAGCTGTTGAAAAAAGGCTTTCTTTTCCATCTCTTCATCCCCTTACTACATGAGCTCCGATATAATTGATGGTCGCTATGAATTGCAATACATCGCGGCATGTAACCGCTGAGATGCCATCCAGCAAGGCTTCTTTCGTGCAGGAGAAGCGGCGCAGGACCCCCATATAGGCCAATAGACCTTCGGGAGAATCGAATTGCAGCAGCAATTCATTGCGTAAAAACTGCTTTGCCTGTTCTATTTCCCGCTCATCTGTATGAAAAGCTGCGACAGCTTCCAAAACGCGCGGGGGAATGTCTTTCTCATGAAGCTGATCTGTACATATTGAAACAAGCAGCAAATTGTTCATGACATCGTAACGGGTGATAACGTGATAGACTGCCAGATCCTTCTCTCTGAAGTGCTTGAATAAAGCGGAATGGCCGTACTTTCCCAGTAATCCGTCTATTAGCTGTATTTTGATATAATCGCTGGCATCTTTCATCTCTCCGCAGTCAAATCCGAGTGTCAAGACGGAAGGACCTGCAGCGCTGCGTGTCTCTGTTTCAAACACATGCCGGTTTACGGGTATTCTTCCGGACGTTATAGCGGACGTTTGCGGGGCATGTCCCCGAACATCACATGCATGTACTTGTCCCAATATGTTCAGCTGTTTTTGCTGGGACACTAAATCAACGATAAAGTCCGTTGCGTCGAGAAACCGTTTAGGATGAATCGCCTTTATCCTGTCTCTCCGGCCAAACATGCCTGTGCCGTACATCGGGTTTCCGAAGACCTCCTCAGCCAAGCGCGCCGCCGAGTAGGAGAAAGGATCAGTGAATTTCTTTTCGATTCTCAGCAGCAGCTCATTCCTGGCCTTTTCAACTGCTTCGAATGAAAGAGAAGAAGGGAAAGACAAGTCTGCAAAAGTTTTCAGCAGGGCGTCAACATGAAGATTCCCGTTATATAATGGGTGAATCAAACGGGTCCCGCAGGTTTTCAGCTGCTGATCAAAAAAGAGATTCGCTGAGTACATGAAACGGCTGCCGGCAGCACAACCGAAAGCGTCAATGATTTGCTCCTTCAGGTATGCGGCGGCGCCGTAAAAATAAATCGTTTCTTCCTCAGGTTCCGCCGCGCTTTCGATTGGTTTCAGAAAGCTCGCGGCGATTGAAATAGTTGAAAATTGATGAGTCTTCAGCAGGTTAACTTCCAAGCCGTTCTCTTTTGCTTGTATCAAAGAAACCACCATCCTGTTTTTGCAGGTAATAGACTATGACCAGACCGGCTAACGGAATGACCGCCAAGGATACAGCGGTGCCGGCTAATGTGGCTAAGAATAGGGGAAGACAAAACAGATAAGACCGATATTTTGAGAAACCGCTCCATAGCTGCTGCTCCGTCTGCCAGCTGAAGGAGGGCCTTTTTTCATCCGCAGTTAACCTGATAAAAGCTCCCGCCAGCAGCAACTCAATGCACTGCAAAAAAGTGAGAACTGAAATCGGACGGCCGCTGATGAAACCCACAATCATCACGACAAGGAGAAATCCGCCTGCCAATAGGCCTGAATAAAAGCGATATTTCGCCCAAAACATCGTTTTCCGCTTGATCGGAAGCGTGATAAGCAGCATCCGGTCATTTTTTTCAATCGAATACAAAAGGGCGATCGGCGAGCAGATGAGCAAAAGCGCGGAAATCACGATATAAACCACTTGCTGATTGAAGATGCCGGTGTTCATCATCTGGAACGAAAAGAAGCCGCTGAACGCCGCCATGACCGCGTAATTTAACAGCATCGCTTTAGAAGAGATAAATCGGTTCCATTCTCTTTTGTAAAACGAAAATTCAGATCGCCGCATAAATGAATGCATCTTGCTCTGCTGCGGAGGCGCCTGCAGAAAGACAGGAAAGTCAATGATCACCGCCCACAGCATATGCACCGCGCAAAGCGGAAGCGTGGCGGCCGGCATCAAAGCGGCGCTGATACATACACAGGCGAATATCGCCGCATGCAGCAGAAACATCAAGTTCTTCTTTTTGACGAAGTGGTTGCTTAGCACAACTCCGAAAATAATGGAGTAAACGGTAAAAAACGAAAACCTGCCGAGCCAAAACAATGTTTGCGCCCCTGACAGCGTTCCGTTTCCAAATAAGAACAGCGGTAAAATAAAAAAGAATAAAGTTCTTCTCAAACAGGTATCGACAAACAAAACGACACTCTGGGCGAGCCAAAAGCTCCGTGAAGAAATCGGCAGCAGGCAGCTCAGTTTCATATAAGATTCCTTCCATTGAGATGTCACAGAAAGAAACACCATATATGCGTTCATTAAGAGAAGCGCGAGTATGATATACGTTTTGCGCAACACCGATTCATCAATGCCGGCCTGGCGGATCAGCCCGATTTCAAACACGGCCAGAATGACAAGGCCTGCGGCAATGCGGATGGCGTCCTTTTTCCCTTGCCGGCTGTAAAGCTGTTTGAACAGCAAAGACATGATGGGGATTATGTTATTCATGGCCGATCACCTCGAAAAATTCCCGCCGCAGATCGGTCTCCTCTCCAATCGGAATGACCTTTTGGATCTGTTTGTTGTGAAGAATAGCCGCGTAATCACAAAATCTTTGCACGACATCGAGCAGATGAGAAGAAAACAAAATGGTCCCGCCTGCTTCACAGTACTCGCGCATTTTCTGATAAAAGACCTCTATCGATTCCACATCCAAACCGACGAGCGGCTCATCCAAAATAAACAGGGGAGCGCGCAGCAATAAGCCTGTCATCAATACAACCTTTTGCCTGTTCCCCAAGGACAGCTCTGAAATTCTCCTGTTGATGTATTTCGAAAAATGAAAGGCCTCGGCCAAACTGGCAAACTGCTGCTCTGAAAAATCCTTTTGATAAAGCGAATGGACGAAAGACACATAGTCCTTCGCCGTAATTTCTGTAAATAGCAGCGGATAATCGGCGGCGAAGTAACGGTGAGTCTTCAGCTGATCTGATGTTTTCTGCGGCATGCCGGCCTCCGCTTCAATTCCACACAGTGTAAAGCGCCCGCTGAAATTGCGGTTCACGCCTGTCAGCGTATTAATCAGTGTCGTTTTTCCGGCGCCGTTTACCCCAAGCAACCCGTAAACGGCGCCTTTTTCTAAATGTAAATCTACTTGTTCTAAGATGACGTTGTCCCGTTCATACCAAACGGATACATCGTGTATATCCAAAATGCTCATCGCGAGTCAGCCTTCCGCGCGCGCATCCCGAACAGAATGGCAATGGCAATGAAAATCAGCGTAAACAGATAATCGCTTTTGACAAAATAGACGACTGCGCCGATGACAAAGATAAATGAAAGGATATACAGTAAAATTCTTCTTTGTGCTGGTGACAAATCGTTTCCCTCCTAAATAAGCTGGACCACGTCTTCTAATTGTTCATTTTTCGCCCAAGAGCAAATGTTTTTCCGGTGATATTTGTTAGAGTTCAGCCCTTTTAAGTAACAGCCTCCGCAATAGCCGCTGAACGGGCATTTGTCTTTCATGCAATGTTCGCTGAACCGCGGCGCCTGCGCTTGCCACAGTTTATGGACGAGAGGGGAGTTAAAGATGCTTTCATAGGAATCATGAAAAATATTTCCCAATGAAAATTCCTTTGGAAAGAGGGCGCAAGGACGTACTTCGCCGAACGGGCTGATCACAATGGACTTCCAGCCAGCGCCGCAATTTGCCGCGCGTTTTCTCTCATAAGGAATAATCGGAATCAGATCTTTAAACTCATCAATCACATTTTGCTCGTATTCCATAAACTTGCGGTGCTGCTCGGCGTCTTTCGTTGGATGGACAATATCCCTGCCTCTTCCGAAATCGTCAACCCAATTGTAAGAAAACGCCTTCGCCCCGAGATCCCGAACCTTTTGGGCCATATCGTGGATTTCCCACATGTTTTTTTCGAAGACAGACATGGCGACTCTGACAAATATACCGTGGTCACTCAACAATTTTATCGTTTTACAAGTTTGGGCAAAAGAGCCTTTTCTCCCTCTAAAGGAGTCATGGACCTCGGAATTGACACTATCAAGAGAAATGCCGACGATGATTTTTTGCTTGTAAGTCTTCAAAAGCTCCAGGCTCTCTTTTCGCATGAGTGTTCCGTTTGTTAAGACAGCGACTTTTTTGAACTTTTTACACACATAGTCAAGAATCTCATTGGCGTTTGGATGGACAAAAATTTCCCCGCCTGTGATTTCGCATGTCAATACACCGTTATCAAACAGCATATCAGCCGTTTTTTTGAATTGCTCAATCGACACGGTGCCGAGCGCTTCAGGTGAGCTTTCCAAATAACAGTGGGCGCATTTCAAATTACAGCGGTGCGTCAGTTCAAAGGTGGCGTGCAGGGGCATCGGAAATTCATTGCTTCCGCTCGTGGTGATTGTATGGCGGCTGGCCCGGTTTCCAAGCTGGATCACCTGCTTGTTCTGGAGCATGTTGAGCATGTCGTAATACCAATCTTTATGGTCTTCCGGTGATTCATCATACACTGCACATTGCTCAGCTAAAATCTGCTCAGCTGTTTTTTGGCCATCCATGCGCATGCAGAGCTCGTAAGCCGTTTTGTTGAGATCCAAATACTCAAAGTCAGAAATGGAGACATTATCGCGCAAGTAGTCGATTTCTAACACGCCACCCTCAGGAAGCTGGTGAACCCTTACACTTTCATTAATAAATGGAAACATCTGCTCTATAAACAAAATACCATCCCCTATACATATGATTCAAATGAAAAACGGTTGTGTATGTATATCCAAGAGGTAGATTTTAGTTAAAAATTGTAATTTACTTAAAAAGGGCATAGTAGAATGACTATGCCCTTTTGGGAGATCCTTACCCCCATAGACCGAATAGACCTGTTGCACCGGCAATTTCAAAATCAGGGATAGGACCGTCCACTAGACAAGCGGCTCCGATCGAGCATGTTGCACAACCTTTGTTTTCTACAATGACAGCTTTTTTCATAATTGAATCCTCCCTTTTTTTGTTTTTCTAGCAGATCTATGTTGTACTTTTATCTTAAAACTATCAAATTACTAATTCAATACATATATTTTGAAAAAAATGTGAAAAGGAAATGATAGATTTCGGAAAAATGTAACATTTCCTAAAGGTAATTAGTGATATGATTTTCTCTTCTATATAAGGAAATGCTTTTTATGAGGTTTATCTTCAAATCTGATGAGCAATGATGGTAAGATAGAAGCAGTTGAAGTTTACAAACCGAATGATTATACTATTCAAGTCAAAGTGGAATGATGAAAAGGACGTGTCAGAATGAAGCAAGAGACACCGATAACACTCCATGTGAAGTCTGTGATCGAGGATGACGGAAACCAAGAAGTCATCGAATTCCGCACCACCGGATTTTACTATGTAAAACAAAATAAAGTGTATCTATCTTATTATGAAGAACACGACTTAGGCAAAGTCAAAACGATTGTGAAAGTAAGCGAAGGCGAAGTCCTGGTCATGAGGTCAGGCGCTGTCAAAATGAATCAGCGTTTCGTAACGGGAGCTTCCACAATTGCTAAATATAAAATGTCATTTGGTGAGCTTGAGCTGAAAACAAGCACAAAATCGATTCAATCTGATCTCGATGAAGAAAAAGGCCGTATCAGCATCGCATATGACATGCATGTCGGAGACGAGCAGGAGCATTTACATAATATGACGATCACGTATGAGGGAGGAACTCACGCATGAACATTGCGGAACAAATGAAGGACGTGCTGAAAGAAGAAATCAAAGCGGCCGTTCTGAAAGCGGGACTGGCTGAAGAAAGCCAGATTCCCAATGTTGTTTTAGAAACACCGAAAGATAAAACACACGGCGACTACTCAACGAATATGGCGATGCAGTTGGCAAGAGTGGCAAAAAAAGCGCCGCGTCAAATCGCTGAAGAGATTGTCGCTCATTTTGATAAAGGAAAGGCTTCGATTGAAAAACTGGATATCGCCGGCCCGGGTTTTATCAATTTCTATATGAACAATCAATATTTAACAAAGCTGATTCCGTCTGTACTGGAAGCAGGGGAAGCATACGGGGAAACGAACATCGGAAACGGTGAACGAGTTCAGGTAGAATTCGTATCAGCGAATCCGACGGGAGACCTTCACCTCGGGCATGCGCGCGGGGCGGCTGTCGGCGATTCCTTGTGCAACGTGCTTTCAAAAGCGGGTTACGATGTAAGCCGCGAATACTACATTAACGATGCGGGAAACCAAATCAACAATCTGGCGCTTTCTGTTGAAGTCCGTTACTTTGAAGCACTCGGATTGGAAAAACCGATGCCGGAGGATGGCTACCGCGGTGAGGATATCATTGCGATCGGAAAGCGTCTCGCTGAGGAATACGGTGATCGTTTCGTTAACGAAGAGGAAAGTGAACGCCTCGCGTTTTTCCGTGAATACGGCCTGAAATACGAGCTGGAAAAGCTTCGCAAGGACTTGGAAAACTTCCGTGTGCCGTTTGATGTGTGGTATTCAGAAACTTCACTGTACCAAAATGGAAAAATCGACAAGGCGCTTGAAGCGCTCCGCGAAAAAGGCCATGTCTATGAAGAAGACGGCGCGACTTGGTTCCGTTCCACGACTTTCGGCGATGATAAAGACCGCGTATTGATCAAGAAGGACGGCACGTACACGTACCTTCTTCCTGATATCGCGTATCATAAGGACAAGCTTGACCGCGGCTTTGATAAGCTGATCAACGTTTGGGGCGCCGATCACCACGGCTACATCCCGCGTATGAAAGCGGCAATCGAAGCGCTGGGCTATGAAAAAGGAACGCTTGAAGTAGAAATCATTCAGCTCGTTCACCTTTACAAAAACGGCGAGAAAATGAAAATGAGCAAACGGACCGGTAAAGCCGTAACGATGCGTGACCTGATTGAAGAAGTCGGCTTGGATGCCGTGCGTTACTTCTTTGCAATGCGAAGTGCAGACACCCATATGGATTTTGACTTAGATCTTGCTGTATCAACATCTAACGAAAACCCTGTGTATTATGCACAATACGCGCATGCCCGTATTTGCAGCATGCTTCGCCAAGGGGAAGAGCAGGGACTTAAACCGGCGGCAGATCTTGATTTCAGCCATATTCAATCAGAAAAAGAATATGATCTGCTGAAAACGATCGGCGGCTTCCCAGAGGCAGTGGCGGAAGCAGCAGAAAAACGAATTCCGCACCGTGTCACAAACTATATTTATGATCTGGCTTCTGCTCTGCACAGCTTCTACAACGCAGAGAAAGTCATCGACCCTGAAAATAAAGAGAAAAGCCGCGCGCGCCTGGCTTTAATGAAGGCAACGCAAATTACGCTGAACAATGCGCTTCAGCTGATCGGCGTATCGGCTCCGGAAAAAATGTAATCACGATCAAAAGGACAAAGTCTTCGGGCTTTGTCCTTTTTTTATGAGAAAAACGTGTGATGTAATTCACAATCCTGTTTGGCGAGTTTTTGTATGATAAGACTGATTATTGAATCATTGAAAGGGGCAAGCCAAATGATCAACCGTCAACACATTCAATTATCGTTACAGTCATTAAGCTTGGTGGCAGGGTTTATGGTTTGGGTGCTGATTTCATCACTCATTTCCCAAATCACATTAGATATTCATTTAAGCAAGGGCGAGATTTCTTTGGTGACGGCGATTCCTGTGATCCTCGGGTCGCTTCTCCGCATTCCTTTAGGGTATTTAACGAACAGGTTTGGCGCGCGGCTCATGTTTATGGTCAGCTTCATCCTGCTTTTATTTCCTGTATTTTGGATCAGTATCGCGGACTCTCTGTTTGATTTAATCGCAGGCGGCTTTTTCTTAGGGATCGGGGGAGCGGTGTTTTCCATTGGAGTGACCTCCCTCCCGAAATATTATCCGAAAGAAAAGCACGGTGTCGTCAATGGGATTTACGGTGCAGGAAATATCGGGACAGCCGTTACGACATTTGCAGCGCCGGTTATCGCTCAAGCCGTCGGGTGGAAATCAACCGTGCAGATGTATCTGGTTTTGCTGGCTGTCTTTGCCTTACTGCACGTTTTGTTCGGCGACAGGCATGAGAAGAAGGTCAAAGTTTCTGTTAAGACTCAAATCAAAGCCGTTTACCGAAATCATGTGCTATGGTTTCTGAGCCTGTTTTATTTTATTACGTTCGGTGCCTTTGTCGCCTTCACTATCTATCTGCCGAACTTTCTGGTGGAGCATTTTGGGCTGAATCCTGCAGATGCCGGCTTGCGGACGGCTGGCTTTATTGCGGTTTCTACGCTGCTCAGGCCTGCGGGCGGATTCCTGGCTGATAAAATGAGCCCGCTCCGCATCTTGATGTTTGTTTTTGCCGGGCTTACATTATCAGGCATTATCCTATCGTTCTCGCCGACAATCGGCCTTTATACGTTTGGATCATTAACCGTGGCCGTCTGCTCAGGCATAGGAAACGGAACTGTTTTTAAACTGGTGCCTTTCTATTTTTCGAAGCAAGCGGGGATTGCCAATGGGATTGTGTCTGCCATGGGCGGTTTAGGCGGCTTTTTTCCTCCGCTCATATTGGCGAGTGTATTTCAGGCAACAGGCCAGTACGCGATCGGGTTTATGGCGCTTTCAGAGGTGGCGTTAGCCAGTTTTGTCCTTGTCATATGGATGTATTGGCAGGAAAGAATGAAAACACACACGGAGAGAAACAGCCAGAGCATCAACTAACACTGGGGCATTCACAAGATTGTTAGTTTTTTCTCGATGGGTACAAATCAATTCACGTTACAATAAACACACAACGTGACTTTCTTCGAGGTGAGCTCATGAATTTTCTCTCTGTTCGACCATCTGATAGTGATCTTATATCCAGCGATCTGTATGAATTGCTGGAATCGATCAGCACGAAAAGAAAAATGGAAAAACACACGTATTTGTTTCGGGAAGGAATGGATGCAGAAGAGCTTTATCTGATTCAATCAGGACTCATTGAAATCGGCAAGCTGACATCTGACGGAAAAGACCTGACGCTTAGAATCTGCCAAAAGCATGATATCGTCGGAGAATTAACACTTTTCACTGAAGAACCAAGGTATATGCTCAGTGCAAAAGTACTAGAGGATGGCGAGGTGCTCGTCATTAATAAAAATAAGCTGGAAAAAGAATTAATCCAAAACGGCGCTTTGACATTTGAGTTCATGAAATGGATGAGCACGCACCTCCGGAAGATTCAGTCCAAAATCAGGGATCTGCTTCTTCATGGCAAAAAGGGGGCGCTCTATTCTACCCTTATCCGCTTATCAAACAGCTACGGAGTGGAGCGAAGCGACGGCATTCTGATTAACATTGTCCTGACAAATCAGGATTTGGCAAAGTTTTGCGCGGCTGCACGGGAAAGCGTCAATCGTATGCTCGGAGATCTCCGCAAAAAAGGGGTTATTTCGATAGACGAATCCGGAAAAATTATTTTGCACAAGCGGGACTATTTACGATGTGAGATTGAGTGTGAAAATTGCCCGCTGGAGATTTGCAATATTGACTGAAAAAAACAAGGACAGCGGTGTCCTTGTTTTTTTACCTTGTGATAAACAGGCACATGACGGCAAGAAAGAAGCAGGCATTCACGATTTCAAGAATGCCAATCGTTTTTACGGGCCAATCCCTTCCATGAAAAAACCATGCCCGCAAGCTGCTCGGGATAAAAGCGAGAAACGCCCATCCTGCTCCGAAAAGAGCGGATAAAAAGGGGAGCAGCAGGTGATATCCCCATGACCAGTATGCAAATGCCCTGTTTTTTCTCTCGCGGATCACCGATTTCACATAAAAGGAACTCCCGATAAAAAATAAAGCAGACTGCAAGAAAATAAACCAAGCCCAGCCGTCAAGGGTTCCCATCCCCAGCCAGCAGCTCGCAAACCCGCCCGAACAAAAGAACAAGACACCTGCAACATCATTCAATAAGGCTCGTTCGTTTTTTCTGCGGGCAAAATACATATGTATGAGAAACAGCGGCAGTAAAGAAACGCCCACCCAGATGAGAGGCGGCTTATGAAAGACCGAGATCATCAAAAAGCAGCAGGCGGGAAAACCGTAATAACACATCCACTTTTGATATGGTTTGCTTTGTTTCTTTTTTAAGGCAAGCGTAACGGGATAAACCGCTAAGTATAGGAAAAGCCAACCAAGGAAGAGCGGAATATGCCAAATAACGGGGCCTCCCTTGACCATGCCGAGTAAAAATGGGATCAGCAGCATCGCCCACGCCCCGTGCTGCTTCGGAATCAGCGCCTTCATCGAAATCCTCCTTTTTTCTTTCATTATAAATGCATTCACCCTCCTGATAAGTGACATTCATCATACAGGCTGTGAAATACATCACTGCTGTACAGGCTCAGTCGAGCTACACTAAAGCTATCCTTAGCACAGGAGGTTTTCCTATGAATCAGTGTGACTATTTATTATTTCTGAAACAACTTCCTATGTTTAATGAAGTGCCTCTATCCATTGTCGAAACCTTGCTGAAAAACGGCACGTTTATCCGCGGTTCATGTGATCAGTCTCCATCTTTTCTTCATTCTCAATCTGTTTATATTGTATTAAAAGGCAGTGTCCGTTTTATGGACACAAGGCTCCCTGAAGGGTCGAAAACCGTTGCGCTGTGGGAAAAAGGCGATGTGTTGCCGATTGATGAAAAAGGCGGGCTTTATTTATCGCCCTTTATCTCAGTCAATGCCACTTCAGACATTCTGATTCTCAACATCCCATATTACATATTTAAGAAAATGATGTCTTATCATCCGCAGCTGCAAATGAACTTTTTGGCTATGCTTCAGCAAAATGTTTTTTGTTCCTATCAATTATTTTTGCGGTATTTGCATACATCACAGGATGAAAACGCCGAGCCCGGTTCTTAAATAGAGCCGGTTTTTTTGATCTTTGAAAGGCGGCTAATGACCCAAGCGTTCTGCCTGAACGCAGCCTTCCTTCTCCTTTGTGTGAACATTTTGTGAAAAAAGCGGAGTGTGTGACATAGTTCACAAGGAAACACGCTGTCTCTGTTTATAGTGAACTTAGCATCACCTGACTCGGAAGGAGTGAACTCTCATGAAGAAAAAGAAAAGGAGTCCGTTGTTTAGGAGATTGAATTATTTCTCTCCTATCGAACACCATTCAAATAAACATAGCCAAACCACCCGCGAAGATCGCGATTGGGAGAATGTATACAGAAACAGATGGCAGTACGACAAAGTCGTTCGCTCCACCCACGGCGTTAACTGTACAGGGTCTTGTAGCTGGAATATTTATGTGAAAAACGGAATTGTCACGTGGGAAGGGCAAAATTTGAATTATCCATCAACAGGCCCGGATATGCCTGATTTTGAACCGAGAGGCTGCCCGCGGGGGGCCAGTTTTTCATGGTATATCTACAGCCCGCTGCGTGTGAAATATCCATACGTGCGCGGTGTACTGATTAATTTATGGCGGGAGGCACTGCAAGAACATCAAAATCCATTGGAAGCCTGGAAATCGATCGTCGAAAACCCTGAAAAAGCGAAGTCCTATAAACAGGCGAGAGGGAAAGGCGGTTTTGTGCGTGCTGAATGGCCGGAGGTGCTGAAGCTGATTTCAGCCTCTCTGCTGTATACAGTGATGAAATACGGGCCTGACCGAAACGTCGGTTTTTCTCCGATTCCGGCCATGTCCATGATCAGCCACGCATCAGGCTCCCGGTTTATGTCGTTAATCGGAGGCCCTATGCTCAGTTTTTATGACTGGTATGCGGATCTTCCTCCAGCATCCCCGCAAATTTGGGGTGACCAGACGGACGTTCCGGAAAGCAGTGATTGGTACAATTCCGGCTATATTATCACATGGGGCTCCAACGTTCCGTTAACGAGAACGCCTGACGCGCATTTTTTGGCGGAGGCCCGCTATAAAGGCGCTAAGGTCATTTCGATCAGTCCAGATTTTGCGGAATCCTCAAAGTTCGCGGATGACTGGCTGAGTATTCGCCAAGGGACTGACGGGGCGCTTGCGATGGCGATGGGTCACGTTATTCTGCAGGAATTTTACGTGAACCAAGAAACTGAACGTTTTATTGAGTACGCGAAGCAATACACTGATTTTCCATTTCTCGTCACTCTGTCAAAAGAAAATGGCGTATACACAGCGGGACGGTTTCTGCATGCGAAGGACATCGGGCGGAAGACAAAGCATGATCAGTGGAAGCCTGCGGTTTGGGATGAACAGACAAGTTCATTTGCCATACCCCAAGGGACAATGGGCTCGCGCTGGGACGGGCAGCAGAAATGGAACCTGCACATGATTGATGAAGAAACCGGGGAACCGATTGAACCCCGTCTCTCTGTGCTGGGAATAGAGGACGAAATCGGCACGGTGCGCATCCCGTATTTTTCAAATGACGGAAACAAAGTGCTCGAGCGGGATCTTCCTATTAAAAAAATGAACCTGAACGGTGAAGAAACGTACATCACGACCGTGTTTGACTTGATACTGGCTAACTACGGCGTGAACCGGGGCATCGGCGAACGATCGGCTGTCTCCTATGATGACCCTGAGCCGTTTACGCCTGCCTGGCAGGAACAAATGACAGGAATCAAAAAAGAAGCTGTCGTTAAGATTGCCAGAGAGTTTGCCCAAAATGCGATCGATACAGACGGCCGGTCCATGATTATCGTAGGGGCCGGCATTAACCACTGGTTCAACTCCGACACGATCTACCGAGCAGTGTTAAATCTTGTTTTACTTGTAGGCGCCCAAGGCGTAAACGGCGGAGGCTGGGCCCATTACGTGGGGCAGGAAAAGCTCCGACCTGCTGAAGGGTGGCAGACGATTGCAACTGCAAAGGACTGGGAGGGCGTGCCCAAGCTGCAAAACGGCACCTCATTTTTCTACTTTGCGACAGATCAGTGGCGTTATGAGGACCAGCCGATCAGTGATTTGGCATCACCGATTGCTGCGTCATCCCGCTACAAGCACCACGCTGATTACAATGTGCTGGCCGCGCGGCTGGGGTGGCTTCCGTCTTACCCGACTTTCAATCAAAATGGCATCGATCTGTATAAAGAAGCTGAAAAAGCAGGGGCAGCAACACCTGAAGACGTTGGTGCGTACGTGGCCTCACAGCTCCAAGAGAAAAAACTGAAATTCGCGATTGAAGATCCTGATAATGAAGTGAATTTTCCAAGAAATCTCTTCGTATGGCGGGCAAATCTGATCTCAAGCTCAGGAAAAGGGCATGAATATTTTCTCAAGCATTTGCTGGGGACGACGAACGGCTTGATGAATGACGACAGCGACAGCATCCGCCCTGAAGAAATCAAATGGCGGGAGCAGGCGCCGGAAGGAAAGCTCGACTTGTTAATCAATCTTGACTTCCGAATGGCCGGTACGGCGCTGTATTCCGATATCGTGCTGCCGGCGGCGACATGGTATGAAAAACACGATCTCAGCAGCACAGATATGCATCCGTTCATTCATCCATTTGCTCCGGCGATCTCAGCTCCGTGGGAATCGAAGTCAGACTGGGATATTTTCAAGGCGCTGTCAAAAGCCGTTTCCGATCTGGCAGAAGAAGTCAATATGGAGCCGGTGAAAGAAGTGGTTGCGACGCCGCTGCTCCACGACACCATGCAGGAATTGGCCCAGCCATTCGGCAAAATCAATGACTGGAGCAAGGGCGAATGTGAAGCCATTCCGGGAAAAACGATGCCGAACATCCAAGTCGTTGAACGGGATTACAAACACATTTTTCATAAAATGACCGCACTCGGTCCTAACGCTGCTTTAAAGCCGAGCGGAACAAAAGGGATGAGCTGGTCAATAGCCGATGAATATGAATCACTCAAACAGAGACTGGGAGAAATCACCTCAGACAGCGTGGCAAAGGGATGTCCAAATATAAGTGAAGCAAAGCAGGCGGCAGAAGCGGTTTTAACCCTATCATCCACTTCGAATGGAAAGGTCGCCGTAAAAGCATGGGAATCACTTGAAAACATCACAAACCTGAAGCTGAAAGACCTGGCGGAAGAACGCGAGGAAGAATGCTTTACGTTCGAACAAATTACAGCCCAGCCGAAAACGGTGATCACGTCTCCGGCGTTTTCCGGCTCTGAAAAAGGAGGGCGCAGGTATTCGCCGTTTACAACAAATGTTGAAAAATTAATTCCGTGGCGGACGCTGACAGGCAGACAATCCTATTATGTCGATCATGAACTGATGATGGAATTCGGTGAAACGATGGCGACATTCAAACCGATCCTCCAGCATCGCCCGTTTCTGAGCAAGCGGCCTGATCAAGAGGGAAAAGAAATCGTCCTCAATTATTTGACGCCGCATAATAAATGGTCTGTCCACAGCATGTATTTTGATTCTCTGCCGATGCTGACGCTGTTCCGCGGCGGGCCGACCGTGTGGATGAATAAAGATGATGCAGAGGACACGGATATCAAAGACAACGATTGGATTGAATGCTTTAACCGAAACGGTGTTGTCGTCGCGAGAGCCGTTTTGTCTCATCGGATTCCTAAAGGAATGGCGTTTATGCACCATGCCCAGGACCGCCACATCAACGTGCCCGGCACAAAGCTGACGAATAACCGCGGAGGCACCCATAACAGCCCGACAAGGATACACGTCAAGCCGACCCAGATGATCGGGGGCTATGCCCAGCTCAGCTACGGCTTTAATTATTACGGTCCAACGGGGAATCAGCGCGACCTGAACGTCGTCATCCGCAAGCTGAAGGAGGTCGATTGGCTTGAAGATTAAAGCGCAAATCGGTATGGTCATGAACTTGGATAAATGCATCGGCTGCCACACGTGCAGCGTCACCTGCAAAAACACGTGGACAAACCGTTCCGGTGCGGAATATATGTACTTCAATAATGTAGAAACAAAGCCGGGCATCGGCTACCCGAAGCAATGGGAGGACCAGGACAAATATAAAGGCGGCTGGACATTGAAAAAAGGAAAGCTCGAGCTGAAATCGGGCTCGAAAACCAATCGGCTTGCAGGCCTTTTCTATAATCCGAATCAGCCGTCGATTGATGATTACTATGAGCCCTGGAACTATGATTATGAAACATTAACGAACAGCCCGCAGAAAAAACACCAGCCAGTAGCACGCCCGAAATCGTCCTTGACGGGGGATTTCATGAATATCGAATGGGGTCCGAACTGGGAGGATGATCTCGCGGGCGGCCACATAACGGGACTTGAAGATCCCAATGTACAAAAGATGGAGGAATCGATCAAAACAGAATTCGATGAGGTTTTTATGATGTATTTGCCCCGTATTTGCGAGCACTGCATCAACCCGGCGTGCGTCTCATCCTGTCCATCCGGCGCCATGTACAAACGCGAGGAGGACGGCATTGTGCTTGTGGATCAAAATGCATGCCGTTCATGGAGATATTGCGTCTCATCCTGTCCTTATAAAAAAGTCTATTTTAACTGGCAAACGAACAAAGCGGAAAAATGCACACTCTGCTTTCCGCGTTTGGAGGCGGGACTGCCAACCATCTGCTCTGAGACGTGTGTTGGCAGAATCCGCTACCTCGGCGTCATGCTGTATGACGCGGACAAAGTGGAGGAAGCGGCATCTGTTGAAAATGAAAAGGATCTCTACCATTCCCAATTGGACGTTTTTCTTGATCCAAATGATCCTGAGGTTGCCAAGCTGGCAAAAGAACAAGGCATTCCGGCTGAATGGATAGAGGCTGCGCAGCAATCGCCGATCTATAAAATGATCATTGACTGGAAGATTGCGCTGCCGCTTCATCCAGAGTACCGCACGTTGCCCATGGTGTGGTACATTCCGCCGCTCAGCCCGATTATGAATCTCTTTGAAGGAAAAGGCAGCCGGCAATCCGCGGAAGATATTTTTCCGGCTATCGACCAAATGAGAATCCCGATAGATTATTTGGCGCAGCTGTTAACAGCCGGTGATACGGATCATATTCGGTCAACGTTGAAGAAAATGTCTGTCATGCGCCAGTATATGAGAGCGATCCAGACGAATAAATCAATCGACCCGGAACTGATCTCCAGTGTCGGCTTAACAGAACAGCAAATTGAAGATATGTATCGGCTGCTTGCGATTGCCAAATATGATGACCGCTTTGTGATACCGAGCAGTCATCGAGAAGAAGTTTCAGATTTATATGCTGAACAAGGGAGCTGCGGCTTATCATTTTCAGGCGGCCCCGGCTCCTGTTTCTAACTTTTGATAAATGAGGTGTAACAAGATGAACACCACAGACCGGCAAATGACGTTCTCCGCTCTTTCCACTCTTCTCTCTTATCCGGATGAAGAGTGGAGAGCCGAGATTCCCGATTGGAAGGCTCTTATCCATGAAATCAGCAACCGGCAAATCCGGGAGAAGCTGCTGCACTTTTTCGAAGCGTCAGCCAGCTTTTCACCGGAAGCGCTGATTGAACACTATGTCTATACATTCGACTTTGGGAAAAAAACAAATATGTATGTCACCTACTTTAACTCGGGCGAGCAAAGGGAACGCGGCGTTGAATTGCTGCATTTAAAAAACACATACGAGCAATCCGGTTTCCTGCCGACAGAGAAAGAGCTGCCTGATTATCTGCCGCTGATGCTGGAATTTGCTGCGGCTGCAGAAATTGAAGCAGCGAGAAGCGTGTTTGAGAAATATCTGTCCAATGTGAGGGAGCTGGCATCCCGTCTCGAAAAAAATGACAGTATATACGCTGAACTGCTGCACGTGCTGCTGGCCGCGCTTGAAAACATTGGCGTACGTGAAAGCGTTGAAGGGGCTGTTCAGGCATGAGCGGGCAGATCCTCTGGGGTATTATGCCATACATTGTATTGACAATCTTTATCGGCGGCCATATTTACCGCTACCAGCATGACCAATTTGGCTGGACGGCGAAATCAAGCGAGATGTTAGAAAAGAAAAAACTTGCGGCGGGCAGCACACTTTTTCACTGGGGACTGCTGTGCGTTGTCGGCGGGCATGTCATGGGGATTCTGATCCCGGAAGGCGTGTATGCTTCCCTTGGCATTTCAGAGCATATGTATCACAAAATGGCGATTGGCGCTGGCTTGACGGCGGGCATTGCGGCATGTACCGGACTTGTCATCCTGACGTACAGAAGGCTGTTTGACAAAAGAATCCGCAAAACGAGCTCGCCATCCGATATCCTTACGCTGCTCCTGCTGCTGTTCATGATGCTGTCGGGCGTTGCGGCCACGTTTCTCAACATTGATTCGAAAGGATTTGATTACCGGACCACAGTCGGGCCGTGGTTCAGGGAAATCGTTTTGTTCAGGCCTGACGCCTCTTTGATGGAGAGTGTCCCGCTATGGTTTAAGTTTCATATTGTGATAGGCTACGTCGTTTTTATCCTGTGGCCGTTTACAAGATTGGTTCATGTGTTCAGTCTGCCGCTCAAGTATCTGACCCGCAGCTACGTTGTATATCGGAAACGCTCGTGAAAATCCCCCTTGAAGAGGGGGATTTTTTTATCTTGATGAAAACATAAGATATCTTCTGAAAAGGTAATGGCTGGGCGGCCGGGAATCCTGTTGTGTTTGTATTTGGAAATAACATCAAGAATAAAACGGATTTTACTCATTTTAAACCGGCGGAACAGCAGATTATGACTCAGCCTGACTAACTCCTTATTTTCTTTCTGATCAATATCCCGTTTTATATATTTTTCTCATCAGAATGGGTATCAAATTTACTCTATCCACCGTATTTGCAGTCACAGCGCCGCCTTCTTTTCGGCGCTTGCCGGAGTGCTGAGCGGGTTCGGCCTGCCGCTCATGTTGTCACTCGGCGTTGCCAATAGTCTTGCTTTATTTCTGCAGAAACGATGCGGATGAATTCCCTGACAGTTAGTTTTCTCTAAACCTCTCCTCTTTTGGCGGAGAGGTTTTTTACTTACAAGGTTTATCGATTAGAAAAAAGAGGTAATACAGAGGTAATTGAATCAGATTGGAGAGAATCAGGATGCTGAAAAGGAGACTGGAATTTTTCTTTTTATATATGATGCTCATCGGGGCATATGTCATTTGGTTTTTTCCGGTTTCCAGGCTTGAGTTTTACGGAGGATTGCTTTGCTATATAAGCATTATTTTGTTCAGCATCTATTCATTAATTCTTGAAAACCGCACCTCGCAGCACACGCTGCTATGGATCCATATTCTTGTCTTTTTTCCAATCGTCGGCTACGTGTTTTATCTGTTTTCGGGACAGCTTTATGTAAAGGGAAAGCTGTTTAAGACAAAACGAATGTACAACAGGGAAAAGCTCAGGAAGCTGTTTGACAAGGAGGAAACGCCCGAAGTGACAGGGCTGAAGGACAATCAAGAGAGGTTCTTTACATATTCCATCAGGGCTGCCCATATGAATATCAATACGAAAAGCAACATCAAAGTGCTGAAAAACGGCGAAGAAACCTTCCCGGACATTTTCAAAGCAATGAGAAAAGCGGAATCTTACATACATATTGAATACTACATGTTTAAATCAGACATGCTCGGACGCGGCATGATGGATATTATGATGGAGAAAGCGCGCCAGGGTGTCGAGGTGAGGTTTTTATACGATGCGGCAGGAAGCATGAAGCTAGCAAGAAGAGATATTATGAGAATGAAACAAGCGGGGGTGGACATCGTCCCGTTTTCTCCGCTGAAATACGGGTTTTTCAACCAGAAGCTGAATTTCAGAAATCACCGGAAAATCGTGATCATCGATGGGAAAACCGGTTTTGTGGGTGGATTAAATGTTGGGAAGGAATATATCAGCAGAGATCCGTACATCGGATTTTGGAGAGATACACACCTGCGGCTTGAGGGGGAAATTGTGCAAACGCTCCACGCTATCTTTATGCTGGATTGGGAATACGTCTCCAATGAAGTGTTAATTGATCAAGAGGAGTACAATACCCCGGTTCCCGTGGAAGGAGGAGGCATTTATCAAATTGTCGCGACAGGCCCTGACATGAAGGAAAGCATGAGCGATCTTTATTATGAAATGATTTCTTCAGCGCAGAAATCAATATGGATCGCCACGCCCTATTTTGTCCCCAATGAATCCATTCGCACGGCGCTAAAAGCAGCGGCGACAAAGGGGGTAGAGGTAAGGGTTATGGTGCCGGAGAAGAACGACAGCTTTTTGACCCAATACGCGTCGAGGTCCTATTTCCCGGAGCTGCTCCTTGAGGGCATTGAAGTGTACTCCTACCAAAAAGGCTTCATGCATCAAAAAGTCATGATCATTGATGGCGATCTCGCCTCCGTCGGTACCGCGAATATGGACATGCGCAGCTTTCAGCTCAACTTTGAAGTGAATGTGTTCTTCACGGATGCCGAAGCGATCCGAACCCTTGAGGCCCATTTTGAAGAAGATATGCAGGAAAGTGAAAAGCTCAGCCCTGTCGGCTTTTATAAAAGAGGCGTGGCTGACCGGACAAAAGAGTCATTTGCCCGCCTGTTTTCAGGTGTTCTGTAAGAAAAAAGAAATCTGATCTTTCAAAACAGCCCGTGTATAGTATAATTGAGAAATATTATCAGTTATTTATACATTGGGGGAAGATAGGGTGCTGCGGCAATTTTTTTCATATTATAAACCATATAAAACGTTGTTCTTTCTCGACTTTTTCTCAGCGATCGCGGGAGGTTTAATGGAGCTGAGTTTTCCTTTGATCGTCAATTATTTTATTGATACCTTGCTGCCGGGCAGGGACTGGGGACTTATCATCGCGACCTCAATCGGGTTATTTGCGGTGTACGCGCTCAGCTCGGCTCTTCAGTATATCGTGACCTACTGGGGACACATGCTTGGTATCAATATTGAGACTGATATGAGAAAGTCGCTTTTTGACCATTTGCAAAAGCTCTCGTTCAAATTTTACGACAACAACAAGACGGGAACGCTGATGTCGAAGCTCACGAACGATTTAATGTATATCGGTGAAGTCGCCCATCACGGTCCGGAAGACTTATTCATTGCGGTCATGACCATTCTCGGGGCGTTCGGAGTGATGCTGTTTATTAACTGGCAGCTTGCTTTATTAACGTTTATCATTATGCCGATCGTCATTTGGCTAGCGCTTTATTTCAACAAAAAAATGACCAAAGCATTTACCACGCTGAACAAGGATATCGGAGACTTCAGCGCGCGTGTAGAAAATAACATCGGCGGCATCCGGCTTGTGCAGGCGTTCGGAAATGAAGCGTTTGAAAAAGAACGTTTCGCCGTCAATAACCAGCGTTTTCGTGTCACAAAGCTTTCTTCCTACAAAATCATGGCGAAAAACGGTTCAATCAGCTATATGCTGACCCGGTTTGTCACGCTGTTTGTCCTTTTGTGCGGGACGTGGTTTGTCATTCGCGGCTCCTTATCGTACGGGGAATTTGTGGCGTTTGTGCTCCTGACGAATGTGCTGTTCAGGCCTATTGACAAAATTAATGCCATTATCGAAATGTATCCGAGGGGGATCGCGGGTTTCAAAAGCTATATGGAGCTCATGGAGACAGAGCCGGATATTCAGGACTCGCCTGATGCGAAAGATGTTTCCGGCCTGAAGGGCAATATCCGCTATAAACATGTTTCGTTTGGCTATGATGACCATCACAATGTCCTCAATGACATCAACCTATCCATTCAAGCGGGGGAAACGGTGGCGTTCGTCGGTCCGTCAGGTGCGGGGAAATCAACGCTTTGCAGTCTGCTTCCGCGTTTTTATGAAGCATCAGAGGGCGACATTACGATTGACGGCATCAGTATAAAAGACATGACGCTTTCTTCGTTGCGCGGGCAGATTGGAGTCGTGCAGCAGGACGTTTTCTTATTCTCGGGCACGCTTAGAGAAAATATCGCCTACGGCCGACTAGGCGCATCAGAAGAAGACATTTGGCAAGCTGTGAAGCAGGCGCATCTGGAAGAGCTCGTCCATAACATGCCCGATGGGTTGAATACTATGATTGGCGAACGCGGCGTGAAGCTTTCCGGCGGGCAAAAACAGCGTCTGTCAATTGCAAGGATGTTCTTGAAAAATCCGTCGATCTTGATTCTCGACGAAGCCACCTCAGCTCTTGATACAGAGACGGAAGCGGCGATCCAAAAGGCGCTTCAAGAGTTGTCTGAGGGGCGCACGACGCTTGTCATCGCCCACAGGCTGGCGACGATCAAAGACGCGGACAGAATTGTAGTCGTCACAAACAACGGTATTGAAGAACAAGGCCGTCATCAAGACCTGATCGAAGCCGGAGGCCTATACAGCAGGCTGCATCAAGCGCAATTCGGGCAAATGGTGCATCGATAGGAGGAGAACATGGAAAGAAAAACTGTGCTGTACATTGCTGTTTCATTGGACTGGATGATCGCAAAAGAAGATGGAAGCATCGATTGGCTGGATGAATTTGAAGGTGAAGGTGACAACGGCTACAGTGATTTTTATCAGACTGTTGATACAGTCATTCTAGGGCGGAGCACATATGAGCACGTTAAAGTGCTAACACCGGTTTTCCCGTATCAGGATAAAACCTGCTATGTTTTTACAGGATCGCCCGACAGTTATCAAGATGAACATGTGACGTTTATCAATGAGGGAGCCAGAGCCTTCACTGCCCGTTTGAAACAGGAAAAAGGCTCAAACATCTGGATAGCTGGCGGGGCAGAGCTTGTGAATGCCTTTATGAAAGAAGATGCCATCGACGAATTCATCATCACTGTTATTCCCGTCGTTTTAGGAAGCGGCATCCCGCTGTTTCACGAACTAACAAATGAAACAAAACTGCGGTTAAAAGGGACAAAACAATTTGGACAAGCGGTTCAGCTCCATTATGTAAGAGCATAAGAAAAAGGATAGACAGATGTCTATCCTTTTTTGTATGTAAGTTAGAGCGCTTCTCTCTCAGCAGGCTCGATGAGATTTTGGAATTTTTCAATGAGCTGTGATGCTTTTGTTCCTTCAACTACGATCAGATATTCCTTTTCATTATGAGCCATGCGGAACGTTTCAAGCTCAATTAAGCTTTTGATTTTGCACATCGTTTTCTTTGAATAAATATAAACCTCGTGGCTTCCGGAATGGCACATTTTATAAAGATGAATCAAATTTCTTAAAGTAAAGGCCTGTGCGGCTACTTTCAGAGACTTGATATTTTTCATGATCTTTCTCCTCCATCGATTGTTGTCTTATATAGGCTAAGTTCCCAAAGCTGACAAGTCGTAAACCTATTTTTGCACATTTATGACTTCCATTGCAGCGCACCGCCCCCGATGCGTTTGACACCGCGGATGGAGCTTAATTCATCCATCAAGCGGAGAAGCGCCTTGTCTTTCTGCTTTGCTTCAATCATGAAATCAATATTCGTTCCCCATTGCCTAAAGCGTTCCAACAGCGGCAGCAAAAAGTTGGCGTCAACATAATCGGCGTGGCTGCGTATCGCTTGCTCCGATTTTGGGGAAGACAAGTGAACCTTTGGCTGAAGGCCGATCCGCTCCCACGTTTTGATCATGCGGGGCAGTGCTACATTCAGGTCGGCGTGATCGTCTGGATTGGCGTAAAAATGATGAAAGTCAAAGACAAACGGAACATCCTCCTGCTCACAGACCTGAAGCGTTTCTTCCGTTGTATATGTTTTATCATCATTTTCAAGTGTCATCCGATCTTTGATCTCCTGCGGCAGCTGTTTTATATTTTGATGAAATTGTGCAGTGGCGGTGTCTTTATTTCCGTAAGCGCCGCCAATATGAATGTTGATAACGGAGCGATCAGCAATGCCCATGGCCTCAAGCATGCGGTAGTGATACGCCATATCGGTTACCGCATTTTTTGTGAGGGATTCCTTCGGGCTCGTAAACAGAGTGAATTGATTTGGATGAAAGCTTGTTCGCAGTTGATGTGTTTTAACAAGCTCTCCAATCTCCCGAAACTCTTTTTGAAACGGTGTTACAAAATCCCACATCACGTCGGGATGCGTAGCCAGCGGCACAATCGAACTGGAAAAACGGTACAAAGGAATGCCGTGGCCGATGATATAGTGAAGGGTTCTCATCGTATTACGCAAATTGGCTTTTGTCACAGTCAGAAGCGCTTCTTTTCTTTCAGTCTTTGAAAGCTTTGAATAACGCGCGAATGTCAATGTTTTAGCGGGAGACGCATCCCAAAGGCTCATCGCATTTGAAACGAACCCGAATCTGAAAATCATAGGAACTCTCCTTTATAAGAAATAAGATAATGCCCTGCCGAGCCATTCCGCCGGGCGCTGCCTGAATGTGCGCTTGCTGAAATCCTCCATCGTCAGCAGCTCCGACTTTTTCATATCCTCCTCAATCGTGGCATAGACTTCACTTGTAAACGCTTCGTCATCAATTTCGACATTCACCTCTTCATTTAAAAACAGGCTCCGTTTATCGAAGTTGGCTGTTCCGATTATGCTGAGATGGTCGTCTATGATGAGGGCTTTTACATGATAAAATCCTTGATAATAACGATAAATAAGACAGCCGGCATCCAAGAGCTCCGAATAATACGTAAAAGCTGCTTCTCGTACCAGCGGATGGTCTGATTTCATCGGTACAATGATTCTCACGGATACGCCGTTTTTTCTTGCATTAATAAGGGCCTCTTGAAGCGGTTTTGATGGAATGTAATAAGGCGTGCAAACCGTAAGGCGATTCTTCGCTTGTGCAATGTTGGCCAAGTATATGTTTTCAAGGGAATAACCGTCGGTCGCATATATCTTGTGAGAAATAGCCCCTTGCTGAAGCTTTGGCCAAACATCCGAACCCAGAACGATTCCGGTATTACGTTTTAGATCAGAAGCAAAAAGCGTTTGAAGATCATGTACGCCTTCTCCCATCATGCGCAGATGATAATCCTCCCAATTGCCGAACTTCGCCTTCTTTCCAAGATATTCTTCGGCGATATTAAATCCGCCGATATAACCGATTTTTCCGTCTATCACCGTAATCTTCCGGTGATTCCGTTTTTGCATGTGAAAAAAGAAAAAAGGAAAACGGGGACGATTCATCACATGGACATGGACGCCGGCATTTTTCATCGTCTGCAGCGCCGTTTTTTTAATTGCCCGGCAGCCCGCCCAATCCAGAAGCAAATAAACGGATACGCCAGCTTGGGCTTTTGTTTTCAGCAAGGTATACATATTGTGGCTGACATCATCATTTTTCATAATAAAAAACATCATGTGAACAGAAGAGGCGGCCTGGCGAATATCATTCATCATCCGCTCAACGAGATCAGCGCCGCAGTGGATCAATTCGATGTCACTCTTCTTTTTTGAAAAAACAGGCTCGTACGCCTTTTTTCTGTATCCGGCACGGCCCATGAAGATATCAAGCAGAATCAAGGCAAAGAAAATAACGACAATGATCATAATCACGATAAATACCTTCATACCGGCACTCCTTTCCGTAGTAAAGGTAGTGTGCCCGAACAGCAGGAATTTAATTATTGACTGAACACTCATTCATTATTTATCATAAAGATAATCTTATACAGATTCGGGGGTAGGGGATCGCGGTCTTTATCAGTAAAAAGGGGGAATTGGAATGAGCGGCTTTCTCATCGCAAATGCATTATTATTTCTGATTGTAACCGCTTACGCTGTCTATTTGTTTGTGTACTTGGTCAAAACGAGACTGGCCTACATCAAGCTCGGCCAGAAAGAACAATTTGATCAACGGTTCAAGGAAAGGCTTCACGCCATATGGGTGAATGTATTCGGACAGAAAAAACTGCTCAAGGACAAGAAAAGCGGAATCATTCACGTCATGTTTTTCTACGGATTTATATTGGTTCAGTTCGGAGCAATTGACTTTATCATCAAAGGACTGGCTCCCGGCCGGAATCTGCCGCTTGGCCCGGTCTATCCCGCCTTCACCTTTTTTCAGGAAATTGTTACGTTTCTCATTTTAATTGCTGTTGGGTGGGCATTCTACAGACGTTATATCGAAAAGCTCGTGAGGCTGAAACGCGGTTTCAAAGCCGGACTCGTTCTCATTTTTATCGGAGGATTAATGCTGACCGTTCTGCTTGGGAACGGGATGAATCTGATTTGGCATGAGCATGGGCTTTCTTGGAGCGAGCCAATTGCCTCAGGTATTGCGTTTATGCTTAGCGGTGTCGGGAAAACAGGCGCGGCGGTGATTTTCTATATCGCATGGTGGATCCATCTTCTGTTCTTGCTTAGCTTTTTAGTGTACGTGCCTCAGTCGAAGCATGCCCATTTAATCGCCGGCCCGGCAAACGTCTTTTTCAATCGAATGGAATCTGCCGGAAAACTTGAAAAAATTGATTTTACCGACGAAACGAAAGAAAGCTACGGAGCGGGAAAAATTGAGGATTTCAGACGGTCTCAGCTGCTTGATCTGTACGCGTGTGTCGAGTGCGGCCGCTGTACAAATATGTGTCCTGCAACAGGCACCGGAAAAATGCTTTCTCCGATGGACTTGATTTTGCGTCTCAGAGACCATCTCACGGAAAAAGGCGCTGCCGTCACCTCGCGCTCCCCATGGGTGCCCGCAGCAGCGTTTCGGCATACGAGAGGCAATCAGCTGGCTGCTTCGTCAGCGGGCAGCGGATCGCAGGAAGCCGCAGCGGCGCTTGATTACAATCCAAGCTTGATCGGCGACGTCATCACAGAGGAAGAAATTTGGGCATGCACCACTTGCCGAAACTGTGAGGATCAATGCCCGGTCATGAATGAGCACGTGGATAAAATCATCGATCTCCGCCGCTACCTCGTACTGACAGAAGGAAAAATGGACAGTGACGCCCAGCGCGCAATGACAAGTATTGAGCGGCAGGGGAATCCGTGGGGACTCAACCGCAAGGAACGTGAAAATTGGCGTGACGAGGCGCCGGATGCTGAGATTCCGACTGTAAAAGAAATGAAAAAAGAAGGAAAAGAATTTGAGTACCTTTTCTGGGTAGGCTCCATGGGGTCTTACGACAACAGAAGCCAGAAAATCGCAATTTCCTTTGCCAAGCTGCTCAATCACGCGGGCGTGTCCTTCGCGATCCTCGGCAATAAAGAAAAAAATTCAGGAGACACGCCGCGCCGCCTCGGAAATGAATTTTTGTTCCAAGAGCTGGCTGAGAAGAATATTTCTGAATTTGAAAAAAATGATGTCAAAAAAATCGTTACGATCGATCCCCATGCATACAATTTATTTAAAAACGAATATCCGGATTTCGGATTTGAAGGCGAGGTTTATCATCATACAGAAGTGCTGGCCGAGCTTGTGAAAAACGGAAAATTAAGACCGCAGCACCCGCTTCATGAGACGATTACCTTCCATGATTCGTGCTATTTGGGCCGGTACAATGAAGTCTATGATCCGCCGAGAGAGATTTTGAAAGCCATTCCGGGCGTGCAGCTTGTTGAAATGGAGAGAAGCCGGGAAACCGGCATGTGCTGCGGAGCCGGCGGGGGATTAATGTGGATGGAGGAAGAAACAGGCAACAGGATTAACGTCGCCAGGACAGAGCAAGCGCTCGCAGTCAACCCATCGGTGATCAGTTCTGGCTGTCCGTATTGTCTTACGATGCTTGGGGACGGCACAAAGGCGAAGGAAGCCGAAGACCAAGTCAAAACGTACGATGTCGTCGAGCTTCTGGCTCAATCCGTTTTAGGCGCTGATCTGAAAATGGGGGAGAAGCAATGAATTTTTCATTATCAGAAGAACATGAGATGATACGAAAATTGGTGCGCGATTTTGCGAAGCATGAGGTGGCCCCGACAGCGGCAGAACGGGACGAACAAGAACGCTTCGATCGCGAGTTGTTTCGGGAAATGGCAAATCTGGGGCTGACGGGAATTCCGTGGCCTGAAGATTACGGCGGAATCGGAAGTGACTATTTAGCCTACGTTATCGCGGTGGAGGAGCTGTCAAAAGTGTGCGCCTCCACCGGTGTGACGCTTTCCGCCCATATCTCTCTTTGCAGCTGGCCGCTGTTTGCCTTTGGGACAGAGGAACAGAAGACAGAGTACTTAACACAGCTGGCCCTCGGAGAGAAAATCGGCGCATTCGCTTTGACCGAAGCAGGGTCTGGCTCTGACGCCGGCAGCATGAAAACAACTGCTGAACGAATCGGCGATGACTATGTGTTAAATGGTTCCAAAGTGTTTATCACAAACGGCGGCGTTGCTGATATTTACATTGTTTTTGCCGTCACCGATCCCGAGAAAAAGAAAAAAGGCATTACCGCTTTTATAGTAGAAAAGGATTTTGAAGGATTTTTTACAGGCAAGAAAGAAAAGAAGCTGGGCATCCGTTCTTCACCGACAACGGAAATCATGTTCGAAGATTGTGTAGTGCCCGCATCAAAGCGTCTCGGAGAAGAAGGAGAAGGCTTCAAAATCGCGATGAAGACGCTTGACGGAGGCAGAAACGGCATAGCTGCACAAGCCGTAGGCATCGCCCAAGGAGCGCTTGATGCGGCGCTTCTATATGCAAAAGAGCGAAAGCAATTCGGAAAATCGATCGCCGAGCAGCAGGGCATCGCTTTTAAACTCGCGGATATGGCGACAATGATAGAAGCTTCAAGGCTATTGACCTATCAGGCTGCGTGGTTAGAATCATCGGGCCTCCCATATGGAAAAGCTTCCGCCATGTCCAAACTGATGGCTGGGGATACGGCGATGAAGGTAACGACCGAAGCTGTGCAGATTTTCGGCGGCTACGGCTATACAAAAGATTATCTGGTGGAACGCTATATGCGTGATGCAAAAATCACGCAAATCTATGAAGGCACTCAAGAAATTCAAAGACTGGTCATCTCCAGAATGCTCGCGGATTAACGGAAAACATCTCTCAGTCGGATCACTCTTGTAAAATTATTTAAATTAACGCTGTTAAGGGTAGCATATTCTGTTTTATTTTGTTTATAATGAGAGGTATGGTTTGTATAAGAACGATACAAAATCGCTTTCATTATTGATAAAACAGATACATATAAGTAATAGAAAGGGAGTGTCCGACCTTGGGTATCAAACAATATTCACAGGAAGAGCTAAAGGAAATGGCTTTAGTTGAAATCGCTCACGAATTATTTGAAGAACATAAAAAACCAGTTCCTTTTCAGGAGCTTTTAAATGAAATCGCATCTTTGCTCGGCGTGAAAAAAGAAGAGCTTGGAGACCGCATCGCTCAATTTTATACAGATTTAAACATTGACGGCCGCTTCCTGGCGCTTTCTGACCAGACGTGGGGGCTTCGCAGCTGGTATCCGTATGATCAGCTTGATGAAGAAACTCAGCCGACAGTCAAGGCGAAAAAGAAAAAAGCGAAGAAAGCAGTCGAAGAAGATCTTGATCTTGACGAGTTTGAAGAGATCGACGAAGACGACCTTGATTTGGATGAAGTTGAGGAAGAACTCGATCTTGAAGCCGACGATTTTGACGATGAAGATCTTGACGAAGACGACGACGATCTTGAGATCGAAGAAGATATTGTTGATGAAGATGATGAAGACTATGATGATGAAGAAGAGGAAATTAAATAGTATCAGATTTCATCTTCAAAACGATCTTGACTTTCATAGTCGAACTAGGTAGTATGTATTTTGGGCTCTTCAAAAACGAAGAGAGAACATAGTACGTTATGCTCCCTTTCAAGAAATTGAAAGGGAGCTTTCTTATTTTCACCCCTCATTTTTCTTATAAATCATTTAAAAGGCTAAATGATTTTTTATAAAATAGTACATTTTAAAAATGTAGCTAAGAGCGAAGAGAGGAGCAAACGAAATGACGAAATATATTTTTGTAACCGGGGGAGTTGTATCCTCACTTGGAAAGGGTATTGTAGCAGCTTCATTAGGGCGTTTGCTGAAAAACCGCGGACTGAACGTGACGATTCAAAAATTCGATCCATACATCAACGTTGACCCGGGAACAATGAGCCCGTACCAGCACGGTGAAGTATTCGTAACGGATGACGGCGCTGAAACAGACTTGGACCTTGGTCACTATGAGCGTTTTATCGACATTAACCTGAATAAATTCAGCAACGTGACAACAGGTAAAATCTATTCAACAGTTCTTAAAAAAGAACGACGCGGAGATTACCTTGGAGGAACCGTACAGGTCATTCCGCACATCACAAACGAATTGAAAGACCGTGTTTACCGCGCAGGGAAAGAGACAAACGCAGATGTTGTCATTACAGAAATTGGCGGTACTGTCGGAGACATCGAATCACTGCCATTCCTTGAAGCGATCCGCCAAATGAAGAGCGACATCGGCCGTGAAAACGTAATGTACATCCACTGTACGCTCGTGCCTTACATTAAAGCTGCTGGCGAATTAAAAACAAAACCGACACAGCACAGCGTAAAAGAATTGCGCAGCTTGGGCATTCAGCCAAACATCATCGTCGTTCGTACAGAAATGCCGATTTCTCAAGATATGAAAGATAAAATCGCGCTTTTCTGCGACATCGATACAAAAGCGGTTATTGAATGTGAAGATGCGGACAACCTTTACTCCATTCCGCTGGAGCTTCAAAAACAAGGGCTTGATAAGCTTGTTTGCGAGCACATGAAATTGGCATGCAAAGAAGCGGAAATGTCCGAGTGGAAAGAGCTTGTTAACAAAGTCAGCAACCTGTCTCAAACGATTACAATCGGCCTTGTCGGCAAATACGTTGAGCTTCCTGACGCATACATTTCTGTTGTCGAGTCTCTCCGCCATGCGGGCTATGCGTTTGACACAGATGTAAAAGTGAAGTGGATCAACGCGGAAGAAGTGACAGAAAACAATATCGCAGAACTCACAAGCGGAACAGACGGCATCATTGTGCCGGGCGGATTCGGAGACCGCGGTGTTGAAGGAAAAATCGTCGCGACAAAATACGCGCGCGAAAACAACATTCCGTTCTTGGGCATTTGCTTGGGCATGCAGGTGGCGTCTATTGAATACGCACGAAACGTATTGGGCTTAAAAGGCGCTCACTCAGCGGAAATTGATCCGTCAACTCAATACCCGATCATTGATCTTCTTCCTGAACAAAAGGATGTTGAGGATCTTGGGGGAACGCTTCGTCTCGGCCTTTACCCTTGTAAGCTTGAAGAAGGCACGAAAGCCTTTGAAGTGTATCAGGATGAAGTGGTGTACGAGCGCCACCGCCACCGCTATGAGTTTAACAATGAATTCAGACAGCAAATGGAAGAGCAAGGCTTCGTATTCTCAGGCACAAGCCCTGATGGACGCCTTGTTGAAATCATCGAGCTGAAAGACCACCCTTGGTTCGTGGCTTCTCAGTTCCACCCAGAGTTCAAGTCAAGACCGACAAGACCTCAGCCTCTATTCAAAGGCTTTATCGGAGCGTCTGTCGAAGCTGCAAATCAGAAGTAATAAAAAAGACTTGCCGTTTGTCAAAAGCGGGCAAGTCTTTTTTATTTGTTTCCGGCAAGTTCCAGCATGTACAATAAGATATTATGCATACTCTTGCAGAATTTCTTTTAGTGTAAACGATAAAGCGTGATAGACATACAGTGCTGTCATTAAAGAGGGAAACCCGTAACGGGTGCCGTCTTCATCGGGAACAAGCGGCATTTTTAATTTAGAATCAATATGCACATCACAATACTGTTCTATTCCCGCACTGTCTTTGGCTGCGGGCGATACGCATACGACTCCCGCACCTTTTTCATAAAGCTCTTTTGCGAGCGCCTGTTCTTCGGCTGTGCCCGTCCCTGAGCAAAACATCAGCACCCTGTCGCTTTCTGTCACTTCCTCAGCGTTTTCTGGAAAGGCTTTGACAGATGGGAAGGGTTCTTTGCTTTCGGTGGCCTCATAAAAGACGCCCTGAAGCTCATTCGCTCCGTATAAATAAATGGAATGCCCGCTGATCACCGCTTGAGCAAGCAGCCGCGCCCCATCTTCAATCGCGTCAGATTCCTTATCCTGAATGCGGGAAAAAATACCTGTTAACTGCGTCGTGAATATTTTCAACATAAGTGAATCCTCCTTTATAACGTACAATATCAGTATACAACAAAAGAGAAAATGCTCAGAAAATGTCGTAAAGTAGACTATTATAATTAAAGGAAATAGGAAAATCAAACAGAATACATACAATACTGCTTACTTTTGACGAAAATCATAATATTGGGGTGTAAAATGATGAATGAAAAAATTTTAATCGTTGATGATCAATACGGCATTCGTATTTTGCTAAATGAAGTGTTCAATAAAGAAGGCTACCAGACGTTTCAGGCTGCGAACGGCCTGCAGGCGCTTGACATTGTGACAAAAGAACGGCCCGACCTTGTGCTTTTGGACATGAAAATTCCCGGCATGGACGGAATCGAAATCTTAAAACGGATGAAGGTCATTGACGAAAACATCCGGGTCATTATCATGACGGCATACGGAGAGCTCGACATGATCCAGGAATCGAAGGAATTGGGCGCTCTGACGCACTTTGCCAAGCCGTTTGACATCGACGAAATCAGAGACGCCGTCAAAAAATATCTGCCCCTGAAGTCTAACTGACAAAAAGAAGAAACAAATGAATCATGTCATTATGTTGCCGATTTGTCGAAAAGTTGGTATCCTAGTTATGGAGAAAAAGCGATCTGAGTATTTACATATGACAGCAATATATGGGTCATGCTAGGGTGGAAAGCTTTTTTCGCTAGAAGACAATCAGGCTACATAAGGAGGACATTCGACATGCCTTTAGTTTCTATGACGGAAATGTTGAATACAGCTAAAGAAAAAGGGTACGCTGTAGGACAATTTAACTTAAACAACCTTGAGTTTACTCAAGCGATTTTACAAGCAGCTGAAGAAGAAAAATCTCCAGTGATCCTTGGTGTTTCCGAAGGTGCGGGACGCTACATGGGCGGCTTCAAAACAGTCGTTGCTATGGTAAAAGCACTTATGGAAGAGTACAAAGTGACAGTTCCTGTTGCGATTCACTTAGACCATGGTTCAAGCTTTGAATCTTGTGCGAAAGCGATTCATGCAGGTTTCACATCTGTAATGATCGACGCTTCTCACCATCCATTTGAAGAAAACGTAGCAACAACTGCTAAAGTTGTTGAGCTTGCTCATTTCCACGGAGTATCTGTAGAAGCTGAGCTTGGAACAGTAGGCGGACAAGAAGATGACGTTATCGCTGAAGGCGTAATCTACGCTGATCCTAAAGAGTGCCAAGAGCTTGTTGAGCGCACTGGCATCGACTGCCTTGCACCTGCATTAGGTTCTGTTCACGGCCCTTACAAAGGTGAGCCAAACCTTGGCTTCAAAGAAATGGAAGAGATCGGAAAATCAACTGGTCTTCCGCTAGTTCTTCACGGCGGTACTGGAATTCCAACTGCTGACATCAAAAAATCAATTTCACTTGGTACAGCTAAAATCAACGTGAATACTGAAAACCAAATTTCTTCTGCAAAAGCTGTTCGCGAAACATTGGCAGCTAAGCCTGACGAGTACGATCCACGTAAATACCTTGGACCAGCTCGTGAAGCGATCAAAGAAACAGTTATCGGTAAAATGCGTGAATTTGGTTCTTCAAACCAAGCTTAATTCAATTGGAACTTTTTATAGCCGCCTGACAGCTTGACAGGCGGTTTTCCGTCTATCTTTAGAAAGCGCAATCATATTCACAGTTCAGAAAATTTCTTAATCAGGGAGGCTTTTTGAAAATGTTATTCTTTGTTGATACAGCCAATATCGATGAAATTAGAGAAGCGAATGAATTAGGAATTCTCGCCGGTGTAACGACGAATCCTAGTTTAGTAGCAAAGGAAGCTAACGTATCATTCCACGACCGTCTTCGCGAGATCACAGACGTCGTGAAAGGGTCTGTAAGCGCAGAGGTTATTTCTTTGAAAGCTGAGGAAATGATCGAGGAAGGAAAAGAACTGGCGAAGATCGCTCCGAACATTACGGTGAAAATCCCAATGACGTCTGACGGTTTAAAAGCGGTAAGAGCACTTACTGACTTAGGCATCAAAACAAACGTTACATTGATCTTCAATGCCAACCAGGCGCTTCTTGCTGCCAGAGCGGGGGCAACATATGTCTCTCCATTCCTGGGACGTTTAGATGACATCGGCCACAACGGGCTTGACCTGATTTCAGAAGTTAAACAGATTTTTGACATTCACGGCCTTGACACGCAAATCATTGCAGCGTCAATCCGCCATCCGCAGCACGTGACAGAAGCTGCTCTTAGAGGGGCTCATATCGGCACAATGCCGCTGAAAGTCATTCATGCGCTCACTAAACACCCGTTAACAGACAAAGGAATCGAACAATTCCTGGCAGACTGGAACAAATAATGAAAGGGGCGGCAAACAGCTTTATGCCTGTTTGCCGCGGCCTTTGTATTTCACCGACCTGATACAGCGGATCTTCAGATGCTGACGCCGCTTTACAGAGAAGGAATCATTGGGCTGCAGAAGCTGATATCGGAATGAAGGGTATGCGTACTGCTTTTGCCGGATGACGACGATGTCTCTCGAGCCGGCGGGTCTCTGTGCATCTTTTGAAACCTGTACCCCCCAAAGCTTCGCTATTTTCTTCCTGATATTTTACAATGTGTTGTATTCTTTCTCTTCGAATTGGCTAGATTTTGGACATGAGCTTTATTTGCAGAGACAGAATAAAATGACATTTTATTTAGCTCCGCAGCTATCTTCTTATGGAAGGAGACTATCATGGAAAAGTTGAATATTGCCGGCGGTGACTCGTTAAACGGTACAGTACATATCAGCGGCGCTAAAAACAGCGCTGTTGCGTTAATACCTGCAACCATTTTGGCAAATTCCGAGGTGACAATTGAAGGGCTTCCAGAGATTTCAGATATTGAAACGCTGCGTGACCTGTTAAAGGAAATCGGCGGCAACGTGCATTTTGAGAATGGGGAAATGGTTGTTGACCCTACGTCGATGATCAGCATGCCGCTTCCTAACGGGAAAGTAAAAAAGCTTCGCGCGTCATATTATTTAATGGGGGCGATGCTCGGCCGCTTCAAGCAGGCGGTCATTGGATTGCCTGGCGGCTGTCACTTAGGGCCCCGTCCGATTGATCAGCATATCAAAGGCTTTGAAGCACTCGGAGCTGAAGTAACCAATGAACAAGGCGCCATTTATTTGCGAGCTGAAAGGCTGAGAGGCGCACGGATTTATTTAGATGTCGTAAGCGTTGGGGCAACGATTAACATTATGCTCGCCGCTGTTTTGGCAGAAGGGAAAACGATCATCGAAAACGCTGCCAAGGAGCCTGAGATCATTGACGTCGCGACATTGCTTACCAGCATGGGCGCCAAAATCAAAGGTGCGGGCACCAATGTGATTCGAATCGACGGCGTGAAGGAACTGCACGGCTGCAAGCATACGATCATTCCGGACAGAATTGAAGCCGGGACATTTATGATTGCAGGGGCTGCAATGGGCAAGGAAGTCATTATCGATAACGTCATCCCTACTCATCTTGAGTCGTTAACGGCAAAGCTGAGAGAAATGGGCTATCATATCGAAACAAGCGACGACCAGCTCCTCATTGTTGGCGGGCAGAAGAACTTAAAGCCGGTTGACGTCAAAACCCTCGTATACCCGGGGTTTCCGACTGATTTACAGCAGCCGATGACGGCGCTCCTGACAAGGGCGAAAGGGACGAGTGTCGTCACAGACACCATCTACTCGGCAAGATTCAAGCACATTGATGAGCTGAGACGAATGGGTGCCAATATGAAAGTAGAAGGCAGATCTGCCATCATCACAGGTCCTGTCGAGCTTCAAGGCGCAAAAGTGAAGGCAAGTGATCTGCGTGCCGGAGCCTGCTTGGTGGTAGCCGGACTGATGGCTGATGGCGTCACGGAAATTACGGGACTGGAGCATATTGACCGCGGATACAGCAGCCTTGAGAAGAAGCTTGAGGGGCTTGGAGCGACAATTTGGCGTGAAAGAATGACTGACGAAGAAATAGAACAGCTTCAAAATTCATAATGGTTTCTTGTGAGAGGAGATCGTGTTGAAATGGAAAGAAGTTTATCAATGGAATTGGTACGTGTGACAGAAGCTGCGGCATTGGCATCAGCAAGATGGATGGGCCGGGGAAAAAAAGATGAGGCTGATGAAGCGGCAACAAGTGCAATGAGAGACGTTTTTGATACAGTGCCGATGAAAGGGACCGTTGTAATCGGTGAAGGGGAAATGGACGAAGCGCCAATGCTGTATATCGGGGAAAAACTCGGAAACGGGTACGGACCTCGCGTTGATGTCGCAGTTGACCCTCTTGAAGGCACAAACATCTTAGCAAGCGGCGGCTGGAACGCGCTGACGGTGATCGCGGTCGCAGACCACGGCACTCTGCTGAATGCTCCTGACATGTATATGCAAAAAATCGCAGTCGGTCCGGAAGCGGTGGGCTGCATTGACATCGAAGCACCTGTCATTGACAACCTTAAAGCGGTGGCAAAAGCGAAAAACAAGGACGTTGAGGACGTCGTTGCCACAATTTTAAACCGTGAAAGACACGAAAAAATCATTTCCGAACTTCGTGAGGCCGGCGCCAGAATCAAATTGATCAATGACGGCGATGTCGCAGGCGCCATCAACACGGCTTTCGACCACACGGGCGTTGATATCCTGTTCGGATCAGGCGGCGCTCCTGAGGGTGTGCTTTCAGCTGTTGCGCTGAAAGCACTCGGCGGAGAAATCATTGGTAAACTTCTTCCGCAAAGCGAAGAAGAAATCACTCGCTGTCACAAAATGGGCCTTGATTTAAGCAAAGTCCTTCGCATGGAAGACCTTGTGAAGGGTGATGACGCGATTTTTGCAGCTACAGGGGTTACTGACGGCGAGCTGTTAAAAGGAGTTCAATTCAAAGGCTCTGTCGGTACAACTGAAAGCTTAGTTATCCGTGCAAAATCGGGCACTGTTCGTTTCGTTGACGGCAGACACAGCTTGAAAAAGAAACCAAATCTTGTAATCCGTCCATAACAAACAGAAAAAGCGGGTGTGAGCCCGCTTTAACTTTTGCAGAAAAGCGTCAACTCTATCAATTCCGTGTCAAAACCTTATTTCAGTTGAATAATTTTTTGAAATAAGGTAAAAATAAAGAGTGCTGCGAATTTTACTGCGTAATACCTTCTTTTAAGCACTAGGAAAGTTTCAATTTCTACCGCATACAGACGATATAAGTATTGATCTTCTCATGTTTTTGTCCTCGCTTCCTTCAAAACTCATTAAGACAATCCTTTTAACAAAAGCGCCGATCATGGGTGGAAGTGTTACCGATAGAAGTTCCTTTATGTTAAAAAAAGAATGTGCTTTGGCGGATGTTGTGCAAAAGCAGCAGATGACATGTTCAGAGTAAGATATTGACTATGAAAAGCGTGGTGTTTTTATGAAAGACGTATCTATTTCCTCTTTGGAAAATATGAAATTGAAAGAGCTTTATGAACTTGCAAGACATTATAAAATCTCCTATTACAGCAAACTGACAAAAAAAGAACTCATTTTCGCCATTCTGAAAGCGAATGCAGAACAGGAAGATCTGCTGTTTATGGAAGGCGTTCTTGAGATCATCCAGTCTGAAGGTTTCGGATTCCTGAGACCGATCAACTACTCTCCAAGCTCAGAAGACATTTACATCTCAGCTTCACAAATCCGCCGTTTCGATTTGCGGAACGGAGACAAAGTATCAGGCAAGGTTCGCCCGCCAAAAGAAAATGAGCGTTACTATGGACTTTTGCACGTTGAAGCAGTAAATGGGGATGATCCCGAATCTGCAAAAGAGCGTGTGCATTTCCCGGCTCTTACGCCACTTTATCCGGATCGTCAAATGGTGCTTGAAACAAAGCCGAACTTCTTGTCTACAAGAATTATGGACATGATGGCGCCGGTTGGATTTGGGCAGCGCGGATTGATTGTTGCGCCGCCGAAAGCCGGAAAAACGATGCTGCTGAAGGAAATTGCCAACAGCATTACAGCGAACCAGCCCGAAGCAGAGCTGATCGTGCTTTTAATTGACGAAAGACCTGAGGAAGTAACCGATATCGAGCGCTCTGTAGCTGGGGATGTCGTCAGCTCAACGTTTGATGAAGTGCCGGAAAACCATATCAAAGTGGCCGAGCTTGTGCTTGAACGTGCAATGCGTCTCGTGGAACACAAAAAAGACGTCATTATCCTGATGGACAGCATCACACGGCTTGCCCGCGCCTACAACTTAGTGATTCCGCCAAGCGGAAGAACGCTTTCCGGGGGGATTGACCCAGCGGCGTTCCACCGTCCGAAACGCTTCTTCGGGGCTGCGAGAAATATCGAAGAGGGCGGCAGCTTAACCATCCTTGCTACGGCTCTGGTCGATACAGGTTCACGTATGGACGATGTCATTTATGAAGAATTCAAGGGAACAGGCAACATGGAGCTCCATCTTGACCGCTCTCTTGCCGAGCGCCGCATCTTCCCTGCCATCGATATCCGCCGTTCAGGAACGCGCAAAGAAGAGCTGCTTGTGCCTAAAGAGCATCTTGATCGTTTATGGTCTATCCGCAAAACGATGTCTGATTCACCTGATTTCGCAGAAAAGTTCATGAGAAAAATGAAAAAAACCAAAACAAACCAGGAATTTTTCGATATTCTCAATCAAGAATGGAAACAGGCAAATCTATCATCCGCAAGAAGGTAAATTGTATTTGCAAAAGAAGTAAATCACTGATATAATTTTCTCATATGCGTTTCGGACAATGCTCCGAAATAATAACTCTGTTTCCACACGGGATTCAGGGCGGAAGGAGATGGATACAATGAAAGCAGGAATTCATCCTAATTTCAAAAAAGCAACAGTTAAATGCGCTTGCGGAAATGAATTTGAAACAGGCTCAGTAAAAGAAGAGGTACGCGTTGAGATTTGCTCTGAATGCCACCCATTCTACACTGGCCGTCAAAAATTCGCTTCTGCTGATGGTCGTGTTGATCGCTTTAACAAAAAATACGGTCTTAAGTAATAATAGATTTCTCAACAGGCAAGCAGCAGTCTTGCCTGTTTTTTATATTGTCTAAAACACAGCTGGCAGAGAGAGGGGAGCGAAGCCTATGTACATAATGAAACAAAGCGGGTGGCTTGAGCTGATTTGCGGCAGCATGTTCTCGGGGAAATCTGAAGAGCTGATCAGAAGAGTGAAGAGAGCAACTTATGCCAAGCAGGAAGTCAGGGTATTTAAGCCTGTAATTGATAACCGATACAGCGAAGCTGCTGTTGTCTCCCATAATGGAACATCGATGACGAGCTATGCCATTTCGTCTGCTGCAGACATTTGGGATCACATCAGTGAAAGTACAGATGTGATTGCGGTTGATGAAGTGCAGTTTTTTGATCAGGAAATTGTTGAGGTTTTATCATCTCTTGCCGATAAAGGCTACCGTGTGATAGCAGCAGGCCTTGATATGGATTTTAGGGGAGAGCCGTTTGGTGTCGTCCCGAATATCATGGCGATTGCGGAAAGTGTGACAAAGCTGCAAGCCGTCTGTTCTGTTTGCGGATCACCGGCGAGCAGAACACAGCGCCTCATTGACGGCAAACCTGCTTCTTACGATGATCCGGTCATTTTGGTTGGTGCATCTGAATCATATGAAGCAAGATGCAGACATCATCACGAAGTCCCAGGTAAATCTAAAAAATAGTCCAAAACATGGGTATAAAGATAGAATGCACCGGCTAAAAACACCGGTGTTTTTTTTATATTCTGATAATATGCAATTAAAAAATTTAAATAAGTATATTAAAAAATTAAGTAATTTTCTTCCCTTGAATTTTGATTTTGACAGGCATACAATAGCTTACGTAATGTAAATAGTTTTGAGACATTGTTCGAATAATTGTCACAAAGTCGCATAAAGATCATGATCGGTCATATTTTAGATGGGTTATTACTTAACTTGGTTAACTATTTCAAGAAAGAAGGAGATTTGCTTGAATAACATAAAAAAAACGAAAGAAGGCCACTTAGAAACAACTCTTAGAGGAAAAGAAGTTTTATCTATTCCTACTTTAAATAAAGGCGTTGCTTTTTCACTAGAAGAAAGACAAGAACTCGGCTTAGAAGGGCTTCTGCCGCCAACTGTACTTTCTCTTGATCAACAAGCACAACGCGCGTACGAGCAATTCCAAGCGCAGCCTGACCGCCTTCGTCAAAATGTTTACTTAAGTGATCTTGCAAACCGTAACGAAGTTCTTTTCTATAAATTGCTGAAAAACCATCTTCGCGAAATGCTTCCTGTTGTGTACACGCCAACAGTTGGTGAAGCGATTCAGGAATACAGCCATGAATATAGAAGACCTCAAGGAATCTACTTATCAATCGATAACATTGACGGTATTGAAAAAGCGTTTGAAAACCTTCATGCGACAGCAGGCGATATTGATCTTATCGTTGCTACTGACTCCGAAAGCATTCTCGGTATCGGTGACTGGGGTGTAGGCGGTATTAATATCGCAATCGGTAAATTGGCTGTTTACACTGCTGCAGCTGGTATTGATCCTAGCCGTGTTATCCCGGTTGTGCTTGATGTCGGTACGAACAACGAAAAACTTCTAAACGATCCTTTATATATTGGTAACAAGCATGAACGTGTTCAAGGTGAACGCTACGAAGCTTTCATTGACGCTTATGTAAAAGCTGCATTGAAATTCTTCCCTAAAGCGCTTCTTCACTGGGAAGACCTTGGCAACAAAAATGCACGCAACATCATGAAAAAATACAATCATGAAATCCTGACATTTAATGATGATATTCAAGGTACTGGCGCGATTACACTTGCAGGTGTGCTTGCTGCTATGAAGAAAACCGGCGCTTCTATTAAAGATCAGCGTGTTGTTATCTTCGGTGCTGGTTCTGCTGGTATCGGTATTGCTGACCAAATCCGTGACACAATGGTGCTAGCCGGATTATCTGAAGAAGAAGCTAACAAACGTTTCTACACACTTGATTACAGAGGCTTGCTGACTGAAGACATCGAAGGCATCCTTGATTTCCAAAAACCTTACCTTCGCAATGCGGATGAAGTGAAAGACTGGAAGCGCGATGAAAAAGGTCAAATTCCATTCGATGAAGTTGTTCGTCAAGCGAAACCAACAATCTTGATTGGTACTTCAGGGGTTTCAGGTGCATTCACAGAGGAAATTGTAAAAGAAATGGCATCTCACGTAGACCGTCCGGTTATCATGCCGATGTCTAACCCGACTCACCTTGCTGAAGCTGTTCCTGAAGATCTGTTCAAATGGACTGACGGAAAAGTGCTTATTGCAACAGGAAGCCCATTTGACAATGTAGAATACAACGGTGTTTCTTATGAAATCGGACAATCTAACAACGCATTCGCGTTCCCTGGTCTTGGACTTGGTTCAATTGTAGCTGAAGCGCGTATCATTACACCTGCTATGTTTGCAGCAACTGCTGATGCGATTGCTGAAATGGTTGATCTTGAAACACCTGGAGCAGGATTGCTTCCAAGCATTGATAAGCTTCAAGAGGTTTCTATCCAAGTTGCGATTGCCGTTGCTGAAGCAGCAATTAAAGACGGCGTGGCAAATCGTCAGCCTGAAGATGTGAAACAAGCGGTACTTGATGCAATGTGGACACCTGAATACAAAAAAGTCATCGCGAAATAATTAGCGAGTAAATTTTTCTGTCCGAGGGAAAGCTTTTTGTAAAGCTAAAGTATACGGACATAGGATTTGGAGGAGAATATTTTGAGCATCTTAGATATCTTAATCCTCCTGGCGCCGATCTTCTTTGTTATCGTGCTGGGTTGGTTTGCAGGACATTTTGGAAGTTATGATGCCAAGTCGGCAAAAGGGGTAAGTACGTTAGTAACGAAATACGCACTTCCAGCTCACTTTATCGCTGGTATTTTGACAACTTCCAGAAGTGAATTTTTATCACAAGTACCTTTAATGATTTCTTTAATTATTGGGATTGTTGGTTTCTATATCATCATTCTTTTGGTTTGCAGATTTATTTTCAAGTATGATTTAACGAACTCATCTGTATTTTCTTTGAACTCTGCACAGCCGACATTCGCATTTATGGGTATCCCGGTATTGGGAAGCTTATTCGGAGCAAATGAAGTTGCGATTCCGATCGCGGTCACAGGTATCGTGGTTAACGCGATTCTTGATCCGCTCGCGATCATTATCGCTACTGTTGGTGAGTCTTCTAAGAAAAACGAAGAGAGTGGCGACAGCTTCTGGAAGATGACAGGAAAATCAATCCTGCATGGTCTTTGTGAGCCGCTTGCAGCTGCTCCGTTAATCAGTATGATCTTGGTGCTGGTTTTCAATTTCACTCTTCCTGAGCTGGGTGTTAAAATGCTTGATCAGCTTGGAAGCACAACATCTGGTGTTGCTCTCTTTGCTGTCGGTGTTACCGTTGGTATTCGTAAAATTAAACTCAGTATGCCGGCTATCGGTATTGCGTTACTAAAAGTTGCGGTTCAGCCTGCATTAATGTTCTTGATTGCTCTTGCTATCGGACTTCCGGCTGACCAAACAACAAAAGCAATCCTTCTTGTTGCGTTCCCTGGTTCTGCCGTTGCAGCCATGATTGCGACTCGTTTCGAGAAACAAGAAGAAGAAACTGCAACTGCGTTTGTGGTCAGTGCGATTCTGTCATTGATTTCACTTCCAATCATTATCGCGCTTACTGCGTAACAAAAAAAGCTCCCTTTACGGGAGCTTTTTGCTTTAGGTTTGAAATTTGAACAGTGACAGCAGCGGTTTTTTTCTCGTTTTGGTTTTTTCAGAAGCAGCAGCGGTCTCGGGGATCGGCTGAGCGGTGAATTCTTTCATTTGTGAGGTCAGTGATTGCAGATCTGCAAGAATATCATCGATTTCTCTGCGGTGCTGAAGCAGCTGGTAAGATACACCTTCATCGGCTTTTTGTTTCAGCTGGCGTTCCAGCTCCGACATCCTTGCCATCAATTCGCTTTCGTCCTGCCTTTGCTGTAAAAGGGTGTCCAGCTTTTGTTCAAGCTGCTCGATTCTTCGTTCTGTGTCGCTACTTGTTTTTTGGACAAGGAAGCCTGTGCGCTTTTTAGCGCTTTTTGGCAGATGAATATCCTGAATCGCCGTGCCTTCAGAGATTTGTTTTTGAACGGATTTTAGAACCTTCACGTCTTCTGCCGTGAACGAATAGTGTCCGAGCTCATTGCGTTCGGCCGGAAGATTCAGCTGTTTCACCCACCGCTGCACCGTTTTTGCGGAGACGCCGAGTTCACTTGCTACCATATTTGTATTCATGATCCCATACCTCCTTTTAAGCTAGGTATTCGACCATAGAATGCGGTTCCCTTCCCGTTAGACAAAACAAGAAAAGATTCGGCAAAGAAAGTGGGTATCTCCTTTTTTTCTTCAAAAACTGTTATTGTTCATACAGTTCTAATGGAAGCTGGTCAGGATCAAAAAAGAAGGTGAAACGCTTGCCGGTCAGCGGATCTGTTCTGATTGGCTCTGTTTCGATTCCTTTTTCATGAAGCTCCTGAACCGCCTTATCCAAGATGCCGACTGTAAAGGCGAGGTGGCGCAGGCCTGCGGCTTCAGGCCGGGTTTGTCGTTCGGGCGGATCGGGAAACGAGAACAGCTCAATGACATACGAGCCGTTAAGCGACAAATCAAGCTTATAGGAGCCGCGCTCTTCGCGGTACGTTTCTTGAATCACCTGAAAACCAAGCTTATGTACGTAGAAAGCTTTCGACTTTTCGTAATCTGAACATATGATTGCAATATGATGTATGGATTTCAGCAACATCATCCCTCCTCGAATTCCAGTATAGCAGAGGGAGCTTTTCCAGCTGGGATTGAAATGCTTTTGACTGGGGTTAATCACTATACTATAATGAGAATGTTACGCACAGGAAAACAGAGGTGAAGACCGTGTTAGACCGTTTAAAATCAATTGAAGAACGATACGAGAAATTAAATGAGCTTTTGAGCGATCCAGAAGTAGTCAACGATCCGAAAAAGCTAAGAGAATATTCAAAAGAGCAATCTGATATACAAGAAACAGTTGACGTATATAGACAATACAGAGATGCGTCAGAACAGCTGGCTGATGCAAAAGCGATGCTTGAAGAGAAGCTGGATGCTGAGATGCGCGACATGGTGAAGGAAGAGATTTCTGAACTTCAGAAGGAAACGGAAACACTGTCAGAACGGCTGAAGGTGCTCCTGATCCCGAAAGATCCTAATGACGACAAAAACGTTATTATGGAGATCCGCGGGGCTGCGGGAGGCGAGGAAGCCGCTTTATTCGCGGGCAACCTGTACAGAATGTATTCTCGTTATGCTGAGCTTCAAGGCTGGAAAACAGAGGTCATGGAAGCGAATGTAACCGGAACGGGCGGCTACAAAGAGATCATCTTTATGATTACGGGAAGCGGCGCGTATTCTAAACTCAAATATGAAAACGGCGCCCACCGCGTGCAGCGTGTTCCGGAAACGGAATCCGGCGGCCGTATCCATACATCTACTGCAACAGTGGCATGTCTTCCTGAGGCAGAAGAGGTAGAGGTTGACATTCATGAGAAGGATATCCGTGTCGATACGTTTGCTTCAAGCGGACCGGGCGGACAAAGCGTTAACACAACAATGTCTGCGGTTCGTCTGACTCATTTGCCGACAGGTGTTGTTGTATCATGCCAGGACGAAAAATCTCAAATTAAGAACAAAGAAAAAGCAATGAAGGTTCTCCGTGCCAGAATCTATGATAAATTTCAGCAGGAAGCCCAGGCTGAATATGATCAAACACGGAAATCAGCAGTCGGATCTGGTGACCGCTCTGAACGTATCCGCACATACAACTTCCCGCAAAACCGTGTGACGGATCACAGAATCGGTTTGACGATTCAAAAGCTTGATCAGATTCTTGAAGGAAAACTTGACGAAGTGGTTGAAGCGCTGATTGTTGAAGATCAGGCAAGCAAGCTTCAGCAGTCGGAAGGTTAAGATGAAGACGATATTCGAAGCCCTGAAATGGGCTTCTTCTTATTTAACCGAAGCGGGAAGAGAAGAAAATGCGGCCGAGCTCCTATTGCTTTATGATACCGGAATGGAGAGAAGCAAACTGCTCGCAAGCTTACAGGAACCGATTGGTGAAGACGAACTGTATCGCTTTAAGCGTCACGTTGAGATGCATAAAGAGGGCGTGCCGGTTCAATACATTATAGGAAAAGAGTTTTTTTATGGACGGGAATTTATGGTGAATGATGATGTGCTGATCCCGCGGCCGGAAACTGAAGAAGTTGTCTTTCATTTGCTTGAAAAATATCGGAGTGTCTTTTCTGAAGACGGCAAGCTCGAAGTTGTTGACGTTGGTACAGGGAGCGGCGCAATAGCCGTCACGCTTGCGCTTGAAAACCAAAGCTTTTCTGTGTCCGCGGTCGATATTTCGAAAGAGGCGCTGCAAGTCGCCTCTGCCAATGCAGAAAAACTCGGAGCGAATGTGCGCTTTTATCAGGGCGATCTACTTGAGCCTTTTATTAAGACGGGAAAAAAAGCGGATATCATTGTCTCAAACCCGCCATATATTTCAGAGGAAGAAATGGCTGATTTATCGGAAATTGTCCGTTTTCATGAGCCGCTGCACGCACTCACCGATGGCGGAGACGGGCTGAAATTTTATAAGCGGTTTATGGAAGACATTCCGCTTGTCATGAAGGATAAAGTATTTGTTGTTTTTGAAATCGGCTGGAAACAGGGAGCGGCGGTCAAAGACCTGATCCTCAAGGCGTTTAAGGGGGCGGAAGTGGAAGTGCTGAAAGATATTAATGGAAAAGACAGAACCATATGCGCTCTGATTCATAAAAATAAATAAGCAGCTTGCTGGCGAGTGAATGGATCAAGCTGTTTAACACCAGCAAAGGGGATGTAAACATGAAAAAGGCCCTGACAGCAGGAATCCTGCTCATTGCGATTGAGAGCATGATTGGCACCATTTTTCCGCAGGCTCTTTCATATGAAGCGATTTTTGGCGTTGCGTCTCTCGTTTTAGTGGGGCTCGCGATCATTATATCGGGTTTGGCTGTAAGCGGAAGCGATCAGCGGGCAAACTACCATTCAGAAACCAAAGAAGGCCGTACATCTCGCATGAAAATGGCGGCCGCTTTCTTTGTTGCGGCGATACCTTCCATTCTATGTTATTTGCTGACGATTTTGTTTTAATAAAAAAGGAAGCCTCTTAGGCTTCCTTTTTTTGCAGTAAAACAGAATCCCATATCCAATAGATAAGAGCTGTTAATACAGCGAAAAGATAGAAGGCTGTATTTTGAAACAAAGATTGTCCCGAAGGCTGAAGCACGCCGAAAATGATCGCGTTGGCAATAAAAGCAGCGACAAGGTAATACAGCAGATACAAAGGGCTGAACCGTTTCGGCTTTTTATTCATCATGATTTGAAGCGGCAGTGCGAAGATCAAATAAGGAAACAGAAAATAAAATGCCATTGTGATGAGAGCGGCAATGATAAATGAATGAATATAAATTACTGAATAAAGAACGGACATCGTGAATGCTGATAACAGCACTGTATAATTGTATTTCATCTTAAACCTCCTAAAACACTATCGTACCATAAATAAGATTAACAGCTTGCTAGATTTTTTTCACCCTGCACGTTTACCCCCGGCTCTCCTTGTCCATAATAGGGCTAGAAACAAAGCACGGAGAGGAACGGTGGGGACCGATGAAAAAAACAGTAATCATTTGTATATATATCCTTCTTTTATTATCTGGAGCGCTCGTAGGGCTGGCAAAAGAAGAGACGGCACAGAAATCGGAAAATCAGCCGGTGGTCATACCGGATCAGGCGATTCGTTTGAGAATATTGGCAAACAGCGATAGTGATCAAGACCAGCAATTAAAACGTCATATAAGAGACGCGGTGAATAAAGAAATCACAACTTGGGTAAAGGATATTACTTCTATTGAAGAAGCGCGTCGCGTGATTCGTTCAAAGCTGCCTGAAATCAAAGCAATTGCAAAGGAAACAATGGAGAAAGAAGGAGCGAATCAGTCGATATCCGTTGATTTTGACAAAATCTCGTTTCCGACAAAGCTTTACGGCAACATGGTATATCCCGCTGGTGAGTATGAAGCGATTTTGATTACGCTTGGAAAAGGAGACGGCGCCAACTGGTGGTGTGTGCTGTTCCCGCCCCTCTGCTTTCTTGATTTTTCTAACGGGGAAGCCGTCAAAGAACAAGAAGATAAAGAAGCCTCAAAAAAGCAGACTGAAAAAGTGCTTGAGGACGTAACCGCTAAAGCGGAAAAAGCCAAAAAAGAAGAGAATGAAGAAAAAGAAGACGGCACAGAAGTGAAATTCTTTTTAGTCGAATGGATTTCCGACCTTTTTTCCTAATCATCTGGTCTAAAAATAGATTTGCCTCATAGATTGGAAGAAAGAACGCAAAAACGGGGTGAACGGATGTTTTATCAACTGCGGGTGGCAAGGGAAAAAGACGGAGATGTGCTCGAGGAATTTTTAAAACAGGCGAAAACCAGCTATGAAGGCGTGAAAGAAGGCTTCACTCAATTTCTTATGCTGGAGGACAGTGAGAAAAACATTGCCGGATGCCTCGGTATTGAAAAAATCAGCTGTGACCAGGGGCTGCTGCGATCACTTGTCATATCGGACAAGCTTCACCAAGGCCACATCGTCACGCTTTTTCAAAGCATGGAGGTGCTGTGCGAAAAGCATCAGATCAAAACCGTGTACCTAGTAGCGAATCAGCATTCCTCTGCGGACTTTCTGACGGCCATGGGTTTTGAAAGAGCTGAAAGTGTACCGGAGGAGCTGTTTTCTTCTGATCACTTCTGTGAATCGCGGCAAACAGAAGGAGCCGTTTTGATGAAAAAAGCGTCTGGATAAGTGCAGTTTATACACATACTTATCCACTTCTTCATTAGCGTTGTCCACAATTTGTGGATAACGCTTGTTTTATTACAGGACATCTTTTATACTTTCAAAAGGATTACACGCGTAAAACAATCGTTTTATTGTTGTGAATAAGGAGTTTGGTCAGAAATGAAAACGAAAAGATGGTTTGTGGATGTAACTGACGAGTTATCCACAAATGATCCACAAATTGCACAAGCAGCCGCTTTGCTCCGAGAAAATGAGGTCGTTGCCTTTCCGACAGAAACAGTATATGGCCTAGGCGCAAACGCAAAAAATACGGATGCCGTCAAAAAAATATATGAGGCGAAAGGGCGGCCGAGCGATAATCCCCTGATTGTCCACATTGCGGATATCAGCCAGCTTGAGGATTTAACGGGCCCAGCGCCGGAAAAGGCGAAAACATTGATGAAACGGTTTTGGCCGGGAGCACTTACGCTCATACTGCCTTGCAAACCTGGTGCGCTTTCACCTCGTGTAACGGCAGGTCTTGAAACGGTTGCCATTAGAATGCCGGATCATCCGCTTGCCCTTGCATTGATTCGCGAATCGGGACTGCCGATTGCAGCACCGAGCGCCAATCTATCAGGCAAGCCAAGTCCCACAAAAGCAGAGCATGTGGCACACGACTTGGATGGCCGCATAGCCGGTATTATGGATGGAGGCCCTACCGGAATCGGGGTCGAATCAACCGTGCTTTCATGTGCGGACGACATCCCTGTTCTCCTGCGTCCGGGCGGCATTACGAAGGAACAAATTGAAGCGGTGATCGGGCCGATTCATGTGGATAAAGGGCTCAGCGACCAAAACGAGAAGCCGATTTCTCCAGGGATGAAATATACACATTATGCGCCGACAGCGCCTCTTGCCATTTGCGAAGGCAGCCCAGAGCGCATTCAGCACCTCATTCAAGAATATCAACAGGGCGGAAGACGGGTCGGTGTCCTGACGACAGAAGAAAACGCGGGCGTTTATTCCGCTGATTATGTGAAGAGCTGCGGAAGACGGGCTCAGCTTGAGACTGTTGCGGCAGGGCTGTATGATGCTTTGCGCAGCTTTGATGAGAATAAGGTGGATTTCATTATAGCGGAATCCTTTCCGGATACAGGTGTCGGTCTTGCTATTATGAACAGGCTGATGAAAGCCGCCGGAGGAAGAGTGATTCGCTGAAAGCAGTCAGATGTTCTAACCCTTTTTGGACACGCATAGGCTAAAAAAGCGGGGCGTGTCCAAGGGGGTTATTTATGTATGTCGGATTTGTTTATAGGCGAACTGATTACATTAAGCATCATGGCGTTTGCTTTAGGGATGGATGCTTTTTCTGTCGGCCTTGGAATGGGCATGGTCAAACTTAGAAAGAAGCAGATATTCTATATTGGTTTCATCATCGGCCTCTTTCACGTCATCATGCCTCTCGCAGGGATGGCGGCCGGTAACATGCTGTCAGGGCTCCTCGGCGTGTTAGCGGTTTATATCGGTGGGGCGCTGCTTTTTGTTCTTGGGGTTCAAATGCTTATGGCCTCTTTTAAACAGTCAGAAGAACGATTCATGTCACCGGCAGGGCCGGGCTTATTGCTGTTTGCCATCGGCGTCAGCCTTGACAGCTTTTCCGTCGGCTTGAGCTTGGGGATATACGGCTCGCATCCGCTCCTCACAATTACCCTGTTCGGGCTGTTCAGCATGATGTTGACATGGCTGGGCCTGCTGGTCGGAAAACAAGTGCAGTCATGGCTTGGCACATACAGCGAAGCGCTCGGGGGCATCATATTAATCGTGTTTGGATTAAAGCTGCTTTTGCCAATTTAATATACCAATAAAAGAAACGAAGTCGCCGTTTCTTTTTTCTTCATATATAATAGAGAAAAATAAGGGGTGACTGACATGGATATTATTTTTGTCTGTACTGGAAATACGTGCCGCAGCCCAATGGCTGAGGCGCTTTTTAAATCAATTGCAGAAATGGAAGGGCTGAATGTCAATGTCCGCTCGGCAGGCGTGTTTGCTTCACCTAATGGGAAAGCGACGCCTCATGCAGTCGAAGCGCTGTTTGAAAAACACATTGCCCTTAATCATGTGTCTTCTCCATTAACTGAAGAACATATGGAGTCGGCTGATTTGGTTCTGGCTATGACCCATCAGCACAAGCAGATCATTGCCAGCCAATTTGGACGTTATCGTGATAAAGTGTTTACGTTAAAAGAATATGTCACAGGCAGCCATGGTGATGTCATCGATCCGTTCGGCGGCTCAATTGACATCTATAAACAAACGCGAGATGAGCTTGAAGAGCTTCTTCGGCAGCTGGCAAAACAGCTGAAAAAAGACCGCAGATAAGTTGTCAGAAAATCTGTAAACAGGTCATTTGCAAATCCTGCGTGAAGGAGTAGAATATAGTGAAAAGCACATCATATGGTGTGAGTCAAAGAGCGGACAGGCTGCGCGGTCAATAAAGCGGGCGGGCCGCATCACACACGCTGGGAGGAAAAGCAGATGAAAGTAGCCATTGCATCGGATCATGGCGGCGTTCACATTCGAAATGAAATCAAAGAGTTAATGGACGAATTGCAAATTGAATATATTGATATGGGCTGTGACTGCGGCAGCGGCTCTGTCGATTATCCGGATTATGCTTTTCCGGTGGCCGAAAAAGTGGTTAGCGGCGAAGTTGACAGAGGCATTTTAATTTGCGGGACAGGCATCGGCATGAGCATTTCCGCTAATAAAGTAAAAGGGATTCGCTGCGCGCTGGCGCACGATACCTTCAGCGCGAAGGCGACGAGGGAGCATAATAACACAAACATCCTTGCGATGGGTGAACGGGTGATCGGACCTGGTTTGGCTCGGGAAATCGCAAAAATCTGGCTGACTACTGAGTTTACCGGGGGAAGACACCAAACGCGTATTGGGAAAATCTCAGATTATGAAGAGAAAAACCTGTAGGGGTGCTGTTTAATGAATGAGTTGAAACAAACGTGGAAGACGATGCTGTCTGAGTTTCAGGACCAAGCGGAATTGAAACAAGATCAGCTCTTCGTCCTTGGATGCAGCACGAGCGAAGTGGCCGGCAGCCGGATCGGCACATCGGGCAGTGTAGATATCGCTGAAAGCATCTACAGCGGACTTGCTGAGCTCCGGGAAAAAACGGGAATCCATCTGGCGTTTCAATGCTGCGAGCATTTAAACAGAGCGCTTGTCGTCGAAGCAGAAACAGCCAAGCTGTTCAGGCTTCCAACCGTTTCTGCCGTGCCCGTTCCAAAAGCGGGCGGAGCGATGGCGTCTTATGCGTTTAAGCAGATGAAGTCTCCTGTTCTTGTTGAAGCCATTCAGGCTGACGCCGGAATTGATATAGGCGATACGTTTATCGGCATGCATCTGAAGCCGGTGGCTGTCCCTGTGCGTGTCTCTCAAAACAGCCTCGGTTCAGCTCATGTGACATTGGCGCGTACACGGCCGAAACTAATCGGCGGAGTGCGGGCGGTTTATGAGTGCGAATGAAAGGACTGCATAGCCAGTCTTTTCTTTTATTTTAAGACAGTGAAATAAATTCCGAACTTTAAATTAAATTTAAGTTATTAATATTCGTTTTTACCAATAAAAATTTAGATTTTTTAAAAAAAATCTTTTACATCGGCCTTAAAAACCATGTACAATAGTGATGGTAAAAACAAAGAACAGGATACGGATAGGAGAGGATCTCGCTGATGAAACATTTACCTGCGCAAGACGAACAAGTGTTTAACGCCATTAAAAATGAGCGTGAACGCCAACAGACTAAGATCGAATTGATTGCTTCTGAGAACTTTGTAAGTGAAGCGGTTATGGAAGCACAAGGATCTGTTTTGACAAATAAGTACGCAGAAGGATATCCGGGCAAACGCTACTACGGCGGATGCGAGCACGTCGATGTCGTTGAAGATATCGCCCGTGACCGCGCGAAGGAAATCTTTGGAGCGGAGCATGTAAACGTTCAGCCTCATTCAGGCGCACAAGCAAACATGGCAGTGTACTTCACGATTTTGGAGCAAGGCGATACTGTACTTGGGATGAACCTCTCCCACGGCGGCCATTTAACACACGGAAGCCCAGTCAACTTCAGCGGTGTTCAATATAACTTTGTTGAGTACGGCGTAGATAAAGAAACTCAATATATTGATTACGATGACGTGCGTGAAAAAGCCCTCGCTCATAAACCGAAGCTTATCGTAGCAGGAGCAAGTGCGTATCCTCGTACAATCGACTTTAAGAAATTCCGTGAAATTGCTGATGAAGTCGGCGCTTACTTCATGGTGGATATGGCACATATCGCAGGACTTGTTGCGGCAGGCCTTCATCCAAACCCGGTTCCTTACGCTGATTTCGTTACAACAACAACACATAAAACACTTCGCGGTCCTCGAGGCGGTATGATCCTTTGCCGTGAAGAGTTTGGCAAGAAAATTGATAAATCGATCTTCCCTGGAATTCAAGGCGGCCCGCTGATGCACGTTATTGCCGCAAAAGCTGTTTCATTCGGTGAAGTATTGCAGGACGATTTCAAAACATATGCACAAAACGTCATTTCAAACGCGAAACGTCTGGCTGAAGCCTTAACGAAAGAGGGCATCCAGCTCGTTTCAGGCGGAACAGACAACCACCTTATCCTTGTTGATCTTCGTTCGCTCGGACTGACTGGTAAGGTTGCGGAGCATGTACTTGATGAAATCGGTATTACGTCTAACAAAAACGCGATTCCATATGATCCTGAAAAACCTTTCGTAACAAGCGGCATCCGTCTTGGGACAGCTGCTGTAACCAGCCGCGGTTTTGACGGAGACGCATTAGAAGAAGTCGGTGCTATCATTGCGCTTGCATTGAAAAACCACGAAGACGAAGGAAAACTTGAAGAAGCAAGACAGCGTGTAGCTGCTCTGACTGATAAATTTCCTTTATATAAAGAATTAGATTATTAAGATCCTAAAACCCGCTTGGGCTTATGCCCGGCGGGTTTTTTGACGATGTTCTTGAAACTCAATGTCTTTTTTTGTAGAATCAATAGAAGTGTGTAATTGTTGATGGGACAATAAAAAAGGAGCTGAAACACAGTATGGGAAAGGTTTATGTATTTGATCATCCTTTAATTCAGCATAAGCTGACATATATACGGAATGAAAATACAGGTACGAAGGATTTTAGAGAGTTAGTAGATGAAGTGGCTACACTCATGGCATTTGAAATTACCCGCGATCTTCCTCTGGAAGAAGTGGATATCAATACACCGGTTCAGGCTGCGAAATCGAAAGTCATCTCAGGGAAAAAACTCGGAGTGGTTCCTATCCTCAGAGCAGGATTGGGAATGGTTGACGGCATTTTAAAGCTGATTCCTGCGGCAAAAGTGGGACATGTCGGCCTTTACCGTGATCCAGAAACCTTAAAACCCGTGGAATACTATGTCAAGCTTCCTTCTGATGTGGAAGAGCGTGAATTCATCGTGGTTGACCCGATGCTCGCTACAGGCGGTTCCGCAGTTGAAGCCATTCACAGCCTTAAAAAACGCGGTGCGAAAAATATCCGTTTCATGTGTCTTGTAGCAGCGCCGGAGGGTGTGGAAGAATTGCAGAAGCATCATTCGGACGTTGATATTTACATTGCGGCGCTAGATGAAAAATTAAATGAAAAAGGTTATATTGTTCCAGGTCTCGGAGATGCGGGTGACCGCATGTTTGGAACAAAATAAAAAATGAAATCCCCAAAAGGGGGTTTCATTTTTTTATCCAGTTTTTTGCTATTCGGTGAATCTGTATACAATTATAGGTGAAAATGTGAACATTCTGTGGAGACGTAAAGTATAAAAAGTTTTTTAACTTTAAACAGATTGACACATGTTAGGGGCTATTGTATGCTAAACGAGGGTATTATGAGAAGGTTTTCATAGCTTTCATTATAGTCCTCATCCTCAATGTAAATCCTCTCAGCAAACCCGTATTATGAGGATTTATTTAAGCGAATGAAACAGCATCCCTGCAAGGCTTGCGGATGAATGATTTTTTCGAACAGGCCCGTTTTGCCGGTCAAAAAAGGTCTTCTACTAAGGGTTAACCGCTGATTTTTGCCGTATCCAAGCTATACATTATTTTTTCATCAGGAGACAGATAATTGATGGACGATCCCAAGCTTACATTTAGCAGACAACGCAAATATTTATTGTTCATTTTGGCAGTGTATGTACTGGGTTATGGTTTAACAGCGTATAAAACCGTTTTTTTAGGCCTTATTCTGGGAACTGTTTTCAGTTTGTTTAATTTTTTACTGCTCGTCAGAAGAATGAATGCTTTTGACAGAGCTGTTGAGAAAGGAAAGTCCATACGATCTCTCGGGAGCGCAGCGCGGTGGTGCAATGCGATTCTTGCTGTGGCTGTTGCCTATAAAAATCCCGAATACTTTCATATGGCAAGTACAGTTATTGGATTAATGACAATATACCCTGTCATTATGATAGATTCCTTTATCCAGCTTAAACGTTCATCAATGGAAGAGAGGTGAAAACCCTTTGAATCATGGTTACAGAACTATAGAATTTCTAGGTCTTACTTTTAATCTGACAAACATTCTGATGATTACTGTGGCGAGTGTGATTGTTTTATTGATTGCTATATTGACGACAAGAACGCTTTCGATCCGTCCCGGAAAAGCCCAGAACTTTATGGAATGGATTGTTGATTTCGTCCGCAATATTATTGGCAGTACAATGGATTTAAAAACAGGGGCTAACTTCTTGGCACTTGGTGTCACATTGCTGATGTACATATTTGTGTCGAATATGCTGGGGCTGCCGTTCTCTATTACAATCGGACATGAGCTCTGGTGGAAGTCTCCGACAGCCGATCCTGCCATTACATTAACGCTAGCCGTGATGGTTGTTGCTTTAACCCACTACTATGGTGTGAAGATGAAAGGGCTCAAGGAATATTCCAAAGACTATTTAAGACCTGTTCCATTCATGCTCCCGATGAAAATCATCGAAGAGTTTGCGAATACGCTGACTCTAGGTTTGCGGCTATATGGTAACATCTTCGCCGGTGAGATTCTTCTCGGCCTGCTTGCGGGATTAGCAACAAGCCATTATTCGCAAAGCGTGGCTCTCGGTCTTGTCGGTACAATCGGTGCCATTCTGCCGATGCTGGCATGGCAAGCATTCAGTTTATTTATTGGTGCTATCCAGGCATTTATCTTTACAATGCTGACGATGGTGTACATGTCTCATAAAATCAGTCATGATCATTAAAACATTATATCCAAACGGATAACATTTTAAAGGAGGAACTTTTTCATGAATTTAATAGCAGCTGCGATTGCAATTGGTTTAGGCGCACTTGGTGCAGGTATTGGTAACGGTTTGATTGTTTCACGTACGGTAGAGGGGATTGCCCGTCAGCCGGAAGCAGGTAAAGAACTGAGAACTCTTATGTTCATGGGTATCGCATTAGTTGAAGCCCTTCCTATTATCGCTGTCGTTATCGCATTCTTAGCGTTCTTTGGCTAAGCATAAAAGCCTTATATGAACTAAAAATGGCGAAGATCATTCCAAGAGAACCTTCGCCATTGCTTTATGTCTGATAAGCATCCCGCCTTGCCGGCTGAAAAGAGACAAGTGCGGCTGCTGGATCAGCAAAGAAAAACCTGCAGAAGGGAGTTGCCGTAGTAGATGTCTCAATTACCACTTGAACTAGGATTGTCGTTTAACGGCGGAGATATCCTGTTCCAACTGTTAGCTATGTTAATCTTATTAGCGCTTCTGAAGAAATACGCTTTAGGGCCGCTATTAAACATAATGAAACAGCGTGAAGACCACATCGCTGGAGAAATTACGTCTGCTGAAGGAAAAAATAAAGAAGCGCAGCAGCTGATTGAAGAGCAGCGCGTTCTTTTAAAAGAAGCAAGACAGGAATCCCAAACTCTTATCGAAAACGCAAAGAAACTGGGAGAGAAGCAAAAAGAAGAGATTATTCAGGCTGCACGTGCAGAATCTGAACGTCTGAAAGAAGCAGCAAGAACTGAAATCGTGAAGGAAAAAGAACAGGCGGTTTCTGCTCTCCGTGAGCAAGTAGCGTCTCTTTCTGTCATGATTGCGTCGAAAGTGATCGAAAAAGAACTGGATGAACAAGCGCAAGAGAAATTGATCCAGGACTATCTTAAAGAGGTAGGAGAAAGCCGATGAGTGGATCAGCTGTCTCTAAACGATATGCATCAGCTCTTTTTGATATAGCCAATGAGTCCGCTCAGCTGAATCAAGTAGAAGAAGAGCTAATTGTTGTAAAACAAGTATTTCAAAATGAAAAAGCGCTTAATGATGTGTTGAACCATCCGAAGGTGCCGGCTGCGAAGAAAAAAGAGCTGATCCAAAATGCATTTGGCTCTTTGTCACAGTCCGTGCTTAATACGATTTTTCTTTTGATTGACCGCCATCGTGCCGCGATTGTGCCTGAGCTCACAGATGAGTTTATCAAACTCGCAAATGAGGCCCGTCAAACAGAAGACGCAATCGTATATTCAGTGAAACCGCTGACGGATGCTGAAATTTTACCATTATCACAAGTGTTTGCAAAAAAAGCCGGAGTCGCTTCACTGAGAATCAGAAATGAAGTGCAGACGGATTTAATAGGCGGCATTAAAGTCCGCATTGGAAACCGGATTTATGACGGCAGCGTAAGCGGGAAGCTTCAGCGCATTGAACGTCAATTAGCCGGGGAAAATCGATAGAAGGGGTGAAACCTAAGTGAGCATCAAAGCTGAAGAGATTAGCACGCTGATAAAACAGCAAATACAAAATTATCAATCTGATATTGAAGTTCAAGACGTAGGTACAGTCATCCAAGTCGGTGACGGTATTGCACGTGTGCACGGCCTTGACAACTGTATGGCCGGTGAACTTGTCGAATTTTCAAACGGTGTTTTGGGTATGGCTCAAAACCTTGAAGAATCAAACGTAGGTATCGTCATCTTAGGACCTTTCAGTGAGATCCGTGAGGGAGACGAAGTAAAAAGAACAGGCCGCATCATGGAGGTTCCTGTTGGTGAAGAGTTAATCGGCCGTATTGTAAATCCGTTAGGCCAGCCGGTAGACGGACTTGGCCCGATCCTGACAAGCAAAACTCGTCCGATTGAGAGCCCTGCACCAGGCGTTATGGACCGTAAATCCGTTCATGAACCGCTTCAAACCGGTATCAAAGCGATCGATGCACTGATTCCAATCGGCCGCGGCCAGCGTGAGCTGATCATCGGTGACCGTCAAACAGGTAAAACATCTGTTGCGATCGATGCGATCCTGAACCAAAAAGACCAAGACATGATCTGCGTATATGTTGCGATCGGCCAAAAAGAATCAACAGTCCGCGGCGTAGTAGAAACATTGCGTAAACACGGCGCGCTTGATTATACAATTGTTGTAACGGCGTCTGCCTCACAGCCGGCACCGCTTCTGTACCTGGCACCGTATGCTGGGGTTACAATGGCAGAAGAATTTATGTACAGCGGCAAGCACGTTCTTGTTGTATACGATGATCTTTCTAAACAAGCGGCCGCTTACCGTGAGCTGTCCTTGCTTCTTCGCCGTCCGCCAGGCCGTGAAGCGTTCCCTGGGGATGTATTCTATCTTCATTCCCGTCTGCTTGAGCGTGCAGCAAAGCTTAGCGACGCGAAAGGCGCAGGATCAATTACAGCTCTGCCGTTCGTAGAAACACAAGCCGGAGATATCTCTGCTTATATTCCGACGAACGTCATTTCCATCACCGACGGACAGATCTTCCTGCAATCTGATTTGTTCTTCTCAGGCGTACGTCCAGCGATCAATGCCGGATTGTCTGTATCCCGTGTCGGCGGCTCAGCGCAAATCAAAGCGATGAAAAAAGTATCAGGTACTTTGCGTCTTGACCTTGCGTCATACCGTGAGCTGGAAGCATTCGCTCAATTCGGTTCTGACCTCGACCAAGCGACTCAGGCAAAACTGAACCGCGGTGCGCGTACAGTTGAAGTGCTGAAGCAGGATCTGAACAAGCCGCTTCCGGTTGAAAAGCAAGTAGCCATTCTTTATGCGCTGACAAAAGGATATCTCGATGATATTCCTGTGGCGGATATCAGACGTTTTGAAGAAGAGTACTACATGTACCTTGACCAAAACCATAAAGACCTGCTTGACGGAATTGCGAAAACAGGAAACCTTCCTGCTGATGAAGACTTCAAAGCTGCAATCGAAGGCTTCAAACGCACATTTGCACCAAGCAACTAACTCGAATGCTGATGAGAGAAAAAGGTTCTCTTTTTCTCTCTTTTTACGCAGATGAAGAGAAAAGGTGGTGAAATCTTTGGCCTCATTACGCGATATTAAGTCAAGGATCACGTCAACGAAAAAAACAAGTCAGATTACAAAAGCCATGCAGATGGTATCTGCGGCTAAGCTGAATCGTGCTGAAAACAATGCAAAATCATTTGTGCCATATATGGATAAAATCCAAGAGGTTGTGTCAAACGTCGGAAGAGTTTCCGGCAACGTGAAGCACCCGATGCTTCTCAGCAGAGAAGTGAAAAAAACGGCATACCTTGTCATTACGTCTGACCGCGGTCTTGCCGGCGCTTTTAACAGTTCGGTTTTACGGAGTGCTTATCAGGCCATGCAAGAACGTCATCAGTCTAAGGATGAGTATGCGGTGATTGCCATCGGAAGAGTGGGCCGTGATTTCTTTAAGAAACGTGAGATTCCGATCATTTCCGAGTTAACAGGACTTGGGGATGAAGTGACGTTTACAGAAATTAAAGATCTTGCCCGTCAAACGATCCAAATGTTTATAGACGGTGCGTTTGATGAATTGCACCTTGTTTATAACCATTTTGTCAGCGCCATTACTCAAGAAGTAACGGAGAAAAAACTTCTGCCGTTATCTGATTTGGGCAGCGGCGGCGGAAAAAGAACGGCGTCTTATGAATTTGAACCATCTGAAGAGGAGGTTCTGGAGGTTTTGCTTCCTCAATATGCAGAAAGCTTAATCTTCGGTGCGCTTCTTGACAGTAAAGCAAGTGAGCACGCTGCAAGAATGACGGCGATGAAAAATGCGACAGACAACGCGAAGGAACTTATCGATTCACTTTCGCTTTCTTACAACCGCGCTCGCCAAGCAGCCATCACACAAGAAATTACGGAAATTGTCGGCGGAGCAGCCGCTTTAGAATAGAAAGATTTTGTCAGGAGGGATAGCGATGAAGAAAGGACGCGTTAGCCAGGTATTAGGACCGGTCGTCGACGTGCGTTTTGAAGACGGTCACTTGCCTGAAATTTATAATGCGATTAAAATTTCACAGCCAGCTGCAAGTGAAAACGAAGTAGGTATTGATTTAACGCTTGAGGTCGCTCTTCATTTAGGTGATGATACAGTCCGTACAATCGCAATGGCATCTACGGATGGTGTTCAGCGCGGTATGGAAGCTGTAGATACAGGAGCGCCAATCTCAGTACCGGTTGGTGATGTAACACTTGGACGTGTATTTAACGTTCTCGGAGAAAATATTGATTTGAATGAGCCGGTTCCTGCGGATGCGAAAAAGGATCCGATTCACAGACAGGCGCCTTCATTCGATCAGCTTTCAACAGAAGTTGAAATTCTTGAAACAGGTATTAAAGTTGTTGATTTGCTTGCTCCTTACATTAAGGGCGGTAAAATCGGATTGTTCGGTGGTGCCGGTGTAGGTAAAACCGTATTAATCCAGGAATTAATCAACAACATCGCACAAGAGCACGGCGGTATCTCTGTATTCGCCGGCGTAGGAGAGCGTACTCGTGAAGGGAACGACCTTTTCTACGAAATGAGTGACTCTGGCGTAATCAACAAAACAGCCATGGTATTCGGACAAATGAACGAGCCGCCGGGCGCACGTATGCGTGTTGCTTTGACAGGCCTTACAATGGCTGAGCACTTCCGTGATGTACAAGGACAGGACGTACTGTTCTTCATCGATAACATTTTCCGTTTCACACAAGCGGGTTCAGAGGTTTCAGCCCTTCTTGGCCGTATGCCTTCAGCGGTTGGTTATCAGCCGACGCTTGCAACTGAGATGGGTCAGCTCCAAGAGCGTATCACGTCTACGAACGTTGGATCAGTTACATCTATCCAGGCGATCTACGTGCCTGCCGATGACTACACTGACCCGGCGCCGGCGACAACGTTCGCTCACTTGGATGCGACAACAAACCTTGAGCGTAAATTAACTGAAATGGGTATTTACCCTGCGGTTGATCCGTTGGCATCTACATCACGCGCCCTTGCTCCTGAAATTGTCGGAGAAGAGCATTATGCAGTTGCGCGTGAAGTACAGTCAACGCTTCAGCGTTACAAAGAGCTTCAAGATATCATTGCGATTCTCGGTATGGATGAATTAGGCGAGGAAGACAAACTTGTCGTTCACCGCGCACGCCGTATCCAGTTCTTCCTTTCTCAGAACTTCCACGTGGCTGAACAGTTCACTGGACAAAAAGGTTCTTACGTGCCTGTAAAAGAGACGGTACAAGGCTTCAAAGAAATCTTAGCCGGTAAATACGACCATCTTCCAGAAGATGCGTTCCGTCTTGTAGGCCGTATCGAAGAAGTTGTTGAGAAAGCAAAAGAAATGGGTGTAGAAGTTTAATCTGGTCCTAGGAGGGTAAAAGCATGAAGACCGTTAAAGTCAATATCGTTACTCCCGACGGCCCAGTATACGATGCGGATATCGAAATGGTGAGTGTGAGAGCCGAAAGCGGCGATCTCGGTATTTTGCCAGGCCATATTCCAACCGTGGCTCCTCTTAAAATCGGCGCTGTCCGTCTGAAAAAAGACGGGCAGACTGAAATGGTTGCCGTCAGCGGCGGATTTGTCGAAGTCCGTCCTGATCAGGTCACCATCCTTGCCCAGGCTGCCGAGACAGCAGAAGGCATCGATAAAGAGCGCGCTGAAGCTGCACGCCAGCGGGCGCAGGAGCGTTTGAATTCTCAATCAGATGATACTGACATTCGTCGGGCTGAGCTTGCGTTACAGCGGGCTTTGAACAGATTGGATGTAGCAGGGAAATAAGAAAAAATCCTTCTCATAAAGAGAAGGATTTTTTTATGAACGCACAAGAGAATCAAACAGCGATAACAGCGGGCGATTCTCTTTTTGGCGCAGGTATAAACCATCACAGGCATTCATTGTATGCCACGATTTGTGATGTCTTCTAAAGCCAAGTGTATAAGCGCCGTCTTTATAGGGATAAGGTTTTACAACCCATTCAGCATCTTCATGGCGGGCAATCACGCAATCTATAAGATAAACACTGATCATTTTCTCGAATTCTTCAATAGGAAGATTCCAATCAGCAAGCAAAAGCTCTTGTATACTTTGAAAATAAAGGTTTTCAAGCTCTTCAAGGCTTTCTCTCGTATAGGTAAGAGAAATGTTAAAAAACTGACACAATTCATTCAGTTCTTCAATCTGTGACTGTCTATAATCATAATAGAATGCAATTGCTTCCCATTCCTGATCAAAAATTGGCAGGTCCTCACCATATTGCTTTTCAGGCTGAAAAAAAGAATGATTCACATTTGCCAGCTCCTTTCCAATAAAGTATACCATGTAAAAGAATCGCACTTTAAGCGGGGATTAGCCCTAGATTTGGCTGATTATTCCGTTCTGTATAAAATGTATCATCTTTATCTGTGCTTCTTATATAATAAGAAAGGGTATGAACGCAGAGAAAGGAGTGTAATAGATGAGTGTATTGGGACAGCAGGCTGCAATCGGCATTGTCGTTCACCTGATTTTTATAGCAGTGACTTGGTGGGCGTTGCAAGCCGTCAATATAGATCCGTTAATCAAAAAAGGCAAAGTCGTGCAGGCAAGACTCCTGATGATTTTGCTGACAATTGCCATTGGAACGGCCGTTGCCAATTTCTTTTTAGATTATCTCAATTATTCACAGCAGCTTCCCTATCTATTTTAATAGGTTTTGACCATCGTCATCATGGGAATGGTTGCAGGAAGCGGGTTGAAGCAATAGCTCGAGTTTTGACGAAGATTTTTACGTATGGCGCCTCTTGCCTCCGGTAAAACTGGGGATAAGGGGGAGAGATGAACATGAAGAAAAAACAAGTAAGCCACGCTATTATCATTTCCGTCATGTTAAGCTTCGTCATTGCTGTTTTCCATACCATTCATGCGAGTGAATTAACGCCGTTAGCACAAATGGCAGAGGGGATGGAACGCCAAGATGTGTCAATAGATAAGTGGACATTGCATGCAAAACAAAACATGTCACTGACCGAAAAAGAATTTTATCAAAAAGTGCAACGTTTAAAATCAGAGTATCGTCAATATGATTGGACGATTGCACAGGAAGATAAAGTCGTAAAGGCAATTGGCACATATACTGACAAAAAAAATCGTACTTCTTTTAGACTGCAGCTTGTCACAACCCTCAAAAAACACAATCCAACTTCGTATTTATTATATGAGCAAATGAGTCTAGAGACACCGGATAGCTGGAATGATACATATGAACAGTTTGAACGGGAGACACTTGGGATATTCCAAGAAAAAGTAGTTATTTTTACTTGTCTAAATGGTCACTTAGATGATAATATGAATATTGTTTTGCAAAAAAAAGCAAATCAGTTATTAAATGAATTTCAAGCAAGATCAGTAGAACATGTAGTTGAGCCAAATTTCGTTTCTATTTCTGCGTTTACAGATGAGTGGGAAGAGTACATTATGACCTCGAAACATAAAATGAATTTGCAAATTGCACTTAGAAGTGCAGGAATGGGCGGAAAACATACCGTTACGGTTGGCACACCAATCGTTACGACTGAATATTAATATAGAGAATTTAGGGACGCGGAGGGGAATACCTTGGAAAAAATCATCGTCCGCGGCGGTCAGAAGTTAAACGGCACAGTCAAAGTTGAAGGCGCTAAAAATGCCGTTTTACCTGTTATCGCTGCATCTTTATTAGCAAGTGAAGAAAAAAGCGTAATTTGTGATGTACCTACGCTCTCCGATGTATATACAATTAACGAAGTGTTGCGTCATTTAGGAGCAGATGTGCATTTTGAAAATAATGAAGTGACTGTAAATGCTTCATACGCTTTGCAAACTGAAGCACCTTTTGAATATGTTCGTAAAATGCGTGCGTCTGTGCTTGTCATGGGGCCGCTTCTTGCGCGTACAGGTCATGCAAGAGTTGCACTTCCGGGCGGATGCGCAATTGGTTCCAGACCGATTGATCAGCATTTAAAAGGTTTTGAAGCAATGGGCGCAAAAATCAAAGTCGGTAATGGCTTCATTGAAGCTGAAGTAAAAGGCCGACTGCAAGGCGCAAAAATTTATCTGGACTTCCCAAGTGTAGGAGCTACAGAGAACCTGATTATGGCAGCCGCTCTAGCTGAAGGAACAACAACGCTGGAAAACGTGGCAAAAGAACCCGAAATCGTTGATTTAGCAAACTATATCAACGGCATGGGCGGAAAAATCCGCGGAGCTGGCACCGGCACCATCAAAATTGAAGGAGTCGAAAAGCTTCACGGCGTAAAACACCATATTATTCCTGACCGTATTGAAGCGGGCACATTTATGGTTGCTGCTGCAATCACTGAAGGAAACGTATTAGTAAAAGGAGCGGTTCCTGAACACCTCACCTCTTTAATTGCAAAAATGGAAGAGATGGGTGTAACAATTAAGGATGAAGGTGAAGGTCTGCGTGTCATCGGCCCGAAAGAACTTAAACCGATTGACATCAAAACAATGCCTCACCCGGGCTTCCCGACTGATATGCAGTCACAAATGATGGCGCTTCTGCTTCGTGCAAGCGGCACAAGCATGATTACAGAAACCGTTTTTGAAAACCGTTTTATGCATGCGGAAGAATTCCGCCGTATGAATGGTGATATCAAGATTGAAGGACGTTCTGTCATCATTAACGGTCCTGTACAGCTTCAGGGAGCTGAAGTTGCAGCGACTGATTTGCGTGCAGGTGCAGCGCTGATTCTTGCGGGGTTAGTGGCTGAAGGTCACACACGTGTTACTGAATTGAAGCACTTAGACCGCGGTTACGTTGATTTCCATCAGAAGCTTGCCGCTCTGGGCGCAGACATCGAACGTGTAAATGATGAGTCTGCTTCTGAGCAAGAGAATAAAGAAGTCGTTTCTGACTTAAATGCATAAACTTACTTGAAAATCAGTATGTCACTCTGGCATACTGGTTTTTTATTTTTTGTGTATTATCATCATTATGCGCAAAATAGCAAAAAAGAATACGTAAATGACAAATAAAGTTTCTGTCCAAAACGAGAGTCATATTAGCTTGTCCCTGCCCATAGACTAGACTAGAGTCGAATCCCGAGCAGGAGGCAGCTGAATATGAAACAATTCGCAATCACACTATCCGTACTATGTGCATTGATTCTCTTGGTTCCCACACTCTTGGTTATGCCATTCCAGCATAATAAGGAAGCGGGGGCCAGCGTAGAATCAGAAAAGACAGCAGTCAGCACGAAACCAGCATCGAAAGGAGCAGAAACATTGAAAGCATCACCTGTTTCTATTCCCGTCTATCGAACCGCAAATCAATCCGTAGAAAACATTCCGCTTGAAGAGTATGTGATTGGAGTCGTCGCCTCCGAAATGCCGGCAACCTTTGAATCTGAAGCACTGAAAGCCCAGGCCCTCGCCGCCAGAACATTTATTGTCAGACTGATGGTGTCAAATTCAGCGGTTGAGGCTCCTAAAGGCTCACTGGTGGATGATACACAGATGTTCCAGGTGTATAAAAACAAAGCGGAGCTGAAAAAACAGTGGGGCACAAGCTATGAGACAAAACTGAAGAAAATCACAGCTGCGGTAGCCAGTACGCAAGGCAAAATCTTAACGTACAACAACCAGCCGATTGAAGCCTCCTTTTTCTCCACAAGCAACGGCTACACAGAGAATGCAGAAGCATATTGGACAAGTGCTATCCCATATCTAAAAAGCGTCAAAAGCCCATGGGATAAAAAGTCTCCGAAATATAAGGCAACGAAAACCTTTACAGCGGCAGAATTTCAGCAAAAGCTTGGCGTCAAGCTGGATGGATCTAGCGCAGTAGGGAAGATTACCGGCGAGACACCGGGCCACCAGGTTGCAACTGCCGTCATTAACGGCAAGACGCTGAAAGGAAGAGACATACGTGAAAAGTTGGGTCTCAACTCCGCCGATTTTGAATGGAAGCGAAATGGAGACACAATTACAGTCACGACGAGAGGATTTGGCCACGGTGTGGGGATGAGCCAATACGGAGCGAATTTTATGGCCAAAGAAGGCAAAACGGTTGATGACATTGTAAAGTACTATTACCAAGGCACACAAATTTCTGAGGCAGATGCGTTTTTGAATAAATATATGGCGAAAAAGTAGAAAAAGACGCTCATTGGGCGTCTTTTTCTGTTCTTGAATGTCTTTTATCTAAGAGCAGCTGAAACGGTTTAGAGGAGCTTCTGACCGTCTTTAAGGATCAGTCCTTTTTTCCTGATTTCAGGCTTTGAGATTGTGGTAAAGTCATCCACATGTGTCGACAGACTTCGACAGACTCATATAACGAAAGCCGAAAGGCGGACAATCTTCTCTTTTCATAGGGGCGTTAGGTGGAAATCACTAATAAAAACATAGGTTTCTATGCAAAAGTAAACAACAGCAATGGGGAAGCCCGCCCTATTTATTTCTCGGTTTTTGTTGATTACGATAGATTATGTTCAGCGTTGAACATCTGCACGCAGAAACAAATTGGTAAAGGGGTACGAACATGAAGAAAAGATTTTCACTGATCATGATGACAGGATTGCTTTTTGGATTAACTTCACCTGCTTTTGCAGCTGAAAAGAAAGAAACGGAGGCTAAAGCGCCGGCGAACGTGGCGGTCTTGCTTGATGCCAGCGGAAGTATGGCGAAAAGAATAGACGGTGTATCTAAATTTAATTCAGCCAAAAAAGAAATTTCAAAGTTTGCGAGCTCACTGCCAGAAGGAACTCAGGTGAAAATGAGCGTGTTTGGCTCTGAAGGAAACAATAAAAATTCCGGAAAAGTTCAGTCATGTGAAGCCATTCGCAACGTATACGGCTTCCAAAGCTTTAACGAGCAAAGCTTCCTCAATTCTCTCAATACAATTGGGCCGACTGGCTGGACGCCAATTGCCAAAGCGCTGAACGAGGCGAAATCTTCTTTTGACCAGCTTGATGCAAAAGGGGAAAAAGTGGTGTATCTGTTGACAGACGGTGAGGAAACGTGCGGAGGAAACCCGATTAAAACAGCAAAGGAACTGCAAAAAGACAATATCACTGTTAATGTGATCGGCTTTGATTATAAAGAGGGATACAAAGGCCAGCTGAACGCAATTGCGAAAGTAGGCGGCGGTGAATACTTCCCGGCTTATACCCAAAAAGATGTTGAGAAAATTTTCACTCAGCAATCACTAATGTTATCTAAATAAGAAAAAAGAGGCTGGTGATGGTCAGCCTCTTTTTGTATGTAACAAAAACTTCAAAACTAATTAGCTGTCTGCCTGTAGCATAGTAGCAGATTTCCGTTTTTCTGTCATAATCAAGGCGAAAAAAGAATGAATGATCACACAAGCTGTTTATGCTTTCTGGGCGGAAATGGCTAAAAATGAACGGCATTTCAAGCGATTTTGGACAGATCGTGAAAGCAGCACAAAAGGCAGCATGTCCTATATCTTTTTGCATTTTCGTATTCTAGCATAAAGAAGAATCCAACATATAGTTGGAAAATATGAAAAAGAAAGGAAGTAATCATATGAAAAAATTGCTGGCTGCCGGTATCATTGGATTGTTGACTGTTTCCATTGCCTCCCCGTCTTTTGCCGCTGAGAAACAGGCTGATACAAATGTAGCTGTTTTGTTTGACGGAAGCGGAAGTATGGTTCAAAAAACAGGAGGAGAGCGCAAAATAGACATTGCCAAAAAATCAGTAAAATCTTTTGCCGAACTTCTTCCGAAGGATACAAATCTTATGCTTCGCGTTTTCGGGCATGCAGGGAATAATAAACTGTCCGGTAAAGCCCTTTCGTGCAGTACGACGGAAACTATTTACGGCCTTCATCCATATGAAGGATCCCTGTTTGACAATTCATTGAGTGAGCTCAAGCCGACTGGATGGACACCGATTGCCAAAGCACTTGCAGACACAAGAAAAGAATTTGAGGCATTTGACGCAGACGGGAAAAACGTGGTGTATTTAATCACTGACGGTGAAGAAACGTGCGGCGGAGACCCTGCGGCAGAAATCGAAAAGCTCCGTGCATCAAATGTGGATACGATTGTAAACATCATTGGCTTCAACTTTGATGTCAAGGGTAATGAAGAGTTGAAACAAGCAGCTGTCGCTGGCGGTGGAGAATATATTTCAGCGAACAGTGCGGATGAGTTCGAACAGGCTTGGGAAAAAGAAGCACAAAAATTTACTGAGTAAGGAACCTAAAGATCAGGCGCTCCCCCAGGCGCCTTTTTTTATTGGTTTAAAAACAGTTTGGGCGGGAATGATACCCTAAAAAGGGGTTGAACATATGAAATTATTCGGAATGATTTTTCTTATAGCAACCGTTGCATTCATATTGCTTGGTGTTCTTCTAAAACTGGCAGCCTTCTTTTTTGTCAGCATTCTCACCTTGATCGCAGCTATTGTGCTGTTTACGGTTCTGAAAAAGAATCAGCATAATCAAACATAGAGTCCTTTATACAGAGGTGTCTCAGCGTGTCGACAAACCCCGCGTTCGTTGTCAATGCACATTGGTGCTCACGTGGTATAAAAGGAACGGCAGCTAAATGCTTAGGCGCCCTGCCTAAACACCGCCGTCATCACATCCTGTGAAAGCCCTTTATACAGAGGGCTCTTTTTTATGTCTCAGAATTCGACAAAATCCGAGGAGTGTGAAAAAATATAAAGGCAGGAACATTGCGGAGGGGAATAGACATTGAACGATAAAGTAACTGCGGTCAGGGATGTATGGCGCTATGAACAAGGGGAAATAAGCAAAGTAGAAGACCGGATGGTGACGGAATTCCCTTTGACAGTGATACTGAATGGCAGTGAATTTGTGACGCTCGTTTGTACGCCTGAGCATATCGAAGAGCTTGTCATCGGATTTCTCGCATCAGAGGGTGTTATACGATTTCAAAAAGAAATTAAAAGGTTTACAATAGATGAAAGTCTCGGTTTTGTATATGTCGACCTCGTTCACCCTGAGACATTGGATCAAAAGGATTATACGAAACGGGTGATCGGCTCATGCTGCGGAAAGGGCCGTCATTTTTATTTTCAGCAGGATGTCAAAACAGCCAAGACGGCTGTCAGCCAAATCAAGATATCGCCTGAGGCATGTCTGGCGCTTATGAAAGACATGCAGCAAGGGAGCGGGACGTTTCAGGATACGGGAGGCGTCCATAATGCGGCGCTTTGCGACACAGAGAAGCTTCTGTTGATGCGCACCGATATCGGTCGGCACAACGCACTTGATAAACTATACGGACACTGCCTTCTAAACGGGATGTCCGTACGCGACAAACTGATTGTGTTCAGCGGCAGAATCTCATCAGAGGTCCTGTTAAAAGCGGCCAAAATCGGCGTGTCGATTGTCATTTCCAAATCGGCCCCGACGGAGCTTGCGATTCAAATGGCTGAAGAATTGAATATCACAGCGATTGGATTTGTCAGAAACGGATCATTTAATGTATATACACACCCTGAGAGAATCAGGGAGTAGGAAGGGGCTGTAGCTATGATTACAGAGTCGCGTCAGATGTTGGATAAAAGAAACAGACCGCTGAGAGACCTTCGCATTTCTGTTACAGACCGCTGCAACTTCCGATGCACGTACTGTATGCCCGCCGAATTATTCGGCCCGGATTATCCTTTTTTAAAGAAAGAGGAGCTGCTTTCATTTGAGGAGCTGGAACGGCTTGCGACATTGTTTGTCACAAGATTTGGCGTTGAAAAAATCCGCTTGACCGGCGGAGAGCCCCTCATGAGAAAGGATATGCCGGAATTAATCAAAAAACTGGCCCGCATACCGGGTATTCGTGACATCGCGATGACGACAAACGGATCACTGCTGCCTGTTTATGCTAAGAGGCTCAAGGAGGCTGGGCTGAAAAGGGTTACGATCAGCCTTGATTCTTTAGAAGACGAGCGTTTTAAGAAGATAAACGGGCGCGGTGTTTCTGTCAGCAAGGTGCTGGAAGGCATTGAAGCGGCGAAGCAAGCGGGGCTCGGTGTTAAAATCAATATGGTCGTTCAAAAGGGCGTCAATGAAAAAGATATACTGCCTATGGCCCGTTATTTTAAAGAAAAAGGGCATATCCTGAGATTCATTGAATTTATGGACGTAGGCAACACCAACCAATGGGAAAAGAAAGACGTCATGACAAAGGCGGAAATCATAGATTTGATCAATAAACACATGCCGGTTGAGCCGATAGCGCCTAATTATATAGGCGAAGTGGCTTCCAGATTCCGCTACTTGGACGGCTCCGGAGAAATTGGCGTCATATCATCTGTATCTGATGCATTCTGCGGATCTTGCAACAGAGCCCGTCTTTCTGCGAGAGGAGAGCTGTTTACCTGCTTATTCGCTTCAAGCGGATTTGACCTCAGAGCTCCGGTTCGCCAGGAATTAAGTGATGACGAACTATCAGAAATGATCGGGACAGTATGGAAAAATCGGATCGATCAGTATTCAGTCGATCGTACGCTATCAAAAGCATCTGGCAAAAAGAAAGTGGAAATGTCTTATATTGGCGGTTAATTTGAAGTCAAAAGCTTATCGGCACTGTCCGGTAAGCTTTTTTATTAGAATCCGAGTGCAAAAAATACGTAGAAAAACCGAAATATATAAGGATAGGCATAAAGAAGGAATCATTGTAAGAAAATTTAATTCCAAAGCCATACATTATGATAAAATATAACCAATTAGAAAATAGAAAGGGTTGGAGGGGCATGGCCGCGTACGAGATCCCGTCATCTCAAGTAGGAGTGAAAATCAATAAGTGGTATAAGCACATTTTAGCATTTCAAGTGGCTGATGCCGTAAAACTGAAAGAAGAAATTGATCTAGATATCGAACAGATGGAAGAGGATCAGCTGCTTCTCCTGTATTATCAGCTGATCAGCTACCGGCACCAAATTATGCTGGATTATGTAAAGCCTGACCTGCACGAGGAATCTCAGCTTCAATATCGTGAATTGATCAAAACGCTGGAAAGCAATCAGGACAGCATCTCCGGATTATCTGAGTATTATTTTCACTTGTTTAGAGGAATGTACGAATTTGAACAGAACAATTACATCTCGGCTATATCCTTTTATCGGAAAGCTGAGAAGATGCTTGCGTTTGTAGAAGATGAAATTGAAAGAGCGGAATTTCATTTTAAAGTGGCGGAAGTCTTTTATATTATGAAGCAGACGCACTTTTCCATGAACCATGCCGTACAGGCGCTGGAGACGTATAAGGCTCACGATTTTTACAGAGTCAGAAGAATTCAATGCCATTTCGTCATATCAGGAAACTACATTGACTACAGAAATTATGAAAAAGCGCTTGAACATTTAGATGACGCGTATCGCCTTGCTTTATTGGAAGGACAGCCCCGTTTGATCGGATCAGCCCTTTATAATATTGGTAATTGCTATGATGACAAGGGGGAGCTGGATCAGGCCGCCGAATACTTTGAAAAAGCGCTTCCTGTCTTCGAGGATTATCAGCTGGAACAGCTTCCAAAAGCGCTCTTCAGCCTGACTCGCGTTCTTTTCAAAAAACAAGATAGCGAAGCCGCGATACGGTACTATGAAAAAGGGATTGCCATTGCCCAAAAACGAAACGACTTCTTCAGTCTGGCAAAATATAAATTTCTGCAGGCATTATATGTGGAATCTGTCAATTTGGATATGATTCAAGAAGTATTTGATTATATGGAAGAAAAGGGCCTGTATGTATATATTGAAGAATTTGCTTTAGATGCTGCCTCTTATTTCAGTCATCGCGAACAATATAAAGAAGCGGTGTATTTTTATGAAAAAGCGGTCAGCATGAGAGAGATGATTCAAAGGAACGATTGTTTATATGAAGTATGAGACAAAACCATCTGCTGGCAGATGGTTTTTTTTTATGCAAAAAAAGGGGAGCATCGGAACGTTTATTTCCGGGGAGAACAGGAAAAATCGCTACAGCACTGTTTTTTGAACAAAAGCCGTTTTGGGATGCATCTGCACGTGAGGGGGAATTCAATGTTTGGTTTTAATGATATGGTGAAGTTTCTGTGGTCTTTCCTCATTGTTTTGCCGCTTGTACAGATTATACATGTTTCAGGGCACAGCTTTATGGCTTTTATTTTTGGCGGAAAAGGATCGTTGGATATAGGCATGGGAAAAACGCTGCTTAAAATTGGACCCATACGGTTCAGAACGATTTATTTTATCGATTCTTTTTGCCGGTACGGGGAGTTGAAAATTGACAATCGATTCTCAAATGCACTCGTGTATGCAGGGGGCTGCTTGTTTAACCTCATCACGATTTTTGCAATCAATCTGCTGATTATACACAGTGTATTAAAGCCGAATGTGTTTTTCTATCAGTTTGTCTATTTTTCTACGTATTATGTGTTTTTTGCCCTGCTGCCGGTCCGATATTCGGAGAAAAAGTCATCAGACGGGCTGGCGATATACAAGGTGCTCCGTTACGGAGAGCGCTACGAAATCGATAAATAACATTAGAATGTTTATTGCCTCTCAGATCGGGAAGGTAACAAGTACACACATAATTGAGAGGGGAGAATTAACATGGGTAACGATAGTGTAAAAGACAAAATGAAGGGCGGCTTTAATAAAGCCAAAGGAGAAGTGAAGGATAAAGTCGGAGATATGGCTGACAGAACGGACATGCAGGCTGAAGGCAAAAAAGATAAGGCGAAAGGCGAAATCCAAAAGGATATCGGGAAAGCCAAGGATAAATTTTCAGATAAAGATTAATCGTACGGAAGAGGCAGGAAACGAAATGTTTCTTGTCTTTTTTTGTTCGATTTTTCTGATGTGAATAAATATAACAAAAAAAGAAGCTGATTTGGTCAAGGTAACTAAATTTTTTAAATATTCTTTGAATTAATAGGCCTCTTCTATATAATAATGACATAAGTTGTAAACTTTTATTACATCATTTGAGAAATCAAACAAAGGGGTTTTGATGACGGAATGTACTGCACCGAAGAAAGTGTCGGAAGCCACGGGAGTGCGAAAAAACAGTTGATATCGACACAAGCGGGGATTCAGTGAAGGCCGGAATTCTTCACTTGTTAAGAGGAACGGTGGCGATCAGCGAAGTGACCGTCCATGATACGGAGTTAATGGCAATAGTCGGGTTCTCGGTATCGTGGAGGGCGGCGCCTCAGACTGGCTTCCATGCCATGCTTCCGGTTGCGGAGCAAAACAACAGGCTGCCATCAGGAATGTAACGTCTGGTTATGACCAATCGATGGTTTAGCACAGCCTTAGCATGGAGGTTCACCCGGGGCAGATTGTTGCTGTATTAGGCCGACTCCGGCTAAACAGGGGGGGCTATTTATTTTAATCAAACGTTTGTTCAAAACGAAAAGGCGGCCAACAGCAGCAGCTTGCAATCACCAGAGCGCTGATGGTAAATCTGAAAAATATTTTACTTAATGAACAATTGGGAGGAATTCAGATTTTAATTGTCGAACTAGTCAGACAAGTTATTATAGAAATTTCCAGAAAAAAAGACATTTCTGTTATCTTAGTCGGGCGCAGTCTGGAAAACGCGTTAATCTGTGCTGACTATCTTTCTGTGATCGACAGGGGAACGGCTGTTACCATGGGAAGGCCTAAAGAAACGGCATGCCGCTTTGAAAGGCATCTTACCGTATGACCCCCATTCTCGAAGAAAGGGAGGTGATGTCCCGCCTGACTGTTCCGCAAATTCGTAGTAGCCGCATCTGCTTTATATGACAAAAGAAGGAGGACTACAGATGAAACTGACACCGGTTGAACAAGAAAAATTGCTCATTTTTGCAGCGGGGGAATTAGCCAAACAGCGAAAGGCGCGGGGCGTTCTGCTGAACTATCCTGAGGCTGCTGCTTATATCACCTGCTTTATTATGGAAGGCGCACGTGATGGGAAGGGAGTAGCAGAGCTGATGGAAGCCGGCCGCCATGTATTAACGGAAAAAGATGTGATGGAGGGTGTCGCTGAGATGCTGGACAGCATTCAGGTGGAGGCCACATTTCCGGATGGTGTAAAGCTTGTTACGGTACATCAGCCAATTTCTGCGGAGGTGAAGTCATGAAGCCGGGAGCATTTCAAATTGCTGAGGGAACCATTACGATTAATGAAGGCCGTGAGATACGGGAGGTAACGGTAAAAAACACCGGATCACGCTCCATTCAAGTCGGTTCGCATTTTCATTTTGCGGAGGCCAACGGGGCTTTATTATTTGACCGTGAGCTGGCGATCGGCATGCGTCTTGATGTTCCATCAGGCACGTCGGTCCGTTTTGAGCCGGGAGAGCAGAAAACGGTCTCACTAGTGGAAATCAGAGGACGCAAGACAATTAGAGGGCTGAACGGAATGGCCGACACGTTTATCGATGAACGCGGCAAAGAAAAAACGTTGGCCAACTTAAAACAAGCCGGCTGGATGGAGGGTGTAATCCGATGAAAATGTCACGGGAGGAATATGCGGAACTGTTTGGCCCGACAACGGGCGATAAAATCAGATTGGGCGACACGGATTTATGGATCGAAGTCGAAAAGGATTTCACAGTATACGGTGAAGAAATGATCTTTGGCGGCGGAAAAACTATCCGAGACGGCATGGGCCAAAACGGCAGAATCACAGGGAAGGACGGCGCTTTGGATTTGGTTATCACCAACGTCGTGCTATTGGATTACACAGGCATTATCAAAGCGGATGTCGGTGTGAAAGACGGCCGGATTGTTGGTGTCGGAAAAAGCGGAAATCCTGATATCATGGATGGAGTCGATCCGCACATGGTCATCGGAGCGGGTACAGAGGTGATTTCCGGTGAAGGCAAAATTTTAACAGCCGGGGGAGTGGACACGCACATTCATTTTATTTGTCCTCAGCAGATGGAAGTTGCGCTTTCTTCAGGTGTGACGACCCTTTTGGGAGGCGGAACTGGACCCGCGACAGGCAGCAAAGCGACAACTTGTACATCCGGCGCGTGGTATATGGCGAGGATGCTGGAAGCGGCCGAGGAGTTTCCGATCAATGTCGGCTTCTTAGGGAAAGGGAATGCATCCGATAAAGCGCCGCTGATCGAGCAGGTGGAAGCAGGCGCCATCGGCCTTAAGCTCCATGAAGACTGGGGCACGACGCCAAGCGCCATTAAAACGTGTATGGAAGTCGTGGACGAGGCTGATATTCAAGTTGCCATCCATACCGATACGATTAACGAAGCGGGCTTTTTGGAAAACACGCTCGACGCAATCGGGGATCGGGTCATTCATACTTATCACATTGAAGGTGCAGGCGGCGGCCATGCCCCGGATATTATGAAGCTCGCCTCTTACGCGAACATTCTGCCGTCATCTACAACGCCAACCATTCCTTATACCGTTAATACGATGGATGAGCATCTTGACATGATGATGGTCTGCCACCATTTAGATGCGAAAGTGCCTGAAGATGTGGCGTTCAGCCATTCCAGAATCAGGGCTGCGACGATTGCCGCGGAGGATATTCTCCATGATATCGGTGCGATCAGCATGACATCATCGGATTCCCAAGCGATGGGGCGGGTCGGTGAAGTGATCATCCGAACATGGCAGGTAGCCGATAAAATGAAAAAACAGCGCGGCGCTCTTGCCGGCGAAAACGGAAATGACAATGTGCGCGCAAAACGGTACATTGCCAAATACACGATTAATCCGGCAATTACGCACGGGCTCAGCCATGAAGTCGGCTCGGTGGAAAAAGAGAAGCTTGCTGATCTCGTTCTGTGGGACCCGGTATTTTTCGGCGTAAAACCGGAACTGGTCTTAAAGGGCGGCATGATTGCACGTGCGCAAATGGGAGATCCGAACGCGTCCATCCCGACTCCTGAACCGGTTTTCATGCGCCAAATGTATGCGTCTTACGGAAAAGCCAACCGCTCAACCTCGATTACATTTATGTCTCAGGCAAGCATAGAGCGTGGTGTGGCGGAAAGCTTAGGGCTGGAAAAAAGGATTTCTCCAGTCAAAAATATCAGAAAGCTGAGCAAGCTGGATATGAAGCTGAATTCGGCTTTGCCGAAGATTGAGATTGATCCAAAAACCTATCAGGTCTTTGCTGACGGGGAGGAATTGTCTTGCCAGCCTGTCGATTATGTCCCCCTTGGACAAAGATATTTCTTATTCTGATAAGACGCGGCCGGAGTGCATCCGGCCGTTCTATTGACTAAAAACGGTGCACAAAACAAGTGTATTTAGTGTATATTAGATGTTGACAAACGAATCAAATGTAACTATTATAGTTACAACGGTGGTGAAAAAACATGATTAACAGCCGTCTTGCTGTTGCCATTCATATTTTATCCCTCATCTCGATGGATGAAAAAACATCTTCAGAAATCATTGCAGACAGTGTCAACACGAATCCGGTAGTTGTGCGAAGAATGATCAGCCTGCTGAAAAAAGCTGATATTCTCACATCACGCGCCGGGGTGCCGGGTGCAAGCCTCAAAAAAGATCCTGCTGATATTTCTCTTTTAGAAGTGTACCGGGCTGTCCAAAAGCAAGAAGAACTCTTTGCGGTTCATGAAAACCCGAATCCGAAATGTCCGGTAGGGAAAAAAATTCAGAACGCTCTGGATGAAACGTTTGAAAGTGTGCAAAGAGCGATGGAAAATGAACTGGCGAGCAAGTCATTAAAAGATGTTATGAATCATCTCTTTTAATCAAAAGGGATGACTTCTCACCGTTAACATGTAACTGAAATTGTTACAAATAAGGAGGAAATGAAAAATGAAAATTGGTATTATAGGCGCAAGCGGGAAAGCGGGAAACGAGATTTTGAAAGAAGCGAAAACAAGAGGCCATGAAGTGACAGCCATCGTCAGAAACGCTTCAAAAGTGCAGGGGCAGGACGTAGCGGTTTTGGAAAAAGATGTGTTTGAACTGACTGCGGAAGACATCAAGCCTTTCGACGCAGTCGTAAACGCTTTTGGAGCAGCACCCGGCCAAGAACATCTTCATGTTGAAGCAGGAAGAGCACTCATCAACATCTTAAAGGACGCGAAGCACACAAGATTGCTTGTTGTTGGCGGAGCGGGAAGCCTGTTTGTTGATGAAGCCAAAACAACCCGTTTAATGGATACGCCGGAATTTCCGAAAGAATATTTGCCAACCGCATCAAATCAAGGCGAGAACCTGAAAGATTTGCAGCAGACAGACTCCATTTCCTGGACGTTCCTCAGTCCTGCGGCATTTTTTGATCCAGCAGGAAAACGGACTGGCTCTTACCAAAAAGGAAAAGACAATGTCATCGTAAATGCAAAAGGCGACAGCTATATCAGCTATGCAGATTATGCCATTGCCGTGTTGGACGAGCTTGAACATCCCGAACACAAAAATGAACGCTTCACAGTGGTAAGCGAAGCGGAATAATAAAAAACCCGGAGCCAGCTCCGGGTTTTTCTCATTAATAAGTGCTGTACGTATCGCTGAAAAGGCCGTCAGCAATCCCAAGCATTAAAAAGATGAAGAAGGCGATAATCGCAAGAATGGATACAGCAATGCTTACGATCAAATAAATCCCTTGCATCTTTACGAATTTCGCGTAATTCTCCAGCATTAAGTCTTCAGACTGTCCGCTATTGTGTTCAGCCATTTGGCCTGCTTCCCTAGCTGACCTCATCAAAAAGATACCGGAAATAATTTGCAGTACGCCTGGCACGGCACCGATTAGAAAAATGAACGCGCCTGAAAGCGCGGTAATTGCGCCCATAATAATAAATAAAATGCCTGTAGCTTTTCCCCATTTCGAAATGCTGATGAGGGTTTTGTTCATTGTTTCAGGATTCATGTATACTGGCTCCCCTTTACAAAAAAATACTCACTTTTCTTTTATACACTATTTGTGAGAAGTTTTGTATATAGAAAATAACATTTTGGGGATTGACCCTAACGTTGCGTGATTGTTTACGATAAAAAAGAGGAGGTGTTATGTATGAAATATCAAGTTAAACAAGTGGCGGAGATATCAGGCGTTAGCATTCGGACGCTTCATCACTATGACAATATTGGGCTTCTGAATCCTTCAGCGCTTACTGATGCTGGGTATCGTTTGTACAGTGACGCAGACCTGGAAAGACTGCAACAGATTTTATTTTTCAAGGAAATCGGGTTTCGTTTGGATGAAATTAAAGAGATGCTGGATCATCCGAATTTTGACCGGAAAGCGGCACTTCAGTCGCAAAAGGAGATATTGATGAAGAAAAAACAAAGAATGGATGAGATGATTCAAACAATTGACAGGACGCTTTTGTCCGTTGATGGAGGGGAAACGATGAATAAGAGAGATTTATTTGCCGGATTAAGCATGAAAGACATTGAAGAGCACCAGCAGACATACGCTGATGAAGTCAGAAAGCTGTATGGAAAGGAAATCGCAGAAGAAACAGAGAAAAGGACATCTGCATACTCGGCAGATGATTGGCGCTCGATCATGGCTGAATTTGATTCGATTTACAGACGAATTGCGGCGCGAATGAAGCATGGGCCCGATGATGCAGAGGTTCAGGCCGCAGTGGGGGCATTTCGCGATCATATTTGCCAATATCATTACGATTGCACACTCGACATTTTCAGAGGACTCGGGGAAGTGTATATCACTGACGAGCGATTTACCGATTCAATCAATCAATATGGAGAAGGTCTTGCCGCTTTTTTGCGGGAGGCGATCATCATTTACTGTGACCATCAGGAAAACCCCCGGCCGTAAAGGCTGGGGGTTTTCGCATCTTATAAGATCGGCGACAACAGCCGCGAGACGGATTCTTTTATTCGAATCCACAACGGGCGCTGCAGATACTCCTCATAGGTGAATTTTCTGGATACTAGCAAATCTTCTTTAAAAGTTGAAACCAGTTTTTTAGCAATGGTGATATCGTAAATAAATGCATTAACCTCAAAATTCAGCCTGAAGCTTCGGACATCAATGTTCGCTGTGCCGACTGAAGCGATTTCGTCATCCACCACGATGGTTTTCGCGTGAATAAAGCCGTTATCGTAAATATAGACAGTGGCTCCGGCTTTCAGCAGATCGCCGATATACGAAAGTGTCGCCCAGTATACAAAGGCGTGATCGGGCTTGTTCGGAATCATAATGTTAACGTCAATGCCCGAAAGGCAAGCGATCCTTAAAGCATCCAGCAGGCTTGCATCTGGGATAAAATAAGGTGTTTGTATCAAAATGGAACGCTTGGCGTTCGAAATCATTTTGATGTAGCCATTTTTAATTTGTTCCCATTCCGAATCAGGGCCGCTTGTGACAATCTGCATCCCGACGTTGCCTTTTGGGCCGTAATCAGGAAAGTGATTTGGAATATATGTCAGCGTATGGTGATGAGAAGCTTGGTTCCAGTCAAGGATGAATCGTGTTTGGATGGCGTGCACGGCCGTTCCTTGCAGTCGGATATGCGTATCCCGCCAATAACCGAATTTCGGATTAAGCCCTAGATACTCATCTCCGACGTTAAAGCCTCCGACATAACCGGTCATTCCGTCTATGATCACAAGCTTTCGATGGTTTCGGTAATTCAGCCGCAGGTTAATCGGCCTGAGCTTTGACGGGAAAAAGACCTCCACATGCCCGCCAGCCTCGCGAAGCTCTTTAAAAAACTTTTTTCTCAGCGTTCTGGACCCGAGTTCATCATAAAGCACTCTGACCTGAACACCTTCTTTTGCCTTTTGGATGAGAGCGTCCCGCAATTTTTTGCCTAATTCATCGCCTTTATAAATATAATACTGTAAATGGATATGATCCTTAGCCTTTGAAATGTCACTCAGCAGCCGCTGAAATTTATCCCGTCCATCTGTAATGACGTCAACTGAATTATCCTCTGTAAACACAGCATGGTTATTCATAATCAGCATATAAATTAAATCTTTGTTATCAAAGGTTGCCCGGTTGTTAAACTGGAATTGCTTGGTTTCTAAATCTTCAAGCTGATGCTTCAGCAGCCTTTCAATTCCAATCTTTTTCCGGTCTTCCCATTGAAACAAATGCTTGCGTCTGAGATTATGGCCGAATAATAAGTATAAAATAAAGCCTAAAACGGGAATAAAGAAAAGAACAAGCAGCCACGCCCAAGATGCACTGGCATCGCGCCGTTCTTTGAAGATGACAATGATGGCCAAAAGAATATTTAAAATGAAAAAAAGTGATAAAAGGATGGAAGAAATACTCACTTTGTAACCCCGCTCATTCATATTTATCAAGAAGATTGCCATTAGTATTCCATGAATAACAGTGATCTGATTCCCATTACAAATTATAACACTCACATTTTAAAAGAATAAAGAGCGGCGATCCAGATTCTTCGTGAAAAATACGGGCAGATTTCTTTAAAACCAGCTTGCACCTGCGTTAAAATAAACACATATGTAACGTTCGTGAAGCTTGAAACATCAAATAAAGGGGGAGGATTATATGAACTTTTACAGAGTCGAACAAATGCCGGGGTTCATCAAAACAGAAATGCAAAAAATTCAAAAGGCCGTACAGCCTTTCATGAAAAAAACCGTCATTTACCGTTTTCTTGCTATTCCGCTTGCTGCGTTCTCTCTCTTTAATTTAGCTGCTTTTCTATTTCATGCTTCAGCTGACAGGGAGTCCCTGATCAGCGCAGGCATATTCGCCATTTTGGCGGCGCTCGGGCTCGCATTTTTTAAAGAGGCAGGCTATCAGCATAAACAAATCCAAAAAACGGTTCACATCTATATGCTGAACAGGATCAAAAAGAGCGAAATCCTTTCAGAAGAGCGGAAAAGCTCCTACGCACGACAAATAAAGGAAGAGCCTTTTGCGATGCGGAGTTTTGTTGAATTTTTGACTGAGGAAGACAGACGCAAAAAAATGTATTAAAGAAGAGATGCACCCGGATTTCTGGGATTTTCCAGACGATCCGGGTGTGTTTTTTTGCATGCAGACACCCGAAATAAAAAGTGCGGTTTCGGATTGATTCCGACTTCATCCGTTTTTTTGATATTCATTTCTGGGTAACAGCGTTGCTTTGTTGATTTCCACTACTAGAGATGTCTATTGTATGCTTGCTTCAGGATTTGGTGTTTACGCCGGCCTGCTTTGAATAGTCAAATAAAATAGGCATGGTTCCGTTTATATGGAACGCATGCCCTGTCCTGTCTCATCATTATTCAAACACCGGATCATCCTCATAATAATAGGAATCCGGATCTTCATACGAAGGCGTGTTCTCAAAAGCAGCAATGCCGATTACCACCAGCACGAAAATGGCTACAATGATCCCGATCAGGACAGTAACGATACTGGATGCTGCATAAAACAGCTGCATTTTTATAAATGTCCCGTAATTTTCAAGCATGCTTTCGCCAGCGCTGCCGGCTAGATTTCCTTCGGCTTCCGCGGCTGCTTTTGCTGAGCGCATCAAAAATACGCCTGATATAATGAGCAGTACGCCCGGGATGGCGCCAATCACTGTCATCAAAGCAGACAGAGTGACAAGCGATCCCATAATGATTAACAAGATGCCAGAAATTTTGCCCCACTTGGCAATGTCGGATAGCGACTTGACAGCGGAGGCGCTCAGCTGGCGGGTCTCCTGTTCAACAAGGCTATTTTCTTCATTATGATTTTCAATTTCGTTTTCATCTTTATCCAGACTAATCATGAAAGCTCTCTCCCTAAAATTTTTAAATCGTATCTTTTTCCGTCCATTTCGGCGATGCCGGGGAATAGTCCCCATTCTGCAAACCCGTGCTTTTCAAACAGCTTCAGGCTTGGTTTATTATGCCCGAAAATGAAGGCCATAAGTGAGCGGATGCCAAGATTCGGGGCAATGCGGAGCGCTTCTTGAAGCAAATATGATCCAACACCTTTGCCGCGGCATGCTTCGTCAATGTATATGCTGACCTCCGCTGTTTTATTATAGGCTGGCCTTCCATAAAATGTTTCAAAGCTGATCCAGGCAGCGACGTTTCCGTTTTCGTCCTCGGCCACATAGAGCGGGCGTGACTCTGTATGTCCCAAAAACCATTCCATCCGGTCTTCAGGAGTTACCGGTTCGGTATCGGCTGTTACCATTCGAGAAGCAATCGTTGAATTATAAATCGCCACAACAGCCTCCAAGTCTTTATGTTCAGCAAGACGCAATGTCATGTTCATACGTTTTTGGCACTCCTCTCAAAAAAAATACATATTTTCGTTCAGTCTGTGCAAACTACATCTAAAAAAGTTTTTTTGGATAGGTTGTATATATTTTCAGAAAAGTGTTCAGAATGTTGCTGAGGTGATGAAACAATGAGAGAGGAAGAAAAGAAAACTTCTCAAGTCAAAAAACTTCAGCAGTTTTTTCGTAAACGCTGGGTGTTCCCTGCAATTTACTTAGTCAGTGCGGCCGTCATTTTAACAGCTGTCCTTTGGTATCAATCAGTTTCAAATGATGAGGTAAAGGATCAGTTGGCTGATAACGGCGGAAAATCCGCATATGACAACAACGACGATGCAGTTGAAGTAGGAAAGTCAATGGAAAATGTCGCAATGCCGGTTGTTGATTCTGAAAACGTTTCTGTTGTGAAAAAGTTCTATGAAACCGATGCCGCAAAAGAAGAGAAAGAAGCAGCACTCGTTACCTATAATAACACGTACAGCCTAAGCAAAGGAATTGACTTAGCTGAGAAAGACGGGAAAGATTTCGATGTCTCTGCTTCTCTGAGCGGTACGGTTGTTAAAGCTGAAAAAGATCCAGTGCTGGGATATGTTGTGGAAGTAGAACATGCCGACGGTTTATCGACTGTGTATCAATCTCTTTCCGAAGTAAGCGTTGAGCAAGGTGACAAAGTAAAACAAAATCAAGTGATCGGAAAATCTGGCAAGAACCTTTACAGTGAAGACAGCGGAAACCACGTGCACTTTGAAATCCGTAAAGATGGGGTCGCAATGAATCCGTTAAACTTTATGGACAAACCAGTTTCTTCTATTGAAAAAGCAGCAGCTGCTGAAGAAAAAGCTGCCACCCAAGAAACAGAAGAATCCATTCAGCAATCTTCCGAGAAAAAGGACGGATCAACTGAAAAAGGAACAGAAGAAAAATCCGGTGAGAAAAAGGATGATTCGACTGACAAATCTGGTTCTAAAGAAAGCAGCACAACAGAAGACACTGAACAGTCTTAATGAATAAAACGTCTATCCTTGTGATGGGCGTTTTTTTCTGTTACTTTTTGCTTTGTTTTACCGTCTATGTAGTTACATGTAGGCACGTACGTTATAAAGGAGGTTATGTCATGAACCGCCTATTGCTCGCAGGCTGGATCTTTTTTATCCTGCTCTCTGTCTGTACGGAAAGCTTCAGCGGCATGGTCGTGTCACAAACGGTGGCTTTTCATTTTCAGCCGCACCCTGATATGTCTCGTTTTTTAGACATGGATTTTACAGAGCTTGCTATACCTGAAGCGCTTATTCAAAAAATCGGGCACGCGTTTTCCTTCTTTGTGCTGACCTATTTGCTGTGGAAACAGCGGGGCAGCATAAGATCAGCTGCAGCCGGCTCATTCGCGTTTGCTTTTTTCACAGAAGTTCTTCAGCTCTTCTTCAGCAGGAATGGTTGTATCCGGGATGTGCTCATCGATGCTGTTGGAATTGGATTGTTTTATGGTTTATATGTGTTGGCGAAGCGAAGAAAACAAGAGATGTATGAGAAATATTAAAGCCGGCTGTCTTGGTTAAAGACGCCGGCTTTTGTCTTTCTTAGAAATTTTGATCGGTTGGTTTTTTCGTCAGTTTATTGATAATGGTTTCATAAATCCTTACGACCAAATCGACGAACGGGCGGAGCAGATCTGAAAATCTAAAGAAAAGGAACCCGATAATGATGGCGACAACGAGGCTGCCCAATACATCTACCGGATAGTGATGTCCCACCCAAATTCTCGAAAAGCCTGTCAAAAGCCCAAAAATGACAAGCGGCCAGCCGATTTTGCGGTTTCTGAAAAGCATCGCAATAGAAATCGCTAATGCACCTGTCGTATGGTCACTTGGAAATGAAGCATCCGCAGCATGCGGAATCAGTGTATGCACTGTATGCGCAACGAACGGGCGCGGTTCGAAATAAACAAGCGTAATCAAATAGTTGATCACAAGGCCTGCAATTCCTGTGATGCCTGCGTATAGCACATGTTTTCTGCTTTGTGTGTTCCCAAACAGCCAGATTGCCAATAGGATAAGGGCATAGGCGACAATGGCATATTCCGTGATGAAGACCATAATGGAATCGAGAACTGAATTGTGATGAGATAGTCCATGGATTGCTTTAAAAATTTCGTAGTTCAAATAATCACCTTTTACATTTTTATATTTAGTAGACTAATCTTACTCATGAAAAGTTTCAAATAAAAATAGAGATTGTCTGAAATAGCGGCGCTTGAAGAGAATTCGAAGAGGAATCGCGGTTTCTGGGGGGGATTCTGTGCACAAAAAAAAGAGATCCGGAGTGTCCGAATCTCGTACCGATATTAAAGTGCTTCAGGTCCTTCTTCGCCTGTGCGGATGTTGATCGTATTGCTGATTTCATAGACAAATATTTTACCGTCACCCGGTGATCCCGTTTTCAGCACCCTTTTAGCGGTCTCAGTCACTTGATCAACAGGAACCTTGCTGACCACAATTTCTATTTTTAAACGCTCGTATACATTGCTTTCTATTTTTACCCCTCGATAGAGCTCCGTATGTGCTTTTTGAAGGCCGCAGCCGTGTACATTGGAGAAAGTCAGAGAGGTCACTCCGATTTTTCCGAGTTCCTGCTTCAGCTTTTCAAAATTTGCCGGACGCGTTACAATTTCTACCTTGAACATTTGACCGCTCATAGCGTCACTCCTCACATAGAATCTTGATATGCTTTTTCCCCGTGCATCGTTAAGTCAAGCCCAAGTGACTCTTCTTCTTCAGTTGCGCGAAGGGGAAGGAAGAGGCTTACAAATTTAATAATAACGAAAGTGACAATAAATACAAAAACATAAGTGGCGGCGATGGCGACGATTTGTTTCCAGATTAAGCTTGCATCACCGTAAAATAACCCATCTGCGCCCGCTGAGTTAACAGAGGTTGTTGCGAATAATCCTGTTGCGATTCCGCCCCATGTGCCGCCGATCCCGTGCAGGCCAAAGGCGTCAAGCGCGTCGTCGTATCCGAATTTCTTTTTAAGCGAGAATACTCCCCAGAAACAAACTGCCCCGCCGATGATGCCGATAATAATAGAAGCGAACGGTGTGACAAATCCGGCAGCCGGCGTAATGGCGACAAGCCCGGCGATTGCGCCAGATACCGCTCCGAGCATTGTCGGTTTTTTGTTAATGATCCATTCTACTAAGATCCAGCCGGCGATCCCGGCTGCAGCCGCGGTGTTTGTGTTGATGAACGCGTACATGGCTACACCATCTAAAGTCAAAGCGCTGCCGACGTTAAAGCCGAACCAGCCGAACCAAATCAAAGCTCCTCCTAAGAAGGTGTAAATGAGGTTATGCGGAGAAGACGCTGTACCGTCTTTCCGTTTGCCGAGCACAATGGCAAGAACAAGTCCTGCCACACCGGAGGAAATATGAACAACATTGCCGCCAGCAAAATCGAGCGCTCCAAGCTGGCCGATCCAGCCGCCGCCCCATACCCAGTGCGCTACGGGTGTGTAAACCAAAGAGGCCCATAAAACCGAGAATAAAAGAAAAGCGCCGAATCGCATCCGCTCTGCGAAGGCCCCGGAAATAATCGCTGTAGTCAGAACGGCAAACGTCATTTGGAACATCATAAATAACGAGTGGGGGATGGTATCGCTGTAATCTCCCGGATCAAATCCGACCCCTTTGAGGCCTGCCCACTCCAGCCCGCCGATGATTGAATTGCCTGGTGCGAAGGCAAGTGTATATCCGAACAGCACCCAAACGATGGAAACGATGGCAATGGAAGAGAAACTGTGCATGGCAGTGCTCAGCACATTTTTGCTCTTTACCATTCCTCCATAAAATAACGCTAATCCCGGGGTCATCAGCCACACGAGTAAAGCGCAAAAGAACATAAAAACTGTATCGCCCATTTGCATGTCTCATTCCTCCGTATCTTTCAGAATTAAATTGCAATTATTATATTTCTTCATTATAGAGAAAAAAGAATGATAAAACATTTTCATGTAAGATTTCCTGACATGGTTTTTAAGGAATGTTATCGAGGGACGGAAAGAAAGGAGAGCGGCATTTTTCACTATATAAGACTTTATATCTATAAAAGAAGCTATTCATATGAGCAGAAAAGGGAATTGACATTAATTAGAATACTCTATACTGTATTAAGTGTACTACATCAAATAATACACTGAGGGGGATGTATGATGAATAAAGGCGGCAGGCTGAGGAGAGCATTACGCAAGTCGATTCCCGCGACGTTCCGATTGTTTTTAGCCTTTAATTTTTTCGTGTACGGTCTGGCGAAAGTGGTAATTGGCCAGTTTGGCGAGGTGACGCCTGAAATCGAGGCGGCTGCCGGGAAGGGGTTTACGATCGCGTGGACATTTTTCGGTTATTCTCATGTCTATGAACTGTTTATAGGTTTTGGTGAAATCCTGGCAGCTGTTTTATTACTGATTCCGCGAACGGCTGCATTAGGGGCGGTTATTTTTATGCCCATTATTGTGAACATCGTCTTGATTAACTATTGTTTTGATATTGGCGTGCAGGATCTTAGCACGATATTAATGGTTATGTGTCTTCTTCTGCTTTGGATGGACCGCCGCAAATTCATGGGCATTTTTAGGCAGGAACCGATAGACAGCAGGCAGGTGATGAAGCGATGACGCCCCTTATGATTACTGTGCTTGCCGGTTTGTTCGTATGCACAACCTGTTACTACTACATAAAAGAAAAATCATGAGAAAACGCTCCTTCTGAGAATTTCACAAGCATCATAAAAGAACTTAGGCAGTGTGAAGAGTAAAATATGCAATGTGAGAAACACTAACAGTATCAGGAGGAGACGTATGATGAATACACTCAACATTGATTTTCAAAAAACAGCATTGGTTATCATTGATTTACAAAAGGGAATTGTGCCGATTGATCAAAGCGGCCAGGTTGTCCCGAACGCGAAAAAGCTCGTAGATGAATTTCGGAAACATAACGGGTTCATCAGCTTTGTAAATGTAGCCTTTCATGATGGAGCGGACGCCCTGAAGCCGCAAACGGATGAGCCTGCGCAGGGAGGTTCAGGGAAAATGCCTGCGGACTGGGCCGAATTTGTTCCGGAAATCGGTGTGCAGGATGGCGATTATACTGTGACAAAACGGCAATGGGGTGCTTTTTTTGGCACAGATTTAGACTTGCAGCTCAGACGCCGCGGCATTGATACGATTGTATTGTGCGGCATCGCAACGAATATCGGGGTGGAAAGCACAGCACGGGAGGCATTTCAGCTTGGCTATCAGCAGATTTTTATTACAGATGCCATGTCCACATTTAGCGATGAAGAGCATGAAGCCACACTGCGCTTTATTTTCCCGAGAATCGGTAAATCGCGGACAACGGAAGAGTTTCTGGAACAAGTGAAATGATGTTATCGAAAAAAAGCCGGGCTGTTTTTTTAACAGCGGTGGCTTCGGGAACAATGCTGAATCCGCTGAACTCGTCTATGATCTCTCTTGCGCTCCATAGCATCCAGCATGAGTTTCACCTCTCGTTTACAACGGTTTCCTGGCTGATTTCCTCGTTTTACTTGGCGAGTGCCGTGGCACAGCCCGTAACGGGGAAGCTCGGTGATTTGATTGGGCGGAAACGCTTGTTTTTATTCGGGCTTATTCTTGTTGCGGTTTCTGCCATCGGGGCGCCGTTTGCGCCGACGTTTATGACATTATTGGTCATGCGGCTGTTTCAATCGGTGGGGAGCAGTGCGATTTATCCGTCAGGTGTCGGCTTGATTCGGAATCATATTCATGAACGCCAAGCTTCAGCCTTGGCTGTACTCTCTATTTTTGCGTCAGCCATGACGGCGCTGGGGCCTACAGTCGGCGGGTTTTTGATTGTATGGGGAGGCTGGCCGGCGATCTTTATCGTTAATTTGCCGTTTATTATCCTCAGCTTCTTATTGGGCCTGTATATGTTCCCGAAAGATCAGAAAAAAGGGGCAGGAATCAAAACCATTATTCAGCAGCTCGACATTCTTGGAATTGTTTTATTTGCCGGGGGAATCATTTTCCTTCTATCCTTTTTGCTGTCGTTCAGCACGTCGCCGCATGCGGTTGAAGGTGTGCTTGGCTTGCTTCTGCTCTGTGCGTTTGTCTGGCGCGAACTGAAAACGGATAAGCCGTTTATTGATGTCCGTCTGTTTAAAACACAGCGAAACCTGTCAGCCGTGTATGTTCAGTTTATTTTATTGAATGTTTTCTTCTATTGTTTATTTTTTGGTTTGCCAAGTTACTTTCAGGATGAAATGCATCTTTCTGTTCAAACGAGCGGCCTGTTTATGCTGTTTATGTCTGGAATGAGCATCGTTGTGTCACCTCTAACCGGCAAATGGATCGACCGATCTGGTGTCGTCAAGCCGATCTTTGCGGGAGCACTTTTGATGACGGCTGGAGCCGTGCTCTTAACCATCTTTTTTATCAATGTCCAGACCATCGGTAAAGGGCTCATTCTGTCGCTCTTGGGTATAGGCTACGGACTGGGCAATGTCGCGCTTCAGGCAGCGATGCTAAAAACGAGTCCTTCCAACATGGTAGGAACGACTTCAGGCCTGTTTCAAACCTGCCGTTACCTAGGATCGATTTTGTCTTCGGTGATCCTTGGCATTCTTTTTGGTAAAGAAATCACGGCAGCCCATTTTGATATGATGGGAATCATTATGATCATAGCGGGCGGAGCAAGCCTGTTAATGGCTGTGAGGTTTGCTGCATTAATGAAAACTGCATCTTGAGAAAGAGACGGGCTCTGAGGTCTGTCTCTTTTTCTTGTTTAAGCTGTTCAAATACAAACGGGAAAATTGTATATCATAGCCAGTGTTATTGTCTGACTCTTCAGTTATATTAAGTGACATCTGATGTCAAAAAACATAACGTGATGACATATAGACAATATGGAAAGGGGAGCCGGCTATGAAATTAAAAGAGAGTCAGCAGCAATCCAACAGGCTGAGCAATGAAGATCTGGTGCCTTTGGGACAGGAAAAACGGACGTGGAAAGCAATGAACTTTGCCTCCATTTGGATGGGATGTATACATAACATACCGACCTACGCGACGGTGGGAGGATTAATTGCGATCGGCCTTTCGCCTTGGCAGGTGCTGGCGATCATTATTACGGCATCACTTATCCTATTTGGCGCTCTTGCCTTAAACGGCCATGCGGGGGCAAAATACGGGCTGCCGTTTCCCGTGATCATTCGGGCTTCTTACGGGATATACGGCGCGAATATCCCCGCGCTTCTAAGGGCGTTTACAGCTATCATGTGGCTTGGCATCCAGACCTTTGCGGGTAGCACGGCACTGAACATTTTGCTTTTGAATATGTGGCCGGGCTGGGGAGAAATTGGCGGCGAGTGGAACATTCTCGGCATTCACTTGTCTGGTTTGCTTTCCTTTGTATTCTTTTGGGCCATTCATTTACTCGTATTGCATCACGGCATGGAGTCGATTAAACGTTTTGAGGTGTGGGCAGGGCCTTTAGTGTATCTGGTATTTGGCGGCATGGTATGGTGGGCCGTTGATATTGCCGGAGGATTGGGCCCGATATACTCTCAACCAGGAAAGTTTCATACGTTTTCAGAAACATTCTGGCCGTTTGCTGCCGGAGTTACTGGCATCATCGGCATCTGGGCGACATTGATCTTAAATATACCTGATTTTACACGCTTTGCTGAAACACAAAAAGAGCAAATCAAAGGACAATTTTACGGTTTACCGGGAACGTTTGCGCTGTTCGCATTCGCAAGTATTACGGTGACCTCCGGCTCGCAGGTCGCGTTCGGAGAGCCGATTTGGGATGTTGTCGATATTTTGGCGCGATTTGATAACCCTTATGTCATCGTCTTGTCCGTGATCACGCTCTGCATCGCCACGATCTCTGTAAATGTCGCGGCGAACATCGTATCGCCCGCTTATGATATAGCGAATGCCCTGCCGAAATATATCAATTTCAAACGTGGCAGCTTTATCACAGCGTTGCTCGCTTTATTTACGGTTCCGTGGAAGCTGATGGAGAGCGCGACAAGCGTATATGCGTTTCTTGGCTTAATAGGCGGCATGCTTGGACCGGTGGCAGGCGTGATGATGGCCGACTATTTTATCATTCGCAAATGTGAGCTCTCGGTAGATGACCTGTATTCCGAAACAGGACGGTATGTGTATTGGAAGGGCTACAATTACCGTGCGTTTGCAGCCACAATGTTAGGAGCGCTGATTTCGCTGATTGGCATGTATGTTCCTGCATTGAAAAGCTTATACGATATTTCTTGGTTTGTAGGTGTGCTGATCTCCTTTCTTTTCTACATTGTTCTGATGCGTGTTCACCCGCCTGCATCATTGGCAATTGAAACGGTTGAACATGCGCAGGTCAGCCAGGCTGAATAAGATCTATTTAGACGGTATATTTTCATATTTTTGAATGGTTTTCCATAAATAGAACATTTATAATTGTTTTAAAATCTATTCTAAAACGAAATGGGAATCGAAAATGAGAAAATGGTATTTTATTCTTTTGGCGGGTGTTTTAACGTCTGTCATCCTCGCTTTCGTTTATGATAAGACAAAAGCGAATGAGGAAGGATCTGGGGATTATCTGTATGTTTCGCCAAATGGCAGTGATCAAAATGAAGGAACAAAAGAAAAGCCGTTTCGTACATTGGCACACGCATCTGAGAAGGCTGCTGCCGGCACAACTGTCATGATTCGGGAGGGCACGTATCATGAAATCCTTGATGTAAAGCACAGCGGTACGGACGGAAAGCCTATCACATTCCGAAACTATGAAAATGAAAACGTCGTGATTAGCGGTGAATCCGTTGCGAACGCTGAATATGAAACACCGCTTATTCGTATTCACGATAAACATGATATTGCCATCAGCGGTTTAACAATTCAAGATCTTTCTGTTTCATCTGAGGAAGCAACTGCTATAGGGATTTATGTATCAGGGTCCAGCGGTCATATCGCCATTAAGGATAATCACATCCGGGGGATTAAGACAACTGCGGATGAAGGAAATGCTCACGGAATCGCAGTTTATGGGACTGGCAGCATGAAAGACATCCGAATCGAGGACAATACAGTTGAGAAACTGACGCTTGGAGCGAGTGAAGCAGTTGTGCTGAACGGTAATATCGACGGCTTCACAGTTGCAGGCAATGTGGTCCGCAACAATAATAACATCGGGATTGATCTAATTGGTTATGAGGGAACCGCGGATAAAAACGATTACGTGCGAAACGGAGTCGTAGAAAACAATACAGTTTATCAAAACTCGACTTACGGCAATCCTGCTTATGGAGATGAATACTCAGCGGGCGGGATTTATGTCGATGGAGGACACGATATCGAAATTAAGAACAACACAGTTTACGATAACGATATTGGGATTGAAGCAACGTCTGAACACAAAGGAAAGTATGCAAATGCCATTCAGATCACAGACAACAAAGTGTACAACAATGCGTACACCGGTATTTCAATCGGAGGATATGACAAAAAGCGGGGCGGCACCAGCAATTCTCTGATTGCCCGCAATATTATGTACCGGAATGACACAAAGGGACTGTACGGCGGACAGCTGCTGCTGCAGTACGATACGAAAAACAACACAATTGAAAAGAATATATTGACGGCCGGTGATTCCAGATTATTTATCGGAAACGATTTTACAGAAAATGAAGGAAATACGGTCAATCATAACGTGTACCACAAGGAAGCGGATCAAGACGGCATATGGATGTGGAAAAAGAAAGAATATGATTCATTTTCTTCGTATCGAAAAGCAACAAAAAACGATCAGCAATCCATTTATGCCGATCCGATGTTTCGTGATGAAGCGTCCTATGATTTTTCGTTAGACCCTGATTCACCTGCGCGGCCTGTCATTGAATAACTGCTATAAGCGGCGTTCTCTAAGAGGACGCCTTTTTTTATATGCAAAAAAGACTGCCGGGATTTCCCGGCAGTCTGACAAGTTATTCTGCAATAGACACTTTTCCTTCAGCCTCAGCAGGTTTTTTCTGGCTCCACGTGTAGAGAAGCAGGGCAATTAAAACGAACAGCCCCGCTGTTAAATAAATGGCAGAGAAGCCGGCAGATGCTACAAACAATCCGAATACATAAGATCCTACAGCAATTCCGCTGTCAAAGAAGGTAAAGAACGTTGCCGTTGCAAAACCGGAGCGGTGAGCCGGAGATTTCTGAATCGCCAATGTTTGCATGCAAGGAACGATTGATCCGTAGCCAAGACCGATAACCGCCCCTGAAAGCAGAAGCATTAAGCCGCTATGTGTGAAGGACAGCATGCAGAGTCCAACAGAGAAAATCAGGATTGATGGATAAATGACAATGCCCGGTCCGACTTTGTCGAACAATTTCCCTGTGAACGGGCGTGCAATCATCATTGTCACCGCAAAACAAACAAAGAAATATCCGCTGATATCCGAAAGGTCAACTGATTTGGCGAATACAGACAGATATGATGTGACTGTTGAATAACAGAAAGAAATAAACAAACCGACCGTCGCAATTTTGAGTGCGCCCTTTTCAAACATATCCGAGAACGCAAAACGGAATACAGTCGTACCGCTGTCCTTACTTTGCGGCACTTTTATCAAGAACGAAACAAGTAAGCCCGCAACCATAAACAGCGCAAAGGCTGTAAAGAATACAGGAAAGCTTACCACTCTCATCAAATTCAGACCAAGGAAAGGCCCGATCGCCATAGCGAGGTTCATAGACATGGCAAAGTATCCAAGCCCTTCACCGCGCCGTTTGGCTGGAATAATATCAGCGGCAATTGCACCTGTAACAGTCGTTAAAATGCTGAACCAAATTCCTTGGAAGAACCGCAATCCGAGCAGCAGGGAAAAGTTATGAATCGGCATATACAGAAAAGATGATAGGGCGAAGAGCGCCATTGATACAATCGCCATTCTTTTCTTCCCGAAACGCTCAACGATGGCTCCGGAGAAAGGCCGTGTAATGATCGCAGACAGAAGGAACAGGCTGATTAAAAGCCCGCCTTGTGATTCTGTGCCGCCAAGCTCTTGCAGCGTATAGATCGGCAATACAGTTAAAAATGTATAAAAGAACACAAACACAAATAAATTGACAAGCAGGACCATAATAAAATCCTTGGTCCATATCGCATCCGCTTTTTTCAAATGTATGTCACTTCCTTATTTTCATTGTTGTAAAAACATGCGGAATAAATGAGAAAAAGCTTCTTTGTCTTCATCCCGGAAATCAGCAAGCAGCTCTTCCTCGAATTTCAGCATTTTCACATTAATTTCTTCGTATTTTTTCTCGGCTTCTTTTGTGAGGACAACAAGTTTTTCCCGTTTGTCTTCACCTTGCCGTCTCTGAACCCAGCCGTTCTCCTCCAGGCGTTTGATCGTCCGAGTCACAGTCGGCGCTTCCACATTTAAATAGGACCAAATCTCTTTTTGAGTCATTGGTCCGATCGTACGCAAACAATATAAAACTGACCATTGAGATGAATAAAGGCCGAATGGCTCTAGCTGTTCATTGGCTTTCTTGGCAATCAGGCGGGCGCTTTGGTTGATTTGATGAATGAGGTGTCTGTTGACGTAGGACATGTCGGTCTCCTTCTAAAAAACTTACCTAAGTAACTAATTGCTTATTTCATTTTACAGGAGCGATCAATAGTTGTAAAGATGAAAATTTAGTGACGCGAAATAGTTTGCTGAATTTGAAAAAGTTCGTTTCACCCCTTGTCCTTATTGAGTTTTTAGCATATTCCCAAAAGAATGCTAATACACTGTTACAAACCTAACAAAGAGAGTGTTTGAGGTGAGGGATCGTGGGCATATTTCACAAACTTACTTTTAAAACCATACAACGAAGAAGCGGCATAATGAACGACTCTTTACAGAATACGGATCTCATTTCACACTTCTCACATCCATTTTAGGGAGGTCGAGTGGTGTGCACGATTACATCAAAGAGCGAACAATCAAGATAGGGAAGTACATCGTGGAGACAAAGAAAACCGTTCGTGTCATTGCGAAGGAATTTGGTGTTTCCAAAAGTACAGTACACAAGGATTTAACAGAGCGTCTGCCTGAAATTAACCCCGACTTGGCAAACGAAGTGAAAGAAATACTCGATTATCATAAATCCATCAGGCATTTAAGAGGAGGAGAAGCGACAAAGCTCAAATATAAAAAAGATGAAATTCTCGAAGGAGAGCCTGTTCAGCAATCGTAATCACCTGGCATTGCCTTCTTGAAATCGTTCATAAAACATCCGCAAAAATTTGTAAAGAACTTATTGTGCTTCCAACTTTTTTTCTATATTTTATGATAATATATATAATTAGGGCACAATGTGGATATTTACTGTGAAACAGATTTTCAAGGAGGATATAAATAGATGTTTGCAAGGGATATTGGTATTGACCTCGGTACTGCAAATGTACTGATCCATGTTAAAGGTAAAGGAATTGTTCTGAATGAACCTTCCGTTGTTGCACTTGATAAAAACAGCGGCAAAGTGCTGGCGGTTGGCGAAGAGGCAAGACGAATGGTTGGACGTACACCTGGGAATATTGTTGCGATTCGCCCGCTGAAAGACGGAGTTATTGCTGACTTTGAAGTAACAGAAGCAATGCTGAAACATTTTATTAACAAGCTGAATGTAAAAGGCCTGTTCTCAAAGCCGCGCATGCTCATTTGCTGCCCGACGAATATTACATCCGTTGAGCAAAAAGCAATCAAAGAAGCTGCAGAAAAAAGCGGCGGGAAACATGTGTACCTTGAAGAAGAACCTAAAGTTGCCGCTATCGGCGCGGGTATGGAAATATTCCAGCCAAGCGGTAACATGGTTGTAGACATCGGAGGCGGGACGACGGATATCGCGGTTATTTCAATGGGCGATATTGTCACCTCCTCTTCTATTAAAATGGCTGGGGACAAGTTTGACATGGAAATCTTAAATTATATCAAACGCGAGTACAAGCTGCTGATCGGCGAACGTACTGCGGAGGATATTAAGATTAAAGTCGCAACTGTTTTCCCAGACGCACGTCACGAGGAAATTTCCATTCGCGGACGGGACATGGTTTCCGGTCTTCCAAGAACAATTACAGTAAACAGTAAAGAAGTTGAAGAAGCCCTTCGTGAATCTGTCGCTGTTATTGTTCAGGCTGCGAAACAAGTGCTCGAAAGAACACCGCCTGAACTTTCTGCTGATATTATTGACCGCGGCGTTATTATTACCGGCGGAGGCGCGCTCTTAAACGGCCTTGACCAGCTGCTTGCTGAAGAGCTGAAGGTACCGGTCCTCGTTGCTGAAAATCCTATGGATTGCGTAGCCATCGGCACAGGTGTCATGCTTGATAATATGGACAAGCTTCCTAAACGCAAACTAAGCTGATTTCACAAACCTCATTCTGAAAAAGAATGAGGTTTTTTTATGAAAAAGCCTTCACGAAAAGATGTTAAATGACGATAATAGGATAAAATACTGAGTTTTTATTATAGAACGAACGTTCCTATATGACAACTGGAAAAAATGCCATTTTTAGAGGTGGGAAATTTGTTAAAAGGATTATATACAGCAACATCCGCAATGATTGCCCAGCAGCGAAGAACGGAAATGCTTTCAAATAATATTGCTAACGCAAATACATCAGGATATAAAGCTGATCAAGGCTCTATGCGCGCGTTCCCTGAGATGCTGCTCAGCAGAATAGAATCAAAATCTCCGGCCAGGACATCAAGGGCGGAAATCGGTTCCGTGAATACCGGAGTATATATGCAGGAGCTCAAGCCTCTCTTTACACAGGGAAGCCTGAAGTCCACAGACCAGCCTACAGACATTGCATTGATCGAAAATCAAGTTCCGATGAATGCGGAAACCAATGAAAAAGCTGCTCTTTTTTATCCGGTTCAAACAGCGGATGGAATTCGTTATTCAAAAAGCAGCACATTTTCACTAAATGAGAACAATCAGCTGACGATCAACGGACGCCCTATTTTATCGACGGATCGCCAGCCAATCACTGTTGATAATGAGAATTTCACTGTGTCTGAAAACGGTACTGTGACAACGAACGGACGCACAGCCGGCCAGATTGATGTCAGAATGGCGGAAGATGTCCGCAATCTCAAACGGGACGGAAATGATTTGTACAGCACGGCGGACGGTAATGATCTGCCAAGCGCAGCCGGAAATAATCAGGTATCCTATTCATTAAAACAAGGCGTCTCAGAGCTTTCAAACGTGGATGTGACAAGCGCCTATACAGAAATGACTGAAGCATACAGATCGTTTGAGGCGAATCAGAAGGTTATTCAGGCTTACGATAAAAGTATGGATAAAGCAGCAAATGAAATTGGAAAAATTTAAGATAACGGAAGAAAAAACGGGGGACATCAACTATGCTCAGGTCAATGCTAACGGCATCAACAACCTTAAACCAGCTGCAGCAGCAGATTGACACAATCAGCAGCAACCTTTCAAACAGCAACACAACCGGCTATAAGGCAAAAGATACGAATTTTTCTGAGCTTGTCAGACAGCAATTCGATCAGGTTGATGAAAAAAACGAGGAAGTGGCAAAAGCCCGAAAAACGCCGCCCGGCTTGCGCCTTGGCGTCGGAGCGATGATGAATTCACGCCTGGTCTCTGATCAAGGAAGCATTCAGAAGACCGATCGCGATCTGGATATCGCATTTACGTCTCCATACCAGTATCTTCAGGTAAATGTAAATGGAAACCGCCAGTATACGAGGGACGGGGCGCTGTATGTAACGCCGTCCGCTGCGAATGCCAACCAGCTGCAGCTCGTCACTGGAAATGGGTATCCCGTACTTGATGAGAACGGCAATACAGTGAACATCGACAGCTCAATGAAGAATATCACCATCAATAAGAACGGCACCTTAACCGCATCTGATGGAAACGCGGTTCAGCGGTTTAATCTTGGCGTTGTCCAAGTGAATAACCCTCAAGAGCTGAAATCGGAAGGGAATAACCTTTTCTCTATTGATAATGCGGCAGCTTTTGAAGAGCTAAACGGCGCTAATAGACAAAACATCGGCATGCAGCAGGGCTCACTTGAGATGTCCAATGTCGATATTTCAGAACAAATGACAGATTTGATCACGTCCCAGCGTTCATATCAGCTGAACAGCAGAACGATCACAATGGGAGATCAAATGCTCGGTTTAATCAATTCAGTCAGATAATAAGAAAATGGGCGTTTTTCAATCAGCCGCGCATGATAAAAAAAGCGGCTTTTTCGAAATCGTCCTTTTTTTTGTAGTATTCCGTAATATCTTCTAACAGCACTTCTAAATCCACCCACGCCTCGATTTTTTCTAATTCAAGCACATATTCGAGCAGCTGGTCATAAGGGTCTTCGGCTGATGTGTAGAGGGCTTCAAGCGTTTTTAATTTTAAATAAATGGTTTGAATGTCTACCTTTTCAGATAATTCTTTTCCTTTTTGAAGGACGGCTTTAGCTTCTGTGATGTTCCCTGTTTTAAAAAGCGCTCTGACAGACTCGTACACACAATGAAGATATGAGACTGGTGAATTCATTTCAAATTCTTGATTCTTTAATACTTTCCTAAAGTAAAGAAGCGCTTCCTGGTCTTTTTTCTCGGTCGCTTTTAAAAAGCCAAGGTTATAATAAGCATGGCATAGCAGGTTTTCGTCATGTAGTTGCTGGGTTTTCTTAATGATTTCTTTGAAAAGCTGTTCAGCTTTTTCATAGCGTTCTTGATCAATATAATTCACGGCGAGCAAAAGTTTACAGGTGATTACCTTTTTGATATAGCCGAATTGGTGCAAATAGATGTGTAATGCTTTTTTGACGTATTGGATGGAAAGCGGCGGTGATTTCATCAAGTAATAGGCGCCGGCGGTTTGATAATATAAATCAGCGGCTTCAAACGTATTTTGAATGGCGGCCAGGTACTGTTCAGCTTTTTTAAAATGATGTACTGCATGTTTCGGAGCTGTTTTTACCATCTCATATAACCCAGAGAAAAAATACAGATAATATTTCAATTCATCATCCATTTTGTCTTCCAGGCCATATAGGTCATCGAACAATGAATCGAGTCCGTTCTGGTTTTCAAAAAGCAGCTGATGGCGGGCCTGAAACAATTGATAACGCATCCAAAGTTTTGTGTTCTTTTTGATCTTTGGAAGGTGCTGATCAATTTTCTCTTTCAGTGTGCAAACGTGATTCATTTTGCGTTTGCTCATTGCGGAATACCACTCGTCTAACATGTTTAGCATTCTTTTTTCAATAAACTTCGAAATCATTTTCCTACCTCTTTGCTATTGGTAAAATCTATAATTATCATATCATAACTTTTGACGGCTCTCATTGACAGTTGGTTACATTTTAGCGCGGTTGAAAAAGAGATTAATTCATAATATACTTTTCAAATGTACAGATTGGATCTTTGATGATTGCTATACATACTAATGCAGATGAAGGAGATGTCAAGACAATGCTTGATACTCAGCAAATTAAAGAAATTATTCCTCACCGTTATCCGTTTTTGCTTGTGGATCGGATTACGGAAGTTGAAGAGGGCAAACGGGCAAAAGGCTATAAAAATGTAACCGCTAATGAAGAGTTCTTTAACGGACATTTTCCTCAGTACCCGGTTATGCCCGGCGTATTAATCGTAGAAGCACTCGCTCAAGTCGGAGCTGTTGCGATGTTGATTAAAGAAGAAAACCGCGGCAGACTGGCTTTTTTTGCAGGCATTGATAACTGCCGCTTTAAAAAACAAGTCAAGCCTGGTGACCAGCTTCACCTTGAGGTTGAAATCATTCGTGCCCGCGGCACAATCGGGCGCGGAAAAGGCGTTGCCACAGTTGATGGCGAAGTCGTTTGCGAAGTAGAACTGACTTTTGCCCTCGGAGAATAATTGAAAAAAGGCAGATGGCCAGCGGCACATTTGTCTTTTTTTCTTTACAAATATAGAAAAGCAGGTGATTGTATGTGGAATGAATTTAAAGCCTTTGCCATGCGGGGGAATATCGTAGACCTTGCGATTGGTGTTGTGATAGGCGGCGCTTTCGGAAAGATCGTCACATCTCTAGTAAATGATATCATTATGCCTTTGGTCGGTTTGCTGCTGGGAGGGCTTGACTTTTCAGGCCTGTCGTTTACGTTTGGCGATGCTGTAGTGAAGTATGGCAGCTTTATACAGACGATTGTGAACTTCTTAATTATATCGTTCTCCATTTTTATCGTCATTCGGACTTTGAATGGGTTAAGGCGCAAAAAAGAAGCAGCAGAAGAAGAGGCTGCGGAGGAAGCGGTGGATGCGCAGGAGGAGCTGCTGAAAGAAATCAGAGACCTGCTGAAGCAGCAAGCAAAGTCGCCGGAATAAAAAAGATGCCGTTATAAACGGCGTCTTTTTTTTATCTCAATTTTCGTTTAGGTTCGTTCTATGTCCTTCAGTCCCGCGGGGCTTTCTGTTGTTTCAGCGAGATGAATGAGCATTGAGACAGAGGTGCCTGCATCCGGAGTGCTGATGATCATCAACTCGCTTCCGCAAAAATGTTTCAGCCGCTGATTGATATTTTTCAACCCGACGCTGCGATCGAAATCCGCAGATAAGAGATCTTTTTGTTTTTCCGGAGGCATCCCCGCACCGTTATCCTCTACTTTGATGTGATACTCATTTTTGCTTTGTTTTTTAGCTGTCAGTTTGATCCATCCTCCGCCTCTTTTCTTGCTGACACCGTGAAGAACGGCATTTTCCACCAAGGGCTGAATCATTAAAGGCGGAAGGATAAAGTCAATGTCTTCATCTATATCGAAAAGAACCTCAAGCCGATTACCGAATCGCGTCTTTCTATAGAAAGATAGGAATTGATAATCGAAAGCTCATGTCTGAAGGAACTGATGGCTGATGTATTTTGAAAGTCAAAACTCATTCTTAAATAGTTGGTAAATTCCTCTGTTACCTCCCGGGCCTTTTCAATATCCAAATGAGTGAGAGAAATAATCGTGTTTAATACATTATAAAGAAAATGAGGCTTGATTTGCGACTGGAGAAACGCCATTTCCATTCTTGTGGCTTGATTTGCTGTATGTTTCATCATGATCAGGTTTTGAATACGCGCCATAAATTCAGAGTAATGATAAGGTTTTTGCAAAATGTCATTCGCTCCGGCATGAAAAGCCTTGTATTTGTCATGGCCGATAATGGCAGCTGTAATGATCAGAACCGGAAGATCCACCATGCTGAATCGTTCGCGAATTTTCATACAGACTTCGAAACCAGTCATATCCGGCATCATAAAGTCACAGCTTCAGGCCTTGCACCGGGACAATACGCTTTTGTTGAAACGAAAGCGCCAGCCGGTTATGTGCTGAACACTGAGAAAATAGAGTTTGAGATTTCTGATTCCTCTGAAGGAAAGCCTGAAGCTACAGATGCCGGGATCGCCATTAAAGCATTCCAGTCAAGTGGAGAACGTCGAAAGCACGTGATTCACTTCACAATCAAGGCGGCGGATAACAATTAAAAGTGTCGATCTGGAGCTTCCGATCGTAAAAGGCACAACCAATGAAAATCTTTTGATAGGGGCGGCAACAATGCGCCCGGATCAAAAAATGGGTGAGGGAAATTATCCGTTGGCGGGCCATCATTTGAAGCAAAAGAATCTTCTGTTCGGACCTCTGGAAAACATAAAAACAGGTGCCCAAATTGTCATCACGGATTTTAAAAAGGATTATATCTATTCTGTAACATCTAAAGACATCATATCGGAAATGGATGCAGATGTAATTCGTGAGACAAACAGAAAAGAGATTACGTTAATCACATGTGACAAGGCGGTCAAAACTGAAGGGCGCCTTGTTGTGAAAGGGGAATTGGTTGATTCTTTTGGCCATACAAATTAAATATGCAAGAGTGAAAGCACGAAAAGAAAAGCTGCCGTTCAAAACGGCAGCTTTTTTCATGCAGAACATATCTATTCTAAATGTCTATTGTGATGCTCTTCGGTTCTGTGTCTGTTTTGGGGAACATGCCCCCTCATATTTATAACTTTTGTTTAAATGCCTCAATGAGTTTTGTTCCTGTATAGCCCTCTTTTACAAGGGACTCGAGAATGGTTTCAGTGCCCTGCTGTTTTCTTGTGACCATTTGTCCATAGAGTAAAACCTGGATGCTTTCTTCCAGCTTGACGATATTTTTCACTGCTGCTGTCAGCTGGGCGGGGCGATTGCTTTTTTTCGTGATCGTTACAAATACTTTGGCTTCAGATTGGCTGTTTAGAAGCTGTTCAAAAAAAGACAGATGTTCTTTCTGTACAAGCGCCTCAATCAGCCAGTGATTTTCACCGTCTTCTTTATTTATAATCAGTCCGTCAATAAGGGGAAACTGTTCGATTGATTGTTCTTCCTTGTCCACTCGTTCCACATTCAGGTCAACCAGTTTAAAGGTTTTCATTTCTTCTCACCCCGATTACTTCCAAAGTTTTCTTGCCTTCCATTATAACATAAACGTTTTCGAGGAAAAAATCCTGCAATGCTGGGGCTAAAGAATTTTGTATGAGCGAAACATTTAATAATTTCTATTTTTTCATTATACTGTAACTGACTATGGATTACGGAGAGATGTGGTATGAATCAATTTCGTTTAAAAGAAATTTATATTGACGGCGCTCCTTCTGAAAGCCATTTGATTCAAAAGGAAGTAACATATATGTTAAGCCGTAAAGAAGTGTTTGAGGTTCATCTGAACAAAAAAGGAAGAATAAGTTTTTTATACGAAACACAAGATGGCATGGAGCAGTATAAAATCAAGCTGTCAATGCCGGAAAAAAAATTGAGCTTTCAGTGGTTTGCGTGGGATGGCTCTTCCTATGTGCGCATGAATACGCAAAACTGGCTGACAAAGCAAATCTTTTTCTGTTTTTTAAAAAGTACATATTTCTTCAAAGGAAAAAAGCAAAAGATGTTTTTAGCTGAAGGAAAAATGAAAACGAAAGATAAAAACAGAGGCTGAAAGCCATTTTTAAGCGTTTTTCTTTTCTTGTTGCATCATTTACAATACATACAACCGCAAGGAGAGGAGGAATCGCATGTTCAATCAGGTCATGCTTGTCGGACGTCTTACAAAAGATCCTGATCTTCGCTACACTTCCGCCGGTGCGGCAGTTGCACATGTTACGCTCGCGGTGAACCGCAGCTTCAAGAATGCTTCAGGTGAAATCGAAGCTGATTACGTCAATTGCACACTTTGGAGAAAAACAGCTGAAAACACGGCGTTGTATTGCCAAAAAGGTTCTCTCGTCGGCGTAAGCGGACGGATTCAGACAAGAAGCTATGAAAACGAGGAAGGCGTTAACGTGTATGTAACAGAAGTGTTGGCTGACACTGTTCGTTTTATGGACCCTAAACCCCGGGAAAAAGCTGCTGATTGACACCCCTGCTCCTCCCGTTATCTATCCATTCACTATTATCCGGATCTTCGCATCATCCCCTCAAAATTGACCAGTCGACCAGACTGGTTCTTTCTTTTTGCCTACTTAGGAAAAATTGGTTCTCTCGACGCATTTTTACTTAAAATCACTTATTAATGTTGAATAAAATCAAATAAAAACTTATAATTACTTATAAATGATTGCTGAGAAAAGGAATGAGGGCGTGTACCAAGAAGAAAGATTAGTAGCGATTTTGGATTTTTTAAAACAGCATAACCGAATTACAACGGAGCAGATCTGTACGCTCCTGCAAGTGTCAAGGGATACAGCGCGACGAGATCTTGTGAAACTTGAGGAACAGAATGCCATCATCCGCACAAGAGGCGGCGCCATTTTACCGACTGTGCATCAGAAAATTCAAAGCTATTCCGGCCGCCTGAAAACAGTGTCTGAGGAAAAAAATAAGATCGGCAGGCTTGCAGCATCGCTTATTCATGATGGAGACCGGGTGATTTTAGACGCCTCTACAACTGTTCAGGCATGTGCAAAGCATTTGAATGCGGTTGATTGTACGGTAATCACCAATTCGATTAATCTTGCGGATGTGCTGTCCGATAAAGAGGGAATTGAAATTTATCTGCTGGGAGGCAAGCTGGAAAAGGAGCACCGCTTTCTGTACGGGTCCTCTGTGATTGAAAAGCTCTCAAGCTACCATGTTGATAAAGCGCTGATTGGTGTGGTCGGTATTTCCGAACATGGCATTACAATTGCGCATGAAGAGGATGGCATGGTGAAGCGGAAAATGATACAGCAGGCAAAGCAGGTCATCGCGCTTGCAGATCATTCGAAGCTGGGCAGCACCAGTTTTTATCAGTATGCGGAGCTGAATGAAATCGACCTTTTGATTACAGACAGGCTGCCGAATCAGGCATTTTGTGACTTGCTTGACCGAAACGGCGTTGAGCTTCTCGTGACAGAGCAGGATGAAGGAAAGGACTGACAAACGTGAAATTAATTGCGATTGATTTAGATGGAACCTTACTCAACAGCAAGCATCAGGTAAGCTTGGAAAATGAAAACGCACTGCGGCAGGCGCAGCTGGACGGCATTGAAGTGGTGGTGTCAACTGGGCGCGCTCATTTTGACGTCATGTCAATCTTTGAACCGCTGGGGATCAAAACATGGGTGATCAGTGCAAACGGCGCCGTCATTCACGATCCCGACGGCAGGCTTTATCATCACGAAACGATTGATACGAAACGGGCGTATGACATTCTCTCATGGCTTGAGTCGGAAAACTATTATTATGAGGTATTCACAGGTTCAGCGATTTATACGCCTCAAAACGGCAGAGAACTTCTTGATGTTGAGCTGGACAGATTTAGAAGCGCAAACCCGGAAACAGATCTTTCTGTCCTTAAGCAGGCGGCCGAGGTGCAATACAGCCAATCGGGCTTTGCTTACATTAACTCTTTTCAAGAGCTGTTTGAAGCCGATCAGCCAATCGATTTTTACAATATTCTCGGCTTTTCTTTCTTCAAAGAAAAGCTTGAGGCAGGCTGGAAAAGATATGAGCATGCCGAAGATTTGACGCTTGTCAGTTCGGCTGAGCACAACTTTGAGCTTTCTTCCCGCAAAGCTTCCAAGGGGCAGGCGCTGAAGAGGCTTGCAAAACAGCTGAATATTCCGCTCGAGGAAACCGCTGCTGTAGGTGACAGTTTAAATGACAAATCGATGCTGGAGGCTGCGGGAAAAGGTGTAGCGATGGGCAATGCCCGGGAAGACATCAAATCGATAGCCGATGCTGTCACCTTAACCAATGACGAACATGGTGTCGCACATATGATGAAACATTTGCTGTAGGTATATGTGCTGCTCCAAAAGCGCATCCTGTTGATATAACCGGCGTAACGGATTTTTTGGAGATTCGGCGTGACGGCTATGAACGGAAAAAAGCTGGCTCTATCAGAGCCAGCTTTTTTAGTCATGATCATTGCGCTGTAGCGCTTAATGTAAACAGTTCTTCAAGCTCCTGTGTGGAAAGCTCGGTAATCCAGTTTTCACTTTGGATAATTTGATCGTTCAGGGTTTGCTTGGATTCAAGCATGACATCAATTTTTTCTTCGATTGTTCCCGTCGTAATCATTTTATGAACGTGGACAAAGCGCTCCTGGCCTATGCGGTATGCACGGTCAGTCGCTTGATTTTCAACCGCCGGGTTCCACCATCTGTCATAATGGATGACGTGATTGGCGGCGGTCAAATTAAGTCCGGTGCCTCCAGCTTTGAGTGAAAGAATCAGTGTCGGATATTCTTTCCTTTGAAATTTCTCAACGAGTGTATCCCGCTCTTGCTTGGAGAGACTCCCATTTAAAAATTGCACAGGTTCCCCGAACGTTTTTTCAAGCAGCCGCTTCATCATGTTCCCCATCTGAATGTATTGCGTGAAAATCAGGCAGCTTTCGTTTTGGGAGCGGATCGCTGTCATCAGTTCCAGCAATTTTTCGAGCTTGACTGATCTGCCGGCCAGCAGCTCGGTTTGCTCTTCCTTTAAATAAAGCGCGGGATGATCGCATATTTGCTTGAGCCGTCCAAGCATGCTGAGGATCAGCGCTTTTCGCTGCATGCCGGTCAGGGATGTCATATGGTCAAAAGTGTCTTTGACGAGCTGCTCATAAAGGGATGCCTGCTCGGCTGACAGAGGGATAAATTCTTTTTCTTCCAGCTTCTCAGGAAGATTAAGCGCGACCTCTTCATCCCGTTTCGTCCGGCGGAGAAGGAATGGCCGGATTAATTGCTGAAGCTGTCCGATTCTCTTTTCGTCCCGGTCTTTTTCGATCGGCAGCACATAGCGTTTATGGAAGCCGGTCAAACTGCCGAGGTAGCCTTTATTCATGAAGTCAAAAATAGACCACAGCTCAGTCAGTCGGTTTTCCATCGGCGTGCCGCTCAGCGCGATATGGTGAAGCCCCTTCAGCTTCCTGATTGCGCGTGATTGCTTCGTATGCGCGTTTTTAATATTTTGCGCTTCATCAAGGCAGATCGTGTTCCATGTCACAGAAGTAAGCTCTTCAGTATCGGCATGTGACAGACCGTATGAAGTGAGCACCACGTCTGCGTTTTCATAATGCGCGGCGAAATCATCACCCTTTGGCCGGCGCGGCCCATAATGGAGCGCGACAGACAGATCAGGGGCAAAGGTTTGAAGCTCCCGCTGCCAGTTGCCAAGTACGGATGTCGGCGCAATAATCAAATGAGGCGTTTTTTGCCGGCCGCTTTCCTTCACGTGAAGGAAATAGGCGATCATTTGAATCGTTTTCCCAAGCCCCATATCGTCAGCCAGACAGGCGCCAAAACCGCTTTCCCGCAGAAACAGCAGCCAGTTCATGCCGTATTTCTGATAAGGGCGGAGCGTTCCTTTGAAAGAAGGACTGACTTCGTGCTCCGGCAGGTTTTCCGCGGCAGTGAGCTTTCGAATCAGTGACCTGAGCTGTTTAGACAGATCAAACTGAATGCCTGCGAAAGCGGATGTATCAATCAGATCCGAATCCTCAAGTCCGCCATCCTGCTGATCCATTAGCTCACGCGCCAGAATATCAGACATGTGGAGTCCCTCTGATTCTGCTTTTTCCATCAGGCGTTTCATCTGTTTGATAAACTGCGGATCGATTTTAACCCATTGCCCGCGGATATTAACAAGGCGCCTGTTGCTGGCGACAAGCTCATTAAATTCAGCCTCAGTCAGTTCAATTCCATTTGTCGCAAACCGCCAGTTGAAATCAAGCAGTGCATTCATGCCGACAAATGACTCGCCGCGCGGGGAGGACGACACCTTTGCTTTCAGCATCATGTTGCTGTCTCTGACAATCTGCCACCAGGACGGCAGGAGGATTTCTACCCCCATATCGACAAGCGTCTCACTTGCTTCTGACAGGAAGATCCAGGCTTCTTCCTCCGAGATCAGCGTTGTCCCGGAATCAAACGACAGCCACGGAACCGTTCTGTGAAAGCGGTCCTGCTCACGCGCGATTTTATCGCTGTACGCCTGCCACGATTTTTTGAGGCTTTTCAGTCCGTCAAAGAATTCTACAGCGCCGCTCTTTTTATCGCGTAAAAACATCTCGATCTTCCATTCGTCTCCGTCAAAGTCCGGTTCATTTAAGCGCAAGCCGACAGTAAATGGAGATTGGTCGTCAATCCAGCCAATGCCTTCCAGAAAATCCTCTTCATCAAGAAAATGGCCGCGGAATGTCGTAACCGCAGGCGATTTCTCCTTGATATGTTCCCATTTCTCCCGCAGGTCATCGTCGTACTGGATGTAATCCTGTACGGCAGCGGAAAACCATTCCGCAGTAAAGCCCTCCAGTATATTATCGCGGTCCTTCCAGCGAAAAACACCGTTTGTCCATGCGTCATAGTCAGGCATAAAATCGCCGTCCGCGATAAATTCGTAGATGGTCGATGCCGCCTCGATCAGCGGCTCCGTTTCTTCTGTAAGCTGCACGGAGCTGAATGAGTTGAACGAGTTTTTGCCGAGAAGCTCTACAGTCATCCATGGAGATAGCAGGACAGCAGTCGTCCCGATGAAGCTGACATCCTCTAGAAAGGTTCCGTAAAATGAGGATTCATGCCATTGGAACAAATGCTTTTTCATATGGCTGTAGGGAAGAGGCTGCTCATTCTCATCAAAGGCTGAGAGCGTAAATGACCCATCTTCCATTTGTTCGACGTGGATGAGAATTTCTTTAAGACTCGCCATCAATCAACTTTCCTTTCTGCAGTTCTTCTTGAAGCGCACGCAGGCGCTTGTAATGCGAGCTCAGCAGCTGAATATACCGCTCCCACACCTTCTGCTTTTTCGCTTTTTTGTACAGGGTGCGCAATTTTTTCAAATACCGGGCGGCTTCCTTGTACGAGCTGCGGTTCTTCTGATCAATGAAAAAAGCCACTTCTCTATGGTAAGCCGGTATAAGCGCCTCAGGGTCGCTCGCTGCAATTTCCTTGAGCATCATTTTATCCATTTCATTGATGGAAAAGCCGACAAGGCTATGAATTTCAATCCACTCGGCATAGCGTTTTTTTTCATATAAATGATGGCTGTATTCTGTGAACGTATACGGCAGACAGCCCGCGGCAAAGCGCTCAAACAGCGCTTGATCATTGGTTTGCTGCACATAGGCATTCAACAGAAGGAACAACTCGCCGATCACATCGCGCATCTCTTTAAACGGCTTATCCAGCTTCGTATAACCCATCGCAATTGGCTCAATTTGCTGGTACCATGTTTTAAGCCGTTTCCAGTCCTTCTTGGCAGTCATTTCACTCAGCCATTGGAACGTATAAGGGAGCGCTTCCGGCGGGAATTGATCCGCTTCCGCAAAAATAACGTCATCATTCTTTTGCAGGAATTCCAAATGCAGGCGCCCGAATTGCAATTCGGGAGAAAAACGCCGTCCTGCTTCTTTTTTCAACATCTCCTGTTCGCGTGCCACCCATTTTGGACGCGAAAGCAGCGCACTCCAAATTTCACCGAAGACGCGGATGCGTTCATATTGGAAAATTTCTTCTTTCAACAGCAAATGTCGGATAACATCCGGTGTTTTATCCAAAAACGGATCAAGCGCAAAAGACAGCGCGTATGTTTTTAATTTATCAATAGAGCTGTAGATTGTATCCATCAGCTGTTCAACGTACGGATTGAGGGAATAAAAATCTTGTTCGGGGTTCAGCTTGCCTGCTTCAATCAATGTGAACATGCGAAGCCAAACCGCAATCGCGGAATGAATTTGGTACAGGCTTTTCAGCTCCGGCTTGTTCGGCGCATGTTTTTTTAATGCGGACAGGTAGCCGTAATAGAGGCCCTGCATGTTTTGGCTGCCTTCTGGCGTACGTGCCTGCCAGAGAGAAAACTCTGAATCAAAAAAAGCAAGCCAGCTTGAAAGTGATTCTTCATTAGGCAGCACCTTTTCCTGAAACTGGCGGCGGACGAGCTCTTTGCTTTCCTCTAGCTTTTCCCTCTCCAGCCAATACTCTGTAAAAGTACCCACTCGCTCGAACATTGCATATACATATAAAAACACAGCCAGCATATGGCGGCAGATTCTTCCGGACGGACATGAACAGCCGCTTTTGACTATGACAAACAAGTTCAATGTGACCCGCACAGGCACAACATCCTGCACGTAAGCCGTAACTTCCGTCGGACTCACTGCTTGTAAACGATAGACTGAATCCTGCCGATATAAAATAAGGGCTTTTTTGATCAGCTGAACATTTTCCTCATTGTAAGGAAGAAGTTCTTTTAACTGTTCAGCAGATGCCAGCACATCGTCTTTGGAAATCATATTCTGAAGCATGATTATCGCTCCTAACCGAGTCACGTAATAAAAAGATCCAATTTCTCTATTATATCGCAACACATCGGCCTTAAAAAGTTTTTCCTAAAAAAGGACATAAAAAATGGGATGTGTCGAATGATGTATTAGAGATTGCAAATTGATAACCAGCATCATATAATAATCGTGTTTTCAACTTAATGGAAGCTGAAAGGAAAAAAAAGATGAGTGAAAAGAAATTGAATCAAGAAGAATTTCTGAAAATTTTGATGCATGCACATGAAATTGGTGAGCAGTCATCTGAGATGACGACGAAGGAAATGCTTGAAAATTTGATTTCTCATATTAAAAATGGATATGCAACATAAAAATCCCGCACGCCTTTAGCGGGATTTTTTTATGCGAGATGACGTGACTGCACGAATAAGAGAAAATGAGACAGCACTGTCAACACAGTAAATATAACGCTTACATAAAAAAGATTAGCATATCGTTTTGTAAAAAAATGTCGAATTATGTCACGTGAAAAGCTGGAGAAATGCGGTTTCAACGTTGTATAATCGTAAATGGAAAAGGATGTTATAAGAGATTTGGAGGTATCATGGGAGAATCTACTAGCTTAAAAGAGATATTATCAACGTTAACAAAACGCATACTTTTGATTATGATTGTAACCGCAGCTGCCACTGCTGCCGGCGGACTCATTAGTTTCTTCGCACTTACACCCATCTATGAAAATTCAACTCAGATTCTGGTCAACCAATCGAAAAATGAACGAAAAGAAGTTCAATTTAACGATGTCCAAACCAATCTTCAGTTAATCAATACGTACAATGTCATCATTAAAAGCCCTGCCATCTTAGATGAAGTCATTAAAGAAATGGGCCTGTCGATGACATCCCAAGAACTGAATGACAAAATTACCGTATCCAGCGAACAGGACTCCCAAGTGGTCAACATATCAGTCAGGGATGAAAACGCGGAAACAGCGGCTCATATTGCCAATACTATAGCATCTGTTTTTCAAGACAAAATCACATCCATTATGAATGTTGACAATGTCAGCATTCTGTCAAAAGCCGAGGTTTCAGAACATCCGTCCCCTGTATCGCCAAAGCCGCTACTAAACATTGCCATCGCGTTTGCGGCCGGATTGGCGGGAAGCATCGGACTGGCCTTCCTGCTTGAGCATTTGGATAATACGATCAAATCGGAAGAGCAGCTCGAATCCTTGCTGGACATACCTGTTTTAGGGACAGTTTCCACCATTGCGAATGAGCAGAAAACAGCAAAGACCTTACAGGGTTTCCAATCTGAAAAAACGGGGAGTGGACATTTTGGCGCTTAGAAAAAACAGAGGCTCGCGGATGCGGAGAAATGTCATTGCAATGACAGAGCCGAAATCCTTGAACTCTGAACAATATCGGACGATTCGCACGAATATAGAATTTGCTTCAGTGGACCGGCAAATGAAATCAGTCATGATTACATCGGCTTGTCCGGGGGAAGGAAAATCAACAACGGCCGCCAATCTGGCTGTCGTATTCGCCCAACAGGGAAAAAAAGTGCTCCTGATTGATGCTGATTTGCGAAAACCAACAGTACATACGGCCTTTTTTCTTGAAAATACGGTTGGCTTAACATCTGTTTTATTAAAAAAAAGCTCTATGGAGCAGGCTGTACAAGCATCGAATGAAAAACATCTTGACGTGCTGACGAGCGGCCCGATCCCGCCAAACCCGGCCGAGCTTCTCTCCTCGAAGTGGATGAAGGAGCTTGCATACGAAGCGTGTGCGGCATATGATATGGTCATTTTTGATACGCCGCCTATTCTTGCCGTAGCAGATGCACAGATTTTAGGCAACGTGGCAGACGGTTCTGTACTGGTTATTTCAAGCGGGAAAACAGAAAAAGAACAAGCCGCAAAAGCGAAAGAGGCGCTTGAAACGTGCAAAAGCAAGCTTCTTGGGGCGATTATGAACGGCAAAAAGCTTTCGAAGCACTCTGAATACGGATATTACGGAAACAAGGACAATTTCATGCAAAATAAATAACGTGCATCGTGCCCGTTATTTATTTTTGCGAAAAAAGGGGGCTAGGACATGATCGATATTCACTGTCACATTCTTCCCGCATTGGATGACGGGGCAGGTGATTCGGCCGACAGCATAGAAATGGCAAGAGCCGCTGTTCGTCAGGGAATCCGGACGATCATTGCGACACCTCATCATAACAACGGTGTGTATAAAAACGAGCCAGCCGCAGTCAGAGAAGCAGCAAATCAGTTAAACAAACGTTTAATCAAAGAAGACATTCCTTTACATGTGCTTCCGGGACAGGAAATCAGAATCTACGGCGAGGTGGAACAAGACCTTGCCAAACAGCAGCTGCTTTCGCTGAATGATACAAAACACATCTTGATTGAGTTTCCGTTTGATCACGTTCCCCGATATGCGGAGCAGCTTTTTTATGATTTGCAGCTGAAAGGATATATTCCGGTTATCGCCCATCCTGAACGCAACAGGGAAATTCGCGAAAACCCGTTCTTGCTGTATCATCTTGTGGAAAAAGGAGCAGCATCTCAGATTACTTCAGGAAGTCTTGCGGGGACCTTCGGCAAGCAGCTGAAAGCATTTTCTCTCCGGCTGGTTGAAGCCAATTTGATCCATTTCGTAGCCTCAGATGCCCATAATGTGAAAACGAGAAATTTTCACACTCAAGAGGCCCTTTATGTTCTAGAGAAAGAATTCGGCTCGGAACTTCCTTATATGCTGACGGAAAATGCAGAGCTTCTCTTGCGGAATCAGACCATCTTCAGACAGCCTCCGCAACCGGTCAAAAGAAGAAAATTGTTTGGTCTTTTTTAACAGCCGATTCTCATTTCACCACTTTCTTTTTGAGAGCGATATAATAGTGTATTGTATGGTTGAATCACATTTCAGAAATCTGTACAGGCTGTACCCGACAGGCTATGCGGGAGATCATTCGCATTCATGATAGGATGTTCTCATACGATATTACGGAAGCTGCAAAGCAGCAATTTAACTGTTGGAGGGAAACAATGAATATAACAGTCATCGGAACAGGCTATGTCGGTCTTGTGACAGGTGTTTCTCTTTCTGAGATTGGACATCATGTAACCTGCATTGATATTGACGCTCACAAGATTGATGAAATGAGAAAGGGCATTTCCCCCATATTTGAACCAGGTCTTGAAGAGCTGATGAGAAAAAATACAGCTGATGGACGGCTGAACTTTGAAACGAGCTATGAGAAAGGCTTGGCACAGGCAGACATCATTTTTATAGCGGTCGGCACACCGCAGAAAAGCGATGGGCACGCCAATCTGGAGCAAATTACAGATGCGGCCAAACGCATCGCAAAGCATGTCAAACGAGATACAGTCGTGGTAACGAAAAGCACAGTACCCGTTGGGACAAACGATTTGATTAATGGACTGATCACTGAACATCTAGCGGAGCCTGTCAGTATTTCGGTCGCATCCAATCCGGAATTTTTGCGTGAGGGGTCGGCGATCTATGACACCTTTCATGGTGACAGGATCGTGATCGGGACGGCCGATGAGAAAACAGCAAATACGCTGGAGGAGCTCTTCCGTCCGTTTCAAATCCCGATTTACCAAACGGATATCAGAAGCGCCGAGATGATCAAATATGCCTCAAATGCTTTTCTGGCCACTAAGATCAGTTTTATAAACGAAATTTCGAATATATGTGAAAAGGTCGGCGCCGATATTGAAGCAGTCGCGTACGGGATGGGACAGGATAAGCGGATCGGGAGCCAGTTTTTGAAAGCGGGCATAGGCTACGGCGGCTCTTGTTTTCCAAAGGACACAAACGCCCTCGTGCAAATTGCCGGCAATGTCGAGCATGATTTTGAACTGCTGAAATCGGTTATCAAAGTCAACAACAATCAGCAGGCGATGCTGGTTGATAAAGCGCTGAACAGGCTCGGCGGGGTGACGGGAAAAACGATTGCCCTTTTAGGCCTGTCATTTAAACCGAATACCGACGATATGAGAGAAGCGCCGTCAATTGTTATTGCAGACCGTCTCGCTGTGCTCGACGCCCGTATCAGAGCCTACGATCCCATTGCAGTTAGCCATGCAAAGCATGTTCTCCCGCAAGCTGTTGAATATAAAGAGACGATCGAGGAAGCTGTCAAAGGGTCTGACGCCGTCATGATTTTGACCGACTGGGCTGACATTAAACAATTTCCGTTAGCGGCTTATCAGGATTTGATGGAAACGCCGCTCATTTTTGACGGCAGAAACTGCTACACATTGGATGAGGCTGCGGCTGCAGGAGTGGAGTATTATTCTGTCGGTCGGAAGGCGGTTGTTCCATCAGGTGCAATTCAATAGATGAAAAAGAAAGGCTGGTTGCGCACCAGTCTTTTTTTCATCTATTGCGGGGTGCTGAATACATTTGCTACTATTTAACTATTGTTTGGAAAATTATACAGAAGTAGGGCTTCTTTAAACAATCGTTTGAAAAACATTAGAAGAAACGAAGAAAACCAGAAAATAAAACCTTGGAGATGCCGGAAAAGGAGAGAATCTGATGAATCATCTGCCCGAAAAAATGAGACCGTACCGCGACTTGATGGAGAAATCAGCGAAAGAATACGTGAAACTGAATGTGAGAAAAGGGAAAACAGGACGATATGACAGCAAAATTGCCGGTGATCCCTATTTCCCCAAGCATGAAACATACCCGACTGATGAAAATGGACAGCCGATGAAGCTTATGGCACAGATTAATTTCTCACACATTCCCCAGCTTGACGGCTACCCTTCTTCAGGTATCCTGCAGTTCTACATTTCTCTTCATGATGACGTCTATGGACTAAATTTTGACGATCGATGTGAACAAAAGAATTTCAGAGTGATCTATTTTGAAAATATCATAGAAAACGAAGACGAGCTTGTTTCTGATTTTTCATTTATCGGCACAGGCGAATGTGATTTTCCGATTTTATCAGAAGCGGCAGTCGAGCCTGTGAAATCTTCGGAATGGGTGCTGCCTACAGATTTTCAATTTGAGCAGTATACGGGCATGGAAACAATGGAGTTCTTTGGTCAGTTCGGCGAGGATGAAGAAGACATTTATAATGAACTGGCTGAAAACGGATTTGGCCATAAAATCGGCGGATACGCTTCTTTTACCCAGCATGATCCACGGGAATACGCATATAAAGAACACACCATCATGCTTTTACAAATTGATTCAGACGATGATATCGATTCAATGTGGGGAGACGTCGGCATCGCCAATTTTTTCATCACACCTGACGATCTAAGGAAAAAAGACTTTTCAAACGTTCTGTACAACTGGGACTGCAGCTAATACAAGCTTTTGATCTAAAGGGTCAGAAGCGGGGAATAATAGAAGCCAAAGACAAAATCAGACGTGATCGACCTGATGAAGAACATAAACATGAACAATAAGCTCAGCGCCGAAAGAGGCAGATCAACAGCATCTGTCTCTTTCAAGTGCCTTTTTAACTATGACTTTAGGTGATTTTATTTGATAAAACGTTTTCATTAACTGTATAACGAACAAAAACAAGATTAAATACCTACATTCCAAGAGCGTTATATGCCTAAATTAAGCCATTTACCCTATTTAAGCCGCCTTCTGGCTATTTTAAAATATAATATATGGAAATAAAGTATGGAAAAGTCTATCTTCATCAGCCCCTCCATACGACTTTTTGAGTATTAAGAGGTGATTCAGATGGGTTATGAAAGTATGCTGGCGGATATCAAAAGTTCGCTCAACGGAAAAATTTCCGACGTGGAAGACAAGATCGAAAAGCTGAAAAAAGCAAAAAAGGACATAGACACACTGCAAGAAGAGGCAATCACTGAAATCAAAGAAATTGTGAAACCGGAATTGGGCAAGCATTGGACGGGAACAAAAGCCGATGATTTCGACAAGGGAAGAGAAGAGGCGAAATCGGAAGCATCTAAGATTGTGAATGATAAATATAACGAGTATATGGCATCGATTCAGATGGAGATTATTCAGTTGGAATCTATGAAATTTCTCTATGACAAAGAATTAAAGCTAGCGAATTTTGCTGGGCATACTCTTGCTAAGGGTGAAGAATTCTTGGAGGATGCTGTTAATCAAATTAAATCTATTAAATTGTGGTGATCTTTTTTATGTCAGAAATTAAATTGAAATACGATGCTGTAATCAAAACATTAGAGTCTGTCAAAGATGCGCTTGCTGACGTATCAATCGGCGCCGCGGGGTCCAATGGAAAAAACAAACTCGATTATACGAAAAAATATCATGAGCGTGAGGAGAACATCAAAACCATGCTCGGAGATTACAAAAAAGCGGTACAGAAAAATATCGAGGATACAAAGGATAATGTAGATTCACTCAAAGAGCAGGACGAGGCGATAGCGGTAAAATAGAACAGAAAGGGCAGTGCGATGAGCAAAGTATTTGAATCTAAATCTTTAATCGAAGAAGCGAAGAGCAGAAAAAAGCAATATGAGACGCTTGAGGAGCAGCTGAATACGCTGAAAAAAGCGTTTCAGGGAGTTGCAGATTTAGGCGATAATTTTAAAGGCAAAGGCGCGGATAATATTAAAGATTTTTTTCAGGGGCAGGCGGAAATCGTAGACAGCTGGCTGACGCTTGTCTCTGCTCAAATTGCGTTTTTAAATGGCATTTCAGGAGATATTAAAGATCAAGAACTGAATGATTCATATGTGGAAACTTCTTTTTTGGATCATGAGCTGCCCAATGGAGACCTGAAAGCCTCAGAGATGGTCTCCGCTCATAAAGAAGAAATCGATTCTATTTTGTCAGGCATCAGCGATATTATTGATCTCGACATGTATACGCTTGACGACTATGCAGATAAGATGGGCGATGCCCAAAAAATCAGACGTGACACGATCACAGCTGTCGATAAGCTTGATGAATCCCTGACCACTGAATATCAAAATTTAGAATCTCTGGACAACGCAGTGCTCACCAAATATTCCGTTCTCATGCAGGCCACCAGCAACGGGAAGAGCGCTTCTCCTATGTACTATGACAAAAAAGCCTTCCACAGCAATGAAGTCTACAAAAGCGTCATTGAAGTAGAAAATCAAGGAACAACCTATATCGATGCAAAAACCCAGCAAGCAGAAGCAAGACGGCTCCAGGAAAAAGCCGAGGAAGAAGCAAACAAACCGTGGTACGAAAAAACATGGGATGGAGTTTGCAACTTTACTGGAGAAGTCACTGGCTATTATGATTATAAAAGAGCAACTGAAGGCGTTGATCCGGTTACCGGAGAAAAACTCTCCACCGCAGAACGTGTGACAGCAGGAGCTATGGCCGCAGCCGGATTCATACCAGTCGTCGGCTGGGCAGGCCGGGCCTTCAAAGGCGGAAAAGCCATCTACAAAACCGGAAAAGCAGCTATCGCGGCTGAACACGCTTTAGACGCCTACAAAACAGGCAAATCCTTAGACATTCTCAAAATGACAGAAATGGGCGCATACGGCCTTGTTGCGTCAAACGGATTCTCAGAAGCCGTCACGGGACGGGATATGTTTGGAAACAAAGTGTCTGAGGAGAAGCGGAAGCAGGGGGCGCTCGAAGCGGCATTGAGCTTGGTTGGAGCCGGTGCACTGGCGAAACATATTGATAAAGGCATCCCGCTTGCAACCCATTCAAAAGTCCAAAAAGCAAACAAAACACTAGAGAAAGTAAAACAATTCAAAGTCCCAACAAACGTCCGCGTGTACGCAGAACGCCCAGTAACTCCGGAGGGCTTCACATTCGGAATCCCGACAGTACGTGTAGATGTGGAAAAGACGGCTGTTAAGGATCTTGGGATTGTGAAGATGGTTAGTAGTGGTAAAGGTATTAAGGGTACGGGTAAGTCATCTAATAAGAATCCATTACCGTCTTGGCTTAAAGAACGGTGGGAAGCAGGAAATAATTTCAATAAGGAAAATCGCCCCCGTTACCCTTATAATGAAGTAGAGCTAGAAGCAAAAGAAGCAGGTGGCAAAAAGTACGTAGTTGATTCATATTCTCCAAATAAGGAGATAGTTTCCAGGAAGTATACTCAACTTAGTGACGTTCAAGAAAAGACAGCACTGAGTTACTTGAACGAGATTACTAAAAAATATTCTTCAGGGTCTAAAATATCAAATGGTCCTTTTAATCCAAAAGCTCTTAAAGGCGGACGACTGAAAGGTGAATTGATATTAGAAGTACCTGTTCAAAATAAAGCTATTCCACAAAAAATTCTTGATGAAGCAACAAAAAATAGGATTATTATTAGGGATATAAATGGGAAGGTGTATAATTGACTATGAAAGTTTATTATTGTGATGAATGGTCGGACATAAAAAAACAGCCTTGGAATATTCTTGATGATTGTACCGCATACTTACATCACCAAAAACATGAACCATATACTGCGGTATTAACCGAAGGCGAAAAACCTAAATATGTTGTAAATGTAACAAATGAATGGGTTTCAGTGGGTTTTTATGATGACTTGACTCGTAAGTATCTGAATTATGATTTTGAAGTTATAAGTGATGGTAAAATCTTCTTAAGAACAGCAATGTATTGGGAATATGATGATGCAACTGATAATGAAGTTAGCAGTTTGATTATAGGCTTTCGCGAAGATGGTCATATAGCAATGGAGAAGACAGATTTCAAGACCGGTTCGGTCGAAGAGCGTGAGACTAGCGACAACCTTAAGAGCAACTGGGATGATTTCCCTAAATTTGGTGAATATAATCACTTGTGCAGAGAGGAAAGATAATGTGAGATGCAGCTAATGTTCTCATAACGTTTTTCTGGAAGAATATCAGTTTTAATCCTTTTACAAGTAAGTAGAAAAAAACTAACCTTCCCTCGATTGGCGCTTGCCTCTCGAGGTTTTTTAAACTTAAAATTTTTGCATTGAAACTGATCTATAAGATAATTAGTAAGATGAATATAGATGCAAGGGGCAGCCTTGTAAAATGAAGTTCGTACAGCTAAGTAAATATTATTCATAATCTACATTTTCACCTTTCAGGTCTCCCACTCAAATAGTTGGTTGACAAGTTATCTAAAAACAGACTTTAAGAATAACGGCTCTCTAAAGAGGTTATATAAATGAGAAAACATGTTAAATTAGATGTTCCAAAAGCTAATATACATCCCTTAAGAATAACACAAGGTTGGAAAGTAAATTATAATCATTTTGTTGAAATAGATCCAAGAACATTAGAACCGAATGATGATTCCTGGTTTTTGTTCACAGACAGTTTGTTGCAGCTTTATCATGAACAATCCTCAATAACGCTTGATTTAGGCTGGGTTCCTGACATTTCTCCTGAAGGTAATTATCTGGTTTTACTAGTCAAAGATAATGATTGGGAAGATCCTATTAAAGAATTTTCATCAGATGACTATAAAAAAGTGATTTTATATATTGAATATCATTTAAAACAAGTAACAACTACTTGGTGGAATGAAGTTTAATGATTCTTAATTAATGGATGGAATGGTTACTATTTATGGAACATGGAATCAGGTTTATTAACGAATATCCTGAAATTGGTGAGTTGCTTTATCGTCTATTTGTGAATAGGGAATTAGACGAATGGTACAAGAACAAATGCGCAGAGAAAATAAAAGTACCTGATGAATTTAATCAAATAAAAGGTTTGAAAAAAATTGAAGTTAGAGATTTAAACAATCCTTCAGGAGAAATTGATATCCATTTGCAAGATCTTTCTGGGGAAAATGATTTTCATTTAGAACAGCAAATCAATATGAAAGTATCTAAATTGGTTCCTGTTTATGTATTAGATTATAGTTATTCCCTAAGACACGATTTAATCGATGGCGCTTATGATATTGTAGGCACCGCTGAATCTTTAGAATTCATTCAGGGAACGAACTATATTAATAAAATAATGCAAGAGAAAGGGTTTATTGAACTCAGTTATTTATATGATTACTACGATACTGTGTATGAGTGGAGTGAATTGCCGCATATACAGCCTTTCAACAGGAGATTAACATTAGGAGATGCCTTGTTTACTGATGTATTAGAATTGCTGTAGTTTAAACTTGCCGTGTTGTCATCGGCAAGTTTTTTTACAGTAATGAGGCTTTTTAGAGATAGGCCAATGAAGGACAAGGAGAAGCGGGATGGAAAGAGACCATATTTCTCAATTGCAGCCATTAAAAATCTGCAATGGCTGGTCTGTAGTACTGAACAATTTATGTTCAGAAAAAAGAATGCAAGAAAAATGTGAATTACTAATACTGCAAAATGAAGAACGTAAGGCCTTTATTAAGGTAAGTTATGAAAATAATCAATACCATATCAACGTAGCTGGCTTAAAAACAGATAAGATTTATGAAGATGAGTCTTTTAATGAGATAGAACAATTATTAGAAGAGTTAGAATATCAAATCTGGAGTGTGGGAAGCGGGGTTTTAGAGGGTTTGCAGCCACTAAGCCAACAGATTCCCAATTTTTTAAGGCTAAAGATACCGGCTGGTTGGACTGTTGATTATATTACATTAAAAGATACTGATCCTAAGACGCTAGAGGCAAATGATGATGCTTGGTTATTTGACTTTAATCAAGATCTCCTGCAGATTTCTCATAAGACAAAAAATTTGCTGCTTGACGTAGGGTGGTACCCAGAAGGTGATCCAGCCGGAAGCTATGGGATTGAACTGATAAAAAACGAAGATTGGGAAAATCCTTTAGAGGATATTATGTGTACTGAACTTAAAGAATTAATTAAACAATTGGATTATATTTTTATGAAAGAAATGAAAAATGAATAGTAATAAAAAAGCAGATTATCCTATCTGTTTGTTTCAATGATATAATTTGGTGTCATTGCTAGAATCGATATGCAGGACAATTGAGCGCGAAGAGAGGGAAACAAGTAAAATGGAAATACATCAAATACACGATTTTCATCTAAAAGATGAATCGGATTTTGTTCAAACACAACAATCCCTTAGAAATCGTATCAACCTATCCCACACGATCCATCCCAACTCCATCAACACCTGCGCAGGCGTCGATCTCGCCTATTGGGAGCAGAACGGAGAACCATACGGAGTGTGCAGTATTATCGTGATTGACGCTGATACAAAAGAAGTCATTGAAAAAGTGCACAGCATGGGGAAAATCAGCGTGCCGTATGTTTCCGGTTTTCTTGCGTTTCGTGAGCTGCCTTTGATTATCGAGGCGGCGAAAAAGCTGGAGACGGAGCCGGATGTCTTCTTGTTTGATGGCAACGGATATCTGCATTACAATCATATGGGCGTTGCCACCCATGCGGCTTTTTTTCTGGGCAAGCCGACGATTGGGATTGCGAAAACCTATCTCAAAATCAAAGGCTATGATTTCGTGATGCCTGAAAATGAAGTCGGTGCATACACCGATATTCTCATTGACGGCGAGGTATATGGCCGGGCGCTGCGAACGCGGCGGGACGTGAAGCCTATTTTCTTGTCTTGCGGTAATTATATTGATTTAGACAGCAGCTATCAGATCACGATGAGCTTGATCAATCAAGAAAGCAGGCTGCCGATCCCTGTCCGCCTGGCTGACCTTGAAACGCATGTTTTGCGAACGTTTTATCAGAAAAATCACATGTAACACTTGGGGCTCTAAGTCATCAAGTGTTTTTTTGTATGTGTGTGCTTTCCTGGTCTCAAAAACCTTGTCGTCCTTGTGGAGAGGTTTTATTTGAATGTTTTCCGTGTCAAATCGATAAAAGCCTTTAATGGCGCAGACATCCATTTGTCCTTATGCCATGCTAATTGAGTGAAAACGGGGCAATCACTCTGCCAATTGAGTTCTTTCATCCGGCCTGCTGCAATATCATCTTTTACTGTCATTTCAGGCAAGATTCCAATCCCAAGTCCGGCCATCACGCATTGTTTGATGGCTTCTATGCTGACGAATTCCAATTTGTTAGGATAGACACCGGAGTCATGCAAATTGTTCTCAAAGAGCGTGCGGTACGAGCAGCCGTCCTCTGTCAGCAGAAGAGTTTCGTTTTGAAGATCCTTCAATGTTATTGGTAAATCCGCAGGAAAAGGATGGTCATTAGCAGCCACCATTTTGATCTCATCCTGAATCAAAGATTCAACGTGCAGTGCGTCTTCCATCCGGTTCACATCCAAGATGAAGGTGATATCAAGCTGGCCCTGTAAGAGCTGTTCTTTCGCTTGTTCATTGGAGATATATGGTTTGAATATGAGCTTTACTTGGGGAAAAGCCTGTTTAAATTCTTTTATGATAGGGGGCAGGCGGTATGTGCACTGGCTTTCTGTCGCCCCGATTTTTAAGGTTCCGGTTGTTTCTCTTACTTGATTTGTGGCCATTTTCGCTTCTTCTGTTAACGCAATGATCTTCTGTGCATAAGATTTGAACGTTTTTCCTGCTTCTGTCAAGATAAGCCGCTTGCCGAGCCGTTCAAATAAAGGCGTCCCAATTTCTTCTTCAAGTGATTTGATCTGAGAGGTAACGCTTGATTGTGCATAATTAAGCATTTTGGCGGTTAGGGTGAAGTTTACATGTTCTGCCGCCGTAATAAAGGTGATCAGCTGCTTCAATTCCACTTGTTCTCTTCCTTTCTAAATCGGTTTTAGCGATTGGATTAATCGAAATAATCATCTGTCTTGATTGATGAATCCATTATAAGATGAAGAAAATCATTCGTAAACAAAGGAGCAGATGCATCATGAAAATTGCGGTTATTAACGGCGGAACTCGGTCTGGCGGAAATACGGATGTTCTTGCGGAGAAGGCTGTTCAAGGATTCGATGCGGAGCACATTTATTTGCAGAAATATCGAATTCGGCCAATTGAAGATCTGCGTCACGCCCAAGGCGGCTTTCGTCCTGTTCAAGATGACTACGATTCTATCATTGAACGGATATTGCAGTGCCATATTCTTGTATTCGCCACCCCAATTTATTGGTTTGGCATGTCAGGGACATTAAAGCTGTTTATTGATCGCTGGTCACAGACATTGAGAGATCCGAGATTTCCTGATTTTAAACAGCAAATGTCAGTGAAACAGGCATATGTAATAGCAGTGGGCGGAGACAATCCAAAAATAAAAGGGCTGCCGCTGATTCAGCAATTCGAACATATTTTTCATTTTATGGGAATGCCCTTTAAAGGTTATGTGCTGGGTGAAGGCAATCGTCCAGGCGATATTCTTCGTGATCATCAGGCGCTATCCGCTGCGAGCCGCTTACTGAAAAGAAGCGATGCGATATGAAGTTTTTGCTGTCGGTCGTTGCTGGCATGCTGATTCTTGCATTCTTTTTATTTTGGAAGGTCCAGCCTCCTGTTTGGATACAAGTTGAAACCAATTCGTCCCAGTTGAAGCAATATGTGAGAATGGCAGGAACCACGCTGCAAGTCAAGCACATCATCAAGAGTGACGCAGGAGAAGAAACAGCTGTCATATCAAACGGCATTTCTGGGCCAAAATAAATAAAGCACCTGTCAAGGTGCTTTTTTCTATAAATGAGGGATCACAAGGCCCCCATATAAAAACGCAGCGATAATCAAAAATGCCGGATGCATTTTGAATTTTGTCATGGCAAGGAGCGAAATTCCCGCAATCACGATCGATTGGATCCAGCCGATCGCTTTGATGCCGTCTGCGCTGATTTGCCAGGTAAGAATGAGCATCATGACCGCGATGACAGGCTGGACGGACAGCGTCATGCCTTTGATGACAGGTGATTGGCGGAAGCGCTGGATGATGCGCAGCAGGACGATCAATGCGAGCGCCGACGGTACGACGGTTGCGATCAGGGCAATTAGGAAGCCGGGCCACCCGCCTGCGCTGTAGCCGACATACGCAGCGATTTTCGTGGCGATCGGGCCCGGCAATGCGTTCGCAAGTGCGAGCATATTTGAGAATTGATCGTTTGAGAGCCAGCTGTATCTGTTTACGACTTCTTCAAACATTAGCGGGATAGACGCAGGTCCGCCGCCATATCCCAGTAGGTTTGCGATAAAAAACGCCATAAATAAATAGATCGATATCATGAGGCTGACATTCCTTTATCTTTTGAATGTTTATTTGTGATTTTGTCTTTCAGTTTAAAATGAAACGCCCCGTACGCTAAGAAAATGATAATGACAAGGCCGGGATTAATCTGTAAAGTTTGCAGGCCGATAAAAGCGATGATAAAAAACAGGATGCCGGTGACCCAGCCGAAACCTTTAAGCGCTTTTTGGCCAAACTCGTACGCCATGATTCCGAGCATGACGGCAATTACCGGCGTGACAGCACCAATCATACCTGCAACAATTGCTGAATGGCTTAACACATTTACAGCCGCAAACAAGCCCACCATCGCAAGACATGTAGGCAGAATGTGGGCGAGGGTCGCCACAATTGCACCTAATGTGCCTTTTAGCTTAAAGCCCAGATAAGCAGCCATTTTGGTGGCAATCGGTCCGGGAAGCGCATTAGCGATTGCTAATATTTCTCCGAATTCATCATCGTCAATCCATTTATATTTATTGACCGCTTCATGGCGGATCAGCGGAATCACGGAAGGTCCGCCGCCGAACCCTAATATGCCGGTGCGAACCATTGCGGACGTCATATCCCGATAAGGATGGTTTTTCATTCGTTTCTCTCCTTTACAGCTTCATTCCCATACGGCTTTTGTATCGTTTGATCAGCATCTGGCAATCAACACTGACGACGCCTCGCAATGGATACAGCCGTTTTGTTAAAAATTCTTCCATTTCTTGATCGTTGGCAAAGATCCCATGCATATGCAGCTTGCTCGGGCCTGTCATGTGATAAAGGCTGGTGACCGCAGGCTCTTCCTCAAGCTTAAGAGCGACCTCTTCTAAAAATTGCGGTTCTACCTCGACATTGAAAAACACGGAAACATGAATGCCGATTTTAGCGGGATTGATGACAGCGGTGAATTTTTCAATAACACCGGCTTCAATTAATTGGTTGATACGGGCCTGCACGGCGACCCGTGACAAATCGACTCTTTTGCCAAGATCCGTATAAGAAATTCTGCCTTCTTCATGCAAAATCGTGAGAATTTGTTTATCAGTCTCATCAAGTACAAGGTTGGGGATTTGATATTCATGACTCAATTGCTCCACCTGCTTTCGTAGCCTTTTAGCAATCATTTTATCATAAAAGTTACGTATCGAAATGATAATTTTTCATTTGTTTTCGAAATGAATGTAAAAATATCTTATTATTTGCGAAAAGAAGAAAGTTCGTCAGTTTTTCTGCCGGATCAGTAGATGTGAAAAATCAGGCTCCCTATACTGAAGAAAATTTCTTAAAAAAGGGGACTTGTGATGAACAAATCTGTCATCGGTACAAAGCAAATGGTCGTCAGTCCGCATTACCTCGCTTCTCAAGCCGGAAACCGCATACTGGATAAGGGAGGCAACGCGTTTGACGCCGCTGTTGCGGTGAGTGCTTGTCTTGCGGTTGTGTACCCGCATATGACCGGACTTGGCGGGGATTCCTTTTGGCTGACCTTTCACCAGGAAACAAAGGCGGTAAAAGTCTACAATGGCAGCGGCCGTTCAGGAAAAAACGTAACGAGAGATGTATATAAGGGAAAAAGCGTGATTCCGCTACGGGGAATTGACAGTGCCATTACCGTGCCGGGAATGGTTGATAGCTGGGATGCGGTCCTGAAGGAGTACGGGCGTCTGTCTCTTGCAGATGTATTGGAGCCCGCACGCGATTATGCCCAAAATGGGTTTCCTGTATCAGCTGATCAGTGTCGTCACACAGAAAAGAATATTGAACTGCTGGCTTCCACGCCTTACACGGCTGACATCTTCACGAGAAGGGGCAAAGCACCTGTCCCGGGAGAGCGGTTTGTGCAAAAAGAGCTTGCAGACAGTCTGAATGTGATTGCTGAAAAAGGAAGAAGCGCATTTTATGAAGGAGATCTCGCTCAGCGGATTGTCTCACATTTACAGAATAACGGCAGTTACATGACAATCGATGATTTTAAAGCGCATCGGAGTGAGTGGGCAGCGCCTGTATCAAGTGATTATCGAGGATACAGTGTGTATCAGGCGCCGCCGAATTCTCAGGGATTTACCGGTTTATTAACACTGAACATTTTGGAAAACTATGATTTCACCCAAATCGAGCACGGTTCATTTGAGTTTTATCATGTGCTTGTGGAGGCGTTGAAAAAGAGTTTTGTAGATCGGAATGCCTTTTTGACTGACCCTGCGTTTGCTGACATTCCGCTTGAAAGGCTTTTAGATAAAAATTATGCGAAACGATTGGCGGGAGAAATCGGCTATCTGGCAGAACCGGCAGAAAGCAGGCCGGTGGGAAGTGATACGGCATATGCGGCCGTAATCGATGCGGATGGCAACGCAGTGTCATTCATTCAAAGCCTGTACTTTGAATTTGGCTCGGCAGTCACTGCCGGTGATACAGGCATATTACTGCAAAACCGCGGATCATTTTTCTCACTGGATGAAAATCATGTCAACACGCTTGAACCGAGAAAGCGCACCTTCCATACGTTGATGCCGGCTATGGTCTGTAAAGGCGGAAAGCCAAAAATTCTGTACGGCACACAAGGCGGCGAAGGCCAGCCGCAGACTCAGACGGCCATCATTACCCGAATGCTGGACTACGGAATGCATCCACAGCAGGCAATCAGCGAACCGCGCTGGGTATGGGGCAGAACGTGGGGAGAGGAATACGAAGGTCTCAGAGTCGAGGGCAGATTCACAGACAAAACAATCCAAAAACTGAAAGACAGCGGGCATCTCGTGGAGGTTGTCGGTGACTATGATCCGCTGATGGGACAAGCGGCTGCAATCAAAGTTGATGAAGAAGGCTTTCTCCAAGGCGGAGCCGATCCTCGGGGAGACGGAGCGGCTGTGGGGATTTAAATAACTATAGGGTACAAATATAAATCAAAAGCATAAACATAAGGGAGACCTCTACAATGTGGTACATATACTGTTTATCTTCAGGTCTATAATGCCACTCCATAAAAATTCGTATTGAGTCAATCACAATAAAAAATAAAAGAAGCAAATATTCAACGGGAAAAAAGGAGAGTGAAAACACAAACAAAATAAGTAAAGTGATTTCGATCCATTTGTGTGTATTGCTGACATGCTTATATCGCCAGCCGGATTTATCAATACCGTATTTTTTCTTTATAAAAAATTGAGAGGCGAGACTGATGGTAATAGCGATCAGCATTAAAATCCAAAAGTTTGTCATTCCAATTCCTCCTAATCTACCTTTATACGAAGAAAAAGGAAAAACGTTTCATAAAAGAACACCCCGAGCTTACTCTGGGTGTTCTTTTTTTGATATTTTTTTAGTTATTTACAGGCGATATTTTGTAATCATAAGGTCTTTTTGACTAGTTTCTTCTATTTAAATAGTCCTTCTCTTCAGCTGGGACGAATCAGTGTGAATTCTTCCCCGAGTTTAGCATAGTGATTTCCCGCCAATCGTGAGGCAGGCTTTAATTCATCCGTTAAAATATATCCCTTTTCTGCATCATACACCTTTTCATCTAGGTGGAAGCAGACAACTCTTCCGATGAGCATATCTGCTGTAGTGACGCCTTGATCATTGTCAAAGGTAATATGCCGCTCTAATTTGCACTCAAAGCGAACGCGGGCTTCCTTAATGCCGGGAACTGAAACAGCTTTGCTTTCAACAGGATGAAGCGAGGTGCGTGTAAGCTCGCTTTCATCCGGCCTTAAGCTTGCAGCTGTTTCATTGATATCTTCAATGATGGCTTCATCACTGACATGAACGACAAATTCTCCGTTCTCCACTGCGTTTCGCGCTGTATCTTTTTGGCGTCCTTCCGTCCTGTTAACAGAAATACTGAGAAGCGGAGGATCTGAGCTGACAACGTTATAAAAACTGAAAGGCGCGGCATTGACCGCTCCTCCTGAAGAAAGTGTTGTCACAAATGCAATGGGGCGGGGAATAACGGTACCTGACAATAGCTTGTATGTGTCTTTGGCACTAAGCTGATCAGCTTGAAATATGTACATAGCAACAACCGCCTTTATCGTTAGGATACCTTGATTATAACGAAATGGTTTAAAGGAAACCAAATGATGCGGGTTGCATATGTTATGTCATGACATATATCTAATACAGGGCAAATAAAAAAATAGGCTTCCGTACCTCCGCCGGCAGCCTATTGAAACAATGAAAACTTAGATTATTTGTATTTCTTTTTGACTACCCAGCAATTGCCGTCTTTCCAGTATTCTTTTTTGCTGTCATAATCATCGTGTCTTTTGTAGTCGTCGCAGTGGTGGTACGGTTTTTTGTAGTATTTCTTATGGGAACGATAAGATTTTTTGTGTGTGCGGCATGACTTTTTATAGCTGCGAGATTTTTTCTTGTGAGAACAGTATGACTTTTTGTAGCTGCGAGATTTTTTGTAAGAACGGCAAGATTTTTTATAGCTGCGAGATTTTTTGTAAGAACGGTAAGATTTTTTATAGCTGCGAGATTTTTTGTGAGAACGGTACGATTTTTTGTGGCTGCGAGATTTCTTGTGAGAGCAGTATGATTTTTTGTGGCTGCGAGATTTTTTGTGAGAACAGAATGATTTTTTGTGACTGCGAGATTTTTTGTGAGAGCAGTATGATTTTTTATGGCTGCGAGATTTTTTGTGAGTGCGGTGCGACTTTTTATGACTGCGTTTTTTTCCATGAGGCTCTTGGTATAAATAATCCTTTAAACCTTCTTTTTTTGCGGATTTCACCGCTTCTTCGATGTCAGAATGGGAATAGTGGCCCAATTTGAAATCCTCCTTTTAAAAATATGTTAAGGATGAAGATCCTTACTACCCTCATAGTACGCGCGGTTTTAAAAAGTGTATAAGTGTTCCGCTGAGATCTTATAAAAATAAAAGCCTAAAATTTGTAAGGAGGATTATGGATGAAGAATCAATCCAATTTACCGCTTTATCAGCTGTTTGTTCATCCAAAAGACTTGCGTGAATTAAAAAAGGATATATGGGACGATGATCCGGTGCCAGCTGTGATGAAGGTAAATCAAAAAAGGCTGGATATTGATATCGCTTATCGGGGATCACATATCAGAGACTTCAAAAAGAAGTCATACCATATTTCCTTTTATCAGCCGAAAACATTCCGCGGCGCGCGAGAGATTCACTTAAATGCGGAGTATAAAGATCCTTCCTTGATGAGAAACAAATTGTCTCTGGATTTTTTCTCGGAGCTAGGGACACTGTCTCCAAAGGCAGAGTTTGTGTTTGTAAAGATGAATGGGAAGAATGAAGGGGTTTATCTTGAACTTGAATCCGTAGATGAATATTATTTGGCGAAAAGGAAGCTGGCTGATGGCGCGATTTTTTATGCGGTGGATGATGATGCCAACTTTTCTCTGATGAGCGATTTAGAAAGGGAAACGAAAACATCGCTGGAGCTTGGATATGAAAAGAAAACAGGGACTGAGGAGGATGATTTTTATTTACAGGATATGATTTTTAAAATTAATACGGTCCCTAAAGCTCAGTTTAAGTCAGAAGTGACAAAGCATGTGGATGTCGACAAGTATTTGCGCTGGCTTGCCGGTATTGTATTCACCTCAAACTATGACGGGTTTGTCCACAACTACGCATTATACAGAAGCGGGGAAACCGGATTATTTGAGGTGATTCCTTGGGATTATGATGCGACTTGGGGCAGGGATATCCATGGAGAGCGGATGGCTGCCGATTATGTAAGAATTCAAGGATTTAATACACTAACCGCCCGGATATTGGATGAATCCGAGTTTCGCAAGTCCTACAGGCGCCTGTTAGAAAAAACGCTCCAATCTCTTTTTACAATAGAATATATGGAACCGAAAATCATGGCGATGTATGAGCGGATTAGGCCTTTTATCTTGATGGACCCATATAAAAAGAATGATGTTGAGCGTTTTGACCGTGAGCCGGATGTGATCTGCGAGTATATTAAAAACCGTTCACAATACCTCAAAGATCATTTAAGTATTTTATGAATGCGTGAAAATGGGTATTCGCGGAAAAAGCGACAATTAGGCTATTGAATTAGTTCAACAAATAAATGTGACACGTATATATGCAGTATGTTTATCATCTATGTATAAGTGACTAGGAGGAATTTGAATGAGCAAGAGGAGAATGAAATATCATTCAAATAATGAAATATCGTATTATAACTTTTTGCACTCAATGAAAGATAAAATTGTTACTGTATATCGTGGAGGTCCGGAATCTAAAAAAGGAAAATTAACAGCTGTAAAATCAGATTATATAGCTTTACAAGCTGAAAAAAAAATAATTTATTATCAGTTGGAGCATGTGAAAAGTATTACTGAGGATACCAATAATAGCACCACAACAATTGAGACTGAGGAAATGCTCGATGCTGATGATTTTCATAGCTTAATCGGACATTTAATAAACCAATCAGTTCAATTTAACCAAGGGGGTCCGGAATCTAAAAAAGGAAGATTGGTCTGGCTGGGAGATGATTACGCTGCGTTAAACACAAATGAGGATGGGGTAGTGTATTTTAATATCCATCACATCAAAAGTATAAGTAAACACGAGCCTGATTTGAAAATAGAAGAGCAGACGCCAGTTGGAGTTTTGGAAGCTGATGATTTAAGCGAGGTTTTTAAGAGTCTGACTCATAAATGGGTTTCAATTAATCGTGGAGGTCCGGAAGCCATTGAGGGTATCCTTGTAGATAATGCCGACGGCCATTATACTATAGTGAAAAATCAAGAGGTGCTTCGCATCTATCCTTTTCACATAAAAAGCATTAGCTTAGGTCCAAAAGGGTCGTACAAAAAAGAGGATCAAAAAAATGAACAAAGTCAGGAAGACAATAATGATAAGGACAGCAATTCGTTCATTTCTTCAAAATCATATAGCTCATCAAAATCATCTAAACAATCACTAAAATCTTCGGATTATCAATCATCCAAATCTGGCCGTTCGTCACGTTCAAAAAGTTCTTCAAAATCATCTAAACGATCACTAAAATCTTCGGATTATCAATCATCCAAATCTGACCGTTCGTCACGTTCAAAAAGTTCTTCAAAATCATCTAAACGATCATTAAAATCTTCAGATTATCAATCATCAAAATCATCTAAACGATCACCAAGATCATCAGATTATCAATCATCAAGATCACCAGGTTATTCAAGTTCAATAAAAAGTTCAGGAAAACAAAAGGAAGATTATAGCTATGAAACGATTGTCAGAACGATAGACTATCACTGGAAACGTAAATTTTAATAGATAATGGAGGAGCATCAGATTAAGTGATGCCCTTTTTCAGTTAAAGGAGGAGAATCGTGAAAGGTTTGAATCAATTCCTTAACACAGATGTTGAGGTTGTCATTTCAGGAGATACAAGGTTTATCGGCACCCTCATAGATATCGGACAGGATATTTTTGTTATTTTTGATGGCTGCAATTATCTTTATATTCCCTTGTTGCATCTTCATCAAATGAACAAGGCGAAAATAATGACCAGTACTGAGAAGCCATTTTTGATCAATCCGGAAGATCCAATGATAGAGGCAGAAACTCTAGCTTTTTCATATAGAAATACATTAAACAAGGTCAAAGGCCAGTTTATTGAAGTTTATGTAACTGGGGGTCGATCGATCCATGGATATGTTACAAATGTTTTAAACGATTATATTGTATTTTTCTCACCCGTATTTAAAATACTTTTTATATCTATGCATCATTTAAAATGGTTTACCCCTTATTCAACTGAACAAACACCGTATACTCTTGACAACTCACAATTGCCGGTCGTGCCTTCCAAAGTTCCTCTTGTGCGTAATTTTGAGGAGCAGATCAAAAAAAATATTGGTGAATTGGTCATATTTGATATGGGAGAGGTGCCAGAAAAAGTCGGACTATTAAAGGGTGTCTCTAATAATATCATTGAGCTTATTAACGCAAGTGGAGAGCCAGTCATTTGGAAGTTAAATCATCTAAAGACAATGCATCTTCCCTAGTGTATACAAAACTGCCCTCTTGAAAAGCAGAAGGCAGTTTTTCGTTTCATACTGTGCTAAAGAAATAACCAACTGATCCAAAAATATAAACATGTTAACGTAAAAAGAACAGTCAGCGGAATGATGATAATGGTCGTTTTTATATATTCGCCCCATGAAATACTTTCATCATGCTGTTTTAATATATGCATCCAAATAAGCGTTGCTAAGGTTCCCATAGGTAATAATAATGAACCGATATCACTGCCGATAATATTTGCCAAGTAGATGATTTTTGTTGTTGAAGGATTCAGGGTCATTTCAGTTAAGGTAAAAGTACTGATCATTAACGCTGGATGGTTGTTAAAGAGATTAGAAAAAACTGAAGTAGAGATACCTGATGCGAAAGTTGCATGGGCGAGGCTTCCAGAAACCACAGGTTCAAAATAACTCACAAGTAACTCTGTGAATCCAATATTATGCAGACCATAAATTAAGACATACATAGTAAAAGCGAATATAAAAATGTGCCAAGGCGATTTATATAACAAGTCTCTTGGGGAGGTTTTGAAATAAATCCATCTCCAGCTCAACAGGATAAAAGATCCGATGACAGCGACTAGAGGAACAGAAATACCGGTATATGATGCTGCAAATAGACTCATTCTGACGAGAAAAACAAATGCAAGCACAAACAACATGATTTTTGTTTGATTTCGTTCTGGTAAAGGAGCTGATGGCGAATGAAGAGGATGGTACCTTCTATGCCGCAGAGACTGAAAATGGCCCGGTATATCTGGCAGGCTTTTGGGAAGACGTTTATAAAAGAACATAAACAGTAGACAAGTCATAAAAATGAGTCCCATCATACTAGGGACAAACATCATGGCGGTGTGAAGATATAGATCCATTCCAATGATTTTGAGAGAAATTAAATTAACAATATTACTTACGCCAATCGGTGCGCTAGAGGCTGTGGCTATTAAAACACCGCTTAATAAATATGGGGCTTTTTGATGTTTTTTTAAACCTAAATATTTTAGTACAAGCAAAAGGATTGGAGTTGTGATCAAAATGCTCCCATCATTATTCAGGAAAATGGTCATGAGAAAGCAGAGCAAATTGGTTAGCCAAAAAAGCTTGATGCCTGAACCCTTGGATTGTTGGAGCAGTTTTGCAGCCACCCAATAAAAGAAACCAAAGCTTTCTAGTGCAATGGCCATAATCATAGTGGCAAGGATTGTAACCGATGCACCCGTGACTTTTGTTCCGATTTCCCCTAAGTCTGCCAATGACACACTTCCGCACAATAAAACCATTAAAGCGCCAAATGTGGCGGGGATAGCTTCATTTAGTCCTTTTGGTCTCCAGAAAATAAAAATCATTGTTACGAAAAAAGCGAGCAATGTGAATATGCCGGTGAACTCAATAATTTACTTCACCTCTCTATCTTTCATTTTTAAAATCAAACTAATGTCCTGCGCTTACTGATGTCCTTGCCAACTATTTGTACTGTATGTATACGTATACTGATATAAAGTTGTACTAAGCGATTATATTAAATTAATAAAAATTCCATAAGAATCCCAAAAGAAAAAAGAGATTGCAAGTATTGTTCATGTACCTGCATCACTCTCTTTAGTTCTTGTCTGCTGACAATTTGAAATATGAATAAAATGCTTTATAAGCGGATTATGATTGTCTTTGCGGTAAGCGATAACCCATTCTGCATTAAGCTGTATTTGGTCCATTTTTCGATAAGTAACATCCAAATTAAATAATTTTTTGGCTGAGGAAGGAACAAATGTCATACCAATTCCGGCACTGACTAAACCAATCACCATTTGATATTCTGTGGCTTCCTGGACAATGTTGGGTCTGAAGCCCGCTTGTTCACAGAACTGAATAAAATCCATGTATAGAGTAGGCCATGCTTCTTTAGCAACAGTAATAATTGGTTCATCTCTTAAATCCTCAATCGTAATTGATTCCTTAGAAGTCAATGGGTGTTGCTTAGGCAAAGCTAAAACACAAGGGCTGCTTTGGGCGGTTTCGATATGTAAAGCTGTATGCTGTAAGGGAGGATGAAGTATACCAATATCAATGTTGCCCTTTAGTAGCTCCTCCTGCTGCCTAGACGAGGATATTTCACGCAGTTCTATTTTCACAGATGGGAATTTTTTACGATATTCCCGGACAATCGGCGGCAGAAATTCATATGTAGCTGATCCGACAAAACCGATTACGAGAAGGCCTTGCTCGCCGCGGGCCGTCCGCTGTGCCAGTTCAATTCCTTGTCCGATTTGCATCAATGCCATGCGGCAATGATTTAAAAAGATTTCTCCTGCTGCGGTAAGCTCGACAAATCGTTTTGTCCTTTTCAGAAGCGTAACTCCGACTTCTTCCTCCAGCTGTTTGATCTGCTGGCTGAGAGGAGGCTGCGTCATGTTCAGCCGCCGGGCAGCCTTTCCGAAATGAAGCTCTTCGGCTACTGCGATAAAGTATTGAAGATGGCGAAGCTCCATTCAATATGCATTCCTTTCCATAGGTTAATAATTCGTATTACATATTAATCATAAGGCGAATCGATATTGGAGGTCAATTTCCAAAGAGTGTATAGTGAAACTTATCACAAGATATTTAAAATTTTACGTTTAAAATGCATAATAAGGAGTGAGGGTGTTGACAAAAGCAACAAAAGAACAAAAATCCCTTGTGAAAAACAGAGGGGCGGAGCTTGTTGTTGATTGCTTAGTGGAGCAAGGTGTCACACATGTATTTGGCATTCCAGGTGCAAAAATTGATGCGGTATTTGACGCTTTACAAGATAAAGGACCTGAAATTATCGTTGCCCGGCACGAACAAAACGCAGCATTCATGGCCCAAGCAGTCGGCCGTTTAACTGGAAAACCGGGAGTCGTGTTAGTCACATCAGGACCGGGTGCCTCTAACTTGGCAACAGGCCTGCTGACAGCGAACACTGAAGGAGACCCTGTCGTTGCGCTTGCTGGAAACGTGATCCGTGCAGATCGTTTAAAACGGACACATCAATCTTTGGATAATGCGGCGCTATTCCAGCCGATTACAAAATACAGTGTAGAAGTTCAAGATGTAAAAAATATACCGGAAGCTGTTACAAATGCATTTAGGATAGCGTCAGCAGGGCAGGCTGGGGCCGCTTTTGTGAGCTTTCCGCAAGATGTTGTGAATGAAGTCACAAATACGAAAAACGTGCGTGCTGTTGCAGCGCCAAAACTCGGTCCTGCAGCAGATGATGCAATCAGTGCGGCCATAGCAAAAATCCAAACAGCAAAACTTCCTGTCGTTTTGGTCGGCATGAAAGGCGGAAGACCGGAAGCAATTAAAGCGGTTCGCAAGCTTTTGAAAAAGGTTCAGCTTCCATTTGTTGAAACATATCAAGCTGCCGGTACCCTTTCTAGAGATTTAGAGGATCAGTATTTTGGCCGTATCGGTTTGTTCCGCAACCAGCCTGGCGATTTACTGCTAGAGCAGGCAGATGTTGTTCTGACGATCGGCTATGACCCGATTGAATATGATCCGAAATTCTGGAATGTCAATGGAGACCGGACAATTATCCATTTAGACGAGATTATCGCTGACATTGATCATGCTTACCAGCCTGATCTTGAATTGATCGGTGACATTCCGTCCACGATCAATCATATCGAACACGATGCTGTGAAAGTAGAATTTGCAGAGCGTGAGCAGAAAATCCTTTCTGATTTAAAACAATATATGCATGAAGGTGAGCAGGTGCCTGCAGATTGGAAATCAGACAGAGCGCACCCTCTTGAAATCGTTAAAGAGTTGCGTAATGCAGTCGATGATCATGTTACAGTAACTTGCGATATCGGTTCGCACGCCATTTGGATGTCACGTTATTTCCGCAGCTACGAGCCGTTAACATTAATGATCAGTAACGGTATGCAAACACTCGGCGTTGCGCTTCCTTGGGCAATCGGCGCTTCATTGGTGAAACCGGGAGAAAAAGTGGTTTCTGTCTCTGGTGACGGCGGTTTCTTATTCTCAGCAATGGAATTAGAGACAGCAGTTCGACTAAAAGCACCAATTGTACACATTGTATGGAACGACAGCACATATGACATGGTTGCATTCCAGCAATTGAAAAAATATAACCGTACATCTGCGGTCGATTTCGGAAATATCGATATCGTGAAATATGCGGAAAGCTTCGGAGCAACTGGCTTGCGCGTAGAATCACCAGACCAGCTGGCAGATGTTCTGCGTCAAGGCATGAACGCTGAAGGTCCTGTCATCATCGATGTCCCGGTTGACTACAGTGATAACATTAATTTAGCAAGTGACAAGCTTCCGAAAGAATTCGGGGAACTCATGAAAACGAAAGCTCTCTAGCACTCTGCGCATCACGACACTGTTTTATGAACAGCACTAAATAAAAGGAGTGAAGGGAAATATGAAACGAGAAAGCAACATTCAAGTGCTCAGCCGTGGTCAAAAAGATCAGCCTGTGAGCCAGATTTATCAAGTATCAACAATGACTTCTCTATTAGACGGAGTATATGACGGAGATTTTGAACTGTCAGAGATTCCGAAATATGGAGACTTCGGTATCGGAACCTTTAACAAGCTTGACGGAGAGCTGATTGGGTTTGACGGCGAATTTTACCGTCTTCGCTCAGACGGAACCGCGACACCGGTCCAAAATGGAGACCGTTCACCGTTCTGTTCATTTACGTTCTTTACACCGGACATGACGCACAAAATTGATGCGAAAATGACACGCGAAGACTTTGAAAAAGAGATCAACAGCATGCTGCCAAGCAGAAACTTATTTTATGCAATTCGCATTGACGGATTGTTTAAAAAGGTGCAGACAAGAACAGTAGAACTTCAAGAAAAACCTTACGTGCCAATGGTTGAAGCGGTCAAAACACAGCCGATTTTCAACTTCGACAACGTGAGAGGAACGATTGTAGGTTTCTTGACACCAGCTTATGCAAACGGAATCGCCGTTTCTGGCTATCACCTGCACTTCATTGACGAAGGACGCAATTCAGGCGGACACGTTTTTGACTATGTGCTTGAGGATTGCACGGTTACGATTTCTCAAAAAATGAACATGAATCTCAGACTTCCGAACACAGCGGATTTCTTTAATGCGAATCTGGATAACCCTGATTTTGCGAAAGATATCGAAACAACTGAAGGAAGCCCTGAATAAAAGAAAAAAAGAAAGCCCCTTTTAGCAGGGCTTTCTTTTTATTTGGCTCTTTTCCTGATTTTAGATAAAATAACATCAAAACAGTAAAGGTGTGGTCTGATGAAAATATTGGTTTTGGCAGTGCATCCTCATATGGAGACCTCAGTTGTTAATAAGGCGTGGGCTGAGGAATTGAGTAAACATGACAATATCACAGTACGGGATCTTTATAAGGAATACCCGGATGAAGCGATAGATGTTGCGAAGGAACAGCAGCTGTGCGAGGAATACGATCGGATTGTCTTTCAATTCCCGCTATATTGGTACAGCTCTCCGCCGCTCTTGAAAAAATGGCAGGATCTTGTGCTGACTTACGGCTGGGCTTTTGGTTCAGAAGGAAATGCCTTGCATGGCAAGGAGCTGATGTTGGCTGTATCAACAGGGAGCGAAGCGGAAAAATATCAAGCGGGCGGAGCAAATCATTACTCGATCAGTGAGCTATTGAAACCATTTCAGGCCACGAGTAATCTGATCGGCATGAAGTATCTGCCTCCATATGTGTTCTATGGCGTGAATTATGCAGCTACAGAGGATATTTCTCACAGTGCAAAACGGTTAGCCGAATACATCCAGCAGCCTTTTGTTTAAAATACAGCCCTGTCCAACATACGGCAGGGCTGTATTTGTTTAAAAATCCGGCAGCTCAGACAGGTTATTTTCCTTGATGCCGTCCGGTTCACTTCGCAAAATGTCACGCCCGTATTTATGGAAGACATCAACATGAGCGAGTTTTCCTGATTTTGCTTCTGACAGCGCAGTAGGATAGTCGAGCTCTCTTCCTGTATTGGTTTTCACTGCGATAATATTGTCTTCCTCATTTCTTCTAACCGCAATAATTTCTTCTTTTCCAGATGGAACATTTTCTTGATCGACAGTTGTTTGCCGGGCTTTATACGATTCATATGCTGCTTCAAATTGATCCATATTTACACCTCCGCTTTTTAGCGTGAACAAAAATGTCGATGATCATGTAAGGTTTCGACACAGCATACGACAATATTTCCTGAGAAATATCTTGGGAATGTGACAAATCAATTCATAATAAAAGGGATTCCGCATAAATGCGGAATCCCTCTCAGTTATTTTGTCATGTGTAAATCCTTTGATTTCATATAACCTGTCGCACCGCCGTAATCAACGAATACCCAATCAAAATCAAAACCGCCTTTATTCGTTTTACTCCAGCCTAAAAAAGAAACGCTTGTGTCTGCTGGAAGAGTCTTAATGCTCTTTCCGTCAGTGGATGTGTATACTTTCGTTTTTGTCTTGGTTTTTACTGTTGTTGCTGCTTTTACAATATAATGAGTGGAGACAAAGCCTGTTTTTCCATTTTTATACTGAACCTTTGCCCAGTCAGCATTTGAGAAGGAAATCAGCTTTAGGCTATCTCCTAAGTGCAGCGTATCGGCTTTCTGGCTTGATGCGGAAGGCTTCGTTCTGACATTTAGAGCCTCTGCTGATACCAAATAAGAATCAATCGGATAACTGTATAAATCATCAATGCTTACCGTTGTTTCTGGCTGTTGAGCATGGATCGTTCCAGCGCCCCCTGCAGTAGCCGCAGTCATTCCAGCCGCAAGTGCTAAAGTTGAAAATAGTTTTGTTGGTTTGTTCATGCCGTTCCTCTCCTCACGTAAGAGAAATAATTCATTCTATAACTCTATTCACGTTATCGCAGGTTCCTAAACATCAGACAATTATTTTTGTGTTTCTAGTTTGAGAGGCGCGGATATTGTTTTTTGCACTTTTTTTCCGTGCAAAATATCATCTGCTGCTTCTGTAGCCAGTTTACCGATTAACTCAGGCTGCTGAGCGACGGTTGCTGACAGCTTTCCGTCTTTAATGGAAGCGAGCGCATCTTTATTGCCGTCAAAACCGATCACCAATATGTCTTTCCCCGAGCTGTTAATTGCCTCGAGAGCACCGAGCGCCATTTCATCGTTGTGAGCAAAAACAGCTTGGATATCAGGATGTCCCTGCAGCAGGTTTTCCATGACAGTCAGGCCTTTCGTGCGGTCAAAGTCAGCTGATTGTTTTGTGACAACTTGGAGCTTTTGGTCTGCGATGTTATGGAATCCTGAGCCGCGTTCCCGTGTGGCAGATGCGCCGGGGACGCCTTCAAGCTCTGCCACCTTTGCTCCTTTTCCAAGTTTGTCGGCAATAAACGCCGCGGCCATTTCACCGCCTTTTACATTATCGGAAGCAACGAGGGTTTCAACTTTTCCTTGTTCAGCAGATCGATCGATTGTTACGACGGGCACACCGACTGCGTTTGCAGATTCTACTGCCGTTGAGATCGCCGAAGAATCAGTCGGGTTGATTAATAATGCATCAACACCTTGCTGAATTAAATCTTCCACGTCACTCGTCTGTTTCGATGAATCATTTTGTGCATCAACAATGATGACTTTCATTTCCCGTTTTTCAGCTTCTTTTTCGATACCCTTTTTTAATGAGACAAAAAAAGGATTATTAAGTGTTGAGACGGACAAGCCAATGGTGAATTCCTTTTTGTTCCCCGAGTTTGACGGCTTTGCCCATTGGGGAGGCTCAAGCGAACAGGCGGTTAACAAAAATAATGATAACGTTAAAATGACGGATACAGCCTTTTTCATGTGAAAACCCTCCTAAGCTGACTTCTTGCGGTCTAATAATACCGCAATCAAGATAACAATCCCTTTGACAACCAGCTGATAAAATGATGAGACGCCAAGCAGATTAAGCCCGTTATTAAGTGTGCCGATGATCAGTACCCCGATTAACGTGCCGACAATGCGTCCTCGGCCGCCAGAAAGACTTGTTCCGCCTAAGACGACTGCCGCGATAGCATCAAGTTCGTACGATTCTCCCGCAGTCGGCTGGGCCGAATGCAGGCGGGAAGTCAATATGGCACCTGCAAGAGCGGATAAAAGCCCGGCTAAAGAATAGATCATCACTTTCACGCGCGTCACTTTGATGCCTGAAATGAGCGCGGCTTTCTCGTTGCCGCCGATTGCGTACGTCCGGCGTCCGAATGGTGTTTTATGAAGAAGCACCCAAAGGATGACAAAGGCAAGAACCATCGTAATCGCCGGTACAGGAATGCCTAAAAAGTAACCGCGTCCGAACATCTGAAAAGCGTAGTTTGTGCCAAGTCCGGTAATCGGATTTCCATCTGTATACACTAGCGTCAGTCCGCGAAACACAGTCATGGTCGCAAGCGTGGCGATAAAGGGCGCCATTTTTCCTTTAGTAATCAATAATCCGTTGATCATGCCTAGTACGGCACCAATGATACAGCCAAGGATGATCGCGAGAACCGGATCGACACCGGACACAATCATCCCCGCAACTAAAGCACTGGACAGGGCAAGAATAGCGCCGACAGAAAGATCAATGCCGCCTGTCAAAATGACAAAGGTCATCCCGAACGCGATTAATCCGTTAATTGCGACCTGGCGAAGCAGGTTTAAAATATTCAGCGGTTCAAGAAAGCTGGGATTTAAAATAGATACAATGATAACGAGAATAAATAAACCAAGAAACGGGCCGAGTTTTTGCATGACTCCGTCGAAGTGAATCCGTTTTTGTTCTGTTTGCAGTTGTTCCGTTTTCATATTACCGCCCTCCCGTGGCAAGTGTCATAATTCGTTCTTGCGTTGCTTCTCGCGCATGGATTTCTCCGCTGATTCTGCCTTCATGGACAACGATAATCCGATCGCTCATTCCCAGAATTTCAGGAAGCTCTGATGACACCATGATGATAGCGACGCCGCGTTCGGTCAGCTCATTCATCAGCGTATAAATCTCTCGTTTGGCGCCAACATCCACACCTCTGGTCGGCTCATCCAAGATAAGCACTTTCGGTCCGATGCCGATCCACTTGGCTATCACCACTTTTTGCTGGTTTCCTCCTGATAAATGGCGTGCGTGCGTTTCCGGTGATGCTGTTTTGATAGTGAGTCGTTTGATTAACAGATTGACAAATTCAGCCTCCCGCTTATGATCAATGAGACCCTTTGGTGAGAAGCTGGACAGATTGGGCAGGGCAATATTTTCGCGGATCGAGGTGTCGAGCAGAAGCCCTTCATCCTTGCGATTCTCTGTAATAAAGCCGAGACCTTTTTTCACGGCTTCCTGCGGGTTCTTAATAGCCGTTTTTTTCCCAGCGATCCATATCTCACCCGTGTCCAGCCTGTCAACGCCGAACAGCGCTCTCATCATTTCTGTCCGGCCGGCTCCCATTAATCCTGAAACACCGACGATCTCACCGGAACGAACATAAAAGCTGACATCCTCAAACCTCCCTTTTATAGAGGCATTTTTCACTTCAAATACTTTGTCACCGAGAGAAGGAGCGCGTTTTGGATATCGTTCAGTCAGCTCCCGTCCGACCATTTTTTTGACGACGTCATCAAAATCAGTTTCTGAGATGTTTGTTGTATCTACCGTTTTTCCGTCACGCATGATGGTAATTCTGTCGCAAATCGCAAAAATTTCTTCCATGCGATGCGAAATATAGACAATGGAGACGCCGTTCTTTTTTAACGCTGTAATGACCTCAAAGAGCTTGCTGATTTCACGTTCAGTCAACGCTGCGGTCGGTTCATCCATAATGATGACCTCGGCATTTGTCATAAGCGCTTTTGCGATTTCGATCATTTGCTGCTGTCCGACGGAACATTCGCCGGCTTCTTGATCAAGAGAAAGAGAGACGGAGAGTTTGTCAAATTGCTCTTTTGCTAGCGCTTTCATTTTTCTTGTTTGTAAAACGCCCAGCTTGGAGGATATCTCCTTACCGATAAATAGATTCTCAAGAACGGTCATTTCCGGCCAGATATTCAGTTCCTGATGGATAAAGGCTATTCCATGCTGTTCCGCTTCTTTTGGATTGGAAAAATACGTTTCGTTTCCGTTTATGCTGATTTGACCTTTATCTGCTTTGTGCAGGCCTGTCAAAATGTTCATAAGCGTGGACTTGCCGGCGCCGTTTTCTCCCATTAATGCGTGAACCTCGCCAGGCATGAGCTGAAAGGAAACGCCTGACAGCACCTGATTTTTTCCGAATGCTTTATGAATGTCTTTCATTTCAATCTGCATGTTTCATCCTCCTTTCTAGAAAAGCACACCTGCCTGCAGGATGCAGTTGGCATATGGTGTGAATTCTCCTGTTCTTATGACTGCCTTTGCTTCTTTTGTCAGCAGCTTAAACTCCTCGTGAGAAAGGTATTCAATCTCTTGTTCAGAGAAAAGATTTTCTAGAAATTTCGCATTCTCCTGATTGGATGCTTTTATTTCAGCTGCAGCAATGACTTTTTCGATGACCATCTCGTCAGCGAGCACTGCCGCTGTATCTTGGAAAGCCGGAAGGCCCGGCTTCAGTGAAAGATCAATTTTCAAAACGCCGTCAGGAACCGGCAGTCCGGCATCCGCGATGACAATTTTATCAGTGTGGCCAAGGTCGGCTAAAATCTTGGCAAGATGGCTGTTCAGTATACCGTGTTTTTTCATGACAGCAGCTCCTCTACTTTATTTCTTGTCGGCATTCCGCCTTGGGCACCGAAGGAGCAGACAGAAAGGGAAGCGGCACGATTGGCAAACCGCAATGCGGCTTCAATGTCTTTTCCCTCAGCCAGGGCCACGGCAAATGCTGCGTTAAACGTATCACCGGCTCCGGTTGTATCAACGGGCTCTACAGGGAAGGACGGGATGAGCACCTCTTTGCTGCCAGCCGAATAGCGGACGCCTTGTTTTCCTTCCGTAATAAAGAGCTTTGCCGGATAAAGCGCCAGAGCTTCAGAAATGGTAAGCTCAGGGAATAAAATCGAAGCCTCGTGTTCATTCGGCGTCAGATAGGTAGCGTGATCAATTGTTTCCTGCTTGAGCGGGCGGGCCGGTGCTGGGTTTAGCATGATCGGGATATCGTGAGAATGGCAGTATTTGCACACCTCATCAACCGTTTCTTCTGGGATTTCCTGCTGAATCAGCACCATATCGACCTTTTCAATCTGTTCGAGCGCGTTTAACGCATACGCTGGGGTGATGTCATCGTTCGCGCCTTTGACAACGACAATGCTGTTGTCGCCTTCAGCAAGCACAATATGAGCGGTTCCGCTTTCCGTATGTGTAACCGGTTCCATATAGTCAGTGCGAACGCCGTTAGCTTTGAGATTATTCAAAATAGCTGTTCCATAATGATCGTCTCCAACCTTGCCGACCATAAACACTTGAGCCCCAAGTCTGGCTGCGGCAACGGCCTGATTTGCTCCTTTGCCGCCCGGCACAGTCTGAAATGACGTGCCAAGAACCGTTTCACCGGCTTTTGGGCGTTTGTCCGAGGTGACCACTAAATCCATAGAACAGCTACCAATCACACAAATATTACGCATCTTAATCTTCCTTTCTTGTCGTCTTTCTTCCTATATAGGTGACAGGCATTTGAATTGCCGTTTCTGCCAGAGGCTGTTTTTTGATGATACCCAAAAGCAGTTTGGCAGCTTCTCTCCCCATATCATATGCGGGCTGTTTAATTGTAGAAAGTGGCGGGAACAGAAGTCCGCTTTGCGGAATGTCATCATAGCCGATAATTTGAATGTCCTCCGGCACGTTTTTTCCGCGCCGCAATGCTTCATGTAAAACGGCAGCGGCTTGAATATCATTACTCGCGATCACACCATCTGTCGCTGGATAAGCGGCAAACAGCTCCTTCGCCATTGATTGTGCATCTTTAATTGAAAATGAAGCCGTCTCAATGACCTGAAAATCAACTTCAGCCTGCTTTAAGATTTCCAAAGCGCCGTTAAAGCGGTCTTGAGCGGTCGGCAGGTGAGCGGGTCCTCTCAAGAGCGTAATGCGCTGGCTTTTTCCGTGAATGATAGCCTGGGCGGCTAACTTTCCTCCTGTATAGCCGTCACTGGACACAGAAGGAGCCCCTTCAAGTGTTCTGTCCAGAAAAACAACTGGATAATTCATGCCGCTGTATTCCTCGAGATCCGGGTAATTCGTTGCGGCAATAATGCCTGCGACATGATTTTGCTTAAAGGTTTGAAGGTATTCAAGTTCTTTTTTCAATTCCTCGTCACTGTTGCCGAAAATAAGGCGATAGCCTTCCCGGTTCAATTCATCCTCCGCACCGCGGGCAAGCTGGGGGAAGAAAGGGTTTGTGATATCCGGGAGCAAAAGTCCGATCAGTCGGGATTCTCTTTTATATAGAGATCTGGCGACTTCATTCGGGTAATAGTTCAGCTTCGCCATCGCCGCTATGACACGCGTTCGCGTTTCTTCGTGTACATAGCCATTATCATTCAGGACGCGGGAAACCGTCGCAACTGAAACGCCCGCCGCTCCGGCGACATCTTTAATTGTAGCCAAAACAGCTCCTCCTTGTTTATGTAACCGTTTACATAGATAGATTATCATGAACAATCCGAAGTTAGCAATAAAAATATCAAAAGAAATCTAATTGTAAATTGTATATATAATTGAAAAATTTAAGGTTTTCACTCTTTTTTTGACAAAGTCTTCACAAATATGGATGAAGATTTCTTGAACAAATATTAAGTTTTATTAAAATTGTTTCAAAGTCATGCGTTTAGACCTGTAAATGGTGAGAAACAGAAAAGACTATCATCCCAGAAAATGTTTAATTATGTTAGAGAATTCGGACTCGTATGTTTAGCGTTTTCATCTCGAACCTCCTTAGTCATTTTGGAATGGGCCTCATATTGCCGCTTCCATGCAGAAAGGATGACATTATGACCTTGTCCTTAAGAAACAGGATAAAACTATTTTGTGTTCATAAGAACCGGAAACACGCATGATAGCAGGAGATGCTTGATAACACAGGCTGAAAAAAGATTGATTTGAAATGCATATTAAATACAAACAGCAGGGTGTGACTATACGTCCAGAAGGATATCAGGAGAAAAATGAAAGCGCATTCTCTTCGATTTTTAAAAAAAGTGATAAGGTGTAAGTCCTGCTGTTTTCCAAAAATAGAAAACAGTTTGTAGGTATAAAATCTCTTTCAAAAGAGAAGTTTGGCTTAGTCGATTAGGGAAGATTATGTTACATAATGCCGATTGAGAATTCATAGTGATTCTATATACTGATGAATGAATTTACAACAATATAGAAGGAGATGTCGAAAAGCAATGTGGTTACTCATTATAGCCTGTGCTGTCATACTGGTCATCGGAATATTAGAAAAACGACGACATCAGAAAAACATTGATGCCCTCCCTGTTCGGGTGAATATTAACGGCATCCGCGGAAAATCGACTGTGACAAGGCTGACAACCGGAATATTAATAGAAGCCGGTTACAAGACTGTTGGAAAAACAACAGGAACAGATGCAAGAATGATTTACTGGGACACACCGGAGGAAAAGCCGATTAAACGGAAACCTCAGGGGCCGAATATCGGAGAGCAAAAAGAAGTCATGAGAGAAACAGTAGAAAGAGGGGCTAACGCGATTGTCAGTGAATGCATGGCTGTTAACCCAGATTATCAAATCATCTTTCAGGAAGAACTTCTGCAGGCCAATATCGGCGTCATTGTGAATGTTTTAGAAGACCATATGGATGTCATGGGGCCGACGCTTGATGAAATTGCAGAAGCGTTTACCGCTACAATTCCTTATAATGGCCATCTTGTCATTACAGATAGTGAATATACCGAGTTCTTTAAACAAAAAGCAAAAGAACGAAACACAAAAGTCATCATTGCTGATAACTCAAAAATTACAGATGAATATTTACGTAAATTTGAATACATGGTATTCCCTGATAACGCTTCTCTGGCGCTGGGTGTGGCTCAAGCACTCGGCATTGACGAAGAAACAGCATTTAAGGGAATGCTGAATGCGCCGCCAGATCCGGGAGCAATGAGAATTCTTCCGCTGATCAGTCCGAGCGAGCCTGGGCACTTTGTTAATGGGTTTGCCGCTAACGACGCTTCTTCTACTTTGAATATATGGAAACGTGTAAAAGAAATCGGTTACCCGACCGATGATCCGATCATCATCATGAACTGCCGCGCAGACCGTGTCGATCGGACACAGCAATTCGCAAATGACGTATTGCCTTATATTGAAGCAAGTGAACTGATCTTAATCGGTGAAACAACAGAACCGATCGTAAAAGCCTACGAAGAAGGCAAAATTCCTGCAGACAAACTGCATGATCTAGAGTATAAGTCAACAGATGAAATTATGGAATTGTTAAAGAAAAGAATGCACAACCGTGTCATATATGGCGTCGGCAATATTCATGGTGCCGCAGAGCCTTTAATTGAAAAAATCCACGAATACAAGGTAAAGCAGCTCGTAAGCTAGGGGGAAATGCAGACATGTTCGGATCAGATTTATACATCGCACTAATTTTAGGTGTACTACTCAGTTTAATTTTTGCGGAAAAAACAGGGATCGTGCCGGCAGGACTTGTTGTACCGGGATATTTAGGACTTGTGTTTAATCAGCCGGTCTTTATTTTACTTGTTTTGCTAGTGAGCTTGCTCACTTATGTCATTGTGAAATACGGTTTATCCAAATTTATGATTTTGTACGGACGCCGAAAATTCGCTGCTATGCTGATAACAGGGATCGTCCTGAAAATCGCGTTTGATTTTCTATACCCGATTGTACCATTTGAAATCGCAGAATTTAGAGGAATCGGCATCATCGTGCCAGGTTTAATTGCCAATACCATTCAGAAACAAGGTTTAACCATTACGTTCGGAAGCACGCTGCTATTGAGCGGAGCGACCTTTGCAATCATGTTTGTTTACTACTTAATTTAATGTAAGGTGTGTCAAACGATGAAAAAAGAACTGAGCTTTCATGAAAAGCTGCTAAAGCTGACAAAACAGCAAAAAAAGAAAACCAATAAGCACGTATTTATTGCCATTCCGATCGTTTTTGTCCTTATGTTCGCTTTCATGTGGGCGGGAAAAGCGGAAACGCCGAAGGTCAAAACGTATTCTGACGACGTACTCTCAGCCTCATTTGTAGGCGATATTATGATGGGACGCTATGTTGAAAAAGTAACGGAGCAAAAAGGGGCAGACAGTATTTTTCAATATGTTGAACCGATCTTTAGAGCTTCGGATTATGTAGCAGGAAACTTTGAAAACCCGGTAACCTATCAAAAGAATTATAAACAAGCAGATAAAAAGATTCATCTGCAGACGAATAAGGAATCAGTAAAAGTCTTGAAGGACATGAATTTCACAGTTCTCAACAGCGCCAACAACCACGCAATGGATTACGGCGTTCAGGGCATGAAAGATACACTTGGAGAATTTGCGAAGCAAAACCTTGATATCGTTGGAGCGGGATACAGCTTAAGTGATGCGAAAAAGAAAATTTCGTACCAGAAAGTCAACGGGGTAACGATTGCGACGCTTGGCTTTACCGATGTGTCCGGGAAAGGTTTTGCGGCTAAAAAGAATACGCCGGGCGTGCTGCCCGCAGATCCTGAAATCTTCATCCCTATGATTTCAGAAGCGAAAAAACATGCGGACATTGTTGTTGTGCAGTCACACTGGGGACAAGAGTATGACAATGATCCAAATGACCGCCAGCGCCAGCTTGCAAGAGCCATGTCTGATGCGGGAGCTGACATCATCGTCGGCCATCACCCGCACGTTTTAGAACCGATTGAAGTATATAACGGAACCGTCATTTTCTACAGCCTCGGCAACTTTGTCTTTGATCAAGGCTGGACGAGAACAAGAGACAGTGCACTGGTTCAGTATCACCTGAAGAAAAATGGAACAGGCCGCTTTGAAGTGACACCGATCGATATCCATGAAGCGACACCTGCACCTGTGAAAAAAGACAGCCTTAAACAGAAAACCATTATTCGCGAACTGACGAAAGACTCTAATTTCGCTTGGAAAGTAGAAGACGGAAAACTGACGTTTGATATTGATCATAGTGACAAACTAAAATCTAAATAAACGGAGTGATAAAGATGAAATTTGTCAAAGCCATCTGGCCATTTGTTGCCGTAGCCATCGTGTTCATGTTTATGTCAGCTTTTAAATTCAATGATCAGCTGACAGATCAGGAAAAACAGAAGATTGATATGGAAATGAATAAAATCCAACAGCAGGAAGAACCGGTAAACGCCAATAAATAATTCAAAAAAGAGAGTGTCTGATGAGACACTCTCTTTTTATTTGCCCAGCATATTCATTCTGTAAAAATATCAAAAAGTCTCTTAACATATTCAAAAAAATACCGATGTTAAAACTGCAAAAAGAGGAGGAGATAATAAAAGTGAACACACTGGCAAACTGGAAGAAGTTTTTGCTTGTGGCGGTTATCATTTGTTTTTTGGTTCCAATTATGACAAAAGCGGAGATTGCGGAAGCTGATACATCATCAGAATTGATTGTCAGCGAAGCAAAAAACCTGCTTGGATATCAGTATAAATATGGCGGGGAAACGCCGAAAGAGGGTTTCGATCCATCAGGATTGATACAATATGTGTTCAGTAAGGCTGATATTCATCTGCCGAGATCTGTAAACGACCAGTATAAAATCGGAACAGCTGTAAAGCCGGAAAACCTGAAGCCGGGTGATATTTTGTTTTTCAAGAAAGAGGGAAGCACCGGCACTGTTCCGACACATGACGCCCTTTATATCGGAGACGGCCAAATGGTTCACAGTACACAGTCAAAAGGGGTTATCATCACCAATTACAAAAAAAGCAGCTATTGGAGCGGAACTTATATCGGGGCGAGACGAATCGCTGCCGATCCGGCAACGGCTGATGTTCCTGTCGTACAGGAGGCTGAAAAATATATAGGTGTCCCATATGTGTTTGGCGGAAGCACGCCGTCAGAGGGCTTTGATTGCTCGGGGCTTGTGCAATATGTGTTTCAACAGGCACTCGGCATTTATCTGCCGCGATCAGCCGAACAGCAGTGGGCAGTGGGCGAGAAGGTAGCCCCTCAGAACATAAAGCCTGGTGATGTCGTCTATTTCAGCAATACGTATAAAACGGGAATTTCACATGCAGGCATTTATGCGGGCGCAGGCAGGTTCATTCAGGCAAGCCGGTCAGAAAAAGTAACCATTTCGTATTTGTCAGAGGATTACTGGAAATCGAAGATGACGGGTATTCGCCGATTTGACAACCTGACAATCCCGAAAGAAAATCCGATTGTTTCCGAAGCGACGCTTTATGTCGGAGAAGTGCCTTACAAACAGGGCGGAGTAACACCTGAGACAGGATTTGATACAGCTGGATTTGTCCAATATGTATACCAGAAAGCAGCTGGCATTTCCCTGCCTCGATACGCAACAAGCCAGTACAATGCCGGAACTAAGATTGAGAAGGCGGACCTGAAGCCGGGAGACATTGTGTTCTTTCAATCAACAAGCTTAAATCCCTCCATCTATATCGGAAACGGACAAGTTGTTCATGTCACATTATCAAACGGCGTGACCATCACCAATATGAACACGAGCACATATTGGAAGGATAAATACGCAGGAAGTATACGGGTGCAATAAAAGAAAAAGACTCCAATCTCTGGAGTCTTTTCTTTATGCATATTGTCCTGAAAGAAGCTGGTCTATAAAGTAGGCCACACCATTTTCGTCATTGCTTTTTGTGACAAAGGTGCTTTTTTCTTTTAATTCATCAATCGCATTTTCCATGGCGATACGGTGTCCGGCGACTTCAAACATGGATAAATCGTTTGGACTATCGCCGATCGCATAGATATCCTGTGGTTCAATTCCGTATAGGTCAGCGAGCTTTGTTAACGCGCGTCCTTTTCCTGACGAGGCCGGCAGGATTTCGATAATATGTTTTCCTGAAGAGGTTTGAGCCAGTTTTTTATGATGCTTCAGTTCTTCCTTCGCTTGTTTCAGTTTGTCCATATCAAAGGAGAAGCAAAGAAGCTTATAAATGTTTTCACTCCCGTCAAAAACCGATTCGATATGAGGGATTGGTTTAATGCCAAACTGTTTGAATTGAGTCATGGCTCCTTGCCACAATTCATCCGTCTGCTCGTTTGGGTTTGCGCTCTTTAGAATGTCAAGCTCCGCGTGCAGCTTAGCTTCGCCGTCAAAAGGAGAAAGCAGATGGTCATCTGTATATACCTCAAAATAAATGTTTTTTGAAAGTAAGTAATCAGCAATCGCTTTACCGGCTTCCTGATCCATTAATGTCCGGCTGATCAAACGGTAACCCGTGTCATGGATCGTGCCGCCATTAGCTGCAATGATAGGGATGTCCAAGTCATTCAGCAGCGCTTTTACATCAAATGTCGCTCTTCCCGTGCAAATGGTGACGAGGATGCCGGCATCAACGGCCCGCTTGATCGCCTCTCTGTTTTCCGCAGAAATGACGCTTTCTTTATTCAGTAATGTTCCGTCTAGATCAATCGCAATACATTTCATATGTAGGGGAACCTCCTTAAAAATGAAGCTGCTTCGTGTAGTATGTTCAGCTTGCCTGTGAAACATAATCCATATAAATTAAGGCTAATCGTTACTTTGATAATTTTCAACAAGGAAATATGTAAAACGGGATGGCGTAATCGCCATCCCGTTCATTATACACCTAAATCGTTTTGCAGCTCTTCTTTAACTTCCTGCAGCTTTTGCTGATTCAATTTGAAATAATAGACTCCGGCAGGTTCATAATCATAACCCGTCAGCTGAATAGACTCAACTGATTTCAATGAAGTGATGAACGGGAATAGGCCGATGGCATCTTTAAGGGATAAGTTCATTTTTAAATTTTGCCCCATCGTATCCACAATATCATCATATGCCGGAATTGAGCTCAATGATTTTGATTTATCTATAATGGCGCTCAGCACTTCCATTTGTCTTTGCCCGCGTAAAAGGTCACTGTCCGCTTTACGTGTTCTTACGTAAGCGAGCGCTTCTTCCCCATCAAGCGTATGTGTTCCTTTTTGAAGAACGACTTTACCTTTTGTATCTTTTTTGATTTGCTGAATGACTTTATCGCTTTTTACAGTTACTTTGACGCCATTTAACTCGTTTACGACGTCTTCAAAAGCCGTGAAATTGCTTTCTACGACATAATCGACTGGAATATCCAGCATTTCTTCAACTGTTTTCACAGTCAAGTCAACGCCGCCGTAAGCGTGAGCATGTGTGAATTTATCATACCCGTGACCTGGGATGTTTACATAGGCGTCACGCGGAATGCTCAGCATTTTAGCTGTTTTTTCTTTCCGATTAAATGTAACCAGCACATTCGCGTCACTTCTTGCCTGATCGACGGTCTCGCCGTTTTTCTCCCTGGCATCAATTCCTAAGAGCAATACAGAAAAAGAATCTTTTCCAGGATCAAATTCTTTGATCCGTTTTACAGATTGTTCTCCGCGTGCAAGGCTGACGTGAGCTTCCTTAGAAGCATTGTTCAGCTTTACAAAAGCATAGGCGCCGACAGAGCCTGCTGCAATGATTAAAAAAGCCATTAATCCGGCAACAACTTTCACCCATTTTTTTAGTTTTCTTTTTTTCTTTCTGCGCTGTGATCGTTCTTCCATATATCAATACCTCACGTTTCTTTAATATTTGAAGCGTACCATTCTATTTGCCATGGGGCAACTACTCGAAAGACATTTTTCGATAAATATTCCTATATTTATAAGTTCTTGTTTTTGAAAATTGATAACGATGATGTACTGAATCACCTTATATTGGACGCCGCAGCAGGTAAAATGTTTCGGCGACATTGAAAAAAATACAAGTAAATGATTGGAAAACTTATGATCAGCAAAATAAAAAGGTTTAATGGCCGGAAAAAGAGGCTAAAAGATTTCTAAAAAAATCCCACAGACAATGTCATTGCAGCTGATGGAGAAAGGGAGTCATCTTTATGAAAAAGCAGTCAAATATATGGCTTTATTTTTTCGGAGCTCTTGGAGGCGCGTTATATGGCTATGATACCGGAGTGATTTCCGGAGCTATTTTATTTATGAAAAAGGAGTTAGGCTTAAACGCGTTTACAGAAGGTCTTGTTGTCAGCTCCTTGCTGGTTGGGGCGATATTGGGCTCAGGAGCGGCCGGCAAGCTGACTGACCGTTTCGGAAGAAAAAAAGCAATTATGGCAGCCGCGCTGCTGTTTTGTATAGGCGGTCTTGGTGTGGCACTGGCCCCAAATACAGGAGTCATGGTGCTGTTTCGCATCATTTTGGGACTTGCAGTCGGAACATCGACGACAATCGTGCCCCTTTATTTATCTGAACTGGCGCCAAAACATAAACGCGGGGCGCTGTCATCACTGAATCAGCTGATGATCACGGTCGGCATCCTTCTTTCTTACATTGTCAATTACATATTTGCCGATGCCGAAGCGTGGCGCTGGATGCTTGGATTGGCTGCTGTGCCGTCCTTGCTCTTGCTTATTGGCATTTTGTTTATGCCGGAGAGCCCGCGCTGGCTGTTCACGAATGGCGAAGAAAGCAAAGCGAAGAAAATTCTTGAAAAATTGCGTGGCACAAAAGATATTGATCAGGAAATACATGATATAAAAGAAGCGGAAAAGCAGGATGAAGGCGGCCTGAAGGAGCTGTTCGATCCATGGGTGCGCCCAGCGCTTATTGCAGGTTTGGGACTCGCTTTTTTGCAGCAATTTATCGGAACGAATACGATCATCTACTATGCGCCAAAGACCTTTACAAACGTCGGATTCGGAAACTCCGCTTCGATTTTAGGCACGGTCGGAATCGGCACAGTCAATGTTCTCATGACATTAGTAGCGATTAAAATTATCGACAAGATTGGAAGAAAGCCGTTACTGCTATTCGGGAATGCGGGCATGGTGATCAGCTTGATCGTTCTCGCTTTAGTAAATCTCTTTTTCGATAACACTCCGGCTGCCTCATGGACGACCGTCATTTGTTTAGGCGTGTTTATCGTTGTCTTTGCGGTCAGCTGGGGACCGGTTGTGTGGGTGATGCTTCCTGAATTGTTCCCGCTTCACGTCAGAGGAATCGGGACCGGTGTTTCGACCTTAATGTTGCACGTTGGGACACTGATTGTTTCATTAACCTATCCAATATTAATGGAAGCGATCGGAATCAGTTATTTATTCCTGATTTATGCCGCGATCGGTATCATGGCGTTCTTATTTGTCCGATTTAAAGTGACAGAGACAAAGGGAAAAAGCCTTGAAGAAATTGAGCAGGATTTACGGGACAAAAACGGACAGGGAGGATCGGCCGGAAAACAGCAGACTGTCGGAACATAAAAAAGGGTGCGCGATCATGCGCACCCTTTTGATTGCTTACTTTCCCACCGTGCCAAAGTTAATGATTTTAAAAGAAATATCGTACTTAAAATCAGTCTCAGAAAATATTTCATCCCAATGCCCTTTTACTTTATTCCAGTAGTCAGGGTGTTGAATCCTTATGTGGTCTGATAAAAAGACCGGATCGGTTTTATACTCGTGCTGCAGTTTATCCATTACCTGCTTTACATCTCGTTCAAGCTTTTTTTCAAAAATGTTTTCCAGCCTGTGCAAATAACTTTTGCTAAAGGAGTTTTCATTCGGGTTTTGGTCTTCTGTCAGGATGCCCTTCGTTTTAACAGAAATATGAAAGATAGGCTTTCCGTTTTCAATGATAGGCTTAATTTTGGTTTTCGACTTTTTGATTTCAAACGTAATCGGATGTCCTTTATCTGTCGTCGGCATGACACCGCCTTGGATCGTCCCCATGACCCATGACAGTGTTTGGGTTTCATCAGCTGAAAGAAACCCAACGAGTTTATTGCTGCCCCTTTTGATAATGCCTGCTCCGTCATACTTGGCTTTTCCCTTTTCGTTTTTCACGGCTTGAATAAGATAACTGTACCCGTTCTGAGAGTATATAGATGCTCTGCCGATGCGCAGCGGTATCATAATCTTACCGTTATATCCGCTGTGAGTTGTCAAATCAATCAGTTTTTCGGAGGGCATCGGCTGCTGCTGATTGGGGTTTCCTTTTGTGAAAACATCAGCTGCATTCCCTCTGGCTGCCATCAAATAGCTGCTTCGCCGCAGCTCATCATCCCGGATAAAGTGGTTGAGGACTTGGTCTACATTTTGATTCCTCATCAGTTTTTCTCCCAGAAGGATCACTTTTAAATGATCGCTATAAACAGGAGGGTCCTTGATGGATACATCACTGACTGCTTCCAGAATCGTTTTCCCGTGGGACGTTACATTAACAAATTCGGGTTTTCCGGATGCTTGGCTGTCTTCGCTTTGGGGAAGAAGGTTTTGATACGTCAGTTTGTACTGGTGATCATTTGTCTCATCGATCGCCAGCCCTCTGGCGAAGGATAGTTGCTCGATATCTTTGACATCCCAGCAGCCGCAGAGGGCCAGCAGCATAAAAAACATGACGGAGAATTTTGATGCTGTTTTCATTGCAGCTGCCCCCTCCCTATTTTTTTCTGTATCCAGCTTAAAAACCAGACGAAGAATGGAATTGTAATCACAATTAAGAAAGCATATCCAAGAAGCGTCCCGTAATAAAACACGTCATTCAAGTCCTTGGGATACATCGTTATGAAAAACGTCGCAGCCAGCATTGCAGTCAGCAGCCATGCATTGTTTTTATTTTTCAGATGAAAGATTTCCGTTAACCCGATATGGGCGCCTTTAAAGGATCCGAGCATACAGGCAAATTGCTGGGCTGTCCAGGTCAGCTGTAAGAACAAATCAAATCGTTCAATAAAAATACCCGGAACCTCTAATGCGTGAATAAGGGAAATGGTCGGCCATGTCACCGTTTTTGCCTCAGCCACAGTCATACAGCCAATCACAATGAGCAAAGTAATGCTGTAGAACAATGTGGAAGTCGCGATGCCCAGAGCAACAGCCTTTTTCACTTGCTTTGGATCTCTCATAAAGGGGACCAGGTAAAAAATGATTTCAAATCCGGAGAAATATAATAATGTTTTTGGGAATAAAGAGAAAAAGCTTTGATAGCCTCCTTCAAATACCGGCCGGATAAAATCAAGCTGGAACAAGCGAAAGCTGAACATCAGAAGCATCATAAAAATAATAAGGGTTATAGGAAAAATATAAGCGTATACTTTTGCAATTGAATAAACGCCTCCGCCTAAATGATAGATGGCAACTGCAAGAAATATAAACACCACAACTGCCATTGGCGTATTTTTCAACAAAAAGAATCCGACAACCTCTCCCAAAATCCGAGCTTGAAAGCAAACAATCCCAATGAAATATAGACAGATATATAAATTCAATAGAAAGCCGATGAATTTTCCAGCTACAATGCTATTGAGCTTAAAAAGAGTTTTTCCGCTGTTTTTTTGAAGAAAAGGCAAAAAAAGCAGAACGATGATAATAAAAATAACGCCCTGGAGCAGTATCATTAGCCATCCGCTCGGACTGCCGGTTTCGGCGGCTGAGCGGGGAAGGGTCAGCACCCCGGCACCAATCAATGTGCTGCTGATCATAATGAGCGTCTGCATAAATGTCAGTTTATGCTCTGATTTCCTCATAGCCATCACCTTTGTCTGATGTTATCTTCGGGATCGTTTCGTGTCGGTCTTCTTTTTAAAAACATCGTGGGAATACGGATGACTGTGTCTTTCAAATCCTGTCCAGGCTGCGCCATGATCGGGATAATGTAATCCTGTCCAAAGCTTTTCAGGCGCATGAGATGGCCGATCACAAACAGATAAACCATTATAACGCCATACATGCCAAGCGCTGTTGCACTTATCATAACCCCGATCCGAATGATCCGCAGCGGAAAGTTATAGGCGTATGAAGGAACGGTAAAGGATGCCAGTGCTGTGACAGAAACGACAATGACCATAAGCGCACTGACAATTTGCGCCTGAACAGCTGCCTGTCCGATGACAACGCCGCCGATAAGGCCAATTGTCTGTCCAATCGGCTTAGGCAGCCTTAATCCGGCTTCTCGAATCAATTCGATCGTAAAGATCATGATAAAGGCCTCTACAAAAGGCGGGAATGGTACGTTAAGCCTGCTGCCTGCAATGGAAATGGCCATTCTAGTCGGCAATAGCCCGGTGTGAAAAGAAACGAGAGAAATATACAGACCGGGCAAATAAATGGTGATCAGGATGCTGGAATAACGAAGAAGGCGTACAAGTGACATTGGGATCCAGCGCTGGCTGTAATCATCGGGCGAATGAATAAATTCGTCAACCGTAGCCGGTACAATCAAAGCAAACGGCGTACCATCCACTAATATGGACACTCGCCCTTCTAATAGAGAACTTTCGACCCGGTCCGGTCGTTCTGTGCTTAATATTGTGGGGAAAATTGAAAATGGTTCGTCTTCAATCAGCTGTTCAAGCGTCCCCGATTCCGGCAAATTATCTATATTGACTGATTTCAGCCTTTTAAACACTTCTTTGACGACATAATCTGGGGCGATATCCTGAATATAAGCGACAGCGATTTTCTTTTTGGTCCTTTTTCCGAGTGTCATTTCTTTGATGACGAGATTAGGATCACTCGTCCGTTCACGCAAAAGCGCCGTGTTTGTCCGCAGTTTTTCAATAAATCCTATTTTAGGGCCGCGTTCCACGACTTCGGAGGAGGGTTCATCAAGACTGCGTGTTGCGACTGACTTGGTGTCGAAAGCTAATCCTCCGCGATAGCCATCAGCGAGCAAAATGGCTTGCCCTGAAAAAACGAGCTGCTCTATTTCTTTCATTGTAGAAACAACGCTGTGGTGAAAGCCGAAAAAAAAGGCGGATAAGTCTTCAATCGAGCATTCCTTATGGGCTAACGCCTCTTTTTGTAAAGGAGAAATGACGTATTGCGCCAGCATTTTATTCTCTGTCAGACCGTCAATATACAGTAAACACGCCTTTTGTCTGCTATCTCCGAAAGCAAATGTATAAAACATCATATCGTCGTTTTGTCCCAATGTTTTTTTCAGTTTGTCTAAATTGTTCTGGAGATCAGAGTCGATTTGCATAGTTTCTCTCCTTCGTAAACAGATTGACGGTTTTTATTAATTTGTATCAAAAAAGGAGAATTATTCTTATCGAGGAAAAGGCTGAAACAAAGCTTCTTTTCGACGTGATATAATAGATAGGAAGCGTTTTCTTTGAAGGGGTAATGAAAAGATGATGCTTTGTACATATGTTGTCATCGGAAAAAGGCAGCTTATACGGGCGTTTGTAAGAGGGGCGCACCGGGAAAATGATGATCAGTTATTTACAGGGGAGGGGTACGGATCATGACGCAATCACCGATTTTTCTAACGCCTGTGTTTAAAGAAAAAATCTGGGGCGGAACCGCTTTACGAGATAGATTTGGATACAGTATTCCTTCAGAATCAACGGGGGAATGCTGGGCCATTTCCGCTCATCCAAAAGGACCGAGCACTGTTGCAAATGGCCCGTATAAAGGAAAGACATTGATCGAGCTTTGGGAAGAGCACCGTGAAGTATTCGGCGGCGTAGAGGGGGATCGGTTCCCGCTTCTGACAAAGCTGCTGGATGTGAAGGAAGATACGTCAATTAAAGTTCACCCTGATGATTACTATGCCGGAGAAAACGAAGAGGGAGAACTCGGCAAGACGGAATGCTGGTACATTATCGACTGTAAGGAAAACGCAGAAATCATTTACGGGCATACGGCCCGCTCAAAAACCGAACTTGTCACAATGATCAACAGCGGTGACTGGGAGGGCCTGCTGCGAAGAATCAAAATTAAACCGGGTGATTTCTATTATGTGCCGAGCGGAACGCTGCACGCATTGTGCAAGGGGGCCCTTGTTTTAGAGACTCAGCAAAATTCAGATGCCACATACCGGGTGTACGATTATGACCGTCTTGATAGCAACGGAAGTCCGAGAGAGCTTCATTTTGCCAAAGCGGTCAATGCCGCCACGGTTCCCCATGTGGACGGGTATATAGATGAATCGACAGAATCAAGAAAAGGCATAACCATTAAAACGTTTGTCCAAGGGGAATATTTTTCGGTGTATAAATGGGACATCAATGGCGAAGCTGAAATGACTCAGGATGAATCCTTTCTGAGTTGCAGCGTGATAGAAGGAAGCGGTTTGCTCAAGTATGAGGACAAAACATGTCCGCTCAAAAAAGGTGATCACTTTATTTTGCCGGCTCAAATGCCCGATTTTACGATAAAAGGAACTTGTACCCTTATCGTGTCTCATATTTAAACTTAATCTCACTTCGAGATTAAGTTTTTTTTATTAGAAAATGGAAGTGATTCACCTATAAATGAAGCATGCGCGTGCCGATAAATAAACTAGTTTTATATACTCATAGAATAAGAAAGAGGAGAAGGAATGAAAAAGAGACTAATCGCACCTATGCTTCTATCCGCCGCGTCCCTTGCCTTTTTTGCCATATCTGGTTCTGCCCAGGCAGCCGCGTATACCGACTACTCACTATATCAAGTAGAGCCGTCGAATACGTTCAGTACAGAAAGCCAAGCCTCACAAGCTGTCGCCAAACTGGAAAAAGATACTGGCTGGGATGCATCCTATCAGGCTTCAGGCACAACAACGACCTACCAAATTTCCGCCTCAGGCATTCATAGCGAATCAGAAGCGAAAGCAATACTGAGCGGACTCGCCAAACAGACATCAATTACAGGAACGTCAAGTCCTGTTGGAAGCAAACAGCCATATGTCACCATCTCGTCAGGTGCCATCTCCGGAGAAAAACAGGCCAACACTATCCTAGCAAAGCTGAAACAGGAGACGGGAGTGGCTGGCGCTGTAAAAGCTTACGGAGCAGCTCAGCCCTATATGAACGTCATGACATCAGACATTGCTGATGAGACAAAAGTCAAGGCGCTTATCCAGAGCCTGGCCAAGCAAACGGGGATTAAAAGCTCGTATCAGCCCATCACACACACGGTGTCTGTCACAACCATTCAGTCTGGCACAATCGTGGGAGACAGCAGAGCAGCGCAGATCAAAAACGCCTTCCAAAAGGAATCTGGGCTGCAGGCATCATTAAAGGAAACAGTGAAAGGGCAAGCCTATTATACGTTCACAACTGCCGCCATTTCAGGTGAAGCCAATGCCAAAACTCTATTGCAGCAGCTGAAACAGAGCACTGGCATCACAGGCAGCTACAAGTCCATCAATCAAAAAACAACCGTTGAGTCATACAATGTCCAATCAGCTTATTTCAAAGGGCTGAGTACAGTAAAGGACGCCATCAGCCAAATCAAGAAAAACACTGGCGTATCCGGCAGTTATCAACAGGTTGGAAAAAGCACATCATATACCGTGAATATGAAGGGTATAACAAAACAGCAGCTCCAAAAAATAGACACTTTCTTTAAAAAGAAAAAATGGCATTACACGTCATCCAGCGTCAAAAAAACGACAACGTCTGCAGCTTATCAAATCACGACGGCAAAGATTTTAGGCGAGCAGCAAGCAAACAAAGCAGCAGCCTTCTTTGCTCAGAAAAAAGTAAAAGCTGCAAAAACAGCAGCTGGATCAACAGCAGAAAATCAATATCAGCTCATCTCAGAAGAAACATCAGATCAAGCAAAAGTCACAAAGGGCTTGAACATATTAAAGAAAAATCAGCTGAGTGCTTCTGCGAAATCCGTCAAAAAACAAATAGCTGACACGTTTAAAATCACAACCGAATCTCTGCTTGATCAAACGAAAGTCAATCAGGCACTCACGTTTTTCAAATCGAATCATATATCAGCAGCAAGCCAGAAAACCGGTCAGACAGCTGCGAGCAGCTATCAAATCACAACTGAAGCTATCATCAGCCAAGAAGAGATTGACCGCGTTTTAACATTTTTCAAACAAAATAAAATCGCAGTCACAACATCAAAAACAGGCCAGACTGCATATACACAATACAAAATCGTGACAACACAGCTCAGCAGCAAAACAGCATTGAACAATGGGTTAACCTATCTTAAATCGAAAAGTGTAACCCCCAGCTACACAACGAAAAGCAATACGCTTTATAAAATCAGCGTAAATGAGCAGTTCACAGGCAATGATACAGCTGCTGCGGCATCAACGAAGCTAAAACAATTATACGGATGGACATCATCTATCGTGAAGATCAAAAACGGTCCGCAAATCATGAAAACAAATTACAATCTCTCGCTTCGTGATATGGTCCAAAAACAAATGACAGTAAGTCCGCAAACAGACGGAGCGGCTTACGTATCGCTCACGTACATTAATACAGCAACATCAACCGTTACGGCTGATGTACTAAATATCCGGTCAACGCCGGAAGTCAGCCCGACAAACGTGATCGGCCAATTTAAAAAAGGCGATAAAGTGAAAATCATCGGACAGATAAACGGCTGGGCTAAGATCAATTTGGGCTGGCGAAACGCAAGCAGTGATGAAGTAGTTCAATACGTGGATCCGAATAACTTTTCCAGAGACAGCAAATACTACTTCCAATTTCTCAAGCTGTCACAGACAGCGGGTCTCAGCGTTACTGAGGTCAATCAGAAAGTGCTTGCGGGTAAAGGCATCCTGACAGGGAGAGCAAAGGCATTTATCGATGCCGCCAATCAATATAGCATCAACGAACTGTATTTAATCTCACACGCTCTTCTTGAAACAGGAAACGGGACATCCGCCTTAGCCAATGGATTAACCTATAACGGAAAAACCGTATACAACATGTATGGAATTGGAGCATACGACAGCAATCCGAATTACTACGGAGCCAAATATGCGTACGAGCAGGGCTGGTTCACACCTGAAGCGGCCATTATCGGCGGAGCTAAATTCATAGGCTCATCGTATATCCACAACACAGCTTACAATCAGGACACACTGTACAAAATGAGATGGTCAGCTACAGCGACACATCAATACGCAACAGACATCGGCTGGGCGTACAAACAAGTAAACCGCATGTACAGCCTGTATTCATTGCTGGACGGCTATACACTTTATTTTGATGTTCCGGAATATCAATAAAAAAAACACCTTTTGCGGCTGCAAAAGGTGTTTTTGATTTATCTTTTAAGAACTTTATCCTCTGATGGCTCTTCTTCCTGAGGGAAAACAATTTGATCGACGACTCGCTCACTTGCTTTTCCATCAAGATCATCGAAGAAATAATGAACAAATGAATCAATTTGCTCAAAGTTATACTTCTCTTCTTTAATGATCGAAATCATTTGCTCAGACGTTTTCGCAAGAGGGCCAGGAATAAAGTCAAAGTAATCGTAATAGAAATCACGTTTGCGAATATAATCATCTACATCATAGCTGAAGAAGATCATTGGTTTATTTAATAAAGCATACTCAAAGCAAACAGAAGAGTAATCCGTTATCAGAATATCTGTTACGAGCAATAGCTCATTAATTTCTCTGAACGAAGAGAAATCATAAAAGAAATCGCTGTACTGATAAGGTATATTGGCATCGTTTCGTACGAATGGATGAATTTTGAATAAGAAGATATATTCATCCTTTAACTCTCGATACAGACGGTCAAAATCAAGCACTTCAAAAGGATAATGAGCTGATTGCTGACCGTTTCCGCGGAAGGTTGGAGCAAAAAGAATGACCTTTTTGTCCTTTAGAAACGGATATTCCGTGTAAAGGCGTTCTTTTACAAATGCCTTCTTCGCTTCATCAAAGAAAAAGTCTGTTCGCGGTACGCCCGTAGCAATGACGTTCTCAATGTCTACCCCAAAGCCCTCTGCGTAGTGCTTCCGTATATTTTCAGAGCTGACAATAACCTTCGTGTAGTTTCTATGGTTTTTCGAATGCGGTGACGGTCCTCCTGGCAGACCGATTCGGCTGTAGCCGAATGTCTTAAAGGCGCCGACAGCATGCCACAGCTGGACAAGGTCCGCATTTTTACGGATTTTTAACGGATAAATAATCGGATAAAAATCATCTATAAAAATGATTTTGCTTGTCGCAAAATGATAAGCCATCGACATCAGTTCAGACAGGCTTTTTCTATCTCGAATGCTGCTCTTTAAGAAAAATTTGAAATCAAAATTTTCTTCACGTTTCAGCAGCTCTTCATAAACAAATTCGAAGTTTCCTGTCATATCAAGCCGGCTGTCAGAAGCAAAGACAATTTTATTAGACTTAATTGGAAGCAGGCGGAATACATCATAAGCAAAATGGAATAAGCTTGTATTCAGCTTGCGCAAAAAGCGGTTTGCCTCTTTTCCAGTATCCAGCTCCAAAAGGCTCGGATCAATTTCCTGCAGTTTGTTGCAAGACAAATTAATCGTCTTTTCGCCCTCATCATAATTAACGATTAAATTGAACTTCATCAGCTTTTTAGCAGAATGAAATTCCATTTTTGTGGCATACACATCATTAGAAAGGAAATTACTTACATTTCCGACTGTATGCACTTCCTGATGTTTTACATTTTGGTCATCTACAGCTTCAATCTCGAGAAACAGCTTATACTCGCCCTGCGGAAGAGGTTTGTCATTCATCAGCTTAGAAAAGTTAATCTGCTGTGAAAATCCTGCCCACTTATAGGCTCCTGGCACATTTGAAGTATCAATTGACAGCTTATCTACCGGAACATCCCGCAGTGAAACAGCTGTAAATAAAACACCGTTGTTCACCAATAATAAACGTTTTCGAACCTGATCCTCTTTTTGAAGCGGCAGGCCCTTGATATACATATAACCCGCAATTTTTAGAATTGACCCATTCCAAGAAAACTCAGAAATCTTTCTGACAGGGACTTGCTGGTTTTCTTCAATTCGCTTCGTTTTATCAAATAGAGAAAAAACCCTGTTATCAGCTGGATGGACAATGACAGCTGCATTTTCTTTTTGCGTTTTCTTTTTTGATCTGAAAAGTCTGTTCTTAATCTTTCTTGCCAGCTTCACTTTGTACCTCACTTTCTCCTAATCGGCACCAGATGTTAAAAATGATGAAATAAAATCGGCTACCCGCTCTGAAGATTTGCCGTCCTGATGGGTGATAAATGCCTGTGAAAAATCTTCAATACGTTTCGTATCAGCCTCGTGATCACTCTCGATATCGTGTACAAGCGATGGAACGTCTTTCGAAATCGGCCCGGGTACAAACGATTCAAACGGGTAGTAGAAATCACGTTCTTCCAAGTAGTCTTCTAAATCCGGGCAGTAAAAATACATCGGACGTTTCAGCAGGCTGTACTCGAAAATAACTGAAGAATAATCGGTTATCAGCCCATCAGAGATTGCCATCAAATCGTACAAAGAGTACGAATCAGTTAAATCCAGCACAAAATCATCCTCTTCCGTGTGCGCATGTTTGCGCATATACGGATGAAGATGGAGGATCACGACATAATCTTTATGGTTTAGCGCCGATTTTAATTGTAGCAGATCAAGCGGTATAGCGTCACCCTCTTGATGATGTCCACTGCCTCGAAAAGTAGGAGCATACAAAAGCTTTTTTTTATGCTTCAGTTCAGGATAAACTCGATGAAACTCATCCAGTACAGTGCGAATATGTTCCTTATGATAAAAATAATCCGTTCTTGGAATGCCGAGCGGCAAAATCTGCTTTTGCTCCATTTGAAAGGCTTCGGCGAAATGCGGAACGGCAGCGGGTGCACTGACAATGGCATAATCATAGTTTGAATGCACGGGAACAATCTTCAAATAATCAGAAGAAGGGCCGAACGGCTTGTTCACAATGCTGTAGCCAAATTTTTTAAACGCGCCGCAAGCATGCCAAAGCTGGATGGCAACAGTTTCCTTTCGTTTTGGCACAACATACAAAGGAAAATAATAATCATCCAACAAAAGCACGCGGCATGTTGCAAGGTGATATAACGAGCTGAAAAGATGAAGCAAATATGCAGCTCGTCCGATCAGCCCCTTATCCATCTTGCGGAACAGCAGGGTGATGCGAAGAGATGGATCTTGCTTCAGCTTTTCATAGACACCTTTAAAATTATCACTTAAATGATCCTCACGATAGGAAGCTATGACAATTTTGTTGTGCTGTACTGGTAATAAAGCGCTCAATAGTTGATAAGCAGTGCCGAATACTCCTTTTACAATTCGTGTAAGGAATGTTTTCACTGTTTAAATTTCCCATTCAATAACAGTTTTTCCCCAAGATGAAGTCAAATCTGCTTCAAACGCGTTTGTAATTTCCTCAATACTGCGTACCGGGAAGCGTCCGCCAACTAATGTTTCTAAATAATCAACGACTTCAGGGTATTGAGCTAAAAAGTCTACAGTACGGGCAAAATCCTCGCGTCCGCTTCGGCTGCTGCCGATCAGCGTAATCCCTTTTTCAAGCACCATTCTTGTTTCAATTTCAACAGGGTATTCAGATACGCCTAATAGCGCTACACACGCTTCAGGATGGACATGGGCAATGATTTGCTCAATTGCGCTTTCACTGCCGCGTCCGCCCACGCATTCAAAGGCATGATCGATTCTGACATCTTCAGGAATGTCGTTAATTTGATAAGCTGCATCAACAAAAGAAAAATGATCAAGCTTGTAAGGTGTTTTTCCGAAAATAAACACCTTGCTGTCTGGATATTTTTTCTTCAGTAGAAGCGTCATGATAAATCCGAGATTTCCGTCCCCCCAGACACCGAATGTGTCACGCTTCTTATGCGCCATGCGCTCAAAGCGGGAAAGCGCGTGAACTGCAATTGTAATAAGCTCAGTGAAGGCTGCGACATGCGGATTAATGCTGTCTGGAAGCTCAACAAGCCGATCAGGCGCCATGAACATATAATCCTGCATAAATCCATCATAACCGCTTGAACGGAATCTGCTGGACCGCAGGTAATTCTCCGCGATGACTTCATGCTCTTCAACCGGTGTATTTGGCACCATAACAACCCGGGTTCCGACTTTAAATGTGCCTGTCGGATCAAACATGACTTTTCCGATCCCTTCATGGATCAGAGCCATCGGCAGCTTTTTGTCCATCGCTTCTTTGCCGCGTGAGCCAGTATAATAACGCTGGTCTGCAGCACAGATGGATAAATGGGTAGGACGGACGACGACCTTATCTGAATGGACAACTTTATCTTTATATGTCACTTCAAATTGTCGGGCAGAAACTAAACGATATGTTTGATTAATCATTGTGAAATTCGCTCCTGTAAAATGGCATTAGCCACTTTTAAGTCATATGGTGTCGTTACTTTAATGTTAAAGACTTCACCGCGGACCAGCTTCACTTTTTCACCTGCTAACGAGCAGATCTTGCAAGCGTCAGTAAGGACAGCTTTTTGCTCATCGGACAGTTGATTATAAAGCTCGACCAATTTGCTGATCCGGAAGCTTTGCGGTGTTTGCCCCTGATACATGTTATCGCGGACAGGGATATCAGAAATAAATTCCTGGTCTTCTGAAGCAATAATTGTATCAATGGCTGAGATAACAGTATCAACCGCGCCGTATTGAAGAACAGCATCAATGTTTTCATCGATAATGCGATGAGTGAGAAACGGACGCACAGAATCGTGAGTGATGATCACGTCATCATCCTGAATACCGAATTCTTTTTCAATATAGCGGATGCCGCTCATAATAGATTCATTACGGTCGCTGCCGCCTTCAACGACAATCAGGCGATCATCCTGCCCGATGAATTTCTTTAAAATGTCTTTTGTATGGTTAATCCACTCTTTAGGGGAGACGATTAAAATCTTATCGAAACGGTCATTTAATAAAAACTTTTCAACCGTATGAATGATAATTGGGCGTTTATTTAACGGCAAAAACTGTTTTGGCATATTGACGTTCCCCATGCGGGAACCTTTTCCACCGGCTAGAATCTCAGCATAAATCATAAAATGACTCCTTCCTTACTACAACTCATAATGTTTTATAAAAGGTTTTCATATTATTTGCAATACCGATCTCTATTATATATAAAGATCAGTTTGATTTCTCATTTACATAGCTTAAAAGCAGCTTGCTGGCATTCCCTCTTGAGTACAGATTCCATTCACGTGAAAAGCGCTCCACTTCAGTTTGAAGCCTGTTCATATCTTTCAGCTGGTCCAAGAGCATTCCTGAATCACGGCAAGGAACCCCGGGGATTACCTCTGTATAATGGCGGATTAAACCGCGGGTTCTGTTGTAAGCCTCCATATCATACGTATAAAACAAAATGGGTTTGTCCAGCAAAGCAAATTCAAAAGGGACAGAAGAATAATCTGATATTAACAGATCACTCATTTTTAAAAGGTCTGCAAGAGGGAGATCTGATACGTCTTTTATCCACGCACTATCCCCATGCAATTGAGCAGATTGCTTCATAACAGGATGAAGTTTTACTGCAAGTAAATATTCTCCTTTTAAATCATGCTGCAGCTGTTTTTCTGAAAACGGCAGCGAAAAGCTTTCAAACTGATGATCCCTAAAGGTTGGTGCATACAGGATGATTTTTTTCTCTGCCGGCAGGTGATATTTGCTTTTAAGGTCACTGCTGTTTTCCTTCACCTCATAGTAAGCATCGGTTAAAGGCACGCCAAACCGAAGAAATTTATCACCTTTTATATCGAAGAATTCCTTGAATATGTCAGCCATATGTTCAGAACCGACGACAATCCGGTCAAATGAAGCATACACTTTGCGAAAGCGTCTCACGTCAGCCCGCGAACGATTCTGTGTGTTGATATCCTTTAACCCAAATCGTTTAAACGCTCCATTTGCATGCCAAACTTGGATACACTCGATATCAGGTCTGCAGGTCAAAACGGTTGTCAAAACAAAATAGTTATCAACAATCACAGCTTTACTGCTCAGCATAGAAAAGACCGCTTTATATATATGAAGCGGGTGTTTTTCGTTAATAACTGAAACAGTAAGCTCAGGAAATTCTGTTTCCAGCGATTTGGCATGCTGGGTCAGAAGTACATGAATGGGAAATGAGTAGTGTCCCATCTGATATTCCTTTAATATTGCCCGGGCATTATCAGGAAAGGAAACAAGAAGGGTCACTTGACTTCCCGGTTTGACCCAAAACAGCAATGCGCCGATGACTTTGATGAACACATAGTAAAAAAACGCAAACCAGGATTTCAATCTGTCATCAGCTCAAAACGGCTGCCACGGATTGTCGGCAGGCACAGTGAAAGATTCATGCATTTCATTACATACCATAGCTCCTTTAAGGCCCATTACAGATGGCGTGATTGATCTTTGACCTGTCCCGTATATTGCGGCTTTGCTGAAGTTCGTTCATGTTTCAGCACGGCTGTAACATACTTAGGAATGCTAAGCATTCTTCTCCAGCGCGCAGGGTTTGTGATCAGCCTGTACATCCATTCAAGGTGAAAACGGATAAAAAATGAGGGCGCTCTTTTGACATTGCCGCTGAACACATCAAAGCTTCCGCCCAGCCCTACAGAAACAGCCTGAGGGAATAGATGTCGGTATTTATGGATAAAGAACTCCTGATTAGGATAACCTAAAGCAACAAATACCATGTCAGGATTTGAGGCTGCGATCTTGTCTGCCACCTCATGTTGATTTTTCACATAACCGTCAGAATATCCGGCAATTTCAATCCCAGGATAATCACGTTCGACTCGCTCGATTGTCTGAGCAATCACATGCTTAGCTGCACCGTAAAAGAAAACCCGTTTTTTCTTTTGATCAGCCTTCTCAAGCAAAGACGTAAACAAATCATAACCGGCGATTCTGGATTGAAGCGGCTTACCAATTAGCTTGGAAACCAACACAACACCAATGCCATCCGGCAAAATAAAATCAGCAGATGAAAGAACCGCTTCATAACGCGGATTTTGCATCGCTTCAAATCCGATTTCAGGATTCGCTGTTACGATGAACGCACCTTTATTCTGGTCCAAAAATGACGTTTCTAAATGTGATACAAATGAAGTCAGTTCACCGTCTACAAAATCTAATTGATTAATGGGTTTCGTTTGCATCGTATCAACCCTCCTTTTCATCTATATGTCTATAAAAAACACGTGTCATTCGTATAGTTTGATTAAAGACTCTTTGTCTGAAAACATTTTACTCTATCTTACCACAAAAATCTTTAGGAACTTTTAACATTCACATTACAATTCCTTCACGTTTTGACGATGAATTAATATGAGGAGGGGCGTACAAAATAAATGACGCAGCAGAAAGAAAATCGTTTCACTTAAAAACGCGACAAAAGATTCGATTTTTTCGAAAAAGAAAACTTGTTATAATGGGTATGGATAAGGCATTAGACCTGTAAAAATTATACATCAATACAACGATGATACCAAAAAATGCTGGTGATTGACATTTTTAAAGAGCCTTAACTTTTATAGGAACTTATGCTATTATTGTTCAATATTAATGGTACGTAAAAAATGTGTCGAAATTATAAACAATCTGTTAAGGTTTGTGGTTTTTTTCTGGTACTCTCAGTTGAAAACGGTTGGAAGGTGATGTTATCTGATGAAGAAAGTGATAACGTACGGAACATTTGATTTATTTCATTATGGACACATGAAGCTGCTGCAAAGAGCAAAAAATCTGGGTGATTACTTAATCGTGGGATTATCTACAGATGAATTTAATCTTCAAAAACAAAAAAAATCGCATCATTCCTATGAACATCGAAAATTCATTTTAGAAACAATTGATTTTGTGGATGAAGTGATTCCCGAAAAAAACTGGGAACAAAAAATCTCAGATATTCAAAAGTACGATATAGATACATTTGTGATCGGCGATGATTGGAAAGGGAAATTTGACTTCTTAAAGGAATATTGTGAGGTCATTTACCTTCCGAGAACAGAAGGCATTTCAACTACCCAAATCAAAAAAGACATGGCTAGTTTATAGAAGCACTAACTTAAAGAGGCTTGAAGTAATTCAGTTGCTTCTTTTTTTCTTGTTTGCTGAGATAAGTATTTAATTGTTCGACATTTAAGGAGTCTAAAATGAAATCAAAGATTTTAATGAAATATAGAAGTCTATTGGTCAGAGTATACTCAATTGCTTTTAGAACAATTGGGCTTTTGCCCAGGAATGAAAAATTAATCATCTTCGAAAGCTATTCCGGCAAACAATTCAGCTGTAATCCACGAGCAATTTTTGAGTATCTTGAGGAAAATAAAGATAAATATGATTACCGATTAATCTGGAGTATAGATAAAAGAAACAAAGATTTATTTGATAATTTAGATGTGAAATATTTAAAAAGATTCTCTCTCAAATGGCTATGGTATATGGCTACAGCGAAATATTGGATAACAAACAGCCGCTTGCCGTTATGGATCCCAAAACCGAGAAAAACCACATATGTGCAGACTTGGCACGGAACTCCCCTAAAAAAACTTGCAAATGACATGGACGAAGTACATATGCCCGGCACGACGACTGAACAATATAAAAAAAACTTCCTGAAAGAAGCTAGTAAATGGGATTATCTCATTTCCCCTAATGCATACTCTACGGAGATTTTTAGAAGTGCTTTTCAGTTTAAAAGAACCTTTATTGAATCTGGCTATCCGAGGAATGACTTTTTACATAAAGAAAATAAATATGAAGAAATGCTAAAAATAAAAGACAGATTAGGTATTGATAGAGATAAGAAAATTATTTTGTATGCCCCAACTTGGAGAGACAACTCATTTTATGCTAAAGGTAAATATAAATTTAATATGGTTTTAGATTTAGAAAGTCTTAAAGACCAATTAAGTGATGAATATATTCTTATTTTAAGGATGCACTATCTTGTATCTGAGAATATTAACTTAACTGCGTACAAGGGTTTTGCTTATGATTTTTCAAATCATAATGATATTAGAGAGCTATATTTAATATCAGATATATTAATAACAGATTATTCTTCGGTGTTTTTTGATTTTGCCGGTTTAAAAAGGCCGATCCTTTTTTATGTTCCTGATATTGAATTTTATAGAGATAAACTAAGAGGCTTTTACTATGATTTTGAAAAATGTGCTCCGGGACCTCTTCTTAAAACAACAGAAAAAGTAATTGAAGCCATACACAAAACAAAGCACTATAAGCAGGATGAAAACCTTACTTCGTTTTATGATCAATTTTGTTATTTGGAAAAAGGTGATTCATCTAAAAAAGTTGTTGAAGAAATACTTGGATAAAAACATTTTCTTTTAAAGGAGTACTTGAAATGTTGTTTTCAATTGTAATGCCTGTTTATAATTCGGGGTTATATCTAAGTGAAGCCATTGACAGTATCATTGATCAAACTTTTAATTTTGAAGAAAACATCGAAATTATATTAATTGAAAATAATAGTATCGACAATTCGAAAAACATATGTGAAAAATATGCAACAGCATTTCCGAATAATATAAAAATTATTTATCAAGATACACCAAATGTCAGTTTAGCAAGAAATAATGGATTAAAATTTTGTGAAAATAGTGAATTTATAGGCTTTATTGATTCAGACGACAAAATTTCACCAAATGCTATTGCAGAAGTATTAAAGTTTTTTAAAAAACATACCGATATTAATTTAGCGGTGCTGCCGCTATTTTTCTTTGACAATAAAAATGGAGAGCATTCACTTAATTATAGATTTAAAAGTAATAAAAACATTGTAAACATAACTGATAATTACTCTTCTGTTCACTATCACATTGGTGGAACATTTTTTCGGAAAAAAGCAATAGATCGTTTAGGAATTTCTTTTAATGAACAGATGGATTTTTGGGAAGATGTTTTATTTATTAATACTTTTTTAATTAAAGAACAAAAATATGGTCTTATTCCTGATGCTAAGTATTTCTATAGAAAAAGAAAAGAGGAAAATTCTCTCGTAGACACTTCATGGTATAAAAAAAATAGGTATACTTTTTTACTTAAAAATGGTTATGAGGAAATGATCAAAAGATCATTAGAGGAATACGGTGAGGTAATACCTTATATTCAATGCTTAATTCTAAATCATGTAAAGTTATTTATTATTCAAAAAAACAATAACTTGATTTATGAAGTACTAGATGAGACAGAACAACTGGAATTCTTCAGAGAATTATATAAAATTTTAAAATATATGGATGAAAAGTTAATTATCAATCAAAAAATGAAAACATACTTAAAAGAATATCTGATTTCATTTAAACGATGGGGTTATCCTGTTAATAAACTTATTCAAATAGGAAAAATTGAAAACGAAAAAGTTGTAATTACTTCATGGAGAGTCAATAAATTTTCTATTGAGCTAATTGTGAGTTTGAGTAATGAAGAATCTGCAATTAAAGATGAAAATAATGTTTACATCTCTTATGGAAAAAAATTCATAAGGGCCAAGTTAAACGAACAAACACAAAAGAATATTGTTATTTGGAAAACTACTGTTAGAGATAGAAAATATTCTTCTTACCAATTAAAAATTCCTTTAGGAGTTATTTTTTTTAGGTTTATAGTTGAAAAAGATAATCATTATGTTTATCTCCAAAAAGTCAATGTTTTAAATAAATTATTTAAGAGGTTAATACGAATCTAATTCTTTTCTATAAAACAAAATTCAAAAGGAGAATGAAAACTTGGAACAAAAGAATTTTTTCTTTTCTATTATAATGGCAATTTACAATGTTGAAGAATTTTTAGATGAAGCAATAACAAGCATAATTGATCAGGCACTTGATTTTGAGCATCATATACAGTTGATTTTAGTCAACGATGGAAGTGTTGATGCATCAGGGGAAATTTGCTTAAAGTATAAAGAAGCGTATCCAGAAAATATAGTCTTTATCGATAAGGAGAATGGCGGAGCAAGTAGTGCGCGTAATGAGGGTTTAAAATATGCCAAAGGTAAATATATTAATTTCTTAGATCCTGATGATACATTGTCCCCTTCGACCCTTTTAAAAGTATATGATTTCTTTGAAAAGAATTATTCTAAAGTCGATGTAGTTTCTATTCCAATGATGATGTTTGGTAAAACAAGTGGTCCACACTTATTAAATTATAAATTTGATAAAACTAGGCTAGTTCATATCTTGAAAGAACATACAGGAATTCAATTATCAGCACCAAGTTCATTCGTGAAAAAAGAAGCTGTTAAAAATCACTTTTTTAATGAAGATATGGCCTACGCTGAAGATAGTGAATGGCTGACTAAAATTATAATGAAGCGCCAAGTATACGGTATTGTGTCAGAAGGACAATATAATTATCGACGAAGAGAAGATGCGTCATCTGCAACTCAAACAGGTAAAAATGATAAAAAATGGTATGTAGATTATTTGAAGAATTTCTCTCGAGAATTAATTAATCATAGTATTACAACATTAGGATACGTTCCAAGATACATTCAGTATATGATTGCCTATGACTTGCAGTGGAGAATAAATATAGAAGACAGAACTGATGTTTTGACGGATAACGAAGTTGAAGAGTTTTTTGACTTGCTAGAAAGAATACTTGCATTTATAGATGACGACATAATCTTTGAACAAAAATCTCTAAACTTGCACAGAAAATATTTTTTAATCAAATTGAAATATCGAAATAAAAAAAATGTATTTAAAAAGATCTTTTTGAATCGTAATGTGAATTTATATTTTAAAGAGAAATTAATTAATTCTATGAGATATGAAGCTATAACAATGGAGCTATTAAGCATTGAAAAGGGGATTTTAACCCTTGAAGGTAATTTTGGTTCATTATTTGATGCCGCAGAATTAGAAGTGAAAGCATGTGTCAATGACAAAATATATCATGCCGAAAAAATTGATAGAACAGTACACAACTTATATTGCTTAAATAAGCCAGTTAAAGAGTACCTGGGCTTTAAGGTTGATATCCCAGTTGGTGAGCTTGCAAATAACTCGAATATTGAAATGATGATTTCATCAAATGGAAAACTAATAAAAGTAAAAATTAACTTTGGACGATTATTCCCGCTGGATAAACATATAGTTGATTTCTATACCAAAAATGGTATAGGGATTTATTTCGATCATAAACTTAATAATTTAGTAGTTCTAAAAGATAAAAATCAGATTATTAGAGCAAAAGAAAAGCGGGCTCAAAGACGTTTTAAGACCTTTAATAAAATAGGTGCTGAGAAAGCATCAAATGTAAGAAAGATTATGGAACACCTCTATAAAATAAAGAAAAATAAAAGAGTATGGCTTTTTATGGATAGAATCAACAAGGCCGATGATAATGCTGAAGCATTATTTGAATATGCAATGCAGCAGAATGACGGCATCAAAAAATATTTTATTATCAGTAAAGATAGTCCAGATTATAACAGGCTGAAAAAAATAGGACCAGTTGTTGCATACGGGTCACCTAAGCACAAATTCTTACATTTACTTGCCGATGAAATTATCTCTTCACATGCAGATGATTATGTAGTCAACCCGTTTGTGAATATGAGGAAATATTATAAGGACTTATTTAAATTTAACTTTGTTTTTCTTCAACATGGAATTACGAAAGATGATATTTCGGGATGGCTTAATAAGTATAAGAAAAATATTAGACTATTTATAACAGCCGCTCAACCTGAGTATGAGTCTATAATTAATGGTCATTATAATTATTCAAAAAGAGAAGTAATTCTAACTGGATTTCCTAGATTTGATAAGCTTGTTAATCATAATCATAAAAAGATATTAATTATGCCAACATGGAGAAATCATTTAGTAGGAAAAATAAATCCGCAAACAGGGAAAAGAGATTATTCACCACTCTTTAAAAACTCAGTTTATTTTAATGAACTTAATAATTTATTAAATGATGCTAAACTTATTAATGAGGCTAATGAAAAAGGATACGAGATCGTATTCTTCCCGCATCCAAATATTGTTCAGCAGTTGAAAGATTTCAACAAAAATAGTTCAGTGAGGATTGCGGACATTAATGAAAGTTATCGAGATCATTTCAATAATAGTGCGATTTTAGTTACAGATTATTCATCCGTTGCATTTGACTTTGCTTATCTTAAAAAACCTGTTTTTTACTTCCAATACGAAAAAAATCACTTGGAAAAAGGGTATTTTGATTACAATTCAATGGGGTTTGGAGAAGTAATTGCTGATAAAGATGCTTTAGTTGATAAGCTGATAAATTGTATGGAAAACGATTGTATAATGGATGCCAAATATATTGATAGAGTAAATCAATTTTATAAGTATACGGATAAAGAAAACTGTAAACGTGTTTATCAACAAATTATTAGTCTAGGAACTAATATTAAAGAGGGAATAAAGAAATGAAAAAAGTAGCGGTTTACGGTAGTTGTGTTACACGGGATAATTTTAACTCTCAATTTAATGCTGATTATAAAAATTTTTTTGATTGTGTATTGACCCAAAACCAATCGTCCATTATTTCAACAATGAGTAAACCTAACTACATTGTTATTGATAATGAGAACATGTCTAATCATGAAAAAAACACTTTAAAGACGGATTTTGAGAATAGCTTTCTAACCGAGATTAAATCTATTCAGCCAGATATATTAATTTTAGATTTTTTTGCAGATGTGCATTTTGGTTACGTGGAAATTTCTAGCAATCAGTATATTACAAATAACAGGTGGACACTTCCTAAAACAAATTATTATAAACTTTCAATTCAAAATAAAAAGCAAAGCTTTAATATTGAAGATCATTTTGAAAAATATTTTTCACTATGGAAACAAAAGTTTAATCTTTTTTATAACTATGTGAAATTAAATTGTCCCGATATCAAAATTATCTTAAATAGTGCAAGAAATGTTCATCATTTTTTTGATAAAGAAGATAAGAAAAAGTTGCTTATTAATGGAGGAAACATCAAGATAATTGATGTTGATTATTATAATAGTGTTTGGAGCAAATTTGATGCGTACGTGTTAGACAGCTTCAGTGATGTAGAGGCAATAAGTTTATTCGAAAATAAAAAATATAATTCATATGAAAACCATCCATGGGGCAAATTTTATGTTCATTATACAATGGATTACTATACCAATTTTTTGGACCAGTTAAAAAACTCAGTCTTTAAATAAATAGTATACGGAGGATTCATCGTGAAAATTGAGATAATGAACATTTCTGTAAATCTTAAAAATGATGGGTGGATAATCTTTGGTCATACACACAGAATCGAGGAATTTGAGGGCCTGGCTTTAAAATTAAAGACTAATAACATAGCCTTTGAGCAGCCTATTCAGATAAAGCTTCCTTATTCTTATATGCATAAGGAAGGTTATTTCTTATGTGAAGTGAAATTTGCTCATATAATAAAGTCGAAAAAACTCGCCTTCTCTAATGAGTGGGAATTGACAGTATTAAACCAAAATGCCCAATTACTAATTAGCTGTCTCGATGGTCAACACAAACTAGAAATAAAGCAACCAGATTCTTTGTATTTTGGGGCCTGCTCATTAGTGAATAATAAATTAGTCATTACAGTACAGCCTGACAATGCAAAATTCAGTATATTTAGTATTGAAGAGGGTAATTCACCTGACAAGCTTCATTTAAAACTTCAAATAAAGGGAGAGAAGCATAAATTATTTGAAAACAACGATTTACTATTCGTTCTTTCACGTAGGCCACATGGAACCCTTTATCAATTTCATGAAGAACAAATAGAACTTGGAAAACTGTCTCAAGCTGATGACCACTTTGAGGTTGACCTTGATTTATATAATCTTCCGGATAATATTATTGTTGACGATTCAAACATTTGGGATTTTTATATCAAATTAGACAATAATTCTGAATCTATTTTGCTTTCTTGTTTAGTTGATAAAGAATTGCCAAGTTCTCTTGATAAATTAAGTGCACTGAGAAGCCACCCATTTCATTATGTCAAATTAAACAAAACAGGAAGCAACTCATTATCTCTGCACACATATCGAAAAGATACAAATATTGCTCAATTAACCTCATTTGAAGAAAATGACAAGATTGTAAGGCTTTATATTAAGATAAATACTAAGATAAATTCACAATGTAAAGTAGTTTTTAGAAAAAGAGAGAAAAAAGGAAATGGTTTCGAATATTATTTTTCTCAAGAATACAGTCTTCTAAATAACGGTGATCGATTTTTTTGTGAGATAGACAAAGGAAATTTGTTAAAATTGCTAAGAAAAGATCATGCGAGTGTATGGGACGTGTTCATTTTAATTGATAGTAAAGACTATGTTTATATTAGCTGTAATGAAAATATTGAGACTGATTATTTTAATATAGCTGATGGATATAAAGTGAAGTTCTTTAAAAATGGTGGAAATCGATTATCTTTGTATATGCTTTTTGACTCAAATAAAGATGCAGATACACTTAATATAGCTGTTTTAGGTACTTGTTTTAGCAGAAATGCATTCAATTCGTCATCATTTTTTAACCCTGATTACAAAAAATTTTATAAATGTTGTTATACACAATTCCATTCATCAGTCATCAGTTTGATGTCTGATCCTGTAGATATAGATTTTAATCAATTTAATGATGTTAAAGAAAGTGATCGGCCATGGGTAGAAACGGATTTTAAAAAAGACTTCTTTGTAAAGTTGAAAGAAGCAAACCCTGATTACATTATTATTGATTTTTATTGCGACGCGAGTAAGCCGGTCATTAGAACTCAGGAAAATAATTATGTGACTTGTAACTATTTTATTGAAGTAAGTAAGTTCTTATCAAATTGGGATAACATACACATCATAAATCATCATGAAAATCAGAGGTATTTTGAGCTTTGGAAGAAAAATATTGGTAAATTTCTCGATAAGTTAAAAACCATTATTCCTGAAGATAAAATTATATTGAATAAGGGCAGATTTACCGAAACATATTATGGAATGGATAGTAAAATAAAAACATTTGATGATATTCCAATGATAAGGAGAAATAATTACTTTTGGGATAAATTAGATAATTATTTCCTGTCTATTGCCCCTTCAGCAAAGGTAATAGATTTGTCTGATACAAAGTTTATAGGAGATGAAAGATATCCTTATGGTTTATCTTATTCTCATTATGAATCAGATTACTACAGAGAATTTTTTAACAGATTATTGAAAATCACATCAGAAGACCAAATGAAAAATTAATTACATGAATAGTTCTAAAATAAGGTTGTTGTTATCTTATCTTTTTTTAGAACTATTCTTTTTATATTAGTTGTATATTGGATTTTTAAATTAACAAGTGGGTCTGTCGACTATTACATGAAAAATGAATGAATATCTGTTACAATATTCACCGGTGCTTTCAAATTTCTTTAACCGAAAGATCCAAAAAATCATTTAAGTCTAAGGAAGATAAACAATGAATGCATTAGTAAGAATCGTAAAAGAGCAAGTGACATCGTTTCCTTTAATTTTGCGCTTAGCTTCGTATGAGACAAAGTCTCAGTATCAGATGAATTATCTTGGCGTATTATGGCAGTTTCTCAATCCTCTCATTCAAATGCTGGCGTATTGGTTTGTATTTGGTATGGGGATTCGTAACAGCAAGCCAGTCATAACAGGTATTGGAGAAGTTCCTTTTATTGTTTGGATGTTGGCTGGTTTGATCCCGTGGTTTTTTATTAGCCCGACGATTTTGGATGGATCAAACAGTGTATTTAAACGGATCAATATGGTTGCGAAAATGAATTTTCCGATTAGTTCACTGCCTTCTGTAGTGATTGCTTCAAATTTATTTAGTTATTTTGTAATGATGGGTGTTTATGTCATTGTCCTTTTAGCAAGCGGTGTTTACCCTAGCTTGCATTGGATACAATATATTTACTATTTAATCTGCATGATTGTGTTTATGTTTTCATTTAGCTTGTTTAACTCTACAATCAGTGTGCTTGTCAGAGATTATCAATTTCTGCTGCAGGCCGTAACCAGATTATTGTTCTTTTTACTTCCGATTTTTTGGAATATCTCAGAGCAGCTCGGGAAAAATCACCCGAATCTTCTGCCTGTGCTTAAGCTGAATCCGATTTTTTATCTGATAGAAGGATTTAGGAACAGCTTCTTAGACGGAAAATGGTTTTTCCAAGACATGAAGTACACGCTGTATTTCTGGCTGTTCACATTCCTTTTATTGTTAGTGGGTTCTATTCTGCATATGAAATTCAGAGACAAGTTTGTTGACTTTCTTTAATACGTAAGGAGATTGTACGATGAAACTAAAAGTTTCGTTTCGAAATGTTTCAAAGCAATATCATTTGTATAAAAAACAATCGGACAAGATAAAAGGATTGTTTTTTCCGGCTAAGGATAATGGTTTTTTTGCTGTGCGGAATGTCTCCTTTGACGTGTATGAGGGAGAGACAATCGGCTTTGTAGGGATAAATGGATCAGGGAAATCAACCATGTCTAACCTGCTGGCTAAAATTATTCCACCGACCAGCGGTGAAATTGAAATGAACGGCCAGCCGTCGCTGATTGCGATTGCTGCCGGTTTAAATAACCAATTAACGGGCCGGGACAATGTCCGGCTCAAGTGTTTGATGATGGGGTTAACCAATAAAGAAATTGATGATATGTATGACAGCATCGTTGAATTTGCTGAGATTGGCGATTTTATTAATCAGCCGGTTAAAAACTATTCCAGCGGGATGAAATCGCGTCTCGGTTTTGCGATTTCCGTGCATATTGACCCTGACATTTTAATTATTGACGAAGCGCTTTCTGTAGGGGACCAAACGTTTTATCAGAAGTGTGTAGACAGAATAAATGATTTTAAAAAGCAAGGGAAAACGATTTTCTTTGTCAGCCACTCGATCGGCCAGATTGAAAAGATGTGTGACCGCGTCGCTTGGATGCACTATGGTGAGCTTCGTATGTTTGATGAAACAAAAACGGTTGTCAAAGAGTATAAAGCGTTTATTGACTGGTTTAATAAGCTGTCTAAAAAAGAAAAAGAGACATATAAAAAAGAGCAGACGGAAGAGAGGAAGAAAGAAGATCCTGAAGCGTTTGCCCGTTTCCGCCAAAAGAAGAAAAAGCCGAAATCATTGGCTAATGCGGTTCAAATTGCTATTTTGTCTATCCTGACTGTATTCATGGCAGGAACGATGTTCTTTAATGCTCCGCTTCGTACAATTGCTTCGTTTGGTGCTATCCCGCAAAATGAAGTGAAGAATCATCATGGCAATGCAAAGGGCAAGTCAGATGAACGCTTAACCGCAGTCAATAAGCAAGGGTTTATAGCAAATGAAAAAGCGGCTGCTTATAAAGATCAGGGTTTGAAACAGAAGGCTGACGTTACACTGCCATTCGGTACAGAGGTGTCGGTAGCTGCAAAAGGCAAACAGGCAGCGAAAATAAAGTTTAACGGACAGTCTTATTTTGTGAAAAAGAGCGCTGTTGCAGCTAACATGAAACATGCTGAATTGCATGCCGCTGCATTTACGTCTTATGTCTCGCAAAACGCAGCTTCTTCCTATGAATACTTTCTGAAATTCCTGGGAGACAGCAGAACCAGCATTCAATCCAAATTGAATGGATATACTGAAGGGGATACGGCTGACGGCAGAAAAACGTTAGATTTTGATTATGAAAAAATCAGCTATGTGCTGGAGAATGATAAAGCAACAGAGCTTATTTTTCATAACATTTCTCCTATCAACCCGGCGTCACTATCCTTAAGTGATAGCGATGTATTGTATGACAGCAGCAAGGATCGTTTTCTTGTGAATACAGCTGATCTTGTCTTCACAGTTGATAATGAAGAGCATACACTGACTTTGATGTTGAAATAAAAAAAGGCTATTGGATGAATGTCCAATAGCCTTTTTGTTTAGATTTCTTCTTTGTTTAGTAAACCTTCCATAAATGGAACGAGCTGATCGCGAAGCTCTTTATCCTGCATCGCAAATTCTAGAGTTGTTGTGATAAAGCCGAGCTTTTCACCAACATCATAACGCTTGCCTTCAAAATCGTAAGCAAACACTCTTTGAATTTCATTCAGCTTTTGAATGGCGTCTGTGAGCTGAATTTCTCCGCCGGCGCCAACCTGCTGCTCTTCTAAATACATGAAGATCTCAGGAGTGAATACGTAACGGCCTAAGATGGCAAGATTAGAAGGTGCTGTGCCTTTAGGCGGTTTTTCAACGAAGTTTTTCACCTGATAACGGCGGCCTTCACTTGTCAGCGGGTCAATAATGCCGTAGCGGTGTGTTTCTTCTTCAGGCACCTGCTGAACACCGATAATAGAAGAAAGTGTTTTTTCATATTCATCCATTAATTGGCGCAACCCTGGTGTGTCAGCCTGAACAATATCGTCTCCAAGCAGTACCGCAAACGGCTCATCGCCGATAAAGTTGCGCGCGCACCAGACAGCATGTCCGAGACCTTTAGGTTCTTTTTGGCGGATATAGTGAATGTCAGCCAGGTTAGAAGCCTTTTTCACTTTTTCAAGCAGCTCAGTTTTTCCTTTTTCTTCTAGGTTTCTTTCAAGCTCAGGAGAGTAATCAAAATGATCCTCAATCGCACGCTTGCTTTTTCCTGTTACGATAATAATATCTTCAATACCGGCTTCAACAGCTTCTTCAATTATGTATTGAATGGTAGGTTTATCAACGATAGGAAGCATTTCTTTCGGCATTGCTTTCGTAGCCGGCAAGAATCTCGTTCCGAGACCTGCGGCAGGGATTATGGCTTTACGTACTTTTTTCAATTTCAAAGCACCTTCCTTAAGAACAGATTTAGGGTCACTCTTTTGAATGCAGAGTATTTAAAATGTTTGAGTTTCTTTTCTCATCAATACCCTATTTTCATTCTGTTAAACACATTTAATCATATAAGAAAAACCAATATTAAACAAGAGTCAATTCAGTGACTTTGGGGTTGAAGAAATACAAAAAAATATCATTAATTGATAGATAAAACAGTTTCACCTGATCCGGTATTTCAAGAAATATAACAGCTTCTTCATCTCTAGAGCCTGCTCAGCAAAAGTGATATAATGTAGTTCTGAAAATGTGACTGTACGAATTTATTCGAAAGGTAATAAATAGATGATGACGATTAAGGTTTCTACTCCAAAATTAGCATTTGTTTGTCAAGAGCTGAATGCTGCAAAAAAGTTTAGTATCAATACGATCGATTGGAATTATCCAATGGAAATTGTCACTTTACATCATGAGCCCAATGGGCCTTCTTCTTTTAAAGATACTGCTGTTATTAATATGTACAGCTACTTTAAAGGTTCTGAACCTCAGAAAGATAAAATCAAGCATCCGATTGAACAAGAAGGTTTAACATATATTCAAGAACCAAATAAGCCAATTTATCGTTATTACAATAATGGACGTTATATCAAATATCAAAGGTTTACAGCATCAGGAGAACTTGCTGTTATTGATTACTTTAATGAAAGCAGGCAAAGATTTAAAAGGGAAGAATATGATTTGTCTGGATATGTACACAGCTTAATGTACATGGATCTGGACACTAACAAACCGAAGCAGCATCTTTATTTAAGGGCAGATGGCACTTGTTATATGACAAAATGGTATAAGAATGATGGAACAACTGAAAAAATTGTCATTTTTGACGAAAAAGAGAATATAGTCAGTGTATTGTATTCAGAAAATGAACTTGCCCGTTATTTTCTGAGCCGCTTGATAAAGGAAGCGGATTATTTATTTATGACTTCTGAAGTTGAGTTATATACTACATTAAAATCTCTTTCAGTTGAATATTCTTCCATGTATCTAGGTTTTATAGAGACGAATGAGATGTTGGAAAACCCTGAAAAGGAAATAGGCCACCTTGATGCTTTTGTGGTTCCTTCCTTGAAGAGATATCATGACATAATTAAAAATACGGGGCCTCGCACAAATATTTATTACGTTTCTGAAGAGCCGTTTACCCGCAAGCGTTTTGTGGACAAACTAATAGATCAGGTGCCATTTAATAATCAATTGAAGGATATGAATGTTGAGCTGTTAATGGCAGAATGGCAATCAAAATCCGATTTATATCTGTCAGCCAAGGTTGAATTTAAAGGCTGCATTCCTCCCCATTCTGTTGGCCGTCATAAAATGTATTGGAAATTAAAAAATAAAAAGAGCGGCACTGAAAGCACGTTTAACGCAAAAGTAAACAGCGAGGAAGAACTAATATTTACCGTAAGCGGTACACTTCGTGTTCACTCTGTATTAGATCAGTTGTCCACCATTGAATTGTATCTCTGTTCCGAGTGGGATAATAGCTTCTTTGCATCAGGTGTGCGAATAACCGATTCAAAGGAAATTCCATTATCAGAACAAAGTATTTCAGGCTGGCAAGTTACTTTAGAAAAAGAAAATAATTATTTGCGTGTTCAGACTGCCGAGGGATTTCGGAGAAAATTAATGAAACGGCTGTTTGTAAAAAAATAGCAGACAAGGTTTTACCAGAAGAAGGAGCTTGAAGATGAGAAGGATCTTTTCACTTATATATGAAATAGACATTGAAAAAGGCGGCATTACAAGCTCTATGATGTCAAGATCTTTTACATTTGCGGAGCGCGGCCATAAAATCGATTTGGTTACACTTGATTATAAGGACAATTATGATCAAATTGAGCAAGTGCTGAAGAGCGCTGGAAGGCTGCATGCTGATGTAAATATCCTCAATATTTATGATGACTATAAAAATCAGCATAAGCATATAAAAATTGGGGAAGTGCAGCAAAGTTACTATGATCAAAATCGTAATCGCTTTGAAGAACCATATGCTGCGTATCATAATGAGGAAAAATTAGAAACGGAATACTTCAAGAATGGCTTATATATAAAAAAGAAAAAATGGGATGAGTCGGATAATCTTTTATATGTAGATCATTTCAATGAAAATATGCAAATGACAAAGCGAGAATTCTTTCAAGGCGGTTATGTAAATAAAACTGTGATTTTCGATACAAGAAGCGGAAAAATCAATCAAATTCACTACACAGCACCCGACGGTTTTTGTTATTTAACAGAATGGTACCATTTTAAAACAGGAGCCAGTCAAGGAGTTATGCTGTTTGGCCGTGATGAAAAGGAAGCTGTATTTTTCAAAAACAAGCACCAGTTTCATACACATTGGCTTGAAACGTTATGTGAGAAAGAAAAGGACCCTATTATCATCTGTGATGGAGTCGGAAGTGCTTCAAAAGTAAATGAAATGCGTGCAGGATTGGCAAAACGATTTTACTGTGTTCACTCAAATCATTTAGATTATCCTTATACGTTAGGCAGCAAAGTTCGAACCAATCATCAATATGCGATGGAGCATATTAAGGATTATGACGGGCTGATCGTATTAACGAATGAACAAAAAGAAGATATCATGAAGGATTTTGAGTCGAACAATAATATTTTTGTTATTCCTCATGCACCAAGAAGGCTTGAAAAATTACAAACGTATGAAAAGAAGAAAAACGAATTTGTCATGGTGGCCAGATATCATGAGGAAAAAGGGATCGATAAGGTCATAAAAGCAATGGGAATCGTAAAAAAATCCCGGCCGGATATTGTCCTGAATATATATGGCAGCGGTCCCGGCCATGAGGAATACCAGCAATTGATCGATGATCTTAAGTTAGATAATGTACATTTAAAAGGATATGTCGCAAATCCCGCTCCATTTTATCAGCAGGCGCTTGCCACATTATTAACATCAAAATTTGAGGGGTTTAGTCTCGCGATTTGTGAATCGTTTTCGTGCGCAACCCCTGTTATCAGTTTTGATGTGAAATACAGCCCGAGGGAGCTCATAAAAGAACACGAAACGGGAATGCTTGTAGAACCTGATAATATTGACATGCTTGCTGAAAGTATCATTTATTTGTACGACAACCCTGAGAGAGCCATTCAATATGGAAAAAACGCAAAGAACTTAATGGATACTGAATATAGTGAAGCCCGATTATTTGAAAGATGGGAAGAAGTATTTGAAATAACGAAATAGTACGTTTTTGCATCATTTTTGTTCATTATATGAGCTTTTGCGAATGAAATAGAAGCGGATAAGGATAGAGGTGTCATGGTGAAAATCACTGCAGCAGTACCCACATACAACTCAGAACATTTTATCTCCCGCTGCCTGGATAGTCTGGTTCAACAAACCATGCCGAATAATGAGTACGAAATTATTTGTGTAGATGATTGTTCACAGGATGGCACGGTTTCAATATTAAAAAAGTACAGTGAACAGTATTCTAATATAACGGTTATAGAACGAGAAAAAAATTCGGGAGGGCCGGGGGAGCCGCGAAACCAAGCGATACGTGCTGCGAACGGTGAATACATTTTTTTTATTGATTCCGATGATTATGTAGGAATCGAAGCGTTCGAGAGAATGTATCAATTTGCAAAACAGCATGATTCAGATATTGTGCTTGGGAAAATGGTCGGTGTAAACGGCAGATCGGTCCCGCAAGCTATTTTTAAGGAAACGAAACCTGAGGCGGATCTTGTAAAATCTCCGCTTGTTTACTCAATAGGACCGACAAAACTTTTTAAAGTCTCACTGCTTAGAATGCATGACATATATTTCCCCTCTAATATACAGGCTACAGAGGATCAGGTATTTGTCATGCAGGCTTATTTAGAAGCGGACAAAATTTCTGTCTTGGCCGATTATGATTATTACTATGCTGTACAGCATGATGGCGAGCATATGACGTTTGCATACGTTGCGCCTCAAAGCTACTATGGCGCAATGAAGGTAATCATAGATATGATTCGTAATAGCCGTCTTTCACATAATCGCAAAATGAAGTTTATGGCGAAATTTTTGAATCGTCATTTTGATTTTTCCAGAACAACGGACTTTACCGTAACAATCGAGGACGAACGGGAGCAGCAAACATGGATGACAGAGCTGCATCATTTTGTTGAACAAAATATACCACGGGAAATTGATAAACTTGTTCATTCTCATACGCGGTTAAAATTACACTTTGTACGCCATAATGACCTAAAGGGCTTAAAGCAGTTTGAAGCTGATAAAGAAAATATGGCCCAATATACGTCAGTTAAAAATGGTCATATCATAGCAAACTATCCCAGCCTTATCTCATATCATTTGGCAGAGAATGAACGGATTGTTGATGACAGAAACAAAATCAGTCATTACGTGAGCGAATTTCAAATGAAGGACAACACTTTCACATTAAGAGGGTCGGTTACCCACACGGCTTTACAACCAGAGCATCAAGCTATGCAAACTTTATACGGCATTTGGGTGCACCGTGATAGAAAAACTGAAAAAATCATTTCTCCAGTGTATTCCAAGGACGGAGAATTTGAATTTCTCACGAAGTTTACTGATTTGGCTATTCATGAAGAAGATATTGGTGTGTGGGATTTCTTTATTGAATCGGGGATAGACGGCTATAAAAAACGCGTCCGAATTGGCAGCAGCAGAGAACCGTATCCTTATTCAAAACATGCTAAATATATTGGGAATAACGGGGAATATGCTTTCAGCGCACGGCCGTACTTTACTAAAACCTATGATAATTTGTCGGTGGATATCAGAAAGCAGGAAGTTCTGAAAGTCGAATTCAGAGATAATGATTCGGACCAGCATTTAACGTTCGTATTTCCTGGAAGCCAATTGTTTTTTCCGAAGCAATCTTTATTATTGCTCGAATGCAATAACCAAGAGTTTTTAATACCAATAAAAAATCAAATCAGTTCAGTTGATGGGACAGTGATACAGGTTGATCGGAATCTCGTTCAGCAAAAGTTTGCTCCGGCTTATTTACAAAACACCAATATTGTTTTATCCATTAATTCTTATAAAACCACATTGGTTCCGAAAAAGGATGTCAGTGTGTACTTTTGCAGTAAAAATATTGAAAAAAAGCTATGGTGCTTTAAAATAAAGAAGAAAGTAGATCTATTTATACAATCGGACCAATCGAAATTCTATCTAACAGCCCGTTAAACAAAGAAACCAGGTGACAAATATGAAAAAACTAAAAGTTATGACTGTTTTCGGGACCAGGCCTGAAGCGATCAAGATGGCACCGCTTGTGCTTGAATTGAAAAAATATCCTGAAATAGATTCCTATGTAACGGTAACTGCACAGCACAGACAGATGCTCGATCAGGTGTTAGATGCGTTTCACATCAAGCCTGACTTCGATTTGAACATTATGAAGGAGCGGCAGACACTGGCAGAGATTACGTCTAACGCACTTGTAAAATTGGATGAGTTGTTTAAAGATATCAAACCCGATATTGTGCTTGTCCATGGTGATACGACGACGACGTTTGCCGGAAGCCTAGCCGCTTTTTACCATCAAATTGCTGTCGGTCATGTGGAGGCGGGGCTCCGTACAGGGAATAAGTATTCCCCGTTTCCGGAAGAGCTCAATCGACAGATGACAGGGGCGATTGCTGATTTGCATTTTGCTCCGACAGGCCAGGCGAAAGACAATTTATTAAAAGAAAACAAAAAGGCCGACTCTATTTTTGTAACGGGCAATACAGCGATTGACGCACTCAACACAACGGTTAGGGATGGTTACTCACATCCTGTTCTCGATCAGGTGGGTGAGGATAAAATGATTCTCTTGACCGCTCACCGCCGGGAGAATTTGGGTGAGCCAATGGAAAATATGTTCAAGGCTATCCGCAGAATTGTAGGGGAATTTGAAGATGTACAAGTCGTTTACCCTGTGCACCTGAATCCTGTTGTCCGGGAAGCGGCTCATAAGCATTTTGGTGATTCTGGCAGAGTACATCTAATTGAACCTTTAGAGGTGATTGATTTCCATAACTTTGCAGCGAAATCGCATTTTATATTGACAGATTCGGGCGGCGTGCAGGAGGAAGCCCCATCTCTCGGGAAACCGGTGCTTGTTCTGCGTGATACGACGGAACGGCCTGAAGGAGTGGAAGCGGGAACGCTGAAACTTGCAGGGACGGATGAGGAAAACATTTATCAGCTGGCAAAACAGCTGTTAACTGATCCTGATGAGTACAAGAAAATGTCCCAGGCTTCTAATCCGTATGGAGATGGAGAGGCTTCCCGCCGGATTGTGGAAGAATTGCTGTTTCATTACGGGTACCGGAAAGAACAACCGGATTCATTTACAGGCAAATAAAAAAGAAGCTTTGCACATTGTGCGAAGCTTCTTTTTGTTTTACTTTTCGAGGCTTTCCTTCAGCTCTTTTGTAATATCGGAAAGGGCGCTTTCATCAGCTTGGTAGTAGTAAATTCCATTGATTTTCGTGCCTGTACCTTTTAGTTCGTGCTGTTTAATATGTTTCCGCGCACCTTTGTAATCGGACTGGATATCCCACATGTTATCGAAGGTCAAGTTCGTTTTCACATTATCTTCAACAACTTTAAACATATCTCCGAATTTCGTGATGGAAGAAATATTAGCGCCTTTATTAATAATACCTTGGATGACTTGGCGCTGGCGGTCCTGGCGTCCGAAGTCGCCTCTCGGATCTTCTTTTCTCATCCGGGTATAAGCGAGCGCTTCTTTTCCGTTCAGCGTGATTTCTCCTTTGCCGAACGAATAACCGTCATAACTGAACGCGAATGTGCTGTTAACTGTAATGCCGCCAAGTGTATCAACAACGTCTCTAAAGCTTTCCATGTTCACTTTCACAAAATAATCAACCGGAACATCGAGGAAGTTCTCAACAGTGTCTACCGTCATCTGCGTGCCGCCGAAAGCGTATGAATGGTTGATTTTATCCATTGTGCCTTTTCCGATAATTTTTGTATACGTGTCACGCGGAATGCTGACCATGTCGGTTGTATTCGTTTTTGGGTTAACGGTCATATAAATGAGCGTATCGGCACGGCCCTTATCACCGTCGCGTTCATCCACACCCATGATTAAGACGGAAAAAGGATCTTTTTTATTGATACTGACCTCTTTATCCCTCTTTTTCGATTTATCAATGCTTTCATGAATACTTGCCACGGTTGATGCTGCTTTATGCCATAAGTAGTATGCATAGCCGCCAGTTCCGAGTACAAATACGGCCACAATGGCTAAAATGACAAGTAATGCCTTTCTTTTTTTCTTTCTTTTTTCAGCTCTCATAATAAGTCCTCGCTTTTTTGTAATCTAGTACGATTATAAGTTTCTTAATATTTGAAAACAACTAAAATTTGTCTGATTCTTTACAATAGACGGCTCCTTGTAACAAATGTTTCGGTATTTTAAGAAAATCCGCAAAAATTTTTCGTTGTTTTGAAAGAAATCTTAAAATAAGCTTAAAATTGTCGATAAAAAGTGGAGAGGTGATATAGGAATGAAAAAAATTGCTATTTTAATGTTCTCAATGCTGCTTCTTTTGTCTGCGTGCGGCACAGCTCAGAACTCATCAGGAGCAGAAACAAATTCAGACAGCCAGGAAGCAGCTGCAGAAGAGACAGTAACGAAGGAAGGCACTTTTGCCGGTTTGGCGGACAGCCATACAATTGCAGTCACTATTGATGATAAAGAGACGTCGATTCAGGTTGGTTCAGACCTTCAGGACAAAATGAACAGCATTTCAGAAGGGCAAAAAGTTGTTGTCAAATATACAAAAGATTCAAATGGCGCTTTAATGCTTAAGGATCTTGAGACAAAGTAATAAAAAACTCTTAGGGGGTTCCATGTTTTGAAAAAAATGAAGCTCTTGCTTCTATCGTCAGTCACTGCGGCGGCTGTAGCATGTCCGGCGTTTATGCAGACTGCGAAAGCCGCTGATAAAACCATTTCGGTTAAGCTGAGTAATTATGTAGGCAGCAAATCAAGTTTGGATGTCGATATCACAGGCGGATATGAAATTCCCGGCTCAAGAATTGCGGATACGGAGCGATATGGAGGATCAACCCGTTTTGATGTTGCCAATAATGTCGCCTCTGCCGGATGGACAAATCCAACGACTGTGGTCATTGTGAATCGGGACGCTTTTGCCGATGCGCTCTCAGCAACCCCGCTTGCCAAAAAGTACGATGCACCGATTTTATTAACAGACGCAGATTCGCTAACACCAAAAACAGAAAGCGAAATTGCAAAATTAAATCCTGACAATATTCTCATCATTGGCGGGACAATCAGTGTTTCTAAAAATGTAGAAAATACATTAAAAAAATATGGTTCTATCGATCGGATTGGCGGAGCAACCCGTTACGAGGTTTCTAAAAACATAGCCGATCGGATGGGGAATTACAGCCAGGCAGTAGTGGCCACAGGCATGGTCTTTACGGATGCCCTGTCAATCGCGCCATATGCTGCAATGAACGGTTATCCGATTTTACTTGCGGGAGACAATAACATCCGCAGTGATTACAAAATTCCAAGCAAGGTTACAATTGTCGGCGGTCCGTTGAGTGTCAGCACTGGTGTGGAAGCTGCATTAAAAAAGAAGGCAACTGTGAAACGGATTGGCGGCGTTTCCCGATATGAGGTATCTGCCAATATCGTTAAAGAATTAAATATGAAAGCAACAAAGGTATTTATGTCAAACGGCCAAACATTCGCGGATGCATTAACGGGATCTGTGCTTGCAGCAAAGCAGGGAAGCCCTTTACTGCTGGTTGAATCAGGCAGCCTGCCGTCACCAGTCGCTGATGTAGTAGCGTCAAAAGGAACTCAGTCATTTGCGCTGCTTGGAGGAAGCATTTCCATCAGTGATACGCTAAAGAACAAACTGGCAGATACTTTTGCAGGAACTGGATATACAGTCAAGTTAACCGGCGGAAACCTAGTGCTTTATAAAAACAGTACTGCAATCAAGACGCTTGGAACGTCTTTTGCAGCACAGCCTAAAAAATATGCAACTACAAATTCTATCAGTTTGAACGGAACGCCATATCTCGGAAACATGAAATTTACAATAGAGTCAGGCAAATATGTTCGGCCAATCAATGTGAATATCCCCTTTGAAGATTATTTAAAGGGTGTTGTGCCTCATGAAATGCCGGCCAGCTGGCAGAAAGAAGCGCTTAAAGCCCAAGCTGTCGCAGCGAGAACTTATTCCATTAATTCGGCCGGAAAAGAAGTACAAGACACCACCGCTTTTCAGGTATATGGCGGATATGACTGGAATTCAAAAACTTCAGAAGTGGTCGAAGCTACAAAAGGAAAAGTTTTGAAATACAATGGGAATTTGATTTCAGCTACGTATTCCTCAAGCAACGGCGGCTACACAGAAGCGAGCGGTGAGGTGTGGAGCAGCCAGCTTCCTTATTTAATCGCCAAAAAAGATACGTACGACCCGCAAATCAGCTGGTCTCTGTCTTTAAATAAAACCCAGCTTGATAAGAGCAGTCTGAATCTGAAAAGCCCGGGTTCATGGTGGAGCTCTAAAAATGAAACAAACTCATCATATTTGAGCGGTTTGAAAAGATGGTTTATTAAAAATAAATACAGCAATGCCGAGTCTATCAAAATCACGAAAATATCCAGTGTGAAATTCAGCACGGAGAAAACTGCCGGTCAGCGGCCGAAAACAGCAAGCGTCACATTCTCATATTTCGTGAAAGAAAAATCAAATGGCTATATCCTGTCAAATGGAAGCCTCAGTGAAAAAACAGCAACAATTACTGTACCTGCAACAGAGCTGAGAACGATGCTTGGCGCTTCCAATATGAAGAGTACATATGCTTCTGTCTCAAGCAATACAAACGCCTTTCTCATTAGCGGTAAAGGATACGGACACGGCATAGGCATGAGTCAGTACGGAGCCAATGCCAGAGCAGCTGCTGGACAATCTTATACAACAATTTTAAGTTTTTACTATCCGGGAACAACTCTATCAAGCTATTAAAAGATTGTTAGAGTCAAAGGAGGCGAGATGCCTCCTTTGTTCGTTATTTGATTTATGGATCATTATGAATCTTTGGAGGGACTATCTTTGCGGATCTTTCTTAAAAGCATACCTATGCTGATACTAGGAGTCGTGTTATTTGTACCAAATGCGTTTGCGGCCAACTCTGTTACAAGGCTGGATGGAGCAAGCAGATATGAGGTTGCAGTAAATGTATCAAAACAAGGCTGGAGCAGTGCGGGCACGGTTGTTATAGCAAACGGAACAGCGTATGCAGATGTATTAACTGCTGCACCTTTGGCTTACAAATACAATGCTCCGATTCTATTGACGGAATCATCTAAACTGACTACACCGACTAAAGACAGAATCAGCCAGCTTAAACCGAGCAAGGTCATCGTCATTGGCGGAACGATCAGTGTTTCTAACAACGTTGTAAGCGACATTAAAAAATTGGGTATTTCCAATGTGGAACGGATCGGCGGAAGAAGCCGCTATGAAGTTGCTCAAAATATTTCTAAAAAATTGTCTTCAAATTCAAAAGCAGTAATCGCAAATGGAATGGCATATGCTGACAGTCTGGCAATCGGTTCTTATGCTGCCCGTAACGGTATTCCAATTCTACTGACGACTGCAAGCTCTATTCCCGAACCAACGAAAAATGCGATGAACAGCAAAGGAACAACATCGACTATTGTGGTCGGGGGAGAAATCAGTGTCTCAAAAAGCGTTTACAGCCAGTTGCCATCACCAACAAGAATCGGCGGGAACAGCCGTTTTGAAGTGGCTGCCAACATAGCGAAAAAGTATTATTCTTCATCAAAAGCTGCATTTGTCAGCAATGGCTATCAATATGCAGATGCTTTAGCGGGTTCTGTGCTGGCGGCGAAGCAAAATCGCCCAATGCTATTTACTGACGCCGGTTCATTGCCGACTGCGACAAGAACAGTCATCGGATCAAATAGCAAGAATACCTTCACAGTTCTTGGGGGAACTATTTCAGTGACAACAAATGTCGTGAACCAGCTTAAAAATGTAATTGTAGGCAAAAAGGTATTTGTGGATGCAGGACACGGTGGTTATGACAGCGGCGCGGTAGGTAATGGTTTAAAAGAGAAAGATGTTAACCTTGCCGTTGCTAAGCTTGTAAACAGCAAACTTTCCAATGGTGGAGCCATTCCGATTATGGCCAGATCTACAGATGTTTTCTTAGAGCTTTCAGAGCGGGTTGCAAAAGCAAAAAGCAATAATGCAAACCTGTTTGTGAGTATTCACGCCAATTCAGCAACTCCTGCTGCAACAGGTACTGAAACCTACTATTATACAAAGTATGAGTCAGCGAATAGCAAACGGCTTGCGACAGAAATACAAAACAGACTCTATAAAGCACTCAATACTCAAAACCGCGGCGTGAAAATCGGGAATTTCCATGTCATCAGAGAATCAACGATGCCGAGCAGTTTAGCGGAGCTGGCGTTCATTTCAAATGCGAACGACGCAAGTAAGTTAAAGAGTGCTTTGTATCAAGAAAAAGCAGCTCAAGCAATATATGAAGGAATCATTGGATATTATTAGGGGATTAAATTAGTAGACATCAATAGCGGCTTGCCGGCAGAACCCATCAGGAATTGCCGGCAAGCTTTTTTATACGATAAAATGAGAAAAATTTTAAACCACATATGCTATGTAAAAGTTTAACAAAATTTAAGGTTAGACCTATTCTTATTGACAGATGTTTTTGATATAATTATCAGGCAAAAATATAACCGAACCATTAGGGTAGTGAGGTAATCGATGAAAATAAGCATTGTTATCCCTGTATATAATTCAGAAGATCTTATTTCCGAATGTCTTGACAGCTTAGTTAATCAAACGATGCCAAAAGAGGATTATGAGATTATATGTGTTGATGATAAATCTACGGATTCATCTTTAGACATTTTGAATCAATATAAAAAGAAATATGAAAATATAGTTGTTATTGAAAGAACGGTAAATTCAGGCGGTCCAGGTGCGCCGCGGAATGATGCAATAAAAATTGCCAAAGGTGAATACATCCTGTTTGTTGATTCCGATGACTATCTAGGCAATGAAGCATTGTTAAGATGGTACAATTTCTCAAAAGAGAATGATTCAGATATTACTTTAGGTAAGTTAAAAGGGATAAACGGCCGAGGTGTTCCCAAATCAATGTTTAAGGAAACGAACCCGGATGTTGATTTGGTTGATTCCAAAATTGTTTTTACATTGGGACCCCAAAAACTGTTTAAAGCCTCACTTTTAAAAGAAAATAAAATTACCTTCCCTACTCACATAAAAGCAGCGGAAGATCAGGTCTTCACAATGAACGCTTATTTAAAAGCAAAGAAGATTTCTGTTTCAGCTGACTATGATTATTACTATCTGGTCAAAAGAGACGGTGAGCATATGAGTGTTGCTTATGTTCCCCCAGAGAACTTTTATGGAGCAATAGAAGATATTATTTCTGCTATCAAGGCTAGTGACCTGGAAGAAGCAAGAAAAATTAAACTGATGGCAGTATTTTTAAACAGGCATTTCGATTTTTCACGGACAAAAAATGTCACAATAAAAATGAAGACAGATGAAGAAAGAGCTGAATGGTTTAAATATTTGTCTTCATTTATTCATGCAGTACCTGAAGAGGCTGATCAATTTTTGCTTCCGCATATCAAATTGCGGCTGCTGTTTATTCGGAATAATGATTTGCAGGGGTTAACCCAGTATGAGCGTGAAGAACAAGACATTAAAAAGTTCTGTGTTGTAAATAACGGGGATATAATTGCACGTTATCCGAGCTTAGAACGTTATCAAATTTCTGAAGAGTTATTAAAAGTAAATTATAAAAATAAGCTTGAACATTATCTGCAGAATATTGAATTTAGTGATCACAGCCTCAGCATTCAAGGAACCATTAAACACAAATTGTTGAATGATGAAACGAATCAAAATCAATCTCTGACAGGAGTATTTGTTCATCGCGATACAAAGGCGGAAAAATACATTGCGCCGGCTAAGTATGAAAATTCAACATTTACATTTGAGTGCAAGTTTGATGAACTGGCATCTGCAGAAGAAGATTTAGGCGTTTGGGATTTCTTTATTGAATCGTCAATAGATGGCTATAAATTAAGGGCGAGAATCGGAAACAAGCGTGCTGCGTATAAGTATTCAACAAACACGATGTATTTAGGGCATAATGCGTTGTTTGTCTTCAGTGCAAGACCATATTTCACAATGAACTACGATAATCTTTCGATTGATATAAAGAAACATGCCTATACAGAAGCAGAACTTTCATATGAAACTGAATCAAAAGATTTATCATTTATTTTTAAAGATAAGCAAATCTGTTTGCCAAATCATTCAAAAATGATTGTGAATACCGGACAGTCTGAAATCTCATTACCGGTAAAACGTATAGAGTTAGAGCCTAATTGCACAAAATTGACGGTAAACGTGCAGAGTTTGCTTGAACAGCTAGCTCATGTAAAGAAAGAGCGATTAATTGAATTTGCGATAAACACTTCTCAAAATAAAATCAGTGCAAAAGTGGATAACCAAGCAATTGTCCTGGACACAAGGAATGTGGAACGAAAATCCATGTTATTCTTTAGTAAAATGGTTGAGGTTCAATACAAGCTGTTAACCTCTAAATCAAAGTTTTATTTTCAATATTAAATGCTTCACAACGAAAAGAGACAAATCAGTAAAATGATTTGTCTCTTTTTTTAAACAATATGCTTAATTTTTAAAAAAAGTGTCTAAAACAATAAAAAGTTTACGGATAAATGTCAGAAAAAATAACAAATTCACACTTCTTAACATACCATTTACATCCAATTAACATCCGTCTGCTAAACTGACTGGCATAGGTCATCATAACATCCCAAACAAATCGTGAGGTGTGTGTCAGTGAGTGCAGAGAAAAGCATGAATGTGAGTCGTGAATTCTCAGTTCAACAAATACATTCTTTTACATTATCTGAAAAGACGGCTCGTTATTTGGCAATAAAGCGCGTAATGGATATTTGGTTTGCGCTCATTGGGTTGGCGATTGCGCTGCCAATGATTGCGGTATTTTCAATTTTGATTTGTTTGGAGACGCCGGGGCCTGCCATTTATACGCAGGAACGCGTAGGGAAAGGCGGGAAGCCATTTAAGCTTTATAAGCTTCGTTCCATGAAAATAGATGCCGAGAAGTCTGGGGCGGTTTGGGCACAGAAGCAAGATCCGCGGGTGACAAGGATCGGAGCTTTTATCAGAAGAACGAGAATTGACGAGCTTCCTCAGCTGTTTAATGTGCTGAAAGGCGATATGAGTATGATTGGCCCTCGTCCGGAACGGCCCGTATTTACGGAAAAATTCCAGAATGAGATTCCAGGCTTTACACAGCGTCTGGCTGTTAAACCAGGATTGAGCGGCTGGGCTCAGGTGAACGGCGGTTACGATATGACGCCGAAGGAAAAGCTGATATTTGATTTATATTACATTCGCAATCTGACTTTCACTTTAGAATTAAAAATTATGTTAAAAACTTGTAAAGTAGTTTGGACGGGTGATGGTGCAAGATAAAACGGAATGCCATTATTCACCATCAATCTGAGCTTAAAAAGAAGTAGGGAATATGATGCCAAGTATTACAAAACAAATCATGAGCGGTGCAAAGTGGACAAGTATTTCAACCATGTGTATTACAATCATACAAATTGTTCAGTTTGCCCTGCTTGGAAATATGATGACCTTAACAGAATTTGGGCTTGTCGGCATGATCACAACGGTTACAGTTTTCGCCCAGATTGTGCTCGATATGGGTTTTGGCGCAGCATTAATTCAGAGAGACGACGCGACGGAGCGCCAGCTGTCAACATTGTATTGGCTTAACATTATGACGGGCGTTTTGCTGTTTGTTCTTTTATATGTGAGCAGTCCTGTCATTGCGGGATTTTATCAAAGAGAAGAGCTGGTGTTTCTGGTTCGGATTCTGGCGATTATGTTTTTGATCGCGCCAATTGGACAGCAATATCAGTATATGCTGCAAAAGCAGCTGCATTTTAATACGTTAAGCAAAATAGAGATTTTTTCAAATGTATTGTCATTCGGATATTTAGCGATAGCGGTTTTTATGATGGATGCGATTTTGGCGTATGTGATTTCTCAAGTCCTGCTGCAGTCCAGTAAAGGGATTTTATATTGGGCTGTATACCGAAAAAAGTGGCATCCTGCTTTTGTTTTTGATTTGAGAGGCATGAAGGATTTCTTTTCTTTTGGAGCCTTTCAGCTTTCATCCCGTCTTGTGAACAGACTGGGAGCAAATATCGACATGATTTTGATCGGCCGGTTTATTGGTGCTGAAGCATTGGGGATTTATAACCTCGCTTATCAGATTGTCACCATTCCGGTTTTGAAGATCAATCCGATTGTCACACGGGTGGCATTCCCTGTTTTCGCAAAAAACAAATATGAAAACAGCGTGATCAGAGAAGGCTTTCTGAATATGACAAAAATGCTGGCGCTTGTTTCGTTTCCGCTGTTAATCGGGCTCGTGTCTGTGTCAGACGCCTTTATCACAGCGGTTTTCGGAGAAAAGTGGCTTGCTGCTGTTCCGATCCTAAATGTTCTGGCGATTGTCGGAATACTAAGAGTGCTTATGAATCCAAATGGATCTGTGTTGCTGGCTAAAGGAAGAGCTGACTTAGCGTTTTATTGGGATTCTGGCGTGCTGCTGCTGTACGGATTATCACTGTTTGCAGCTGTACAGACGGGAAGCCTGCTGACAGTCGCATGGGTGTATGCCATTATCAGTGTTGTTAATTTCCTGATCGGGCGCTGGCTTTTGGCATATGTCATCAAGCTTAACCTTTCAGCTTATTTCCAGTCGATTATGAAGCCATTTCTGATTACTGCGGCGATGGGCATCATCGCGTTTGGTGTAAGCCTCAGTACCGAACACTTCAGTATGCAGGCAGAAATGCGGCTGGCCATTTCAGTTGCGGCTGGGGCGCTGTGCTATCTCTTTCTTTTGGTAAAAGCGTACCCTCAAACGAAAAGCAAACTACTAAGAAAAGGACGTTTGTCATGAAGATTTTGTGGATCACAAGCGTATATCCGAGCAGTATGAAACCCGGTGAGGGTGTGTTTCATGAGACACAAGTGCAAGAGCTGCAAAAACTCGGGCTTGATATCACTGTGATATGCCCACGGCCTTTTCATTCAGCGCCTGTCCGCATGCTGAAAAAGACATATCGAAAAAAGGATGCCAGACCGGAGTATGAGATTAGAAAGGGAATACCGGTTTACCGGCCTTTCTATCGGGCAGTTCCCGGCCAGCTGAAGTGGGCGCAGCCTCATCGGAGAATCGCATCAGCCGTTTTAAAAACCATGAAACAATGTGACCTATATCCGGATCTGATCCATGCGCATTTTGCCATGCCATCGGGCGGGGCTGCGGCAGTCGTGTCAGAGTCCGCGCAAATTCCTTATGTCCTGACCTTGCATGGCAGTGATGTGAATGTCTATCCGCATTATAGCAAAGGAGCGTTTAAAGCCTTCAAGCGTGCCGTAGGTTCTGCATCAGTTGTTTTAGCAGTCAGCCACAAGCTTCAGGAAGAAGCCAAAAAGCTTTCGGGCTTTGACAGCTCGGTTTTGCCAATCGGCATACAGCTCAGCCGTTTTCAGGAGAATGAGGAGACGAAAGAGGAAATCAGAAAAAGACTCGGACTCCCGCTCGATCAGCGTCTGGCTGTCTATGTCGGCCGGCTGGTCAGAGAGAAAGGCATTTTTGAACTGTCTGAAGCGATCGAATCGCTGCAGGACTCTCCTAAGGCAGTCTTTGTCGGGGATGGTCCCGCAAAATCGATGCTGACACAGAAGGGGCATATTGTCACAGGCCAAGTCCCGAATCATCAGGTAAGAGACTATTTACTTGCGGCAGATCTATTCGTACTTCCTTCTTACAGTGAGGGGATGCCGACTGTTGTGATTGAGGCCCTGGCGCTAAGGGTTCCTGTTATTTGTACGGATGTTGGCGGAGTGTCGTCTTTATTCGGAAAGCACCAACATCTGCTGATTAAACCGAAATCCGCTCAAGCCTTGGCAGAAGCGATCACTCGGTACGAACATGAGCAAATATGGAAGCCGGAAGTAGCAGATGACTTGTATGAAACCGTGCAGGCTCAATTTGACGCAGGAAAAAACGCCAAGGCCTTGCATTATCAGTATCAGACGGTCACGAAAACGTCCGTTTAATCGTAAGAAACTGCGACCAATATAAATAGGAAGATCATTTTACAGGAGAGGGATGAGCGCTGTGAAAAAAATAGCTGTCATTGGAACAGGTTATGTAGGACTCGTATCAGGCACTTGCTTTGCGGAGATCGGCAATAAAGTTGTTTGCTGTGATATCGATGAATCAAAAATCAGAAGTCTGAAAAATGGGGTAATCCCAATCTATGAACCAGGGCTTGCAGACTTAGTTGAAAAAAATGTGCTGGATCAGCGCCTGACCTTTACGAACGATATCCCGTCCGCCATTCGGGCCTCAGATATTATTTATATTGCAGTCGGAACGCCTATGTCCAAAACAGGTGAAGCTGATTTAACGTACGTCAAAGCGGCAGCGAAAACAATCGGTGAGCATCTTAACGGCTACAAAGTGATCGTAAATAAAAGCACAGTCCCGGTTGGAACAGGGAAACTGGTGCAATCTATCGTTCAAAAAGCCTCAAAGGGGAGATACTCATTTGATGTTGTATCTAACCCTGAATTCCTTCGGGAAGGGTCAGCGATTCATGACACGATGAATATGGAGCGTGCCGTGATTGGTTCAACAAGTCATAAAGCCGCTGCCATCATTGAGGAACTTCATCAGCCATTCCATGCTCCTGTCATTAAAACAAACCTAGAAAGTGCAGAAATGATTAAATACGCCGCGAATGCATTTCTGGCGACAAAGATTTCCTTTATCAACGATATCGCAAACATTTGTGAGCGAGTCGGCGCAGACGTTTCAAAAGTTGCTGATGGTGTTGGTCTTGACAGCCGTATCGGCAGAAAGTTCCTTAAAGCGGGTATTGGATTCGGCGGTTCATGTTTTCCAAAGGATACAACCGCGTTGCTTCAAATCGCAAAATCGGCAGGCTATCCATTCAAGCTCATCGAAGCTGTCATTGAAACGAACGAAAAGCAGCGTGTTCATATTGTAGATAAACTTTTGACTGTTATGGGAAGCGTCAAAGGGAGAACCATTTCAGTCCTGGGATTAGCCTTCAAACCGAATACGAACGATGTGAGATCCGCTCCAGCGCTTGATATTATCCCAATGCTGCAGCAGCTGGGCGCCCATGTAAAAGCATACGATCCGATTGCTATTCCTGAAGCTTCAGCGATCCTTGGCGAACAGGTCGAGTATTACACAGATGTGTATGCTGCGATTGAAGACACTGATGCATGCCTGATTTTAACGGATTGGCCGGAAGTAAAAGAAATGGAGCTTGTAAAAGTAAAAAACCTCTTAAAACAGCCAGTCATCATCGACGGCAGAAATTTATTTTCACTTGAAGAGATGCAGGCAGCTGGATACATTTATCACTCTATCGGCCGTCCCGCTGTTCGGGGAACGGAACCCTCTGACAAGTATTTTCCGGGCTTGCCGCTTGAAGAATTGGCTAAAGACTTGGGAAGCGTCAATTTATAAAAAGAAAAAGTGTTACTTGGTTGAAGCTGCCGGCTGCTAGGCTCGGCCGCCGGCTCCTGAAACATCAGGAAAGGGGTTAAACATGTGAGTATCAAACGATCAGCGGTCCATACGCTAGCGTTACTGGCCGCTGCTATATTTGGAGTCGTCCTATTGCTGGGAGCCATCCATAAAGATATAGGTTTCATGCAGATGGCTGCTGTGCTTGCGGTGTTGGCAATTGGCCTGTTTTTACTGACGCTTGCAACCGCATTTACAACAAAAGAACGGCTCTTTATGGCTGTAATCTATATTTTGATCGCCTGCACTTTTTTAAATAATGCATTTTTCGCTATTCATCTTGGATTTTTCAGTTTGTTCCTTTACCGGCTTCTGCTCATTGCAGCGGGTTGCCTTCATATTTTCGGCATGGTTCGGAATCGAACCCATATTGAAAGATGGCATGGGCTGCAAGTAAAAGGGATATTGCTCTTTTTCGCCTTTTGGTTTATATATGGCCTTGTTTCTCTGCTGTGGGCCAAGTCGGTAACAGTTGGCCTCAAGTATTTAGCCTTATTGGCAATGGGAATTTTCTTCATTTATCTTATTGTCATGTACGTGCAAAAAATGGAGCGGCTGATGATTATTTATGCCATTTGGCTGGTGATGACGGTATTTCTGATGATCATTGGTTTTTACAATCATATCACCCACCATCATCTTCCGAGTTCCACATTGTACAGCGGACCGGAGTATAAGCAGCATTATCCGACATCGGTCTTTTTTAATCAAAATGACTTTGCGACCTTTTTATCCATCAGCTTCTTTTTTTACATCACGATGATGAAAAACATTAAGAATGGATACATCAAGGCAATTGGCCTTGTGCTCTCGCTCTGTGCGTTGTATTTAATTTTTGCCACTGGTTCAAGAGCCAGCCTTCTGGGTATTTTTGCAGGTATTGCTGTCTACATCTTCATTGTATTGCCGCCTGTTTTAAAGAAAATGGCTATATGGCTGTCGGCGGCGGGAATTGCTCTTTTCGCAGTTCTTTTCGCCAGCAAAATCTATTCAAAGTTTTGGGAGCTGTTTCTGGCCCCGCAGACGCTGCATTCATTTCATGACAGGCTTCCATCAAATGTGGCTCGGGCAAATCTGCTGAAAAACGCTTGGCATTTTTTCCTTGATTCATACGGATTCGGAGTCGGAGCAGGAAATGTATCCTATTATCTTGAGCATTATGCTGTATATGATACTGACAATGTGGCAGAGGTGCATAACTGGCTTGTTGAAATTCTTGCTAATTTTGGCTTGTTCATCATGCTGGGATATCTGTCCGTTTATGCCTACCTCATATGGGTGCTTTACAAGTTTTATGAAAGAAAATTAGAAAATCAGTCAAAACTGATCACAGAAGGACTTATTACCGCTATGGTCAGTTTCCTGGTATCAAGTATCAGCCCAAGCTCTGTTTCAAATTTATTTTTCCATTGGGTGTTTATGGCGCTCGTCATCGCCGCCGTGAATGTGTTAAGGCGATCCAGACAAATGCCTGAGCCGATGTACAGATAAACAGACTACAAAAAGCAGGGAGACTTATATGAACGATATATTGATAAGAATAGCCCGTCGCATAAAAAAAAATATCATTTGGATCATAGCGGTGCCAATTATATTAGGTGCGGCGGGGTATATCCTGCCGTCACAGATCGCTGATCAAAAGAGCTATACAGCTGAAGATACTTTGGCTGTGGGGAGCTATGATCATCCGGTTTATAACAGCACAGAAGAGATTCCGCTTCTGCTTAAGAGCGACTCTTTTTTGAAGGAGGCGCTTCCTGATGAAAAGGATGAAGATGTAGCAGAAATCAAAGAGAAGCTTACCATCAAAACGGAATCCAAATCGTTACTGACTTTAAGCTATAGTGACGAGGATAAGGATAAAACGGAATCTGTCTTAAACGCCATATCCTCCACCTTCCTCAAAAACGATCAAAAGCTGTATGCAGAAAGAGAAGCCGTCATCCGCAGCAGCATAGACGCGCTTGAAGGCGAGTCGGTGAGCGAGGATTCCAAAGTGGATAAAGAGAGATTTTTGTATGAGCTCAAAAACACACAGCTTAACCTGAAAGCGGCAAGTATTACTGATTCCGAAACCGTAAGTGAGACAGCAGGCGGCGGAATGTCTCCGAAAAAGAAAGCAGTTCTCGGCGTTATGATTGGCCTTACGATTGCCTTTATGTTCGTTGTCATTCCTGAATTTTTCAGGGAATCCTTTTAAAATCATACGATGGAGATGTGATCATGACCAATTGGAAACCTCTCGTATCTGTCATTACACCTTCCTATAATGCGCGTGACTATATTGAAGACACGGTTCATTCGGTATTAGATCAGAGCCATCCTCATTGGGAAATGATTATCGTGGATGATTGCTCAACGGATGGGACCCGCGACATTTTACAGCAGTATGAAAAAATAGACGAAAGAATTCATGTGGTGTATCTGGAAGAGAACTCCGGAGCTGCGGTTGCTCGCAACAAAGCGTTGGAACGCGCTCAAGGGCGCTACGTAGCATTTTTGGACAGTGATGACAAATGGAAAAAAGACAAACTGGAAAAGCAGCTTGAATTTATGATGGAGCGCTCCTGTGCGTTTTCTTTCACGGGCTACAGCTTAATGGCGCAGGACGGGACCCCACTCGATAAATTTATTCATGCGCCGGAAAGCCTGACGTACGATGATGCCCTGAAAAATACAATTATCGGCTGCTTGACGGTGATGATTGACAGGGAGCAAACGGGACAGATCCAAATGCCGAATATCAGAACGAGACAGGACTTAGCCACATGGCTGTCTCTTTTAAAAAAAGGATTTACTGCCTATGGAATGAATGAATGCCTGGCTGAATATCGGCTTGTCAATAACTCAATTTCCAGCAACAAATGGAAGGCTGCGAAAAAAACGTGGTTTGTCTACAGGGAGATCGAACGGCTTCATTTTATGAAAGCAACATGGTGTTTTGTTCAATATGCAAAAAACGCGGTGAAAAAAAGATTATAGCCGCAAACAGAGAGAAAAGGTGATGAAGGTGGAAACAAAAGAAGCAATCATTCATGTCATCGTTGCCACTGCTGAATGGGGAAAAGACCAATTGAGATACAGAAGGCACCGGCTGGCAGAATTTTTAGCTGCTCAGGAGGAAACGAAGGAAGTTATTTGGGTATGCCCGGCTCCGCGTGCCCAAGGGAAAGAGTTTCAGGAAGTCCATTCTGGCATCAGGCAATTCGCTGTCAAAGACCTGCTGCAGAAAAAAATGTTTCGTTTCGGACGATATACAGATGTCTTTTACAGACATAAGCTCTCCCCATTACTCGATGAGCTTACACCTGCTTCTGCAAACGGTGAACGCTGCTGTTTATGGTACACGTTTCCTGGATTCCCGCTGCTGTCTTCGCTGTATCCTTGGGATCAGGTCATTTATGACTGCAGTGACTTATGGGCGGCGCCGATCAGCGGCCGATCAAATCTGCTGTCTGAATTCCGGCGAAAAGTCATTAAAACGGCAGAGCTGAGAATTATACAACGAGCAGATTCAATAACCTGTTCATCAGATTATCTTCACAAGGAAGTAGACAAAAAACTGACTGCAGGACGAGAAAAGGTTCATACTGTGGAAAACGGTGTGGAGTATGAGCTGTTTTCTGCACATAAACAAGCTCCCGATCGCAGTATACTGCAGGGGAGAGAAGGAACGGTGTTAGGCTTTATTGGCGGGATTAAACCGAAGCTCGATTTTAAAATGATTAAAGAAGCGGCACTGCAAAAGCCTGATTGGACATTTTTATGGGTTGGCCCGGATGCCACCAATGGTGATGTTTCGTTTCAAGAGCTGCTGAGGCTTCCCAATGTCATATGGACCGGTCCGGCAGATCCAAAAGAAGTGCCTCATTATATGGAGCTTATCGACATTGGCATCATGCCATATAAACAATCACCGTATAATCAAGCTGTGTTTCCGCTGAAACTATTTGAATTTTTAGCGGCAGGAAAACCTGTTGTAGGCACTAATCTTCCGTCAACCTCAAAAATGCAAAAGCCGTATGTATACGAATATGTAGAAGGTGATCATCCAATTGATTTTATAGCAGCTTGTGAAAAAGTTCTCGGACAAAACGGAGACGAAACCTATAAAGAAATGCGCCGAAACATCGCTCGCACACAAGATTGGAATTGCTTATTTAGACAAATTATGAAATATACAGGGATTCAAAAACATGCGTAGTCCTATAAATTGGGATGCGCGTTTTTTGATTATACGTGTTTCTTTTTGATGAAGCTTGTTATAATAACTAAGGAGAAGGTATAATGGAAGGAACGGTTCTCTATATAAATAAAGACTTCATTTAATTCCAAAGGAGACTTCTTTATGCTTGACGAACGCATGATTCGCATTGTTGTTGCGTTTATTGTCTCGCTGCTGACAGTTTTAATCATAACCCCAATCGTAAAAAGGATTGCGATTAAAATAGGTGCAGTTGACCAGCCCAGCAATCGAAAAGTACATGACAAAATCATGCCCCGCATGGGCGGGCTGGCCATATTTATCGGGGTGGTTGCAGGCGTGCTTGCATCCGGTATTTACACAGAAACAAGGATGACGGCAATTACAGTCGGAGCATTCATCATTATTGTGTTAGGTATTCTTGACGATAAATATCAATTAAGTGCAAAAGTTAAGTTTTTGATTCAATTAGGTGTAGCCATTATGATTGTAAGCACTGGCTTAAAAATGGACTTTTTCTCAGTACCTTTTTTAACAGAACGATTTGAGTTAGGATGGATGGCTTATCCGCTGACGGTATTATGGATTGTCGGCATCACGAACGCAATTAACCTGATTGATGGATTGGATGGCCTTGCTGCCGGTCTTTCTGTTATCGGCCTGTCAACGATTGCTGTCATGGCGCTATCCGGCGGAAAAGTACTCATTCTGTCACTCTCATTAGTCGTTATTGCCAGCACGCTGGGGTTTTTGTTTTACAACTTCCATCCGGCAAAAATCTTTATGGGAGATACGGGATCACTGTTTTTAGGGTATAGTATTTCGATTCTTTCATTATTAGGCCTGTATAAAAGTGTCACATTGTTCAGTATCGTTATCCCGATTATTATATTAGGCGTCCCGATTTTTGATACAACTTTTGCTATCATCAGGAGAATATTAAACAAACAGCCGATTTCAGCGCCTGATAAGTCGCATATTCACCATAGACTGATGGCCTTTGGCCTTTCACATCGGATGTCGGTCTTAGTTATTTATTTAATTGGATTTATTTTCAGTATCAGTGCGATTGTACTTAAAAGTGCCACAATTTGGCTTTCTTTGTTTATTATCTTCATTTTGATTATTTTTATGCAAATCATAGCAGAAGTGACAGGACTCGTGAATGAAAAATTTAAGCCGTTTACAAAGTTTTATAAACGGCTGGTGAAAAGGAATTAAAAACTCCGGCTTATGTGCCGGAGTTTTTTTCTGCGCAAAAATGCCCGATCCTTTAAAAGGACCGGGCATTTTTTAATAGGATGAATCAGTTGTTGAATTCGTTGTACTGTTGTTTGAGCTTGTGCTGCTGTCATTCGAATAGCTGCTTCCGCTCGTCGTCCCGTCAGTTGTTGTGCCAGTGCTGCCAGAACTGCTTGAGCTGTCAGTCCCGTCTGTTGCACTTCCGGTACCGGAAGTGCCAGTGCTTGTATCAGGAGTATAATCTAAATGCTCTTGAAGCGTTTTTCTGACTTTCTCGAGATTTGTAGCATCAGGTTCAAAGTAATATGTGTTGTTAGGCCCTAAATACAAATCAGAACCTGTAATGCTCAATGTGTCGATTTTTTTGCTGGTAAAGCCGCTGTAAATCTGCTGAAGCGCTAAACCTTCAGTAATGCGAATATTGGTTTCAACGTTTTCGCTGGCTTTTTCTGCGATTTTATCAATTTTAGCAATGTTGCTTGCACTTGACATGCGGTCAATCAGCGCGTTTAAGATTTGTTTTTGTCTGTCATTACGGCCAAAGTCTCCGCGTTTATCCTGTTTTCTCATCCGGGCATATGCTAAGGCTTCTTCGCCGTTCAAATGCATCTCGCCTTTTTTGAAGTAAATCCGTTTGCTTTCGTCTACATCACTTTTTTCATCGAAATCGAAAGGCACGTCAACATCAATACCGCCGACTTCATTAATCACATCTTTAAATCCGTCAAAATCAACTGTGACATATTTATCAATCGGGATTTGCAAGAAGTTTTCAACAGTTTCAACTGTCTCATCTTTACCGCCTTTGCTGTAAGCGGCATTAATCTTCGTCTTGCTTCCCGTTGTGTCACCAGCTAATTGCACACGTGTGTCACGCGGAATGCTCAGCATTTTCATGGTTTTATTTTTGGGATCCAGGGTAACAACAATAAGAGAGTCTGATCTCCCTTTTTGTCCTTTAGTCGCGTAATCCTCTATTCCCATAAATAAAATAGAAAACGGTTTTTTCTTCATGTCGACAACTTCGTTGCGAAGATTTGATTTATTCCCGCGGGATAGGGCATCGTACGATTCATCCGCAGCGTTAATGGTTTTATAAAGTTTATACCCGCCAAGCCCCACAACTACTAATAATGCGAGGACGAACAATAACATTATTCTTTTTATAATTTTCCTGCGTTTGCTCTTTTTCTTTTTTCGCACACGCACTCTAACGCGTTCAGCCATTATTCAGTCTCCTTTATGTGATTGACGGCTTTTTCAAGATACGTCAACTCTCCCTCTTTAATATCACTCTTTCCATTTGTCAGTTCTGTCATCCATTCAGAAAAAGCATTTGTTTCCTTTTCTTCCACGTATGTTTCGAATTCAACATTTTCTGAATAATGGATTTCCTTTAACAGAAATTGTGACTCCCTTAATTCATTTTCAATCTTGCCAAGCCATGTGTAATCTGCAGAAGTATGCATGATTCGCATAAGCTTCCGTTCTACAACACCTATATGATTTAATCCTTCAGACACTGATTTCCCATAAGCGCGAATTAATCCGCCAGCACCAAGCTTAATGCCTCCGAAGTAGCGTGTAACGACGGCGCAAGTATCCTTCAGCCTGCGTTTTTTTAAAACCTCGAGCATCGGCACTCCCGCTGTACCGCTTGGTTCCCCGTCATCATTGGCTTTTTGGATATGATCATTCTCGCCAATAACATAAGCCGAGCAATTATGAGTCGCATTCCAGTGCTGTTTCTTTATTTTCTGTATAAATTCCTGTGCCTCTTGTTCGGTAGAAACACGGCTTAAATGACAGATAAAACGCGATTTTTCTATAACAATCTCGTGTTCTCCTGCTTCTTTCACAGTAAAATAGCTGTGCAGCATGCTAGCTGACCCTCCTGCTAAGCATAAAAGACTGCCTATACAAATTCGTACAGTCTTTAGAATTTTTGTGCGTATTTTGGTATCATAAAGAGTAGATAGTATATAAAAATGTTTTTTTCTAGAATATACGCATTCTTTCATTATAATTCGACATAATTTGCAGATCAATTACATTTATAATAAAAATATATGACAACGCCGTGACGGAGGGAAATTATGAATAAAACAAAGATGGATTCCAAAGTGCTGGATTCTATTTTGATGAAGATGCTGAAAACCGTTGACGGGAGCAAGGACGAGGTTTTTCAAATCGGGGAGCAGTCACGCCAGCAGTATGAACAGCTGGTCGAAGAACTGAAACAAATTAAACAGCAGGTGTATGAAGTGATCGAGCTTGGCGATAAACTTGAAGTGCAAACTCGCCATGCGAGAAACCGTTTATCCGAGGTCAGCCGTAATTTTCATAGATTCAGTGAAGAGGAAATCCGCAATGCTTATGAAAAAGCCCATAAGCTGCAGGTAGAATTGACGATGATCCAGCAGCGTGAGAAGCAATTGCGCGAACGGCGGGACGATTTGGAGCGCAGATTGCTAGGGCTTCAGGAAATCATTGAGCGGTCAGAATCATTAGTAAGCCAAATTACAGTTGTGCTCAACTACTTGAATCAGGATTTGCGCGAAGTTGGACTGCTTCTTGCTGATGCTCAGGCAAAACAGGATTTCGGCTTAAGAATTATTGAGGCGCAGGAAGAAGAGCGAAAAAGAGTCTCAAGAGAAATCCATGACGGACCCGCTCAAATGCTGGCGAATGTTATGATGAGATCGGAATTAATCGAGCGGATTTTCCGTGACCGGGGCGCAGAGGACGGATTCCAAGAAATTAAAAATCTACGCCAAAATGTTCGGAATGCCCTTTACGAAGTGAGAAGGATTATATATGATTTAAGACCGATGGCCCTTGATGACCTAGGCCTGATTCCAACTTTAAGAAAATATCTATATACAACCGAGGAATATAACGGGAAGGTCAAAATACATTTTCAGTGCATTGGAGAAACAGAGGATCAGAGGCTAGCGCCTCAGTTTGAGGTTGCGCTCTTCAGGCTCGCACAGGAAGCTGTGTCTAATGCGCTAAAGCATTCTGAATCTGAAGAAATTACAGTCAAAGTTGAGATCACAAAGGATTTTGTGATTTTAATGATAAAAGATAACGGTAAAGGGTTCGACCTGAAGGAAGCGAAAGAGAAGAAAAACAAATCATTCGGCTTGCTGGGCATGAAAGAAAGAGTAGATTTATTGGAAGGAACGATGACAATAGATTCGAAAATAGGTCTTGGGACATTTATTATGATTAAGGTTCCGTTATCTCTTTGACTATGATTTGTAAAATAGAGCCAAAAGGCATATTGACCGAATGCTAGAGTATATAGAACAATAATACAAGGAGGCGTGGCTTGTGACTAAAGTAAACATTGTTATTATCGACGACCATCAGTTATTTCGTGAAGGTGTTAAACGGATATTGGATTTTGAACCTACCTTTGAAGTGGTAGCCGAAGGTGATGACGGAGACGAAGCGGCTCGTATTGTTGAGCACTATCATCCTGATGTTGTGATCATGGATATCAATATGCCAAACGTAAATGGTGTGGAAGCTACAAAACAGCTTGTAGAGCTGTATCCTGAATCTAAAGTAATTATTCTATCAATTCACGATGACGAAAATTATGTAACACATGCCCTGAAAACAGGTGCAAGAGGTTATCTGCTGAAAGAGATGGATGCTGATACATTAATTGAAGCGGTTAAAGTAGTGGCTGAGGGCGGATCTTACCTTCATCCGAAGGTTACTCACAACCTCGTTAACGAATTCCGCCGCCTTGCAACAAGCGGAGTTTCTGCACACCCTCAACATGAGGTTTACCCTGAAATCCGCAGACCATTACATATTTTAACTAGGCGGGAATGTGAAGTGCTGCAGATGCTTGCAGACGGAAAAAGCAACCGCGGTATTGGTGAATCATTGTTTATCAGTGAGAAAACCGTTAAAAACCATGTCAGCAATATTTTACAAAAAATGAATGTAAACGACCGGACGCAAGCCGTTGTGGTCGCAATTAAAAATGGCTGGGTAGAAATGAGATAGTATAATAGGAGACTTGCCTTTTACTAGGCAGGTCTTTTTTTAGGCTGCCGTTTCCCTTACAATAGAGTTATAAAGCAATAAGGCAGGTATCGAAGCTATGAATATTGCAGTCGTAACAGACAGCACGGCATATATTCCGAAAGAAATGCGTGAACAACATCAGATACATATGATCCCTCTCCAGGTTGTTTTTGGGGAGGAGACTTACCGTGAAGAAATTGAGTTGGACTGGAAAAGCTTTTATGAAGAAGTGAAAAAACATAATGAGCTCCCGACGACTTCTCAGCCGCCAATCGGCGAGCTGGTTGCGTTGTATGAAGAGCTTGGCAAGTCTTATGATGCGGTTATCAGTATCCATCTTTCCAGCGGGATCAGCGGAACATTCAGCAGTGCAGCAGCGGCTGATTCGATGGTCGACAATATTGATGTGTATCCATTTGACTCAGAGATCAGCTGCTTGGCTCAAGGCTTTTATGCCCTTAAAGCTGCTGAATTAATCAAAAACGGAGCATCATCGCCGGAAGATATTATAAAAGAACTGGAAGAAATGAAAAAAACAGTTCGAGCTTATTTTATGGTAGATGACTTAGCTCATCTTCAGCGCGGCGGGCGATTAAGCAGCGCCCAAGCCTTCATTGGTAGTCTTCTAAAGGTAAAGCCTATCCTTCATTTTGACAATAAGGTAATTGTGCCTTTTGAGAAGATTCGCACACGTAAAAAAGCAATTTCGCGAATTTATGAGCTTTTAGACGAAGATGCGAGTAAAGGGTTGCCTATGCGAGCTGCTGTTATCCACGCTAATCGAGAGGAAGAAGCAGCGAAAATCATTGAAGAGCTTTCTGCAAAATATCCTCATGTTGAATTTTATAACAGCTATTTTGGCGCGGTAATCGGCACTCATTTGGGTGAAGGTGCGTTAGGAATTTGCTGGTGTTTTAAATAAGGCCAAATCTCCGTTTTTAGAGCGGAGATTTTTTTATATTCTTATTTTAATAGTTGGACAGAAAATATTCATTCAGGCATACTGTCTCGAAAGGAGGCGTGCTATGTGAATGTGCCAGTTGAAAAAAACAGTTCCTTTTCAAAAGAATTGCAGCAGACGCTTCGAAGCCGTCATTTGCTCAGGACTGAGCTCTCATTTTCCGATGAGATGATTGAATGGCATATCAAGAATGGATATATCACTGCTGAAAATTCTATATCCATAAATAAACGGAGATATAGATGTAATAGGTGCGGACAAACTGATCAGCGGTATTTTTCTTTTTATCACTCATCTGGAAAGAATAAGCTGTATTGCCGTTCCTGTGTCATGATGGGCAGAGTGAGTGAGGAGGTTCCCTTATATTCATGGGAAGAGGAAAATGAACCAAACTGGCAGTCAATTAAACTGACATGGGACGGCAAGCTTTCAAGCGGACAACAAAAAGCCGCCAATGTTTTAATTGAAGCAATATCAAAAAAAGAAGAGCTCCTCATCTGGGCGGTTTGCGGCGCTGGCAAAACAGAAATGCTGTTTCCTGGTATAGAATCAGCGTTAAATCAAGGACTGCGTGTATGTATTGCAACACCTCGCACCGATGTTGTATTAGAGCTTGCTCCAAGACTCAAGGCTGCCTTTCAGGGTGCTGACATTTCAGCGCTTTACGGAGGAAGCGATGACAAAGGGCGGCTATCGCCGCTTATGATTTCCACTACGCATCAGCTTTTGCGATATAAAGATGCAATCGATGTTATGATCATTGATGAAGTTGACGCTTTTCCATATTCTGCTGATCAAACCCTTCAATTCGCTGTTCAAAAAGCAAGAAAGAAAAACAGCACCCTCGTTTATTTAAGTGCAACACCTCCTAAAGAATTAAAAAGAAAAGCATTGAACGGACAGTTACATTCAGTTCGCATCCCCGCAAGACACCACCGGAAACCTTTACCCGAACCGCGCTTTGTATGGTGTGGAAACTGGAAGAAGAAATTAAACCGAAATAAAATTCCGCCAGCGGTGAAAAGATGGATAGAGTTTCATGTAAAAGAAGGGAGGCCTGTTTTTTTATTCGTTCCTTCCGTTTCTATTCTGGAAAAGGCTGCTGCGTGCTTTAAAGGTGTTCATTGCCGAACCGCATCTGTGCACGCGGAAGACAAGCATAGAAAGGAGAAAGTGCAGCAATTCAGAGATGGTCAGCTCGATCTATTAATCACAACAACAATACTGGAAAGAGGCGTCACAGTCCCCAAGGTGCAAACGGGTGTACTAGGAGCGGAATCGTCTATCTTTACGGAAAGCGCACTTGTTCAAATTGCAGGAAGAACCGGCCGGCATAAAGAATATGCGGACGGCGATGTCATTTACTTTCACTTCGGCAAAACAAAGAGTATGCTCGATGCAAGAAAGCATATAAAAGAAATGAATAAATTGGCAGCAAAAGTTGAATGTACAGACTAGCCATTATTTGAAAACGTGGTACAGTATACTCATATAACCGATGATGAGGAGCTGTAAAAATGCTTGTCAATTCAAAAGAAATCGTAATGAAAGAACTGCTCGACCGATATATGGACCAGCTTCATATGGCCTGTACTTGCCAAGTATGCCAAAACGATGTATTGGCACTTTCTTTAAACAAAGTGAGTCCATCCTACGTTACTGATCTTAAAAAGATCGCATATACGAAAGCTGAGCTGGTAGATAAACAAAAAAACACAGCAATGCTTGTCATTTTGGCTGAATCTGCTGCAGTAGTTTCAGAGAGTCCAAGCGATTTATGTCAAACGAAGCAGGAGGAGGCATTCATAAACTGATCTGTTTATTATGTGATTCGCAATTTTCTCAAGATGTTACATGGAGAGCCCTTTTTTTACTAAAGCCTGATGAAAAGGTTTGTTATTCTTGCAGAAGCAAATTAAAGAAAATCACAGGACATATCTGCCCCCTGTGCGGCAGACCTCAATCTGTTCATGCCGTATGCAGGGATTGCGAGGTGTGGAGAACAAGGATCAGAGACAGTTTGCTATTGCGTCAAAACCGTTCAGTTTACACATATAATGATATGATGAAAGAAGCGCTCTCCCGTTTTAAATTTAGAGGAGATGCAGAAATCATAAATGCATTTAAAAGTGATTTTTCTTCAACCTTTTCTAAGGTTTACCCCGATAAGCATTTTGTTCTTGTACCTATTCCGCTGAGCAAGGAACGGGAAGAAGAGCGCGGTTTTAACCAGGCACAGCTCTTGGCAGAATGTTTAGACCGGCCTTCCCACCATCCCCTCATTCGCCTGAATAATGAGAAACAGTCAAAGAAAAAGAAAACAGAACGCCTGCTATCAGAGCGCATTTTTGATACAAAAAATAATTCAGCAGCAGGTATGAATATCATTTTAATAGACGATCTTTATACAACAGGTGCCACCTTGCACTTCGCAGCCCGCTGCTTATTAGAAAAAGGAAAAGCCGCTTCAGTGTCATCTTTTACCTTGATCAGAAGCTAAATGATTCTGTTTTTATGCCGATATAATCACTAGAAATTGACACAGGCATATTATCTAATAAGGAGAAAAAAAGATGGGAGAACTGGCTAATTGTCCGAAATGCAATGCTTTATTTTTAAAAACAAAGCTGCAAACCGTATGTCAGGCGTGTATTAAGGAAGAAGAAAAATCATTTGAGACTGTCTATAAATTTTTAAGAAAACAGGAAAACCGGCAATCAACTTTGAGCCGGATAACTGAAGAAACAGGTGTGGAAGAAGAGCTGATATTGAAATTCATCAGGCAGAAGCGAATTCAGATCACTCATCTTCCTAATTTGGCATACCCTTGTGAAAGGTGCGGGACATCGATTAGAGAAGGCAAATTCTGCAAGGCTTGCCAGTCCGATATTAAGGATCAAATGGATCATTTGAACCACGAGGATGCTCTGAAAATCGAGAAAGAAAATAGTAAAAAAGACACATACTATGCCTATAATACCAAAAACAGCTGATTCCCTAAACTAACTGAAAACGCAGTCGATAAAAGGGTTAAGATTGTTTAAAGACTGCAACGGAAAGCGAGAGGAATCCTATGAAAATCAATCAATTTGGAACACAATCCGTTAATCCATATCAAAAAAATTATGATAAGCAAGCGGTGCAAAAAACTGCTGCACAGCCTCAAGATAAAATTGAAATTTCATCACAGGCTAAAGAAATGCAACATGCATCCGACGCAGTCACTGGTTCACGACAGGAAAAAATTGCGCAGCTTAAAGCGCAAATTGAAAACGGGTCATACAAAGTAGACGCAAATCATATTGCGAAAAATATGATTAATTTTTATAAAAAGCAATAAAAAAGGAGAAAGCCCATGTCAGCGAAGGCAATTATTGAACAATTGAAGCGACTTTGCGTTCTGCATGAGCACCTGCTCACGCTGTCTGAAGAAAAGACGGAAGCGCTCAAAGCCGGCAAAACAAAAGAGCTTTCTAACATTTTGACAAAAGAGCAAAAATATATTCAAGCAATCACGCAGACAGAAGATGACCGGATCAAAACAACTTCGGCCTTTCTCGGATATAGCGAAAATAATACTATTTCCGCATGTATCGCCAAAACCTCAGGCAGTGAAAAGGAAGAGCTGGAACAACTATACGAATCTCTTTCTCAAGTTCTCGGACGTCTGAAAAAAGTAAATGAGATGAATAGGCAGCTGACAAGAGACGCGCTGCAATTCATCTCTATTTCGTACGATATGCTGGTTCCTAAGGAAAATAACTTCAATTACAGCAAATCAATTAAAGCTGAGCTGCCGAAAAGCAGCCAAATGAAACTGTTTGATTCAAAAGCTTAGCAGAAAGGAATTCAGAAAATGACATCTACCTTTATGGGGCTTGAAACTGCAAGGCGGGCGTTAAGCGCTCAGCAGGCAGCTTTAAGCACTACTGCAAATAACGTGGCAAATGCCAATACTGATGGTTATACAAGACAGCGGGTCTCATTGGAGGCAACGGACTATTTCCCTGCTGTATCTAAAAACGCAGAAAAAACAGCGGGACAAATGGGTACGGGCGTTCAAGGAAAATCAGTTGAGAGAATAAGAGATATCTTTCTTGACTACCAATACCGTCTTCAAAACAACAGTGCCGGATACTATGACACGAAGGCAAAAGCGCTGTCCCAAATGGAAGGCGTTTTAAATGAAACGGATGACAGCGGCTTGAACAGTGTGCTCAATTCGTTTTGGAATTCTCTGCAGGAATTATCGAATAATACAAATGAAGAAAGTGCACGTTCTGTTGTTGCTCGAAAAGGACAAGCTGTAGCTGAAACGTTTAATTATATTTCTGAATCACTTACAAATGTCCAATCGAATTTAAAAGCAGAGCTAAATACAACTGTGTTGGATGTCAATTCTCTGCTTTCTCAGTTAAACAGTTTAAATAAGCAAATTGCACAAGTAGAGCCGGTCGGGCTTCTTCCGAATGGCTTATATGACCAGCGAGATTTGCTGATCGATAAATTATCCTCAATGGTTGATATCAAAGTCAGCTACAACAAATCAGGCGGGAATGCACTTGCATCTGCTGAAGGAACTGTATCAATTGAAATCCTTGATAAAAATAAACAGTCGCTAGGAACTGTTTTGGACGGTAAAAATTACGAGGTTTCAGAACTTGCAGCCAACTATGATAATGAAACTGGGTTAGTATCAAGTATTTCAATCGGGGATACAGCTGTGCAGGCGGAGTCCTTTAGCAGCAAGGGATCCCTTTTAGGGTTTATAGAGTCTTATGGGTATATAACAGCAGATGGCCAAGAAAAGGGCGTATACCCGGAAATGCTTTCTGATCTTGACAATATGGCGCTTGAATTCGCGAAAGCTTTCAATGAAGTGCACAGAAATGGTGTGACCAAGAGCGGTGAACAAGGCGGAGACTTTTTTGATTTTACTGGCGGTGAAACTGAACCTGCCAAGGGCGCGGCGGGCAAGATCAAAGTGGCTGACAGCATAATAGATTCAAAAGGCGCAAACATTGCTTTCTCACTGACTGGCGCAGCCAACGATAACGCAAATGCTACAAAATTAGCAAATGTTTTAACCGGTAAAATAACCATTAACGGTAAAGAAACTAGTGTTTTAGATTATTATGCGGGTCTGATTGGCGAGCTAGGGATCGAAGCTCAAGAGGCTAATCGACTGGCGTCTAATACAGAAACACAGCTGAATGATGCTGACATAAACCGTCAGCAAATGAGCGCAGTTTCTTTAGACGAAGAAATGACGAATATGATTCAATTCCAACACGCATACAATGCAGCTGCAAGAATGGTGACTTTACAAGACGAATTGCTTGATAAAGTGATCAACGGCATGGGTGTTGGAGGAAGGTAGGTAGAGTCACATGAGAGTAACACAAGGCATGATACAGCAAAACTCACTGAGATATATCGGTTCGAGCTACTCGAAGCTGGATAAACTCCAGTCGCAGATTTCTTCAGGGAAAAAAATCTCAAAAGCTTCCGACGATCCTGTAGTAGCAATGAAAAGCTTAAAGTATAATACGCAACTGTCTCAAGTGCAGCAGTACAAAAGCAATGCTTCTCAAGCCTTTACCTGGCTCGAAAACACAGAAACAAACATTACAGAAGGAATTGACATCTTGTCAAAGGTCAGAGAATTAGCGGTTGAAGCTCAAAATGATACAAACGGCGAGTCGGAGCGGCAAGCGATTGGCGTAGAGGTAAAGCAGTTAAAGGAACAGCTTTTAAATATTGCGAATACACAAGTGAACGGCAGATATATCTTTAATGGCACAAATTCAGATAAGCCTCCGGTTACAGATAACGGAGACGGAACTTATACAATTTCTGATACAGCTGATGTCGTAGTCAATATATCAAATAATATGTCATTGAAAGTGAATTCAGATCCAAAGTCAGCTTTTGGAGGCACTTCTGAAAGCGGGCAGAATGTATTTGAAATGCTTGATTCTTTTGAGAAAGCACTAAATTCTGGTTCGCTAGATGGCATGGACAGTGTTTTAGATGATATTGATCATTTTTCTGACGGCATGAGCGCTGAACGATCTGATCTTGGAGCGAGATATAATCGTCTTGAACTGGTTAATACAAGACTGTCAGCGCAAGAAGAAACAGCTACCAAAGTGTTATCAGACAATGAAGATGTAGAACTGGAAGAAGTAATAACTGAATTTATTGCGCAGCAAAGTGTGCACAGGGCTACTCTGGCTGTTAATGCGCAAATTGTTCAGCCTACATTGATTGACTTTTTAAAGTAAGCGGCTCTTAGGAGTTCGCTTTTTTTATAGTTCAGGAGGTAGAGTTATGCAGATTCCCAGATTGATTATGCATAGTGTTCAAGGAAAAATTGGTTTAACAACGACGCCTGCCAGCTTAAAAATGGAGCAGCCTCAAGCTGATCTAGAGATCGAACAGCCGAGTGCGGAAATGGAAATATCGGTGACACCTGGAAAACTCACGATTGACCAGACACAAGCATGGGAAGAATTAGACAGAAAGCATGTTTTCAAGAGAATTGAAGAAGCCGCCCAACAAGGGCATGAGGATGTAATGAAGGGAATAGCGCGCACGGCAGAAGAAGGCGACGAGCTTATGAGGATTGAAAATAAGGGGAACCCAATCGCTTCACAAGCAAGGAGGAACTCTGAAATGCACCAAATTCAATTAGGCGAAAATTATGCTCCTTCTCTATCTAGGGTGAAAATACAATATACTCCGTCACAGCTTGATGTTCAGATTACGCCGCGAAAGCCTGTTATTCAGGCTGAGCCGCATAAGCCAATTGTTGAATATACGCCAGGAAATGTTAAGGTTGACATGCTCCAATACCCTGATTTAAATATAGATGTAGAATACCCGAAAGAATCACCCGAAAAGTAAAAAGAAAAGGATCGTGAACAATGATCATTCATACGAAGTACCATGGCCAAATGAACATAAAAGAAGAACAAATCATTCTTTTTGAAAGCGGGATTCCAGGCTTTTTAGAAGAAAAACAATTTGTCATACTTCCGCTTTCAGAAGACTCTCCATTCGTGGCACTGCAGTCCGTCACTTCAGAAAATCTTGCGTTTATCGTCGTCAGTCCGTTTATCTTTTTTAAGAATTATGAATTTGATCTTGATGAATCAACTGCTGAACTTTTGGAGATCGATAATATTCAAGACGTAGAAGTCATGACAATATTGACCATGGCAGAGCCATTCGAAAAATCTACTGCTAATTTATTGGCTCCCATTATTGTGAATCGCAAGAACATGATGGCTAAGCAAGTCGTTTTACACGACTCCTCATATACGACAAAGCATCCGATTGGAGGAGAATCATGCTAGTTTTATCGCGGAAAATAAGCGAAGCGATTCAAATAGGTGCTGATATTGAAGTAAAAGTGATTGCGGTTGAGGGGGATCAAGTGAAGCTTGGAATTGAAGCCCCAAAGCATATTGATATTCATCGGAAAGAGATTTATTTAACCATTCAGGAAGAAAATAACCGTGCGGCGTCGTTATCCAGCGATGTGATCTCCGCATTATCCTCACAAAAAAAGTGAGGATTTTTTTATTTTTATATTAACAAAATCAGAGACAATCCGATATTAATGATGTAGCCGGGAGAGGGCACAAATGGCTCGCCGATTACAAAATTGAGGCACAAGGACGTGCCTAAACAACATATTCAGGGAGGAAATAAAAATGAGAATTAACCACAATATCGCAGCGCTTAACACACTGAACCGTTTGTCTTCAAACAACGGTGCAGCACAAAAGAACATGGAGAAACTTTCTTCAGGTCTTCGTATCAACCGTGCGGGAGATGACGCAGCTGGTCTTGCGATCTCTGAAAAAATGAGAGGACAAATCAGAGGTCTTGATATGGCTTCTAAAAACTCTCAAGACGGAATCTCTCTTATCCAAACAGCTGAGGGTGCATTGACTGAAACTCATGCCATCCTTCAACGTATGCGTGAACTTACTGTTCAAGCTGGTAACACAGGTACACAGCAACCTGAAGATTTAACTGCAATTAAAGATGAAATGGATGCTTTAACTGAAGAGATCGATGGTATCTCTCAACGTACTGAATTTAACGGAAAAAAACTTTTAGACGGTAGTGTAACAGCAGGATTTACATTCCAAATTGGTGCAAATGCTACCCAAAACATTAATGTTACAATTGGCAACATGGATGCAACAACTTTAGGAGTAAAAGGGATCGATGTTTCATCAGCTACTTTTAGTTTTGACACTGAGATCGCGAAAATCGATACTGCAATTACTAGCGTTTCAAGCCAACGTTCAAAACTTGGTGCGGTACAAAACCGCTTAGAGCACACAATTAACAACCTTAGTGCTTCTTCTGAAAACTTAACAGCTGCTGAGTCTCGTATCCGTGACGTTGACATGGCGAAAGAAATGAGCGAGTTCACAAAGAACAACATTCTTTCTCAAGCTTCTCAAGCAATGCTTGCTCAAGCGAACCAACAGCCGCAAAACGTGCTTCAATTGTTACGTTAATTTTAGAGAGGACCTTGGCGTTGCCAAGGTCTTTTATTTATATTTCTAACTCCGAATCATTCCACTTGCTGTTATTAAATCATGATATAATAACCGGATTCTCCACTTACTTTTTATAAACGTATTTCCAAACTAAGAAATCTAAAACGGATGAGATTTTTTCCAAAAATATGTGTAATGTTATCTCGATTTAGTCGATATAAACGATAGATTGGGGCATAGGGGATGATCAATTGAACATTGAAAGGCTCACTACGTTACAACCTGTTTGGGATCGTTATGATACTCAAATACATAATCAGAAAGATCATGAGAGTGAGGTTCCTGTTCATCAAGTTTCATATACCGACCTTGCTGAAATGGTAGAGGGAATGAACAAGTTTTTGGAACCTTCGCAAGTTCATCTGAAGTTTGAGCTCCATGAGAAGTTAAATGAATACTATGTAAAAGTAATAGAGGACTCTACAAATGAAGTGATCCGTGAAATTCCGCCAAGGCGGTGGCTAGATTTTTATGCAGCTATGACTGAATTTCTTGGGTTATTTGTAGATGAAAAAAAGTAGATTAGGAGTGGTTTGAAATGGTCACGAGAATAACAGGTCTGGCGTCAGGAATGGATATAGATGATATTGTATCAAAGCTGATGCAGACAGAAAGAGCACCGCTTAATAAGCTAACACAAAAAAAGCAGACTCTTGAATGGCAGCGTGATAGCTATCGTGAAGTAAACTCGAAAATAAAAGAATTCCAAGATTATATGTCTAATAATAAGCTGACATATCCGAGTACGTTTCAGAGTAAAACCGTATCAAGCTCAAACGAATCTGTGTTAACTGCTACAGGAACTGCAAGTGCAGCAAACTCTTCATCTACTATTGAAGTAGCAAGTTTGGCAACTGCTGCGACATATAAGGCAAACAATTATACAGGATACACACAGGGCGATTATAATTTGGCATTTAACGTTGTTGCGCCTGGTGAGACAGCCGCAAAAACAGTGAACATTAGTGTGACGAGCGCTGATACGATTGATAATGTGATTTCTAAACTTAACAGCTCAGATCTAGGAGTATCAGCTTTTAAAGATAAAATTTGGAATGGTACAGAGTATGTGGAAACCATTGCGTTTTCTTCTAAAGCAACAGGTGCAGGAGGCAGTATACAAGCAGCAGACTCTGCTACAGCAGATTTTATGTCTGGCCAGCTAGGTTTTTCTTTGGACACTGATAATAAGATTACTGCTTACAAAGAAGGAACGAATGCAAAAGTCACCATCAACGGCTTTGAAATGGAGAAGCTGTCAAACAACTTCACAGTGAATGGCGTTACTTATTCGATCAAAAATACAACTGCAGCCACAGGCCCTGTTACCACATCTGTATCTACTGATGTTGACGGGATTTACAACCAAATTAAAGAGTTTGTGAATAAATACAATGAACTGGTTGACAGCCTGAATGAAAAGTTGAAAGAAGAAAAATACAGAGACTATGCGCCGCTGACGAGTGAACAAAAAGAAGCCATGTCCGATAAAGAGATAGAACTCTGGGAAGAGAAGGCAAAAAGCGGTTTGCTGAAAAATGATACCAGCATAAGCACTGGTACGAATCAAATGCGGACTGATTTTTATTCTCAAGTTAGTGCGGATGGAAAAACCTATCAATTAACTGAATTTGGCATCACAACGTCTGGTGCTTACCAAATGCGAGGACATCTAGAAATTAATGAAGACAAACTGAAAGCTAAAATACAAGAAGATCCGCAAAGTGTCGCCGCTTTATTTACAAGTGGATCGAACAGCAGCGCCTATAGTGATAAAGGGATTATGAAACGCATCGGTGACACCCTGAAAAGTACGGTGAAGAGCATTGAAGCAAAAGCCGGCAACTCGACAATGGGAACCAATGATTATTCAATCGGTAAAAATTTAAATACGATCAGCACTGATATTACCAAAATGCAGGACCGGTTGACCACAATAGAAAACCGCTATTATTCAAAATTCAGTGCAATGGATTCTGCGATTCAAAAAATGAACGAACAATCGTCCTATTTATCACAGCTTCTAGCACAATAAATGTAATTTGGAGGATGACACATGGCGATCCAAAATCCTTATACAGCCTATCAGCAAAATTCAGTGAATACGGCTACACCCGGTGAGCTGACGCTTATGCTGTATAATGGCTGTTTGAAATTTATAAGATTTGCCGCTCAGGCCATTGAGAATGATGATATGGAACGTAAAAATGAAAATCTGATTAAAGCGCAAAATATTATTCAGGAATTAAATTTTACACTTAACCGTAACATAGAGCTTTCCGTTTCTATGGGTGCGATGTACGATTATATGTATCGCAGATTGGTACAGGCAAATATCAAAAATGATACGGGCATGCTGGCTGAGGTTGAAGGTTATGTAACAGATTTTCGCGATGCTTGGAAACAAGCCATTCAAAGTGAACGGAAGGACCGGCACGGATCAGGCGGGATCGCATGAATAATATAGATCAACTATACACTGAGACGAAGAGTATGCTGTCACACATACAAAATACGCCGGAAAGCGATGAACTTTTAAAGCAAATTGAAGACTTTGTGGCTACACGGTCTGAACTGATTCAGGAGATATCTCTGCCGCTTTCAGAAGAAGAGCGAAAGCAGATGAAACTTATTTTGACATGGGATCAGCTGATTGTGAAGGAAATGGAAAGACTGAAGCAGTCAATCGCAACAGAACTTCAGCAGATGAAAAGAAAACGTGTGATGCATACGACGTATTTAAACCCTTATAACAACATTACGATTGACGGCACATATTATGACAAGCGTAAATAGGTGAGTGCCTTGAAGAGCATTGAAGATTATACGCTTTTATCAGCTTATTATCATCTTCTTTTTACCATCGAAGAGGGGTTGTGTTATTTGATAGAGGCTGAAGAGAATTTATCAAAAACAGAAGGGGATCGGATCTACCAAGATCTGATCCAAGCCTTTTTTTATTTGGATTCAACACATTCAACACTTCTCTTCATTATGGATTCGCGGTGTGCTGAAATTTGTGTGAAAGCATTTGACCAAATTTTTGCGGAGTTTGATCAATTGGTCTCTTTCTCTTTTCCCTCTCATGAGTTCTGTGAGTATTTAAAGGAACATTTTCTGATTCATTATAGAAAATGGATGCTGTCTATTCATCAATGTATGGAACCCTTTTTAATCAATTAGGCGTGTGTGAGGTATTTGTTTCGTTCAATCAGCATATACATATACCTCCGAACCGCCAATAACAGAGCAAATACAAACAAAATTCGACAAAGTTCACTGAATTTTCACAAAAGATTTATGTTTCAGCAGGAATTGTAAAGGGTAAAAGAGAAATAGATACATATCCTTAATAAAAGGGAGGCGTTCTTTGATGAACTATAACATCAGAGGAGAAAATATTGAAGTGACACCCGCGTTAAAGGATCATGTCGAGAGGAAGATCGGCAAGCTGGAGCGCTATTTTGACCATAGCGTGGATGCTGATGTGAACGTCAACTTGAAGTTTTACAATGACAAGGAGTCTAAGGTTGAGGTTACGATTCCGATGACAGATCTGGCGCTTCGGTCCGAGGTGCATAACGAGGATATGTACAACGCAATTGATCTCGCAACAAACAAACTGGAACGTCAAATCCGTAAGCATAAAACGAAAGTAAACCGTAAATTCCGTGAGCAGGGCTCTCCAAAATATTTATTGGCAAACGGTCTTGGCTCTGATACAGATATTGCGGTTCAGGATGACATAGAAGAGGAGGAGAGCTTGGACATCGTCCGTCAGAAACGCTTTAATTTAAAGCCGATGGATAGTGAAGAAGCGATCTTGCAAATGAATATGCTCGGCCATAATTTCTTTGTTTTCACAAATGCGGAAACAAACCTTACAAATGTCGTGTACCGCAGAAATGACGGGAAATATGGCTTAATTGAACCGACTGAATAATGAAGAGAAGCCTTCCGTGATGTCCGCGGAAGGTTTTTGTTTTTCTTATTTGCAAATTCTTTGGAAATAACAAAAGGTATGATATGATAATGAGAGGTATACATGGACTAGTAAATTATTTATACATGCCTCTAAAATAGGCATGTGATGATAGAGGAGCGTTATAAATGCTTGGAATTTTAAATAAAATGTTTGATCCAACAAAACGTACGCTGAATAGATACGAAAAAATTGCTAACGATATTGATGCGATTCGCGGAGACTATGAAAATCTCTCTGACGACGCATTGAAACATAAAACAATTGAATTTAAAGAGCGTCTTGAAAAAGGGGCGACAACGGATGATCTTCTTGTTGAAGCTTTCGCTGTTGTTCGAGAAGCTTCACGCCGCGTAACAGGCATGTTTCCGTTTAAAGTCCAGCTCATGGGGGGCGTGGCGCTTCATGACGGAAATATAGCGGAAATGAAAACGGGGGAAGGGAAAACATTAACGTCTACCTTGCCTGTTTATTTAAATGCGTTAACCGGTAAAGGCGTACACGTCGTGACTGTCAACGAATACTTGGCAAGCCGTGACGCTGAGCAAATGGGGAAAATTTTCGAGTTTCTCGGTTTGACTGTCGGTTTGAATTTAAACTCAATGTCAAAAGACGAAAAAAGGGAAGCTTATGCCGCTGATATTACTTACTCCACAAACAACGAGCTTGGCTTCGACTATTTGCGTGACAATATGGTTCTTTATAAAGAGCAGATGGTTCAGCGCCCGCTTCATTTTGCGGTAATAGATGAAGTTGACTCTATTTTAATTGATGAAGCGAGAACACCGCTTATCATTTCTGGACAAGCTGCAAAATCCACTAAGCTGTACGTACAGGCAAATGCTTTTGTCCGCACGTTAAAAGCGGAGAAGGATTACACGTACGATATCAAAACAAAAGCTGTACAGCTTACTGAAGAAGGAATGACGAAGGCGGAAAAAGCGTTCGGCATCGATAACCTCTTTGATGTGAAGCATGTCGCGCTCAACCACCATATCAACCAGGCCTTAAAAGCTCACGTTGCGATGCAAAAGGACGTTGACTATGTAGTGGAAGACGGACAGGTTGTTATTGTTGATTCCTTCACGGGACGTCTGATGAAAGGCCGCCGCTACAGTGAGGGGCTTCACCAAGCGATTGAAGCAAAGGAAGGGCTTGAGATTCAAAACGAAAGCATGACCTTGGCGACGATTACGTTCCAAAACTACTTCCGAATGTACGAAAAACTTGCCGGTATGACGGGTACAGCTAAGACAGAGGAAGAAGAATTCCGCAACATCTACAACATGCAGGTTGTCACGATCCCTACCAACAGGCCTGTTGTCCGTGATGACCGCCCGGATTTAATTTACCGCACGATGGAAGGAAAGTTTAAGGCAGTTGCGGAGGATGTCGCACAGCGTTACATGACGGGACAGCCTGTTCTAGTCGGTACGGTTGCCGTTGAAACATCTGAATTGATTTCTAAGCTGCTTAAAAACAAAGGAATTCCGCATCAAGTGTTAAATGCCAAAAACCATGAACGTGAAGCGCAGATCATTGAAGAGGCCGGCCAAAAAGGCGCAGTTACGATTGCGACTAACATGGCGGGGCGCGGAACGGACATTAAGCTTGGCGAAGGTGTAAAAGAGCTTGGCGGGCTCGCTGTTGTCGGAACAGAACGACATGAATCACGCCGGATTGACAATCAGCTTCGAGGTCGTTCCGGACGTCAGGGAGACCCGGGGATTACTCAATTTTATCTTTCTATGGAAGATGAATTGATGCGCAGATTCGGAGCTGAGCGGACAATGGCGATGCTTGACCGCTTCGGCATGGACGACTCTACTCCAATCCAAAGCAAAATGGTATCTCGCGCGGTTGAATCGTCTCAAAAACGCGTCGAAGGCAATAACTTCGATTCGCGTAAACAGCTTCTGCAATATGATGATGTTCTCCGCCAGCAGCGTGAGGTCATTTATAAGCAGCGCTTTGAAGTCATTGACTCTGAAAACCTGCGTGAAATCGTTGAAAATATGATCAAGTCTTCTCTCGAACGCGCAATTGCAGCCTATACGCCAAGAGAAGAGCTTCCTGAGGAGTGGAAGCTTGACGGTCTAGTTGATCTTATCAACACAACTTATCTTGATGAAGGTGCGCTTGAGAAGAGCGATATCTTCGGCAAAGAACCGGATGAAATGCTTGAGCTCATTATGGATCGCATCATCACAAAATATAATGAGAAGGAAGAGCAATTCGGCAAAGAGCAAATGCGCGAATTCGAAAAAGTTATCGTTCTTCGTGCCGTTGATTCTAAATGGATGGATCATATTGATGCGATGGATCAGCTCCGCCAAGGGATTCACCTTCGTGCTTACGCGCAGACGAACCCGCTTCGTGAGTATCAAATGGAAGGTTTTGCGATGTTTGAGCATATGATTGAATCAATTGAGGACGAAGTCGCAAAATTTGTGATGAAAGCTGAGATTGAAAACAATCTGGAGCGTGAAGAGGTTGTACAAGGTCAAACAACAGCTCATCAGCCGCAAGAAGGCGACGATAACAAAAAAGCAAAGAAAGCACCGGTTCGCAAAGTGGTTGATATCGGACGAAATGCCCCATGCCACTGCGGAAGCGGGAAAAAATATAAAAATTGCTGCGGCCGTACTGAATAGTTCGCCCCGGCAAGTTTACTGACCGCGGCGCCTGCAGGCGCCTGCGGATCTTTTAATGAGGTGAATGAAATGGAATTATCAGAAATTAGAGCAGAGCTCGAAAATATGGCTTCTCGTTTAGCGGACTTTAGGGGGTCTCTTTGACCTCGAATCAAAGGAGGCCCGCATTGCTGAGCTAGATGAACAAATGGCTGATCCGGAATTCTGGAATGATCAGCAAAAAGCTCAAACGGTTATAAATGAAGCAAACGGTTTAAAGGATTATGTCAATTCGTATAAAAAATTGAATGAATCCCACGAAGAATTACAAATGACTCATGATCTTTTGAAAGAAGAGCCGGACACTGATCTCCAGCTTGAGCTTGAAAAAGAACTAAAATCATTAACAAAAGAGTTCAATGAGTTTGAGCTTCAGCTTCTTCTCAGCGAGCCGTATGATAAAAATAACGCGATTTTAGAACTGCACCCTGGTGCTGGCGGTACAGAGTCACAGGACTGGGGCTCTATGCTTCTTAGAATGTATACAAGATGGGGAGAGCGCCGCGGCTTTAAAGTAGAAACACTCGATTACCTTCCAGGTGACGAGGCGGGAATCAAGTCAGTGACATTGCTCATCAAAGGACACAACGCTTACGGGTATCTCAAAGCAGAAAAAGGTGTCCATCGTCTTGTGCGGATCTCACCATTTGACTCATCAGGCCGCCGCCACACATCTTTCGTTTCATGTGAAGTCATGCCTGAATTTAACGATGAAATTGATATTGATATTCGTACGGAGGATATTAAAGTTGACACGTACCGTGCAAGCGGCGCGGGCGGACAGCACGTCAATACGACGGATTCAGCTGTTCGGATTACTCACTTGCCGACGAACGTAGTTGTGACATGCCAAACGGAGCGCTCACAAATTAAAAACCGTGAAAGAGCCATGAAAATGCTGAAGGCCAAGCTGTATCAGCGCAGAATTGAAGAGCAGCAGGCAGAGCTGGATGAAATTCGCGGTGAACAAAAAGAAATCGGCTGGGGCAGCCAAATCCGTTCTTATGTATTCCATCCGTATTCCATGGTAAAAGATCATCGGACCAATACAGAAATGGGGAACGTTCAAGCTGTAATGGATGGTGACATTGATACGTTTATTGATGCCTACCTGCGTTCTAAGCTTTCATAAGCTGAAAAACACACCTGATGCATACGGGTGTGTTTTTTTAATTCCTTATATCCTTGATTTCACTGCTGCTTTAGCATATTACCACTGTATTTGGGTGTTATTTACATCTAATCAGGGAAGGATTAAAATGCTATCGGAGAGTATTGGAAGAAACGGAGGATATATGATGGACGTACGGAATAAAACATTGTGGATTTTGCGGGATTATGTATACATATTGATAGGAGCAGCGATTACGGCCGTGTCCTTTAATGTATTTTTGCTTCCGAACAAGATTGCCGCCGGCGGTGTCAGCGGGATCAGTACGATTTTACAATCATATGGTTTTGAAGCAGCGTATGTACAGTGGATTATTAATATCCCTTTATTTATTGCTGGCGTCATTTTGCTCGGTGGGAAATTTGGGCTAAAGACGCTTGCAGGTTCTGTGTTTTTGCCGCTAGTAGTGTTTCTGACAAGGGATATTCAGCCCGCCACTCATCATGAACTCCTGGCGGCGATTTTTGGCGGTGTCGGGATAGGTATCGGAATTGGTATTGTGTACTTAGGGAAAGGATCGACGGGAGGAACAGCCTTGGCTGCACAGATCATTCATAAGTACTCCGGTCTGTCATTGGGGAAGTGTCTCGCCATCATTGACGGAATGATCGTTGTTACGGCTATGATTGTATTTAATATTGAGCAAGGCTTATATGCCATGCTTGGCGTCTATGTATCCAGCAAAACCATTGATGTTGTGCAAGTCGGCTTTAATCGTTCAAAAATGGCGCTCATCATTACAAAGCAGGAGCAGGCTGTCAAGGAGGCTGTCTTACAGAAGATTGACAGAGGCGTGACAAAAATCTCTGCAGTCGGCGGATATACTGACGATGACCGTCCGATTTTAATGTGCGTGGTTGGGCAAACTGAATTCACCAAATTGAAACAAATCGTCAAACAGATTGATGAGTCAGCTTTTGTAATTGTAGCAGACGCGAGCGAGGTGCTGGGCGAGGGTTTCAAACGCGCTTAAACGAGGTTATAATATGGAAGAGATCGTAAAGGAGTTGTGCTTCTCAACATGAAATCAAAGTTATCGATACTAATGATTGGATTTGCGCTTTCTGTTCTGTTGGCTGCCTGCGGATCAAACGATGCAAAAGAAGAGAAGACAGACACTGGCAGCAAGACGGAAGCCACTGCATCTGAAGGGGAAGAATTATATCAGCAAAGCTGCGTAGGCTGCCACGGCAAGGATTTAGAAGGTGTGTCAGGGCCTAATCTCCAAGAGGTCGGAGGCAAATACGATGAACACAAAATTGAAAGCATTATTAAAAACGGCCGCGGCAATATGCCAAAGGGGCTTGTAGATGATAACGAAGCCGCTGTTATTGCCAAATGGCTGTCAGAAAAAAAGTAAGATAAAAACATCCTTGCCGAGTGCCGGCAAGGATGTTTTTATGCCTTGACAATATGAATGAAAAGAAACTGTAATAGTATTATGTCTAAATTTGACGTATAATGAAGTGTATTGAAAAAGGGAACTTTCAGATTTTTCATCTTTTTACAAATGAATGGGTCATAAATTGTCGAATGCATTCGAAGAGTATGACCGTGTGATAGATAAAATGATATAAAAAGATTAGGTGATTTCATGATAGAGATGAAGGAAGTATATAAAGCCTATCCGAACGGCGTAAAAGCGCTCAATGGGATTTCTGTTACCATTCATCCCGGCGAGTTTGTGTATGTTGTTGGTCCGAGCGGAGCAGGTAAATCTACTTTTATTAAAATGATTTACAGAGAAGAAAAACCGACAAAAGGACAAATTTTAATCAATCATAAAGATCTCGCGACAATTAAAGAAAAAGAGATTCCTTTCGTGCGCCGAAAAATAGGCGTTGTCTTTCAGGATTTCAAGCTTCTTCCGAAACTTACTGTTTTTGAAAATGTGGCATTTGCCCTTGAAGTGATTGGAGAACAGCCGTCTGTTATTAAGAAACGGGTGCTTGAAGTGCTTGATCTCGTGCAGCTGAAGCATAAAGCGCGACAATTTCCTGACCAGCTTTCAGGCGGGGAGCAGCAGCGTGTATCTATTGCCAGATCAATTGTGAACAACCCTGATGTTGTCATTGCTGATGAACCGACAGGAAACCTTGATCCGGATACGTCCTGGGAAGTCATGAAGACGCTGGAGGAAATTAACAACCGCGGGACAACAGTCGTGATGGCGACACATAATAAAGAAATCGTAAACACCATGAAGAAACGTGTCATTGCAATCGAAGATGGTATCATTGTGCGTGATGAGTCAAGAGGGGAGTATGGTTCATATGATTAAAATTCTCGGGCGCCACTTGCGTGAGAGTTTTAAATCTCTCGGGAGAAACACATGGATGACATTTGCATCCATTAGTGCTGTAACCGTTACGCTGATTTTAGTCGGCGTGTTTTTAGTGATTATGCTGAATTTGAATAACATGGCCACGAATGCAGAAAAACAAGTCGAAATCAAAGTGCTGGTTGATCTGACTGCAGATCAGAAGGCACAGGACAAGCTTCAGAACGATATTAAGGAACTGAAGGGCATTCAGAGTGTCACTTTTTCATCTAAAGAAAAAGAGCTTGACCAGCTGGTTGACAGTTTTGGTGACAGCGGAAAATCCCTGACAATGAAGGATCAGGAAAACCCGCTTAATGATGCGTTTGTCGTCAAAACGACAGATCCGCATGATACGCCGAACGTGGCGAAAAAGATCGAAAAAATGGATCATGTTTATAAAGTCACTTATGGAAAAGAAGAGGTCAGCCGTTTGTTTAAAGTGGTCGGCGTTTCCCGCAACATTGGAATCGCGTTAATTATCGGTCTGGTATTTACGGCGATGTTCTTAATTTCCAACACCATTAAAATTACAATTTTCGCAAGAAGAAAAGAAATTGAAATCATGAAGCTTGTCGGTGCGACAAACTGGTTTATCCGCTGGCCGTTTTTCCTTGAAGGATTGCTGCTAGGCGTATTCGGTTCTGTGATTCCGATTGCACTGGTGCTGAGCACTTACCAATACGTTATCGGATGGGTCGTTCCAAAGGTTCAAGGATCATTTGTCTCTCTTCTTCCTTATAATCCATTTGTATTCCAAGTTTCGCTAGTGCTGATTGCAATCGGCGCAGTAATTGGAGTATGGGGAAGTCTGACTTCCATCCGCAAGTTTCTGCGAGTATAAAGTGAAAAAGCCGTTCCGTTTTCGGGACGGCTTTTCATTTGCCTTCTTTTTCTTCTATGATTACATGAAATCTCCATCCTTTACATATACTATCTCTAGGTTTTGGTAAAGACAGTCTGGCATACAGGAGGAGTAAAGGATGAATCAAAAAATAATGGCTGTGATAGCAGCAGGGAGCATGCTGTTCGGAGGCGCCGGTGTATATGCGGGAATCAACCTGCTTGAGATGGATAAGCCCCAGACTGCAGCAGTTCCCGCGACGGCACAAGCTGACTCTGAACGGGATAAAGCTATGGACAAAATCGAAAAAGCGTATGAGTTAATTTCGAATGAGTACGTAGAAAAAGTAGATAGAGAAAAGCTGCTCGAGGGAGCCATCCAGGGAATGCTGTCTACGCTAAATGATCCTTATTCTGTTTACATGGACAAGCAGACAGCTAAGCAATTTTCTGATTCTCTTGATTCCTCATTTGAAGGCATCGGGGCTGAGGTTGGCATGGAAGACGGCAAAATTATTATTGTTTCCCCATTCAAGAAATCGCCAGCGGAAAAAGCCGGGTTGAAGCCTAATGATGAAATTATCAGCATCAATGGAGAATCGATGGCCGGCAAGGATTTAAACCACGCTGTGTTAAAAATAAGAGGAAAAAAAGGGTCCAGCGTTTCAATGAAGATTCAGCGGCCTGGAACGAAGAAGCAGCTGTCATTCCGGATCAAGAGAGCTGAGATTCCGCTCGAAACGGTTTTTGCATCAGAGAAAAAAGTACAGGGGCATTCTGTCGGATATATTGCCATCTCTACTTTTTCTGAGCACACCGCAGAGGATTTTGCAAAAGCGCTGAGGGAGCTTGAGAAAAAAGAAATAGAAGGACTTGTCATTGATGTACGCGGCAACCCGGGCGGATATCTTCAAAGTGTGGAAGAAATTCTTAAGCATTTCGTTACAAAGGATCAGCCGTATATTCAGATTGCTGAACGCAATGGGGATAAAAAACGTTATTTTTCAACATTGACCCATAAAAAAGCGTACCCTGTCAATGTGATTACGGATAAAGGAAGTGCCTCTGCATCAGAAATTCTTGCCGGCGCATTAAAGGAAGCTGGCCATTATGATGTTGTAGGCGATACGTCTTTTGGAAAGGGAACGGTTCAACAGGCTGTGCCAATGGGGGACGGCAGCAACATCAAATTAACGCTTTACAAGTGGCTGACGCCAAATGGAAACTGGATTCATAAGAAAGGAATTGAACCGACCATTGCGATTAAGCAGCCCGATTATTTTTCCGCCGGGCCTTTACAGCTGAAAGAGCCGCTTAAAGTGGACATGAACAATGAAGACGTCAAGCATGCGCAGGTATTGTTAAAAGGTCTCAGCTTTGATCCGGGACGTGAGGATGGCTATTTCAGCAAAGACATGAAAAAAGCGGTTATGGCTTTTCAGGATCAAAACAAGCTGAATAAAACCGGTGTGATCGACACTCGCACTGCAGAGACATTAAATCAGCAGATAGAAAAGAAAAAATCAGATGAAAAAAATGATTTGCAGCTTCAAACAGCATTGAAATCATTATTTGTCAATTAAAGGAGATGGTATTCCATCTCCTGTTTCTTTGTGCTTAAAGAGATTATGGATCATAAGTCACATAAAAAATGAGTTTTTGACAAGAAATTAAAAAAATTTTCACAAATAAACATTTATAAAGGACTGTTATTACCCGATATCAATATATGAGAGAGACTTTCTAACGAGTTAATATGCATTTAAAATGAAACTTTTGCAAGTTGCCTAGTCTTTGTTTACTTCATACAATATAAGAAGGTTCTAAAAAGAACAGTAATCAGGTTAATGGCAGCTGAACGACAGGTATTTAAAGAGTAACGTTAGCGAGAATGCTTGTTAGCACTCCAGTACTGCTGCTTATACTGGCCCGTGCTTATCTGTATAAAGAAAATGGGGGTTCACAATTGAAGAGGGCAAGTATTGTGCGTGAAAAAAAATATTATGAATTAGTGGAACAATTAAAAGACAGAACACAAGACGTAACATTTTCAGCTACAAAAGCACTAAGTCTTCTTATGCTGTTCAGCAGATATTTGGTCAATTACACCAATGTCGAATCAGTAAATGACATTAATGAGGAATGCGCCAAACATTATTTTAACTACTTAATGAAAAACCATAAGCGATTAGGAATTAATCTGACAGATATAAAAAGGTCGATGCATCTAATCAGCGGGTTATTGGATGTGGATGTAAACCACTATTTAAAGGATTTTTCACTATCGAATGTCACGCTGTGGATGACGCAAGAGAGATAAACTCTCCTGAGGATATCCAAGCCATTTAATATTTGATAGAATATGAGTAACATGTTTGGCTTGAGGCGGTGAGAGATAGTGTCTGTTCAATGGGGAATTGAACTGTTAAAAAGCGCGGGCTTGTTCTTCTTACACCCGCTTTTCTGGTTTTTTATCATCATAACCCTGGCTTTCGGCTATGTAAGAATCAAACGGGAACGAAAAACCTTTCATACAAGAATAGCAGATATTTATGATGATCTGAAATTTACATATACTAAGGGACTGATTCCAGGTCTTCTTTTGTCAGTTATTTTAGGTGGACTCGGAATATCGATTCCTCTCGGTTTACTTGCGATTATTGCCGTTATCACTGCAGCGGCAGCGTTCACTCTTCGCGCAAACTGGATGTCTGCTGCATATATCGTCAGTGTGAGTATGCTGATAGGTTTTGGACTGCAAATATATCAGGCGGAGCCCTTTCTGGAGAGATTTCCGCAAGGATTTGCAGTTGTTTGGCCGGCTGTGGCTGTGTTCCTAGGTCTGCTGATTATCACTGAAGGAGCGGTTGCTTATCGTTCTGCGCATGTGAGAACATCACCGGCACTTGTCGTAAGCAGCCGTGGTTTGCCGATCGGACAGCAGCTGGCAAACCGGGTTTGGCTTTTGCCGCTGTTCCTTCTCGTGCCCGGCAATGGTTTAGAATCGCACCTTAGCTGGTGGCCCGTGTTTACTGTTCCCGGCGGCTCATTCCATTTTCTATGGATTCCTTACTTTGTCGGATTTGGACAAAGGGTACAGGGATCGCTGCCTGAAACGAGTATAAGGATCACAGCGAAACGCGTTTGTATTCTCGGTCTTGCCGTTGCAGTTCTCGGTGCAGCGAGCTTACTGTGGACGCCGCTTGCGGGTGCAGCGGTCTGTACTGCTTTGTTAGGGCGCATTTTTCTGTCCATAAAGCAAAGAGTGAATGATAACGCGGCTCCGTTTTATTTCTCGAAAAGGGATCAGGGCTTAATGGTGCTTGGGATTATCCCCAATACGCCGGCTGAGGATCTGGAATTGAAAATCGGGGAAATCATAACGAAAGTCAATGGCATACCGGTTAAGAACGTTTCTGATTTCTATGAAGCGCTTCAGCATAACCGTGCATATGTAAAGCTTGAAATTATCGGTTTGAATGGAGAAATTCGTTTTGACCAGCGAGCTTCTTATGAAGGAGAACATCATGAATTGGGCATCCTCTTCGTAAAGGATGACCGTGAAGACGAAGCAGCCGCTTCGGGATCATAAAAGGCAGCCCGGCACCGCAGGAAGATGCGATGCCGGGCTGTTTTGTGTTACGCTGAGTTTTTTTCTATCCGTGCCGTTTCATCAGATTTGATGCCCAATGAAACAAAAACGCCGATGATGGATACAGCAAAGAGAATCATAAATAGGATGTGATATCCCGAAATCAGGCCAATTAAGGCTGATGAAATGATGCTTCCGAAATAACGGAAGGTCGAGAAAATCCCAGATGCCACTCCTGACATACCGGGGTCTACTGTGGCAAGGGATGAAACCTGCATGCTGGTCAGACCGACTCCGGAAGCGAGCCCGCCAAGGATAAGAGAGACCATGAGGAACAAGACAGAATGCGAGCTGCTTAACAGCAAAAATAATAGATTCGCACCAGCCATCATGGCAAATGAAAGAAAAATGATTTTTTTGGCTCCCCATTTGTGATGGAGCTGCGCGCCCACCCAGTTGCTGGCTGACATGAAGATCGAAAATACAGAAAGCGCCATCCCGCTGTTAGACGTATTAAGCCCAAATTGGTTCGTCATAAATAACGGCATAATCAATAAGACGGCATACATCATCAAATTGCTTAACAAGACTGATAGATTCGCATTTGTAAAGGTTGAGCTTTTAAACAGTGCAAAGTCAATGATGGGGTGCTTGGTACGTTTTTCTCTTCTGAAAAAAAGCGGAACAAAAAGAAGTATCAATACACTGTATACCGCATATCCCCATGGAGCCTCATTTTTCGTCAGCAGGATAATTGAAACTATGCTGCCTGCAAGCAAGAGAGAGCCGATGATATCCAGCGGCGCGTCAGATTTATTTTCTTTATATTGAGGAAACATCGTTAATGCCGTAAATAAAGCAATGGCGAGGAACGGGATGTTGACCCAAAAAATCGAATGCCAGCTGAAGCTGTCAATCAGTATAGAGCCGATAAAAGGCCCGAGTGCTGCACCAAGTCCCGCACCCAGTCCGAAAAATCCAAACACTTTCGGTAGGCGTTTTTCAGAAACAACATGCCGGATAATGGCAATGCTGTTTGGCGTAAGCAATGCCCCGCCGACAGCCTGCAATGCCCGAAAGACAATTAACAGGAGCAGACTCGGTGAAAGGGCGCAGCCTAGAGATGCGATTAGAAAAAGGCCGACTCCCCATAAGTACATTGTTTTATTGCCGTACATGTCACCGAGCTTCCCTGCAATCGGCTGTGTGACTGCCATCACGATTAAATAAACGGTAACCACCCAAGTGATGCTTGCGATGGACTCGTTATACGTATGGGAAATAGATGAGAGCGCGACCGCGATCATCGTTGAGTTAATGGGAACTAGAATGGCCCCCAATAATAGCGAGACGATCAGCGCCCATTCTTTTCTTGAGCTCATTGGGATCCTCCTTTTTATTATGCCAAGGAGTTAATCAGCAGAAATTCCTTTGACAAATAGAGCTGTGCTGTGCTCCAGCATTTTTTCCTGGGGCATTGATATGACCCGGTCTCCTAAGTGGAGACGGTGAATGAAATAACCGAAGATAATCGACATGAACACGTCGGCATGCTCCGCTTCATTTCCTGTCTGAATAACCCCTTTCTCACCCATTGTTTTGAGATAATCAACCAATAGCTGTTTCATAGATTGGGGATATTCAGTGACGTGGTTAATGACATCCTGAAACATGGCCGGTTCACGAAAGCTGATTTTAATGATATCTTTTCTATGGTCGAGCTCCTCCAAGAGACAGGTTCCGATATGAAGCAGGTCTTTGTACAAATCCCCTTCTGTTTGTTCCAAAATGCTGCCTCTGTTTGAAGAATGCTGAGAAAGCAAAGCCTCAACTAGTCCTTGTTTGTTTTTAAAGTTCCTGAAAATCGTCGCTTCACTTACATTTGCTTTTTCTGCAATTTCTTTTGTAGTTGTTGCGCGATATCCTTTTTTGACGAGCAGCTGCATGGCAGCGTCAAGGATTCTCTTGTTTGTCGGTCTCAATACGTTTCACCTCACGAGTATACTGGCAGGACAAGTATACACCCGCCCCGCTTGTATAAGAAAGAGGGGGACGCATCAGGACCGGCTGACAACTGTGATTTTGCCGCTGCTTCCGTCAACAGTGATGATGTCACCGTCTCGCAGTCTTTCGGTTGCCGTGCGTGTGCCGAGAACGGCTGGAATGCCGTATTCACGGGCAATAATCGCAGCGTGAGATAAAATGCCGCCTGTGTCTGTAATAATCGCTTTGGCGTCTTGAAACAGGCTGGTCCATAGCGGTGTGGTCATCTTGCAAACGAGTACGTCCCCAGGCGCGAATTGAGAAAATTCATTGGCGTCCCGAATGATTTTCACCGGACCTGTCGCAATGCCGCTTGATGCCGCAATGCCAAAAATATGATTCTCTGTGTTTTTTTCATCCTCTATCACAGCGCCGACAATTTCTTCAGCTGCTTTGAGCTGTTCTTTTGTCGGGGTGCCGAGGTAGGCCGGGGCTTGGGCCAGCTCATACTCATGAAAAATCTGTCTGCGTTTTTCAGCCTTTTCTTGCAGGGATACAGGGTGAAGAAGCGCTTGTTCCACTTCGTCATCATATAAGAACCAAAGGTCCTCACGATCTTGAATGACACCGTTTTCCGCCAGCAATTCACCTATCTTCAGCAGAAAGATTCTCGCCTTGGCATCCAGCATGGCGTCAATATAAAAGTGGTGGTCATCTTTTATATTTGCAGAGTTCAGTGTCCATTGATAATAGCGGTCAAATTCGGTGCGCAAACCGGGATCTTCTATGTTTTCCAAGAATTCATTGTATAATTTCTCTCGTTTTTCTTTCGTTTTCTGAAATTCATTGTCAAAATGATAGCCATTACGGACATAATTTTGAATATTAGCCAGAGCGAAATACGGATTTTCCACCCAGATTTGTTCAATCAGATCATGACTTTTAACAGATCTCCATCCGTATTCTTGCAAGAATTCATGGACGTTCTTCAGGAAGTGTCTCCCCTCATCTGTTTGTTCTAATTTCTCCAGGAGCTGTTCAGGCTTGTTGTTTTCAAAAATGGTCAGAAGGTTCGGGTTCTCCTGAACTTCCACAGAAAATAGCCATAAGCAACGGTCCGTTTCCAGTGATTTGTTCATTTTTCCTGTCAGCATCTCGTAAAAATGAGCGTTTTCGGACTCTCCTTGAATGTCCTGATACATCGCTTGCAGTTTGTTTGTTAAAAGGATTTGCGGGAAAACGATATTGAAGTGCTCTTCATAAGCCGTGAGATAAAAGGCCTTTAGTTTTTGAAAAGCATCCAGTGCGCTTTCTGCGGTATGCTCAGTTTGTGCGAGCTGGTCCAGTGTCCGGTAAAAAGGGAGGTATGTGTGATTGATGATGTCATACATATGCTCCGATAAAATCGGGAAAAGCTCTTTGCCGCAGTCTTCAGAAGGAGGCTGCTGTCCACCTTGGTTTTTGGAATAAATATGTCCGCGATAAAGTTTTACTTCATCAACAACTACACCAATCGGAAACTTTTGCATGCTCTTCTTCAAGCCATATTCCAATGCCGGCACGATGAAGGATGAAAATAACGGACTCACCGGACCTTCAATATTAGACTCCATGTTAAGCCAGAAATCATTCATATCAGTGTCGGTAATCATGAAGCTGCGTTTTTCTTCTGCCGCCTTTTTGTCCTGATCAATGGTTGTAATCGGGCGAGCTTGCAGAAGGTATATTTGATGATCAGCAATTCCAAATTCTATATCAACAGGATATCCGTACAGGTCTTCGGTTTTTTTTGTGATTTCAGCCAATTCAATCACTTGTTCATCTGTAAGGCAAAAACGGCTGCGCATGTCTTCACTCGTTTCTTTTTCAGCAATTCCTTCTGCCGCAGACTCCATGTAGATTTCCTTTGCACCTATTTCTTTCTGAATCTCAAACGAAGATTTATTAACAATGAACGTGTCTGGGGTAACACTTCCTGAAACAACAGCTTCACCCAACCCGTAGCTGGCGCTGATTAAAAGCTCTCTATCATCATGGGTAACAGGGTTGCGGCTGAAGATAACACCTGACATTTCTGAATCGATCAGCCCCTGAACGACTATTCCCATTAACGGCTCTGCGATTTGATTGTTCATTTTTTTCTTATAGCTGCTGACCCGCACAGAAAAAAATGAGGCCCAGCATTCTTTCACTTTAGCCAGAAACTCTTCCTCTGTTTTGATATTTAAGTAGGTTTCATATTGACCCGCGAATGAGGCGCCTTCTAAATCTTCCGAAGCAGACGAAGAACGCACGGCTACGGATCGATATGATTCTCTAAGCTTATAAAAGGAACTAGTCAGCTCATCTTTCAGCTCATCCGAAAATGTTCCGGAAATGATCCCGCCTTCGACGTTTTCACTAGTCTCTTGAAGCTGGTTGTCCTCCATAAAACGTGCGAGCGCATTCGTTTGAATAATAAACCCGTCCGGAACAGGAAGACCGTGTTTGGTCAATTTAATCAAATTCATTCCTTTTGCTCCAGCCAGCTGGCTGGACTCTTCTGCCTGGCGAAATAAAACAGAATACATATTTGAAACCCCTCTTTTCTTCATTCATTTTGTTTTTCTCTCTAGTCTTTTTATTGCGGAGCCTGTGTTTTAAAAAATGATAGTAAACACTATCATTCAATTGTAGGTTTTCAGGAAAATGCTGTCAAACGCAGAAAGTCCTAAATAAAATGAATAGTTAAGTTAGTTAGATTATCATGAAAAATGCGGCCGTACTGGTACTGTATGCCTATTTTCTTTTATTCTCGGAATCTGGCGGCGGACTTGATGATGTAATAAAAAAAGTGCCGCTGATTAGAACAGCGGCACCATGGAATAAGTTTTGACCGGCACCAAAATGCAAATATGGTGATTGATTTTGGCTGAAAAGGGGTATGGTGTAGTAGAGGGAGCGAATGCACGATTGTCCGATTCTTCATTTTTTACTATAATCAGATCAGATGAAGAATCCCTGAGGAGGGTTTTTGTTGATTACAAAAGCCGTTTTTGCATTGTTTTTCCCTTTTATGCTTGTTGTTCTATTTACTAGAGTCACCTTTAATCATTATGTGGCGATCGCTTTAACAGCTGCATTGCTGTTTGCCTCTTATTTAAAAGGCTATACAGAAACGTATTTTATTGTAGGATTGGATGTTGTGTCTCTTGTGGCTGGCGGACTGTATATGGCCAAAAAAGCTGCAGAGAAAAAAGAAGAATAAATCGGACATAATGAATATAAAGACCGAATACCTGCTTTTACGTTTTAAAAGCAGGTTTTTTATACACAAAAACAGCTGGAAATAAAAAACCACCGAACTTTAGTTCGTATTTTTAGTGATTTTGCTTTCCATTGTGTTACTATATCTATAGGAAGATTTCGTTAAAGAAACGGAGGCTTATTTTTGTGAAAGATCGCTTTGAGTTAGTCTCGAAATATCAGCCCCAGGGAGATCAGCCGAAAGCCATTGAAAAGCTTGTGAAAGGAATTCAGGAGGGCAAGAAGCATCAGACTCTGCTGGGTGCAACAGGAACTGGGAAAACATTTACGGTGTCTAATTTGATTAAAGAAGTTAATAAGCCGACTCTCGTGATTGCCCATAACAAAACCCTTGCTGGACAGCTTTACAGTGAGTTCAAGGAATTTTTTCCGAACAATGCTGTCGAGTATTTTGTCAGCTACTATGATTATTATCAGCCGGAGGCGTATGTGCCTCAAACGGATACATTTATAGAGAAAGACGCTAGTATTAATGATGAAATTGATAAACTGAGACACTCCGCCACATCAGCTTTGTTTGAGCGTAGAGATGTCATTATTATTGCGAGTGTGTCTTGTATATACGGCCTCGGTTCGCCTGAGGAATACCGGGAAATGGTCGTGTCACTGCGGACTGAAATGGAAATTGAGCGCAACGAGCTGCTCAGAAAACTTGTAGACATCCAATATGCCCGCAACGATATCGACTTTCAGCGCGGTACATTTCGTGTGCGCGGGGATGTAGTGGAAATCTTTCCGGCATCCCGTGATGAGCATTGTATCAGAGTTGAATTTTTCGGTGACGAAATCGAACGGATTCGGGAAGTGGATGCGCTGACAGGAGAAATTCTCGGCGACCGAGATCATGTTGCGATTTTCCCGGCATCCCACTTCGTAACGCGAGCCGAGAAAATGGAGAAGGCGATTCAAAATATCGAGAAGGAGCTTGAGGAGCAGCTGAAGGTCATGCATGAAAACGGAAAGCTCCTTGAAGCGCAGCGTTTAGAGCAGCGGACAAGATATGATCTTGAAATGATGCGTGAAATGGGTTTCTGCTCCGGCATCGAGAACTATTCAAGACATTTGACGCTGCGGCCTCCAGGTTCAACGCCGTATACGCTTCTTGATTATTTCCCAGACGATTTTATGATCGTGGTGGATGAGTCGCATGTGACAATTCCTCAGGTGCGCGGCATGTTTAACGGAGACCAGGCGCGGAAACAGGTGCTCGTGGATCACGGCTTCCGGCTTCCATCAGCGCTTGATAACCGTCCGCTTCGTTTTGAGGAATTTGAAAAGCATATGCACAATATCGTGTATGTATCAGCAACACCAGGGCCGTACGAGATTGAACATACAGATGAAATGGTCGAACAGATCATTCGTCCGACGGGGCTTCTTGACCCGCTTATTGACGTCCGTCCAATCGAAGGTCAGATTGACGACTTGATCGGCGAAATTCAAGCTAGAATCGAGCGGAATGAACGGGTGCTTGTGACAACTTTGACGAAGAAGATGTCAGAGGATCTGACCGATTATTTAAAGGAAATCGGCATTAAAGTAAACTATCTGCATTCTGAGATCAAGACGCTTGAACGGATTGAAATTATCCGCGACCTGCGCCTTGGCAAGTACGATGTGCTTGTCGGCATCAACCTGCTGAGGGAAGGTTTGGACATTCCCGAAGTATCCCTTGTTGCGATTTTGGATGCGGATAAGGAAGGTTTCCTTCGTTCGGAGCGGTCGCTGATCCAGACCATCGGACGGGCAGCGAGAAATGCGGAAGGCCGCGTCATTATGTACGCCGATAAAATAACGAAGTCTATGGAAATTGCGATTAATGAAACAAAACGCCGCCGCGAGCAGCAGGAGCGGTTTAATGAAGAGCACGGCATTACGCCGAAAACGATAAATAAAGAAATTCGCGATGTCATTCGTGCCACAGTAGCAGCTGAGGATAAAGCGGAATACAAAACAAAAGCCGCGCCGAAGCTGTCGAAAATGACGAAGAAAGAACGCCAGAAAGTCGTTGAACAGATGGAGCATGAAATGAAGGAAGCCGCCAAGGCGCTTGACTTTGAGAGAGCCGCGGAGCTTCGCGATTTACTTTTAGAGCTAAAAGCGGAAGGATGATGAACAAATGGCTATGGATCGGATAGAGGTGAAGGGAGCCAGGGCGCATAACCTGAAAAATATAGATGTAACGATTCCGAGAGATCAGCTTGTCGTTGTCACGGGTTTGTCCGGATCAGGTAAATCCTCCCTTGCCTTTGACACGATATATGCTGAAGGACAGAGACGGTATGTCGAGTCGCTGTCTGCTTATGCCCGCCAGTTTTTAGGGCAAATGGATAAGCCTGATGTGGATGCAATTGAGGGGCTCTCTCCCGCCATCAGCATTGATCAGAAAACAACAAGCCGTAATCCGAGGTCTACTGTCGGTACGGTAACTGAGATTTATGATTATCTGCGTCTTTTATATGCGAGAGTAGGGAAGCCTCATTGTCCGGAGCACGGAATTGAGATTACATCCCAGACCATCGAGCAAATGGTGGACAGAATTCTGGAATACCCGGAACGGACGAAGCTTCAGGTGCTGGCGCCGATTGTCTCAGGCCGAAAAGGCGCTCATGTCAAAGTGCTTGAACAGATTAGAAAACAAGGCTATGTCAGAGTCAGAATTGACGGCGAGATGGCTGAGCTTTCTGACGATATCGAATTAGAAAAGAATAAGAAGCATTCCATTGAGGTTGTCATTGACCGGATTGTCGTGAAAGAAGGAGTGGCAGCCCGGCTATCAGATTCATTGGAAACGGCGCTCCGTTTAGGTGAAGGACGGGTTATGATCGATGTCATCGGTGAGGAAGAGCTGATGTTCAGCGAGCATCATGCCTGTCCGCACTGCGGATTTTCAATTGGTGAGCTTGAGCCGCGTCTGTTTTCGTTTAACAGTCCGTTCGGGGCGTGTCCGACGTGTGACGGTCTCGGAATGAAGCTTGAAGTGGATGCCGATCTTGTCATCCCCAATCAAGATTTGTCATTGAAGGAGAATGCGGTCGCCCCTTGGACACCGATCAGCTCACAATATTATCCTCAGCTGCTTGAGGCAGTCTGCACCCACTACGGGATTGATATGGATGTGCCGGTCAAAGATTTGCCGAAGCATCAACTGGATAAAGTGCTGTACGGCAGCGGAGATGACCTGATTTATTTCCGATATGAAAATGATTTTGGACAAATCCGCGAAGGTGAAATTCAATTTGAAGGCGTATTGCGCAACATTGAAAGACGCTATAAGGAGACAGGCTCCGATTTCATACGTGAGCAAATGGAGCAGTATATGTCTCAGAAGTCTTGTCCAACGTGCAAAGGCTATCGGTTAAAGAAAGAGGCGCTTGCCGTACTGATTGACGGCCGCCACATCGGAAAAATTACCGAGCTGTCTGTCGCCGACGCACTTGCCTTTTTCAAAGACCTTACCCTTTCTGAGAAGGATATGCAGATCGCCAATTTGATTTTGCGCGAAATTGTGGAGCGCTTAAGCTTTCTGGACAAAGTCGGCCTCGATTACCTGACATTGAGCAGGGCAGCGGGTACATTGTCCGGGGGAGAGGCGCAGCGCATCAGGCTGGCGACACAAATTGGCTCGCGTTTATCCGGTGTGCTTTATATTTTAGATGAGCCGTCTATCGGTCTGCATCAGCGTGATAACGACCGCTTGATCAGCGCTCTGAAAAATATGAGAGACCTCGGGAACACGCTGATTGTTGTCGAACATGATGAGGACACGATGATGGCAGCAGATTATTTAATAGACATTGGACCGGGAGCCGGCATTCACGGCGGACAGGTGATATCTGCGGGTACGCCGGAAGAAGTGATGGAAGATCCAAACTCATTAACGGGCAGCTATTTATCAGGGAAAAAGTTTATCCCATTGCCTCCTGAAAGAAGAAAGCCGGACGGACGTTACATTGAAATTAAAGGTGCTTCAGAAAACAACCTGAAAAAAGTGAATGCCAAGTTCCCGCTTGGGACGTTTACAGCAGTTACAGGTGTTTCCGGTTCAGGAAAGAGTACACTCGTTAATGAAATTTTGCATAAGGCGCTGGCGCAAAAGCTTCATAAAGCGAAAGCGAAGCCCGGCAGCCATAAAGAGATTAAAGGTTTGGATCATTTAGATAAAGTCATTGACATTGACCAGGCGCCAATCGGAAGAACGCCGAGATCCAACCCTGCGACATACACCGGTGTATTTGATGACATTCGTGATGTATTCGCGCAGACAAATGAAGCGAAGGTCCGCGGCTATAAAAAAGGCCGTTTCAGCTTCAACGTGAAGGGCGGACGATGTGAAGCCTGCCGCGGAGACGGGATTATTAAAATTGAAATGCACTTCCTTCCTGACGTATACGTTCCATGCGAGGTGTGTCACGGCAAACGCTATAACCGTGAAACGCTTGAAGTGACGTACAAAGGAAAAAGCATCTCTGATGTGCTTGATATGACGGTTGAAGATGCTCTTTCTTTCTTTGAAAATATCCCGAAAATCAAACGCAAGCTCCAAACCCTTTATGATGTTGGTTTAGGTTATATTACGCTCGGCCAGCCGGCGACGACCTTGTCAGGCGGAGAAGCGCAGCGCGTGAAGCTCGCGTCAGAGCTGCACAAACGCTCAACCGGACGCACGCTCTACATTTTAGATGAGCCGACGACAGGTTTGCATGTCGACGATATCGCCAGGCTTCTTGTCGTGCTGCAACGGTTGGTAGACAACGGAGACACTGTACTGGTTATTGAGCACAACCTTGATATCATTAAGACGGCCGATTACATTGTGGATTTGGGCCCGGAAGGCGGAGCCGGAGGCGGAACCATTGTCGCGTCTGGAACGCCTGAGGAAATCACTGAAGTGGAAGAATCGTATACAGGCCGTTATTTGAAGCCTGTTATCGAACGTGACAAAACACGCATGAAATCGCTCTTGAAAGCGAAAGAAACAGCTACATCTTAAAAAAACCTCTGTTAAGAGGGGACAGCTTGTCAGCAAGTCCATCCTTGGGCTTAGCAGGCAAGCTTTTTCTTTACGGCATAATAGGTTTAGATTCGTCTTTGGTATAATTTCTTTGGGAAAACGCCTAAACATTTACAAATTGCTGTCGATATATGAATTGAAAGGCGGATGATGATTTCCAAATTAAGCAGACAAACCCTATTAAGGGGCTTAAAGGCATCCTTAAGCAATAACTGAATCTACATAGGTTAGAAGCTTTATTGGAATCTGATACGCCAGAAATCAAAGAAAAGGAAGTCTTTGATTTCAAAAACATATACACATGGAGGTATTTTTCACATGAGAATCAACCACAATATTGCAGCGCTTAACACACTAAACCGTTTGTCTTCAAACAACAGTGCGAGCTCAAAAAACATGGAGAAACTTTCTTCAGGTCTTCGCATCAACCGTGCGGGAGATGACGCTGCGGGTCTAGCGATCTCTGAAAAAATGAGAGGACAAATCAGAGGTCTTGAAATGGCTTCTAAAAACTCTCAAGACGGAATTTCTCTTATCCAAACAGCTGAGGGTGCATTGACTGAAACCCATGCAATCCTTCAACGTATGCGTGAACTTACTGTTCAAGCAGGAAACACAGGTACACAGCAAACTGAAGATTTAACTGCAATTAAAGATGAAATGGATGCTTTAACTGAAGAGATCGATGGAATTTCTCAACGTACTGAATTTAACGGAAAAAAACTTTTAGACGGTAGTGAAACAGCAGGATTTACATTCCAAATTGGTGCAAATGCTGGCCAAAATATTAATGTTACAATTGGTAACATGGATGCAACAACTTTAGGAGTAAAAGGTATCGATGTTTCAGCAGATGATTTTAGTTTTGACACTGAGATTGTTAAAATCGATAGTGCAATTACAAGTGTTTCAAACCAACGTGCTAAACTTGGTGCGGTACAAAACCGTCTAGAGCACACAATCAACAACCTTGGTGCTTCTTCTGAAAACTTAACAGCTGCTGAGTCTCGCATCCGTGACGTTGACATGGCGAAAGAAATGAGCGATTTCACAAAGAACAACATTCTTTCTCAAGCTTCTCAAGCGATGCTTGCTCAAGCAAACCAACAGCCGCAAAACGTGCTTCAATTGTTACGTTAATTTTGAACGGCTATCTCTTTCTGATAGTTACAGCTTGCCGACAGAGTCCATTAACTGGATGTGCCGGCAGGCTTTTTTTGTTACAATCATTTTGTGACAGCCAGGGAATCACTTGTTTTTTCAAAACAAAAAAGGCAAGATATTGTCATCTAACCTTTAGCTTTGTTTCAGTTATAATGAATGATATGTTTTCCGCAATTACAAAGTCTTCTTATACAGCTGCTTACTTACACTCATTAAATCTTGAACAATATGTGTGTTGCTGCTGTCGAGCAGCACTTTTATATATTGGATATCGTGAGAGATCGGGAAGGGTCCGTGAATCTGCTCAAGCTCGGTGATCATTTCACGATTCATTCTTTTTTGTTCCTGAATCAGCTTTAACACTGATTCTTGTGTTACTGTATAGTCACTGGGATCTTTCTCCATTGCTTGTCCAGCCTCCTTGGTTGCCGTAAGCTTTTTACATATTGTAATCGGTATAGCCGGAAGATTCTACTTCTAAAACTTTTTAAAATCCAATTTCCGTAAATCGGAGCATGTCTAAAGAATGAATTTGAAACCTGAAGAGATTTTAAACGTATAAATAAGTAAAACGTCCCTGATCTTTTGTCATGGACAATTCACAATAGGAGTGTGGAATGAATTGAACCGTAATCAAGCTATTATTGCATCACTTTGTTATTTCAGTGTGTTCATTGCGCCAATCATTGTGCCGATTGTCGCATATTTTGTTGTAAATGAGAAAGAAACAAAACGCCATGCGATACGCTCTCTTATTTCTCACATTGTTCCGTTTGTCGGCTGGCTGTTCCTTTTTATTGCTTTACTTGGCGGAGCCGTTGCGATTGATGGAGACAGCTTGCTTCCTGTATTTGTAATCATCGGGGGAGCGGTTATTTATTTCTTAGTTGTCATTGGCATTATCATTTGGAATGTGATTCAGGGCATTAAGGTCCTGCGTGCAGCATAAGTAGACAATGGGGAGGAGATCGTAATGAAGCAAGAAAAGGAACGAATCCTTAAGCTTGTTGAGGAAGGAAAGCTTACAGCACAAGAAGCTTTGACACTGATTGAAAAGCTTGACAGCGACTACAAGGAAAAAGAAGAGAAAATCACAGCGCTCTCAGTTCACGTTCATGACGAGGAAGAGCCATTTACAACGGCAAAAAAAGAAAGCGGTAAACCGTCTTTAGGAGCCAAGCTGTTTGACTGGATTGATTCTGCTGTGAAAAAGGTCAAGGAAGTTGACCTTGATTTAAACTTTGGCCATGCGTATGATGTTCAGCACATTTTTCAATTTAAAGATACTGACTTTTCCAGTGTTGAGCTGCAAATTGCCAATGGCAGCGTAAATATCGTCCCTTGGGAAGATGACGATATCAGAGCGGAATGCCAGGCGAAGGTATATCGCGCTGACAACCAGGATGCGGCGAGACACGCATTTCTTCAGCATATTGAATGTGAAATCAAAGGTAATAAGTTTTTTATCCGTACTGAGAAAAAGACGATGAAAACGAATGTCACTTTGTATATTCCTCAGAAGGAGTATGATAAGATTCGGGTGAAGCTGTTTAACGGTCCGGTCAGAGGGGAACATTTACATGTAAAAGAGTTCTCAGCGAAAACGACAAACGGCGTGCTGTCGTTCTCGTATTTAACAGCCGAAAAAGCCATAGCTGAAACGGCCAACGGGCAAATTAAGCTCGCAAGCCACAGCTGCGGTACGATAGAAGCGGAAACCATTAACGGATTGATCGATCTCCGAGGGAAAAGCGAATCCATTGACGTTCAAAGCTTTAACGGAAATATTGCGATTAACGTAACAGAATCAGACTGCCGCTCCATTTATGCAAAAACAACGACTGGAAATGTAGAGCTTGCAATTCCGGACGATCTCGCAGTGAAGGCAGAGCTGAAAAGCAATCTTGGTACGCTGTCCCATGAATTAATGGATGTAGAGATGCTGAAGGAAAAAAATGATACGATTCAAAAAGAAATGATGTTCACTTCAAATCAGGCACATGATCAAAACATCACCGTCTTCTCAGAATCACTAACAGGCGCCATCAAACTAAAGTACTCACAGAGGTGATCGAATGAATAAGCTTTATCGCTCAGAAAAAAATAAGAAAATCGCCGGTGTTATCGGAGGTCTCGCGGAATATTTCAATTGGGACGCATCACTCCTCAGAGTCATAACTGTCATCTTAGCCATTATGACAAGTGTCTTGCCGGTTTTGCTCATTTATATCATTTGGATTTTTATCGTCCCGTCAGAAAGGGATATGAAATGACATGGTAAAATGGGCAGTCAGCATTTTAGTCAATGCATTGTTATTAATCGTCATTGATGGATATATTGACTCCATCCATATCAGCAGCATTGGGGCAGCGATTATCGCCAGCCTCATTTTATCGATCTTAAACGTGCTGATTAAACCGCTTTTAATTATATTTACACTGCCGGTCACGATGGTGACGCTTGGACTCTTCTTGTTTGTGATTAACGCCATCACGCTTATGATGACCGCGTCCATTATGGGTGACAGCTTTCAAATCGACGGCTTCGGCACAGCGATATGGGCCTCCGTTATCCTGTCGGTCTTCCATTTGCTGATTCAAAAAGGCATTTTAGAGCCGCTTAGAAAAAAATAAAAAAAGCTGCCCGCAAAGGCAGCTTTTTTACATGTGGTGCTTTTTTTGTTTCGTGCGCTTCTGCGGCGAAAACATTGGCGGAAGAAGGCAAAAGCTCAATGCGGCAAATCCAAGGCCTAGGAGGCTAAAGGAAATGGCAGACGGCATCATTGTGAGCAAGTAGGCAGATACCATCGGACCTGCTGCCATGCCTGTATATCGGATAAAGTTAAACATTCCGATTGCACTCCCTCTGTTGTGCTCAAATTCATTAGTAATCATTGTAGAGTACAAGGGAGGAATAACCCCCATCGAGATGCCAAACAGTGCCAGCGTCAGAGCCATGAGAACGAGAGAAACGGAATGTGTAACAGCAAATAAAATGATGCTGCAGGCGGCAATCACATTGCTTCCGATAAACAAGGTGTGTAGCCCGATTTTTGCCTGTATTCTTTTAAACAGAAACGTACCTGCAATCGTGCTCAGCGCCAGCGGCAAATATAACAGTCCTGCTATACCCACATCTATATGGTAATGCTCTGTCAGCAATATTGGGAGGTAGACAATTACTGCAAAATAAATGAAAAAGAGAACAAAACTTAAAGTCAAAATGACGTTCCCTGTTCGATTTGTAAATATTGATTTATAATGAGCGAACACATTGCCTTTGGCTTGCTGCATAGATTCAGTTGGAGAATCTTTAGGAAAGGTGATGCTGTTTGTCACCAGCAAAACGATCGAGATGGCCGCAAGTATCCAAAAAATCCCTTCGTATCCGGCTGCTCCGCCTATGAATCCTCCTAGAACTGGGGCAATAGCCGGTGCGACAGACAGGAGCATTTGATACGTTCCCATTGCACTCCCGCGTTCATTGCCTGTAAACAGCTGTCCGATCGTTGTGGCAGCAATAAGAGGCAGTGCTGCGGAACCGGCTGCCTGTATCATTCTGAATATCAGAAACAAAGTAAAGTCAGTAGTCACCGCACAGCCGATGCTGGCTGCTGCCGTTGCCAGAATACCGGTAATCAAGACGATCCGAGCGCCTTTAAAATCAATGATCGCTCCTAATATAATTTGCATTATTGCTGTCACAATCATAAAAACTGAGACTGACAGGTTCACCATAGCTGTGGAAACATGGAATGATTCTTTAATGATCGGAAGAATAGGTGAATAAATGTTCTGGCTTAAAGATGCAAATAATGCACTGAAGCAAACAGTGTATAAGATCAATACTGCCTTTGATTTTGTATGAGCCAAAGTGTACACCGCCTTTTTGTTTACTTTACAGGTTTGTCCGGAGTCCCATCGGTTTGTTCTGCTTCAAGTGTTGACGTCAACTGCTCTAGAAACTTCAATACAGCCTTTTGTTCTTCTTGTGAAAATGAATCGAGGAATTGGTAAAAAGCCAGCTCCTTTTTTTTATGCAGTTTCTCATGTAAGTCGAAAATCCGTCTGCCTTTACGGGTTAATTTAAAATAAACTTCTTTTTTGTTATCTGTCAGCTGATAGCTGTTAATGAATTCTTCCTTGATCAGTTTTGTGCTGATTTTCGTTACATTCGCTTTCGATAAGTTCATTTTTCTGGCAATCCCCGCATTGTTAATGGGTTCATGCTGGCCGATGCAGTCAATGACGTGAATGCTTGTCATATTTTTGGGAATTTCAGCTACATCCTCTTCTGCGGCCTCCTTAAAAAATTGCTGAAGTGAAGTGTTCGCTTTTTGTTCATTAAGGTGCAGCAGTCTCACGTATATGTCGTATATCATCTGTTTTGTCAAATCAGACATAGGCTACCTTCTTTCTTAGGAATAATAGTTTACGATGAAACAATAAAACAAATCGTTTACTGGTGAACAATTTTATTTTATCTTTTCTTGTTTTCGTTGTCAATTGTTGGTGTTTAGACTATTTGTTGATATGTCATGCTGAATATGCGTGTAAAAAGTGTGTGGAAAATGTGATGTTTACATTTATTTTCAAATATTTGGGCACAGATCATATTGACGTTTGGAAGGAAAAGGGATAAAATGACTAATGTTTACTAGTAAACATTTATCATGATATGGGTATTGAAAATGATTATTAAAATCTTAAAAAACATTTGGAAACTTTAAGTGATGCCTGCCATTCGTCTTGTTCAGTTGTTCTAGCTATTCCATCTTGTATTTGAGGGTGATGACTTAAAGCGGGATAAGTTTTAGGGGTGAATGAGATGACCGGAATGGTAACGGAAAGAAGGTCTGTGCATTTTATTGCTGAGCCATTAACGGAAAACTGCAGAGAAATATTTGAACGGCGCAGGCATGTTTTGGTGGGGATCAGCCCATTTAACAGCAGGTTTTCAGAGGATTATATTTACAGATTAATTGGATGGGCGAAAGCTCAATTTAAAAGCGTTTCTGTTTTACTTGCGGGGCATGAGGCCGCTAATCTTCTAGAAGCGCTTGGAACTCCGAGAGGAAAGGCTGAACGAAAAGTAAGGAAAGAGGTATCACGAAACAGGAGATTTGCAGAAAGAGCCCTTGTGGCTCATGGCGGGGATCCGAAGGCGATTCATACATTTTCTGATTTTATAGATAACAAAGCCTACCAGCTGTTGAGACAAGAAGTTGAACATGCATTTTTTGAGCAGCCTCATTTTCGACATGCTTGTTTGGACATGTCTCGTGAAGCGATAATCGGGCGTGCGCGGGGCGTCAGTTTGATGATGGAAGAAGTCAGTGAGGATATGCTGAATTTGGCTGTGGAATATGTCATAGCTGAGCTGCCGTTTTTTATCGGAGCTCCGGATATTTTAGAGGTGGAAGAGACACTCCTTGCTTATCATCGTCCGTGGAAGCTGGGTGAGAAGATCAGTAACCATGAATTTTCTATTTGTATGCGGCCGAATCAAGGGTATCTCATTGTACAGGAAATGGCGCAGATGCTTTCTGAGAAACGGATCACATCTGAAGGATGATAGGGGGAGTAAAACATGAGCCAATCGATTAAATTGTTTAGTGTGCTTTCTGATCAATTTCAAAACAATCCATATGCTTATTTTTCACAACTGCGGGAGGAAGATCCGGTTCATTATGAAGAGTCGATAGACAGTTATTTTATCAGCCGCTATCATGATGTCCGCTATATCCTTCAGCATCCGGATATCTTCACGACGAAATCACTTGTTGAGCGTGCCGAACCAGTCATGCGAGGCCCTGTGCTGGCCCAAATGCATGGAAAAGAACACTCTGCCAAAAGAAGAATTGTAGTGAGAAGCTTTATCGGTGACGCACTGGATCATCTGTCTCCATTGATTAAACAAAATGCAGAAAACTTGTTAGCGCCTTATCTTGAAAGAGGGAAAATTGATCTCGTCAATGATTTTGGAAAGACGTTTGCGGTGTGCGTCACGATGGACATGCTCGGGCTGGATAAAAGAGACCATGAAAAAATCTCTGAGTGGCACAGCGGAGTTGCCGATTTTATCACGAGTATCTCTCAATCTCCTGAAGCGCGGGCACATTCGTTATGGTGCAGCGAACAGCTTTCCCAATACTTGATGCCGGTCATTAAAGAACGTCGCGTCAATCCGGGATCAGATTTAATTTCGATCCTATGTACTTCTGAATATGAAGGCATGGCGCTGTCGGACAAGGATATACTCGCACTGATTCTTAATGTGCTGTTAGCCGCAACGGAACCGGCTGATAAGACGCTGGCACTGATGATCTACCATTTGCTCAACAATCCTGAGCAGATGAATGATGTTTTGGCTGACCGTTCGTTAGTTCCGAGAGCCATTGCGGAGACATTGCGTTATAAACCGCCGGTTCAGCTGATTCCGCGGCAGCTGTCCCAAGATACAGTGGTCGGCGGTATGGAAATCAAAAAAGATACGATTGTTTTTTGTATGATCGGTGCGGCTAACCGGGACCCTGAAGCATTTGAACAGCCTGACGTGTTTAATATTCATCGGGAAGATCTTGGTATCAAGAGCGCTTTTAGCGGCGCCGCCCGGCATCTCGCTTTCGGATCCGGCATTCATAACTGTGTAGGAGCAGCTTTTGCCAAAAACGAAATCGAAATTGTAGCTAATATTGTGCTGGATAAGATGCGGAATATCAGATTAGAGGAAGATTTTTGTTATGCTGAGTCCGGTCTGTATACACGCGGACCTGTTTCACTTCTCGTTGCGTTTGACGGGGCATAATAGAATTCCAAAGGTCTCTCCCATGCGGGTGAGACTCTTTTTACATATATTTGATCCACAAGTTGAAAAACGCAGTCACTGTTTTTAAATCATCAATTGAAAATTCATTGAAAAGCTGTTTATATTGCTCCTTTGCTTTCTCATGAAGCTGTTCATGTAATGCCGCCAATTTTCTGCCGCTATCAGTTAGCGTATAAAAAATTTCTTTTTTGTTGCCAGGCTTTTTTGTCACTGTAATGATATTGTGTTTCAACAAAGCATGAACCGCTTTTGAAACAGCGGCTTTTGAGATGTGTAAACGGGATGCTAAGAAGCTGTTGTTCACATTTTGGCTGGTATGTATGCAGGAAACAATGTGAAGCTGGGTCAAAGTCCAGTCTTTTTTGAGGTGATCGTGATGTTGTGAGGATATGCCAATGGATGGTATCTGCACCTTTTGCCAGACGCGTTTATCCCTTTTTAATGCGAATTGTTGTATAGCTTGAAATAATTCATCATGAATGCTGTTGTCCATCAATTTGCCTCTCTGATTTAATTGTTAACTGGTTAACTATCCTTAGTTTACTGGGTAATAGTGGAATTTTCAAGAGACAGACGTTTTTTTGTTCTTTATGCACAAAAATGAACTCATAAGCTTCCCTGTTCAGACGCAAAATACATGAAAAGGGAGGTGCTTTGATGAGGAAATACACGGTTATTGCTTCTATATTATTGTCTTTTCTTTCCGTTTTGTCTGGCGGCCATCATGAATCGAAAGCTTTTCCTGTTGTTCAGCAGGAACCATTTCAGACGCCTCATTACATACCCTTGCTTGAAAATCCTCCTCAAATTGATGTGAAAGCTGAAATGAGAAGCAATCTAATGATTGAGGCTCAAGTTCGCGATAATTCGTATCAAGCATTTTCCGCCTTTCTTTTTTATAAACAAAGTAATGAGCTGGGCTACAAAATGGTGCCGATGGACCCGACCCCCGGAGCGGTCCGCAAGTTTTTGGCACAAATTCCGAAACGTTTGATTTGGAACAGCGAGCTTGAGTATTACATTGTGATGTCGAATGGGAAGCAGCGGGTTGAGTCGGAGACGAAGAAACTGAAGCTTGAAGGATACCAGGCTGACCTTGCCCATATTCCGGAGCTTCTGATCACAGAGCTGGCGGTTGATACGAAGAATATAGGACGCGCAGACGGTTATGAATTTATTGAGATTTTTAATACGACTGACAGAACGATTGATTTTAAAGACTACCATATCCGTTACCGCTACCCAAAAGAAGGGCCTGACTCCGATCTGATTTGGAGACCTGATGAAAGGATCTTGATACCATCCGGCGAAACGTTTGTCGTCTGGCTGAAGCCTGCCGGGCATCCAGAATTGACGGCGGAGGATTTCAATCGATATTACCAGACACAATTAACGGAAGGAAAAAATCTCGCGGTGATAGACGAGACAGAGGGTATGGCCAATACGAGGCCGCGGGCCGTTGTGATATCAACGAATACAGGAAAGGACATTTCGGTTGCGCATTATCGGAAACATGCGCTGCGCCGGCTGTCATCAGTGCTTTATAAGTATCCGTTGAACGGAACCGCAGAACTTCTGAACATTTCAATCGGAGAAAAGAATCCGTCTCCCGGAACCGTATTACAGGCACAGGTGCCCGAGCAGAAACGGAAAATCAAGCTCGATAAAGAAAAGCCGGTCATTGAGGATTGGACTGACCGCAAGCCTGTCCGCCCTGCTGAAAGCATTGAGCTGCGGGCTGACATACGGGACCGAAGCCTAGTGAAAACAGCGGCCTTTTACTACCGGACGGATGAGAACAAACCGTTTAAGCGAATTCTTGCTGAAAAAGACCGCAACGATAATCTCTTCCATTATATTGTGTATTCGCCTGAATTGATCGGGAAGGATCAGCTAGAGTATTATGTGGCGGCCGGGGACGGGATCAATGAAGCGAGAACGCCGGTCAAAATGATTGATATTAAACAAACAAGCAAGGCGCACGGTCTGCGGATGAATATTGAAAACAGAGACACGCTGTCGGGAACTCAATTTCTCAAAGCCACGACAGAAGGGCGAGCTGACAGCATTAAGCTGTGGATTGACGGGAAAAAACAAGTGACAGAGCCCGCGATGGAAAAAGAAGTATATTTTGCATTCGATACGAGGAAAACGAACCTTTATTTTAAAAACGCGGTAACGATGGAAGGCAAAGTGCTGAAGGTGTTCGATGATACAACAAATAAATACCGCACCTATTCTGTTCCATTGCCAGAGACACTGCTTCGGAAAGGGAAGCAGCTGCAGCGTATTACGATACGTTCAGGTTCGAAGGTGTCTCCGTTTGATACGGCTGAAAACCGTGATGACTTCTTAGTCAAAAACGCCCGATTGGTGTTATCGGATGGAACGGTGATCAGAGATCAGAGGGTGTCTCCTGAGAAGGAACTCTTTATTGGCGATAATCAGCGCTCGAATAAAAGCTGGCAATTTCAGTTCAATCTGCCTGACGGACTATTTACATCACAGCTGCTGGAGTGGGATACATCAAAGCTTTCTGAAGGCGCTCACCATATTCAAGCAAGCGACGGCAAGGAAAATGTCAGCCTGGTTGTACGGGTAGATAATTCAGGACCTCACATTGAGCCGAATATCACCGAGGGGCAAACGTATAAAGGAAACCTTATCCTGCAGGCGGATATGTATGATAAATGGAGCAAAATTGAGGAAGCGGAAGCGTCTTTAGATGGAGAAAGCATTACACTCCCATATCATACATCATCTTCTGACCTTTTGCCGGGAAAACATTCTCTAAAAGTGACAGCAACGGATCTCGCGGGCAATAAAACAGTGATTGAGAGGATATTTAAAACCGAACGAGAGCATCCGGACCAGCCGGAGGTTATAGACAGCGAAGCCGACACGCATAAGGCCAAGCTTTCTGTACGGGTGAAAGATCCGACGAATGACGCCATGGATGTTGGTTTTTATAGGGGATTTCAATATACAGCGCGCAATCATGTGAAAATATTTAAGCACGCGTCACTGACTGAACCGCCGAAAAGCTTTGTGCCGGAAAGGGAGACCCCATTTACGAATAAAGAATTGGAGCGGGTATCAGCTGCTGATGGAAAAACAGTATCGACAGAAAACAAAGAGCTTTTCCCTTATCATCGCTTTGAAGTGACGGTTGATCCATCAATTGATGAGAATGATCTGGCAGAAGCGGTCTGGAAGGGCAGTTCTTTGCCGGGGAGAAAGGTGACGATGTATGCTTGGAATTATCGGACAAACGAATGGCAGCCTGTTGACAGCTTCGTCGCGAAGGATGACAAACCGTTTACGCTGAAAGCGTCTGTGATTGCCGCCGATTTTGTACGGGAGTCGAAAATGAATGTGATTGTACAGGATGAAATTCCTCCTGCGAAGGATATGTACACATTTGTCTGGATGTCTGATACACAGTATTACGCCGAAAGCTATCCGCATATTTTTGATAAACAGACCGAATGGATAAAAGATAATCAAAAGCAGCTCAATATCAAATATGTGTTCCACACGGGTGATATTGTAGATGATTCCGCCGATATCAGACAGTGGAAAAACGCTGATCGGTCAATGTCCGTTCTGGATAAGAGCGGAATTCCTTACGGAGTGCTGGCCGGCAATCACGATGTCGGACATAAGGACGGCTCCTACAGGGTGTTTGGCAAATATTTTGGCAGCGATCGTTTTGATAAAAAATTGCATTATGGCGGTTCCTATAAAAATAACCGCGGACATTATGACCTGATTTCTAGCAACGGCAATGATTATATCATGCTGTACATGGGATGGGGCATTACGGATGAAGACATCGCGTGGATGAATCAGGTGCTGAAGAAACACCCTGACCGGATGGCCATTTTAGCTTTTCATGAGTATTTGCTGGTCAGCGGAAACAGAAGCCCAATCGGAGAGAAAATATTCAAAGAAATCGTAAAGCCGAACCCGAATGTCGTGATGGTATTGAGCGGGCATTATCATAGTGCGATGAGAAAAACAGATGAGCTGGATGATGATGGTGATGGGAAGCCGGATCGTCTTGTGCATCAAATGCTGGCCGATTATCAGGGCGGGCCAGAAGGCGGTCAAGGGTATTTGCGTTTGCTTCAATTTGACCAGGCCAATGACATGGTGCACGTATCGACGTATTCTCCGTATGTAAAGGATAAGAATTACTATGATACGGATACCTATGGCAACAAGGATGAATTTTCCCTTTCGCTTGATTTGAAGCCAAGAATCAAAAAGGTGGAAACCGATTATTTTGAATGTAACGTATATACCAATGAAGAGCTCGGAAAACGGGAGCAAGTGAAGAGCGGGGATACAGCTGAATTCCGCTGGGATCATCTTGAACCGCAGTCTGTTTATTATTGGTACATTATAGTGGAAGACAGTTTTAATGGCAAAACGAAATCACCGATCTGGAAGTTCAAGACGAAAAAAGAGACATATCGTCCAGCACCAGACCAGTTTGATTTTCGCCATGTCTCCAATCCTTAAAAAGGGTTGGAGGCTTTTTTTTTATGAAAGACGATCCATATAGTGGACAAATGTATAACGGTCGCCTCTGTATACAGATTTTGCATGCTCAAAAGAAGTTCCGTTCTGCAGATATGTTGTTCGTTTGATTAATAGGACCGGCGCTCCCTTTTGAATACCAAGAATGTTCGCTTCTTCCGTGGTGGCAGCGCTTGGCTCAAGCTCCTGTTTTGCACGGGAAATCGGTATGCTGTTGTACCTTTCAATATGATCATAGATCGACGACTGAAAATGCGATTCGTTCAATTCACCCGCAAGCTCAAACGGAATATGTGAGGACTCAATCGCCATTGGAATATCATTTGCCAGCCGCACCCGAGTGATTTTATGGATAGAGGAGGGGTGCCCGCAGCCTAATATAGCCGCGAGCTCCTCAGTTGAATCAATAAGCTGATAATCAATGAGCCTGCTGCCCGGTGTCATCCCGCGGCTTTTCATATCCTCGGTAAAGCTTGTCAGCCCTTGAAGTGCTTGTTCCATTTTTGGCTTGCTGACAAAGGTGCCCCGTCCTTTCAGGCGATAGAGCAAGCCTTCATTAACTAAATTAGAAAGCGCCTGGCGAACTGTCATCCGGCTGATCCCGAATTGTTCGGCATATTCGCGCTCGGAAGGAAGAGGCATATCCGGCTGCAGCTCTCCGTTCTTAATTTGGGTTTTTAATTGCTCCATAATCTGATAGTAAATCGGAATAGGCGATTGTTTATTGATATTCATAAGTCAGCATGTTCCTTTCAAGGTCTTAATGACTCGGCTTCACGATCAATCAAAACCGTAACATCGGAATGCAGGTGCAAAGCAGATGCGGGAAAATCTTCGCTTATGTTTCCTTCTAACAGCTTACGAACAGCTTCCGCTTTGCTTTTTCCAGAAATGAGCAGCAGAATGCGTTTGCTTGAGAGAATCGTTCGAATTCCCATTGTCAGTGCTTTTTTCGGAACGCTGTCTATGGAAGGAAAATATCTGGCATTCGCTTGGCGGGTTTGCTCATTTAATGTCACAACATGAGTTCGCGACTTGAAAGAGGTTCCCGGTTCGTTAAAGCCGATGTGTCCGTTTCGGCCGATGCCGAGAAGCTGAATGTCAGTGCCGCCGAGGGACTCGACTAGCTGTTCATACCGTCTGCATTCGGCTTCCAAATCGTCTGCATTTCCATTCGGAATAAAATGCCGGCTAGGCTTGCTGTCGATATGCTGAAATAAACGGTCATTCATATAGAAGTGATAGCTGTTCGGGTCATTGCTTGAAAGTCTGGCGTACTCATCCAAATTAACTGTAGTGACGTTTTGAAATGAGAGATTCTCAGTTTGGTGCAGGCGGATCAGCTCGCGATAAGTGCCTTCCGGTGTGCCGCCCGTCGCTAACCCGAGAACGGCATCAGGTTTTTCTTTGATTGTATCTGCCGTTATTCTGGCTGCTTTTTGGCTTAGCTCTTCATACGTTTGACATTCCATTACTTTCATATCTGGTCAGCCTCCTTGGATATAAATGCAATGTTTCCGCGGCAAATGGTGAGAATCACCTCGCAATCACTGCTGACAATCACCAAATCTGCATCTTTTCCCACAGTCACACTGCCTTTTCGGTCAAAGATGCCCAGCTGTTTGGCCGCGTTTGCAGAAGTTATATTAGCTATATCCGTCCAAGAGCAATTTGTAAACTCACGCATATGCCGTGCGCCTTCGTTCATTTTGAGGATCGAACCGGCAAGGGTTCCGTCTGAAAGAAGAGCTGTTCGTCCTCTTACCGTCACACTTTGGCCGCCGAACTCATATACGCCGTCTTTCAGGCCTTTTGCCCTCATGGAATCGGTAATTAAAATGAGCTTGCTGCTGCCTTTCGCCAAAAAAGCAAGCTTTGCAGCTAAAGGGTGGGAGTGAATGCTATCGGCGATAAGCTCTGTCACAAACCCATCATGGGCCAGCGCCGTTCCGATCACTCCGGGCTCTCGGTGATGAAACGGGCTCATCGCGTTGTACAGATGGGTCATATGGCTCGCCCCTGCTTTTGCGGCATCCGACAGCAATGCGGAATCGGCATCCGTGTGCCCCATGGATGCGATAATCGATTCGTCTTTCAAATGGCGGATCAGTTCAAAATGCTGATCCTCCTCCGGCGCAAGTGTAACAATTTTGATCAGTCCGCCTGCCTCCTGCTGCCACTTTTTGAAAAGCGCAACATCCGAAGGCCTAATCCACTCCTTTGGCTGCGCTCCGGCTCTTTTAAGCGAAACAAAGGGGCCCTCTAAATGAATGCCGAGCAGTTCTGCACCTAATAAAGAGGACTCTTCAGCCGCTTTCCACTCTCTTGCGTTCACCAAAGCTTGAGAAATGTTCCCATGCTCTTGGGTAATCGTTGTGGCTAAAAAGCTCGTCGTGCCTTCTTCGGGCAGTCTTGACGACATGATGTCGAGCGCAGAAAAGCTTGCATCCATCGTATCTGCACCATAGCCGCCGTGGATATGAATGTCAATCATGCCGGGAAGCAAAACGGAATTCGCAGGTGCTTGAATTTCTTTTGAATATGACTCCTTGGGCCGTTCTGTTGAGACTGTGCTGATTTTTCCGTCATTGATTCCGACATAGCCGTTTTTGATTACTTCATTTTCTGTCACGATCGCAATGTCTTTGATAAGAAGACTCTCTGCCATAGATGATCCGCCTTTCTGGAATTTGAATACCTTTATTTTACTCTTTTTCAGACTAGTGATCTAGACCAGCTGAGGTGTTTTCCCGCCTTTTATAAAATCTGTTTTAGGTTCAAGCCTGAAAGTGATAAAATGAAAGTATTGTGAGCAAGCTCGGGGCAGCCCGGAACAGGAGGAACATATCGTGGCAAAGGTTCGCACAAAAGACGTAATGGAACAGTTCAATTTGGAATTAATCAGCGGAGAAGAAGGAATTAACCGCCCGATTACAATGAGTGACCTATCAAGACCAGGCATTGAAATTGCCGGATATTTTACATATTACCCGAGAGAGCGCGTGCAGCTTCTCGGAAAAACAGAGCTTTCTTTCTTTGAACAGCTTCCTGAAGAGGAGAAAAAACAGCGAATGGATTCTCTGTGCACTGATGTAACACCAGCTATTATTCTTTCTAGAGATATGCCCATCCCGCAGGAGCTGATTGACGCCTCCGAGAAAAATGGGGTGCCTGTCCTCAGATCGCCGCTGAAAACGACAAGACTGTCAAGCCGTTTAACCAACTTCCTTGAGAGCAGGCTGGCGCCTACCACAGCAATTCATGGCGTTCTAGTCGATATATATGGTGTCGGCGTGCTGATCACAGGAAAGAGCGGCGTCGGAAAAAGCGAAACAGCGCTGGAGCTTGTGAAAAGAGGGCATCGCCTTGTTGCCGATGATTGCGTTGAAATACGGCAGGAGGATCAGGATACTCTTGTGGGAAACGCTCCGGAATTAATTGAGCACCTTCTTGAGATCAGGGGCCTTGGCATTATCAATGTGATGACGCTATTTGGCGCTGGCGCGGTCAGAAGCAATAAACGAATCACGATTGTCATGAATCTTGAACTCTGGGAGCAGGGCAAGCAATACGACCGGCTCGGACTTGAGGAAGAGACCATGAAAATCATTGATACAGAAATTACAAAACTGACGATTCCCGTCCGCCCAGGCCGAAATCTTGCAGTCATCATCGAAGTGGCAGCAATGAACTTCAGATTGAAGCGGATGGGGCTGAATGCCGCTGAACAATTTACCAACAAGCTGGCGGACGTCATTGAAGACGGTGAACAAGAAGAATAGGAGTTGGCGTTAAATGAATGAAGCGATAGAACCACTCAATCCGATAGCATTTCAGCTGGGGCCGTTAGCCGTCCATTGGTACGGAATCATTATCGGTCTCGGTGCTTTGCTCGGGCTGTGGATTGCGATGAGGGAAAGTGAAAAACGGGGGCTGCAGAAAGATACGTTTATTGATCTTGTCCTGTTTGCCATTCCAATTGCGATTATTTGCGCGCGAATTTATTACGTTGCCTTTGAATGGGACTATTATGCGGCACATCCGGGAGAAATCATTAAGATTTGGAAGGGCGGCATTGCCATTCATGGCGGATTAATCGGCGCCATTTTAACGGGTTATGTGTTTTCGAGAGTGAAAAAACTTTCGTTCTGGAAGCTTGCGGACATTGCCGCGCCCAGCATTTTGCTCGGCCAGGCGATCGGGCGCTGGGGGAACTTCATGAATCAGGAAGCGCACGGCGAGGCTGTCAGCAGAGCCTTTTTAGAAAACCTGCACCTGCCTGAATTTATCATCAATCAAATGTATATCAATGGGCAATATTATCATCCTACTTTTTTATATGAATCACTATGGAGCTTTGTCGGCGTCATTGTTTTACTGCTGCTGCGTAGAGTGAATTTGCGTAGAGGCGAGATGTTCTTGATCTATATCATTTGGTATTCAATCGGAAGATACTTTATTGAAGGAATGCGGACTGACAGCTTAATGCTGACTGATTCACTTCGCATCGCTCAGGTGATTTCAATCGTATTGATTGTTTTGGCTGTGGCAGCCATCATCTTCAGACGCGTCAAGGGATATTCGAAGGAGCGGTACGCGGAGTAGACGTCAACAAAGGGGGATGAGGGATGAAGAAGATCTTTCTGGCCGGTCTTGCAGCAGGTTTTCAAACAACATGGACGCTGGGTAAAGTGATTTTCCCGGTAACGCTATTGGTCACTTTGCTTCAGCATACCCCTGTCATGGATTGGCTTGTACGGCTGATCACACCGGTAATGGGTCTCTTCGGGCTTTCTGGTGAAGCGGCCATTCCGCTTGTACTGGGAAATATGCTGAATCTGTATGCGGGAATTGCCGGGATTTTAACATTGGATTTATCTGTGAAAGAAGTCTTTATTTTAGCTGTTATGCTTTCTTTCTGTCATAACTTGATTATCGAATCGACAGTTGCCGCAAAGGTTGGTATCAGAATTGGCGTCATATTGGCCGTGCGCATCGGTTTGGCCGCTGTGTCAGCCATCGTCATCAACCTCATTTGGCATGGCGGAAAGGAAACGGCGCAGTACGGTTTTATCGCTGCGAAGAGCGCGGCGCCAGACAGCTGGCTAGGAATGTTGGCAGAAGCATTAACGAAAGCCGGACTTGGTGTTTTGCAGCTGGCGGCAATAGTGATCCCGCTGATGATTATCATCCAGTTTTTAAGAGATTTAGGCTGGCTGCATCGGTTTTCCAGGTGGCTGTCGCCGTTTACGCAGCTGCTTGGCATGAATAAAAATACGTCTATGACGATGGTGGCGGGACTGACGATTGGTCTGGCCTACGGAGCGGGTGTCATGATCAAAGCTGTCGAGGATGACGGCGTGAGCAAGCGGGATATGACATTGGCATTTATATTTCTCGTTGCCTGCCACGCGGTCGTGGAAGATACACTTGTCTTTATTCCGCTCGGCATACCAGTCTGGCCGCTTCTTTTGATTCGTGTCACCACAGCAGTTCTGCTGACAATGGCTATTGCGCACACGTGGAAAAAATGGAAACCCTCAGCGGTTGGAAAGGAAGCAATATGAGTGACAAACAAGTAACGACGATTCTGTTTGATTTAGACGGAACGCTTATTAATACGAATGAATTAATTATCGCGTCCTTTTTGCATACACTGGAGCATTATTATCCGAGCAAGTATAAACGAGAAGATGTCCTTGCATTTATCGGGCCGTCTCTTTTTGAAACGTTCTCTTCGATGGACCCTGATAAATGCGAGGATATGATCGCTATGTACAGAGCGTACAATCATGACATGCATGATTCACTCGTGACTGAATATGAAACGGTATATGAGACCCTGGATGCATTAAAAAAAGCCGGCTTTACATTAGGAATTGTGACAACAAAATTAAGAGATACTGTCAATATGGGCCTCAAGCTCACGGGAATCGGCGAATTCTTTGAAACAGTTGTCACCCTTGATGATGTGACAAATGCAAAGCCTGATCCCGAGCCTGTGCTGTTAGCGCTGAAACAGTTAGGAAGCAAGCCCGAGGAAGCCATTATGGTCGGAGATAATTACCACGATGTGCTGGCAGGCAAAAACGCCGGTACAAAAACGGCAGGAGTCGCATGGACGATTAAAGGGCCGGAAATGCTGGCGAAGCATGAGCCGGATTTTATGCTTGAGAAAATGAGTGATCTATTACAAATCGTTGGAGTGAAGTAATCTGTGAGAAAAACAGATCGTCATCCGGTCTCGGGGGCCAACTCACTGTGGCATGTCTATCAAACGGTACCTTTTTTAAAGGTCGTCAAAAATTTCATTGTCATTCAAATTGCGAGATATACGCCGTTTATAGGGATGAAAAACTGGCTGTACCGTACATTTCTGCGGATGAAGGTTGGAAATCAGACATCCTTTGCCCTCATGGTGATGCCAGATATCATGTTTCCGGAAAAGATCTCAGTCGGAACAAATACAATCATCGGGTACAATACGACCATTCTGGCCCATGAGTATTTGATTCACGAATACCGGATCGGCACAGTTCTGATCGGAGACGAAGTGATGATTGGTGCCAACACGACCATTCTGCCCGGGGTGAAAATAGGAGATGGCGCAGTTGTGTCCGCCGGAACACTTGTCCATAAAGACGTGCCTGCCGGCGCATTTGTCGGCGGAAATCCGATGAGGATCATCTATACGAAGGAAGAAATGCAAGAAAGATTGAAAAAGTCCGCTGAATAACATCAGCGGACTTTTTTGGTTAAAATTGAGTGTTGTTGTTTTCGTAAATATGCTGAACACCAATCCATTTTTGACCGACATTAGAGTAGCGTGTATTTGTCATTCTGACCGTGCTTGTTTTGCTGTCCGTCCGGAATATCGCTTCCTTCATGTTTGTGATGGTGCACTTATCGATGATCACATCAACGTGGAAGGTTGAACCGCCAAGCTGTCTTATGAACTTTCCGCCATTGTCTGCCGTGAAGTTTTTCACTGTGAATGTACTGGCTTTATTGATTTGGAATATCTTATCTGACGCTTTTTGTGCAGAACCGCCGTCGATCGTCACTTTTCCTTCCTTCTTCACCGTTAACGCATCCTCACCAACATCTTCCCATTTCACATTCTGAATGTTAACGTTTCCATAAGTGTGTACGCCATCAGCGGCAGGGGCGCCAAGCACCACATTTTTCAGGGTTGCACCATCCTCCACACGAAAAACAGGGTCTTGGTTTTCTGACTGGCTTCCGTCGCCTAATTCTTTCCCTGCCACAAACCGCTGTCCTTTCCCGTCATATGTTGTATTTTTTGGTACGATAATTGTTTCGTGCACCACTTTGTCTGCTGCAAAAGCGGTTGATGACTGAAACTGGCTGAACCCCATAACCAAACCGAACATAAATAGGATAGACACGAATTTTTTCAATGATAAATCCTCCCCGGATATCTTTCATTTTTTGCAAGAGAAGCGTCAGCGACTTGCACCGGCTTCTCTCGCATAGATCGGGGCAAGGCTGAATCTGCTTTAATCATAAAAACAGATAGCCTGAAAGTAAAGATAATTCTGGATGATAAATGGAAAATGAATCAATCTTACCGATTGAAACAAAAAGCATGAATATTGTCGTATTTGCTCAGGATAGAGCATAGTGAGGCTTCAGGTGTTTACTTTTGAATAACCACGGCCTGGCTGCCCATTTGTTTCCACGCTTTTTCAAAGCTTGTTCTATCGGTTTTTCTGTTTTTATAGCCATACGGATCATTGAGATACACATATTTATCATCATATCCCGTAACGGCGACGCTGTGTTCGCTGTACGTAATCTCTATCGTTCCGTTTGGCGTTTTCCATGTCTGCATGTTGTCAACTGGCGTAAAGTTGGCTGTCGTAATAACCCAAACTGGATTGCCTTTTTCAAGCTGCTGATAAACAGCGGAAATACTTTTTCCAGTCAGATCAGACACTTTGTCTCCCGCATAGGTTTTCGCCAGCTGATAGATCGGTCGATGGTAGACACCGAGACCAGGGCCATTCGCCATATCCCCGACAAATCCGTCATTCGGATCACCCTTTAATCCGCTGCTGTATGTCAAAGGCACTGTGGCAACCTGATTTGCCAGGGTATTTTTTGTCACGTCGTATCCCGCATAATTCAGCACCATCGCAAGGCTTGTTACTTCACAGCCGTTATAGAGCCGGGGTGCGTCCATTTGATTGTAAAGGATGACATCCAGCGGTTTTGCGCTTCCCTTCAGCTCCTTTTTGCTATTCGCAGCTGAGTCTGTATCGCTATCAGAAACCACTTTTTTAAGGCTGTTCAAAAAAGGAATATCTATATCTTTTGCATCTATTTTAAGTCCGAAAAAAATAACGCCTGAAAGAATCATCAGGACACATAGAGTTCGCAGTGTTTTCATCTTTATCTCCTTGTTCTCTATTTGATTTGTATTATAGCATGCCAAACATAAAGAATTTGAGATATTACGTACCTTTAATACATTATTCATGATTTTTTCATAATGAGGAGAAGGATATTTGAACTAAAAATATCCTTACTGAAGTTAAGCGTTGATTTTCATTCTTTCATCTGCTAACATATTATCATATTAGCGAACTAAAGGATTCGGAATTTTCCTTCATAAGATAACAGCGGAGGTGCTCGGGTTGATGTTTATGTTTGAAAAACCGCACGGCATGAGAGATACACTGCCCGGTTTATACGAAACGAAAAAAAAGGTGAGACGATCGTTAACCGATTTGATTGATAAATGGGGATATCAATTTATGGAAACGCCGACACTGGAGTTTTACGATACCGTTGGCGTCCAGTCAGCAATTGAAGAGCAGCAGCTGTTTAAGCTACTTGATCAGGACGGCAAGACATTGGTGCTTCGCCCGGATATGACGGGGCCGATTGCAAGGGTGGCGGCATCGAAGCTTCTGAAACACGGTCATCCGCTAAGAGTCGGCTATGCGGCAAATGTATTCAGGGCTCAGGAGCGTGAAGGCGGACGTCCGGCTGAGTTCGAGCAGGTCGGAGTGGAGTTAATCGGTGACGGCACGACGAGCGCGGATGCGGAGGTCATTGCTTTAGTCGTCGGGGCATTAAAAAACGCTGGGCTGGCATCCTTTAAAATTGCCATCGGCCATGCCGGCATTGCGGATGCTTTGTTTGTTGAGGTGCTCGGAAACGTTGAACGAGCTGATGTGCTGCGGAGGTTCTTATATGAAAAGAACTACGTCGGCTACAGAGAGCATGTCAAGTCTCTCCCGCTTTCCTCCATTGATAAAAGCAGACTGCTTGAGCTCCTCGAATTGCGGGGCGGCATAGAAGTATGCGGACGTGCTGAGGAAATCGTCGATTCTGCACAAGGAAAAAGCGTGGTTGATGAGCTGAAGGCGCTGTGGGACATTCTTGAGGATTACGGATGTACGGAAAATGTCCGCCTGGATCTGAATATGGTCAGCCACATGAGCTATTACACAGGGATTTTATTTGAAGTGTACGCCGAGAATGTCGGTTTTGTCATTGGAAGCGGCGGCCGTTACAACAAGCTGCTGGGCCATTTTGATTCACCTGCACCGGCAACAGGCTTCGGGCTTCGGATCGACCGGCTGATTGAAGCCCTTCATATGAAAGAAGAATCTTGTGATATAGACGCTGTTATTTTCAGCAAAGAGCAGCGGGCGCAAGCCATCGCTTATGCGAATGAAGAACGCATGAAAGGGAACAAAGTGGTTCTTCAAGATTTATCGGGAATAGAAAATATCGACCAGATGACAAAATCTTTTGCAAACGTCACTTATTTTATCGGTGCCAGAAAGGAAGAGCAAAATGGGTAAGTTACTCACAATGGCGATGCCAAAGGGCCGGATATTTGAAGAAGCGGCAGGGCTGCTGAGGCAGGCAGGCTACAGGCTCCCTGAGGAGTTTGAAGATTCGAGAAAATTGATCATCGATGTGCCGGAGGAAAATCTTCGTTTCATATTAGCGAAGCCGATGGACGTAACTACGTATGTGGAGCATGGCGTGGCAGACGTCGGAATTGCGGGCAAGGATGTCATGCTGGAGGAGGAACGCGACGTGTATGAGGTACTGGATTTAAAAATCAGCAAATGCCACTTAGCTGTCGCCGGACTTCCGAATACAGACTGGAGCGGAGTAGCGCCAAGAATCGCGACAAAGTATCCGAATGTGGCTTCCAGTTATTTCAGAGAGCAGGGAGAACAAGTCGAGATTATTAAGCTCAACGGTTCAATTGAACTGGCTCCGCTCATTGGGCTTGCAGATCGGATAGTGGACATTGTTTCCACAGGACAGACGCTGAAAGAAAATGGGCTTGTTGAAACGGAGCACATTTGTGACATTACCTCTCGCTTTATTGTCAACCCGGTAAGCTATCGCATGAAAGACGATGTGATTGACGAAATGGCATCCCGCCTATCTCTCGTTGTGGAAGGAGAGACGGCAAAATGAAGATCAAAACCATCAGCGGAGCGGAACGGCTTTCTCTCAAGCGTTCCATCGATGCCGGAACGGAAGAGCAAAGAAAGACGGTCCGGTCCATTATAGAAGATGTTAAAGCAAACGGTGATCAGGCGGTTCGCAGCTACACGGCGAAATTTGACGGCATCGAAATAGACAGTCCGCTGGTCACAAAAGAAGAATTTGAGGAGGCATACACCTCACTGGATTCACGTCTTCTTCAGGTGATTAGGCAGGCAATCGAAAATATTAGGGAATATCACGAAAGACAGCTGCAATCCTCCTGGTTTTATCACAGAAAGGACGGCACAATGCTGGGGCAGAAAGTGACGGCGCTGGATTCCGCCGGTGTATATGTGCCGGGGGGAACGGCCGCATATCCTTCATCTGTTTTGATGAATGTGATTCCGGCGCTCGTAGCGGGCGTTGAAAGAATCGTTCTCGTCACGCCTCCGGGAAAAGACGGTCTGCTGTCTCCTGGAGTTTTGGTTGCAGCAGCCGAGCTGGGCATAAAAGATGTTTACAAAATGGGCGGCGCTCAGGCGATTGCGGCGTTAGCATACGGAACAGAAACCATTGAACCGGTGGATAAAATCACGGGTCCGGGCAACATTTATGTCGCGCTTGCCAAACGAGAAGTGTTCGGCGATGTCGATATCGATATGATTGCCGGACCTAGTGAAATCGTCGTGCTGGCTGATGAAACAGCGATTCCGAGCGAAATTGCAGCCGATCTGCTGTCACAGGCGGAACACGATAAGCTCAGCTCATGTGTGTTTGTCACAGATTCCATGGCGCTGGCCGAGGCGGTTTCAGCCGAGGTGAGTAAGCAGCTGAAAACCTTGCCGCGAAGAGAAATAGCGGAAGCTTCAGTGAGAGATTACGGTTGTATATATGTGGCGGAAACAATGGTGGAAGCGATTAATACTGTCAATACACTCGCGCCAGAGCATTTAGAAATCATAACACAGTCTCCGGAAGCTTTGCTTGGCAGTATCAAACATGCGGGTGCAATTTTCTTAGGCAGATACAGCCCTGAGCCTGTCGGTGATTATTTTGCCGGACCGAACCATGTGCTTCCGACAAACGGAACAGCCAGATTTTCAAGTCCATTAAACGTAACTGATTTTCAAAAGAAATCGAGCATTATTTCTTACAGTCAATCAGCCTTTGAAGAACATGCCGAAAGCATCGCGGCTTTTGCCAGACTGGAAGGGTTAGAAGCCCATGCCAGATCAATTGAAGCGAGAGAACGGAGGATTTCTAAATGAGAAAAGCGGAACGCGTCAGGAAAACAAACGAAACAGATATTGAACTGGCATTTACAATAGACGGCGGGGGACAAGCGGATATCAAAACAGATGTGCCGTTTATGACACATATGTTGGATTTATTCACGAAACACGGCCAATTCGATCTTTCCATTAACGCAAAAGGCGATGTTGATATAGATGATCACCACACGACTGAAGATATCGGCATCTGCTTAGGGCAGGCGCTGCTCAAAGCGTTGGGCGATAAAAAAGGAATCAAACGCTACGGATCGGCGTTTGTGCCGATGGATGAGGCACTTGCTCAAGTTGTGATTGATTTAAGCAACCGGCCGCACTTAGAAATGCGCGCTGATTTCCCGGCTGCTAAAGTCGGAACTTTCGATACGGAGCTTGTACATGAATTTTTGTGGAAGCTGGCGCTCGAAGCTCGAATGAACCTGCACGTCATCGTTCATTATGGCACAAACACCCACCACATGATTGAAGCCGTTTTTAAAGCACTGGGACGTGCGCTTGATGAAGCGACAACGATCGATCCGCGAGTTAAAGGAATACCGTCAACGAAAGGGATGCTGTAAATGATCGGCGTGATAGATTACGGAATGGGGAATTTATACAGTGTCTCAAAGGCGCTTGAACGTGTCGGCGTGCCGTATTTTGTTTCTGAAAAGCCGGAGGAGCTGAAAGAAGCTGATGCCTTCATTTTGCCGGGAGTTGGTTCATTTGGAGACGCGATGGACAATTTGCGCTACACGAAGCTTGATCAATTGATTCACGATATGGTCTCAGAGGGAAGGCTGCTTCTCGGGATCTGCCTCGGCATGCAGCTTTTATTTGAAGAAAGCGAAGAAAACGGCACCGCTTCAGGACTCGGGCTGTTAAAAGGAAAAGCAGTCAGGCTGAAAGCAGAAGATGAAAAAGGAAACAAGCTGAAGGTTCCGCATATGGGCTGGAACCTCCTTTCCTTTCATAACGAATCTCCGCTGCTGTCTGAAACAGAACAAGGCTACGCTTACTTCGTTCATTCCTATTACATTGACGGGATGGAGGAGAACGCGCTTCTGGCAAGCGCCGATTATGGTGTACGAGTGCCTGCTGTAGTCGGAAAAAGAAACGTCTTCGGCGCCCAATTTCATCCGGAAAAAAGCAGCACGGTCGGAATGTCTATTTTAACTCAATTTACGAAAATGGCAGCAGAACAGAAGGTGAAAAAATGAGTGCTTTTACATTATATCCGGCAATTGATATGAGAAACGGCAAATGTGTCCGCCTTGTTCAAGGGGATTATAATAAGGAAACGATATATGGCGATTCACCGTACGACATGGCTGAGTTATTTGCGAAAGAGGGTGCCGAATGGATCCATCTCGTTGATCTCGACGGGGCCAAAGAAGGGAAAAGAGTGAATGACCGCCATGTGATTGAGATTACGCAAAAGCTGAACCTGAAAGTCGAAATCGGTGGCGGGATCCGTTCCGAAAATGACGTCTATGAATATTTATCAGCAGGAGTCGATCGGGTGATCCTGGGAAGCTCAGCAGTTTCTAACCCTCCGTTTGTCAAAAAAATGCTGAAACAATATGGCGAGAAAATTGCAATCGGACTGGATGCGAGAAACGGTTTTGTTTCAACAGAGGGATGGCTGGAAACATCAACCCTTAAGGCAACTGAACTGGGCAAAGAGCTAGCCAATGAAGGTGCGGAAGTCTTTATTTTTACTGACATCGCGACAGACGGAATGCTGTCAGGCCCCAATGTTAAAAGCACGGTCGAGCTTGCTAAGGAAACGGGGAAATCGGTGATCGCTTCCGGCGGAGTCAGCTCCGTCGCGGATCTCGAAGCTCTCGCCCGCTCTGAGGCGGACGGCGTCTCTGGAGCGATCATCGGAAAAGCGCTGTATACCAATCAGTTTACGCTGTGTGAGGCGCTTGAAAGGGTGAAGCGCAAATGATCACAAAACGGATTATTCCATGCCTTGATGTCAAAGAAGGACGCGTTGTCAAAGGAATTCAATTTCTCGAATTGAAGGATGCCGGTGACCCAGTTGAACTGGCGGAAGTGTACGACCGGGAAGGCGCGGATGAACTCGTTTTTCTTGATATTTCTGCCTCGCATGAAGGACGCAAAACGATGGTTGACGTTGTGGAGCAGGTTGCCGCGAAGCTTGCCATTCCGTTTACAGTCGGCGGCGGCATCAATCAGCTCAGTGATATGAAAACGATACTGCGTGCCGGAGCGGACAAAGTGTCGGTGAACACGGCAGCTGTTCTCCGCCCTGAGCTGATTGCAGAAGGAGCCGAGTTTTTCGGTTCGCAATGCATCGTTCTTGCCATTGATGCCAAGTATGACAAAGAATCTGACACATATAAGGTCTATACGCACGGCGGCAGAAAGAAAACAGATTGGGAGGTCACCGCGTGGGCAAAAGAAGGCGTCAAACGCGGGGCAGGAGAAATATTGCTGACAAGCATGGACTCCGACGGTGAGAAAAAAGGTTTCGACCACACGCTGACAAAGCTTGTTTCCGAAGCTGTCCCCGTCCCTGTTATCGCTTCGGGAGGCGCGGGAAACGCACAGCATATGCTTGAGGCTTTTACAAAAGGAGAAGCCGACGCCGCGCTGGCCGCCTCAATTTTTCATTATAAAGAAACATCGATTAAAGAAGTGAAATCATACTTGAAAGAGTACGGGGTGAATGTGAGATGAAACAGGCAGATGAACTGCGTTTTAACGAGGACGGATTAATTCCTGCTATCGTGCAGGATGCGGCAAGCAAAGAAGTGCTGACACTTGCGTATATGAACAAGGAATCGTACGAAAAAACGCTGGAAACGAAGGAAACATGGTTTTACAGCCGCTCACGCCAAGCGTTATGGCATAAAGGAGAAACCTCAGGGAACACGCAAGCCGTCAAAGGTATCCGGTATGACTGCGATCAAGACGCGCTGCTCGTACTCGTAGAACCGTCAGGCCCGGCATGCCACACTGGCAGCTACAGCTGTTTTACAAAGGAACAAACAGAAGAACAGGCCGCGGACCGATTCGGCATCATGAACGAACTGGAGCGGGTGATCGCGGAACGCCAAGCGGAAATGCCTGAAGGAGCTTACACCACGTACCTCTTCCGTGAAGGCGTCGATAAGATTTTGAAAAAAGTCGGAGAAGAAGCATCCGAAGTCATCATCGCCGCGAAAAACCGGGATCATGAGGAACTCAAATGGGAAGCGGCAGACCTGCTGTATCACCTGCTTGTCCTGCTCAGAGAACAATCCCTGCCGCTGGATGATGTGCTTGACGTATTGAAAAAACGCCATTCTGAGATTGAAGAGTAAAGAGCCGGATGATACGGCTCTTTTTGTTTTGTGAAAAAAGTAATAGGTATTTAGATTTATATTGGGTGTTATATATGATTAGTTAATAAAAGGAGATCAAAACCGAGTCTCATTTCCTATTTATCCAAATTCCGCCATGATGTAACATGAAAAAGGATGAAATAATCATCTCTTAACCAGGTCAATAGAATTATTTTTGATATAAAAATAGAATACTATTCTCACAAAACCCGTGGAGGTTCGTAATGAAAAAGATCATCTTTATTTGCTTCAGCTTATTACTTGCCCTGACAGGAGGATGCAGTATGAATGACAATGATAAAAACAGCACAAATGACAATAAAACAGAAGCGGTAAAACCAAAAGACATGGATCCCAAGGATCTGCCTCAAGTACCTGCGTTTCAGGACGAGAAAACGAGAGAGTACATGGTGTCAACAAAAGAAGAGGAACCAGGATATTATTTGCTGGAATCTAAGCTGAAAGGGTTTAGGATGTTGTTTCCGGAGGATGGAAAGTATCTATCAAGAAGATCATCGTTAACCGGGAAAAACAAAGAAAGTATTGGATTTAATAGTTATGATAAAGACACCAATGTAATGTTTGATGGCCATGTAACATATTACAAAGAAGAAAGTTTTGCGAATGAACCTAAGACAATGCTAGATATTGTTAGTGGAAAAAATGATTATAAAGGCGAATACAAAAAAAGCAGCAAAAAGAAAACGGATATTTACACTGCCAAGAAAAAAGACATCTTTGACGATATTGATAGAAAATATAATTATTCATACAGTTATTTTGGATATGTTAAGTCTACAGAGGAAGATAACCTAGGAGTAGAATACGCCTTTACCCTTGGATGCAAAAATGAAAATCAACCATGCTCCTTAGATGAAGAAAAGGCTAAAAATAAAGTTGAGAAATTAATTAATTCTATCACCTTTTTAATAGATAAAAAGGAGAAATAAGATGGGAAATAAAAATGTATTTGAGAATGAGAACGTAAAGTTAAGGTTAATTGATTTAGAATATGACTATAAACAAAAGTTTGCCTCAACTATTGCGAGTGAAGTTAAGAAAGCTAAGAAGGATTTCGAAGCAGATATACGCAGAATTTATAAAGAGGAAACCCACCACGATCTTCCTGAGAATATGAAAATTGAAATTTACACCTCCAATGAACTTGTAAATCAGAATACAAGTATACAAAGTTCGACCAGAGAATCAGGTTACGATGGAACGGCAATCCATATAATAGATGAGAAAAAACATATTGATCAGCTTCAGATTATTTCAGAAGGTAGTGCCGATAATAAGGATTGGTCATATAACTTTTTTGGTCTTTTTTTAGGAATTGATCATAGTCAGTATGAGGCTACAAAGGAGTTTACTAACAAAGCAAAGAAAGCAGCAGGTAACTCTGAGGATTTAAAAACATTCGCCTTAGGACATTCACTTGCAAATAATAACCAAGTTATGGTGCAATTGATTGATGGAGAATATGATGGAGTTTATGGGGTAAATGGAGCTCAAGTCAATATTGATCAATTACTTGAAACTGATGAAAGTTTATATAGATATGTTATTAGGAAATTTAGTTATAAATATGAAGATATAGATTCCATCCCGCCAGAAAAGTTAAAAAAAGAAATCCAAAAATATTATGAAGACAAAGGCGTAACAGCAAACATCACCCAACGCATCTCAAAAGATGACCCGCTGTATGGAGTCAGCGGCAAGGCCGATTTCATTACATTCGGTGATGTGAAGATGGCAGATACAAATACAAGTGTAAAAGGCATTCGAAATATTATGGATGGGGTTCCTGACGAAGATGTGAGGTCAATTCAAAAATTCCTTCAAAAATATAAGGATGACTATGAAAAAGACGGCTTGAACGGTTTTATAAAGGCAGCCAGCGGGATAGACATAGACCTGATTGAAAAAGTGAAAAACACAGACGGCGCTTTAAAGAAAGTAAGTGTCCTATATGAGCATTTTGATGATGTTAAGCAAATGTATGGCCGAATAAAAGAGGAACTGCCGTCGTTTTTAGGTTTTCTTCATACCTTGTTGAGAAACAGCGGACCGGTCGTAGATCAGTTAGCTGAAAACGGTTATATTGATGAAACGCAAAAGAAAGTCATCAAAAAAGAATTAACGAATATTAATGCGAGTATGCGAGGCATAGAATTACGGTACGAACATTTCATTGACCATTTAAAGCATGGCCAATTTATGCAAGCTTTAAAAGACGTTGGTGAAATAGTGGACTATGTAAAATCAATTCTATCCTCATTGAAAACACTCGACACAGAAACAAAAGACGCACTAAAACTTATCGTCGACGGCCACAGTATCGTTCAAATGCTCAACGCCTTGTCAAAGGAAAAAGGCTTCAGCTATAAAGGCTCCGATATTTATTTTACAGGGAAGAGCGGCTCGGGAGAAACGATTCAAGTCAATCTCTCATCCGCTGTCAGAATCTATCAAAACGGTATGAAAATCGTTGAAGATATGGAAGATGCGATTTCTAAGTACCAGAAGGTTTACAGTCAGGAAATCGATGAAGACTTCATAGACAAAAAGCAGGCGATCATCACGGCTATTCATCATATGGAAGAAAACCCTTTGCATTATGCCTTCGATCTTCAATTCCGGCTTGCAGCTGGTTTCAGCCACACATTCGATAAATTGGAGAAAATCTCAGTTCATGAATCATTCCACACAGGTGCGCTTCCTGCTAATGATGGAATTGTTGCTGAATTAAAAAAACAGACAACAGAAAAAAGAGATTTTATCAAAAATATCCGCGAGAGTATTGAAAAGCTGTTTGAAAAAGAAGAAATGATTTCTCAGTTATTTGATTTTCAGCCTTAGGAGGAATATGAAGAGTGACTTCCTTATTTTCAGAAAGTGAAACAGAAATTGTATCAACGACCTATATGTTTCTTACCCAAGATGAAATGAAGGGGAAAGCGGGCACCCTCAATCAACCGATCAACGACTTTCTCAGCCTGACAAAGAAATTTGAGTCTTCATTAAAAGAGGAAATCAAAGGGCAAAAAGGGTTGATTGTAAAAAAAATAAAAAAAGAGCTTGAGTCTAATAGCGAAAAACGAAAAGCTGCCCTTGAGATGATAAAAGAAGAACATACCGCAAAAGTTGATCGGTACAAAATGATAATAGAAGACCTGCGGCAGCAGGATGTAACATTGACTTACAGAAAAAAGAAGCCAGTGCTCTAACATAAAAAATCTCCTATTCAAACAATGAGTGGGAGATCTTTTATTTTCATCACGGCAAAAATATACTGAAAAAGTCTCTCGCCATTGATATGATTGAGAAAGAGTAAAAATCATCCTTTTGCTATGACTTTTCACCTTTCTGAACGCTGAAACAGGAGGAAAATATATGCCAAACAAGAAACAAAAATCTAAAAGTAAATTGAAACCCTTTTTTGCCTTAGTAAGACGGACCAATCCTTCTTATGGAAAGCTCGCCTTTGCGCTTGCCCTCAGTGTAGTAACCACGCTGGTCAGCCTGCTCATTCCATTATTAACGAAGCAGCTTGTCGATGGTTTTTCTATGTCAAATCTGTCAGGCACGCAAATCGGTTTGATCGCGCTGGTGTTTTTCGTTCAGGCGGGTTTAAGCGCTTATGCCACCTATGCGCTTAACTATAATGGACAAAAAATCATTTCCGGGCTGCGGGATTTATTATGGAAGAAATTAATTAAGCTGCCTGTCTCTTATTTCGATACAAATGCTTCCGGAGAAACAGTCAGCCGTGTAACGAACGATACGATGGTTGTCAAAGAATTGATTACAACCCATATCAGCGGATTTATTACAGGCATCATTTCTGTCATTGGATCATTGACAATCTTGTTTATTATGAACTGGAAGCTGACACTGCTAGTGTTAGTGGTCGTTCCGCTGGCCGCTCTCATCTTAATGCCGATTGGCCGCAAGATGTTTTCTATCTCACGAGAAACGCAAGATGAAACAGCCCGTTTTACAGGCCTGCTGAATCAAATTCTTCCGGAAATCAGACTTGTCAAAGCTTCAAATGCGGAGGATGTCGAATATGGGCGCGGGAAGATGGGGATTTCCTCATTATTTAAGCTTGGCGTTCGTGAAGCCAAGGTTCAATCACTTGTCGGCCCGCTTATCTCACTCGTGCTAATGGCAGCGCTTGTCGCAGTGATCGGATATGGCGGCATGCAGGTCTCATCAGGCGAGCTCACAGCCGGAGCGCTCGTGGCTTTTATTTTATATTTGTTTCAAATTATTATGCCGATGGGCCAGATTACAACGTTTTTCACACAGCTGCAAAAATCAATCGGTGCAACAGAACGAATGATTGAGATTTTGGCAGAGGAAGAGGAAGATACAGTGACAGGAAAACAAATTGAAAATGCGCATCTCCCTATCCAGCTTGATCGCGTGTCTTTTGGATATAAGCCTGATCAGCTGATCTTAAAAGAGGTCAGCGCTGTCATTGAAGCAGGTAAAGTCACAGCGATTGTCGGTCCGAGCGGCGGGGGGAAAACGACGCTGTTTAAGCTGCTTGAACGTTTTTATTCTCCGACTGCAGGGTCCATTCGGCTGGGGGACGAGCCGATTGATACTTATTCGCTTGAATCGTGGCGGGAGCACATCGGGTATGTATCACAGGAAAGCCCGTTAATGTCCGGGACAATCAGAGAAAATATTTGCTACGGGTTAGAACGTGATGTGACGGATGCTGAGATCGAAAAAGCCGCGGAGATGGCATATGCGCTCAATTTTATAAAGGAGCTGCCGAATCAGTTTGATACAGAAGTAGGCGAACGCGGCATTATGCTGTCAGGCGGACAAAGGCAGAGAATCGCAATTGCGAGAGCGCTTCTCCGTAACCCAAGCATTCTTATGCTCGATGAAGCGACCTCAAGTCTCGACAGCCAATCTGAAAAATCAGTTCAGCAGGCGCTTGAGGTGCTGATGGAGGGCCGCACAACGATTGTGATCGCTCACCGCCTATCTACCGTTGTAGATGCGGACCAGCTTTTGTTTGTTGAAAAAGGGGAAATTACCGGTCGTGGAACACACCATGAGTTAATGGCTTCCCATGGTCTTTATAGGGATTTTGCTGAACAGCAGCTGAAAATGAATGCGGACTTAGAAAACAAAGCCGGGTAAATTTTGGTCGAATCAGCCAATAAAAAAGAGGAGGGATTTTCCTAATCCTTCCTTTTGAACTATTGAGGGGCTTACGATTTATGGTATACTACTGACGGTAATATTGTATAAAACGGAGGGTAGTTGTGGGAAAACACACTTCTGAACATAAAAATCACGCACAAATTGTCCAGCTGCTTCAAGATGGACAATATTTTTTTCATAAAGGCTTGAAAGCCTATAAAGAGCGCAATCTAAAACGGGCAAGCAAACTGATTCAGCGCGCGGTTCATTTGGAGCCGGAGGATTCAGAGATGCTTTCACAGCTTGCGGTCATTTATTCGGAAATGGGCCAGTATCAAGAGTCGAACGATCTTCTTGACTATATCATGGCAAATCTGGAGGCCGAAATGCCGGAGTGCCATTACTTTAAAGCGAATAACTTTGCCCATCTGGGGCTCTTCCAGGAAGCTTATAAAGAAGCGGCCGCTTATTCTGATGCGGACCCGGATGGTGAATTCGCCGAAGAAAACGATAGTCTGCTTGATTTGCTCGATTTAGGAGACGACGGCATTGAAGATTCGTTGTATGATCAGGATGAACTGCTGGTGAAACAGGATCGGGCAAAGTCATTGCTGGAAAGCGGCCAGCTTGCTGAAGCGGTTGCGGCGCTTGAGGAAATCACAGCTGAATATCCGGAGCTTTGGTCAGCATACAACAATCTCGCGCTTGCCTATTTCTATTCAGGAAACGTTGTAAAAGCGAAGCAAACCGCTTATGAAGTGCTTTCTCATAATGAAGGAAATCTTCACGCCTTATGCAATCTTCTCGTTTTCTACTATTATGAAAGAGAAGACGAAAAAGTGGCGGAATTGAGTGATCAGCTCTCCAATGTCTATCCGATGCTATTGGAGCAGCGTTATAAATTGGGTGCTACTTTGGCGCTTGTCGGCCGCTACGAGATCGGATATAAATGGCTCAAATCATTATATAAAACCGGCTTTGAAGGTGACGACACCTTCTTTTACTGGCTTTCCTGCTCTGCTTATTTTACGGGACATACCGACTTTGCCGAGACGATCTGGAGAAAAGTCGAGTCGCAATATCCCGGCGAAGACCGCCCGGCGCCTTGGATTGAGCGGAGGGAAGCTCTTCCTTCATCTGTGGAGCAGCGTCTCGCAGCCTATTATATCAGCAGCACAAAGGGAGAAACGGAGCATCTTGAAGCGGTGATACGCTCAAAGAGAATTACCGCTCCTTTTGAAAATCATTTTGTAAAGCTGCTTCTGAATGGAGATTCTGCTGCTGCTGACGTTTCAGAGGATGCACTTTTCGCTTATCAAACGGTCAAATTATTAGAGCAAGCTGAAAAAGAAGAGATGAAAACAGAAGTCATGAGCTGCTGGGTTTTCCATGTCATCCAGCAAATTCGTGCAGCTGCTCCGTTGAAGAATGAGAAAGGCTGGGCAGCAGCCATCTGTTATATTTGGAAAGAAGCCCATGGCAAGCAAGACACGAAAAAAGACACAGCGGCCCGATTCGGCATCTCTCCGGCAACTTTGACGAAATATATGAAATATATTGATGATATTCTAGAATAGTAAATTTTAAAGAGTCGATTTATTTAATCGACTCTTTTTTTGTTTGATAGATTATATTGAGAAAATAATATCGACAGTTTTTTTACACGCTTAAGAAAAATGACAAATGATGTGTGACTTGACATCTGTTTGAAACATAAATGTAATAAAATTTATCGCTAATTTGTCGAAACTTGATGGTATAATGATTCTCGTACATAAGGAATTAGTGTTTTTTACATATGATGTGAAATAAACGCTATACAACCAGAATAAGAGATGCACAGAATAATTAACCATAAACAACCATCATTCCTCGTAGAGTATGAGGAACGAAACTTGATGTTCAAAATACGATTCCAAATGAGGACAGGTTCACAGTAAAAGGGAGGATATAAAAAGTGAGAAAGAGTTTAATTACACTTGGTTTGGCTTCCGTCATCGGGACAAGCAGTTTTTTGATCCCATTTACAAGTAAAACTGCATCGGCGGAAACATTAGATGAAAAGAAACAAAAAATCGAAAGCAAGCAATCTGAGGTTGCTTCCAGCATTGAAGCGAAGGAAAAAGAATTAACTGAGCTTCAGGAAAATCAATCAAAGATTGAAAAAGAACTGAAAGACATTAACGCTAAGGCGCTTGATACAAGCAACAAGATCGAAGATAAAAAAGAAGAAAATGATAAAACAAAAGAAGAAATCAAAAAACTGAAAAAAGAGATTAAAGAAACTGAAGCACGCATCGAAAAACGCAATGAAATCCTGAAAAAACGCGTTCGTTCTTTACAGGAAAGCGGCGGATCTCAAGGATACATAGATGTTCTTTTAGGATCAACAAGCTTTGGTGACTTTATCTCTCGTGCGACTGCGGTTTCATCTATTGTGGACGCAGACAAAGATTTAATCAAACAGCAAGAGCAGGATAAAGCGAAGCTCGAAGATTCTGAAGCGGATTTGAATGACAAGCTGAAAGAAGTTCAAGCTGCATTGGCTAAATTAGAAACAATGCAAAAAGACCTTGATAAACAGCTTAATGAAAAAGACAAGCTTTTCGACGAAGCAAAAGCAAGCCAAAAGAAAACGGCTAAAGCGATTTCTGAATTAAAATCAGAGGCATCTGAACTTGCAAATCAAAAAGCAAATACTGAAGCTGAACAAGCACGCATCAAAAAAGAACAAGAAGCAGCGGCTGCTTTGATCAAAAAGCAGGAAGAAGCACAAAAAGCATCTGATGAAACACAAACAGATGACAGTCAAACGGCGACAACTGAATCAGCAAAAGCAAGCTCATCTGATGATTCTTCAGACAATTCTTCTAACGGTTCATCAAACAGTTCGTCAAACGGCTCATCTTCTAAGAAGAGCAGCGGCTCAAACAGCAATTCAGGCGGCACTGTTATCAGCAACTCTGGCGGAATTGAAGGCGCGATCAGCGTTGGTTCAAGCATTGTAGGACAATCTCCGTACAAGTTTGGCGGCGGACGCAGCCAATCTGATATCAACAACCGTATTTTTGACTGCTCATCATTCGTACGCTGGGCATACGCTTCTGCAGGTGTTAACCTTGGACCTGTAGGCGGGACAACTACTGATACGTTAGTTGGCAGAGGACAAGCTGTCAGCGCGTCTGAAATGAAACGCGGAGACCTTGTGTTCTTTGACACTTACAAAACAAATGGACACGTAGGAATCTACTTAGGAAACGGTACTTTCCTAAACGACAATACATCTCATGGCGTATCTGTTGACTCTATGAGCAATCCTTACTGGAAAGCAGCATTTAAAGGCGTTGTAAGACGTGTTGTTCAATAATAAATATGACAAGGGCCTTCTAAAACAGAAGGCTCTTTCTTTATTAACATATACCCTTTTCGAATACATTTAATCGTGTTGAGCAAAAAAATAGCGTATCACCATGAGATTTTATAGGATATGGGTAAGGAATACGTTTGATGGGGATTCTTATCTTATAAGAAAGAGCCCAAACTTGAAAAGATGGTTTAAGGAGTGAATAGTGTGTCAGAAGAAAAAATTTATGACGTGATTATAATCGGCGCGGGCCCTGCTGGGATGACGGCCGCTGTATACACATCAAGAGCGAATTTATCGACATTAATGATTGAAAGAGGAATTCCTGGCGGACAAATGGCCAATACGGAAGATGTAGAAAACTATCCTGGATTCGAAAGTATCCTTGGGCCTGAGCTTTCTAACAAAATGTTTGAACACGCGAAAAAATTCGGCGCTGAATACGCTTATGGCGATATTAAAGAAGTCGTTGACGGCAAAGAGTACAAAGTAGTCAAAGCTGGTTCAAAAGAATATAAAGCCCGTGCTGTCATCATTGCTGCAGGTGCGGAGTATAAAAAAATCGGCGTGCCTGGCGAAAAAGAATTGGGCGGACGCGGTGTATCTTATTGTGCAGTATGTGACGGCGCTTTCTTTAAAGGCAAAGAACTAGTCGTTGTTGGCGGCGGAGATTCCGCGGTTGAAGAAGGCGTATATCTGACTCGTTTCGCTTCAAAAGTAACGATTGTTCACAGACGTGATAAACTCCGTGCTCAAAGTATTCTTCAAGCGAGAGCATTTGATAATGAAAAAGTTGACTTCCTATGGAACAAAACCGTGAAGGAAATTCATGAGGAAAACGGCAAAGTCGGTAACGTAACGCTTGTCGATACGGTAACCGGTGAAGAAAGTGAATTCAAAACAGACGGCGTATTCATTTACATCGGCATGCTTCCTCTGTCTAAACCGTTTGAAAACCTGGGCATTACGAATGAAGAAGGCTATATCGAAACAAACGACCGCATGGAAACTAAGGTTGAAGGGATTTTCGCTGCCGGAGACATCCGCGAAAAATCACTGCGCCAAATCGTAACGGCTACAGGAGACGGAAGCATTGCGGCACAAAGCGTACAGCATTATGTCGAAGAGCTCCAAGAAACGCTGAAAACCTTAAAATAAAAAGGGCTGTCATACGAGTTTCACATTACGTTACTGGGTTTTAATTCCGCTGTAACACATGTGTAATGCTTTTCGGTTATGATTAATAAAGTAATTGACCCCCTTTTTATAATGAATACACTTTTTTGGCACGGATTCTCCAGTTATCCGTGTCCTTTTTTTGTCCATAAATAAAAGAGAATTCCAGTTACAGCAAAATCATCTGAATTAAGGAATGAATATGCTGTAAAATAGAAGAAAAGATTGTCAATGTCTCTTCATTGTGGGAGGCATCTTGAAGCGGTATAATAAAGAGACGATGACAGGACGAAGGTTAGGTGACGTACTTGCAAAGAGTGACAAATTGTGTGCTTCAGACGGATGACAAAGTTCTTCTGCTTCAAAAGCCGAGACGCGGCTGGTGGGTCGCGCCGGGCGGCAAGATGGAGAGCGGAGAATCAGTCAGAGACTCCGTCATCAGAGAGTACAGAGAAGAGACTGGTATCTATATCATAAATCCTCAATTAAAAGGCGTTTTTACCTTTATTATTAAAGACGGTGACCACATTGTCTCCGAGTGGATGATGTTTACGTTTGTCGCTGATTCTTATACAGGACAAAATGTGTCTGAATCAGAGGAGGGCAAACTGCAGTGGCACGATGTCAATGACATTCAGAACCTGCCTATGGCCCCTGGAGACGGCCATATCCTTGATTTTATGATGAAGGGACAAGGGCTGCTGCACGGCACATTTACGTATACACCGGAATTTGAGCTACTCAGTTATCGTTTAGACCCGCAGCACATCAAATAGAAAGACAAGTCAGGGGGGAGAAAGATGAGTGTTAGTGAATCACATGATATTCAGCTTGTCATTATAACTGGAATGTCGGGAGCGGGGAAAACTGTCGCGATCCAAAGCTTTGAAGATCTGGGCTATTTCTGCGTCGATAATCTTCCGCCTTCATTGCTTCCGAAGTTTTTAGAGCTGATGAAGGAATCAAATTCGAAAATGAGCAAAGTTGCGCTCGTGATGGATCTGCGCGGCCGCGAATTTTTTGACCGGCTGATTGAAGCGCTGGATGAAATGGCCGAAAATCCGTGGATCACACCGCGAATTTTATTCCTGGACGCGAAGGATTCCATTCTCGTCACGAGATATAAAGAAACGAGACGCTCGCATCCGCTGGCAGCGACTGGCCTGCCGCTTGAAGGCATTGCGCTGGAACGAGAGCTGCTTGAGGAATTAAAAGGCCGCTCTCAAATCATTTACGATACGTCTGACATGAAGCCGCGTGATTTGCGTGAAAAAATCGTGAAGCACTTTGCGACAAACCAAGGAGAGACATTTACCGTAAATGTCATGTCATTTGGTTTTAAATACGGTATTCCAATTGATGCAGATCTCGTCTTTGATGTCAGATTTTTGCCGAATCCGTACTATATCGAAAGCATGCGGCCGCTGACTGGCAAGGATAAAGAAGTTTCCTCTTACGTCATGAAGTGGAATGAAACACAAAAGTTCAATGAGAAATTAATTGATCTGCTGAGCTTTATGCTTCCATCTTATAAAAGAGAAGGAAAAAGCCAGGTTGTCATTGCGATCGGCTGCACAGGGGGCCAGCACCGCTCTGTGACATTAGCCGAGAATTTAGCTGATTATTTCAAAAAGGATTACTATACTCATGTTACTCACCGGGACATTGAAAAGAGAAGCCGGAAATAAGATGGGACAAAAGCCGAAAATTGCAATCTTTGGCGGCGGTACAGGTCTTTCTGTATTGCTTCGGGGCCTAAAGCATAAACCTGTTGACATCACGGCCATTGTAACAGTTGCCGATGATGGCGGAAGCTCTGGCCGTCTGCGGAATGAACTGAAAATTCCGCCTCCCGGAGACATCAGAAATGTGCTTGCCGCTTTATCCGATGTGGAGCCGCTTGTTGAAGATCTTTTTCAGCACCGCTTCAATAAAGGGAATGACTTAACAGGCCATTCTCTCGGGAATTTGATTTTGGCAGCGATGACAAATATAACCGGTGATTTTTTTCACGCTGTCACAGAAATGAGCAAGGTGCTGAATGTCAGAGGAAAGGTTTTGCCGGCTGCCAATGCCAGTGTCGTTTTGCATGCTGAGATGGAAGATGGCCGCGTGGTCTCAGGCGAGTCAACGATCCCAGAATACGGACAGCGCATTAAGCGTGTTTTTCTCACGCCTGAACAGATTGATCCGCTGCCGGAAACAATAGACGTAATCAGGGAAGCGGATTTGATTATTATCGGCCCGGGAAGCCTCTATACCAGCATTCTTCCCAATTTGCTCGTCCCAAAAATCGGGGAAGAAGTGATAAAGGCGCCGGCGAAAAAAGTATACATTTGCAACGTGATGACTCAGCCCGGCGAAACGCTCCATTACACCGCTGCTGATCATGTGAAAGCGCTCAATCAGCATATGGGCTGCGGTTTTATTGATACGATATTAGTGAACAGTGAAGACATTCCCGACGAAATAAAACGTAAGTACGAAATGGAATCGGCGCGTCCTGTTGATTTTGATATCGAAGAGCTGAAAGCGATGGGGCTTGAAGTCATCAGAGATCAAATTGTAACGTATAAAAATGACGTAATACGTCACGATACACATAAAGTGGCCTCTCTTCTTGTTGATTTACTGAAAGAATGAAGCCTTGAAATGAGGTGGCTATATGTCATTTGCATCAGAAACAAAAAAAGAATTAACGAATCTGGAAGTGAAGGACTGCTGCATTAATGCCGAGCTGTCTGCACTCATTCGGATGAATGGAGCTTTATCATTTACAAACCGCCATCTCGTACTCGATGTTCAAACCGAAAACGCGGCGATTGCCCGCCGCATCTATACATTGCTGAAAAAACAATATGATGTGTCGGTCGAGCTGCTGGTCAGAAAGAAAATGCGGCTGAAAAAGAATAACGTCTATATTGTGCGTTTTTCAGAAAATGCAAAAGCGATCTTAGAGGATTTAAAAATACTCGGGGAGAATTTTGTGTTTGAACGAAGTATTTCGAAAGAGCTGGTCAAAAAGAGATGCTGCAAGCGTTCTTATATGAGAGGAGCATTTTTGGCAGGAGGTTCGGTCAATAACCCGGAAACCTCCTCGTATCATTTAGAAATCTTCTCTCTTTATAAGGAGCATAACGATTCATTATGTGACCTGTTAAATGAGTTTCAGTTAAACAGCAAAACGCTTGAACGGAAAAAAGGCTACATTACCTATTTAAAAGAGGCTGAAAAGATTACAGAGTTTCTAAACGTAATCGGTGCTCACAATTCGCTTCTGCGATTTGAGGATGTCAGAATCGTTCGGGACATGAGAAATTCGGTCAACCGCCTCGTCAATTGTGAAACAGCCAACTTAAACAAAACGATCGGCGCATCGCTGAGACAGGTGGAAAATATTAAATACATCGATGAAAGAATCGGCCTGGAGGCGCTGCCTGAAAAACTTCGGGAAATTGCGCAGCTTCGGATTGATTATCAGGAAGTGACGCTGAAAGAGCTGGGGGAAATGGTAGCAAGCGGGAAAATCAGCAAATCAGGGATCAATCACAGGCTGAGAAAACTTGACGAAATCGCAGAACAGCTGCGGACAGGGCAAACCGTCACTTTAAAATAACCGTAAAGAAAAGGGGAGATCTTATGGTTCAACAGAAAGTGGAAGTTCGATTAAAGACAGGACTGCAAGCACGTCCTGCTGCTTTGTTTGTACAAGAAGCAAACCGGTTTACGTCAGATGTGTTTCTTGAGAAGGATGGGAAAAAAGTAAACGCCAAAAGCATCATGGGGCTGATGAGCCTTGCGGTAAGCACAGGCACTGAGGTTACCTTGATTGCCCAGGGAGAAGATGAACAAGAGGCGCTGGAGAAGCTGGCTGCTTACGTTCAAGAAGAAGTTTAGGTGATAAAAATGAGTGACTTTCTAAAAGACTGCTTTCAGAAAATTGGCTGGGAGAAAGATCATGTCAGCTTCGGCGATCTTCCCCTTTTTCTCAAAGCAATGGCATACCGTTTTCCATTCGAAAACCGTGCCGTACTTGCAAAAGAGAATTATAAGATCACAAAAGAAGAGCTATGGCGACGTCTGCTCAAAGATCAGCACGGCGGCCTATGCTACGATCTAAATGGTTTCCTTTATTTTGTCTTGCGTGAGGCCGGGTTTCACGTGAAGCTCATTCGAGGAACGGTTTATGCAGGCAATCAAGAGGGATGGGCACTAGAAGGGACGCATGCTGCTGTATGGCTGTCTGCGGAAAACGGCGATTACCTCGTTGATATCGGTTTCGGCATCAACCTGGCGCTCCAGCCGATACCGCTTTCCGGAGAAACGGTACAGTCACCAGTCGGGTCATTCCGAATCAAAAGAGAAGAGACAGAAAAGGGCAGCCATGTTCTGCTGATGGACAAGGGAGAAGGCTGGCAAATCGGGTACGCCTTTACTCTTGAAGAGAGTGATCTCGGTGATTTAGATAACATGAAGGACATCATTCACTCTCATGAAAAATCTCCTTTTAACAAATCCCTGCTTGCCTCAAAGCTGACGCCGAGCGGAAGGATGGTCATGTCAGAGCGCCATTTTACGATTCATGAAAACGGCGGTGACATTCAAAAAAGCGACATCGGCCCTTCAGGATTTGAAGAGAAATTAAATACTCATTTTTTGTAACGTGAAAAGCTTGCAGGTTATCTGCAAGCTTTTTCTTATGAACAAGTGTAGATCGCTGTATCAAATGCATCTTCTGGGATATACAGTTTTCCCTTTTCGTATTTATAAGGAATTTCATTCTCTTTAAAACACTCTTTGGTATAGTCAGTTAGTGTATCCCCAATTTCTATGTATTTCCCGGTATAGTTGGGCTGACATGCTGAAAGAATTGACGTCATTGCCAGAAACAGCATGATTTTCTTCATCACGACACCTGCCTATTATGAAAATTTTACCTTTATCATTCTATCATAACAAAAAGAAAAAGACCGATTTACTATTCCGCACATGCTATAATAATTTTGGAATCTTCTAGAAAAATCATCGTGATGTACATATAAGGGGGATCAACGTGTATCGGATTTTGCTTGTGGAAGATGATGAGCGGATTGCTTCTTTGCTGGGCGGTCATCTTCAAAAATACGGATATGAAGTGAAAATTGCTGAACAGCTGAATGATATAAAATTGGAATTTGCAGAAATGAAGCCTGATCTTGTGCTGCTTGATATCAACCTGCCTTTTTTTGACGGGTTTTATTGGTGCAGGCAAATCCGTACCATTTCCAATGCGCCGATTATCTTTATATCGGCACGGACCGATGAGCTGAATCAGGTAATGGCGATTGAAAATGGCGGCGATGATTATATCACAAAACCGTTCCATTTAGAGGTAGTGATGGCCAAAATCAAAAGCGTCCTGCGCCGCACATATGGTGAATACTCGCCCTCTTTGCCGCAGGAATCTAGAATAGTGGAGCTTGGCGGGCTGACGATTTATCCTGATCAAAATGAGGCCGAATGGAACAGCGTCCGTATTCTGTTTTCCCAAAAAGAATTTCAGCTTCTCTCTATTTTTGTGAGGGAGCATAAAAAAATTGTCTCTCGTGATGAACTATTGGAGGCGTTATGGGATGACGTTGATTTTGTCGATGACAATACGTTAACGGTCAATGTCAACCGGCTGCGGAGAAAACTGGAGAATGCAGGACTGACAGATTGCATTTCCACAATCAGAGGACAAGGCTATCAATTTCAAGTCAATCGGAAGGATGAAGCGGAGTGTTAAAGACTTATCTCATCGACCGCTTAGCCATTATTCTATTTTCATTATTAGGGATAGGGTCCGCCATGCTGATTGCGTATTTAAGCATTGTAGAGAGCGGCGCAGAACCTTCCAAAGAAAATATGATGTACATATGGATTTTGCCCGGTACTCTTTTAGCCGCAGGTTTTGCTGTTGATTATGTTCGGCAAATTTCCTTTCTCACATATGTTAAAAAGCTTGCAGAACAAGCCTCTTCTTCGAATGACATCGGACAGTCTTTGAAAGCCAGAAAGCCAAGAACAGGAGAGCAAGTGCTTTGGACGAAGATGATCAACGCACTCGGGCAGCAATACGAAAGCAGGCTCTCACAATATATCAATCAGCAAAAACAGCATTACACCTTCACCAACCAATGGGTCCACCATATGAAAACACCGGTATCCGTCATATCCTTAATGATTCAGGAAGGAAAAAACGGAACCTCATCCTCTTTTCCGACGTTCTTAGAGGAGCTGGAGGATGAGAATGAGAGATTTCGTTACGGTCTTGATATGATGCTGCAAACGGCTCGGCTGGAGGAATTTGCATTTGATGTAAAGCCGCAAACCTTTGATTTGGCAGAAATGGTTCGTTCACTGATCAATCAGGAAAAACGTCAGTTTATTAAACGGCGCCTTTTTCCAACATTACATGTGCCGCCAAATGCCGTTCAGATTTCCAGTGATCAAAAGTGGCTTTCCTTTGTTGTCGAGCAAATCCTTTTCAACGCCTTAAAATATTCAAAGCAAGGTGTGGGAGACCCTATTACAATCCGGATTGAAACACAGGGACATGAGACGCGATTGTCGGTTGCCGACGAAGGAATCGGCATACCGCCACAGGATCTGCCGCGGATTTTTGACGCGTTTTTTACCGGAGAAAACGGACGAACCATGAAAGAGGCAACTGGAATGGGCCTTTATTTAGCAAAACAGGTGTGCAGCCGTCTCGGCCATAAGCTGTATGCGGAATCAAAAGAAGGGGCTGGCACTGTGATGACCATCGTGTTTTCAAGTGACACCCTCGTGAATGTGACAGCATTGTAAGGTTGGGGAGCGGAATTGCAAGAAAGTTCGATGGGAGGATGCTGACTTCCTTTTTATAATAAAGAAAAAGGAGGAGCAGAACATGAACGTGTTGCAAACAACGAACCTATCGAAAACGTACTATTCAAATAAAGGAACAATATCATACCAAGCGCTCAGCGCCTTTGATCTCAGTGTGTCAAAAGGGGAATTTGTCGGGATTATGGGGCCGTCGGGAAGCGGAAAAACCACGCTTTTGAATTTGCTGGCTACCATTGATAAGCCGACCCAGGGCGAGATGATGATCAACGGCATTCAGCCGAAAACGTTAAAGGACCAAGAGCTGGCTTTGTTTCGCAGAAGAGAACTCGGCTTCGTCTTTCAGGATTTTAATCTGCTTGATACGCTGACGATTCGTGAAAATATTCTCTTGCCGCTCGCATTGGATAAGGTAAAGCTGAGAGAAATGGAAGCCCGATTGGATGAACTGGCGGATACGCTGCAAATCAAGCACATTCTCGATCATCGCACATATGAGGTTTCGGGCGGACAGCAGCAGCGGGCAGCCTGTGCCAGAGCGATTATTCACAATCCGGCGCTCATCCTTGCCGATGAACCGACAGGAAACCTCGACTCAAAATCGGCAAAGCAAGTGATGAACACACTGGCTCAGCTGAATGAGGAAAAGGAAGCGACGATTCTGTTGGTTACGCATGATGCCACAGCAGCAAGTTTCTGTAAACGAATTGTTTTTATTAAAGACGGACGTTTCTTTTCAGAGATTCACAGAGGAACAAACAGGCAGGTGTTTTATCAAAGTATATTGGATACCTTGAGTGTGTTGGGAGGCGATTTTCATGAATTTGAGAACTATCGCCCGTAAAAACATTCTTGGGAATCTGCAACGGTATGTGGCCTACTTTTTAAGCTGTGTGTTTGCCGTTTCGGTGTTTTTTGTCTTCACATCATTTATTTTTCATCCTGATGTCAATGAAGACAATATATATGGCGGAAGCCTTGTCAAAACATGCTTGAGCGCAGCTCTTGTCGTCATCATTGTGTTTTGTATATTTTTCATCACATATTCCAATTCAGCGTTTTTGCAGGCAAGAAAGAAAGAGTTTGGGCTGCTGACACTGTTTGGCACATCAAAGCAGCAGCTTCGCAAGATGATTTATTATGAGCAGTCACTTATTTCTCTTGCGGCGATTGCGGCCGGCATTGGAGCAGGCCTGTTATTTTCAAAACTGTTTTTTATGATTATGACATGGATGCTCAGCGTGAAGGTGCCGATTTCGTTTGCCATTGTGCCGAAAGCGTTTGTGATGACAATTGCCGGCTTTCTCATCCTGTTTCAGACGCTGCTCATTTTATCACTGGGACGGATTCGGAAGCTGGAAATCATTGAACTGATTAAATCGGCCAAAAAGCCGAAAAGTTTGCCGGTTTATTCGAAATGGCTCACTGTATTGTCTTTGCTATGTCTTGGCAGCGGTTATTATCTATCTGCAACAGCCAATGCCATTGACATGATGTTTCGGGTATTTCCAATTTTGATTTTAGTGTTAGTTGGCACGTATTTCTTTTTTACACAAAGCAGTGTGGCGTTTTTCCGCATGCTGTACCGAAAGAAACACAGCTTCTACAAAGGCACGAATATCATTGTGCGTTCCAACATGATATTCAGGCTGAAGGATCATGCACGCATGCTGTTTTTAACCTCTGTCATTACAGCGGTCATACTAACAGCTACAGGTGTCATCTATATGTTTTATTCCGATTTACAAAGGCAGGAGGAGCAAAGCATTCCTCAGTCTGTTTCCTGGGTGGAAAAGGATGCTTCCCGCTTTCAGGTCATGAAGCCTGAGACAGCTGAGAATACATTGAAAAAAGCTCATGCTGTTATCAAGTATAAGGTGGATGCCACAGGGATTCCTGTCACTTTTCAGTCAGACTTGCCGTATGGAAATAAGAAGATGGAAGCTGAAGCTTTGCTGATTTCAGAAAAAGTCTATAATCAAGTCGCAAAGGAAAAAGGGTTCCCAGTTATTCATTTACAAGAAAATGAAGCATTTATTAATGTTTCTTTTCAAATGATGGTGAAAGACACATTTGGAGAAGGGGAAACAGCAGCATTTCATATGAAGTCAGGAAAAACCCTTTCCTATGTCATGAAAAAGCAGCAAAACAAAGGGATATTGATGTCTGTCGATGGAGTCAGCCGTTTATTGGTTGTCAGCGAAAAGAGCTTTGACAGTCTGTCACAGGATGTGCCGCTGAAGGAACAGATGAGAATGGTAGGTTATGAGCTTGAGCATTGGCAGGAGACGGTGGATGTCTCTGAAAAGCTTGAAAACATGGTGCCGAAAGAACATACATCTGATTTTCAAACACGTGCTCCTAGTTATCAAATTGTGAAGCAGGGAGTTGCATTAATGCTGTTTATTGGTCTGTTTGTCAGCGTGCTGTTTTTTATCGTGCAAGGAAGCATGCTGTATTTGCGGATGTTTACGGAAATAGAAGATACGAGAGTGCAGGTGTTAGCGTTAAAGAGGATAGGGGTTACGGACAAAGAGATTCACTCGATCCTTGGAAAGCAAATAGGATTTTTATTCTTCATCCCATTTATCGCAGGTACGATTCACGCGGGCTTTGCGTATGCAGCGTTAAGTAATATGCTGAATTCCAATTTATTTCTTGAGGCCGTAATTGTCATCTTCATTTATTTTGTATTCCAGGCTCTTTATTATATCGTCACCCGTCATATTTATAAGCGTGCTGTTCTTCAGCGTATGTAATATGAAATCCGGTCTGTTATCAGACCGGATTTTTGATTTATTGAAATTCTCTTGTAAGATTTTTCGGTGTTTGCCCTTGGATCGCTGCGAGCATATTTTCGGCGGCCTGTTTGCACATGTTGAAGCGCACTTTAGCTGTTGCTGAACCGATATGAGGAAGCAGCGTGACATTATCCAGCTGCAGGAGCGGATTATCTTGGGTGACAGGCTCTTTTTCGTATACATCTAAGCCGGCTCCCCTGATCCAGCCTTCCTGAAGAGCGCGAATCAGTGCTTTTTCATCAACTGTCTTTCCCCGGGAAATATTGACGAAAATTGCTGAATCCTTCATCAACTTAAATTCGCGTTCTCCTATCATGTGATAGGTTTCATCAGTCAGCGGCGTAATGAGAAGAATAAAATCAGATTGCTCCAGCAATGTATCAAGCTCTGCATACTTAACGCCGATGCTGTCTTCTGTTTCTTGTTTGCGATGTCGGTTATGATAAAGCACTTCCATATCAAAACCAAATTTGGCGCGTCTCGCTGCTTGTTCTCCAATTCTGCCCATGCCGATAATGCCTAACGTTTGATGATGAACATCAATTCCGAAAAGCGCTTCCTCTTCCACGGTTCCCCATTTTCCTGCTCTGACAAAACGGTCCAGTTCGGCAACACGTCTGGCGGAAGACAGAATCAGTGAAAAAGCCAGATCTGCAACTGTGTCATCCAGTGTATAAGGTGTATGAGTCCCGACGACTCCTCTTTCTTTCATTGCTTCTATATCGAAGTTATCGTAGCCTACTGATTGGTTGCTGACCACTTTGAGCTTAGGCGCGTGTTCCAGCAACTCACGATTGATTGACGGCCCGGACGTCCCTGATGTTAAAAGTCCCTCCGCTTCTTTTAATTTTTCAAATAGCACGTCACTCGGAAGCGTATCCTCCTGCCATACTTCATAACGGCAATGTTCACCGATGAATGCTTCAATCTCTTCAGGAATCGGTTTTGTGATAAATACAAATGGTTTCAACAAGGCTCCCCCTTTATGGCTGTTGTCTATTTCATTATATCGAAAATAAATAGGTGTTAAAAATATAGCTGCGTTTTTTTAGTTTCTGGTTCTTTTGAACTTAAAATGAAGATCGAACAGCTATATCTGCTTAAAAAAGTTTTTTAATTATCAGAATTCACCCATATTTTTTGTCAGACAAATCATCAATATGCGAGCTGCAGCCGGATTATAGGATTCATTAAATATAAATTTTATTATCTTTGAAAGATATAAATGTTTATGTTTTGATTCTACAGTCCAATTATAGTGTCTTTTTTTGAAAGCCTTTTCTTGGCTTATTCCTATGCTATAATTCCTTACTGTAAGCTGGGTAAGAAGGCTTGCAAAATCATATGGATGGGAGATGAATCAAATGGTTTCTTTAACATCAATTTTGGAACACAATCAGCGGTTTGTCAGTGAGAAGAAGTATGAACCGTACAAAACGACAAAGTTTCCTTCGAAAAAGCTCGTCATTGTCACCTGTATGGATACAAGGCTTACAGAACTTCTTCCGCAAGCAATGGGGCTTAAAAACGGTGATGCTAAAATTGTAAAAAACGCGGGAGCCATCGTTTCTCACCCATTTGGAAGCGTGATGCGAAGCATACTGGTCGCGATTTATGAATTGCAGGCTGAAGAGGTATGCATTGTCGGCCATCATGAATGCGGAATGTCAGGGCTGAATGCGTCCTCGATTCTTGAGAAAGCAAAGGAACGCGGGGTGGAGGATAGCTGCCTGAATTTGCTGACGAGTGCCGGACTCGATTTGAAAACGTGGCTGACTGGTTTTCACAGCGTGGAAGAAAGCGTTTCCCACAGTGTGAACATGATTAAGAACCATCCGCTGCTTCCGAAAAAAGTGCCGGTTCACGGGCTTGTCATTCACCCTGAAACAGGAAAACTTGATGTGGTCATTAACGGTTATGAAACTGAGCTAATAAACAATCACTCATAAGGGAGGTTATAACAAAATATGCGATTCTCAGGGAGATTCAAGGGATACAATTTACAGAAATTTCAGAAAGACTTAATTGCAGGTATCGTAGTAGGTGTCGTGGCAATTCCTTTAGGAATGGCGTTTGCCATTGCCTCGGGAGTCGAGCCCGAATACGGGCTGTACACTGTTGTTATAGCGGGGATTTGTATCTCTTTGTTCGGGGGATCTAAATATCAAATTGGCGGTCCGACAGGCGCCTTTGTCCCGATACTGTTCGGCATTATCATGCAGTACGGATTAGAGAATCTGCTGATCGCAGGGTTTATGGCAGGGGTAATGCTGGTGCTGTTTGGGCTGTTTAAGCTCGGAAAAATAATGAAATTCGTGCCTAAACCCGTTATCGTCGGTTTTACAGCCGGAATTGCCGTGCTGATCTTTACGGAACAAATCGCTAATTTTCTCGGATTGAGAAATGTTGAAAAACATGAGAACTTTCACCACAACATGTTTGAAATTGTACAGCAGCTCGGCACCTTTAACGTATATGCCATTTTGACAGCTGTGATCGGGCTCGTCATTTTGCTTGTATCCGCCAAGGTGATGCCTAAAGTGCCGGGCGCTTTGTTGGCGCTTCTTATTTCCACAGTGGTCGCGGTTGTCTTTTTCCCTGACCGCATGGCAACGATTGGGTCAACTTATGGAGAAATCCCCCGCCATTTGCCTGAATTTCAGTTTCCTGAGCTTACTTTGGATAAAATGGTTATGCTGTTTCCGGCTGCGCTTGTCATCGCGCTTCTTGGAGGACTTGAGTCGATTTTGTCCGCAATGGTCGCTGATAACATGAAGGGCTCAAAGCATGACAGCAATAAGGAGCTTGTCGGCCAGGGAATTGCGAATATGGCAGCGCCCCTGTTTGGCGGAATCCCGGCTACAGGAGCGATTGCGAGAACGGCGACCAATATAAAAAACGGAGCGGTTTCCCCAGTTTCCGGCGTCGTTCACGGCGTAGTCGTTCTCCTTGTCCTGCTTGTATTTGCGCCTTATGCGTCCCATGTGCCGCTCGCCAGTATGGCACCGATTCTCATGGTGGTCGCATGGAATATGAGTGAGCGCAAGGAAGTCGCAAACATGCTGAGACTGAAAAACGCTGATTCCTTTATTTTGGCGGCGACCTTCGCCCTTACGGTTCTGTTTGACTTAATCATCGGTGTGGCAACCGGATTGCTGCTTGCATTTGTGTTCTTTATCAGAAGAATGAGCGAAGCGACCCGCATCCACAATCAGGAATCGCATCCTGTTCTGGCGAAGAGAGAAGATCCATCTGTCAGCATGTATGCCATAGAAGGACCGTTGTTTTTCGGATCAATTGATTCCCTTGAATCGTCATTGCTGGAGCATGTACAGAAAAAACCGAAAACCCTCATTCTGCTCATGAATAAGGTGCACTATATGGATACGTCAGCTGAAGCGGTGCTTGGGAACATTATGAATCGGATTAAACGCCACAATGGAAAGCTGATGATTGTAGGATTGCAATCGCAGCCAAAGGAGCTGCTGCATAAAACAGGCCTTTTTCACAAAATAGGAAAGCAGCATTTCTTTGATCACCATGATGAAATCACAGGTTAAAAAAAGCGGCCATCGCGGCCGCTTTTTTATGCATGCTCAAATCGTTTTGTCAGTTTTTCTTGGTGGGCCTTCATGACGTCTTCTAAAGAGACACCATACATATCAGCAAGAATGGCGATATTTCCGATGACATCTCCCATTTCTTCAATCAATTCTTGTTTTTGCTCAGCGCGTGACGATTCTTTCTCATCCGGCCGGTCTCTGCCGATTTCATACGCCCTGACAGCCCGGGCCAATTCTCCGGCTTCCTCCATTAAAAAGCCGACGCGAATAAAAGGTCCGTATTCTGTCCAGCCTCTTTTTTCGTAAAACTCTTTCATCCATTTTTCTGCATCAGCCAGCTGCAACCTCATCACTCCTGCATTCTTTATGTATTTCATATTGATATTATCACATGAAGATGGGACAATATATAGTGTGTTTTTGAATGTTTAACACGATATATAGATGCGGAGATGACAAGATGAAAACCATTTGTGTATTTGCGGGATCAAACCCTGGGGGAAATGAAGCGTATAAAAGAAAAGCGGCAGAGCTTGGCGTGTATATGGCTGAGCAGGGAATCGGCCTTGTCTATGGGGGCTCCCGCGTCGGCTTGATGGGCACGATTGCCGACGCGATTATGGAAAACGGCGGAACTGCAATCGGGGTCATGCCGAGCGGTTTGTTCAGCGGGGAGGTTGTCCATCAGAATCTGACTGAGCTGATTGAAGTAAACGGGATGCATGAACGAAAGGCTAAAATGAGCGAGCTGGCGGACGGCTTTATCTCGATGCCGGGCGGCTTTGGTACATATGAAGAATTATTTGAAGTGCTGTGCTGGGCACAGATCGGCATCCACCAAAAGCCAATCGGACTGTACAATGTAAACGGATATTTTGAACCAATGATGAAAATGGTGAAATACAGCATTCAAGAAGGGTTTTCTAACGAATCGCACCTAAAACTGATTCACAGCTCGTCACGGCCGGATGAGTTAATTGAGCAAATGCAAAATTATTCTTATCCGATTTTAGAAAAAAAGTGGACAGAAATTTAAAAAAGAGACTTTCTCATGGAAGTGGAGAGAATGAGTCTGCCACCTAGCGTATGAATCCATGAAAAATCGAGAGTTTTTAACAAAGTGAGGTTTCCTTAAGGGAAATCTCTTTTTTATTTCTCTTTTGCCTGCATCGTATATTTAACAGTAATAGAGGACTTTATCACTAGTTTGGATAATAAGCACAGATAAGGAGGGGATGAAAATGGCAACATTGTCAGATGTGGCAAAAAAAGCAAATGTTTCGAAAATGACGGTATCACGAGTGATCAATCACCCTGAGACGGTGACAGATGAATTGAAAAAGCTTGTTCATTCTGCGATGAAAGAGCTGAATTACATCCCTAATTATGCGGCGAGAGCGCTCGTGCAAAACAGAACACAGGTTGTGAAACTATTGATACTTGAGGAAATGGATACGACAGAACCATATTACATGAACCTGCTGACAGGAATCAGCAGGGAGCTGGATCGCAATCACTATGCTCTCCAGCTTGTGACAAGAAATTCTCTTAATATTGGCCAATGTGACGGCATTATTGCCACCGGCTTGAGAAAGAACGATTTTGAAGGTGTAATAAAAGCGTTTGAGAAGCCGCTCGTCGTATTTGGACAAAATGAAATGGGCTATGACTTTATCGATGTGAATAACGAGAAAGGCACTTTTATGGCAACCCGCCATGTTATGGGGCTGGGGGAGCGGGAAGTTGTCTTTTTTGGCATTGATTTAGATGAGCCTTTCGAACGTGCAAGAGAACAGGGGTATATACGGGCGATGAATAAAAGCTTTAAAAAATCGAATATGTTTCGGATCGACAACAGTTCTAAGAAAAGTGAGGGCCTTGCAAGAGAACTGCTGAAATCCATGGACAATCAAGCCGCATTTGTCTGCGCATCTGATCGAATCGCGCTCGGCGTCATTCGTGCGGCGCAATCCCTTGGAAAGAGAATTCCGGAAGACGTTGCGGTTACCGGGAATGACGGTGTGTTTCTTGATCGCATCTCCTCGCCGCGCTTGACTACGGTCAGACAGCCTGTTGTTGAAATGGGGGAAGCCTGTGCGAAAATGTTGCTGAAAAAAATGAATGAAGACGGTGCTGCACAAGGAAGTCTATTTTTTGAACCAGAGTTAATTGTACGAGAATCAACGCTGTAAGCGCCTTATTCTGTTATCGGTAACAGGGTGAAAAGGATTGTTCCCACAATTTCATCATGATACTTTCAAACTATGAGCCGGCTTCAATAAAACGGAAATCAAAGGGGGAAACATGATGGAATATGCAGCGATTCACCACCAGCCATTCAGCACAGATGCTTATTCTTATGATGGGCGGGCTGTGCATATCAAGATTCGGACAAAAAAAGGTGATGCAGATCACATTCGATTCATTTGGGGTGATCCCTATGAGTACAACGACGGCAAGTGGTCGGCAAACGAGCAGCCGATGAGGAAAATTGCTGCTACAGAAATGCATGACTATTGGTTTGCTGAAGTGGTGCCGCCATTTAGGCGTTTACAATATGCGTTTGTTGTAACAGACGATCATGAAGACATCTTTTTCGGAAGTTCGGGTGTATGCCCTTATAACGAAAAAACACTGGAAACGATTCATTATTACTTTAAATTTCCGTTTGTTCACGAGGCTGATACATTTCAAGCGCCTGAATGGGTCAAGTCAACGGTTTGGTATCAAATTTTTCCGGAGCGTTTTGCAAATGGAAGAGAAGACTTGTCACCGAAGAATGCATTGCCGTGGGGGAGCAAGGACCCGGGCGTCAATGATTTTTTTGGAGGGGATTTACAAGGAATTGTTGACAAGCTTGATTATTTAGAGGATTTAGGGGTGAACGGCATTTATCTGACACCGATCTTTTCCGCGCCTTCTAATCATAAATACGACACGCTGGATTACTTTTCTATTGATCCGCATTTCGGGGATCCTGAGCTTTTTCGTACATTGGTCAGCCAGCTGCATCAGCGGGGGATGAGAATTATGCTTGATGCGGTTTTTAACCATATAGGAAGCGCGTCTCCGCAATGGCAGGATGTCGTCAAAAACGGAGATCAATCCCGCTATAAAGACTGGTTCCATATTCACTCTTTTCCCGTCACAGACGACAATTATGACAGGTTTGCTTTTACAGCTGATATGCCGAAGCTAAACACGGCTAATCCCGAGGTGCAGAAATATTTGCTTGATATTGCTTTGTACTGGATTCGCGAATTTGACATTGACGGCTGGCGTTTGGATGTCGCAAATGAAGTGGATCACGCTTTTTGGAAGACATTTAGGCAGGCTGTATCTACTGAAAAGCCTGATGTTTATATTTTAGGTGAGATCTGGCATTCTGCCGAACCCTGGCTTAGAGGGGATGAATTTCATGCGGCGATGAATTACCCTTTTACAGAGCCTATGATTGAATACTTTGCTGACCAGACGATCTCAGCTTCACGTATGGCTCACCGTGTCAATGCACATTTGATGAATGGAATGAAGCAGGCCAATGAGGTGATGTTTAATTTACTGGATAGCCATGATACAAAGCGCCTTTTGACCAGATGCCGCAATGATGAGAAGAAAGCACGCGCGTTGCTGGCCTTTATGTTTGCCCAGACAGGCTCACCATGCATTTATTACGGAACGGAAATCGGGCTGAACGGCGAAAATGATCCATTATGCCGAAAATGTATGGTTTGGGAAAAAGAGAAGCAAAACCAAGACATGCTGCAATTTATGAAACGGTTAATTGCTTTACGCAAGCAGGAAAACACTTTATTGACTGAAGGACATCTTGAGTGGAATCTGCTGGATGACCAAAACGATTTTATTAGCTTTTCACGGACTCTTGATGAAAAAATACTGATTTATTTCTTTAATCAAGGGAATGCGGTTCAACATGTCAGTTTACTGGATTTGAATATTGAAAGGAATAAGAGGATCTGTGATGCATGGACAGAGCAGCCGCTTCAGCATCACGATGTCATTGCCGTTCAGCCGGGAGAATTTTTGATTTTGAGTGCTGCCGCCCCTGTATAACATTCTGTTATCGGTAACAAATCGAAAGTTGTTGTAACCGCTTTCTCTAGGACAATACAATTGTTATAGTTTCGTAAATAGAAGGGGGAAAAGAGATGGTTCTTTTTAAAAAGGGGTTCGCCATATTGGCGGCATCATTTCTGGCAATCGGCCTTGCCGCCTGCTCAAGTTCAAAAAATCCAGCAAGCGCTGATGGCAAAAAGGTGCTGACTGTGTCTGTCGAAGAAACGTATAAAGAATACATTGAAAGCATAAAAACAAAGTTCGAAAAAGAGAATGATGTCACAGTAAAAATTGTTGAAAAGCAAATGTTCGAACAGTTGGAGGCGCTTCCTCTTGATGGCCCGGCGGGTAATGCGCCTGATGTTATGCTTGCTGCATATGACCGGATCGGCGGTTTGGGACAGCAAGGACATTTGCTTGACATTAAGCCATCTCATACAAAAAGCTTTGGTGATAAAGAAATGCAGCAGGTGACAGTTGACGGCAAAGTGTACGGAATGCCGCTAGTCATTGAGACACTTATTTTGTATTACAACAAAGATCTTTTAAAAACAGCGCCAAAAACATTTAAAGACCTTGAAAAGTTAACGGAAGATCCTCGATTCGCGTTTGCTTCGGAAAAAGGAAAATCAACCGGATTTTTAGCAAAATGGACTGACTTTTATATGTCGTACGGCTTATTGGCTGGATACGGCGGATATGTGTTTGGAAAAAACGGCACAGATTCCGGGGACATCGGCCTGAACAATAAAGGAGCTGTAGAAGCGGTGAAATATGCGGAGAAATGGTTTGAAACATATTGGCCGAAAGGAATGCAAGACAATTCAAGCGCAGAAGACTTTATTCAGCAGATGTTTTTAGAAGGCAAAGCGGCCGCGATCATTGGCGGTCCTTGGTCAGCTGCCAACTATAAAGAGGCTAAATTGAACTACGGAGCGGCTCCCATTCCGACATTGCCAAATGGAGAAGAATACGCCCCTTTTGCTGGCGGGAAGGGCTGGGTTGCCTCGAAATATACAAAAGAGCCCGAGCTGGCTGAAAAATGGCTTGAGTATGCTGCAAATGATGCCAATGCTTACGCTTTTTATGAGGATACAAACGAAGTTCCGGCCAACACGGCTGCAAGGAAGAAAGCCGATGAGCAAAAGAATGAACTGACGTCAGCTGTAATTAAACAATATGAAACAGCAACGCCGACTCCAAATATTCCGGAAATGGCTGAAGTATGGACAGGAGCGGAAAGTTTAATTTTTGATGCAGCTTCAGGAAAAAAATCGACACAAACATCAGCGAATGATGCTGTAAACGTCATAAAGGAAAATATTAAAGAAAAGTATGTGAAATAAAACGGCGGGATAGCGTCCGGAAGAATAGAGGGCGGAAAAAATGAATAAACATCACACACTTGCAAAGCAAAAACGAAAGGCAGGGCTTTTATCGATCATTCCAGGACTTGGGCAGATTGCGAATCAGCAATTGTCAAAGGGGCTCTTATTTCTTGCCATCACAGGCTTGTTTGCTTTTGAATTATGCGTTTTCGGTATACAGGCGCTAACCGGATTGATGACATTGGGAAGTGTTCCCGGTGAAGATCACTCGCTGTTTATGCTGATTGAAGGCACGCTGCAATTGATCGTGACGGTGATTTTCCTCATGTTCTATATCTTTAATATCCATGATTCGCGTAAGACCGCCGCTATGAAAGCGGCGGGTTTGGAAGTCAATACAACAGCCAAGGATATGATCTGTCATGCGGGCGATAAAGGGTTTCCATATCTATTTACACTTCCGGCATATATCATGATGGTGTTTGTGATTATTTTTCCGGTTTTGGTGACTCTGTTTGTTGCATTAACAAACTATGATTTTTATCATATTCCGCCTAATCGTCTGATTGACTGGGTCGGGTTTAAAAATTTCTTAAATATTTTTTTCCTTGGCTCCTATCGTGAAACATTTGTGAATGTACTGGGCTGGACGGTTATCTGGACAATCTGTGCAACAACGCTGCAAATCATTTTAGGTATTGTGACGGCACTTTTCGTCAATCAGGATTTTATAAAAGGCAAGCGGATATTTCGAATGATTTTCTTATTTCCATGGGCTGTTCCGGCGTTTATTACAATCATGAGTTTTTCCAACATGTTTAACGACAGCATAGGAGCGGTGAATGCACAGGTGATACCATTATTCAATCACCTGCCGTTTCTTGAGCTGCCTGCGATCGCGTGGAAGACTGATCCTTTCTGGACAAAGACAGCCCTCATTATGATTCAGACGTGGCTCGGCTTTCCATATATTTATGTCATGGTAACGGGAGTGCTTCAGGCGATTCCAGGTGAATTGTATGAAGCGGCAAAGATTGACGGGGCCACTTTTATTCAGCGTTTTCGGCATATTACATTCCCGATGATTTTATTTGCCACAGCACCCGTGATGATTACTCAGTATACGTTTAATTTCAATAATTTCTCGATCATCTATTTATTTAATGAGGGAGGGCCAGGCAGTGCGGGAGCCGGGGCCGGATCGACCGATATCTTAATTTCGTGGATTTATAAACTGACAACAGGCACATCACCCCAATATTCCGTTGCGGCGGCTGTGACACTGTTAATTTCTTTAATTGTCATTGGAATTTCACTGATTGCTTTCAAAAAATCGAATGCTTTTGGCAATGAGGAGGTTATGTAGGTGAACGCGAGCACTGCCAGAATGCTTAATAAAATCTGTACGTATTTATTTTTGACGCTTTTAAGTATTGTCATTATATATCCGTTGCTGATTACGGCATCATCAGCCTTCCGTGTGGGAAATTCGGCGGCTTTTCAGCTCGATTTTTCGGGTTCTTGGACGTTGGATCATTTTAAGCGGCTATTTGACGAAACGCTTTATCTCAATTGGTACAGCAATACACTTGTCATCGCGCTATCGGTCATGGTTTTGCAGGTTACAATCGTGACACTTGCCGGGTACTCGTACAGCCGCTATCGGTTTGCAGGCAGAAAAAAGAGCCTGATATTCTTTTTAATCATTCAAATGGTGCCGACAATGGCGGCGCTGACTGCTTTTTATGTCTTGGCGATGCTGATAGGCGCACTCGATCAATACTGGTTTTTAACAGCGATCTATATCGGCGGCGGAATTCCGATGAACACGTGGCTGATGAAAGGTTATTTTGATACTGTGCCGAGAGAAATTGATGAAGCCGCGCGAATTGACGGAGCGGGACATCTGAGGATTTTCGCTTCAATTGTTCTGCCGCTTGTTAAGCCAATGCTCGCGGTACAAGCGCTTTGGGCATTTATGGCACCGTTTGGCGATTATTTGCTGGCAAAGTTTTTGCTTCGCTCACCGGAAAGGCTGACCATTGCTGTAGGATTACAATCCTTTATTTCTAATCCGCAGCAGCAAAAAGTAGCTCTATTTGCGGCTGGTGCCATCCTTGCCGCACTGCCGATATGCGTTCTATTCTTTTTTCTCCAAAAGAACTTTGTGTCCGGTTTGACAGCCGGCGGAACAAAGGGGTAATTCAATGAAGAATTCCGAGAATAAAAGCTTTATCATCCGCTGCCTGAAGGCGGCTGCATCTCCATCAGGTGTTTGCAGCTATGGGAATACCTTCAGCTGGCTGCAGCTCTCTTTTCTCTTTATGTTTTTAACGGCCTGCTTAATGGCGCCGTTAGCGGTTTCGTTTGTGAAAATGGATCGCTTCAGCGTTTCATCTTTCATGCCGTCAGCGATTCAAGGAGTTAATGATCAATTTGCTGATCAATTGCAGGGTTTTCAAATCAGGAACGGAAAACTAACAGGCGGGAAGAGCTCTGAGAGGATTGAAGATGGGCAGAATGTGATGGCAGTTGATATGAAGCATGAATATGAGACAAGCGGTGAAAATGGGCGATTGAAAGTAACTGGATTTGAAAACGCCGTCATATTTCAACCTGATCAACTGGTGATCACCGATCAAAACGAAACGGGGTTTTCTGTTGGCTATGCGAAAATGGACGTTAAGCTCGAGAAACCAAACGTCCATGATGTAGAGGTTTTGATCGATACATTATGGTTGGCACAGTATAAGCCGCTGATCATGATGCTGGCATATGCGGTAATCTTTATGATCCAGCTTTTGTTAACGTTTGTTCTTGCAGGTGGCCTCTGGATCACAAAAATATCAAACATGATCTCTATTGCGTCATTCAAGGAAGCAGTATCTACGGCGATTTGCGCCTCGGCACTGCCGGCATTTGCGGCAGCTGCTATCGGCATGGTTCATTTTGATTTGATTACTGTATTGATGATCCATTCGTGTGGCGTTACTTTGATGATTTCTTTTGCATTTAGATATTTGACCAAAACCCGCCGTGATAATGGAAACTTACATTCGGGAGGAAATGATGATAAATCAGCGGTTATTTGAGATTGATGAATGGAAAATCAAAACAAATACATTTAATAAGGAGCATACACGGCTGCTGGAAAGCCTGACGTCTCTTGCCAATGGCTATATGGGGGTCAGAGGAAATTTTGAAGAAGGCTATTCAGGCGACAGTCACCAAGGCACATATATTGCAGGCGTGTGGTTCCCCGACAAAACGCGAGTAGGCTGGTGGAAAAACGGGTATCCAGAATATTTCGGAAAAGTGATCAATGCGATGAACTTTATGGGCATAGGCCTATATGTTGACGGTGAAAAAATCGATCTCCATCAAAACCCAATCGAATCATTTGAGGTAGAACTCAATATGAAAGAGGGGATTCTGCGGCGAAAAGCTGTTGTCCGCATTCAAGATAAAACCGTCAGAATCAGGTCAGAGCGGTTTCTTAGCCTTGCTGTAAAAGAACTCTGTGCGATTCATTATGAAGCGGAGTGCCTGACGGGACATGCTGTCATTACGCTTGTTCCTTACCTGGATGGAAATGTGGCAAATGAAGATTCTAACTACCAAGAACAGTTTTGGCAGGAGGAAGCGAAAGGTGCTGATTCTCACAGCGGCCATTTAGCGGCAAAAACGATCGAAAATCCATTTGGAACACCGCGCTTCACGGTTTTAGCCGCGATGGCAAACGAGACGGAGGGTTTTGTCAATGGAAGCTTTAAAACGAATGAAATGTATGTCGAGAATCGCTACAGTTATCAAACGAAAGCATCATTGAAAAAGTTTGTGATTGTCACGACTTCCCGTGATTTTCGGGAGGAAGAGCTTTTATCGAAAGCCAAGGAGCTTTTGTCGGATGTGGTAGAGAACGGCTATGAAGATGCAAAACGGAGGCACACTGATCGATGGAAGGAAAGATGGGCAAAAGCGGACATTGAGATTAAAGGAGATGAGGAGCTTCAACAAGGAATCCGCTACAATATCTTTCAGTTATTCTCGACATATTACGGGGGCGATGCCCGTTTGAATATCGGGCCGAAAGGATTTACTGGCGAGAAATATGGAGGTGCCGCATATTGGGATACTGAGGCGTACGCCGTTCCGATGTATTTGGCGACAGCCGAGCCGGAGGTGACGAAAAACCTGCTTTTGTATCGCTTTCATCAGTTGGAGGCTGCCAAACGAAACGCTGCAAAATTGGGGATGAAGGGGGCACTTTATCCGATGGTGACGTTCACCGGTGATGAATGCCACAACGAATGGGAAATCACCTTTGAAGAAATTCACCGCAATGGCGCGATCTGTTATGCGATCTACAATTATATCAATTATACAGGCGACCGAGACTATATGGAAGAATACGGGATAGACGTACTTGTGGCAGTCAGCAGATTTTGGGCCGACCGTGTTCACTTCTCGAAACGAAAAAATAAGTATATGATCCATGGCGTCACTGGGCCGAATGAATACGAAAACAACGTTAACAACAATTGGTATACGAATGTCATTGCGGCTTGGACGTTGGAGTATACTCTACAAAGTCTCGAAAGTATCTCAGCGGAGAAACGCCGCCTTCTGGATGTGCAGGAAGAAGAATTGAAAGTCTGGAGAGAAATCATCCAGCACATGTACTATCCGTATAGTGAAGAACTGCAAATTTTCATTCAGCATGACACGTTCTTGGACAAAGATCTGCAAGCAGTTGACGAATTAGATCCAGCGGAGCGGCCTCTTTATCAGAAATGGTCATGGGACAAGATTCTCCGCTCCAATTTTATTAAGCAGGCAGATGTTCTCCAAGGCATTTATCTTTTTAATGACCGTTTTACAATGGAAGAAAAACGGAGAAACTTTGAATTTTATGAGCCGATGACTGTTCATGAATCAAGCCTATCGCCCTCTGTCCATGCGATTCTCGCAGCCGAACTCAAGCTGGAAAAGAAAGCGCTCGAATTATATAAGCGCACAGCAAGGCTTGATCTTGATAATTACAATCATGATACGGAAGAAGGCTTGCATATTACTTCAATGACGGGGAGCTGGCTGGCAATCGTTCATGGTTTTGCAGGCATGCGCACCGCGAATGAGACGCTGTCATTTGCTCCGTTTTTGCCGAAAGAATGGGACGAATATTCATTCAACATCAATTATCGAAATCGATTAATCAATGTGACGGTTGACGAAAAGCGCGTTATTTTTGAGCTTGTAAAAGGCGAGCCGCTGCACATGAACGTTTATGAGGAACCAGTTGTCCTACAGGGACGATGTGAAAGGAGAACGCCTAATGAGTGAATGGTGGAAAGAAGCTGTCGTTTATCAAATTTACCCGCGCAGTTTTTATGATGCCAATGGAGATGGATTCGGGGATTTGCAAGGTGTGATTCAAAAGCTGGATTACATCAAAAATCTCGGGGCGGATGTCATCTGGCTCTCCCCGGTATTTGATTCCCCGCAGGATGACAACGGATATGATATCAGCGATTACAAAAACATGTACGAAAAGTTTGGGACAAATGAAGATATGTTTCAGCTGATTGATGAAGCCCATAAACGCGGAATGAAAATCGTCATGGATTTGGTCGTGAACCACACATCAGATGAGCATGCTTGGTTTGCTGAAAGCTGCAAGTCGAAGGACAATCCTTACCGGGATTATTATTTTTGGAAAGATCCTAAACCGGACGGCTCAGAGCCGAATAATTGGGGATCGATCTTTTCAGGCTCAGCGTGGACATACGATGAAGGAACAGGGCAGTATTATTTGCACTACTTTTCGAAAAAACAGCCTGATTTAAATTGGGAAAACGAAGCCGTTCGCCGGGAAGTTTATGATGTAATGAGATTCTGGATGGATAGAGGCGTTGACGGCTGGCGGATGGATGTGATCGGCTCTATTTCTAAATACACCGATTTTCCGGACTACGAAACGGATCACAGCCGCAGCTATATTGTCGGCCGTTATCACTCTAACGGCCCACGTCTTCATGAGTTTATTCAAGAGATGAACAGGGAAGTGCTTTCTCATTACGACTGCATGACAGTCGGAGAGGCAAACGGCTCTGATATTGAAGAGGCGAAAAAGTACACAGATGCAAGCAGGCAAGAGCTGAATATGATCTTTACATTTGAACATATGGATATTGATACAGAACAAAACTCGCCAAATGGGAAATGGCAGATCAAGCCGTTTGATTTGATTGCTTTAAAAAAGACGATGACAAGGTGGCAGACCGGGTTAATGAATGTCGGCTGGAATACCCTGTATTTTGAGAACCATGACCAGCCGAGGGTTATTTCCCGCTGGGGCAATGATGGGAAGCTGCGTAAAGAATGTGCGAAGGCATTTGCAACGGTTCTGCACGGCATGAAAGGAACGCCGTTTATTTACCAGGGAGAAGAAATCGGCATGGTCAACAGCGATATGCCGCTGGAGATGTATGATGATCTTGAAATAAAGAATGCATATCGTGAACTAGTCGTCGAAAACAAAACGATGTCAGAAAAAGAGTTTGTCAAAGCCGTGATGATAAAAGGAAGGGATCATGCGAGAACACCGATGCAGTGGGATGCCGGAAAACATGCGGGATTCACAGCCGGAGACCCGTGGATACCGGTAAATTCCCGCTATCAAGATATCAATGTGAAAGAGTCTTTGGAAGATCAAGATTCGATTTTCTTTTACTATCAGAAGCTCATTCAATTACGAAAGCAATATAAGATTATGATATATGGCGATTATCAGCTGTTGCAGGAGAATGATCCGCAGGTCTTTTCTTACCTTCGAGAATATCGAGGGGAAAAGCTTCTTGTCGTTGTGAATTTATCGGAAGAAAAGGCTCTGTTCGAAGCGCCTCCAGAACTGATTCATGAGCGTTGGAAAGTGCTGATTTCAAACTATCCGCAGGAGCGGGCTGACTTAAAGAGTATTAGCCTCAAACCTTATGAAGCTGTGATGGGCATTAGTATATGAAAGCGGTCATTTTTGATTTAGACGGAGTGATAACAGATACTGCTGAATATCATTTTCTCGCTTGGAAGCACATCGCAGAACAAATCAATATCCCTTTTGACAGAGACATGAATGAAAGGCTAAAAGGAATCAGCAGAGAAGAGTCACTTGAAAGCATATTGATCTTTGGCGGTGCGGAAACAAAGTATACAAATGCGGAGAAACAAGAGCTTATGCATCGGAAAAATCGCGATTATCAAATGCTGATCAGCAAATTGACGCCGGAAGATCTTTTACCGGGGATTGGCAGGCTTCTATGTCAATTGAAAAACGAAAATATAAAAATCGGGTTAGCATCTTCAAGCCGCAATGCTCCTAAGATTTTAAGACGCTTGGCAATTATCGATGATTTTGATGCCATTGTTGATCCGACGACTCTTGCGAAGGGGAAGCCTGATCCTGACATCTTTTTAACAGCTGCAGCGATGCTCGATGTTTCCCCTGCTGATTGCGCGGCAATAGAAGACGCAGAAGCAGGCATTTCTGCAATCAAATCTGCGGGGATGTTTGCGGTTGGTGTCGGTCAAGGACAGCCGATGCTTGGTGCTGATCTGGTTGTGAGGCAGACGAGTGATTTGACGCTTGAGCTGTTACATGAGGAATGGGAGCAGTATAGAATAAAAAGTGTTTAAGGGAGTCAATTCCTTGAAATGAAAAAAACCTGCAAGAGACGCAGCTCTTGCAGGTTGTGTTATTACTTTTTGTCTTCTGTGTGAGTCAAAATTTTGTCAATCAGGCCGTATTCAAGCGCTTCTTCAGCAGACTTGAAGTTATCACGGTCTGTGTCGCGTTCGATCACTTCAAGCGGCTGGCCAGTACGTTCAGCTAGGACTTTGTTTAATTTGTCACGAAGCAAGAGAATGCGTTTCGCAGCAATTTCAATTTCTGTCGCTTGACCTTGCGCACCGCCAAGTGGCTGGTGAATCATGACTTCACTGTTTGGAAGCGCATAGCGTTTGCCTTTTTCGCCGGCTGCAAGCAGGAACGCGCCCATTGACGCAGCCATACCGATACAAATTGTAGATACCTTCGGCTTAATAAACTGCATGGTATCATAGATCGCCATACCGGCTGTAATAGAGCCGCCCGGGCTGTTGATGTAAAGAGAAATTTCTTTTTCAGGGTCTTCTGCTGCTAAGAATAAAAGCTGTGACACGATGGAGTTCGCAACGTTGTCATCAATCGCAGATCCAAGCATGATGATACGATCCTTTAATAGACGAGAATAAATGTCATACGCTCTTTCCCCGCGGTTCGTTTGTTCAATGACTGTAGGTATTAAATTCATAATGCTCCTCCTTCACCTTTTAGGTAAGTATGTAGTTACATGATACATTTTTGGTCAATAAAGGTCAAACAAAAAGCTGGCCTGATATGCAAAGTCGTCTCTTTTTCCCATTTTCCCCAAAAATACAGGGGTTCAAACCATCGTATGTCAGATTGCCAATTAAGATGCTTTGTCTATTTAAAAAACGGCCTCTCGAAATAGAGGGTTGTTATTTGAATGGAATTATCGTATAATTAGTTGTGCTGACGTTCTCATAACGCAGTCATTCTGCGCTCGTAGCTCAGTTGGATAGAGCGGTGGTTTCCGGTACCACGTCTGTCGGGGGTTCGAATCCCTCCGAGCGCGTCCAATAGAACAACAGGAAAGACAAGGGTTTGGCGATTTGCCGCTCTTGTCTTTTTTGTGTGAAAAAGGGAATTGCATACCTTAGAGTAACATTTCAATTATATTCTTTAGTTTGAACCCTCACTTTCAAAAGAAGAAGTATGAATTGAGTTTTTCATTCATCTTATTAGCTTGTGATTAACAAACCTTTAAAAAAATCCGGTTCTACCCATTGCCTGTATTTATTTTGAGAATCTTCTCTCGGACAAAATTGGATAAGCGAGAATAGTTTTAAAATAAAAATTTATTTGCTTCCCCAGTTCTTCTCTATAAATTGAATTGCAGGCTGTAAGTTGGTTTTGTTCGCAATTTCAATGACAGCGGGAACGACGGCAGGGTCCGTTTTGGAGAAGTTCGGAATCCGCGGATCTAACCGGAAAAAACGATCTCCCAGAAGATTCGCACTGACCATGGATTCATAGTACCCATTACCGCCAGCAATCATCTGAAGAAATGGCAGTAAAGGTTCATTAGGCGACCTGTCCAAAAGGACTCCCCAATTTGGAGGAAGGTTCTTCAGATTTTCGGGACGTATGTTATCTGCACTTACCATTCCCCATCCCCTCGTATCTCTTCTTAACCGAGTCGGGGCTTCACCTGTTCCGATGGACAATACCGCAATTTGATCCAATGGCACGTTGGCTTTACCAACTGCAAACGCGATACTGGCTGTACTGGGATTCGTTGCTACTACATATCCGTCCACGTAGTTTTGATAGGCGCGTTGCGTCGCGGGAGCACCGCTGCTCCGCAGTATGACATCACTCACTTTTTCATTTAAATAGGGAGAGCCGGGAAAATTGTGAAATAAGACAGGAGTCCAACGGTCCAGTTTTTGAGAGTATAATTTGAATGATGGGACAACAATTCGTTTTCTTAAATCTATAAGTTGAAGATCTGCTGGGAAAAAATTTCTTACCGCTTTAATAAAACCGGAATAGGGTAATTGTTGGTTGAAAACAGGTCCGCCTGGCCGGGAAATGCTGAATGCGGGCAGGATTTCATCCTCAAAATACTGAAGTGTTTCCCTCGGAGATCTTCCGCTTGCTAATGCAAGGGCAGTAAATGAACCGATTGAATTTCCCGAAAATACATGGGTTCGACTAATTAACTTCGGGTTTTGCCTAGCCAATCTGTTTAATAGTTGTAAACTTAAAGCACCTAAGGTACCGCCGCCGTCAAAGGTCATAATCCGATATTTTGCCAAAGCTGATGTCTCCTTTCTACATACATTCAGTATATGATGATCTAGAGTCTGTTGTATGGATGTATACCTCTGGTACTAAACACTTCTTCATCTCTCTTTTCTTTTGGCCTAAACGAATATTCACTCCGAAAAAAACTGGACACTGCTCCTAAAAACGATAAGAAAAAACGCTTGTTGGAGGATTGGACAGGAAGTTTGCTCAAAATTGTTTGAAAAATGTTTCTCAGCAGACCTCACCGACGAAAAAGGCCTTAGCGTATTATATTTATAGTTCGTAGATCATTTGTCTATGCGATTATCCAGCTCCTGCATATTTTAGTATCTGAATCGAATTTCTTTGGGAGTGAAATAATATATGGGATCAACACAGTTGACAGGGCGTGTAATCTTCAAAGGAGACCCCGGCTATACAGAGGCTATTAAGAATTGGAACCCTTATGTGGATGTCTATCCTCTTGTCTTTGTTTTTGCGCAAAATTCATACGATGTAAGTAATGCCATTAAATGGGCTCGTGAGAATAAAGTGCCCTTACGTGTCAGAAGCGGTCGCCATGCTTTAGATAAGAACCTTTCAGTAGTAAGTGGAGGAATTGTTATTGATGTGAGTGACATGAATAAAGTTTTCTTAGATGAAGAAAACGCGATTGCAACCGTTCAAACTGGTATTCCCGTTGGCCCGCTTGTAAAGGGATTAGCTCGAGACGGTTTTATGGCTCCGTTTGGAGATAGCCCAACAGTTGGAATCGGGGGAATTACGATGGGCGGCGGATTTGGTGTACTCTCACGATCGATTGGCCTTATAAGTGATAACCTTCTCGCGCTGAAAACGGTAGATGCAAAAGGAAGGATTATTCACGCAGATCAATCTCACAATGAGGATTTGCTATGGGCTTCTAGAGGCGGAGGAGGAGGTAACTTTGGATATAATACCCAATATACATTCAAAGTTCATCGTGCCCCTAAAACTGCAACCGTCTTCAATATTATCTGGCCGTGGGAACAATTAGAAACGGTATTTAAAGCTTGGCAGAAATGGGCTCCGTTTGTAGATGAACGATTAGGATGCTACCTTGAAATTTACAGCAAAATAAATGGTTTGTGTCATGCAGAAGGAATTTTCCTCGGTTCGAAAACTGAATTGATTCGATTATTAAAACCTTTATTACATGCGGGAACTCCAACAGAAGCAGATATCAAAACATTATACTATCCAGATGCTATAGATTTCTTAGACCCTGACGAACCCATCCCTGGCAGAAATGATCAGAGTGTTAAATTCTCCTCGGCATGGGGTCATGATTTTTGGTCTGACGAACCCATTTCAATCATGAGAAAATTTTTGGAAGATGCTACTGGAACAGAAGCCAATTTCTTTTTTATCAATTGGGGTGGTGCTATAAGCAGAGTCCCTAAAGACGAAACTGCCTTTTTTTGGCGCCATCCATTATTTTATACGGAATGGACGGCTAGTTGGAAAAATAAATCACAAGAAGATTCAAATCTTGCATCAGTTGAAAGAGTGCGTCAGCTGATGCAACCATATGTAGCAGGTTCATATGTTAATGTTCCAGATCAAAACATTGAAAACTTCGGAAAAGAATATTATGGCGCAAACTTTGCGCGGCTTCGAGAAATAAAGGCGAAATATGACCCCGAAAATGTATTTCGTTTTCCGCAAAGCATCCCGCCATCTCGTTAAAGTTTATTAAAGACAGAATCAATGACTCATATTAAAAAGCACTTGAATAGTTTCCGGTATCTTGTCTGTCGGGGTGCGAATCCCTTCAGTGCGTCCAATCAAACAACAGGAAAGACAATGGTTTGGCAACTTGCCACTCTTGTCTTTTTTGTTTTGTTTCATTTCATAAATCTTTTCCGCTGAAACATAAATGTTCCTCCGCTTGGGCACGTTATGAAATGTGCAATATTGAATATGGGAGGAGGATGAACATGGGTATTTTAAGCGGAAATCCGCAGGATGAACCGATGCATTACGGTGAGGTATTCGGCTTGTGGAGTTATGTGATGGCGGGCAATAAAATGGTCGGCAATTACCAAATGCTATTGAATCATGTCGGTGATGACGACCTGAAGAAACTGCTTCGTGAGTCTATTGAGAAATGCCAAGATGAAATCAAACAGGTCAGCACGATCCTGAAAGAAAACGGGGTGGCGCTGCCGCCGGCTTCTCCTGAACCGCCGACAGCAGATCTTAACGACATTCCGCCTGGCGCACGGTTTCTCGATCCGGATGTGGCGGCCTCCGCGGCAGCAGAAAATGCTGCAGGTCTGGTGACATGCAGCAAAATGATGGGGCAATCGATTCGTGAGGATATTGCCATGATGTTTGGGCAATTTCATATGTCGAAAGCGGCAACCGGCGCAAAATACTTAAGGCTGCTAAAAAACAAAGGCTGGCTCATCCCACCGCCGCTTCATCTTCAAAAACATCACGAAGCTTAATGGCAAAGGCATATACAGCTGTATATGCCTTGATTTTATGAAGATGACGTAAGACGCAGGCCGATGACGCCGGCTAGGATAAGGCAAAGTGAAATCACCTGTGAAAGCTGAAACCGCTCCTTAAACCAGATGAGCCCGACCGCCGAAACACCAATGCTTCCAATGCCAGTCCAGACGGCATATGCGACTCCGGCAGGCAGGACGATCATCGCTTGGGAAAGGCAGTAAAAGGATAAGCCGAATCCAACAGTCATCACAATGATTGGCCATTTTTTTCTTGTTCCGTCTATATATTTCATGGCAATGGCAGCTATAATTTCTTCTATGCCGGCAATCACTAATAAAAACCATGCCATTATTGTTCACCTCCCGGCTGAGATTTGCTTTCTTTCGTAAATAATTTCATTCCTAAAATGCCAGCCAGCAATAAAGCTAAAAAGAACATTTGGGCTGCTGAGAAGGATTCGCCCAGAACAATTCCAGTCAGATATGTTCCGACGGTTCCGATTCCCACAAACACAGTGTACGCCGCGGCCATCGGGATTTTTTGATAAGAGCGGATCAACAGGATAAAGCTGACCGCGATTAAGATAAAAATGATGATCCAATCCAAAAGCGAATCGGCATGTTTGAGGGAAGAGGCCCAAACAACTTCTAAAAGCCCTGCAATAAAAACAAGAACCCAATTCAAATGAAACACCTCTCTATTTTATGAATGAACGTCAGTCATTTTTAGGGCATTAAAAAATGAGCGGTGTTACCCAGTCATTTTTTAAGCAGTACCTAAGCTCCGTTTTAAGAAAGTGAAAATTTCCTTTTTATACACTTCAACATTTTCATCTTGTTCAAATCCGATATAGAATCGTTCCGCAGTATTCTCGACCAAGTTGATAATCGTTCTGGCCGTCCATTTTGAATTGATTCCTTCCGTTACCTCGTGGTTTGCAATGGCCTTGTTGATGATTTTTTCAAGCCAGGAATAATAAGGCTGATAGATCGTCTCCCATTTTTCCATGGAGTGGTCGATCGCAAGCCCGGAATAACAGAGGACAATAATATCCTTATGGCGTTCTGTAATGAGAAATGTCTCATCAATTAATATATCTAAAACGGTCCAAAAATCCTCGTCCCCATGCAGCCTACCTTTGATTTGATCAAGTGTATGGGTGAGGAGATTTTCTGCAATGGCCGGTATGAGGGCATTTTTAGATGAAAAATACAAATAGAATGTTCCTTGGGCAGTGCCGGCCTTTTTGACAATATCAGAAATAGAAGCTTTGTCGAGGCCTTTTTCAGAAATGACTTCTATGGCAGCCTGCAGAATTTTTTCGTATTTGCCCGATGTTTGTTTTGGCATGAGGAACACCTCCGATAATGACTGACTCTCATTCATTTTATCGCGTGTATGTATGTTTGTAAAGAATAAAGAAGCAAGAAAACCTCTTGCTTCTTTATTTATCGTAATCAATGGCGGCTTTTGGGAGCCCGGTATACTTTGCCCAGTAATAAATCGCAAGTGAGCCGATCGCGACTAAAATGAGGTCGACGGGATTGCTGATAATCCCTAAACCATGTCCGAAAGAACCGATGTAGGAAAAGATCAGCATCATAATATAAAACCCGATAAGCCACCAGGCTGATTTCAGCTGCTGAGCGAGGCTGACATCTTCTTTAGGCGTATATTTGCTGAAACAGAGATAGATCAAAAACATCACGAGTTGTGAACCGAGCAGCCAGGAGACTGTTTTCCATCCTGACCAGTACACGATAAACGCTGTAAATATAAAGGAAAGCGGCCCGATAATGCTCATTCCCTTTAAATAAAACGGCCTGTTTAAGTCCTTCGCGTTGACCCTCAGCGCAGCTGAAGAAATGGGTGCAATCGCATATGAAAGAATGAGCGCGACTGAACAGACATTGACGAGCGCATTCCACGAAGGAAAGGGAAGTGTCCAGAAAATGGACAGGGCAAACGAAAGCCAAAGCGATGCGCGGGGTGTCCCCGTATCTTTATTGACCTTTGAGAATATGCCAAATAATGTGCCGTTACGCGCCCAGGCGTAAACAAGGCGGGATGTCGTATTCATAAAGATATTCCCGTTTCCTCCGGGAGACAGAATGGCGTCTAAAATGACAAGCGTTGCAAGCCAGCCTAATCCGAGCATGACCGCAATATCCTTAAACGGCAATGAGAACTCCCGGCCAATTGCGGGCCAGCCATGTTTCAGTGTTTCTGTCGGGATTGCACCAATAAAGGTGACCTGCAAAACAGTATAAATGATGGTTGAAACGATGATGCAAATGATTAAAGCGATCGGGATATTGCGTTTTGGATTTTGGACTTCACCTGCTACAGATACAATCGGGTGCAGGCCGAGATACGCAAACATGACGCCGCCTGTCGAGATTGCAGCCTGAATACCTGTAAATCCAAACGGTGCAAATCCTTGAACGGATAAATTCTCCGGCTGAAAATGAAAGATCAGCACAATAATGATGGTAATCGGCACAATATATTTAAAAATCGATATGATGAAATTCGCCTTAGCGAAGGTTTTGACGCTCCAATAATTCAGCAGGAAAAACAAGCATAATAGGGCAAACTGCAAGATCCAGCCGGAAATGGTCGGCGAATCAGACCCTTTAATGGTCAGGCCGGGAAACCAATAGGCCACATACTGGCGCACAGCTGTCACTTCAATTGAAATCAAGCTTGTATAAGCGACAATCGTGACAAACGAAATTAAGTAGCCGACAAGGTGGCCATGTGAATAAACGGGGTATCGAATGATGCCTCCGGTACGGGGCAGAGCGGCTCCGAGCTCCGCATATACGAGCCCGATTAACAAAATAATGGCTCCTCCGAGGATCCAGGAAAAAGCGCCGGAGGGCCCTGCTTTTGAAGCGACATTACTGACAGCGAACAGCCACGCTGATCCAAAGATGGCTCCCATCCCAATCAAAATCAGATCAAACAGCGACATTGATTTTTGAAAATTTCCTTGTTTAGACATTCGCTTCCTCCTTTGAAACCAGCCTTATATTTCTTACAATGCCCAATATGTAACAGAGAATACCGCTCCTAATAAAAAAACAGGGCAGCCTGCGCTGCCCCTGTTTTTATTCATGAATCGAATCAAAGTGTTTCACTGTTATATTTTTGAAGGAGGCTGTGCCGCCGTCAGAATAAAGGGTAATTCCTTTATCTTCAGGCTTTGGGAAGACTTCATTTGAAAAAACGGTTTTCCCGTCGCCAACAAATACTTCTATCGTTGTTTTATCGACAAGTATTTTCAAATGCACCTTACGTTTGTTTACATCATAAGGAGCTTTGCTTTCGACATAGGTATTGCTTTTGTCAGGCTGATTTGTGGCTGCTCTATTGACATAAGCATAGCCGCCTTCAGCGAAAATACCGACATCAATATGGCGTTTTTGGTCTTCTGATTCTCTGAGCCTGACGCCTGCATTCTTTAGCTCTGACCAAGAAAGATCCGTATCAAGCTGGTACGTATCACCTGTTATCGACAATGTTTTTGATCCGTTCACATCCTGATCCTCTATTTCGTCAGTTGAAACAGTCAGCTGCTCCAAAGCTTCAATCGGCTGTGAGACGAGGCTGTATGTTCCATCCTGCTCCTTCAGCCGGAGTTCGCGTATGACAGAATCTGTGCCGTTAAAGCCGTTCTTCATTGTCGGGGTGTTGTTGGCATAATCCCAATTGTTCATCCAGGCAAGCGCATACCGCTTTTCTAATGGATCTGTGCTTTTGCTGTCTTCGAACGTCACACCGCCATACCAGTCGAAGCCATAGTCAAGCCATTGGGCTTCAGTCTGATCCGCTTTGAATTCTTTTCCGTCGAAGCTTCCGGTCCAGTAGGCGTACGTATTTGGTTTGCCCCACGGTTTGCCATTCGCGCTGGCACCGAGAACCCACTTATTCGTTCCGTCGCTTGCCCGCATCATGTAGAGGTCGGGACATTCCACCATTCCCGCCTGTTCTGGGAAGAATCCGCTTGTGTAATGCCAGTCCTTAAGATTATCGGATTCATAAAAGCCGATTTTTGATCCTTCAGCCATGACCATGACCCATTTGTTATCCTGGTCATCCCATATGACTTTCGGATCTCTGAAATCGTCTGTACCCGGATTAGGCATAACGGGGTTGCCACTGTAGAATTTGAATGATTTTCCCTTATCTGTGCTGTACCACAAATATTGTTCCTGTTTTTTGTCTTTGGCTGAGGGCTGTGTCACAATCGCGACAAGCGCATTTTTCCCAAAGCCGGCTGTGTTCTCTTTATCAACCACGACGGAACCGGTCCAAATGTCACCGTCCGGGTTTGTATATTTCGGAATCGCCACGCCTTCATCGGTCCAGTGCACCAAATCCTCTGAGACGGCATGGCGCCATTCTGTGCCGTTGCCTTTTGGGTAATCCCGGTTATATAGATAGAAATAATGATACTTGCCATCAAAATAGATCGGTTTTTGAGGGTCATTTTTCCATTTATCCGGCGTCGTAAAATGATATGCCGCCCGGTAGTCCGGCTTCTGTTTTGATTTTGTTTTTTGGTCATGTTCTTCTTTTGGAAATAAGTCGATAAACAGCAATATTCCTAAAAAGGTTAGGAATACGGTTAGCCATTTGCCTGCTTTTATATAGTTCATATGGGATTCACCTTTATGTTGATAAGAAATAAAAGAAAATGCCAATAGGATATCGGCATTTTCTTTTGCGTTTTTATTTGTTAACTGTTAATTGTCCTTGTTCAAGGATGCTGTCTTTGACAACAGATGTTTTCTTGCCTTTGATGTTCAGCAGGAAGCTTGGCGCAAACGTTGATTGTTTGTCTGCGTAGAATCCTCTGTTTGTCATATAGCTTGTAATCACGACATTGTTTCCTTTCGCTTGAGGTACAGCGAAGTGTGAGTAAGTAAAGGTTACATCGTTAGGATCAAGATCCATTTTTAACACAAGGCCAGTTTTGTTCAGCGGCTTGTATGGGCCAGTTAAAGAATTAGAAACATAGCCAAGCATGTAAATATCGTTAGACGTAATGCCGTCAATCGTCATTTTTGACCCGCGGGAGTCAGTGAACAGATACCATTTGCCGTTCATTTTAAAGACGTTCGCGCGTTCAATTTCATCTGTTACTGTGTTAGATGCAATCAGCGGTTTCATCACTTTTTTCAGTGTGTAATCATCGTTTAGCTCAATCATACCGAGAGCGCCGTTAGCTAATTCAGCAGTGCGCTTTTTATCACTTTGCAGAAGCTTTTGACTTTCTTGACGGAAGAATGATGTGCTTTTGCCATAGTATGCTTTGTTAAATAAAGATTCTTCGCCTTGGTAGCCATCTTCAGTTCCAGTGTTTGCTTCAAATACTAAGTATTTGTGGCCTTTATCTTCTACGTAGTGAGGATCTCTCAGCGTATGGTTGTCGCCTGAGCTGTAGTTGCCTTCATCGATGAACTGCTGTACATTTTGATACGTTTTGCCGTCACCGTCAAAGATTGATTTATAATCCTCTACACCGTTGATGTTCAGAGAGCTGTCTGATGCTGATACGTTAACCTGTGCAGTTGTCAGTGTTTGTTTGCCGTAATGTTTACCGGAGAAATCAGTGTAGAATAAACGGATTTTTCCGTCAGATGTAAATGTGGCTGAACCTGACCATTCTTGCGTTTGGTCTTTTAGGATAGAATCATTTGCATCGAATTTGTCGCTGTCTTTAAAGACGCGGCCAGCGTTTTTCCAGCTGTCAATAGAAGTTTCGCCGACTTTTTGATAGAACATGTAAATCGATGTGTCATCCGCATTTTTAGGATCTCCGGCTAATGCAAAGACGATGTGGTAGCCATGATAGTTTGCGACAGTGCCGTCAGCGTTTTGTAATGGCCAGCTGTCCCAAACGTCCAGGCCTTTTGCAGAAGAGATATTTTTAATTGTGGACGAATCGAATTCAGGAACTTGATATTTTTCATTTTTTTGCTGTTCAGGGATTTGCAGCATATCATGGCGTGTAATATGGGAAATGCCGTATGTTTCCTTATATGGCTTTTGGTTCGTTTCTTTCGCAAACGCTTGAGTTGCGCCTCCTGCCAGCAGTGCGGTAGTAAAGGTTAATACTGTTGCTTGTTTTGCAAACTTTTTGATGTTCATCGTTCATGTCTCCTTTTTTATGTACTGTGTTAGCGGTCTGCTTCTTCCAGCCCTCCTGTTTGAAGATGGCAAGTTAGTTACGCACAATAAAAAAAGACCTAAAATATGTAAGGGGTGACGCCAAAGTATACACTTTGCCCTTTACACATTTTAGGTCTTGCCTGCTTTATCAGTAACAAACCCGCGCGATTTACTTTTCGACCTCATTCTATTAGACTCTCGTTTGGATTGCAACTGGTCTATTTTCCTCTTTTGTTTGATAGAAAATCATAAAAGGATTTGCGGTCTACGGGCCTAAAGAACTAAAAAATCTATCTGTTTCTTTTCATTCTCTGTATTTTTTATAGCTTCTGTTGCATGGGCATAAAGTTGCCTTTTTAATCATAATTCAGAAAATATCATAATATCTCATTTCACTAAATAGTAGTGAACCGCAGGTATATGTGATGGGTTAAAAAGGATCTCTAACTGAAGGGTTTTTCAAAATATTTGAAACGTTAGTAGGTTAGTAACGTACAGAGATATGGGAGGTGGAGGAATGAAACAGAATAAAAGAAAGCATCTTCAGACATTATTTGAGACATTAGGCGAAAAACATCAGTTTAACGGGACGGTTCTGGCTGCGGAGGGTGGCGATATTTTATATCACCACTCTTTTGGCTATGCGGAAATGACGGAAAAACGCCCGTTGAAAACCAACTCTTTGTTTGAGTTAGCGTCTTTGTCAAAGCCTTTTACAGCATTGGGAATCATCTTGCTGGAGGAGAAGGGGATTCTTGGCTATGAGGATAAAGTGGATCGCTGGCTGCCCGGTTTTCCGTATCAGGGCGTAACGATTCGGCATTTATTGAACCATACGTCAGGGCTTCCTGATTATATGGGATGGTTTTTTGCCAATTGGGATTCACACAAGATTGCGGTGAATCAGGATATTGTCGATATGCTGATGAATGAGGGGCTATCTGGTTATTTTGAACCGAATGAAGGCTGGATGTACAGCAATACGGGGTATGTGCTGCTGGCGGTTATCATTGAAAAAGCATCTGGCATGAGCTATGCGGATTTTATGAAAACAAGTATTTTTTCACCGATCGGCATGAATGAAACAAGAGTGTATAACAGGAGGCTTTCGCCTGAGCGAATTGATCATTATGCATATGGATATGTGTATGATGTACATTCCGAAACATACGTCCTCCCTGATGAGCTGGAGGAAACGAACTATGTTGTGTATCTCGATGGCATACAGGGAGATGGGACGGTGAACTCTGTCACAAGCGATTTGTTTCGATTTGATCAGGCTTTATATCAGGACGATTTCATCAGCAAGGCTTCTAAGGAATCTGCGTTTTCTCCAGTGCGCCTCAACAATGGAGAAACAATTGATTATGGCTTTGGCTGGGTACTGCAAAATAGTCCTGAAAAAGGGCGGATTGTCAGCCACAGCGGAGGATGGCCCGGCTATTCGACGTTGATGATCCGATATATCGATCATCGTAAAACACTGATCTATTTGAGTAATAAGGAAGAGGATACTGAATATGAACAAGCGATTCTGAAGGCGGCGGAACATATTCTATTTGGCCAGCCATATGAGGTCCCGGAACGTCCTGCTGATAAAAAGAAAAAAGCAATTGATACGGCGATATACAGCCGCTATGTTGGCAGCTACCTGTTGCAGGATGGAACGGCTGCACAGGTGACAGCCGAGAATGAACGGCTTTATTTGGAGATCACCGGACAGCTGAGACTGGAGTTATTTCCTTCCTCGGAAACCCGTTTCTTTCTGCGAGCATTGTCTGTTGAAGTCGAGTTTATGTTAGGCGGGGATGCTGCGAAAAGCTTTATCCTCTATGAGGATGGCTCAGAAGAAGAAGCGGTCCGTACAAATTAGAAAGGAATGAATTTGATGATCGGAATATTAGCCGGAATGGGGCCGAAATCGACCTCGCCGTTTATTGATAAGGTGATTGATTACTGTCAGAAGCTGTATGGGGCTTCAAACGATATTGACTACCCGCACATGATGATCTATTCATGCCCGACGCCCTTCTATGCAGATCGTCCAATTGACCATGACGAGATGAAAAAAGCGATTATCGACGGAGCGGTAAAGCTCGAGAAAACAGGAGTGGATTTCATTGCGCTGCCTTGTAATACGGCGCATGTCTACTATGAAGAGATTCAGCAGGCATTGTCGGTTCCTATGTTGCATATCGTTGAGGAAACGATAAAAGAGATTCCGCATCCTGCAAAAAAAGCGGTGGTTTTAGGAACAGAGCCAACCATCCAATCCGCCATCTACCAAAAAGTTCTGAAGGCAAATGGACAAGAAGTTGTTCACAAGGACCATTGGCAGCAGGTTGTGAACCAGCTTATCGCCGCAATCAAACAGCCTAATCATATGGAGCATACACAAGCATTGTGGCAGACGCTATATGAAGAAATCAGTCAGCATGCAGACATCATCATTTCAGCCTGCACGGATTTAAATGCGGTGTTAGATCATATTCAAAGTGAGATTCCAATTATAGATTCCTCTGCCTGTCTTGCAAAAAGCACTGTCAGCACATATCTTGCATATCAAAGCTAGCTTCAGACAAGGACTGTCTTCAAACAGTCCTTGTTTTTTTATGTTCCTATTGTTTGACAGTTAACTGCAATAGTGTTAAATTAAACATGTAAATAGTTACATGATTTTTTCTGGAGGTGAGGTGGTTCTCGTGAAGAAGCCGGTTTTAAAACCATTCGCCTCTTTAGAAATCAAGGTTGATCCGCCTATCACGATTGGTGAGACAGGCCTGGGACTGAGACGATTCATTCCGATTCGTTCGGGAACAATAACCGGGGAAGTAAAGGGACGTATTTTGCCGAGCGGTGCCGATTCGCAAATGATTCGCGCTGACGGCAGAAACGATTTATCTGCCAGGTATGTGATCGAAACAGCAGATCATGAACTGATTTACATTGAAAACAATGGAATACGGCAAGTCAGCGAGCCGTTTCGAAAACAAGCGGCAGCCGGGGAAATCATTGATCCGGAGCATGTTTATTTTCGTACGGTACCGACGTTTGAAACAGGCAGTAAAGTCTATCAATGGCTCCATGACCGCTTGTTTATCGGTTCCGCAGAAAGAACCCCTGATTACGTTCGACTAGACATTTATGAAGTGCAGTAAAAGACTAAGGAGAGTGTGAAAAATGGAAAACTTTATCGGAAGCCACATGATTTATACGTATGAAAACGGCTGGGAATACGAGATTTATATTAAAAATGACCATACAATTGATTATAGAATTCATAGCGGAATGGTTGCCGGACGCTGGGTTCGGGATCAGGAAGTGAATATTGTCAAACTGACAGAAGGCGTATATAAAGTGTCTTGGACAGAGCCGACTGGCACGGATGTTTCATTAAACTTTATGCCAAATGAAAAACGCATGCACGGCATTATTTTCTTCCCGAAATGGGTGCATGAACATCCTGAAATTACGGTTTGCTACCAAAATGACCACATTGATTTGATGGAAGAATCCCGCGAAAAATATGAAACGTATCCAAAATACGTTGTACCTGAATTTGCGGAAATTACATTTCTGAAAAATGAAGGAGTCGACAACGAAGAAGTGATTTCGAAGGCTCCTTATGAGGGAATGACAGACGATATTCGCGCGGGAAGATTATAATAAACATAAAAACCCGGAAAAGAGAATTACTTCTCTTTTCCGGGTTTTCTTTTTGCTGAGTATGCGGGAACCATCACAATTCCCACGAAAAACAGTATGATGCCAGTCCAGCGCATAGGCTGGTAATAGACTGTGTCCCGTAAACATACCACGGCCGACAAAATAATGATACAAGCTGCCACAACAATGGCAGCACCAATGTATCCTGTTTTCCCCATATTTATTCTCCTTTTGAAGGGAATAGCTTCTGCCTTTTTTCAGATTCGGGATCGTTTTCGATCGTAATCTCTGAGTCTAAAATCAGCGTCTCTCTCGTTTCTTCATGATACGCCGGCCAATTCACAGCTTCGGTGCTTGGGTTTCCTGTTTTGGCGAATGTGATCCATGCTGATTGTATCGAGTGAGAAAGCTGTTTCACCTCATCCGTAACCTCCGCTTTTGCCATTCGTTCTAATCCGTCCAGATTTCCAAAGACAAAAGGAAGCTCTAATGCGTGAAACGCTTTATTGTACGGCGGCTTCTCCGGGTGCCAATCGAACCGGTACATCCAGACAGGGGCATAATGGGAATGTGCGGATGCATAGGCGACAGCGGGGCGCCAAAATAACAAATCAGTCATCATATGAATTTGGCTTTCCAGAGAACGCGGATACAAATCGGCAGCTTTCTCTGCCAGCGGCTTCCCTAGTAAATACTCGAGCGCTGCATCAAGCGTTTCCTGAGAATGAACGTCTGAATCCGGGGTGAAAAATAAATATCCTTCATCACGGGTTGTTCCGATTAATAGCGGAATGCCGGAAGCGGCCCCTTCTGCGATCGCTTTTTCTGGTTCAGCAGGCAGCGTTTTTGGATCAAGGGCGGGCTGGAAGAACAGCTGAAAGATATTTTCTTTTTCTGCGATCCGAAGCTGATCGGCCGCTTTTAGCAAATCTTCCGCAGAAACCGTATGCAATTTATCCAATTGGCCCTCGTTAATCCCAAGGACCTGTAAAAAGGCTGCCGAGGTGCTCGCCGCTTGTTCTTTCGTCATCGTTCGAGAAGCGCCGCTTTCCATGATTGCTTTCTGGAACAGGCCTTTTGCCGCAGGCATAGCGAGAAGCGCGGCAATGCTCATCCCGCCGGCGGATTCTCCAAATACTGTTACGTTATCGGGATCACCGCCAAACGCTGAAATATTCTCCCGCACCCATTTCAGTGCGGCGACTTGGTCTAAAAGCCCAAGGTTATCGGAATACGCCTCATCAAACGAAGACAAGTGCAAAAAGCCAAACGGCCCCAGCCGATAGTTCAGTGTAACGACAATGACCTCTCCCTGCGCCGCAAGTTTTGATCCGTCATACAATGGCTCACTGCCCGCGCCGAGATAAAAAGCGCCTCCGTGAATCCAAACCATGACAGGCAGGTTTTGGCTTGGAGTGTCAGGCGCAAATACATTGACAAACAAGCAATCCTCGGACTGGCGGGGCAGCTCAGTATACGAAAGTGACAGCAAATCAGACGGCTGCGGGCAAACAGGGCCGTACGCTGTGGCATCAAGGACATCTTCCCACACTTCAGGCGGCTCAGGTGCTTTAAAACGCCATTGTCCGACAGGCGGCTTGGCATAGGGGATGCCTTTCCACTTATGTACGCCGTTTTCCGTTGTGCCTTTTACTTTGCCGTATTGAGTCGTTACTATTTGATGAGTCATTGTGTTCTCTCCCTTTTTCCCCCATTATAAACAGATTTACCCTATAGATGCGAACGTTAGCCCTTAACCGATCATCATCTTCCCATTGTTTTTAAAAAGGATTTGACTTCATGGACAGTCAGACCGATTTCTCTTGCTTCCGCCATCAGCGCTTTCCATTCTTCTATATTGGATTCCGTCAGTTTGCGGTTGCGGTAAGAGGCAGTTTCAGGCTGTTCTTTCTTTAGCCTGTTCGTAAAAGTGAACAATTCTTCCTTTTCCATCCCGGCTTGTACGGCTTGCACTAAATGTACGCGCCATTCTTCTTCACCGCCGCTGATTTTTTCATACATCATTGTTTCTGCGTCAAATAATTCTGTTAATTCAACTTCCAGTGTGGCAGAAACTTTTTTTAAAAATTGAACGGACGGATTCGTGTGAACGCCTCTTTCAATCTTGCTTAAATAGGATTTGGATACGCCTGACTCAACAGCCAGCTGATTAATAGAATAGCCTTTTCTTTTACGGTACAAACGGATAATTCTTCCAATCATAATATGAAATTCTCCTCTATTCCTGTCGTTATTTTGTTCATTATAAAGAATTTTTCGTTCTTTATAAAATTTAAAATAATAAGGGAAGTGCAGTAAATTAGAGGAAAATCATGATTTTGTTCTCTAAAGAGAACTTATTGGCTTATTTTGCAATTTTTAAATAATAACGTTTTCTTTTATAATCCAATCATTAACAGAAAGGGGCGCGGGAAGCCAGCCGCGGGAAGGCTGAAGGCTATGAATACATGAATGAGAATATGAGTTTCAAAGAATTATATGCGATTGTCAGACACAGATTCGTGCTGATTCTGCTCATCACAATCGGCGTCACCCTTATTATGGGTTTTGTGCAATTTAAGGTCATTTCACCGACCTACCAGGCGTCGACACAGGTGCTGGTTCATGAATCAGACGGTGAAGAAAACTCGAATCTCAGTGACATCCAGCGAAATCTTCAGTATAGCAGCACGTTCCAATCGATTATGAAAAGCACTGCCTTGATGGAAGAAGTTAAGGCGGAATTGCACCTATCTGAATCGGCTTCCTCGCTGAAAGGAAAAGTGGTTACCAGCAGTGAAAATGAATCAGAAATTATCAACGTTGCCGTCCAGGATCACGACCCGGCGAAAGCGGCTGAGATTGCGAACACGTTAGTGAACAAGTTTGAAAAAGAAGTAGATGAAAGAATGAATGTACAAGGCGTACATATATTATCAGAGGCGAAGGCTTCTGAAAGCCCGATGATCAAGCCGGCCAGGCTGCGAAATATGGTCATGGCTTTTGGCGCTGCTGTCATGGGCGGCATTACACTGGCATTTTTTCTGCATTTTCTCGATGATACTTGCAAAAGCGCACGGCAGCTCAGCGAGAGAACCGGATTGCCATGCTTAGGCTCCGTTCCTGATGTCCACAAAGGGCGGAATCGTGGGATAAAACATTTCGGGGAGTGAAGCGAGTGATCTTTAGAAAAAAGAAAGCAAGGCGAGGTTTGGCTCAAATATCTGTTTTACACAATAAATCAGTTGTTGCGGAACAATATCGCACCATTCGGACAAACATTGAGTTCTCATCTGTCCAGACCAACTTGCGATCTATCCTCGTCACCTCCTCTGTGCCTGGTGAAGGTAAATCGTTCAGTGCAGCGAATCTTGCGGCTGTCTTTGCGCAGCAGCAGGAAAAGAAAGTACTGCTGGTGGATGCCGATTTAAGAAAGCCGACCATCAATCAGACGTTTCAGGTTGATAATGTAACCGGGCTGACAAATGTGCTGGTCGGCAATGCTTCACTCAGTGAGACGGTGCAAAAGACGCCGATCGATAACTTATATGTACTGACAAGCGGGCCGACCCCGCCAAACCCGGCAGAACTGTTGTCTTCAAAAGCAATGGGAGATTTAATATCTGAGATCTATGAACAATTCAGCCTCGTCATCTTTGATTCCCCTCCTCTTTTGGCTGTTGCAGATGCTCAGATTCTAGCAAATCAGACAGACGGCAGCGTGCTCGTCGTTTTAAGCGGAAAAACAAAAACCGATACCGTTCTGAAAGCAAAAGATGCACTGGAACAATCCAATGCGAAGCTGTTAGGCGCTCTTTTAAACAAAAAGAAAATGAAAAAATCGGAACACTATTCCTACTAGTTTTTGTAAAGGTGATGTCTCCTGACCTGTATCAATGGAGGCACTCGGCTCTGCTGTGGGCAGCTGAAGTTGCTGCCTTAGATGCTGGTCGTCGCTGGCGGGGCGTGAGGATGGGTTAAATGCCCACTTATCTGATATATACATAGGACGTGTTGTCGGTTTAGCTGCTGCCGATTTTTTGGAGAGACGAAAACCGCCGCAGCTAAACCGATAAAAGAATTAGGGGGGAAAAGGTTGAGTTACCGGAGAAGACTGTCAATGATTATTGCGCTGGATACTTACCTCGTTTTAAATTCAGTTATTGCAGGATATCAATTTTTAAAAGATTCCTATCAATTTTATGACTCCGGAGCATTACTGCTTACCGCTGTCAGCTTGCTCCTCAGCTATCATGTGTGTGCTTTCCTGTTCAATCAGTATAAACAGGTGTGGACATACACCGGACTTGGCGAGCTGATTGTCCTGCTTAAGGGCATTACGCTTTCCGCCGCTGTGACCGGTATCATTCAGTATGCTGTGTATCACACGATGTTCTTCCGTCTGTTAACCGCGTGCTGGGTGCTTCAGCTTTTGTCTATTGGAGGGACCCGTATTTTATCCAGAGTATTAAACGAAAGCATCAGGAAAAAACGCTGCGCCTCGTCCCGCGCGCTGATTATCGGGGCGGGCTCAGGTGGGACTCTGATGGTCAGGCAGCTGCTTTCGAAAGATGAACCTGATATCATACCTGTCGCTTTTATTGATGACGACCAAACGAAGCATAAATTAGAAATTATGGGACTGCCCGTAATCGGCGGTAAAGAAAGTATCATGCCTGCGGTGCAAAAGCTCAAAATTAATTATATTATTATTGCCATTCCTTCACTCCGCACCCATGAGCTTCAGGTGTTATATAAAGAATGTGTGCGAACCGGAGTAAGCATTAAAATTATGCCTCATTTTGATGAAATGCTGCTTGGCACACGAACTGCAGGACAAATCAGAGATGTAAAAGCTGAGGACTTGCTCGGCAGAAAGCCGGTAACCCTCGACACTAGCGAAATTTCGAACCGCATCAAAGGAAAAACAGTTCTCGTCACGGGAGCGGGCGGATCAATCGGCTCGGAAATCTGCCGTCAGATCAGCGCGTTTCAGCCTAAGGAAATTATTCTGCTCGGCCATGGGGAAAACAGCATTCATTCGATTTATACAGAGCTGAACGGACGATTCGGCAAACACATTGTGTTCCATACGGAAATCGCTGATGTGCAGGACCGCGATAAAATGTTTACCTTGATGAAAAAATACGAGCCGCATGTTGTCTATCATGCAGCTGCCCATAAGCATGTGCCTTTAATGGAACACAATCCAGAAGAGGCGGTCAAAAACAATATTATCGGAACAAAAAATGTCGCGGAAGCAGCCGATATGTCGGGAACTGAGACATTCGTGCTGATTTCATCGGACAAAGCGGTGAACCCAGCCAACGTAATGGGGGCGACAAAACGATTCGCAGAGATGATTATTATGAATCTTGGGAAAGTCAGCAGAACCAAATTTGTTGCTGTTCGCTTCGGCAATGTACTCGGGAGCCGCGGCAGCGTCATTCCAATTTTTAAAAAACAGATTGAAAAAGGCGGCCCGGTGACAGTAACACATCCGGCAATGACCCGCTATTTCATGACGATTCCCGAGGCATCAAGGCTTGTGATTCAGGCTGGGGCACTGGCGAAAGGGCGTCAAATTTTCGTTCTCGATATGGGAGAGCCCGTAAAGATTGTGGATCTTGCCAAAAACCTCATTCATTTGTCCGGCTACACGACTGAGCAGGTTCCAATCGAATTCACTGGCATTCGTCCGGGCGAAAAAATGTATGAAGAATTGCTGAACAAAAATGAAGTCCATGCTGAACAAATCTTTCCAAAAATTCACATCGGTAAAGCGGTAGATGGCGATTGGCCGGTGCTGATGCGATTTATCGAGGATTTTCATGAGTTGCCGGAAGCCGACCTGAGAGCGAGGCTGTTTGCGGCAATCAATACATCAGAAGAAATGACGGCTGCCAGCGTTCATTAGGGGGAGTGAAAATGACGAAAAAGATATTGTTTTGTGCGACTGTTGATTATCATTTTAAGGCCTTTCACCTCCCTTATTTTAAATGGTTCAAGCGAATGGGCTGGGAGGTTCATGTCGCCGCGAACGGACAAACCAAGCTGCCGTATGTGGATGAGAAATTCTCCATCCCGATTCGCAGGTCACCTTTTCACCCTCAGAACCTGGCCGTTTATAGGCAGCTGAAGAAAGTGATTGACACCTATGAATACGACATTGTCCATTGCCATACACCGGTCGGCGGCGTTCTCGCCAGACTGGCGGCGAGGCAGGCACGGCGGCACGGAACAAAGGTGCTGTACACAGCGCACGGATTTCACTTCTGCAAAGGGGCACCGATGAAAAATTGGCTTCTTTACTATCCGGTTGAGAAATGGCTTTCAGCATATACAGACTGCCTGATTACGATTAATGAAGAGGATTACATACGGGCGAAAGGACTTCAAAGGCCGGGCGGAAGGACGCAGAAAATTCACGGCATTGGCGTCAACACCGAGCGTTTCCGGCCTGTCAGTCCGATAGAGCAGCAAAGACTCAGAGAAAAGCACGGGTTCCGTGAAGATGATTTTATATTGGTTTATCCGGCTGAGCTCAATCTGAACAAAAACCAGAAGCAGTTAATTGAAGCCGCAGCCTTGCTAAAAGAAAAAATTCCCTCACTCCGCCTTGTGTTTGCCGGGGAAGGGGCAATGGAACATACGTATCAAACGTTAGCTGAAAAGCTTGGTGCCTCCGCCAATGTCTGTTTTTACGGCTTTTGCAGCGACATACATGAGTTGATTCAGCTTGCGGATGTATCTGTCGCATCCAGCATTAGAGAAGGCCTCGGTATGAATGTGCTTGAGGGAATGGCGGCAGAAAAACCGGCGATCGCTACAGATAATCGCGGGCATCGGGAAATCATTCGCGACGGAGAAAACGGTTTTCTGATCAAAATCGGTGACAGTGCTGCTTTTGCCCGCCGGATTGAACAGCTTTACCATAAGCCGGAGCTCTGCCGAAAGCTGGGACAGGAAGGCCGAAAAACAGCCTTGCGCTTCTCGGAGGCGCGAACGGTGGAAGAAATGGCAGATATTTATTCCGCGTACATGGATATGGATACAAAGGAGAAAAGCGTATGAACTCAGGACCGAAAGTTTCTGTCATTATGGGCATTTATAATTGCGAACGCACTTTGGCAGAAAGCATAGAATCCATACTCAGCCAATCCTATAAAAATTGGGAGCTGATTTTGTGCGATGATGCGTCAACAGACGGCACGCTCCGCATCGCGAAGCAGTATGCCGCTCATTACAGCGACCGCATCAAACTGATTCAAAACAAAACAAATAAGCGGCTTGCCGCATCATTAAATCATTGTCTTTCGCATGCGACAGGCGATTATATCGCACGTCAGGACGGAGATGACCTTTCGTTTCCGCGCCGTCTGGAAAAGCAGGTCGCGTTTTTAGAAAAGCACCGACACTATCAGGTGGTTGGCACCGGCATGCTTGTGTTTGATGAATTTGGCGTAAGAGGCACCCGCATTCTGCCTTCTGTTCCGGAGCCGGGCATCATGGCAAAAGGGACTCCATTTTGCCACGGCACGATTATGATGAGAGCGAGTGCCTACCGCACGCTGAAAGGCTACCGGTCGGTGCGGCGGACGAGACGAATGGAAGATATTGATTTGTGGCTTCGCTTTTTTGAAGAGGGCTTCAGGGGCTATAATCTTCAGGAAGCCTTGTATAAAGTGAGGGAAGACAGCGATGCATTCAAACGGCGGTCATTTACGTATTCAATCGACAATGCCATTCTTGTCTATCAGGCGTGCAGACGCTTGAAGCTTCCTTTATCTGATTACATATATATCGCAAAACCGTTAATTCGCGCCTTTATGCCTGCAGCTGTGATGAATCGCTACCACAAAAAAAGAGTGATGAACCAAAAGGAAGGGCTTGTCAAGCATGAATAGCAGCCAAAAGCGCGTGCTCCATGTTCTCAGCGGCATGAACAGGGGCGGCGCGGAAACCATGGTAATGAATTTATATCGGAAGATGGACAAAAGCAAAGTGCAATTTGATTTTTTAACGTATCGAAATGATCCGTGCGCTTATGATGAAGAGATTTTATCATTAGGCGGGCGGCTTTTTTATGTCCCGAGCATTGGGCAAAGCAATCCCCTTACATTTGTGAGGAATGTGAGAAACGCGATAAAAGAAAATGGGCCGTTCAGCGCCGTTCATGCGCACACGGATTTCCAAACGGGTTTTATCGCCCTTGCGGCAAGGCTCGCCGGAGTGCCGGTCAGGGTATGCCACTCCCACAATACGTCTTGGAAGACCGGCTTCAACTGGAAGGATCGATTGCAGCTGCTCGTGTTCAGGCGGCTCATTTTGGCAAATGCGACAGCGCTGTGTGCCTGCGGAGAGGATGCGGGCAGGTTTTTATTTGGACAGTCCAATATGGAGCGGGAGCGTGTTCACCTTCTTCCTAACGGGATTGACCTTGAGTTGTTCGCCCCAAATGGGCAGGCGGCTGATGAAGAAAAAGCAGCACGCGGCATTGCAGCCGACCGGCTCATCATTGGCCATGTGGCCCGGTTTCATGAAGTGAAAAACCACGCGTTCCTGCTGAAACTTGCCGCACATCTCAAAGAAAGAGGCGTTCGCTTTCAGCTCGTTCTGGCGGGAGACGGGCCGTTGCGCGGGGAGATAGAGGAGGAGGCGCGCCGGCAGAATTTGCTTTCAGACGTCCTCTTTTTAGGCACGGAAGAACGGATCCATGAATTGATGCGCACATTTGATGTATTTGTCATGCCGTCTCTGTACGAAGGCTTGCCGGTTGTGCTTGTGGAAGCACAGGCGTCGGGGCTTCCATGCATCATTTCAGACAGCATTACAGAAAAAGTCGACGCCGGTCTCGGGCTTGTCACAAGATTAAGTCTTTCTGAGCCGATCAGCGTCTGGGCTGAAACCATTGCAAGGGCGGCCGCCGCAGGCAGGCCGAAGCGTGAGTTCATCAAAGAAACACTTGCTCAACTTGGCTACGATGCACAGCAAAATGTAGGAGCGCTGCTGAATGTATACAACATCAGCACGGAAAAGGACCATGACCGATGATTGTATATGCCGTCAATATGGGGATTGTATTTATTTGGTCTTGGTTCGCTAAAATGTGCGGCGGCCGTGACGATTCGCTTGCCACGGGGTATCGGCCGAATAAGCTTTTGATCTGGATTCCGCTCGCTTCACTTGTGCTCGTGTCAGGTCTCCGCTATCGAGTCGGCACGGATTTTCAGACGTACACGCTGCTGTACGAATTGGCGGGCGATTATCAAAATGTGTGGCAGATATTCGGTTTCGGCACTGCGAAAACAGCGACAGATCCGGGGTTTACCGCACTCCTTTGGCTGATGAATTTCATCACGGAAGATCCTCAAATCATGTATTTTACGGTGGCGGTCGTGACCTACAGCTTTATTATGAAGACACTCGCCGACTATGGCAGGCCGTTTGAGCTGAGTGTCTTTTTGTTTTTGGGAACCTTTCATTACTACGCGTCTTTTAACGGCATCAGGCAATACATGGTCGCAGCTGCTTTGTTTTGGGCGATCCGTTATATCATCAGCGGGAACTGGAAGCGATATTTCCTGATTGTGCTGGTCAGCTCTCTCTTTCATTCGTCGGCGCTGATTATGATTCCAGTGTACTTTATTGTCAGAAGAAAAGCCTGGTCACCGGCGATATTCGGCCTATCCGCTTTATTTCTCGGCATGACATTTTTATATCAAAAATTTATTTCTGTGTTTGTCGTTGTACTTGAAAACAGCTCATACAGCCATTATGAAAAATGGCTCATGACGAACACAAATGGAATGAATGTGATCAAAATCGCTGTGTTGGTTCTGCCGCTGTTCCTTGCATTTTGCTATAAAGAACGACTGCGGAGTCTGTGGCCGCAAATCGATATTGTCGTTAATTTGTGCCTGCTTGGTTTTTTGTTCGGCCTTTTGGCCACAAAGGACGTGATTTTTGCCAGATTCAATATTTATTTCGGTCTGTATCAAATGATCTTAGTCCCTTATTTTGTCAGGATATTTGATGAAAAATCGAACGCTCTTATCTATATCGCTATCGTTGTTTGTTATTTTCTTTACAGTTATTTGCTTATGCCGGTTGATTCATCGGTTCTGCCTTACAGAACGATTTTTTCCCGGTAATTTATGCACGAGGAGCCGGTCATTATGGAAACACCTGCGGTTAGTCTGTTAGTCGCTGTTTATAACACAGAAACATATATCAGAACGTGTCTCGAATCACTGCGGAACCAGACAGTGGACAATATTGAAATCATCATTGTCAATGACGGTTCAGCTGACGCCAGCCCGGATATCGCAGAAGAATACGCCAAAATGGACAACAGGTTCAAGGTGATTCATCAGGAAAACCAGGGACTCGGTGCGGTTCGGAATAAAGGCATTGAAGCTGCACGCGGCGAATTTATCGCGTTTATCGATTCAGACGATTGGATTGAGCCTGATTATTGCGAGCAGATGCTCCGGACAGCAGGCGATGAAACTGATCTGGTCATTTGCAATTACGCCGCAGAGTTTGAGTACACTGGCAAAACCATGGACTCTGACATTGCCCAAACCTATCAGGATCAGCCGAAGGAGCACTATATCAAGGCGTTATTCGAAGGGAAGGTCAGAGGGTTTTCATGGAACAAACTGTACAGAAGAAGCATGATTGAAGCCCATCGGCTGTCGTTTCCGCTCCGAGGCGAGCTGGAGCATGTCGAGGATCAGTTTTTCAGCTTCAGGGCTCACTTTTTCGCCCGCTCAGTATCCTACGTAAAAACGCCGCTCTATCATTATCGAATTCACCTTTCCTCCATTGTGCAGCGCTATCAGAAAAAATTGTTTGAATCAGGACTTGCGCTGTATGAGGCGAATGCGGCGTTTTTACAGGAGAACAACAAACTGGAGGAGTATCGCAAGGAGCTTGATACCTTTATCGTTCTTCACAGCAGCATCTGTATGCTGAATGAATGGAAAACGAGCGGCAGCCGCCGGCTGTTTGAAAAGCTTAGAAATGTTGGCGTGATATGCGCGGACCCGGTGTTTCAAGAAAGTCTTTCAAAAACGGGTACCGCTCCTTTTGACGCAAAACGGTCATGCCTGCTTCTGATGGCGAAATACAGAATGATTCCGTTCGTCGCTATGGCATCGGCTGTGTATCAGCGGGTGATCGAGTACAAAATGAGAAACAGAGGGTGAGGACATGTCGTTACAATCGTTGAAAATCAATTTTGCAGAATGGCTGCTGCTAAAGGTCAAATACCCGTCCCAATATTGGCTGGGAGCGGCAGATCAACCGGTAAAGGCCGCAGCACATCAGAAAAAAATCATACTGACCCTGCTGCCGTCCCATGACAATTTGGGAGATCACGCAATTGCTTATGCCAGCAAGGCATTTCTTGAGCAAGAATACCCGGACTTTGACATCGTCGAGGTCGATATGAAGGACATTTACAAATCAGCAAAAAACCTGATCCGCTCGCGCCATCCGGAGGATATGGTCTTTATCATCGGCGGCGGAAACATGGGGGATTTATACCGTTATGAGGAGTGGACGCGCCGCTTCATCATTAAAACATTCCATGACTATCGGGTTGTCCAGCTTCCGGCAACGGCTCATTTTTCTGACACGAAAAAGGGGCGCAAAGAGCTGAAACGGGCACAGAAAATTTATAATGCGCACCCCGGCCTATTGCTGATGGCGCGGGATGAAACAACGTATCAATTTATGAAACAGCATTTTCAAGAAAAAACAATTTTGAAGCAGCCGGACATGGTGCTGTATTTAGACAGAAGCAAGGCTCCCGCAGAACGCGAAGGGGTTTATATGTGTTTGCGCGAGGATCAGGAAAGCGTGCTTCAGGAGGAGCAGAGGAACCGGGTCAAGGCTGCGCTATGTGAGGAATTCGGCGAGATCAAATCCTTTACGACAACGATCGGCCGCCGGGTCAGCCGCGATACACGCGAACATGAACTTGAAGCGCTGTGGTCTAAGCTGCAAAGCGCAGAAGCCGTCGTCACTGACAGGCTTCATGGCATGATTTTTTGCGCGCTGACAGGAACGCCGTGTGTTGTCATTCGCTCCTTTGACCATAAGGTGATGGAGGGCTATCAATGGCTTAAAGACATCCCGTTCATGAAGCTGATAGAACATCCGGAGCCAGAGCGCGTAACAGCCGCAGTCAATGAGCTTTTAACAAAAGAAACATCCCGTGCAGGCTTTCCGAGAGATGTGTATTTTAAAGGTCTGCGTGACAAAATCAGCGGTGAAGCGCAATGACCCCGCTCGTCAGCATTATTGTCCCGATGTATAATGTTGAACCATTTATAGAAGAGTGCATGGATTCTTTGCTTCGTCAAACGCTTTCTGATATTGAAATCATCCTCGTGAATGACGGAACACCGGATCGTTCAGGCGAAATTGCAGAGGATTATGCAAAACGGGATGCGAGAATCCGGGTCATTCATCAGGCAAACGGCGGGCTTAGTTCAGCGCGAAATACGGGAATAAAGGCCGCGCGGGGCACTTACATCGGCTTTGTAGACGGAGACGATTATGTATCTTCCGCCATGTTCCAGAGGCTGGCTGAAGAAGCGGAGGAAAATCGGCTCGACATCGTCGGATGTGGTTTTTACAAGCAGTCATCGGACAGGCGGACTTATGTGCCGCCGCAGCTTGAGGCAAACCGCGTGCTGACAAAACGAGAAATGACTGAACGGCTTAAACATGCTCACGAAACGAGATTTATCTGGTATGTATGGCGTTATCTTTACCGCCGTGAGCTTTTTGATAGGGCGAATCTGATGTTTGATGAAGACATCCGTTTTGCTGAAGACTCTCCCTTCAATTTGTCCGCTTTTTGCGAAGCGGAGCGGGTGAAAATGCTTGATGAAGGATTGTACATTTATCGTGAAAACCCGAACAGCCTGACAGAAATCCCTTATAAGCCGGCGATGGATGAACATCTTCAAAAACAATATCAAGCTAAAATCGCATTCTACAATCACTATGGCTTAGCAGGCGCATGCCAAGAAGATTTGAATGTGTATATTTGCAGGCACCAGCTTCCGATGCTTTTGGCAAATGCCTGTGCTTCTCCGAATTCGCCGAAAGACATCAAAAAGAAGATCAGACAGATTTTATCCTATGACATGGTGCGGCAGGCTGTCAGACATACACCGTTTCAGCATGAGAAATTATTAAGAGGAGAGCGCTTGGTATTAGCACTGTGTAAATGGCGGCTCACTTTTCTTATCAAGCTGTTTTTCGAGCATCGGGGGATAATGAAAGGCAGTGCGAAGCAAGCATGAAATTCACAATAAACTTCAGCGCTAATCTCACGGCTTTTCTCTTGTCCGTTTTCCTATCGGTTTGGATGACGCCTTTTATTGTCAAAACGCTCGGTGTGGAAGCGTTTGGCTTTGTTCACTTGACACAAAATGTGATTAATTACTTTTCGATTATTACCGTGGCGCTCAGCTCGGTTGTCGTTCGATTCTTTTCTGTTGCTGCCCACAGGGGAGAGCGGGAGAAAGCAAATGCGTATATCAGCAATTATTTAGCGGCCTCTGTTTTGATTTCATTGCTGCTCTTGCTGCCGCTTGCGGGTTCGGCTTTTTTTATTGACCGCGTCATGAATGTGCCGCAAGCGCTTTTGGCTGATGTGCGTTTGTCGATTTTAATCGGCAGTTTGCTGTTTATTTTAACGTTTCTGATGGCGGGCTTCGGCGCTGCACCATTTTATGCCAACCGCCTTTATATCACCAGTTCCATTCAGGCGGTGCAAATGCTTATACGGGTGCTGTCTGTGCTGCTCCTGTTTGCATGCTTTGCGCCGAAAATCTGGCAGATCCAGCTTGCAGCTTTAGCTGGTGCTGTTATTGCGTCTGTGCTGTCTTTCTATTTCTTCAAAAAGCTGATTCCGTGGTTTTCGTTTCGTATGAAGGATCTTTCATTCCGTACAAGCAAGGAGCTGTTTCAAGCGGGCGCATGGAGCTCCGTCAATCAAATCGGCGTCCTGCTTTTTTTGCAGATTGATCTGTTAACCGCCAATTTGATGCTGGGGGCGTCTGCATCCGGGAAATACGCGGCGATTATCCAGTTTCCGCTGCTTTTGCGCAGCTTGGCCGGAACGGTCGCATCCCTGTTTGCGCCCATCATGACTTCATATTATTCAAAAGGCGATATGGAAGGATTGATGAATTACGCCAATAAGGCAGTAAGGCTCAATGGTCTTTTGCTTGCACTTCCTGCTGCCTTATTGGGCGGATTGGCGGGACCTTTTCTGACAATCTGGCTCGGACCGTCCTTTTCAACGATAGCACCGCTTTTATTTATTCATGCCGGATACTTGGTTGTCAGCCTCGCCTTTATGCCGCTGTTTTATATATGGACCGCTTTTAATCAACAAAAAACACCGGCGATTGTTACCCTGCTGTTAGGTGCGGTGAATGTGGTGCTGGCGGTCACGCTGAGCGGGCCGGCTCATCTCGGTCTGTACGGCATAACATTGGCAGGGGCCATTTCTCTTATTTTAAAAAATGCCATCTTTACGCCGCTTTACGTATCCCGCATTACAGGCTACAAAAAGCACGTGTTCTTTAAAGGCATAATCGGGCCTCTTTCAGCCGCTGTATTTGCCTGGACGGTCTGTAAGGCAATTCAGTTCATTGTGAAGATTGACAGCTGGCCGTCATTGATAGCGACGGGAGTGACAGTCAGCTTTTTCTACGCTGTTTTCGCTTTTATGCTCGTTTGTACAAAAGAGGAAAGACAGCTGGTATTAAAACGGTTTCGAAAAACGAAAGGAGCTGTGAATCTTTGATCCTGAAACGACTTTTTGATCTGACGGCCGCCATTTTTTTGTTGTGCTGTACGAGTGTGATCATTCTGTTCACCATCGCCGTTGTCAGGCTGAAAATAGGATCACCTGTCTTCTTTAAGCAAGTAAGGCCAGGCCTGCACGGCAAACCGTTCACCCTATATAAGTTCCGGACAATGACGGATGAACGGGACAGTGAGGGAAATCTGCTGCCAGATGAAGTCCGGCTGACGAAAACGGGCAGGCTGATCAGAAAGCTGAGCATTGATGAGCTTCCGCAGCTCCTGAATGTCCTGAAGGGCGATCTTAGCCTTGTCGGGCCACGGCCGCTTTTGATGGACTATCTGCCTCTTTATACAGAAAAACAGGCACGGCGCCATGAGGTGAAGCCGGGTATCACAGGCTGGGCGCAAATCAATGGCAGAAACGCGATTTCCTGGGAAAAGAAATTTGAATTAGATGTATGGTACGTTGACAACCGGTCATTTTTTCTCGATTTGAAAATTTTATGTTTGACGGTGCGAAAGGTCCTTGTTTCAGAAGGGATTCAGCAAACCAATCATGTGACCGCAGAACGGTTTACCGGAAGCGGAGATGTGTCCTCATGAAAAACGTGGCCATTGTGGGTGACGGCGGACACGGAAAGGTGATCAGAGAGCTGATAAACGCCCGCTCAGATACGCGCTTAGCCGCGGTGCTGGATGATAAATTCAAAACGTTCGAAGGCGGAAAAGAATGGTACACAGGACCGCCGGAAGCCGTTACTGAACTGCGCAGGCTCATTCCTGATGTGCTGTTTCTGATTGCTGTTGGGAAGAACAGTGTCAGAAAACAGCTGGCGGAGCGACTGGGACTGAGGAAAGATGATTTTATTACATTGATTCACCCGTCAGCCATCGTCAGCAAGTCGGCTGTCATCGGGGAAGGGACAGTGATTATGGCGGGCGCGATCATTCAGGCGGATGCGCGCATCGGCGCTCATTGCATCATCAATACGGGTGCAGTGGCAGAGCACGACAATCAAATCAGCGATTACGTTCATCTGTCCCCGCGTGTCACGCTGTCAGGAGCGGTTTCCGTTCAGGAAGGCGCTCACGTCGGAACTGGTGCATCCGTCATACCGCAGATCACAATCGGGGCTTGGAGCATTGTCGGCGCCGGCTCCGCGGTGATCCATCCCATACCGGACAGGGTAACGGCGGCCGGTGCTCCGGCACGCATCATTTCTTCCATTCAAACATCAAACAAAGGATGATTCTATGCATAAAAAAATCTACTTATCTCCCCCTCATATGAGCGGCAGGGAGCAGCACTATATTTCAGAAGCCTTTCGCTCAAACTGGATCGCGCCGCTTGGGCCGCTCGTGAATTCATTTGAAGAACAGCTGGCAGAACGAGTCGGTGTAAAAGCAGCAGCTGCGGTCGGCTCAGGAACGGCGGCGATTCATCTCGCCCTGCGTTTGCTTGAGGTAAAAGAAGGTGACAGCGTGTTTTGCCAGTCCTTCACATTTGTAGCAACCGCCAATCCGATTTTATATGAAAAAGCGGTGCCCGTTTTTATTGATTCTGAGCCTGATACGTGGAATATGTCGCCGACAGCCCTTGAAAGAGCATTGGAGGAAGCGAAAAGAAATGGAACACTGCCAAAAGCGGTTATTGCCGTCAATCTATATGGGCAGAGCGCGAAAATGGATGAAATCGTAAGCCTGTGCGATGCATACGGAGTTCCTGTCATTGAGGACGCAGCCGAATCTCTCGGAACAGTCTATAAAGGGAAGCAAAGCGGAACATTCGGGCGCTTCGGCATTTTTTCATTTAACGGGAACAAAATCATTACCACATCAGGGGGAGGGATGCTCGTTTCAAATGATGAAGCCGCAATTGAAAAAGCAAGATTTCTCGCTTCGCAGGCACGAGAGCCGGCTGTTCATTATCAGCACAGTCAAATTGGACATAATTACAGGCTGAGCAATATCTTAGCCGGCGTCGGCATTGCCCAGCTTGAGGTGCTGGATGAGCGAGTGGAGAAAAGAAGGACCATTTTCACGAGATACAAAAATGCGCTCGGTCACTTAGACGGCGTCCGCTTTATGCCGGAGTACGCAGCAGGCGTATCCAATCGCTGGCTCACCACGCTCACACTTGATAACGGGCTCAGCCCATATGACGTAGTTCAACGTCTTGCTGAAGAAAACATTGAAGCCCGTCCGCTGTGGAAGCCGCTCCATACCCAGCCGCTGTTCGATCCGGCTTTATTTTATTCTCATGAAGATACAGGAAGCGTATGCGAAGATTTGTTCAAGCGAGGAATCTGTCTCCCATCGGGGTCCAATATGACAGAAGATGAGCAAGACCGGGTCATTGAAGTGCTACTGCACTTATTCCAAACTGCCGAGGTGAAGAAATGGACAGCAAGCATTCGATGATCAGCCTGAAACAGAAACTGTCCGGGCTGCTCGACGTCATTCCGAAACAATCAGAGATTATATATGCTGACTATCCTCTATATGGGAATGTAGGGGATTTATTTATTATGAAAGGAACAGAAGCCTTCTTTAAAGAACACGGGATTCGGGTCAGAAAACGCTGGAATCCTGACAATTTTCCAGTCGGGCGAAAGCTGGATCCTAATCTCATCATCGTCTGCCAGGGAGGCGGAAACTTCGGGGATCTGTATCCGTATTATCAAGGCTTTAGAGAGAAAATCGTCCAAACCTATCCGAACCACAAAATTGTGATCCTGCCGCAATCGATTTATTTTCAAAACAAAGACAACCTCAAACGGACGGCAGAGATATTTTCTAAGCATGCGAACCTTCACATTATGACAAGGGAAAAAGCCTCCTATGCTACGGCACAGGCTTATTTTACAAGAAATCACATTCAGCTTCTGCCTGATATGGCTCATCAGCTGTTTCCCGTCATTCCCACGCAGCAGCCGTCCAATCAAAAGCTGAGATTTATCCGAACAGATCATGAAGCAAACCAGGCGCTTCAGGAACACGCAGAAGCGGAAAGCTACGACTGGCGCACGGTGCTGTCAGCTTCAGACCGCCGGACGATTGCTTTTCTGCAAACGCTGAACGTCCTGAATAAAAAAGCAGGCAACCCTTTGCCCATTGCGTATATATGGGAAAAATACTCGGATTATATCGTCCAAAAAGCGATTCGGTTTTTCAGCCGTTACGAATCGGTGGAAACATCAAGGCTGCACGGCCACATTCTGTCTTCTCTTCTTCAAAAAGAAAACACGGTCATTGATAATTCCTACGGGAAAAACGCCAATTACTTTCATACCTGGATGGAAGGCGTGCCAAGCACCCGTCTCATCCAGCACGCCTCAAAGAAGGAAAACCTTCCTGCTCACATGTGAGCGGAAGGTTTATTTTGATTCTCCACGTTTGACTTTGTTGTATGCTTCATCTAAATGCTGAATCCGTTTCAGGACAACTGCGTTTTTCGTCAGCTGGTCCTGCACTAGTGTTGAAACAACGGAACGGTAGTAGCTGTTCATCGCGTGGATTTTATCCTCAGACTGATTCATTTCAATATGCTGTTTTAAATTCTCAATAAAATAAGGGACGGAAAAAAGTTCAGACATTTCTTTGGCAGCTCCTTTTTCATAAATGTATACGGTGTGATCTCAATCATGTACAATGAAGAAAGGGGAGTGAGCATGATGGATATGAAACTTCAGCAAGTACAAGTATTAAAGCCTCAACTGACACAGGAGCTCAGGCAGGCCATCACGCTGCTTGGCTATCATTCGGCAGAACTCGCCGAGTACATTGATGAGCTCTCACTGGAAAACCCTCTTATTGAACGAAAGGAAACAGACACACCGCCACTATCTTACCATAAAACAAACAAAAACAGGATGAATGCACAGGAAGCGGGCCTTCAATTAAGTGATCCGCAAAAAACATTGCAGGATGCGTTAAAACAGCAGTCACTCGATATGAATCTGACCAACACTGAAAAAAAGATTTTTAATTATCTGATTCATTCGCTTGATTCAAACGGGTACTTGGAAGAAGATGTGGAGGAGGCAGCACGGCGCCTATCTGTATCGGCTAAGGAAACGGAGGCTGTTTTGGCAAAACTCCAGTCATTAGAACCGGCTGGAATTGGCGCGAGATCTTTGCAGGAATGCATCCTTCTTCAATTACAGCGGCTGCCGAACAGAAATGAACAAGCGGAAATGCTGATTTCAGCTCATTTTGATGCTTTTGCGCAAAAAAAATGGAAAGCGCTTTCAGTAGAGACGGGAATTCCGCTTCATACCATTCAAGATATCTCAGATGATATCGCGGCTCTTCATCCTAGACCTGGCCTTCTGTTTGCCCGGCCAGAGCAAGATGTGTATATTGAGCCTGACATTTTTATCACCGTAAAAAACGGGCACATTGCAGCGGAACTGAATACCCGCTCGTTTCCCGAGATCGATCTGCATCCGCAGTACAGAACGCTTTTATCATCCGGCTCCTGTCAGGATACTGTCTCCTATTTATCTGCGAAATATCAGGAGTGGCGCTGGCTGAGCCGCGCGCTGCGGCAGCGAAAACAGACAATCACGAGAATTATCAATGAACTGATCACACGCCAAAAGGATTTCTTTCTGAAAGGGCGAAGCGCAATGAAGCCGCTGACTCTCAGAGAGGTGGCGGACTGTCTAAGCCTTCATGAATCAACTGTGAGCCGGGCCATTAAAGGGAAAACAATACAAACGCCTTACGGGCTGTTTGAGATGAAACTCTTTTTCTCAGCAAAAGCCGAGGCTTCAGGAGAGGGAGATGCGTCGAATTATGCAGTCAAAATGCATCTTGAAGACCTGATCAATCAAGAGGACAAAACAAAACCGCTTTCAGATCAAAAGCTTGTCGATTTGCTGTATGAACAACACGGCATCCAAATCTCGAGACGCACCGTGGCAAAATATCGCGATCAAATGAATATTCCTTCATCGGCAGCGAGAAAGCGATATAAATAAAATCCTCTCTAGACGGGAGGATTTTTTTAAGGAATCATCCAGCTGAATACGTGATGCTGCAAAAAGGTGATGATACAAACGAGCAGCAGCAAAAACAGACTGTGTTTAATGGTAAAGCGGAAAAGATCTGACTCCTTTCCGGCGAGTCCTACCGCGGCGCACGCCACCGCTATCGACTGCGGCGAAATCATTTTTCCTGTGACACCGCCTGAAGAGTTGGCGGCGACAGACAGAACAGGGTCCATACCGACCGATAACGCGGTGACTTTCTGCAGGTTGCCGAACAGCAGGTTGGCGGAAGTATCCGAGCCGGTAATGAAGACGCCGAGCCAGCCGAGGACGGGCGAAAAGAAGGTAAACATCGAACCTGTCAGCGCGAGTGTCATCCCGAGTGTCGTGCTCATTCCCGAGGAGTTGGTGACATAGGCAAAACCAACGACAGAAGCAATGGTCAAAATCGGAAGCTTCAATTCTTGGACTGTTTCTTTAAAAACGGTTCCCCAGTCTTTCCACGAAATCGCCGTGATGAACTTTGACAGCACTGCGGCAATCAATATCGCGGTGCCGGCTGAACCAAGCACCTCAAGCTTGTAAACCGCCTCAATCGGCGTACCGTCAGCATTGACAATCTGATTGTTCAAAAAAGGCACACCGGGGGCAAAAGTCAGTTTTTCTCCAACTGCATTGAGCCACTTCAAGAACACCGCAGAGCCTTCATAATGCCCGGTCAGTGCAGATTTGACAGATGGAATGCCCCATACGGAAATCATCGCTGTCAGCAGCAGAAATGGCGACCAAGCCTTAAAAATCTGTCCGCCACTGTATGCAGGCGCCGCCGGATTTGTGCGCGCCGTTTCAATTGAGGCGGCCGACTCTTGTTCACCGGCAAACCGGAATGTTGTTTTCGGCTTCCACCATTTCAAAAACACAGCAAGTGCAGCCATTGAAACAAGAGCTGACAAAACATCGGGCAGCTCAGGTCCTAAAAAATTGGAACTGAGATATTGAACAACGGCAAAGGAAACACCGGATACGAGAATCGCCGGCCAGACCTCCAAGGCTTTCCTGAAACCGCTCATGATGATGATTAAATAAAGAGGAATAAATACGGATAAAAACGGCAGCTGCCGCCCGACCATTTGCGAAATCTCCATCGCCGGAATCCCTGTCGGCCCTTCTACGGCTGTAATTGGAATCCCAATCGCCCCAAAGGCAACCGGCGCCGTATTGGCGATCAAACAGATCCCCGCAGCATAAAGAGGATTAAAGCCGAGACCGACCAGCAGCGCGGCAGAAATGGCGACCGGCGCTCCGAAGCCTGCTGCCCCTTCTAAAAAAGCCCCGAATGAAAAAGCGATCAAGAGAGCTTGAAGCCGTCGGTCATCAGTAATCGAGAGAACAGAGCTGCGAATGATATCAAACTGTCCCGTTTTCACAGTGATTTTATACAAAAAAACAGACGTCACAATGATCCAGCCGATCGGCAACAATCCGTATACGGCTCCTTGTGTCGCGGACATCAGCGCTTTTTCCGCCGGCATACGATAAACCAATACAGCAATGATAAGGGCGATCCCCAATGTGGCCAAGCCTGCTGTATACCCCTTCATCCGTTTAATCGCGAGTGCCCAAAAAAAGAAAATAATCGGTACAAGTGCGGCAAGCGCTGATAATAGCAAATTTCCCCCTATAGGCGTATATGCCTGTGTCCATTGCATCCCAAACCCCTCCTTGAAACATAAACTGGCGCTATATGTAAGCGGTTTCTATAGATGATATGATCATCTGATGACTGGGTAATAAGACCAGTTACCTAGCATTATATTTTGAAAAAAATCAAAGTACAAGACTTTTTGACAAAATAGTCAAAATCTTTTGGCGGCCCACAAAACAGAGTATAATAGATCGTAAACAGCCAGACCTACAAGTTACGGGGTGAATTGCATTGAAATATAAACAGATTAAAACAAAAAAAATATATGAAGAAGTAGCGGATGCCCTATTAGATATGATCAAAAACGGCGAATTGAAGCCGGGGGATAAACTGGACTCTGTTCAGGCGCTTGCTGAGAGCTTTCAAGTCAGCCGTTCAGCGGTTCGCGAAGCACTTTCTGCGCTAAAAGCGATGGGGCTTGTCGAAATGAAACAGGGAGAAGGCACGTATCTGAAGGAATTTGAGCTCAATCAAATTTCTCAGCCGCTCTCAGCCGCCCTTCTGATGAAAAAAGAGGACGTCAAGCAGCTGCTCGAGGTCAGAAAACTGCTTGAAATCGGCGTAGCTTCACTAGCGGCTGAAAAAAGGACAGAAGCAGATCTCGAAAGAATTCATGATGCACTAAAGGAAATGGGCAGCATTGAAGCGGACGGGGAGCTGGGAGAGAAAGCAGACTTTGCATTTCATCTTGCGCTTGCGGACGCTTCTCAAAATGAACTTCTTAAACACTTGATGAATCACGTGTCATCATTGCTGCTGGAAACAATGAGGGAAACGAGGAAAATCTGGCTGTTTTCCAAGAAGACCTCCGTTCAGCGGCTGTATGAGGAGCACGAACGGATTTACAATGCTGTGGCTGCCGGGAACGGTGCAGAGGCGGAAGCCGCCATGCTGGCGCATTTGACGAATGTGGAAGATGTGCTTTCGGGATATTTCGAGGAAAATGTGCAATAACCAACTCATTTCCCGGGCAATTCCGCCGGTTCCGAATGATACGAACAACTGAGACTGAGCCGCAAATGGTTCAGTCTTTTTACATGAGGCAGCCAGAGGGCTTTGTGCACTTGACATTTGCGAAAAAGAAAGTAAAATATTTTACTAAAACAATGCGAGCTGAATAATGGAGGCAGATGCAATGGCGACAATTAAAGATATCGCGCAGGAAGCGGGATTTTCAATCTCAACCGTTTCCCGCGTTTTAAATAACGATGAAAGCCTTTCTGTTCCTGATGAAACACGGGAGAAAATCTATGAAGCGGCGGAAAAGCTCAATTACCGCAAAAAAACAGTAAGGCCGCTGGTGAAACATATTGCGTTTTTATATTGGCTGACAGATAAAGAAGAATTAGAAGATGTCTATTTTAAAACGATGAGATTAGAAGTAGAGAAACTGGCGAAAGCATTCAATGTCGATATGACCACTTATAAAATAGCGGATGGAATCGAGAGCATTCCTGAACATACGGAAGGGTTTATTGCCGTCGGCACATTTTCAGATGAAGAGCTGGCTTTCCTCAGAAATCTCACTGAAAACGGCGTGTTCATCGATTCAACTCCTGATCCCGATCATTTTGACTCGGTAAGGCCCGATTTGGCACAAATGACAAGGAAGACGGTAAACATCTTGACTGAGAAGGGGCATAAGAGCATCGGTTTTATCGGCGGCACATACAAAAATCCGAATACCAATCAGGATGAAATGGACATCCGTGAACAAACCTTCAGATCCTATATGAGGGAAAAAGCCATGCTGGACGAGCGCTATATTTTCTGTCATCGCGGATTCTCTGTAGAAAACGGCTACCGCCTGATGTCAGCAGCGATCGACACATTAGGCGATCAGCTTCCGACTGCTTTTATGATTGCAGCGGACCCGATTGCAGTGGGCTGTCTGCAAGCCCTGAACGAAAAAGGAATTGCCATACCAAACAGGGTAAGCATTGTGAGTATCAACAACATCAGCTTCGCGAAGTATGTCTCGCCTCCTCTGACGACGTTTCATATTGATATACATGAATTATGTAAAAATGCTGTTCAATTACTGCTTGAACAAGTGCAGGACAAGAGAAGAACGGTAAAAACATTATATGTGGGCGCAGAATTAATCGTCAGGAAGAGTATGAATTAAGGATGACTTAGGACACTAAGTCATTTTTTATTTAGGTAAAAAAATTTACTCTATGAAGTAAATAGTTTGTTTACACATTTTCTCAGGCATGCTATATTATCTTTAAAGCGCTTTCATTCCTACCGAAAGGGTGACAATCAATGAAAATGGCAAAAAAGTGTTCCGTATTCATGCTCTGCGCAGCTGTCAGTTTATCCTTGGCGGCTTGCGGCCCAAAGGAAAGCAGCAGCGCCAAATCGAGTTCAAAAGGGTCAGAGCTTGTTGTATGGGAGGATAAAGAAAAGAGCAACGGCATTAAAGACGCTGTGGCTGCATTTGAAAAAGAGCATGATGTGAAGGTCAAAGTCGTTGAAAAACCGTATGCCAAGCAGATTGAAGATTTGCGAATGGATGGACCGGCCGGCACAGGCCCTGACGTGTTAACAATGCCAGGGGACCAAATCGGAACCGCTGTCACGGAAGGATTACTCAAGGAATTACATGTCAAAAAAGACGTTCAATCACTTTATACTGACGCTTCCATTCAGTCTCAAATGGTAGATCAAAAGCTTTATGGACTGCCAAAAGCGGTCGAAACGACTGTGCTTTTTTACAACAAAGATCTCATCACAGAAAAGGAATTGCCCAAAACGCTGGAAGAGTGGTACGACTATTCCAAAAAGACTGCTGACGGCAGCAAATTTGGCTTTTTAGCCCTATTCGATCAAATTTATTATGCAGAAAGTGTGATGAGCGGATATGGCGGATACATTTTTGGAAAGGCCAAAGATGGGAGCTATAACCCGTCAGACATTGGAATCAATAATGAAGGAGCTGTCAAAGGTGCGGCGCTGATTCAGAAGTTTTACAAAGATGGCCTGTTCCCGGCTGGCATTATTGGAGAACAAGGGATTAACGTGTTGGAATCGCTGTTCACAGAAGGAAAAGCCGCCGCAATTATTTCTGGTCCATGGAATGTAGAAGCCTTTTCGAATGCAGGAATCAATTATGGCATTACGAAACTGCCGAAGCTGGAAAATGGGAAAAACATGAGCTCCTTTATCGGCGTCAAAAGCTACAACGTCAGTGCATTTTCAAAGAATGAAGAGCTGGCGCAAGAATTAGCCGTTTTCCTGGCAAATGAAAAAAATTCTAAAACACGATATGAAGAAACGAAAGAAGTTCCTGCTGTGAAATCCCTAGCCAATGACCCGGCTATTATGAAAAGCGAGGCGGCACGGGCTGTTACTGAACAATCCCGTTTCTCAGAGCCAACACCAAATATTCCGGAAATGAATGAAATATGGACGCCGGCTGATTCAGCATTACAGACGGTTGCAACAGGGAAGGCAGATCCGAAACAAGCATTGGATCAAGCAGCTGAAACGGCCAAAGGACAAATTAAGGCAAAGCACAGCGGAAAATAAAGAGAAAGCTAGATTTGTATTGTAAGAGAGGTGAAAACGGTGCAGCATCGTCAAGTCGCTTTGTTGCTTTCTATCATTCCGGGACTCGGGCAATTTTATAACAAGCAATGGATAAAAGGTATTGTCTTTCTTTTCTTAGGCGCATCGTTTTTTGCGGTCTTTGGAGATCTGCTCAATATGGGGTTTTGGGGAATCTTTACACTGGGAACAGAAGTGCCGCGGGATAATTCCGTTTTTCTGCTGGCGGAAGGGATTATTGCTGTCATCGTGACCTGCTTTGGCCTTGCGGTGTATTATGTAAATCTTCGCGATGCGTTCCAAAGCGGAAAACAGCGTGATGAAAATAAGCCATTAAGTTCCTTAAAGGAACAATACCAGCATATCATTTCTGAGGGCTATCCTTATGTCGTCAGCGGCCCATCTTTGTTTATTTTAATTTTCGCCGTGATCTTTCCTATCTTATTCAGCTTTGCATTAGCGTTTACAAACTATGATTTGTATCATTCTCCTCCTGCAAAATTAATTGATTGGGTCGGTTTTCAAACGTTCGCAAATATTTTCACAGTTGATATTTGGAGGTCGACTTTTTTTGATGTACTGGCTTGGACGGTGGTTTGGACACTTGCTGCATCCACACTGCAAGTCACCTTGGGGATTTTTCTCGCGATCATTGTTAACCAGAAAGACCTTCGGTTTAAACGTTTTTTTCGGACGATTCTGATTTTGCCATGGGCCGTTCCCGGTTTTGTGACGATTTTAATTTTTGCGGGACTGTTTAATGATAGCTTCGGTGCGATGAATCACGACATCTTGGCTTTCTTCGGGATAGATCCGCTTCCGTGGATGACAGATGCCAATTGGTCGAGGCTTGCATTGATTCTCATGCAGGGCTGGCTCGGATTTCCGTACATCTTTCTCGTCTCAACAGGCGTATTGCAATCCATCCCGGACGATCTGTATGAAGCAGCTACGATTGATGGCGCTTCTGTCTTTTCAAAGCTGAGATACATCACGCTTCCGATGGTGTTCATTGCAATGGCTCCGATTATCATTACTCAGTTTACGTTTAACTTTAATAACTTTAATATTATCTATCTATTCAATGGCGGAGGTCCGGCTGTAACCGGATCAACAGCCGGCGGGACAGATATCCTCGTTTCATGGATTTATAAATTGACAATGCAGTCCAGCCAATATTCACTTGCTGCGGCTTTAACCATTTTATTATCTGTATTTGTTATCTCCATCGCATTGTGGCAGTTCAGACAGACAAAGTCTTTTAAAGAGGAGGCATAAGGTATGCTGGCAGATATGAAAGTCAGAAGATATATCCGTCTCCTTTTCTCTTACTTGTTGCTAGCCTTTATGGCGGTCATCATTGTTTATCCTCTCCTTTGGACGGCAGGCGCAAGCTTTAATCCCGGCAACAGCTTAATCAGTACATCCATCATTCCGAAGCATCCGACATTCGATCATTACAAGGAATTATTTGCGGGCAAGGAAAGCCTTCAATATGTGCAGTGGTATGTCAACTCTATGAAGATCAGCCTGTTTACAATGGCAGGGTCTTTGCTCTGTGTGACGTTTACGGCCTATGCGTTTTCGCGCTTTCGGTTTAAAGGGAGGAAATACGCTTTAACGCTCTTTTTATTGCTGCAGATGATTCCTCAGTTTTCAGCTTTAATTGCCTTGTTTGTGCTGGCGCAAATCTTGGGAATGATCAATAGCCACTGGCTGCTAATCTTGCTTTATATCGGCGGCCTGATCCCGATGAATACGTATTTGATGAAAGGGTACATGGATTCCATTCCGATGGATTTAGACGAAAGCGCCAAGATTGACGGAGCCAGCAGCACCAGAATCTTCTTCCAGATCATTCTGCCATTATCAAAACCGATGGCGGCAGTCGTGGCCATGAACGGCTTTACCGGTCCGCTCGGAGATTTTGTGCTGTCCTCAACCATATTGAGAACGCCTGAATCATATACATTGCCCGTCGGTCTATTCAATTTAGTGAATGATGTCATGGGGGCCAGCTATACGACATTTGCGGCCGGAGCCCTGCTTATCAGCATACCGGTTGCCGTCATCTTTATTATGCTGCAAAAGAATTTTGTGTCCGGATTAACCGCAGGCGGAACGAAGGGCTAAGAGAACAAGGAGGAGAATGTGATGTCAAAGCTTGAAAAAACGCACGTAACAAAAGCAAAATTTATGCTCCATGGGGGAGACTACAACCCCGATCAGTGGCTGGATCGGCCCGATATTTTAGCTGACGATATCAAACTGATGAAGCTTTCTCATACGAATACGTTTTCTGTCGGCATTTTTGCATGGAGCGCACTTGAGCCGGAGGAGGGCGTATATCAATTTGAATGGCTGGATGATATTTTTGAGCGGATTCACAGTATAGGCGGCCGGGTCATATTAGCAACGCCGAGCGGAGCCCGTCCGGCCTGGCTGTCGCAAACCTATCCGGAAGTTTTGCGCGTCAATGCCTCCCGCGTCAAACAGCTGCACGGCGGAAGGCACAACCACTGCCTCACATCTAAAGTCTACCGAGAAAAAACACGGCACATCAACCGCTTATTAGCAGAACGATACGGACATCACCCGGCGCTGTTAATGTGGCACATTTCAAACGAATACGGGGGAGATTGCCACTGTGATTTATGCCAGCATGCTTTCCGGGAGTGGCTGAAATCGAAATATGACAACAGCCTCAAGACATTGAACCATGCGTGGTGGACCCCTTTTTGGAGCCATACGTTCAATGACTGGTCACAAATTGAAAGCCCTTCGCCGATCGGTGAAAATGGCTTGCATGGCCTGAATTTAGATTGGCGCCGGTTCGTCACCGATCAAACGATTTCGTTTTATGAAAATGAAATCATTCCGCTGAAAGAATTGACGCCTGATATCCCTATCACAACGAATTTTATGGCTGACACACCGGATTTGATCCCGTATCAGGGCCTCGACTACAGCAAATTTGCAAAGCATGTCGATGCCATCAGCTGGGACGCTTATCCTGTCTGGCACAATGACTGGGAAAGCACAGCTGATTTGGCGATGAAGGTCGGCTTTATCAATGATCTGTACCGAAGCTTGAAGCAGCAGCCCTTCTTATTAATGGAGTGTACGCCAAGCGCGGTCAATTGGCATAACGTCAACAAGGCAAAGCGCCCGGGCATGAATCTGCTGTCATCCATGCAAATGATTGCCCACGGCTCGGACAGCGTTCTCTATTTCCAATACCGCAAATCACGGGGGTCATCAGAAAAATTACACGGAGCGGTTGTGGATCATGACAATAGCCCGAAGAACCGCGTCTTTCAAGAAGTGGCCAAGGTAGGCGAGACATTGGAACGGCTGTCCGAAGTTGTCGGAACGAAGAGGCCGGCTCAAACCGCGATTTTATATGACTGGGAAAATCATTGGGCGCTCGAGGATGCTCAGGGGTTTGCGAAGGCGACAAAACGTTATCCGCAAACGCTTCAGCAGCATTACCGCACATTCTGGGAACACGATATCCCTGTCGACGTCATCACGAAAGAACAAGACTTTTCACCATATAAACTGCTGATCGTCCCGATGCTGTATTTAATCAGCGAGGACACCGTTTCCCGTTTAAAAGCGTTTACGGCTGACGGCGGCACCTTAGTCATGACGTATATCAGCGGGGTTGTGAATGAGCATGACTTAACATACACAGGCGGATGGCATCCGGATCTTCAAGCTATATTTGGAGTTGAGCCTCTTGAAACGGACACCCTGTATCCGAAGGATCGAAACGCTGTCAGCTACCGCAGCCAAATATATGAAATGAAGGATTATGCAACCGTGATTGATGTAAAGACAGCTTCAGTGGAAGCGGTGTATCAAGAAGATTTTTATGCGCGCACGCCAGCGGTCACAAGCCATGAGTATCAGCAGGGCAAGGCGTATTTTATCGGCGCGCGTTTGGAGGATCAATTTCAGCGTGATTTCTATGAGGGTCTGATCACAGACCTGTCTCTCTCTCCAGTTTTTCCGGTTCGGCACGGAAAAGGCGTCTCCGTACAAGCGAGGCAGGATCAGGACAATGATTATATTTTTGTCATGAATTTCACGGAAGAAAAACAGCTGGTCACGTTTGATCAGAGTGTGAAGGACATAATGACAGGAGACATATTGTCAGGCGACCTGACGATGGAAAAGTATGAAGTGAGAATTGTCGTAAACACACATTAGGCTGATGCTCCGCTCGATATGGGCGGATTCTTTTTTCTATAGAATGAAAACGCTTGCTAAGTCTTGGGGGGATGAAATCATGAAAAGCAAAGTGAAAATGTTCTTTGCGGCTGCCATCGTGTGGAGTGCATGTAGTTCAACAGGATATGCCGCTGCCATTGAGAAGGAGAAGCACGTGTCAGAGCTTCGGGCAGAGGATCTTTTTGTTAAAAAAGTAGAGGGGATGAACAAGGATTTTATCAAAGGGGCAGATGTATCCAGCGTTATTGCTTTGGAAAACAGCGGTGTCACCTTTTACAATACAAACGGAAAACGCCAGGATATCTTTACAACTTTAAAACAGGCTGGGGTCAACTATGTTCGCGTCCGCATCTGGAATCACCCGTATGATTCAAATGGCAACGGGTATGGCGGGGGAAACAATGATGTTCAAAAAGCCATCGAAATCGGAAAAAGAGCGACAGCGAACGGAATGAAGGTGCTGGCCGACTTTCACTACTCTGATTTCTGGGCCGATCCAGCGAAACAAAAGGTGCCCAAAGCCTGGGCGAATCTCAGCTTTGAAGCAAAAAAAGCAAAGCTCTATGAGTATACGAAACAAAGCCTGCAAAAGATGATCAAGGAAGGCGTTGACATCGGCATGGTTCAGGTCGGAAATGAAACAACAGGAGGATTTGCCGGTGAGACTGATTGGACGAAGATGTGCCAATTATTTAATGAAGGAAGCCGAGCGGTCAGGGAGACAAATTCAAATATTTTGGTCGCCCTGCATTTTACCAATCCTGAAACGGCTGGAAGGTATTCATTTATTGCGGAAACACTCAGCAAAAACAAAGTGGATTATGATGTGTTTGCGAGCTCCTATTATCCTTTCTGGCATGGGACATTACAAAATTTGACCTCCGTGCTGAAGGCTGTTGCCAATACGTACGGCAAAAAAGTCATGGTGGCGGAGACATCGTACACCTATACCGCCGAGGATGGCGATGGGCATGGAAATACAGCACCAAAAAGCGGGCAGACGCTGCCATATCCAATTTCTGTTCAAGGCCAGGCAACTGCAGTAAGAGATGTAATGGAGGCAGTGGCGAATACGGGCAAAGCAGGACTTGGTGTTTTCTACTGGGAGCCGGCGTGGATTCCAGTCGGGCCGAAGACACAGATAGAGAAAAACAAAGTGTTATGGGAAACATACGGGTCAGGGTGGGCGTCCAGCTATGCTGCTGAATACGACCCTGAAGACGCCGGGAAGTGGTATGGGGGAAGTGCTGTAGATAATCAAGCTTTATTTGATTTTAATGGACACCCGCTGCCTTCCTTGCAGGTGTTTCAATATGCGGAGTCAGGACATATTCCAAAGAAACGCTGAAACAAAAAAATCCATGAGATGTAACAAATCATTGTTATGTCTCATGGATCATTTTATTTTACATCAACTAATATAAAACATTCGTCATCACTCTTATGATGAGCTTCCTTTTGATGCTGCAGTGATGTAAGGATTTTCTCCTTCAGGTCAGCGATTGGCGAATCAGGATGATCCTTTAGTAAATCAAATAAATAACATGAAGCCGTAGGATCCATCACGCCATCCGTATACAGAAGCAATCTTCCATCCTCCGTGTATGAAAGGCTGCTTGACTGAAACTCTAAGTCTTCAAACATCCCGATCGGAGGCGAGGTCGCGTGAAGCAGATGTTGAGTTCCGCTATCGTCCTGCCAAAGTGCCGGCGGATGCCCTGCGTTGACATAATCAATTCTTTGCCGTGCTATGTCAATCTCGAGATAAATAGCAGTGCAATAATGTCTTGCTTCCTCATCATTTTGAAACAAGCTGTGAAGGTGCCGGTCCAATTCCTTCATAACTTTAACGGGGCTGAGACCTTGCGTGATCTGGCGCTGGAACAAAGGATGAAGAGACATCGTAATCAATGCAGATGAAATTCCGTGCCCCATCACATCAAGGATAATAATGCCGTAACGGTGTTCATCGATTTGATAATATCCGTAAAGATCACCTGACAATTCACTCGATGCGTTGTAATAAGAGTCAATCTGAACCTGATCGTTTACAATCGGTTCAGTCAACGAGTTTTTCTGGATCTTTCTGGCGAGTTCAAGCTCTCTTTTGGTGTTTAATTTAAATTGTTGATTTTGTTTGTTGATCTCAAGAAGTTCTTCTTGCTTTGCTTTCAGCGTTTCCAAGGCAATTTCTAACTCCGCATTGGCTTTCTGTTTGGCAAGCAAAGCTTCCTGAACCTCATTTCTGGCTATCAGCAGCTCATTTTCATATTCATTTCGCTTTCGCATTGGAATAAGAACACAATCAAAGACAGAAGCCCCGCTATCGTGTCTGGCAATAGCATTGATAAGGACGGGAATTTCTTCTCCATCTCTTGCTTTCAAGGAAATGTATATTTCTTCGATGTGATGCTCCAATTTCAAAAGCGGAAAAAAATAAAGCTGGCAGAAAAGCTGTGCGGGAATGGTCAACATCATATTCATGTGCTGGCCGATAACCTGCTCCGGTTCATAATCCAGAATCTTGATAAGGGTGCGGTTGGCAGCTATGATCGACCCCTCTTCTGACAAAGCGAGGAAACCGCATGGTGCATCATTCAATTGTTTGTCCATCTAAGAGGGTCACCTCTATCCCTTTCGTTCCTATATCACACGTGTGCTTTTAAATAATCGCCGATCAGCTGTATCGTCTCATCTGGATGGCTCATATGAGGGCAATGTCCGCGAGCCTCCATTTGTTTCAGACTGCTATAAGGCAGATGCTGATGCATATACTTACCTACTGTTGCAGGTGCGATGATATCATCTGCACATTGGAGAATAAGAGAGGGAACCGTTACCTTCGAAAGATCCTCTCGGTGATCAGAAAAAAACGCCGCTTTCGCGAATTGGCGGGCAATGACAGGATCAGTAGAACAAAAACGGCTTTCAAGCTCTTCCTTAATTTCAGGCCGATCTGGCTGATTCAGAACGGTTGCCGCAAATACAGTCGCCCAGCCGATATAATTTTTCTCCATCATCTCCAGCAAGCCAAGGAGCTGCTCCTCTTCAAATCCTCCGTAATACTCAGGCGGATCATTCAAATAGCAAGGAGAAGGCCCCACCATCACCAGATGGGAAAAAAGCTCCGGGCGGCGGATGGATGCAAGCATCCCAATCAAGGCCCCGACGGAGTGACCCACAAACACGGTTTCCTTCAGATCTAAAGCTTCACAAACATCAAGAACATCCTGGGCATAGCCGTCAAGTGTCTGGTAACGATTCAGGTCATATGCGCGCAAATCTGAATGTCCCGAACCGACGTAATCAAATAAAATCACCCGATGATCTTCTTCAAAGGCAGGTGCCACGGCATTCCACACGCTTTGATCGCATCCAAAACCAGGTGCGAACATGATAGATGCTTTGCCGCTGCCTTTCACCTTCACATGATTTCTAGACAAAATCGCTTCGTTCATGATTGGCTCCTTTCAGCCGGAAAGTAATATAAAGTTCAATATTTCTATCATAACACTCGGATGGTTTGAAGAGTGTATCTTTCTATGAATGTCACAGCAGTTTAAAAGAAAGAGGACATGGGAGATAGAAAAGATGGATGAATTGGAAGATGCAGGAGGAGGATTGCCTAGACACCGGGGTGAGAAAAAAATGACATTTGTCACTCCATCATCATGACACCCCATACTAACATCGTCTTCTCCGTCATTTTACAATCAATGTAAACGATCAGGAGGTGCTCATGTGATGAAAGAAGCAGTAACAGTAAGCAACGTGACAAAACATTTCCAGCGAAAAACCGCTGTAAACCACATCAGCTTCAGTATTGAAAAAGGAGAAATTGCAGCCATTCTCGGGCCAAATGGGGCAGGGAAGACGACCGTCGTCTCGATGATATTAGGATTGCTGAAACCGAGTGAGGGAGAAATCAAACTATTTAACCGGGTTCCCGATGATCAACAGGTTCGTGAAAAAATAGGTGTAATGCTTCAGGAAGTAAGTGTCATGCCGGGCCTTAAGGTGGATGAAATCCTTGAACTCTTCCGGAGCTATTATCCGAATCCGTTGTCCATGAAAGAACTCGTTTCGTTAACAGCACTCACCAAAGAAGATTTGAAAACAAGAGCAGAAAAATTATCCGGCGGACAAAAACGCCGTTTGAGCTTTGCTTTGGCTCTTGCCGGGAACCCGGAGCTGCTTATACTTGATGAACCGACAGTCGGCATGGACACTTCATCAAGACACCGATTCTGGCAGACCATTCACGGACTGTCGGACCAAGGAAAAACGATTATTTTTTCAACTCATTATTTACAGGAAGCAGATGATGCCGCACAGCGAATCCTATTTTTTACTGAAGGACAGCTTGTTGCAGACGGCTCACCAATGCAAATCCGCTCAAGAATTCAAAAACAGTCTGTTTCCTTTACGCTTCATTCAAGTGAATCATTGGAAAGGCTGTCTTGTCACCCGGAAGTCGAGAGAGTGATCCACGAGCATGAGAGAACCATCATCCAGACATCAAATACAGACAAAGTGTTGGCGCTGATCTTTCAAGAAAACATACATGCACGGGATATTCGAATTGAGCAAGCAACGCTCGATGAGGCATTTCGCCAGCTGGCTGACGGCAACAGGGAGGCGATGTGAGTGAACATGCTGCAAAAGCAAAGCATCGCTGAAATGAAAAGGGTGCTTAGGAACAAGTACTTTGTGCTTTGGTCTCTGATCATGCCGATTGCCTTTTATTATTTCTTTACAAATGTAGTGAATACCAACGTCCCTGATCAACGTGCATGGGAAGTCCATTACCTGATGTCGATGACAGTCTTCAGCGTGATGGGTTCCTCTATCATGACGCTTGGCATCCGAATGGTACAAGAACGGTCACAAGGCTGGGCCGCCTTTATCCGCCTAACGCCTCTTCAGGATCATATCTATTTATCAGCTCAGATGATCGGCCAGAGTGTCATTCACGTTTTATCGATTACCGTCATATTTCTGTTCGGCGCAATCATCAATGATATTGCCTTGTCACCGTTTGAATGGATGATGAGCGGACTGTGGATTTTGTTTGGCGCATTGCCTTTTTTAGCATTAGGCACACTAATCGGCCTCATGAGAAAAGTAGAAACAGCGGCCGGAATCAGTAATGTGCTTTATATGCTGCTGGCTTTAGGCGGAGGGATGTGGATGCCGTTTGAGGTCATGCCTGACATGATGCAGAGCATTGGCCAGTGGCTTCCGTCTTATCATTTCGGGAGCGGAGCGTGGGAACTTGTCCGAGGGGGGAGTCCGACTTGGAAAAATATTCTGATATTAATCGCTTATATGATGCTCTTCATGCTACTATCTAAATATATAAGAAGAAAACAAGAAGCGGTGTAATACATGAAAAAGGCAATATCTATTTTCCCGAAGGAATTCGGGTTTTTCCCTTATATCTTTCTGGTGTATACGATTATGCCGTTCCTCTCTTTATTAAAAGAATCAGGGGTCAAACAGGGGATCGGATATGGTATGCTGCTCCTTTTTGTAGCGGCATATCGCCAGTTATTCTGCAGCGTGGGCAAAGCTTCGTTTACATATTGGCTTATCGTGCAAATGGCGGTTATTTTGATGTATAGTGTGTTTTACAATATCACCTATATATACTTAGGTTTTTTTCCGGCAAACTTTGTTGGTTATTACAAAGAGAAAACGAATTTTAACCGTGCGTTCTGCGCTTTAATCTTTATACTGCTTTTTCCATGCCTATACCAATTTATCGCGAATTCGGTCTCGCTTCGGGAGCTTTTTTCTGTTCTCCCGTTTCTCGTCATTATGCTCATTTCTCCATTCGGAATTCGTTCTATGTTTCGGAGGATTGAGCTTGAAGCTAAGCTTGCACAAGCCAACGAACAGATAAAAGAACTCTCTAAAAGGGAGGAACGTGTTCGAATCGCCCGTGATCTTCACGATACTCTTGGCCACACTCTGTCGCTGCTTACATTAAAAAGCCAGCTCATTCAGCGGCTGGCTGCATCTGATCCAGAACGGACCAAGCTTGAGGCAAAAGAAATGGAAACCAGTTCACGCTCCGCACTCAAGCAAGTTCGAGAGCTGGTTTCTGATATGAGAACGGTCACGATAACAGAGGAGCTCGTAAACATTCAGCACATATTAAGAGCGGGGAACATTACCTTTCAATACGAAGGAGCCGACGACTTTTCAGTGATATCTCCCGTCACTCAAAATATTATCAGTATGTGTATGCGGGAAGCCGTGACTAACATTATCAAGCACAGCAAAGCAACCCACTGTGCCATCACCATTTCTCAATTTGCTGACAAAATGAGGATCGTAATACGGGATGACGGAAAGGGAGCGCCGAAGGAGAAAATGTTTGGGAATGGCCTGTGGGGAATGGAAGAACGGCTCATGCTCATTGAAGGGGGATTAACGGTTTCAGATCATAACGGAACGGTTGTGGCACTGACGATTCCGCTTATTAAAAAAGCAGAATGATTGGAGGACGAAAAGAATGATTCGTCTGTTTATTGCTGAGGACCAGCGCATGCTTTTAGGCGCTTTGGGATCCTTGCTTGATTTAGAAGAGGATATGACAGTCATCGGACAAGCATTGAACGGGGAAGAGGCGCTACATGCTATTTTGAAGCTGGAGCCGGATGTATGCATTATGGACATTGAAATGCCGGTTCGAAGCGGGCTGGATGTGGCAGAGGAATTAATGAAAAAAGGCTGCGTCAGCAAGGTCATTATTTTAACCACCTTTGCCCGCCCCGGATATTTTGAACGCGCCGTAAAGGCCGGTGCACATGGCTATCTGCTGAAAGACGGCGAAATTGACGATCTGGCCGATGCCATTCGAAAATGTGTAAAGGGAAAACGTGTCTTCAGCCCCGAGCTGACGTTTAATATGATGCGAGACGAAAATCCGCTAACCGTTAGAGAACAAGAAATTCTGAGGCTTGCGGCTTTAGGCAAGACAACTAAAGACATTACGCTGGAGCTCTATTTATCTCAAGGCACAGTTCGAAACTATATCTCAGAAATCATCCAAAAGCTTAATGCGAAAAATCGGACAGAAGCCGCCAGCATTGCTGAGGAAAAGGGCTGGATCTAACCATATACTGCACTCCTGGGAGATCGGGAGTGTTTTTGATATGCCACAAATGAAAATATCCCTAGAAAACTCTTTCCTTCCATTGTCAGAATAGTGTACGATATTCATATAGTTATTTTAACTCAGGTCATCAGATGACCTGATCATATATTGGGGATGAGAGAGGGGTTCATCATGAAAGTCTCACTTTTTGTCACTTGTCTTGTTGATATGTTTCAAACAAATGTCGGAAAAGCAACGGTTGAGCTGCTGGAGCGGCTTGGGTGCGAGGTTGATTTTCCGGAAGGGCAGATTTGCTGCGGACAGCCGGCTTACAACAGCGGCTATGTAAATGACGCCAAAAAAGCAATGAAACGGATGATCGAAACGTTTCAGGATTCCGAATATGTTGTCAGTCCTTCCGGTTCCTGCACAACGATGTTCCGGGAGTATCCGCACCTGTTTCAGGATGATCCGAAATGGGCCGATAAAGCGCAAAAGCTGGCGGATAAAACGTATGAACTGACAGATTTTATTGTGAACGTCCTTGGGGTAGAGGATGTCGGCGCGACCCTTCATACAAAAGCGACCTTACATACGTCGTGCCATATGACTAGGCTGCTGGGTGTTCGGGAGGAGCCGATGAAGCTGTTGAGCCATGTGAAGGGCCTGCAGTTTACAGAGCTTCCGGGCAAACATAACTGCTGCGGATTCGGAGGAACGTTCTCCGTCAAGATGGCGCAGATTTCTGAGCAGATGGTCGATGAAAAAGTCGAATGTGTGGAGGAAACGGGAGCAGAGGTGCTGATCGGTGCTGACTGCGGCTGTTTGATGAATATCGGGGGACGGCTTGGCCGAAAAGATAAGAATGTCAAAGTGATGCACATCGCCGAAGTGCTCAACAGCAGATAAAACTGGATTCAGAGGGGGAAAGGATCATGGCGATGAAAATTGGTACTGACGCTTTTAAAGAGCGGGTATCACAGGGGATTGATAATGAATTTATGAGAGGCGCTGTTTCAGGTGCACAGGAGCGTCTGCGGACGCGGCGCCTAGAGGCAGCGGAAGAACTGGGAAACTGGGAGGAGTGGCGCTCATTATCAGAGGAAATCAGGCAGCATGTCCTTGAAAACCTTGATTTCTATCTCGGACAGCTTGCCGAAAATGTGGCGAAAAGAGGCGGACATGTCTATTTCGCGGAAACAGCGGAAGAGGCGTCTTCTTATATTCGTGATGTCATTCAAAAGAAGAACGGGAAGAAAATTGTGAAATCTAAATCAATGGTCACAGAGGAAATCAATCTGAATGAGGTGCTGGAGAAGGAAGGCTGTGAAGTCGTAGAAACCGATCTCGGCGAGTATATTTTGCAGATCGATGATCACGATCCGCCGTCACATATCGTAGCGCCCGCCCTTCATAAAAATAAAGAGCAGATACGCGATGTGTTTAAAGAAAGGCTGGACTATCAACATACAGAAAAACCGGAAGAGCTGGTGATGCATGCGCGCGCCATTCTCCGGAAAAAGTTTCTGAAAGCGGATATCGGCATTACCGGCTGTAACTTCGCCATCGCTGACACGGGTTCTGTCAGCCTTGTGACCAATGAAGGAAATGGACGGCTTGTGAGCACCTTGCCGAAAACACAAATTACCGTCATGGGAATGGAGCGGATTGTCCCGTCATTTTCTGAATTTGAAGTGCTTGTCAGCATGCTGACAAGAAGTGCTGTCGGACAGCGGCTGACAAGTTATATTACAGCTTTGACGGGTCCGAAGCTGGAAGGTGAAGTGGACGGTCCGGAAGAATTCCATCTTGTCATCGTTGACAATGGACGATCCAATATCCTTGGAACGGAATTCCAGTCTGTGCTGCAATGTATCCGCTGTGCCGCCTGTATCAATGTCTGTCCTGTGTACCGCCATGTCGGCGGACATTCATACGGCTCAATCTACTCGGGGCCGATCGGAGCTGTTTTATCACCGTTGCTCGGCGGTTATGACGATTATAAGGAGCTGCCGTACGCATCTTCACTGTGCGCTGCTTGTTCAGAAGCCTGCCCGGTCAAAATCCCGCTTCATGAGCTGCTACTCAAGCATCGTCAGAATATCGTCGAAAAAGAAGGCAGGGCGCCGATCAGTGAAAAGCTTGCAATGAAAGCATTCGGACTTGGCGCATCCTCCTTATCGCTTTACAAAATGGGCTCAAAATGGGCGCCGGCCGCCATGACGCCTTTTACAGAGGACGAAAAAATTTCGAAAGGGCCCGGCCCGCTTAAAAATTGGACCCAGATTCGCGACTTCCCGGCACCGCATAAATCGAGATTCAGAGACTGGTTTGCGGACAGAGAAACAAGTGAACGCACGAAGGAGGAGCAGTGATGACGAAGGGAACTATTCAGAATCAAGAGAGCTTTTTAAACCGAATCGCATCCAGCCTGGGCCGTGAACGAAGAACAGGAGGCGTGGCAGTCCCTGAATGGGCGCATCAGCCGCAATATAAAACACTTGAAGGTTATTCAGCGGATGACTTAGTCACAGTGCTCAAAAACCATTGTGTCAAAATCCATACAGAGCTGATTGAAACGGATTCAACCGGCCTTTACGATGCCCTGCGCGAGCAAGTCAGCCGCTTTTCTGGAGGCCCTGTCATCATTCCGAAGGACCCCCGCTTTGAAGAATACGGACTGAAAAGCCTGGTCACCAAGGACTGGCCGAGTGAAGGAACGCCGGTCTGGGAGTGGGATGCTGACAAAGGCGAGGAAAATATTAAAAAAGCGGAGCAAGCCAATGTAGGGATTACATTCAGCGAAATTACATTGGCTGAGTCGGGGACGGTTGTCCTCTTCTCCTCAAAAGACATCGGCCGCTCTGTCAGCCTTTTGCCAACGACTTATATTGCGATCGTGCCGAAATCAAGCATTGTACCGAGAATGACACAAGCCAGTGATATCATCCGCCAAAACATTGCGAACGGTGTCACTGTTCCTTCATGTATCAACTACATTACCGGACCGAGTAACTCAGCCGACATTGAAATGGATTTAGTTGTGGGGGTGCATGGACCAGTCAAGGCAGCATATATTCTCGTCTCTGACCGCTGAACTCAGGAAGCCCGGCAGGCATATGCCGGGCTTTTTGCTTGAAAAAACTTCAACTTCCAATTTTTTGGCCGATGAGAAGAGTATGACTTGAAATAGGAGGAAATGCGATGAAAAAGTGGCTGATCATAGCGGTTTCACTGGCGATTGCGATTGTTCTGTTTATGTATACAAAAACAGAAGCGAAGGCAGCCGGAATGACACTAGGCTACACGACTGGGGATACGGCTTCATACAATTCTCTCACGAAATATCATACATACATGAATGCCATCGCAACCGATACATTTGCGTTTGAAAAAAACGGACATGTGATTGGCGATGCCCCAACTAAGCAGCTGACATATGCGAAAAAGAAAAAAATCAAGACATGGGCTGTCATTTCAAACTATAATGATGCCATTTATGACTTTGACGGAGATTTAGCGAGTCGAGTCATGAGTAATAAAACAGCGAAAAAACGATTCACAGATCAGTTAATTACACTGGCCAAAAAGCACTCATATTACGGAATCAATATCGATTTTGAAGCAGTAAATCCAGAAGACCGCGCTGCATACTCGAACTTCATTCAATATGTCTCACAGGCTTTGAATAAGAAACATATTAAAACAATGGTATCCGTTCCGGCCAAAAGCGCCGATGATAAAAATGATGACTGGAGCTGGCCGTATGATTATGCGAAAATCGGCAAATATGCCGACTTCGTACAAGTCATGACCTACGATGAACACGGCATTTGGGGTGAGCCGGGGTCAGTGGCAAGCACAAACTGGATCAAAAGCTCTCTGCAGTTTTCAGTCAAAAAGATCAAAGCCAATAAAGTCATCATGGGAATCCCTGCGTACGGCTATGACTGGGATGTAAAAGACGGAAGTACCAGCACAATAAGGGAATGGAATGAGCTCAAATCCCTCATCAAAAAACAAAAAGCAAAGCCGGCATTCAACAAAAAATCAGGCTCGATGACGTTTTCTTATGTTGACAAAAAGAAGCATAAACATGTCGTGTGGTATGAAAACGAAAAAACCGTTCAAACGAAAAGCCATCTGGCAAAGCAATATAAAATAGCAGGTGTTTCAGTTTACGCATTAGGAAACGAATCAGAATCCTTTTGGAAAGCCATTCGAAAAGGGACAAAATAACAGTTTCTTTTTTCTCTGAAGTTATTGACAGTTAAAAGAGAAGCACGTATATTATGTTAATATATTCAGATCATAAAATTTGAGTTTTTCAGAAAACTAAAACACATAGATTGGGAGCAGTAAAAGAAAGTGATCAGAACAGAGAGCTGCGGGGTGGTGCGACGCAGCCTGATTCTTCTTTGAACTCGCCCGGGAGTGGTAAGACGGAACGGAATAGATTGAATATTCCCTATGTTTTAACGGCTAACCTTCGTTACAGGTCAAAAGCAGGATTCTTTATGAAGAATCAACAAGAGTGGTACCGCGGTCAGCCGAAGGCTCGTCGTCTCTTTATCTATTAGATTAGGTAGGAGACGGCGGGCTTTTTTGTTTTTGAAAACGAGAAGGAGAGGTAGAAGAGGATGAAAAACGACAATCAAACGTTAAAACGCACGATGACGTCCCGCCATATTATGATGATGGCGCTGGGCGGAGCAATCGGCGCAGGTTTATTTAAGGGGAGCAGCTCAGCGATCGATGTGGCAGGGCCATCTGTCATTATCGCATACCTGCTCGGCGGGATTATTTTGCTGTTTATTATGCAGGGGCTGGCGGAAATGGCTGTTCGAAACCGTAACGCCAGAACCTTCCGTGATCTTGTCCAGCAGGTATTGGGAAATTACGCCGCTTACTTTTTGGACTGGATCTACTGGAAAATGTGGGTGCTTAACATTGCGGCTGAAGCTGTTGTAGCTGCGATTTTCATTCAATATTGGCTGCCGGGCTGCCCGATCTGGGTGTTGGCATTAGGAATTTCTCTTATCGTCACGATTGTAAACTTGCTTTCTGTTAAAATCTTCGCCGAAACTGAATATTGGCTGGCAATGATCAAGATTACCGTTATTATTATCTTTATTATTCTGGGATTGCTGCTCTTATTTGTATCATTCGGTGATCATACAGCATCCGGATTTTCCAACCTGACAGACCACGGCGGATTTTTCCCGCACGGCGGCACAGGGCTGATCACGGCGATGCTTGTCGTCATCTACTCTTACGGCGGTACAGAAATTATCGGTGTAACGCTTGCAGAGACAAAAAATCCGGAAAAGGTTGTCCCGAAAGCTGTCCGCAGCACACTGACACGGATTGTCGCGTTTTACCTGCTGCCGTTTTTCATCATCGTCAGCCTGATTCCATGGAACCAAGTCAATTCCGTTCCGGAAAGTCCTTTCGTGATGGTCTTTAAAATGGTAGGCATTCCGGGCGCGGATCATATCATGAATGCAGTCATCCTGCTGGCGATCATTTCTTCTATGAATTCAGGTTTATACGGATCATCACGCATTTTGTATACACAGGCAAGTGACGGAAGGCTTCCAAAGGTCTTCTCGAAGCTTTCATCGAAAAACGTACCGATGTTTGCGATTCTGATGTGCACTTCTTCTCTCTATATTGGCGTATTGATTTCTCTGTTCGCAGGAAGCCAAACATTTAATTATTTAATGGGATCATTGGGATATACCGTTTTATTCATTTGGCTGATCATCGGATTCGCTCATTTAAAATCGAGAAAACAGCAAACGGAAACACCGGCCTATTATGTAAAATGGTTCCCGTACACGACATGGTTTGCGATTGTGGCATTACTCGCCATTCTAATCGGGGTCATCATGACAACATCAATTGTCATTACCGGCATTACTGCGGCGATCTACCTTTTGATTACAGTTGCATATTTGGTCAAAGGACGCAAGCATCAGTAAATAAGAAACCCTCTTGCCGCATCCGGCAAGAGGGTTTTTATTATTGTGCAGCTTTCTCGTTTATACCAATCGCCGCAGCTTTCTGCGCTTTTGATTTTGTATTCACGAGACAGATGCTCGTGACAATCAGCATCAGCCCTGCCAAGAGGCTAAGGGTGAGCGGTTCATGCAGGAAAATGGAGCTGGCCACGATTGATATGAGCGGAATCAAAAAAGTATAAGATGCGACCTTGCTTGCTTCTCCTGAACCGACAAGCGTAAAAAAGACAAGCCAGCCGAGCGCGATAACGAATACGGAGATGAACAGCAGGCTCGTGATAAACGGAGCTGTCCATTGGATCGCCGAAAAGCTTTCTGTCCAAAAGCCGGATATAAGCAGAAACACGCTTCCGATCGTCAGCTGCAGAGCGACCATCCAGATGGAATCGACGCGGCTGCCTGTTTTTTTCATATATACCGTCCCGAGCGCCCAGCTGACTGCGGAGCCGAGAGCCAGCAGAACCCCAATGACAGAAATATGCCCGCCAAAGCCCGCAGCACTAATGACGGCTACTCCCGCAAAACCGAGGATGAGTCCGATCACTTTCATTACAAACATGGATTCGCCGAGCCACAGCCAAGAAAATACACCCATCAGAACAGGCTGGAAGAAGACGATTGCAGAAAACAGGCCGGCCGGAAGATAATTCAGCCCGATCGTTTGCAGGCCGTAGAATAACGTAATATTTAAAAGAGCAGAAACAAGATAAATCGGCCACGTTTCTTTTAAGCGTAATTTATGAATACGCGGCAGTGCGACAATGACTAATAAAAGCCCGCCGATCAGCGTTCGGATGCCCGCGAACAATAATGGCGGAGAATAGGCGAGCGCGGCTTTGGACAGCGGCCAATTGACGCCCCACATGATGACGAGAAATGCGAGCAGGAGAGCTGTCCGCGTTTTTGAGAGCTGCTTCATTGTTTATTCACTCCTTGTAGAACTTTTCCATCATATGATACGGTAGAACATAAGATAAATAAAATGAATCTTTTTTATAAGGAGCATAAGTAAATTGTTATGACCATTACACAATTAAAGGTTTTTGTGAAAATAGCTGAAACGGGAAGCTTTACAAAAGCGGGTCAGGCGCTGAACATGACACAGCCGGCTGTCAGCCATGCGATTTCTGCGATCGAAGCTGAGCTTGATGTAAAGCTGATCATTCGTGACCGCCGCAATGGCCTGATGCTGACAGATACGGGAAAACAGATCTTAGTACACATTAGAGAAGTCTTAAAAGGCATTGAAAAAGTTGAGCAGGTAGCAGCAGCGGAAAAAGGGCTTGAACTGGGAACGATCCATATCGGCACATTCTCAACTGCCTCGGCTTATTTTATGCCGAAGCTGATCAGTGAATTTAAACAAAAATATCCGAAACTTGAGCTTGTGCTGCACGAGGGAACTGTAAATGAAGTCAAGGAGTGGCTTCATACGCGGATGATAGATGTTGGGATTCTTCTGTATCCAACAGAGGAGATGGAGTACATTCATTTGAAAAAAGACAAAATGGCTGTCGTGCTCAGGGACGATCACCCGCTTGCCAGTCATTCGGCCATTACGCTGAAAGATCTTGACCATGAACCGATGATCGTCTGTGACGGAGGCTATGAATCACCATTTGTCGATATGTTCAGGCAGGCGGGCGCTACGCTGCACCCAGCTTTCACGGTCTATAACATCAACACCTCGATCAGTATGATCAGAGAAGGACTGGGCCTGGCCATTTTATCAGAAATGTCCATGTCGGGGATGCCGCTGCCGGAGCATGTGGTGACCCGGGAATTGGACCCGCAGGTATACCGTGATGTGCAGCTTGCTGTTCCGTCGCTAAAGGAGGCTTCTCTGGCGGCTAAGCTCTTTATTGAGATGGCTAAGGAGTTGTTTGGAAAATAAATCACTAATTATATTAGTTTCTATTAACAATGAATTCAATAAATTGGTTAATGAAGTTTCTTCTATATATTGGAGTAATAAAACAAATTGAATCTAACACGAATGGTTTTTAAATAATATAAAAAGCTGTCGAGTTTACCTGACAGCTTAATAATTTATCGATTTACTTTGAATGAATTCGAATAATTATATGAATAATCTTTGCTATAAGAATATGTAATTTTAGCTTTGATTCTGTAATAACCAGTTGAACATCCTTTTAATGGGAATGACTTTTCAACATGATATACAAAATCAAATGTTTTACTTTTGCATGTTTTCCATGATTTCCCTGATTTGCGCTGGAGGTATAGTGTTCCCTTTTTATGACCAAATGGATAGCTGGTACCGATAAGAAAATCTACGGATGTGGCTTTTTTAGTATAATGAGAAGCGTCGGTATAACCCCAAACGTTTATATCTTCCATTTTACCAGAATCAAAGCCGGCTGCTAATGCATTAGAACTTCCGAAAAACAACATAATAGCCAGGGTAAATGCTGTAATAACTGAAATTTTTATACTTGTTTTTTTCATAGGAAATATCTCCTTTTTATTTAATATATACCATAATATATCATGGGGTTTTCTGGTTATCAACAACTAAATATATATAACAAAAATAGAAGATACTGTTTTTAGTTTAAGTTTGGTAATCAAAGTGAGTTTGAAGAAACAATTTTTTAGTTTTTATTTATTTGTATAATAAATGCTTTTTACATTGTTCGAATTTCATCGAATCAAATTCTTTTATTCCTGAATGCAGTTGTGTTATGGTGTGATAGAAGTTCTTTCAATCATGACCTGACAGCTTTGGGCTGTTTACTGATAACACATTTGCAAAGGAGAACAATATGTCTAACAACCAACGCAAAGATACCTTGCTTTCTGTCTTGAATTTATCTCCGGTTGTTCAGGGAGGAACGATTGCAGAATCATTCCGAAACAGCATGGACTTGGCGCGCCGGGCAGAGGAATGGGGCTATCACCGTTACTGGCTTGCTGAACATCATAATATAGAAGGTGTTGCAAGCTCTGCCACCGCAGTTTTGATTGGCCATATTGCCGGAGGCACGAAGAAAATCCGCGTCGGTTCCGGCGGCATTATGCTCCCGAACCACTCTTCATTAGTCATTGCTGAACAATTCGGCACACTGGAAACACTGTATCCCGGGCGGATTGATCTGGGGCTTGGACGTGCGCCGGGAACAGACCAGTTGACAGCCAGAGCACTCCGCAGAAACATCAACAGCGGGGAGGATTTTCCAGAACAATTAGAGGAACTGCGCAATTATTTTAAACCGTCAGGAAATGTGCGCAATCAAGTTCGCGCCATTCCCGGAGAGGGCATAGACGTGCCGATTTGGCTGCTGGGCTCAAGCGGCTTCAGCGCCCGTCTGGCAGGTGAATTAGGTCTTCCGTTTGCCTTTGCCGCTCATTTCTCACCGGCGAATACGGTTCCCGCTTTGGAGCTGTACCGCAATTCCTTCACGCCGTCAGACGTGCTCGACGAACCGTATGCGATGGTCGGTGTCACCATTATCGCGGCAGATACAAACGAGAAAGCGCAGCACCTTGCGACTTCGCATTATCAAAGGTTTCTTGATCTTGTCCGCGGTACGCCGAACCAGCTTAAACCGCCTGTTGAGGATATGGACCAAATCTGGAGCCCGTATGAAAAAGCGATGGTCAATGAGCAGCTGAGCTCCACGATTGTCGGAGGTCCGGAAGAAGTGAAGGCGAAGCTTGAAGATTTCGTCAAAACGACACAGGCTGACGAAATTATGGTTAACTCAGAAACCTTTGAACACGCAGACAGAATGCGTTCGTTTGAAATCATCGCTGACGTTTGGAAAAACAGATAACAACTATAAAAAAAGCAATGTAGCGGGGAGACCCATACATTGCTTTTTTTATTCATTCAGTTTTCGTGCGGACTGGCGAATGATCAACTCAGGCTCAAATATGACATCCTCTTGCTTCGGCTTTTTATGCTCTAAGCAGTCAATGACATATTTGGCGGCTGCTTTTCCAAGCACTGATTTCGGATGTTTGACAGAGGTTAGTTTCACTTCTGAGATTTGGGCGAAATGTGAATCATCGTACCCGACGATAGACATATCTTCCGGCACTTTAAGATCCATCTCCCTCAGCATATCAATCACCTTCAGCGCAATTTCATCGTTATAACAAAGAATGGCTGTCGGCATGTGCTTGCTGTTTTTCTCCAGTGTGGCTTTTACTTTCTCCAGAAGTTTTGATTCTTTTTCTTCCGTTGTAAATGTCACGATCATATCCGGAGAAGGAAACAACTCACGCTCCCGGTGCGCCTGTATAAATCCGTTCATCCGTTTCACGCCTTGTGTGTCATCAGCTTTAAAAATACCCATCATATGCGTGTGGCCGAGAGAAAGCAAATGCTCCGCCGCCATCATCCCGCCTTTCACATCATCCAAGGTAAAACTCGGCGCGGCAAGCTCGGCATATGACGCGTTAATCATCGCAAAAGGAATGCCGTTTTTCTCCAAGTTCAGATAATAGCCGATGTTTGGGGTTTGAAGGGCGCTTTTTGTCGGTTCTACGATGAGTCCGTCAATATGCTGGGACAGCAGGTTTTCTAAGCCTCTTCTTTCGTTGTCCGGGTTGTTGTTTGTGCTTGTCAAAAGCATAGAATACCCCTGCTCGCTTAAATAGGACTCGATTCCTCTGATGATGCTCGGGAAAATATAGTCTGATATGTAGGTTGTCAAAACACCGATCGTTTTATTGGAATGCAGCGCTGACTTAGCAGAGCGTGAAGCGACAAAGGTGCCTCCGCCTTGCACGCTGTACAGCAGACCTTGTGATACGAGGTCTCCGATCGCTTTGCGGATGGTATGCCGGCTGACGCCGAATTGCTGCATTAATTCGTTTTCGGTAGGGATTTTTTGATCGGGCAGTATTTTGCCTTGATTAATCCAAGAACTGATTTCTTCTTTTACTTGCGCGTATTTTGGTAACATATCCATTCCTCCAAAATGTATACGGACAAATTTCAGTATATCACAGCGTTCTTTGTAAGAAAACATTGACAGAAAATGCAAACAAGATTATTCTATATTTGTACGTACTAATTAAATGTAATTTTCGTTAAATTTTAATATAAGTACGTACAATTGAAAAGTATAATGTAAACGCTTTACTCAACATTCGGGAGGGCAGGGAAATGAAGAATACTCCAACTCAATTAGAACCAAATGTTCCTGTAACACGAAGCCATTCTATGGGATTTGTCATTTTGATCTCATGTGCGGCGGGGCTTGGCGGCTTATTGTATGGCTATGACACGGCAGTGATTTCTGGCGCCATCGGTTTTCTGAAAGATTTATACAGCCTGAGTCCGTTTATGGAGGGACTTGTCATTTCAAGCATTATGATTGGAGGAGTTGTGGGCGTCGGGATATCCGGATTTTTAAGTGACAGATTCGGCCGGAGAAAAATTTTAATGACAGCCGCTTTGTTATTTGCGATATCAGCAATCGTTTCAGCGCTTTCTCAAGATGTGTCCACCTTAATCATTGCAAGGATTATCGGGGGGCTGGGAATCGGGATGGGCTCATCGCTCTCTGTTACGTATATTACAGAAGCGGCACCGCCCGCCATACGCGGAAGTTTATCTTCGTTATATCAGCTCTTTACGATACTGGGTATTTCCGCTACCTACTTTATTAATCTAGCTGTGCAGCGTTCTGGAACATATGAATGGGGCGTGCACACCGGCTGGAGATGGATGCTTGCTTACGGAATGGTGCCGTCCGTCATCTTTTTCCTTGTCCTGCTCGTCGTCCCGGAAAGCCCGAGATGGCTGGCGAAAGCGGGCAAAACAAATGAAGCTTTAAAGATCCTGACACGTATTAATGGAGAAACTGTTGCAAAAGAAGAATTAAAGAACATTGAGAACTCTTTAAAAATAGAACAAATGGGGTCGCTCTCCCAGCTGTTTAAGCCGGGTCTCAGAAAGGCGCTTGTCATTGGAATCCTGCTGGCGCTGTTTAACCAAGTCATCGGCATGAACGCGATTACTTACTACGGGCCGGAAATCTTTAAAATGATGGGATTCGGGCAAAACGCCGGATTTGTGACGACTTGTATCGTCGGGGTTGTAGAAGTTATTTTTACCGTTATTGCGGTGTTGCTGATTGATAAAGTCGGACGAAAAAAACTGATGTCCATCGGTTCTGCTTTTATGGCTATTTTTATGATTTTAATCGGGACGTCGTTTTATTTTGAGTTAACAAGCGGGATCATGATGATCGTCCTTATATTAGGTTTTGTCGCTGCTTTCTGTGTCTCGGTCGGACCGATCACATGGATTATGATTTCTGAAATCTTCCCGAACCATCTGCGTGCGCGGGCCGCGGGCATTGCGACCATCTTTTTATGGGGAGCAAACTGGGCGATCGGACAGTTTGTGCCAATGATGATCGATTCTTTCGGGCTCGCCTATACATTTTGGATCTTTGCGGTGATTAACATCCTTTGTTTCCTGTTTGTCGTTACGATCTGTCCGGAAACGAAGAACAAATCGCTCGAGGAAATTGAAAAGCTTTGGATAAAATGAAAACGCTTTAATGAAACAGCTCTTTCTACGGGAAGGGCTGTTTATATTGGGATGCACCATTTGGCGCTTTCTGTATAAGATAAAGATATATAGGATAAAATATTGCTGGATAAAACGACGCGGCATGAAAACTCTGCGAATATTGTCGATGAATTGGCTCTTAACAGTTGAATAAACAATTCCACCCTGTTAAAATAATTAAAGAAAGCAGAAATGATTTTTTTTGGCTATGACGGGACGTTTTTTGTCATAGCGGGACATATGATGTCCAGCAAAAAAGGAAGGAACGTTTGAGTCATGAACCAGTTAATACAAGCTCAAAAAAAATTATTGCCTGATCTTCTGCTCGTTATGCAAAAGAGGTTTGAAATCTTGCAGTATATCAGGCTGACAGAACCCATCGGGCGAAGAAGCCTGTCTGCCAGTCTCGGAATCAGCGAGCGTGTGCTGAGGGGCGAGGTTCAGTTTTTAAAGGAACAGAACCTGGTCGATATTAAGACAAACGGCATGACATTGACAGAAGAGGGCTATGAACTGCTTTCTGTTTTGGAAGATACGATGAAAGATGTTTTAGGTTTGACTCTTTTGGAAAAGACATTAAAAGAACGTTTAAATCTAAAGGATGCCATTATCGTATCCGGAGACAGCGATCAATCCCCATGGGTCAAAAAAGAAATGGGAAGAGCGGCTGTCGCATGTATGAAAAAAAGATTTTCAGGCCAAAATATCGTCGCTGTAACTGGCGGTACGACAATTGAAGCTGTCGCCGAAATGATGACGCCGGATTCTAAAAACCGCGAGCTTTTGTTTGTGCCTGCAAGAGGCGGTTTAGGCGAAGACGTGAAAAACCAGGCGAACACCATATGCGCGCATATGGCGGAGAAGGCTTCAGGCACTTACCGGCTTTTGTTTGTTCCGGGGCAGCTGTCACAAGGCGCCTATTCATCTATTATTGAAGAGCCTTCAGTCAAAGAGGTGCTGAACACCATTAAATCAGCGAGTATGCTGGTTCACGGAATCGGCGAAGCTAAAACTATGGCTCAGCGCAGAAACACGCCTTTAGAAGACTTAAAGAAAATAGATGATAACGACGCGGTGACAGAAGCGTTCGGCTACTATTTTAACGCGGACGGCGAAGTGGTTCACAAAGTGCATTCTGTCGGAATGCAGCTGGATGACATAGACGCCATTCCCGATATTATTGCGGTAGCGGGCGGATCATCAAAAGCCGAAGCGATCGAGGCTTACTTTAAAAAGCCACGCAACACGGTTCTCGTCACAGACGAAGGAGCCGCAAAGAAGTTATTAAGGGATGAATAATCCCTCAATATAAATATCTCTCACTTATTTAAAGGAGGAAACAATCATGGCAGTAAAAGTCGGTATTAACGGTTTTGGTCGTATTGGACGTAACGTATTCCGCGCAGCATTAAACAATCCTGAAGTTGAGGTAGTAGCGGTTAACGATTTAACAGATGCTAACATGCTGGCTCACCTTTTACAATATGATTCTGTACACGGAAAATTAGACGCTGAAGTTTCAGTTGACGGTAACAACCTTGTTGTTAACGGCAAAACAATTGAAGTTTCTGCAGAACGCGATCCTGCTAAACTTAGCTGGGGCAAACAAGGCGTTGAAATCGTAGTTGAATCTACTGGTTTCTTCACAAAACGCGCAGACGCTGCGAAACACTTAGAAGCTGGCGCGAAAAAAGTAATCATCTCTGCTCCTGCTAACGAAGAAGATATCACAATCGTTATGGGTGTTAACGAAGATAAATACGATGCGGCTAACCACGATGTTATCTCTAACGCATCTTGCACAACAAACTGCCTTGCGCCGTTTGCAAAAGTACTTAACGATAAATTCGGCATCAAACGCGGTATGATGACAACTGTTCACTCTTACACAAACGATCAGCAAATCCTTGATCTTCCGCACAAAGACTACCGTCGTGCGCGTGCAGCAGCTGAAAACATCATCCCAACATCAACTGGTGCTGCTAAAGCAGTTTCTCTAGTTCTTCCTGAACTAAAAGGCAAACTGAACGGTGGAGCAATGCGTGTTCCAACTCCAAACGTTTCTCTAGTTGACTTGGTTGCTGAACTGAACCAAGAAGTAACAGCTGAAGAAGTAAACGCAGCTCTTAAAGAAGCGGCTGAAGGCGACCTTAAAGGAATCCTTGGCTACAGCGAAGAGCCATTAGTTTCTGGCGACTACAACGGAAACAAAAACTCTTCTACAATCGATGCTCTTTCTACAATGGTTATGGAAGGCAGCATGGTAAAAGTAATCTCTTGGTACGATAACGAAAGCGGCTACTCTAACCGCGTTGTTGACCTTGCAGCTTACATCGCAAAAAAAGGTCTTTAATTTATAGCTGAAAAAGGACCTGACTTGGTTCTTTCGAATAGAAGCGCTATAATGAAAGCGGACAAGGGAAGGGGACGGACTCCCTTTCCCTTTTTCCATGAAGACCGGCTTTCAGAAAACGCTCTGTGATAGAGAAACGACCGCGTTTTAAGCAGCTTTGCCGGCGCTTTCGCCTAAGGCCGCTGCCCTGGCTTTTAGACGAACTGCCCTGTGCCGAAAAAGACTGCGATCTGCCCTAGCGGAGTTATCGCTTGAACAGACGGTTTCACGTTTTTCGTGCTGTATGCAAACCATTTTGAAGGAGGATCTCCTAGGCATGAATAAGAAAACTCTCAAAGACATCGACGTAAAAGGCAAAGTTGTATTCTGCCGCGTCGACTTTAACGTTCCAATGAAAGACGGGGAAGTAACAGACGATACACGTATCCGTGCTGCGCTTCCAACAATCAAACACCTTGCAGACCAAGGCGCAAAAGTCCTTCTTGCGAGCCACTTAGGCCGCCCGAAAGGCGAAGTGGTTGAGGAGCTTCGTTTAACTCCTGTCGCTGCACGTCTCGGCGAACTGCTTGGAAAAGAAGTGAAAAAAGCGGATGAAGCATACGGCGATGCTGTAAAAGCACAAATTTCCGAGATGAAGGACGGAGACGTTCTTGTATTGGAAAACGTACGTTTCTATCCTGGTGAAGAGAAAAATGACCCTGAGCTTGCAAAAGCATTTGCTGAGCTTGCAGATGTATATGTAAATGACGCATTCGGTGCTGCCCACCGTGCTCACGCATCTACAGCTGGAATTGCCGAGCATCTGCCAGCAGTTGCAGGTTTCTTAATGGAAAAAGAGCTTGATGTACTTGGAAAAGCGGTTTCCAATCCTGACCGCCCGTTCACAGCGATCATCGGCGGAGCGAAAGTAAAAGACAAAATCGGTGTAATCGAGAGTCTTCTTGATAAAGTAGACAACCTGATCATCGGCGGAGGTCTTGCTTATACTTTCGTAAAAGCGCTTGGCTATGAAGTCGGTAAATCTCTTCTTGAAGAGGATAAAATCGAGCTTGCGAAATCATTTATGGACCGCGCTAAAGAAAAAGGCGTTAACTTCTACATGCCTGAAGATGTACTCGTTGCAGATGATTTCTCTAACGATGCAAACGTGAAAATTGTGCCGATCTCTGAAATCCCTAGTGATTTAGAAGCAATCGACATTGGTACGAAAACACGCGAAACGTATGCTGACGTCATCAAAAACAGCAAACTTGTCGTGTGGAACGGACCAATGGGCGTATTCGAAATCGACTTGTTCGCTCAAGGAACAAAAGCGGTTGCGGAAGCATTGGCAGAGGCGAAAGATACATACTCTGTCATCGGCGGAGGAGACTCTGCGGCAGCGGTTGAAAAATTCGGCCTTGCTGACAAAATGAGCCACATCTCAACAGGCGGCGGCGCATCCCTTGAGTTTATGGAAGGCAAAGAGCTTCCAGGGGTAGCTGCACTGAACGATAAATAATCTCAAAACTGCTATAAGGAAGTGGAACAGATGAGAAAACCAATTATCGCCGGTAACTGGAAAATGAACAAAACACTCGGCGAAGCTGTCAGCTTCGTTGAAGAAGTGAAATCTTCCATTCCAGCAGCAGACAAAGCTGAAGCTGTTGTTTGCGCGCCAGCGCTTTTCTTAGAAAAGCTTGCTTCTGCTGTGAAAGGCACTGACCTAAAAGTCGGCGCTCAAAACATGCACTTCGAAGAAAGCGGCGCGTTCACAGGCGAAATCAGCCCGGTTGCTCTGAAAGACCTTGGCGTTGACTACTGCGTCATCGGCCACTCTGAGCGCCGTGAAATGTTCGCTGAAACTGATGAAACAGTTAACAAAAAAGCACACGCAGCTTTCAAACACGGCATTGTGCCGATCATCTGTGTAGGTGAAACGCTTGAAGAGCGTGAAGCCGGCAAAACAAATGATCTTGTTGCTGACCAAGTGAAAAAAGGCCTTGCTGGTCTTTCTGAAGAACAAGTTGCTGCTTCTGTTATTGCGTATGAGCCAATCTGGGCAATCGGAACAGGCAAATCTTCTACAGCGAAAGATGCGAATGACGTGTGTGCGCATATCCGTAAAACCGTCGCTGAAAGCTTCAGCCAAGAAGCTGCAGACAAGCTTCGCATCCAATATGGCGGAAGCGTAAAGCCTGCAAACATTAAAGAATATATGGCAGAGTCCGATATTGACGGTGCTTTGGTCGGCGGCGCGAGCCTTGAGCCACAGTCATTCGTTCAATTATTGGAGGAAGGTCAATATGAGTAAAAAACCAGCTGCACTCATCATTCTTGATGGGTTCGGATTACGTAACGAAACAGTAGGGAACGCAGTCGCTTTAGCGAAAAAACCGAATTTTGACCGCTATTGGAACCAGTATCCTCATCAAACATTGACTGCTTCAGGCGAGGCTGTAGGTCTTCCTGAAGGGCAAATGGGGAACTCCGAAGTAGGTCACTTAAATATCGGTGCGGGACGTATTGTGTACCAAAGCTTAACACGCGTAAATGTTGCCATTCGCGAAGGAGAGTTCGAACGCAATCAAACATTCCTTGACGCGATCAGCAACGCGAAAGAAAACAACAAAGCCTTGCACCTGTTCGGTCTTTTATCTGACGGAGGCGTGCACAGCCATATCAACCATTTATTCGCACTGTTAAAGCTTGCGAAAAAAGAAGGGCTGACAAAGGTTTATATCCATGGCTTCCTTGACGGCCGTGATGTAGGTCCGCAGACAGCGAAAACGTACATCAACCAGTTGAACGATCAAATCAAGGAAATCGGTGTGGGTGAAATCGCCAGCATTTCCGGACGTTACTACTCTATGGACCGCGACAAACGCTGGGACCGTGTAGAAAAAGCGTACCGCGCAATGGCGTACGGCGAAGGCCCATCTTACCGCAGCGCCCTGGATGTTGTTGATGATTCATATGCAAATGGTATCTACGATGAATTCGTGATTCCATCTGTCATTACAAAAGAAAACGGTGAGCCTGTTGCGAAAATCCAAGACGGCGATTCTGTGATTTTCTATAATTTCAGACCGGACCGCGCCATCCAGATTTCCAACACGTTCACAAACAAAGACTTCCGTGACTTCGACCGCGGCGAGAATTATCCAAAGAACCTGTATTTCGTCTGCCTGACTCACTTCAGTGAAACAGTTGACGGCTATGTAGCGTTTAAACCGATAAATCTTGATAACACAGTCGGAGAAGTATTATCTCAGCACGGGTTAAAACAGCTTCGAATTGCAGAAACTGAAAAGTATCCGCACGTCACGTTCTTTATGAGCGGCGGCCGTGAAGCTGAATTCCCGGGTGAAGAGCGTATTCTCATCAACTCGCCTAAAGTTGCAACGTATGACTTGAAGCCTGAGATGAGTGCGTATGAAGTGAAGGACGCGCTTGTCAAAGAAATTGAAGCTGACAAGCATGACGCGATCATTCTTAACTTCGCAAACCCTGATATGGTCGGCCACTCCGGAATGGTTGAACCAACAATTAAAGCAATTGAAGCAGTGGACGAATGCTTGGGCGAAGTCGTTGACGCGATCCTTGCTAAAGGCGGACACGCCATCATTACCGCTGATCACGGTAATGCTGACATTCTGATTACAGAATCAGGCGAACCGCACACTGCGCATACAACAAACCCAGTCCCTGTGATTGTAACGAAAGAAGGCATTACGCTGCGTGAAGGCGGAATCCTAGGCGACCTTGCACCAACGTTATTAGACCTTCTTGGTGTTGAAAAACCGAAAGAAATGACAGGAACATCTTTAATTCAAAAATAATTTGAAAATCAAAAGGAGAGACAAAACTCATGCCATACATTGTTGATGTTTATGCACGCGAAGTATTAGACTCCCGCGGCAACCCAACAGTTGAAGTTGAAGTATATACAGAAACAGGAGCTTTCGGCCGCGCATTAGTGCCAAGCGGAGCTTCTACAGGTGAATACGAAGCGGTTGAGCTTCGTGACGGCGACAAAGACCGTTACCTTGGAAAAGGCGTGTTAACAGCTGTTAACAACGTAAACGAAATCATTGCTCCAGAGCTTCTTGGCTTTGATGTAACTGAACAAAACGCAATCGATCAGCTTTTAATCGAGCTTGACGGTACTGAAAACAAAGGCAAACTTGGTGCGAACGCAATCCTTGGCGTATCTATGGCTTGTGCGCGTGCTGCTGCTGATTTCTTACAGATTCCTCTTTACCAATACCTTGGAGGATTCAACTCAAAAACGCTTCCTGTACCGATGATGAACATCGTAAACGGCGGAGAGCATGCTGATAACAACGTGGATATTCAAGAATTCATGATCATGCCTGTAGGTGCTCCTAACTTCCGTGAAGCACTTCGCATGGGCGCTCAAATCTTCCACAGCCTGAAATCAGTATTAAGCGCAAAAGGCTTAAACACTGCTGTAGGTGACGAAGGCGGATTCGCTCCAAACCTTGGTTCTAACGAAGAAGCGCTTCAAACAATCGTTGAAGCAATCGAAAAAGCCGGTTTCAAACCTGGCGAAGAAGTTAAACTTGCTATGGATGCTGCATCTTCTGAGTTCTACAACAAAGAAGACGGCAAATACCATCTGTCTGGCGAAGGCGTTGTGAAAACATCTGCTGAAATGGTTGACTGGTATGAAGAGCTTGTTTCTAAATACCCAATCATCTCTATCGAAGACGGACTTGACGAAAACGACTGGGAAGGCCACAAGCTTCTTACTGAGCGTCTTGGCAAAAAAGTTCAGCTTGTTGGTGACGACCTCTTCGTTACAAACACGAAAAAACTTTCTGAAGGTATTAAAAACGGCGTAGGCAACTCTATCCTGATCAAAGTAAACCAAATCGGTACATTGACTGAAACATTCGATGCGATCGAAATGGCGAAACGCGCAGGCTACACAGCTGTTATCTCTCACCGTTCTGGTGAAACGGAAGACAGCACAATCGCTGACATCGCTGTGGCAACAAACGCAGGACAAATCAAAACAGGTGCTCCGTCTCGTACGGACCGTGTTGCGAAATACAACCAGCTTCTTCGCATCGAAGATCAGTTGGCTGAAACTGCTCAATACCATGGTATCAACTCTTTCTACAACTTAAACAAGTAATAAAAAGACCGCCGGGATTTTCTCTCGGCGGCTTTTTTATGCTTTCAGAGATCCAAATAAAGCCTCACCATATCGCGGCATTGAATCCCGTTTTCAAAAATGTCCTCATCATAATGTCTGACAAAGAAATCGTGGTCGATCGCCTGAATGCGGAATCCGCATTTTTGATAGAGGGAAAGCTGATGAATGCTGGAATTCCCTGTGCCGATTTCAATCGTGTCCGCCCCCAGCTTCTTCGCTTTTTCGATGGCGTCAAGTACAAGCTGTTTGCCAAAGCCTTTCTTCTGAAGAGATTCTTTTACCGCAATATTTACAATTTCAACTGTTTGCGGCCTTGTTTTTAGCAATACATAAACCCCTGCAAGCTCATCACCGGCCCAAGCTGTGTAACATTCTCCCCTCTCAAGATATTCATCTACAATGTCTTTCGATGGATCGGCGAGCAGCAATAGATCATATAATTCGTCATTTGTTTCTTCTCCTAATTCAATCCTGAGCTTTTGCATATTCATTCCACCTTTTTAGTCTGATAGACATTTAATTTTTTCATTCGTTCCCAATTTCATTCTGTTTTATTATAAAATATGAAAAGCAGTAAATGTTATCAAATTAGTAGAATAGGAGGAAAGTCATGTTATTTTGTAAGAATTGCGGCTCCCAGAATAATGAAGGAGCCAAGTTTTGTAAACAATGCGGCACCCCGATCGGAGGGGGCAGCAAACAGGCAAATCAAGAAACAGCTAGCACTGCAGAAACGAGGCAGGCTCCGCGAAAACCGATCCCTAAGAAAACCATCATTTTATGGAGCAGCATTGCCGCGGCGTGCGTTATATTATTCGCCGCATATAAAACCGGAGCGTATTTTACTTCAAAGGATAGGTTAGTAGACAAGTTTGAACAGGCCGTAAATGATGGGGATCAGGACCAAATCGCGACTCTGCTTACACCGGTAAATGACAATCTTAAACTCACTAAAAATAATGTAAAACCGTTTCTTACATATTTGAAGGATCATCCAGACAAAAAAGATGAACTTTTTGCATCGCTCCGTGAGGAAACAGCCCAGAAGGATATCGTATACGCAGAAAAAGACGGAAAAAGCCTGCTGGTATTTGACCATTACGACTTAAAGGTAGCACCTGTTTATTTTGAAGTGAGCAGCAATTATAAAAATACCGATTTATATGTCAATAAAGAGGAAGCCGGATCTGTAAAGAAAGCAGATCAAGCACAAACCCTCGGTCCGTACATTCCCGGCGAATATACAGTCTCAGCCAAACTGAAAAACGATGTCGTTGACCTTGTGAAAAAGGAAGACATTCAGGCGGTTGGCGATAACAGCTTTCGTGTTGATCTCTCATTGGAAGCAGACGATGTGACATTCAGCTTAGCGGATGACATCAAGAGCGGGAAGGGAGATTTGCTGATTAACGGCAAGTCGATTCATAAAGACCCATTCAAATCCGTAACATACGGTCCGCTGCTGACAGATGGATCAATGACAGCTTCAGTCGAGGCAGAATTTCCGTGGGGAAAAACAAAAACTGCCGGCGTTCCGATCGATGATAAAGAAATGGAGTTAACGTTAATTCCTGATCAAGATACACAGGAACAGATTATGAACACAATTGTCAAAACAACAAAACAATACTCCAAAGCTCTATCTGATGGGAATACAGCCCAGATGACAGAGGCAAGTGCCAATTGGAAGGCGGAGACGAAGGACACCGTCGATTCTATGAAAAGCGCGGATTCATACTTAAAAGATAGATACTTGGAAACTGATTTTGACCTGGACACATTTGCTCTCTCTCAGAAAAATGACGGAACGTGGCAGGTATCCGTAACAGGAAAAGAACTTCACCAGTCTTCTTCGTATAACAACTATACAAAATCTGAAATGACTGACGACAGTCCGAGTTATGAATATCTTCTTTCATATGATAAAAAACAGAAAAAATGGGTTTTCGAAGATGCAGAATCAACATTCGAATCTGCAGGCACAAATATAAAGAAAATCAAAAATGATAAACCAGAGACATACACTTCCGCCTGGGCTGGCTCGAAAAACAAAGGCAGTGAAAGCTCTGCAAGCGGCGATGTTACAGATGAACAAGTGACATTATTTATGGGCAGTTATCTGCAAAGTCAGGCAGATGCCGTGAATCAAAATAATTTCTCGCTGATGGAAGACAGCCTTGAAAAAGGCAGTTCCCTTTATTCCGACCAGCAGCATCTCGTGTCGAAATTAAATAAAGAGGGGACAACAGAAGACTTTAATAACTATGAAGTGAAAAGCTGGAGCCAAAATGGGTCGGCTATCACGATTAAGACGTATGAAGAATTCTATATCACAAAATCAGGCGGCAGTCCAAAGCTCAGAACATATAACTGGACCTACACCGGCGTAGTGAAGAACGGAAGAATTTACTTAACGTCTATTCAATAAAACAATCCCATCACCAGCAGGTGATGGGATTGTTTTTAAAAGAGCATATAACGGAAAATTTCTTTGACATAGTGTTCGATAATAAGCTGAAATGTAACGCAGATGATCAGATAAATCACAATCGTTGAGTAAATGACATCAATTTTCCCTTTATATGAATGCTGGTAACTGCTCAGCATCGCAGGAGGAATGGCGAAAAATGCACCGATTAAACCAATGGCTAATATAGTAAAGCAAATGTCTGTATGTAATAAAAAGAAGAAAAGGGCAAGAATCAAAATAGCCGTAAAAGGAATAAGAAATGCTCCGAATCTTGAGAATGAATCCTTGAAAGACACTTGGTTTCCCGCGATTTTCAGGGCGAAAAAGATGCATGCATGCAGGCCAAATAGAAATAAAATAAAATAAAGGGTTGGCTCTAAGAAGATTGCTGTAAAGCTTACGCTTCCGGGACCGTCTGAAAAAAGAATATAAAACATCAAAGGGGTCAGCAAACTGAAAAGAACCATCGTAATGATTGCGCTGATCAGCTGCTCTCCGCCTGTTGCTTTACATTCCTGATAAGGGCGTTTCAGGACGGATAAGACAAATGAACCGAACTGTTTTGCTGCTTGCTTTGCAGCGGCTCCAGTTTGAGCTGGATGCTGGTGGCCTGATTGACCGGGGAGCGGTGATCCGCATTTCTCACAAAAATTTCCGCCATCTGTTTGATGGCCGCATTGAGGACAATACATAAAATAACTCCTTTACATGTAATATAGGGAAAATAGACTAATAGTTTTATTATAAAAGAAAAAAGTTGTAAAGTAATCAATATTCATACAAAAAAAGACACGTGCCCGATAGCAGCTGTGTCTTTTTTTATCTAGTTATTCCTATATTTCTCAAATACATCCCCAAAATCCTTGATATGATACTGCGAGCGAACGGATGTCAGCCAAGTGAATCCGAATTCGGTCAGTTCTTTATATTGCGTTTCAATATTGACTTGCTCAGGGCGGGTATGGTGAAGAATCGTCACTGCTTTATCTAAGCTTTGCTCCGCTTGATTGATTAAAATGTCATTTTCATAGGTTGTTTCAGCGATGCGAAGCAGTGCTTTATAAAGGTCTTTTAACTTTTCAATCTGGTCTTTGTGGACATCAATGTCGAATTGTTCTCCGCCTAGCTTAAACTTTATTTCAACATCCAAATCGACTTTTCCGGCAGTTTCAAGAAAAACGTCAGAGATTTTATATTGCGAATAAGGATAGCGTTTCAACGTTCGTTTCGAGGAAGTGGCGCGTTCGCCGTCTACATGGATCAGGGCCAGGTTCGTAAAGCAATACTCGTCTGCTTTTGTTTTAATCAAGAAATAAATTTTCTCATTATCTTCATGCATGACATAATCATCTGCGTCTGTTTTGTCATAGTCCTGAGGTTCGATAATTTTTCCGATATCAGATAAGCCCAAGGCATCTGCCGCAATTTTTTTGAACATCTGTATACGTCCTTCCTATTCAATTTGTCACTTCATTGTAGCATGGCGCGTTTCTGACAGGCTATAAAGGTTTACCGGGAAATCGCCTCCGGGTAAAAGGGTGGAGAATCATTCTATTTCCTGTGCAGAGACTATCAACAAGGAGGTATAAGATGTTCTCATTCATCGTTCACGTCTTCATTTCTTTATTCGCAGTATCGAATCCGATCGGAAACGTACCGATATTTCTGACGCTGACAGAAGGCTATACTGCAGCGGAAAGAAAAGCGATTGCCCGGAAGGCAGCTATTTTATCCTTTTTTATTCTCGCGGCTTTTTTGGTTTTCGGCCATCTTATCTTTAAACTGTTTGATATCAACATTCACGCGCTCCGAGTGGCGGGCGGCATATTCATTTTCGGCATTGCCTATAATCTATTGAATGCGAAAGAATCACACGTGCAATCTCTTCACCATGATGAACATAAGGAAAGCAAGGAAAAAGCGGATATATCAGTCACACCTTTATCCATTCCGATCATTGCTGGGCCCGGAACGATTGCAACAGTAATGAGCCTTTCCGCCGGTCATAGCGGCATTGGTCATTATGCGGCTGTCACGATCGGCATAGCCGCCGTTATTGCCCTGACCTTTCTCTTTTTCCACTATTCTGCTTTTATCAGCAGCAAACTCGGAAAAACCGAGATGAATGTGATTACCAGACTGATGGGATTAATCTTAGCCGTGGTTGCGGTCGGGATGATTGGTGCCGGGCTGAAAGGCATGTTTCCGGTCTTAACCTCATGATGCAAAAAGCAGCTCTCTTATTTTAGAGAGCTGCTTTCTTTTGTTTTCGGCACATACCGAAAGACTTCCTCACTCTCAAAAAATTCAATCAACCTGCTCAGCCAATCATAGTAATGAAGCCATTCTTTTAATTCATTCAGCAGCTGATTAACTTTCTCTTCCGCTTCCGGGGTAAGCCCGTCCCTTTGTAAAAGATCACTCAGCTCCCGGTTTAATTTTTTATACAGCACTTTGTTTTTGCTCACGACCTTTGTCCAATTCGCCGCGAATAAAGAAATGAAGGTTTGATAATAATCCTGCTCGACGTCATAAAGGTCTTTTCGTACGCCTTTTTCAAACACCTTTTCGGCGATATTGGCATCGATCATTTCCCGGACAACCTGGCTCATCCGTGTTTTGCTCATGCCCGTTGCCTCAGAGAGCTCGCTTAAGGTCATTGGTTTTCGATTCATATAAATAATTCCGAGCACACGTCCGACAGTTGAAGGCATTCCAAACGTATGCATATTTTCGGCAATCTTCTCAATGAGATGCTCTTCAGCATGTTCAATGATGTCGAGAGCGGTTTTTTTCACAGATGATCATCCCTTCAAATGGCAATTGATGGTGTCAATATATCATATTTCTTCCTAGTGTTGAAAATAGCTGAATGCAGAGGAAGTGGGAGGTATCCGGCGTAATTGTAAGAACACCCTTTCCGTCTCGGTCATAACAATAAATAATCTATAAATAACATATAATTTCAACACATTGTAAACTTTTTATTTTACAAAGTTCAAACTATAATAAGGATTATACTTTTCAGAAAATTTAAAGGAAACCTGCGGAGGTGCACGGATTGCTGAAATTGGAACAAGTGTCAAAAGTATATAAAGGCGGCAAAAAAGCTGTGAACAGCATTGATTTAGATATTGCCAAAGGTGAATTTATCTGTTTTATCGGCCCGAGCGGCTGCGGAAAAACGACGACGATGAAGATGATCAACAGACTGATAGAACCATCGTCTGGAAGGATTTTTATCGACGGAGAAAATATTATGGAACAGGACCCGGTTGAGCTGAGAAGAAAAATCGGCTATGTGATTCAGCAGATTGGTTTGTTCCCCCATATGACCATCCAGCAGAACATCTCACTCGTACCAAAGCTGCTGAAATGGCCTGAGGAAAAACGGAAAGAACGGGCGCGCGAGCTGTTAAAGCTTGTGGATATGGGCCCAGAGTATTTAGACCGTTATCCGCATGAGCTCAGCGGCGGACAGCAGCAGAGAATCGGCGTGCTGCGCGCCCTGGCAGCGGAACCCCCTCTCATTTTAATGGATGAACCGTTCGGAGCGCTTGATCCGATTACGCGTGATTCCCTTCAGGAAGAATTCAAAAAACTGCAGAGAACCTTAAACAAAACGATTGTGTTTGTAACCCACGATATGGATGAAGCAATTAAGCTTGCTGACAGGATTGTGATATTAAAAGCGGGAGAAATCGTTCAAGTCGGCACACCTGATGAGATTCTTCGAAACCCGGCAAATGAGTTTGTTGAAGAATTTATCGGGAAAGAGCGCCTGATTCAGTCAAGACCGGATATCGAGCGGGTAGAGCAAATGATGAACAGAACGCCGGTGACGGTATCTGCGGACAAAACGCTTTCTCAGGCGATTCAGCTGATGAGAGAAAAACGTGTTGACTCGCTGCTCGTTGTGGACCGGCAAAACGTGCTGAAGGGCTATGTTGATGTGGAAATGATTGATCAAAACCGCAAAAAAGCGAGCATCGTTGGCGATGTATACCGTTCAGATATATATACCGTTCAAAAAGGGGCGCTTCTTCGCGATACAGTCCGAAAAATTTTGAAGCAGGGGATCAAGTATGTTCCGGTGGTCGATGAACAGAACCATTTAGCAGGGATTGTGACAAGAGCGAGCCTCGTTGATATCGTATACGATTCCATTTGGGGCGACGAGGAAAACCAGCTCATGACGATCTGACCAGGGGAGGAGCTCTTTTAAGATGAATCAAATGATGACTTTTTTGCAAACGAACGGCGGAGAGCTGTTGTATAAAACAGGAGAGCATTTATATATTTCACTCATAGCCGTTGTATTGGGCATTATCGTTGCAGTGCCGCTCGGCGTTGCTCTTACCAGAATGAAAAAAGGCGCAGGTGCGGTAATCGGTTTCGTAAACATTGTGCAAACCCTCCCGAGTCTGGCGATTTTAGCCTTTTTTATTCCGCTTCTCGGTGTAGGAAAAGTGCCTGCGATTGTCGCTTTATTTTTCTATTCGGTGCTGCCGATCCTGCGCAATACGTATACCGGCATTAAAGGTGTAAATAAAAACCTCCTGGAATCGGGGAAAGGGATTGGCATGACCGGCTGGGAGCAGATTCGGCTCGTCGAAATCCCGCTGGCGATTCCCATCATCATGGCGGGGATCCGCACATCAACGATCTACCTAATTGGCTGGGCGACACTTGCGTCGTTTATCGGGGGAGGCGGCCTCGGGGACTATATTTTTATCGGACTGAACCTATACCAGCCTGAATATATCATTGGCGGTGCCGTGCCTGTCACAATTCTGGCAATTATTATTGATTATGTGCTGGCTGTGACAGAACGAAAGGTGACGCCGAAAGGCTTGCAAGGGATGAAGGAAGTTTCGTAAGGAGTTGGCACTGTTGAAAATGACAAAAATCAAATGGCTGGGCGCGTTTGCTCTCGTCTTTGTCATGCTGCTAGGCGGCTGCTCTCTGCCGGGTCTCGGCGGCGCTTCTGACGACACGATCAAAATCGGGGCGCAGAGCATGACAGAATCAGAAATTGTAGCGAATATGATCGCGCAGCTTATTGAACATGATACAGATTTGAATACCGCTTTAGTGAAAAACCTCGGCTCAAACTATGTTCAGCACCAAGCGATGCTGGGCGGTGACATTGATATTTCAGCCACGCGCTATTCCGGAACAGATTTAACAAGCACCCTCGGCAAGGAAGCGGAGAAAGATCCGAAAAAAGCGCTGAACATTGTGCAGAACGAGTTTCAAAAGCGCTTTTCCTATAAATGGTTTGATTCCTACGGCTTTGATAACACATATGCCTTCACAGTAACAAAAAAGTTTGCGGAAAAGGAGCATATTAACACCGTGTCTGACCTGAAGAAAAATGCTTCCCAATATAAATTAGGCGTCGACAATGCTTGGCTGAAACGAAAAGGCGACGGGTATAAAGGCTTTGTCAGCACATATGGCTTTGAGTTCGGCACAACTTATCCAATGCAGATCGGGCTAGTCTATGACGCAGTCAAAAACCGGAAAATGGACGCCGTTTTGGCTTATTCAACGGATGGACGGATTAAAGCATATGATCTGAAAATCTTAAAAGATGATAAGCGTTTCTTCCCGCCGTATGACTGTTCACCGGTGATTCCGGAAAAGGTGCTTAAGGCGCATCCGGAACTTGAGGGTGTGATCAATAAGCTGATTGGGCAAATCGACACGGAAACGATGCAGGAACTTAATTATGAGGTGGATGGCAAGCTGAAGGAGCCGTCTGTCGTAGCAAAGGAATTTTTAGAGAAACATCATTATTTTGACTAAGAAAAGAGGTGGATCATATGGAAGTACTACAGCAGCTTGGCACATACTATTCGCAAAACGGCGGTTACGTGCTGCAGGAATTTTACCGCCATTTTCTGATGTCGGTGTATGGCGTTTTATTTGCCGCCATTGTTGGGATTCCGCTCGGCATCCTGATAGCCAGATACAGAAGATTAAGCGGATGGGTTTTTGCGGTCACGAACGTCATTCAGACCATCCCGGCTCTCGCCATGCTCGCCGTGCTGATGCTTGTCATGGGGCTGGGCGCTAATACGGTGATATTGTCATTATTTCTGTATTCTCTTCTGCCGATTATCAGAAATACGTATACAGGGATTATCAGTATTGAGCACGCCTATCTTGAATCCGGAAAAGCAATGGGGATGACAAAATTTCAAGTGCTGCGGATGGTCGAGCTTCCGCTTGCGCTTTCTGTCATAATGGCCGGCCTGCGCACCGCGCTTGTCATTGCCATCGGCATTACGGCCATCGGGACATTTGTCGGTGCTGGCGGTCTCGGGGACATCATCGTCAGAGGATCAAACGCCACAAACGGAACCGCGATTATATTAGCGGGAGCGATCCCCACAGCTCTGATGGCGGTGATTGCCGATTTGGTCATGGGCTGGCTTGAACGAGCATTAAGCCCGATTAAAAAGAGAAAGAAGAAAAATCTGGCAGGTGCCGCATAAGAAAAAACGCCTTGTAATGACAGGGCGTTTTTTACGGCTTCGGCACATATTTAAAAATTTCTTCGCTCTCAAAAAACTCAATCAAACGGCTGAGCCAATTATAATAATCAAGCCATTCCTTTAATTCTTTCAGCAGTTCATTCACTTTTTCTTCCGCTTCAGGAGTAAGCTCTTCATCCAACACGCTAAGCAGTTCCCGATTGAGTTTTTTATGCATCATTTTGTTTTTGCTGACGACTTTGCTCCAGGTGGCTGAAAACAGCGTGATAAATGTTTGATAGTAGTCCTGCTCAACCTCATATAAATCTTTTCGCACGCCTTTTTCGAACACCTTCTCGGCAATGTTGGCATCAAGCATTTCCCGCACTACCTGGCTCATGCGTGTTTTGCTCATGCCGGTAGCCTCAGATAATTCCGTAAGCGTCATCGGTTTTCGATTCATATAAATAATGCCCAGCACTCGTCCGACGGTAGAGGGCATTCCAAATGCATGCATGTTTTCCGCGATTCTTTCTATAAAATGGTCCTCGGCTTGTTCAATGATCGTTAACGGATCTTTCTCCAACGGTTTCATCCTTTCAGCTAACAATTCCGATGTCAATATACCACATTTTTGATACGGCGAAAATGCTGTCAAAAGAGAATTTGGCAGGAAATTGGAGCAATAAGGAGATCAACACACGTCAATGCGGGTAAATCAGCGTTTACACATACTTTATAAATAATATGAACAAATTGTAAACTTTTTATTTTATAAACTTTATTCTATAATGGGAAGCATTCAATTGTCTGAAAAATTAAATTTAAACTGAACAAATTGAATAAACTTAATTTTGGAGGTGCGATGTTTGCTGACATTAGAAAATGTCTCGAAAACATACAAGGGCGGCAAAAAAGCTGTGAACAACGTAAATCTTAAGATTGCAAAAGGCGAATTTATCTGCTTTATTGGGCCGAGCGGCTGCGGAAAAACGACAACAATGAAAATGATTAACCGATTAATTGAGCCTTCCGCCGGAAAGATTTTCATTGACGGCGAAAACATCATGGACCAGGATCCTGTAGAGCTCAGGCGCAAAATTGGCTATGTGATTCAGCAGATCGGCCTGTTTCCCCATATGACCATTCAGCAGAATATCTCACTCGTCCCAAAACTGCTGAAATGGCCGGAGCAGCAGCGGAAAGAGCGGGCGCGTGAGCTTTTAAAATTGGTCGATATGGGGCCAGAATATGTAGACCGTTACCCTCATGAATTAAGCGGGGGCAGCAGCAGCGAATTGGTGTATTACGGGCACTTGCCGCGGAGCCGCCGCTTATCTTAATGGATGAACCGTTTGGGGCACTCGACCCGATTACGAGGGATTCCCTCCAGGAAGAATTTAAAAAACTGCAAAAAACCTTACATAAAACCATCGTATTTGTTACCCATGATATGGATGAAGCGATTAAGCTGGCAGACCGGATTGTGATTTTAAAAGCGGGAGAAATCGTTCAAGTTGGAACGCCCGATGACATTTTAAGAAATCCGGCAGACGAATTTGTTGAGGAATTTATCGGCAAGGAGCGGCTGATTCAGTCATCCAGCCCGGATGTTGAACGGGTTGACCAGATTATGAACACACAGCCTGTAACGATCACCGCGGATAAAACGCTTTCTGAGGCCATTCAGCTGATGAGGCAGGAACGGGTCGATTCATTGCTGGTCGTCGATGACGAGCACGTTCTGCAAGGCTATGTCGATGTTGAAATCATTGATCAATGCCGGAAAAAGGCCAATCTCGTAGGTGAGGTTTTACATGAAAATATATACACAGTACTGGGCGGCACACTGCTGCGCGACACGGTCCGCAAAATTTTAAAACGGGGTGTCAAATATGTTCCCGTTGTGGATGAAGACCGACGCCTGATCGGAATTGTGACGAGGGCAAGTCTGGTCGACATCGTGTATGACTCCCTCTGGGGAGAAGAAAAGCAGCTCGCAGCATTGTCATAGGGAGGGGCGATAAGTCATGCATCATATTGTTCAATTTTTGCAAACCAATGGGGGCGAGCTTCTTTATAAAACATACGAGCATATTACGATATCGCTCATTGCTGTGATCCTGGGCGTGCTGGTTGCCGTCCCCCTCGGAGTTGTACTTACCAGAATGAAAAAAGGAGCCGGCACCATTATCGGCATTGTCAATATCATTCAGACGCTGCCGAGTCTGGCCATCCTCGCTTTTTTTATTCCGCTCCTTGGTGTAGGGAAGGTTCCGGCCATTGTGGCTTTGTTTTTCTATTCCGTATTGCCGATTCTTCGCAACACGTATACCGGCATTCGCGGCGTCAACAAAAATCTGCTCGAGTCTGGTAAAGGAATCGGAATGACGCCGGCTGAACAAGTCCGCTTGGTGGAGCTGCCGCTTGCCGCACCAGTGATCATGGCGGGAATCAGAACATCGACGATTTACTTAATCGGCTGGGCCACGCTTGCTTCCTTTATCGGAGGCGGCGGATTGGGTGATTACATTTTTATCGGACTGAATTTATATCAGCCGGAATATATCATCGGGGGCGCGGTACCTGTCACGATATTGGCAATTGTGATTGATTATGTGCTGGCAGTTGCTGAACGAAAACTGACACCTGCCGGCATGCAGAGATTGAAGGAATTGTCATAAGGAGGCGGCTCATGAAAAGAAAATATCTCAAATTAATGATAGGTTTGGCACTTGCGGCAACGCTGACGCTGAGCGGCTGTTCGCTTCCTGGTCTCAGCGCTGCTGCAGACCAGACCATTAAAATCGGCGCGCAAAGCATGAGCGAATCAGAAATCATCGCCAGCATGCTTGGCCAGTTGATCGAACACCATACTGATCTCAAAACAACAACGATTAAAAATCTTGGCTCCAACGCGGTGCAGCAGCAGGCTTTAATGAATGATGAAATCGACATTGCGGCCACAAGATATACGGGAGACGCGCTGACAGGCACGCTGAGAATGGAACCTGAAAAAGATCCGGACAAAGCGCTGGCGCTTACTCAGCGGGAGTTTAAAAAAAGATATGATTTAAAGTGGTATGACTCCTACGGGTTTGATAATACATATGCCTTTACAGTCAGCAAGGAGCTGGCCGACCAATACCATTTAGAGACCGTATCAGACGTTAAAAAATGGGCGCCGCAATTAAAGCTGGGCGTTGACAACTATTGGATGAAGCTCAAAGGAAACGGCTATCAGGATTTTACGAAAACCTACGGCATGACATTCGGCGGCACGTATCCGATGCAGATCGGCCTTGTGTACGACGCGGTGAAAAGCGGAAAAATGGACATTGTGCTTGCGTATTCAACCGATGGAAGAATCAAGTCCTATGGTCTCAAAATGCTAAAGGATGATAAACAATTTTTCCCGCCGTACGACTGCTCTCCGGTTGTTCCGGAAAAGGTGCTCAAAGAACATCCTGAGCTTGAAGGCATCATCAAGAAAATGCTCGGAAAAATCGACACAGCCACGATGCAGGAGCTTAACTATGAAGTCGACGGCAATCTCAAAGAACCGTCTGTCGTTGCCAAGGAATATTTAGAAAAACATCGCTATTTCGAATCGTGAAAGGGGGAAGAGGTCAATGAACGTGCTTGAACAGTTAATGACGTATTACGCGCAGAATGGCAGTTACGTCATGGATGAATTCGGCCGCCATTTTCTGATGTCGGCTTACGGCGTATTGTTTGCCGCTGTCGTCGGGGTTCCGGTCGGGATCCTCATCGCGCATTTTCGCCGTTTGTCAGCCTGGGTGTTTGCCGTAACAAACGTTATTCAAACAATCCCGGCGCTCGCTATGCTGGCCGTCTTAATGCTTGTTATGGGGCTCGGCGCAAATACCGTGATTCTATCATTATTTCTGTATTCCCTGCTGCCGATTATTCGAAACACGTACACAGGCATTATCAGTATTGAGCATGCCTACTTAGAATCGGGGAAAGCAATGGGCATGACGAAATTCCAAGTGCTCAGAATGGTTGAGCTCCCGCTCGCACTTTCTGTCATTATGGCGGGCCTTCGCACGGCTCTCGTCATTGCCATTGGAATTACAGCGATCGGCACATTTGTCGGTGCCGGAGGCCTTGGGGACATGATCGTCCGCGGCTCAAACGCGACAAACGGAACAGCCATTATTCTAGCCGGAGCGATACCAACTGCGGTGATGGCGGTAGGGGCGGATTTGCTCATGGCTTGGCTGGAGCGGGCATTAAGTCCGGTGAAGAAAAAAAGAACCGGGGCGAAACATGTTCAATCAGCTGCATAGAATAGAAAAAGAGGCTGGAGTCCAGCCTCTTTTTTCTATTTAAATCGTAAACTGACCCATCTTCTCATTAAGCTCATTGGCCAGCTGCTCCAACTCCTCAGCATTTAGAAGCACTTGATCCATCGAATGGGCGGATTGCTCGGTAATTGAAAATGTTTCTTCAATGCCGGCGGCAGACTCTTCGGATACAGAAGCGATATTTTCAATCGATTGATTGATGGTAATCGATTGGTTTGTTAACTGCTTCAGGCCATCCGTTACTTCCTTAATGCTGTCTGCAACATGGGTGACGGATTGTTTGATATGCTGCATAGCCTGTCCGGTGTCTGTCAGGTTTTCCGTTCCTTTTTCGACTTCTGTAAAGCTGCTTTCCAAGTACTTAATAACGGAGTGGATTTCCTGCTGTGTCCCGTTTACAATCCGGGTAATGTCCTGCACGGAATCAGAAACGCCGTCAGCCAGCTTTCTGACCTCCTCTGCCACAACGGCGAAGCCTTTGCCGCTTTCTCCAGCGCGGGCAGCTTCAATCGCGGCGTTAAGGGACAGCAAATTCGTTTGCTCGGCAATTCCGTTGATGACTTGAACGAGCTTGTTGATATCCTGAGAATGCTGTTCCAGTGATCTCACTTTATGCACGGCTTCTTGAACAATATGATGGATGGTTTTCATTTGCTGTAATGACGTAGCCATATTTTCGTTTCCGCTTACTGCGAGTTCGAGAACGTTTTGAGACGTATCGCTGATTGTGATGCCGTGATTATAGGCTTTATCAATGTTTTCAGTGAACTCATTCATCGATTCGGCAATCGTCACCGCGTCTTGGGCCTGCTGTTCAGAGCCCTCAGCCATTTCGTTCATCGTTTCAGTAATATGTTTGCTGCCGGATCTTGTTTCATTCGTTGCGGTAGCAAGCACCTGCGAAGAAGAAAGAACCCGGCTTGATATGTCTTTAGAATATCCGACAATATCTCTCAGATTCCCTACCATTTTTTGCAGCGCTTCATTCAGATCACCCAGCTCGTCTTTTGAGTTGAGCGGCTCCATATCGTTCGACAGATCGCCTTCGGCAATATGATTGGCAGATTCCTTCATGCGAATGATAGGCTTTACAATGTTTCGCGTGATATAAAGCCAGATGAAAATGCTGATGAGGATCGATGCTGCCGCAAGCAAAGCAGTGTAAATGAGCCCTTTATGATAGACGGCCTTCGTTTCTTTTACCGCTGTGTTGCTGCCTTCTTGATTTAAGTCAACAAGCTGAGTGATTGTTTTTTTCATATCCTCAAAGCTGGCCTCAGTTTGGACCAATAAACCTCTTGCTTTGTCCATGTCATTCGTGCGGCCGCTTTCAATAATTTGCGCATGAATATCCATATAGGTATTCACTTCAGTTTGAAGCTGCTCGAACAGTTTCTGCTCTTTATCAGTGGAGATCGTTTTTTCGTAGTTATCGAGCTTTTGGTTAATGTCTTCCATGATTTGATTCATTTCTTGATCAAGTGTATCCATTTTGCTTTTGTCTGTATAAATCAGAAAGTCCTTTTCTTTAGAAGACAGGTGCTCGGTTACATAATTAATTGAAGTGATTCCTTTGATGCCGTCAATCCATTTTGTGTTGATTTCATCTGTTTTTTGAATGATATGCTGCATATTAAGAACGCCTATTCCGCCTACAAGTAAATTGATCAGGATCAGTGTCAAAAATACCAGGCTGAATTTGCGGGAAATCGTCAGTCGCATATAGTGGTCTCCTTTAAAAACGTAATGTGTGGATGTACTATATATCGGCTGAGAAATCGTTTTTTCACCTGGGAAAAAATAAAAAACGGCTCTTTTCTCGTCTTTGAGATCAGAACCGTTTTAGCAATTAGTCAAGAAAGGAAGGGTCAATCCATTCAGTCGCCCATTTAGAAATCTCACCTAAAATGGGTGCCAGTGCCTTTCCTTTATCAGTCAATGAATATTCGATGCGAACCGGAGTCTCAGGGATGACATCCCGCTTCACTACTCCTTCAAGCTCAAGTTCTTTCAGCCGTTCTGACAGAACTCTGCCGCTTAGATTTGGAAGTGCTGCTTCAATTTCGCTAAATCGCTGAGACCCGTTCAAGAGCTGAAATACGATTAAAGCGACCCAGCGTTTACTTAAGATGTCGACTGCTTTTTCAAATCTAGGACACATTTCTGATTGGTTCATACTTTTCACCTCGTCTGTCACTATTATAACGCAAATAACGAGGGAGGGTATGCAAGCGTGATTGATAAAATATAGAAAGAGAAACAGGGGATTATGAGGAAGAGGCGCGTTTTTTTGCTTCTGAAGACAAAAAATCGAAGTATTTGCTGAGATTTTCAATATCCTGCTTTGAGAGATGTTCCCATTTTTGACTATTGAAAATCGGGAGGTGCTCCGCTCCGCGAGTGACAGCCGTCTGGTAAATTTTATAAACGGATTGATAGCTTTCAGATGCTTCGCGGATTTCTTCAGGAAAGGCCTGAATATGGCCTGCGGCGGCCATTAGGTTTTCGTACGGCACTTTCAGGACGGCTGCCAGTTTTTTAATCGTGGCGGGTTTTGGCGTCCCGCGTTTGCCGTTTTCAATTTTTGAAATGGTGGCCGAGCTGATGCCTGAGTACACCGCAAGCTGATTCACTGTCAGTTTGCGGGCGCGGCGCAGCTCCCGTAATTGCTGTCCGAACGGTGACATGGTCTATCGCCTCACATTTCTATCAAGAGTCAGTCATCAGCAGACCGTTTTTTGGCTTCGTCTGATATAAACGAAAAATAATGATCCAGCATGAGCAAATCTTCTTTATTGAGATATTGCCACTTTTCGTTCTCAAGAAGCGCAAGGTTTTTCAGGTCATAGGCCTCCGCTTTTTCAAGCAGCTTGCACTTCGTTTCGTAAGGGGCCCTGGCTTCATGCACTTCTTCGATGTAACCAGCCTTGTACATAAGCCCCTCATAAGGAATTTTTAAGGCCTCTGCCAGTTTTTTGATGGTGGCAGGTTTGGGAACGCCCCGTTTTCCGTTTTCGATTCTGGAGATGCCGGCCGCGCTTACGCCTGAATAAGTCGCCAGCTGGTTGACTGTTAACTTTCTCTCTTCACGCAATGCCCGTAATTGTTCGCCAAAGCTTTCCATATATCTCACCCCGTCCCTCACTGTTACTCATATTTTAGTATGTTTATTGACTAAAGGGAATAGGTAGACTGGAAATGTATTGACAAAAGTTAACATAAGCCGTAATGTAAAAGTATAGAAAAAAGTTTTTCAGGAATGGAAGGTGAGGAAAGTGCCAGTAGAAAAGATACAGATTAGACGTGATTATGTCTTGCAGTATATGGTTAATAACGATTATTCCCTTAATCAGCTTGCGCTGGAAATCGGAGTCTCACCCGCCACACTGAGCCGCGTGCTGAATGGAGAAAGACGGCCGGGGCAGCTTGTGATCGGTAAAATGCTTCACTATTTTAATTTGAAATTTGAGGATCTTTTTTACTATGATTTTGTTGACAAAAGTCAATAAAGTAACAAAAAACGCAAGGAAGCCAAGCGTTTTCTATTCCTATGAATGATGTGTCAGCACAAACCCTGTCACCAGCTCATTGCACGTTTTCCATTGTTTTGTCGGCAATTGATGTCCCTGATATTCCAATCTGAAAAATTCGGCATGTCTGCACGATCTTCGGTAATAGCCTGCGTTTGTAAAGGTCCAGTCCCGCAGGCCGCCATACATAAACAGCATTGGCATGTCTAGGCGGGGCAGCTGTTCAATGCAGTTGTAGCCAAGCGAATCCAGATAATACTGATGCCAATGGGCCAGGTCTGCTTTTTTCATATGGTCTGTTAATATGCTGCGAAGCTGTCTGTCTTTTGTGTGGCTGCCAGCGAGGATTTTCATGAGCAAACCGGGGTTTTTTTCAAGCAGATACATTCCCAGTTTGTGCAGCTTCTGGCCGATTACGTTATGAACAGCGGGGTAGGCGCCGGACAGAATAATGTGTGACACTTTGTCCGGGCGGTTAAAGCCGGTATGCTGCGCGATTAAGCCTCCGGCAGAATACCCGAATAACACAGCTTTATCAATGTGCAAAGCGTCCATGAATTGCGCGATCTCGTTTGCGTAATAGGAAATAGACGCTGGCTGATCGATGTGATCACTATCACCGTGGCCGCTTAAATCGGGAAAAATCACCCTGAAATGCTTGGATAGAAGGCGCTGATAATAAAAAACCTTGCGTCCCATGCCCGGCGGGTGGATAAAAATGATAGGGATTCCCTGTCCATATTCTTCATAAAAAAGATGTTTCCTGCTGTCTATGCTGATAAGCGGCATCGCTTTTCTCCTTTGACCTTTTCATATGAATAGGGTAACCAAGATAAAACGTCTTATCCGGCCTTTTGGCGTCTGATACAGCGTGACATGCCAACCCTTTTCATGTAAAATAGAAGTAATGTAGCCAGTGAGTCTGGAGGTGTATGGGATGCACGCAGTTTTGATTACCTTGTTGGTTATCGTCAGCATTGCACTTATTATTGTCGTTTTGCTTCAATCCAGTAAAAGCGCCGGATTATCTGGTGCGATTTCAGGTGGAGCGGAGCAGCTCTTCGGGAAACAAAAAGCAAGAGGTCTTGATTTAATTTTGCACCGCATTACGGTAGTGCTGGCAGTCTTGTTTTTCGTGTTAACGATTGCGCTTGCTTATATCCTATAGGGCAATGTTTGTATAAGGTCTGATGTGAAGTCAGGCCTTTTTCACGTTTCTGGATGATATTCAAAACGTTTTTTTCTGATTAAACTGTGGAAAACTATAATGATCGTGCAGATAGAAAGGGAGACATGAGCATGAAAGTTGTGACACCAAAACCATTTACATTTAAAGGCGGAGACAAAGCGGTGCTTTTGCTGCACGGCTTTACAGGCAATACAGCGGATGTAAGGATGCTGGGACGATATTTGAATGAACGCGGCTATACGTGCCACGCGCCTCAATATGAAGGACATGGCGTCCCGCCTGAAGAACTTGTACATACGGGGCCCGAAGACTGGTGGAAAAACGTAATGGATGGCTATGAATACTTAAAATCTGAAGGCTATGAGAGCATTGCGGCCTGCGGACTGTCGCTTGGCGGGGTTTTTTCGCTGAAATTGGGTTACACTGTACCCATAAAGGGAATTGTCCCAATGTGCGCACCGATGCATATTAAGAGTGAAGAGGTCATGTATCAAGGCGTTCTTTCATACGCTCGCAATTACAAAAAGTTTGAGGGGAAAAGCCCGGAGCAAATTGAAGAGGAAATGAAAGAATTCGAAAAAACGCCGATGAATACCCTCAAGGCGCTGCAAGACTTAATTGCTGATGTGCGGAATAATGTCGATATGATTTATTCACCGACATTTGTGGTGCAGGCCCGTCATGACCACATGATTAATACCGAAAGCGCCAATATTATTTACAACGAAGTGGAAACTGATGATAAACAGCTGAAATGGTACGAGGAATCAGGGCATGTCATTACACTCGACAAAGAACGTGACCTCGTCCATCAGGATGTGTATGAATTTTTAGAGAAGCTCGATTGGTAATCAACAGGAGGTCGGATAATGGAAAAAGAAGCATTTATGGAAAAGCTTCTCTCGTTTATGAAGGAAGAGGCGTACAAACCTCTGACCGTTCAGGAACTTGAGGAGATGTTAAATATTACGGAAGCCGAGGAGTTTAAAGAGCTCGTCAAAGCGTTAGTCGCCTTGGAAGAAAAAGGGCTTATTGTACGGACGAGAAGCGACCGCTACGGCATTCCGGAGAAGATGAACTTAATAAAAGGAAAGATTTCAGCCCATGCGAAAGGATTCGCCTTTTTGCTGCCTGAGGATACGTCGTTAAGTGATGTGTTTATTCCGCCTAATGAGCTAAATACGGCAATGAACGGCGATATCGTCATGGTGCGTCTAAATTCACAGTCAAGCGGCTCCAGGCAGGAAGGAACCGTCATACGGATTTTAGAAAGAGCGATTCAGCGGGTTGTCGGCACGTATACAGAAACGAGAAACTTCGGCTTTGTCATTCCGGATGACAAAAAAATCACGAGTGACATCTTCATTCCGAAAAATGGGAAAAACGGAGCTGCGGAAGGGCATAAGGTTGTTGTCAAGCTGACGAGCTATCCTGAAGGCCGCATGAACGCTGAGGGTGAGGTTGAAACCATTCTCGGCCACAAAAACGACCCGGGCATTGATATTTTATCGGTCATTCATAAGCACGGCCTGCCGGGAGAATTTCCAGCTGACGCGATGGAACAGGCATCAAGTACGCCTGACACGATTGATGAAAAAGATCTGAAAGACCGCCGTGATCTCCGTGACCAGGTGATTGTCACCATTGATGGTGCGGATGCGAAGGATTTGGATGATGCAGTTACCGTGACGAAACTTGATGATGGAAGCTACAAGCTTGGCGTTCACATAGCTGATGTTAGCCATTACGTAACCGAAAACTCGCCGATTGACAAAGAAGCGCTTGAAAGAGGGACAAGTGTGTATCTGGTTGACCGTGTCATCCCGATGATTCCGCACAGATTGTCAAACGGCATCTGCTCCTTAAATCCAAAGGTTGACCGCCTGACGCTTTCTTGTGAAATGACAATTAACAGTCAGGGACAGGTGACAGAGCACGAGATCTTCCAAAGTGTCATCAAAACAACGGAAAGAATGACATATTCAGATGTGAATAAAATTCTTGTTGATGATGATGAAGAGCTGAAGCAAAAATACGAGCCTCTTGTTCCGATGTTCAAAGACATGGAGCGCCTGGCTCAAATTCTTCGCGATAAGCGGATGGACCGCGGCGCCGTTGACTTTGATTTCAAAGAAGCAAAGGTGCTTGTTGATGACGAAGGAGCGGTTAAAGACGTTGTGATCAGAGAACGCTCTGTCGCCGAGAAGCTGATTGAAGAATTTATGCTTGTGGCAAACGAAACAGTGGCGGAGCATTTCCATTGGATGAACGTCCCGTTTATATACCGGATTCACGAAGAGCCGAATGCTGAAAAGTTGCAAAAGTTTTTAGAATTTGTGACGACATTTGGCTATGTGGTGAAAGGAACGGCGGGGAATATTCATCCGCGCGCGCTGCAAAGCATTCTGGACGCTGTGCGTGACAGACCAGAGGAAACGGTTATATCTACTGTTATGCTCCGTTCGATGAAACAGGCGAAATACGACCCGCAAAGCTTGGGGCACTTCGGTCTGTCAACGGAATTCTATACGCATTTCACATCGCCGATCCGCCGTTACCCGGACTTAATCGTTCACCGTCTGATCCGAACGTATTTGATCAACGGCAAAGTCGATGAAGCGACACAGGAAAAGTGGGCTGAACGACTGCCGGATATCGCCGAACATACATCATCAATGGAGCGCCGTGCAGTTGACGCCGAGCGTGAGACGGATGATCTGAAAAAAGCGGAATACATGCTTGATAAAATCGGTGAAGAGTTTGACGGCATGATCAGCTCTGTGACAAACTTCGGAATGTTCGTCGAGCTGCCGAATACAATTGAAGGACTCGTCCATGTCAGCTTTATGACAGATGACTACTACCGCTTTGACGAACAGCATTTCGCAATGATTGGCGAGCGGACAGGCAACGTCTTCCGCATCGGGGATGAAATCACAGTCAAGGTTGTCGATGTCAATAAAGATGAGCGCAATATCGACTTTGAAATTGTCGGCATGAAGGGCACTCCGCGGCGTCCGAGAGAATTGGACAGCAGCCGGAGCAGAAAACGCGGAAAGCCTGCCAGAAAACGTGTTCAAAGCACCAATACACCTGTTTCTCCAGCTCCGTCTGAGGAAAAAGGGGAGTGGTTCACTAAGCCGAAGAAGAAAAAGAAAAAACGCGGCTTCCAGAATGCTCCGAAACAGAAACGGAAAAAGAAGAAATAGCAGCTCAACCAGCAAATAGGGCCGCAGCGCTCTATTTGCTTTCTTTCGGAAACAGCTTTTCATTGTAGCGGTACGTGACATTTGGTAAAATAGAGCGTATCGCAAAAGGTGGACAGTTTTTCCTTAGAGAGAGGAGGTTCTGGCATGCCAAAAGGGTCAGGAAAAGTATTATCTCAAAATAAGAAAGCCAACCACGATTATTTTATAGAAGAAACCTATGAAACAGGCATCGTTCTGCAAGGAACCGAAATCAAATCGATTCGCGCCGGCCGCGTAAACCTTAAAGATTCCTTCGCCAAAATCGAACGGGGAGAAGTGTTTCTCCACAATATGCACGTCAGCCCATATGAGCAGGGAAACCGCTATAACCACGATCCGCTCCGGACAAGAAAGCTGTTAATGCACCGCAAGGAGATTAATAAGCTGATCGGGTTAACAAAGGAAAAAGGCTATTCTCTCGTTCCGCTGAAGCTGTATTTAAAAAACGGCTTTGCCAAAGTGCTTCTAGGCCTTGGAAAAGGGAAGAAGAACTATGACAAACGGGAAGATCTGAAGCGCAAGGACGCGAAGCGGGAAATCGAAAGAGCGTTCAGAGACAGTCAAAAAGGCTTCTAAAGGCATAGTGCTTGATTCGAAAATCAGGCCTGTGCTATACTGTGTTCACGATCAGATCACGACGCCATTCATTTGAAGGATTTGACAATTGAAAAGAGCCGTGATCATGTTATAATAAGACTATAGCCAGTTTGAGTGAGAGCTTGATATTTTCTCCCGTATTTCCCTTATACCAAGGGGACGTTACGGATTCGACAGGGATGGATCGAGCTTGAGCTGCGAGCCGAGAGGCGATCTCGTAAACACGCACTTAAATATAACTGGCAAAACTAACAGTTTTAACCAAAACGTAGCATTAGCTGCCTAATAAGCGCAGCGAGCTCTTCCTGACATTGCCTATGTGTCTGTGAAGAGCACATCCAAGTAGGCTACGCTTGCGTTCCTGTCTGAGAACGTAAGAAGAGATGAACAGACTAGCTCTCGGAAGGCCCGCCCGCAGGCAAGAAGATGAGTGAAACCATAAATATGCAGGCTACGCTCGTAGACGCTTAAGTAATCGATGTTTCTGGACGTGGGTTCGACTCCCACCGTCTCCATACATACTGACAATAAAGCAGAACCTCTCAAGAGGTTCTGCTTTATTTATTCTCCAAACCACAGGCACCAAAAAGTGCGTACTTCCATTTCAATCCCAGCTGTTTCATACTGATTGCAGAGCAGATGTTTCACCAATCAGATTTCTGTCAATAAATAAGAGGAATCAAAAACGGAGGGATGAATAATGAAACTGAATTTACAAGGAAAAACCGCACTGGTGACCGGTTCGACATCTGGGATCGGAAAAGCTATTGCCTCTTCGTTAGCTGAAGAAGGTGCGGCAGTGATCATTAACGGACGCCGGGAAGAGAAAGTGAATCAGACGATAGATGAACTGAAAACACAACATGCTGAAGCGGTTCTTTATCCGGCTGCATTTGATTTGGGAACAGAAGAAGGCTGCAATGAGCTGTTTCAGGCATATCCAGAGGTTGATATTTTGGTCAACAATTTAGGGATTTTTGAACAGGCGGAGTACTTTGATATTCCCGACGATGAATGGTTTCGTTTTTTTGAAGTGAATATTATGAGCGGTGTAAGGCTGACACGCAGGTATTTGCATAACATGATAGAGAAAAAGGAAGGGCGTGTGATTTTCATTGCCAGTGAAGCGGCGATTATGCCGTCACAGGAAATGGCGCATTACAGTGCGACAAAAACGATGCAGCTGTCCATTTCCCGCAGTTTGGCGGAGCTGGCAACCGGCACGAATGTCACAGTCAACACCGTCATGCCGGGCTCTACCTTAACAGAGGGTGTGGAAACCATGCTGAACTCGCTGTATCCTGGTGAAAACCTGACTGTTCAAGAAGCTGAGGCACGTTTTATGAAAGAAAACCGGCCGACATCTATTATTCAAAGACTGATCCGTCCGGAAGAAATCGCCCACTTCGTTACATTTTTAAGCAGCCCGCTTTCCTCTGCGATCAATGGTGCGGCACTTCGGGCGGACGGCGGTTTGGTCCGCAGTGTCTTTTAAACCTCTCCCAACAGGAGAGGTTTTTTATATATTGTTGATTTCCATAAATTTCTGCCGTATAATATTGGTACCTAAATAGTTTTCTTGGTACCGAAAGCGGGGGATTAATGTGGAAAAAAGAATTATGGCGGAAACCATCCGGCTGATTAAGCAGAAAGGATTTTCATTTACGATGAATGATTTGGCGGCAGCGCTGGGAACGAGCAAGCGGACGCTCTATGCATATTATTCATCTAAAGATCAGCTTGTTGAGGCGGTTGTCGAACAATTTATAGCTGAAATGAAGCAAATAGAAAGAGACATCTATGAAAATGAAAGTTTAAATGTGCTTGAAAAGGTGAAAAAAATGCTGATCAGCCTTCCACAGGGGATGGAACTGCTGAACATGGGATTATTAAATGAACTAAAGAAATACCATTACGATGCGTGGCTTACATTAGACACGTTTATTAAGGCAGAATGGGCCATTGTCCTAGCATTATTAAACGAGTGCAAACAGCAAAAGAGAATCAGAAACATCAATCCGGACCTGTTTGTTCACATGTATATAGGGAGCATCAACCAAGTGTATGACCCTGAATATCCACTGAAACATCAGTTCACGACAGGAGAGGTGCTTGAATCAATTGTAGATGTTTTGTTTAACGGTATAACAGCTGATGAGGAGGCTGATGCCACGTGAATTGGGTGTTTCTATGCTTGGCGATTTTGTTTGAGGTTGCGGGAACGGTCAGCATGAAGCTATCGTCTGGTTTTACAAAGCTTATTCCCAGTTTGCTGTTGATTTTCTTTTATGGAGGGAGTCTTTTCTTTCTGACGCTTACGCTTAAATCCATTGATGTATCTGTTGCTTATGCTGTATGGTCAGGGATGGGAATTGTCCTGATTACAGTCGTTGGTTTTTTGTTTTTTCAAGAACATGTGAGTGTCATGAAAGTCATTTCAATTGGATTGATTATTGCCGGTGTTGTGTCTTTAAACCTGATCGAGCATGCTGCGGTGTCTGAGCCGGTACATAAAAGCGGGCAGTACAAATGAGATATATGAAGCTGTTTTTTCTCGTGACTGATATCGGTTTTATCTTGTACTGGCTGTCAGCCGGATTTTCGCTCATACCGGAAAGCTGGGCTTTTAAACATCATGACCATCCGTTTATGATCGCATGGAACTGGTCTTTTTTTCCGCTGGATATCCTGATTTCTGTCACAGGGTTGTACAGCTTGTACCTACAGCGGGTGAATCGAGCTGACTGGAAGCTGATGGCGCTGATTTCTCTTGTGCTGACCTGTTGTTCAGGTCTGCAGGCGCTATCATTCTGGACATTCAGCAGTGACTTTGATCTTGTGTGGTGGCTGTTTAATGGGTATCTATTGATTTATCCTTTATTTTTTATTCACCTGCTCTTGAAGGAAGGCAGAAGGACAAAACAGTCCTGACAGGTGCCGCTTTTATAATAAACTGATGTAATGAAGCAGAGACGGTATAAGTCTCTGTTTTTTTATCGTGCGCACCAATTGAGAAGCTAACCGCGTTTTTGGGCATACTAAAGCGAAGAAACGGGAAAAGTTCTACACATTCATTGAAAAGGATTTTGTCAAATGAACAAAACTGCTGCGAACAATCAAAGAATCATGCCTATCGTGAAGGATGCCTTTCGCATTCATGCAAATCCATTTCCTTGGAAAAAGGCTATCGGATCAGGTTTCGCTTCAGGGTTTCCTGTGCTGGTCGGTGCATTGGCAGGTCACACGGATTACGGATTAATTGCAAGTATCGGAGGCTTTGTTTATTTATATGCGGGCGGTGAATCGTACAAAAAGCGCGCCTTGAAGCTGCTCTTGGTTTCTATTGGGATCGCCCTCTCATTTGGTTTAGGGACGCTTTTGTCCGGGACGCTTTGGATGATGGCGGCTGTTTTGGGGCTGATCGGTGCAGCGGCGATGTTTATTTTTAGCGCGCTCGGCATTCAAGGCCCTGCGCCGATGTTTTTTGTCCTTGCCTTTTTAGTCAGTTCCGGTTTGCAGCCCGATCCTTCACAAGCGCTGTTCAGAGCGGGACTGACGTTTCTCGGCGGCATTTTCGCCATGGGTATCGCTTTAATCGGATGGTTATGGAACAAACATGGACCGGAGGGAGCGGTGCTGCAAAAAACATATCATCAGCTGGCTGCATGTCTTTCAGCCGTCGGAACGCCAGGTTTTCATAACGCACAGCATCAGACGGTGCTCATGCTTAGAACAGCCCGCCAAACAGTTCTTGGGAAAGGGAACAGACGGAAAAAATCGCGGCATGATGAACGATTTTTCCGCCTCCTTGAAAAAGCTGACGACATATTCCTTGCCATTATTCATTTTTCAGCTGAAACGCCGGACAGAGAGACCGCGCAGATTGAAAAGGCACTTCGCCAAACCGGAGATATGCTTGCGCATGCACGGGTTTCCGGTACGTTTCAGATTAATGAGAACGAATCTGAGCCTAGGCGGAAGCTGTTTGAAGAAATCAATGAGGTTTTGAATATCGCTTCAGAACGTTTTGATAAGCAGCTTGACGGGGAGCCGAGCCGCCTGCCATCCTCTTTTTACTTTTTGAGAAATGCTTTTGACTGGAAGTCTCCAGTTTTAATTAGAGCGTTAAAGTACGGAATTGTTCTGTTTGCCGCCGATATGTTTGCCCTCGCATTCGGCTTTGCACGCTCCTATTGGATTCCGCTTTCGGCAGCAGCGGTCATGCTTGGCACTACTGTTGTTTTTACGCTTCACAGGGCTATTCAGCGTTCGGCCGGAACGGTGATCGGTGTTATGCTGGCAGGCGCAATCCTGTTTTTTAAGCCGGGCGGTGTTTATATTGCGTTTTGTATTGCAGCGCTGCAATGTCTTCTTGAGATGCTGATCGTCCGCAATTATGCGCTGGCTGTTCCCTTTTTAACCGCAAATGCGCTTGTTATCACAGAAAGTATGCATGGCGGCGCGGGTGCCGGTTATTTTATGATAGCGAGGCTGACTGATGTAGCTGTCGGCAGCGTGATCGGGCTGTTGGGAACAATACTTTTGTGGCGGCGGTTTTCAACGAAGCGACTGCCTGAACTGATGAGGAACGTCATCCGGCTGGAAGGGCAGTTTATGGAGAAACTGTTAACCGGGCAGAATGCCGACGAACACAAGTTAAGGGTGAGTCTTGTCAGGCTTCGGGATGCGTATGACAAGGCCCTTGGAGAGTTTCCTCATGCGAATGCGGAGGCGCTCTGGCCTGCCATTTCCGGTGCTCAGCACTTAGGGTACTATTTGCTCTCGGCGCAAGCTCACCGCCGTCCGCCTGCTCCGTTTTCTGATGAAGAGATCAACCAGCTGCGGGCGTTTTTTGAACAGGCTGAGCAATCCTTTATCATGAAAAGGATGCCTGCGGATATTCAAGTGCCGCATGTCCCTCATTATCCTCGGATCAGTAAAGAACTGTCCGCGCTGTATTCCGGCTTGAGAACAGCTTTTGAAAAGAAAGCTGTTTGGAAAGTTAAATAATCTTTAATTCGAGATGTTTTACTTGAAAGTAAATTTCTTTGTCTCTATAATAAAGTCTAAGAGAGACAGAATAATCATTATGCATCTGTATGATAATAATTGATGTGTGATTTTTAAAAACGAAAGGGCTGGTAAAAATGGCAAAAGTATTATATATCACTGCTCATCCGCATGACGAAGCAACTTCGTACAGTATGGCAACAGGTAAAGCATTTATCGAATCTTACAAAGAAGCAAATCCAAATGATGAAGTTGTACATATCGATTTGTACAAAGAAAACATTCCGCACATTGACGCAGATGTATTTAGCGGATGGGGAAAGCTTCAGTCAGGTACAGGCTTTGAAGAGCTTTCTGAAAGCGAAAAAGCGAAAGTAGGCCGTTTGGGAGAGCTTAGCGATCAATTTGCATCAGCTGATAAGTACGTATTTGTTACTCCTTTATGGAACTTCTCATTCCCGCCAGTGATGAAAGCGTATCTCGATTCTGTTGCTGTTGCAGGAAAATCATTCAAATACACAGAACAAGGTCCTGTCGGCTTGTTGACTGATAAAAAAGCAATTCATATCCAAGCTCGCGGCGGCTACTATTCAGAAGGCCCTGCGGCTGAGATGGAAATGGGACACCGCTACATCGGCATCATGATGAACTTCTTCGGCGTACCATCATTCGAAGGCATTTTCGTAGAGGGACATAATGCGGAGCCTGATAAAGCACAGCAAATCAAAGAAGACGCGATTGCGCGTGCGAAAGAAGCAGGAAAAACATTCTAATGAAAAAGCCTCCCCTTATTTGGGGAGGCTTTTGTTTTAGTGCTCCAGCATAATGGTTCGTTTCTCTTTACTGCTTTTCATCGCGGCTTCAATGATGCGGATGACATTAATACCTTCCTCAGCAGTGACTGGCAGCGCAGCACCTTCCCGTATGCTTTCCGCTATTTTGCGGTAATAAGTAAGGTAGGAGCCATTTACTGATGGGATCGTTTCTGTTTTTTTGTCGGAGCCACGAATGGTTGTAAGCTGTCCGTAAAACTCCGGATCATCTGCACCCCAGCTGTCATCCTCTGGTTTTCTTCCCGCTCTGAGTGCGTCTTCCTGTCCGTCAATTCCGTATTTGATAAAGCTGGAATCTTTTCCATGGATTTGATAACGAGGTCCGTTTGCCGGAACGATTGATCCTCCGTATAGAATGGCTTGAAGCTTGCCATAGTCCAGGGTTAAATGAAAATAGTCAACCGTTTCGGCATTTTCCCGCTGGGCCATCACGTTTGCAGTCACGGCTTTAGGCATCCCAAACAAATGCAGGGTTTGGTCTATGATGTGGGAGCCGAGATCATACAGCGTACCAGTGGCAATGCCTTCTTTTTCCCGCCACCGCGCTTGAACTTCAGGTCTGTAGCGGTCATAGGAAACTTGATATGTATTGATATCTTCAAGAGATCCCTCAGAGATCAGCTTTTTAATCGTTAAAAAGTCGTTATCCCAGCGTCGGTTATGATATACGCTTAATAATACGCCTTTTTCATCTGCAGCCCTTTTTAATGTTTCCCCCTCTTCGGCTGTTGCTGTCATTGGTTTTTCCATCACAACATGTTTTCCGGCCTGTATGCATGCCATAGCATGCTCGTAATGAAGGCCGCTCGGGGTGGTGACAATGACAAGCTCAATGGCAGGGTCATTTGTGATTTCCTCAAGCTCATGTACAACCTCAGCATCTGGAAAGTCCCGTTTCACTTCTTCTGTCCGAGATGTCATGATTTTGCTGATTTGATATTCATCCAGAACATCCAGCAGCGGCCCGTGAAAAACAGAACCGGACAATCCGTATCCTAATATTCCAACCTTGATCGTATCCACTTTCCTTCTCCCCTTTAAAAGCGTTATCAACAGAAGTATATACCCTCCTAATCAAATGGTAAAACCTAACTGATTCATTTTTTGCGTCGGCATGCTTAGACAACCGTTTGGACAATCAGTATAATGGGAATTAATATCATTAAACAGAGGTGTACGCATGGAAAAGCATAACGAACATAAAACATTAAACCATAAAAGCTCGAAAGAAAAAGATCAGATTACAAACCGGCTTAAGCGGATTGAGGGCCAGGTCAGAGGCATTCAAAACATGGTGGAAAACGACAGATATTGTGTAGATATTCTTGTGCAAATTTCAGCTGTTCAGGCGGCAATGAAAAATGTGGCGCTTCATTTGCTTGAGGATCATGCCCATCATTGTGTAGCAGATGCCATCAAAAGCGGAGACGGGGAACAGGCCATTTCTGAGCTTTTGGACGTATTTAAAAAGTTCACAAAATCATAAAGCGTTTTTTTATTGTAATACCCTACGGGGGTATGGTAGGATGAAAATAGAAAGAATAAACAGGAGGAATTGATTATGGAACAAAAAACATTGCAAGTTGAAGGAATGTCTTGTCAGCACTGCGTCAAAGCAGTAGAAACAAGCGTAGGAGAACTGGACGGCGTCAGTGCCGTTCATGTCAATCTGGAAGCGGGTAAAGTCGATGTTTCGTTTGATGCTGACAAAGTATCAGTCAAAGATATTGCGGATGCGATAGAAGATCAGGGCTATGACGTAGCTGAGTGATTCAAGGTATCGCGCCTTTAGGGAGGCGCGATATTTCTTTCATTTTTATATACCCCCCAGGTGTATATAAAGGAGTGAGTATGTTGAGTGAACAAAAGGAAATCGCGATGCAGGTCTCTGGTATGACCTGTGCGGCATGTGCTGCCAGAATTGAAAAAGGCCTGAAGCGAATGCCCGGTGTCACGGATGCAAATGTTAATCTGGCAACGGAAACATCAAATGTAATCTACGATCCTGCTGAAACAGGGACTGCAGCGATTCAAGAAAAAATAGAAAAGCTGGGCTATCACGTTGTTACAGAAAAAGCTGAATTCGATATTGAAGGCATGACCTGTGCGGCTTGCGCCAATCGGATTGAAAAACGGCTTAACAAAATAGAAGGCGTCGCAAATGCACCAGTAAACTTCGCTTTAGAAACAGTTACGGTCGAATACAATCCAAAAGAAGCGTCTGTCGGCGATTTGAAAGAAGCGGTAGATAAGCTTGGATATAAGCTAAAGTTGAAGGGGGAACAGGACAGTGAGGCTGCTGCTAAAAAGAAAGAAGAACGGAAGCAAACGGCGAGACTGATTTTTTCAGCTGTCCTGTCGTTTCCATTGCTTTGGGCGATGGTGAGCCATTTTACATTTACATCATTCATTTGGGTACCGGATATATTTCTCAATCCGTGGATGCAGTTTGCGCTGGCGACACCAGTCCAGTTTCTGATCGGCTGGCCGTTTTATGTGGGTGCTTATAAGGCGCTCAGAAATAAAAGCGCCAATATGGATGTATTGGTCGCCCTCGGTACGACGGCTGCTTACGCTTATAGTCTTTATCTTACTTTTCAAAGCCTTGGCTCTCACGGGCATACAGACGGCCTTTACTATGAAACAAGCGCGATTTTGCTGACGCTGATTTTATTAGGCAAGTTGTTTGAAACAAAAGCAAAAGGCCGTTCCTCGGATGCGATTAAAAAGCTGATGAAGCTTCAAGCGAAAACAGCTACTGTTGTAAGAGACGGACAGGAGCAAATCATCCCGATCGACGAAGTGCTTGTTAATGACATTGTTTACGTCAAACCTGGCGAACGAATTCCTGTCGACGGAGAAGTGGTTGAAGGCCGCTCAGCGGTTGACGAATCGATGATTACAGGAGAAAGTCTTCCTGTTGACAAAAATCCTGGTGACAGCGTGACAGGTTCAACCGTTAACGCAAACGGCTTTCTGAAAATTAAAGCTGTCAACGTCGGAAAGGATACTGCGCTTTCTCATATCATCAAAATTGTTGAGGAAGCACAAGGGTCAAAAGCGCCGATCCAGCGTCTCGCTGACCAGATTTCAGGCATTTTTGTGCCCATTGTATTGGGGATTGCCGTTCTCACTTTTCTCATTTGGTACCTTTGGGCGGCTCCTGGCGATTTTGCTGAAGCGATCAGCAAGTTCATTGCGGTTCTTGTCATTGCCTGTCCTTGCGCCCTCGGTCTTGCCACTCCGACGAGCATAATGGCTGGATCTGGACGCGCTGCTGAATTCGGGATTTTATTTAAAGGCGGCGAGCATTTAGAAAAAACACATCGTCTCGATACAATTGTTCTTGATAAAACCGGAACCGTGACAAACGGGAAGCCGCGTCTGACAGATGCCATTCCATTCGGCCGTTTTGAAGAAAAAGATTTGCTTCAATTTGCAGCGGCAGCGGAAACGGGATCAGAGCATCCGCTTGGCGAAGCGATTATTGCTGGCGTGAAAGATAAAGGGCTTGAGATACCGAAACTTACCCGCTTTGAAGCAAAAGTCGGCGCAGGCATTTTGGCTGAAGCGGGAGGAAAAAGCATTCTCGTCGGCACAAGAAAATTAATGGAGAGCGAACAGGTTGAGCATGGGGCTCTTCTCGCCCAAATGGAAGAGCTAGAGGCCGAAGGGAAAACAGTTATGCTTGTATCCATTGATGGAGAAGCAGCGGGGCTAGTAGCAGTTGCAGATACGATTAAGGATACGTCGCGGAAGGCTGTTGCCCGTCTGAAAGAGTTGGGCCTTGATGTCATCATGATGACAGGAGACAATCGCAGAACCGCAGAAGCCATTGCGAAGGAAGCGGGAATTGCGAATATCATTGCGGAAGTCCTTCCTGAACAAAAAGCGGCGGAAATCGCCCGCTTGCAAAAAGAAGGCCGCCAGACAGCAATGGTAGGCGACGGAATTAACGATGCGCCGGCGCTTGCCACAGCTGACATCGGCATGGCGATTGGAACTGGCACGGACATTGCCATGGAAACAGCAGACATTACACTGATTCGCGGCGATCTAAACAGCATTGCAGACGCAATCCGCATGAGCAGATTGACAATGAAAAACATTAAACAAAACTTATTCTGGGCGCTTGGCTATAACAGCCTCGGCATCCCAATCGCAGCACTTGGATTTTTAGCACCGTGGATAGCAGGAGCAGCAATGGCATTCAGCTCCGTTTCCGTTGTTCTGAATGCTCTTCGCCTGCAAAAAGTAAAATGAAAAACCGGCTATATGCCGGTTTTTGTTTTTCATTGACACTTTCTTGGAAAACAACATATAATAGGTGTAACTTATATATGAGTATATGCTCATATATGTAAAGTAAATAGAATACTCATTGATACGCTTTGAAAAGGGAACCCTAAATCGGAAGGTAAGGTGAGACTAGTGAAACAGGAATACGTTCTGGACGGTTTGGATTGCAGCAATTGTGCCCGAAAAATCGAAAATGGAGTCAAAGGCATAAAAGGCATTGACGGATGCGCGGTAAATTTTGCGGCAAGCACCTTAACTGTCTCAGCCGATGGGAAAGAAGAGCAATGGGTCACGAATAAAGTAGAGAAAAAAGTGAAATCAATTGATCCGCATGTAACGGTTCGCCAAAAGCATATAAAGAAATCAGCTGATGATGGCTATCGTAATAGAATGGTCAATATGCTGATCAGAATGGCGGCGGCTGTCATTCTCGGCGCAGCAGCATATTTGGTTCATTCGGGAACCATTGAATTTTTCCTTTTCCTCGGTGCTTATTTGATTATCGGCGGTGACATTATAATCCGCGCAGTCAAAAACATCATCCGCGGTCAGGTGTTTGACGAACATTTCTTAATGGCCCTTGCCACAATCGGCGCTTTTCTGATTCAGCAATACCCTGAGGGGGTCGCCGTTATGCTGTTTTATCAAATCGGTGAGCTTTTTCAAGGAGCCGCGGTAAGCCGTTCCAGAAAATCAATTAGTGCGTTAATGGACATACGGCCTGATTACGCCAATCTCAAAACAAAGAACGGCATCGAACAGGTTTCCCCGGAGGACGTTCAGACAGGAGACATCATTGTGGTTAATCCGGGAGAAAGCATACCCCTGGACGGTAAGGTCGTGCAAGGGTCAGCGATGGTTGATACATCTGCTTTAACAGGTGAGTCCGTTCCGAGAAAAGCTCAGGAAGGACAAGATGTAATGTCAGGCTTTATCAATCAAAACGGCGTTCTGCATATTGAAGTCACAAAGGGCTATCAGGAATCAGCAGTATCAAAAATATTAGACTTGGTTCAGAATGCGAGCAGCCGTAAAGCCCGGACAGAAAACTTTATCACGAAGTTTGCCAAGTATTATACACCTGCTGTTGTGATCATCGCGGTATTGCTGGCCTTTGTTCCGCCGCTTGTTCTTTCTGGCGCCGCGCTTTCCGATTGGGTGTACCGCGCGCTTATCTTTTTAGTGATTTCTTGTCCTTGTGCGCTTGTTGTCTCCATTCCGCTCGGTTTCTTCGGCGGAATCGGAGCGGCCTCAAAGGCCGGAGTGCTTGTAAAGGGAAGCAATTATTTAGAAGCCTTGAATCAAGTCAAATACGCGGTGTTTGATAAAACGGGAACACTAACAAAAGGCAGCTTTGAAGTGACAGAAATCAAACCTGCGGAAGGTTTTACAAAGGATAGATTACTTGAAGCGGCGGCATACGCTGAGCTTCATTCACAGCATCCGATTGCTGAATCTGTGCGTAAAGCTTACGGGAAAATGCTTTCCTCCGATGAGATTGAGTCATACGAAGAAATCTCCGGTCACGGCATTTTTGCAAAGGTAAATGGAACTGAGATCCTTGCCGGGAATAAAAAGCTCATGGAAAGAGAACAAATTGAGGATGTCCCGGATGAAAATGCTGGAACAATCGTACACGTTGCTGTTGATCAACACTATGCCGGAGCAATCATCATAGCGGATGAAGTAAAGGAAGACGCAGCACAGGCGGTTGCTGATCTGAAGTCGCTTGGGATCAAACAGACAGCTATGCTGACGGGTGATTCGAAACAAACGGGAGAAGCCGTCGGAAAACAGCTTGGGATTGGTGAGGTATATGCAGAGCTGCTGCCGCAAGATAAAGTCGCGCAGGTCGAAGCATTAGAAGCTAAGCTTTTGCCTAGTGAAAAACTCATTTTTGTCGGTGACGGCATCAATGATACGCCGGTGCTTGCACGCGCAGATATAGGGATCGCGATGGGAGGCCTTGGGTCAGACGCCGCGGTAGAAGCCGCAGACATCGTGCTGATGACAGATCAGCCGTCAAAAATAGCAGAAGCGATTCGGATTGCGAAACGGACACGGCGAATCGTGTGGCAAAACATCGGCTTTGCTTTAGGTGTGAAAGCGATCTTTCTCATTCTTGGAGCATTTGGAATTGCAACCATGTGGGAAGCGGTTTTCTCAGATGTCGGTGTTACACTGCTCGCTGTGGCAAACGCTATGCGCGTCATGCGTCTCAAAAACAAATAAATTGTCGGAGAGAATTCATTTTTTCGGGGTTTTCTTATCGGCGCTTGTCTTGTTAAAATAAAGAAGTGGATCAATTGCGATCCGCTTCTTTTTTAATTTTAAAACGATGAGGTGTCGGAGTGAAAAAGAAACAGCAGTCTTCTGCGAAATTCGCGGTCATCCTTACGGTTGTGGTTGTTGTATTGCTAGCAGCCATTGTCATCATTAATAACAAAACGGAACAAGGCAATGATGCGGTTTCCGGACAGCCGTCTATCAAAGGGCAGCCTGTGCTTGGCAAGGACGATGCACCGGTAACTGTAGTAGAATTCGGAGATTACAAATGTCCGTCTTGCAAGGTGTTTAACAGTGACATCTTTCCAAAAATACAAAAAGACTTTATTGATAAGGGCGATGTGAAATTTTCTTTCGTGAACGTCATGTTCCATGGAAAAGGTTCAAGGTTAGCGGCTCTTGCATCTGAAGAAGTATGGAAGGAAGACCCTGACTCTTTCTGGGATTTCCATGAAAAGCTGTTCGAAAAACAGCCGGATACGGAACAGGAATGGGTAACCCCAGGCCTCCTTGGTGATCTTGCAAAAAGCACCACAAAGATAAAACCTGAGACGCTCAAGGAAAATCTTGATAAGGAAACATTCGCTTCTCAAGTGGAAAAGGATTCTGACCTTAATCAAAAAATGAACATACAGGCAACACCGACGATTTATGTCAATGATAAAGTGATCAAAAATTTTGCGGATTATGATGAAATCAAAGAGACAATAGAAAAAGAGCTGAAAGGGAAGTAACAATATGAAAAATAGAATCGTATTTTTATATGCTTCCTGGGTTGTGGCTCTTATCGCTATGCTGGGCAGCCTGTATTTCAGTGAAATCAGAAAGTTTATTCCATGTGAACTGTGCTGGTACCAGCGTATCCTCATGTATCCGCTCGTCCTGATTTTAGGCATCGCCACCTTTCAAGGGGACACACGAGTGAAAAAATATGTGCTCCCGATGGCGATTATTGGGGCATTCATTTCGATCATGCATTACTTAGAGCAAAAAGTGCCCGGCTTTAGCGGCATTAAGCCATGTGTCAGCGGCGTGCCGTGCTCGGGCCAATATATTAACTGGTTTGGTTTTATTACGATTCCATTCCTGGCCCTGATTGCTTTTATCCTGATTATCATTTTTATGTGCCTGCTGAAAGGCGAAAAATCTGAATAACAAAAAAAGCGCCCGCGTATGCCGGGCGCTTTTTTAATTTCGCAAACTCATGTCCATCAGCAATAGCCGCCTCTAAATTTATCTTTTTTTCTCATAAAAATGTTATTGATTTTACGCTTGAGCGATTATAAAATCTAGAGGTCGTCAGAAAATTTAACAAACATAAAAGGGAGTCATCAGAATGGCTTGGGAGCTGCTCAGTGTGATTGGCATCATTGCGTTTGCAGTCAGCGGCGCAATTGTTGCGATGGAAGAGGAATATGATATTTTAGGAGTTTATATATTAGGGATTGTCACAGCTTTTGGAGGAGGAGCGATCCGCAATTTGCTGATCGGTGTTCCGGTGTCAGCGCTATGGGAGCAGGGAGCGTACTTTCAAATCGCGCTTTTATCTATTACAATTGTGTTTCTGTTTCCGAAGCTGCTGCTGAAGCATTGGAATAAGTGGGGCAATTTATCAGATGCGATCGGCCTCGCTGCCTTTGCTATCCAAGGCGCACTGTATGCCGTCAAAATGGGCCATCCGCTTAGTGCCGTGATCGTGGCTGCTGTGCTGACGGGAAGCGGGGGCGGAATCATCCGTGACCTTCTTGCCGGGCGCAAACCGCTTGTGCTGAAGGCGGAAATTTATGCAGTCTGGGCGGCTCTCGGCGGTTTAATCGTCGGCTTGGGCTGGCTGGGGAACTCGTTCGGCTTATACGTTCTGTTTTTCGTGCTCGTTGTTTGCCGGGTTTGTTCCTATATGTTTAATTGGAAGCTGCCAAACCGTTCTTTTCGCTTAGATAGTCAGTAAAATAAAAGAAACCTCTCCATGACGGAGAGGTTTCTTTTATGGTAGCCTGCCGGGACCAAAAAAAAGTCCTTTTCGAAACCGCGCAGAACAAAGCTATTTGAAATTAATAGGTAGCCCAAAAGGTATAGCTGATGGTTTTTTTAGTTCCTGTGTTAGTGAATTTGAATCTGTATTTTGTTTTGTAGCTTTTAGAAGCTTGTTTGTAACTTAAATTTGTAGAGCCTTTTTTCGTTGCATAAAAAGTTTTAACATTTTTCCAGCCTTTATTTGTCTTTAGTTGCAGAGTTGCTGTAATTTTCCCGCTGCCTGATCCGTTTGCTGTCATGTTGGCCCAAGTTCCTTGTCCTGGATAATAAATATGAAAAGTTGGCGAGTAAGTATAGTTTTTAAATGAGCCCGAATGGTAATGAGTACTCCATATTTGACCTTTTTTAACCCAATCTTTAGCTTCCGCTTTGTTGTTTACTAGGTCAATAGCCGTAAAACTTGTTACGGCTACGACGAATGCCAGCAACATCATAGATAGCTTTTTCTTCACTGAGTATTTCCTCCTAACTAATTCTGGTTCTTTCTTCATGTTCATATCATAAACCGAGAGAAATAATGTAACATCGTCCTATTCTCCCAAATGAAAAACTTTAATTTGTTGAAATATGTCGAAATTGGATGAAAAATGACTATTTTACTGCGACTATAGATACGATAGCAAGGATGTAGTCGCTTTATGGAAGATGACAATAACAAGTTTAGTCATTCTTCACGTTAGATGAACAGACAAACACGGTAAAGCTCTGCGGTGTTTTTAAAATGAAAAAGATATATTATATCGAAGATTGAAAGGAATAAGGAATCGATACTGATGAAAGAGAAGATTCGCAACCTAAGAAAAGCACGTCCAACAGTGATCAATGTGAAATCATAAGAGAAAAAACCGATTTCGAGTTGAAATCGGTTTTTTCTGCATATAAATAACCCAAACCTTGATTGGTATTGGGTGAATGTGTTAAGATAAATTGTATTTGCCAGTTTTCATCATATATTTAATATACGTACCCAATTATATTTTACAGTGTTTCATCTATGTTTGTCAACTATTTTCTGGAGGTGCCGTTCATGAATCAGCAGGATAAGGAATGGAAGGAAGAGCAGTCGAGAATAGATGAGGTGCTGAAGGAGCTCGAAAAAAAAGAGCGGTTTCTGGAAACGTCTGCGGGCGGGTTGAAGCATGATATCATCGGATTAAGAAAAAGCTTTTGGGAGGATGTTAAGGTTAATTTTGATGATGCCCATGAAGCGATTGAAACGATGGCAAGCATTAAGCAGCAGGCAGAGCTGCTGTCTGATCGGGAACAGAATCATCGGCGCATGGATCAGCAGCTCAAACGAATTCATCAATTGAAAAAATCGCCTTATTTCGGCCGGATTGATTTTATTGAAAACGGCGAGGCGGAGGCAGAGCGAATTTATATCGGTTTAGCTTCCTGTTTGGATGAGAAAGAGGAACACTTTCTGATCTATGACTGGAGGGCGCCGATATCAAGTTTGTACTACAATTATTCTCCAGGAAAAGCGGAGTACGAGGTGCCCGGTGAAACGATAGAAGGGGAAATGGTGCTGAAACGCCAGTTTATGATCAAAAACGGCACTCTCAAGGCGATGTTTAATACCGATATGACGATTGGCGATGAAATGCTGCAAGAGGTATTAAGCCATCACTCCGATACCCAAATGAAAAACATCGTGTCTACGATTCAGAAAGAACAAAATCAGATTATCCGTAATGAAAAAAGCAAGATCCTGTTCGTGCAGGGAGCGGCTGGCAGTGGGAAAACATCGGCTGCGCTTCAGCGTGTCGCTTATTTGTTATACAGGCACCGCGGCGTCATTGATGCCGGACAAATCGTTTTGTTTTCTCCCAACTTCTTATTTAACAGCTATGTATCCTCTGTTTTGCCTGAGTTAGGAGAAGAGAATATGGAGCAGGCGACGTTTCAGGAATATATCGAGCATCGTCTTGGCCGCAAGTTCAAATGTGAAAGCCCCTTTGATCAGCTCGAATATTGCCTGACGGAAACAAAGGACGGCGATTTTCCAACAAGGCTTGCGGGAATCACATGGAAGGCGGGTTTATCCTTTCAGCAATTCATTGATGAATACGTCACACGGCTTTCTTCTGAAGGGATGATTTTTAAAAATATCATATTCCGCGGACAAAAGCTGATCACAAAGGAGCAAATTCAATCCTATTTTTACTCATTGGATCAAAATCACTCCATTCCGAATCGGATGGAGCAAACCGCGAAGTGGCTGCTGAGTGAGCTTAACAAGCTTGAGAAAAAGGAACGGCGAAAGGATTGGGTTGTTCATGAAGCTGAGCTGCTTGACAAAGAGGACTACCTGGACGTGTACAAAAAACTGCAGGAAAGGAAACGGTTCAGCGAGAGTACGTTTAACGATTATCAAAGAGAGCAGCAGCTGCTTGCCGCCATCATTGTGAAAAAAGCTTTCAAACCGCTCAAGCAGGCAGTCAGGCTCCTTGCATTTCTTGATGTTTCACAGCTGTATTTGCAATTGTTTTCTGGCTGGGGAGGGAAATTTCAGCATGAGAAGATGGCCGTGATAGGTGAGCTGACCCGTTCGGCATTTACGGATAATAAATTGCTCTATGAGGACGCGGCACCGTTTCTTTATATGCAGGATCTGATTGAGGGCAGAAAGAAAAATACGAAGATCAAACATCTATTTATTGACGAAGCCCAGGACTATTCACCGTTTCAGATGGCTTACATGAGAAGTATTTTTCCGGCTGCCAGCATGACAGTGCTCGGTGATATCAATCAGTCCATCTACGCGCATACCATACACGGGGATCAGCGTATGGATGCGTGCTTTGAGGATGATCCTGCTGAGTATGTTCGTTTAAAGAGAACATACAGATCAACAAGGCAGATTGTCGAGTTTACCAAAGCGATGCTTCAAGATGGAGCGGATATTGAGCCGTTTAATAGAAGCGGGGAAATGCCGCTCGTTGTCAAAACTGAAGGACATGAGAGCCTTTGCCAAAAGCTCGCGCAAGAAATTGGCCGGCTCAAGAAAAAAGGGCGCGAAACAATAGCCGTCATCTGCAAGACTGCGCAGCAATGCATACAGGCGCACGCCCACATGAGTGAATATACAGATGTTCGCCTGATTCATAAAGAAAATCAACCATTTCAAAAGGGTGTTTGCGTGATTCCGGTGTATTTAGCGAAGGGAATTGAATTTGACGCAGTGCTTGTCTATGATGCATCTGAAGAACACTATCATACAGAGCACGACCGCAGGCTTTTATATACTGCGTGCACCCGTGCGATGCACATGCTGGCAGTATTTTATACAGGTGAAGCCAGTCCGTTTGTAACCGCTGTGCCGCCTCACTTATATCAGATGGCTGAATGAAGAGAAGGGAGTCCTTCTCTTTTTTCTATTTACATGAAGCATAGCCGTTTTATCATTAGGATTCTTAATAGTTATCATCATGTAAATATATTTTACTTAAGCCTAGTATTCCGGTAAAGTTCAATTAGATGCAATTTTCGATCAGTTTATAACTTTGTGAGGTGGATACGTTGCAACTTCAGGTAATGAACAGTCCGTTTAATCAGGAGCAGGCAGAGCTCCTTAACCGCCTTCTGCCGACCTTGACCGAATCCCAGAAAATATGGCTGAGCGGATATTTATCCGCTCAATCTGTTTCCGCCCAAGAATCTGCGGGTGCGCCGGCGGCAGCTGTGTCTGCGGAAGCGGCGGCATCAGCCGTTTCAAAAGAAGTGACCGTTCTTTATGGTTCACAGACGGGAAACGCACAGGGGCTTGCAGAAAATGCCGGCAAGCAGCTTGAACAGAGCGGTTTTCAAGTGACCGTCTCATCCATGAGCGATTTTAAGCCGAATCAGCTGAAGAAGGTAACCAATCTTTTAATCGTCGTCAGTACGCATGGAGAAGGTGAGCCGCCTGATAACGCGCTGTCGTTTCATGAATTTCTGCACGGAAGACGGGCGCCTAAGCTTGAAGACCTGCGCTTTTCCGTTTTGGCGCTTGGTGACAGTTCGTACGAATTTTTCTGCCAGACAGGGAAAGAATTTGATCAACGCTTAGAAGAACTCGGCGGAAAACGGATTTCTCCGCGCGTTGATTGCGATCTTGACTATGATGAACCGGCAGCCGAATGGCTTGAGGGTGTATTGAAAGGATTAAATGAAGCTGGGGGCGGAAGCGCCGCGCCTGCGCCGGCGGCTGCGTCACAAACCGGTGAGTCTTCGTATTCCAGAACAAACCCGTTTCGGGCTGAAGTGTTAGAAAATTTAAATTTAAACGGCAGAGGATCAAATAAAGAAACACGCCATGTGGAGCTGTCTCTTGAAGGATCTGGCCTGACTTACGAGCCTGGTGACAGCCTCGGCGTCTATCCGGAAAACGATCCGGAACTTGTCGAGCTGCTCCTTAAGGAAATGAATTGGGACCCGGAAGAAATTGTGACGCTTAATAAGCAAGGTGATGTCCGACCGCTGAAAGAAGCGCTGATTTCTCACTATGAGATTACCGTTCTCACAAAACCGCTTCTTGAACAGGCAGCCCAGCTGACAGGGAACGATGAGCTTAGAGAGCTTTTAGCCCCGGGAAATGAGGAGAATGTAAAAGCCTATATTGAAGGGCGCGATTTGCTTGATCTCGTCCGTGACTATGGCCCATTTAGTGTATCTGCGCAGGAGTTTGTCTCGATTTTGCGAAAAATGCCTGCCCGCCTTTATTCGATTGCAAGCAGTTTATCCGCAAATCCGGATGAAGTGCATTTAACAATCGGCGCAGTCCGCTACGATGCGCACGGCCGTGAACGAAAAGGCGTCTGCTCGATTTTGTGCGCGGAACGTCTGCAGCCAGGAGACACACTGCCGGTTTATGTACAGCACAATCAAAACTTTAAGCTTCCGAAAGACCCTGAAACACCGATTATCATGGTGGGCCCTGGGACAGGCGTCGCACCTTTCCGTTCCTTTATGCAGGAGCGTGAGGAGACGGGAGCGGAAGGAAAGGCATGGATGTTCTTTGGCGATCAGCACTTTGTCACGGATTTCCTTTACCAGACAGAGTGGCAGAATTGGCTCAAAGACGGTGTGCTGACAAAAATGGATGTGGCGTTCTCACGTGATACGGAAGAAAAAGTATATGTGCAGCACCGCATGCTTGAACATAGCGCAGAATTGTTTGAATGGCTTCAAGAAGGAGCGGCTGTTTACATTTGCGGAGATGAAAAGCACATGGCGCATGACGTCCATCACACATTGCTTGAAATTATCGAAAAAGAAGGCAATATGAGCCGCGAAGAGGCGGAGGCTTATCTTGCCGATATGCAGCAGCAAAAACGCTATCAGCGTGATGTATATTGATTTGACTTGAAAGGAGTTTTTCAACATGGTGACCAAAATTCTAAAAGCACCGGACGGCTCTCCAAGTGATGTTGAACGCATTAAAAAAGAAAGTGATTATTTGCGCGGCACGCTGAAAGAAGTGATGCTCGATCGAATCAGTGCGGGAATTCCGGATGATGATAACCGCCTGATGAAACACCACGGCAGTTATTTGCAGGATGACCGCGACCTCCGAAATGAACGCCAAAAGCAGAAGCTTGAGCCCGCATATCAGTTCATGCTGCGCGTGCGTATGCCAGGGGGCGTCTCGACGCCTGAACAATGGCTTGTCATGGATGACCTGTCCCAGAAATACGGGAACGGCACATTAAAATTGACGACACGTGAAACATTCCAAATGCACGGAATTCTGAAATGGAACATGAAGAAAACCATTCAGACGATCCACTCAGCACTTTTGGATACGATCGCAGCCTGCGGAGACGTAAACCGTAACGTCATGTGTGCATCAAACCCTTATCAATCTGAAATCCACTCAGAGGTATACGAGTGGTCTAAAAAATTAAGTGATGATCTGCTGCCGCGGACGAGAGCATATCATGAAATTTGGCTTGATGAGGAAAGAGTTGCCGGCACGCCGGAGGAAGAAGTCGAGCCAATGTACGGACCGCTCTATCTGCCGCGGAAGTTTAAAATCGGTATTGCCGTTCCGCCGTCTAATGATATTGACGTCTTTTCACAAGATCTGGGATTCATTGCGATTGTCGAGGATGGCAAGCTGATCGGTTTTAACGTGGCAATCGGCGGCGGTATGGGAATGACGCATGGCGATACTGCGACATATCCGCAATTAGCCAAGGTGATCGGTTTCTGCCGGCCTGAGCAAATGTATGACGTTGCTGAAAAAACGATTACGATTCAGCGTGATTACGGCAACCGTTCTGTCCGTAAAAATGCGCGGTTCAAATACACAGTTGACCGCCTCGGTTTAGAAAACGTAAAAGAAGAATTGGAAAACCGTCTCGGCTGGAGCCTGGAAGAAGCGAAGCCGTATCATTTCGATCATAACGGCGACCGCTATGGCTGGGTGGAAGGCATCGAGGATAAATGGCATTTCACGCTGTTTGTCGAAGGCGGCCGTATAACGGATTACGGTGATTATAAGCTGATGACTGGCTTGCGGGAAATCGCCAAAGTTCATACAGGTGAGTTCCGGCTGACAGCCAATCAGAACTTAATGATTGCGAACGTTTCAAGCGATAAAAAAGAAGAAATCAGTGCTTTAATTGAACAGTACGGACTAACTGACGGCAAGCACTATTCAGCACTTCGCCGCAGCTCGATGGCATGCGTCGCTCTTCCGACCTGCGGATTGGCAATGGCCGAAGCAGAACGTTATTTGCCGACCCTGTTAGATAAGATTGAAGAGATTATTGACGAAAACGGCCTTCGTGATCAGGAAATCACCATTCGCATGACAGGGTGTCCGAACGGCTGTGCACGTCATGCACTCGGTGAGATCGGATTTATCGGAAAGGCGCCGGGCAAATATAATATGTATCTTGGCGCTGCGTTTGACGGAAGCCGTTTAAGCAAAATGTACCGTGAAAACATCGGTGAAGCAGACATTTTAAGCGAGCTGCGCATCCTTCTTTCCCGCTATGCGAAAGAACGTGAGGAAGGCGAGCACTTCGGTGACTTTGTCATCCGCGCGGGCATTATCAAAGCAACAACTGACGGTACGAATTTTCATGATTGAGAAAGAAAGATGAGAGACAGGGAGTAGCTTCCTGTCTCTTTTTTCTGTAATTTGCTCTGCTGCAAAAAAGTTCACTGTGAGCATATTATGAGAAAAAATACCCTAAAAAGGGTACTATAAAAGAAGACAAGTGTGGAGAGAACTCCTGCGAAACCACATAGCGTATGCAAGGCCACCCTAGCTCAAGGGCTTTTAGACAAACAGATTTTTTGGCTCATCATGCCGACACACAACAGACGAAGGAGGTCATGCATTTGGACATATTTTTAGTTGTGCTCGTATTATTAACGATTATTGCGATTTCTAATATCGTGAACCGGTTTATTCCGTTTATTCCGGTGCCGCTGATTCAAGTGGCTCTTGGGATTCTTGCCGCCTCATTTCCACAGGGTCTTCATTTTGAATTAAATACCGAATTGTTTTTTGTTCTGTTTATCGCGCCTCTGCTATTTAATGATGGAAAGAGGACACCGCGGGCAGAGCTTTGGAATTTAAGGGCTCCGATTTTATTGCTTGCACTCGGCCTTGTATTTGCGACTGTGATTGTAGGCGGCTACACGATTCACTGGATGATTCCTGCTATTCCGCTGGCAGCGGCCTTTGGACTTGCGGCCATTCTTTCACCGACTGATGTCGTCGCTGTCAGCGCATTATCAGGAAGAGTGAAAATGCCAAAAGGGATTCTTCGCCTGCTGGAAGGTGAGGGGCTGATGAATGACGCATCAGGTCTGGTGGCCTTTAAGTTTGCGATTGCAGCGGCAGTGACTGGTGCATTTTCATTAGCACAAGCGGCTGTTAGCTTTGTCTTTATTTCTCTCGGAGGCTTGCTGTGCGGGGTTGTCATTTCATTTTTGATTATTCGTTTTCGCCTATTTCTGCGCCGCCTTGGCATGCAGGATGTCACGATGCATATGCTGATTCAAATTCTGACGCCGTTTGTGATTTATTTGGCAGCTGAAGAAATCGGCGTTTCCGGCATTTTAGCTGTTGTAGCTGGCGGTATTACCCATGCGGTTGAACAGGATCGTCTGGAATCAACGATGATCAAGCTGCAAATTGTCTCCTCAAGTACGTGGAACATTATTTTATTTATTTTGAACGGCCTGGTCTTCGTTATTCTCGGCACGCAAATCCCTGATGTTATTTCTGTTATCTTTAACGACACTGCCATCAGCAACATGAAGGTGATCGGCTATATCCTAGTCATCACATTTACGTTAATGCTCCTGAGATTCCTGTGGGTGCTGTTCTTCTGGAACGGCAAATGGTTCTTTAATAAAGATCAGAACATCTATAAACCGGGTCTTCGTTCGACGCTGTTAATTTCGATTTCCGGTGTGCGTGGAGCAGTAACGCTTGCAGGTTCTTTTTCCATTCCGTATTTCCTGGAGGACGGCACGCCGTTTCCGGAAAGAAATCTGATTCTCTTTTTAGCAGCCGGCGTCATTTTATGCACGCTTGTCATTGCTACCGTTGTGCTGCCGATTCTGACTGAAAAAGAAGAAGAGGACGAGGAACGAAACAAGAAGCTGCTGACGGCGAGACGCAAATTGATCAAAACAGCCCTTCAAACGATTAAAGAGGACATGAATGAGACAAACAAAACGGCCTCTCTTGCGGTGATAGCTGAATACAATGAGAAAATGAAAAATCTTCGTTTTCAGCAATATACATCGTCTAATCGCATCAAAAAGCACGAGCGTAAAGTCCGTGCCCAAGGGGTTAAGGCAGAGCAAGAGGCGCTGATGAAAATGCTGGAGCGGGGAGACATCCCGGAAGAAACAGCAAATGTGCTGCAAGAACGATTTAACGAGTTGGAAATTTTGTATGCGAACCCGTTTAAAGTCGGATTATCAAAAACAAGGCTCAAGAGGCTGATGTATTGGATTTTCTTCGGTGAACATAAAAAGCCGGAGATGTCGATTTTAAATGAAGCGGGATTGATACGGGCAACAAGAGTGAAAACGGCAAAAGCAGCGATAGAATATCTGGAAAAACACAAGACGGAAGAGCATAAAGAAGTGTTTTTATCTGTCATTACATTCTATAAGCAGTTAATTTTCAGGCTGGAGCACAGCCATCATGAGCTGAAATCAAGCGCCCATTTTGAAAATCAGAAGCTGGAAGTGAAGCTGAAGGCTGTACAGGCGATCAGAAATGAAATTCAAACACTTTTCGAGGAAAGAGAAATTTCCCGGGACATCTCCCATGAGCTTCGCCAATACATTAATGATGTCGAAGCCGCCATGCTTGAAGGCGGCGAATAAATGCAGCAAAAAAGCTGGCGTTAGAGCGCCAGCTTTTTTCTATATTAAGGGCGATGAAATGCGACAGTGCTGCCATCCCGGTCGAACCAGCCTCTGAAGGCCCAGTTGATCCAGCCGCCATCGCCTTTGTTTGTAAAGGTTCCGTCTTCAAATACCCAAATGCCATACGTAATGCCGTCGTAAACGGCTGAGCCGTAAAATTGCACACCGTTCAAATGATCTTCATATTCCTGGCTTAAATTAAAGACCATGACGTTATATTTTTGGCCGGACGCGTAGAAGGAAGACTCCATGAGGTTTTTCACAAAGCCATCCCTATTCTGTGCGGATTTGATGGCATCAGCGATCTGGTTGGCAATTCCAAGTACATCCAGGTTGACGTTTAAACCTACATCAGCGGCAGTTGTTCCAGCAGTAGTTGTCTGCGACATCTTCGGAGCAGGATTTTCTTCAGCGGAAGCAAAGGACAAAGGGGCAATTGTCAAAGCGGCACCAAGAGCAAGTGTCATTGGGATACGAATACGTTTCAAGTTGTTTCCTCCTTTGTTTTCATTTGGTTACACTACACGCATACCCTGCTCAATGTATTTGTAATCTCAATATTGTTAAAATAGGAAAAAAATAGTGTTTGACTTTGCGTGTGCTGTGAAAAAAGAAGCAAAAAGAGGGTCTTAAGCGTATTATTGGTATCGGCTGAGAGGAATGTGAGATAATATAGACGCTTACATTTCAGTGAAAGGGTGGATGTTCAAGTGCCAACAAGTTTAAAAGATACTGTAAAGTTACATAACGGAGTTGAAATGCCTTGGTTCGGTCTGGGTGTTTTTAAAGTAGAAAATGGTAATGAAGCGACTGAATCAGTGAAAGCGGCAATTAAAAATGGTTATCGCAGTATTGATACAGCAGCGATCTACAAAAATGAAGAAGGCGTTGGCATCGGGATTAAAGAATCCGGTGTGGCAAGAGAAGAGCTCTTCATCACATCAAAAGTGTGGAATGAAGATCAAGGCTACGAAACAACGCTTGCTGCCTTTGAAAAAAGCCTGGAAAGATTACAGCTTGATTACTTAGATTTATATTTGATCCATTGGCCTGGCAAAGATAAATATAAAGATACATGGCGCGCGCTTGAAAAGCTGTACAAAGATGGCAAAATTCGCGCGATCGGCGTCAGCAACTTCCAAGTTCATCATTTAGAAGAGCTGTTGAAAGATGCTGAAATCAAACCGATGGTGAACCAAGTTGAATTTCACCCTCGTTTGACGCAAAAAGAATTAAGAGATTACTGCAAAGCGCAAGGCATTCAGCTGGAAGCGTGGTCTCCGCTCATGCAGGGACAGCTTTTGGATAACGAAGTGCTGACACAGATTGCTGAAAAACACAATAAATCTGTGGCTCAAGTGATTTTGCGCTGGGATCTGCAGCATGAAGTTGTAACCATTCCAAAATCCATTAAAGAACACCGTATCATCGAAAACGCTGATATTTTTGATTTCGAATTGTCTCAAGAAGACATGGACAAAATTGACGCATTAAATAAAGATGAGCGTGTCGGTCCAAATCCTGATGAGCTTCTGTTTTAATCAAAAAACTCCCCGTTACGGGGAGTTTTTTTAGTGCGTTTTTTTCTGTTGAATGAAAAACAGCATCAAAAAGGAAATGACAACAATACAGACGACCCACGCCCAAGCAAGGGTATTGTTGCCGGAATCCAATGCGACATATATCGCCGTCGGCAGTGTTTGCGTAACACCGGGGATGTTTCCTGCAAACATGAGTGTTGCGCCAAATTCTCCGAGCGCCCGCGCAAGGCTGAGGATGCTTCCGGTCAGTAACGAAGGATAGGCAAGCGGGACGGAGATATGGATAAACACTTTCCATCTGCTAGCGCCGTCTACCATTGCCGCACCTTGTATATCGGGATCAATGTCAGCAAATCCGGTTTTGGCTGATTGGTACATAAGCGGAAAGGCTACAACAGCCGAGGCGATCACAGCGGCCCACCAGGTGAAAATGACAGGCTGCTGGAAAATCCACTCGATGGCTTGTCCGATGAGGCTGTGCTTTCCGAAAATGACGATCAAAATAAAACCGACAACAGTAGGCGGAAGAACGAGCGGAAGCATAAAAAATGTTTCGAGTGCCGTTTTTCCGAAAAATGATGCCCGTGACATCCATGCTCCAGCAAGTGTTCCGAGAATAATGACAACAATTCCGGCAACTGCCGCCACCTGAAAGGAAAGCGCAACGGGTGTGAAAAATTCTGAAGCGCTTATGCTACTCGGCAGTAAAGCCATATTTCTCAAATACTTTCATTGCTTCATCAGATTGCAGGTATTCGTAAAATTCCTTCGCTTCCTTACGGTGTTTTGTATCTTTTACGATTCCTAACGGATAGACAATTGGGCTGTGTGTATCTGCTTTTGCCTCGTCAATAATGTTGACCTTTTTCGAGACCAGGGCATCTGTTTTATAAACAATACCTGCGTCTACATTGCCGGTTTCAACATAAGAAAGAACTTGGCGAACGTCTTTTCCATACACAATTTTATCCTTCACTTTGTCCCATAAAGACAGCTTTGTCAGTGATTCTTTCCCATAAGCTCCTGCCGGTACGGATTCCGGAGTGCCAAGGGCGATTTTTTCTGATTCAGCCAGATTGCTGAAGCTTGTCACAGGTGAATCTCCGTTTTTCGGTACGACCAGCACAATTTCATTACCGACTAAATCAGTGCTGTCTTTTTTTGCGATATCTCCATCATCCACCAGCTTTTTAAATTTATCCTCAGCAGCTGAGAAGAACAGATCTGCTCCTGCTCCTTGAGAAATCTGTTTTTGCAAGGCGCCGGAAGAGCCATAGTTATCTTGGATGGTAATATTTTGATGCTCTTTTTCATAATTTTTTTGGATTTCCTCAAGTGCATCCTGCGCGCTGGCGGCAGCTGAGATGGTTAACGTTACTTTTTTCTCGCTGTCCGTTGAAGACTGGTTTGAAGAACAGCCTGCTGCAAGGAGAAAGGCAGTTAAGGCTGCGATGAAAATAGAATACTTCTTAAACATGATTGCACCCCTTATCATTAGATATAACTAATTATAACTGATTATGTTTGGTTTATGTGGGTTTTTTTACATTCGGCGAAAAGGTATAATAAAATAGGAGAGTGATGATGATGAATGAAACCTCTTCCTATACGATAGAAGAAGTTGCAGGTCTGCTGAAGGTATCAAAGCTGACCGTTTATGATTTGATTAAAAAAGGCGTGCTGCCTGCTTATCGTGTCGGAAGGCAGATGCGTGTGGATGAAGAAGATTTAAAGCAATATAAAACGAATATGAGAATGTCTCAGCCCATCGCTGCAACAGAAGCGCCGAAACAGGTGCAGGAGGCTGAGCCGGACGGCAGACGGAATGTCATGATCAGCGGACAGGACATTTCGATGGATCTTCTCAGCAAGCATTTGGAGAATGCCATTCAGGAGACGCCGCTCCGTAAATACAAAGGAAGCTTAAACAGCCTGATTGATATGTATCAAGGCAAGTGTGACATTGTCAGCCTCCATTTGTACGATGCAGAAACTGGCCAGTATAACGCGCCTTATGTGAAACGGATCTTGACAGGTGAACCGTTTTGTCTCATCAATGTCGTTCTCCGCAAAGCAGGACTGTATGTGCAAAAAGGGAATCCGAAAAACATTCAAGGCTGGAAAGACTTGAAAAGAGCCGATATCCGGATCATCAACAGGGAAAAGGGTTCTGGCGCAAGGGTGCTCCTTGATGAACAGCTTGGCTTGCTTGGTGTGAATCCGGCTGATGTAGTGGGATATGGCGATATCGTGACTGATCATTACGCTGTCGCTTCACAAGTTTCAAGCGGACAGGCTGACGCGGGAATCGGGGCGCAGCACGCGGCACATATGGGCAGTGTTGATTTTATCCCGCTCATCGACGAACAATATGATATTGTCGTTTTGAAAAAACATGAGCAGCTGCTGAAGGCCGTGAAGGAGATTTTGAATTCTGAGGAATACAAGGCGAATTTGTCTCAATTAAACGGCTATGAAACGAAGCTGACTGGCAAGGTGATATTGGAAACGTAAAAAATCCCTCTTGATAGAGGGATTTTTTTCATTCGGAAAACCTGAGCAGATCACCATTTAAAATTTTATCAGAGAGAGACAGTTCTTCGTTTGCTTTCTCCTTATAAGGGAGGCACGCATCCTGATTTTCCAGCACTTCACCTGTTTTTTGGCTATAGCACGTGTTCTTTGTGTATATATAATCGTTCGTAATAAAGCTGCCGTTTCGCAGAACGGCGAATGGGGTGCGGTCGCTGGACAGCAAATCATTGCCGAATTGGATATCGCCTTTTGTCTCAACGCCGAGTAAATGCATCAGTGTCGGCCTGACGTCGACCTGCCCCCCGGCATCAGAGATGGTTTCCGGCTGTTGATCGGTGATTCCCGGGATATGTATGATAAACGGCACCCGCTGGAGCTGAACGTTGTCATACGGTGTGATTTCATCTTTCCCTAAAAACTCAGCCATTGCCTCGTTATGGGCTTCAGAAATGCCGTAATGATCTCCCATAAATACGATCATCGAATTTTCGTATAAGCCTTCGTCCTTCAGTTTTTTGATAAAATGCTTTAATGCCTCATCCTCATAGCGAACCGTGGTCACATAGCGGTTTAACAGATCACTGCTTGAATCGAATTCATCTATCAGCTGATCCTTTTCATCAATCTCAAACGGAAAATGATTCGTTAACGTGATAAAACTGCTGTAGAACGGCTGCGGCAGGCTTTTCAGCTTTTCGGCGGACTGCTCTAAAAATTCTTTGTCTTTTAAGCCCCAGCTTGTCGATGTCCCGGGAGTGACATGAAAATCATCAACATCAAAAAAGCGGTCAATGCCAAATGTATCGTACATGACATCTCTGTTCCAAAATGTTTTATGGTTAGCATGAAAGACGGCTGAATAATAATCGTGCTGCTTCAGCGATTTATACATCGTATGAAATTGATGGTCGCTTTTCGTGAAAAAGACGGCGCCGCTAAGGGAAGGATACAGTGAGTTAGCGACGATAAATTCTGAATCTGATGTTTTTCCTTGTTCTGTTTGCTGATAGAAATGATCAAAGGAATAGCTTTTTTTAATGAGATCATTCATAAATGGGGTAATTTCTTTTCCATTTACTTTTTCATTCAGAACAAAGCTTTGGGTCGATTCAAGTGTTACAAAGATGACATTGCGCCCCTTTGCAAGACCGAATTTGCTTTGATCAGGCTTGCTGTAATCAGCCTCTGTGTAGTTTTTAATGGCAGTTATACTGTCTTCATCGGCAAAAGCTTTCGCGCTGATATTAACAGTCTGAGAAATTGTATCGTAAATATGGAACTGAAACAGGCCGATGCTTTTGACTAGCATTTCTCGGTCAAAAGAATGTGCCAAAAGCTTCGGCTGCTGTACTTCTGCAAGTGCCAGCGTGCATAAAAGCATGCCGCAGGAAGCTGCATAGTACCGTTTGATCGTGCGGGGAGCGGCTTTTGTCTGTGGGTGTTTGGTTTTTCTGGCGAACAGCAGCAGAAAAACCAAATCCACAAACAGGGCGATAAACAGAGGATGGAACAGTTCTTTTACACTGCTGCCCATATCGCTCATGTTGCTGGCCTGAAATAAAACCGGAATGGTAATAAAATCGATATAAAAGCCGTAAAAAATCGTATTAGAGATCAAGATAACAGTCAGAACCAAATTGGCAATCAGCAAAAAGGCCCGCTGCTTGTTTTCTTTTAGAAGCAGGCCGATACCGAATAAAGGAAGAATAAAGCTGAGCGGGTTGACCAGCAGCATTAGCTCCTCCAACAGAGTATCGATTTGCAAATCAAAGCCGAGTTTATATATCACATACGTTTTGATCCACATAAATAAGATCGAAAAACATAAAAACCGCTGATTGTGAAAAAAGGTTCCTTTCATCAATATGACTCCTCACGTTTTCTTGATCATCTGCATGAAATGCTTCTTAAGTAAAACCTACTAAAAACAGCCGGTTCAGACAAGTCTCAGCACTCATGTGTTTAAAACATGCGCCCATGAAACAGCATATAAAAGTAGTAACATGAAGCAAGGGTCAGGCCGGCTAGCACGAGCTGCTCAGAAAAACTGCCTGTCTTCATATATAATGGAAGCCGAACGCGGATCGTTGAAGGGAATAATAATTTGATTCCGTTCACCGTCCAAGCGTCAAGAATCAAGTGGCTCGCCATTCCGATCATCAGGCCGGCTGATATGTTTTTATCTGGAATGTATGTAGAAGTGATAAAAAACATGATGAGCATAAACAGCAAGCTGTGTGTAAATGTGCGATGGCCAAAAACGGAGCTGACCACTTTCGATAAAATAGGAAATTTTCTCCCGATTTTGCTTTGTGTGTGGCAGATATCGGGTATTAATGCTCCAACCGCGCCTGACGCAGCCATAAGCACTGGATCAAATCCATAATAATAAGCCGCTGCCGTACAAGAAGCGATGCCTCCCATGATGTGTGTTTTTCCTGTCATTTGCCGCTTCTCCTTTTATCTTTTGCAAAAAATCTCTGAATTACAAATATATCAAGAGAATGTATGTTTGATCAACAGGACTTTGGACGATAAAAAATATCCCGCATAATTTTTCAGGAAAGAGGCATCTTAAACATGTACCTATTTTTTAAAAGAGGTGATACGAATGGGTTTCTTTAATAAAGATAAAGGAAAACGTTCCGAAAAAGAAAAAAACGTAATCCAAGGAGCTCTTGAAGATGCTGGTTCAGCTCTAAAAGATGATCCGCTTCAAGAAGCTGTGCAAAAAAAGAAAAATAATCGATAACCACATGCGGATAGAGCTTGGCTCTATCCGTATTTTCCATCTGTTCCCTTTGACAGATCATCCTTTCTTTGATAACCTTCTGGGAGTAACTGAATAATTAAATCCTCACTCTTTCTCAGTGAGGTAGAGGTTGCGCGGATGATAAGTCACACATGCCAGGCTGACAGGGGCTGTTAAACATGTGTAAAAGGCATCAGCGCCGAAGTGTGGAGAAAGCCGATCCTTCTCTATGCTGGGACTGTATCTGAATAAGTGCAGGACTGCCGCGTGCTTTTTCGCGGAGGGCTATCCGGAGATCAAGGGTGTGTGTTTCTTTAAGCATGGACTTTTGTTCAGGCTTTTTTTGCGTTTATATGATCTCGGGGTCTGGTCCGTACAAAGAATCATGGAGGTACTGGAATGGAACAGACAAAAAAATGGGGTTTTTGGTTATTAACGGCGTTTGTCGTTGGAAATATGGTTGGATCAGGAATTTTCTCCTTGCCGAGCTCGCTTGCTTCAATTGCGAGTCCGTTTGGAGCTACGTCCGCCTGGCTTTTGACAGGTGCCGGCGTGCTGATGATTGCACTTGTGTTCGGACACTTGTCCATTCGCAAGCCTGAACTGACAGCGGGACCGCAAAGTTATGCAAGAGCGCTGTTTTCTGACCCGAAAAAAGGCAACGCTGCCGGTTTCACAATGGTGTGGGGCTACTGGGTGGCGAGCTGGATCAGTAACGTGGCGATCATCACAAGTCTCGCCGGTTACTTGACTTCGTTCTTCCCGATCTTGGTTGATAAACGTGAGATGTTTTCGATCGGCGGGCAAGAGGTGACACTCGGCCAATTACTGACGTTTGCCGTATGTACGATCTTGTTATGGGGAACGCACGCGATTCTTGTTGCCAGCATTAACGGCGCAAGTAAATTAAACTTTGTCACAACGCTTTCTAAAGTATTAGGTTTTGTCTTCTTTATCGTTGCCGGTTTATTTGTGTTTCAAACGGCATTATTCGGTCATTTTTATTTCCCGGTTCAAGGGGAAAACGGCACAAGCATTGGAATTGGCGGCCAGGTTCATAACGCCGCGATTTCTACACTATGGGCGTTTGTCGGGATTGAATCCGCGGTGATCCTGTCCGGCCGTGCGCGCTCTCAGCGTGATGTGAAACGTGCGACAATTACCGGCTTGTTGATTGCCTTGAGCATATATATTATTGTGACTTTAATTACGATGGGTGTTCTGCCGCATGATAAGCTTGTCGGCTCTGAAAAACCATTTGTTGATGTACTCTATGCGATTGTTGGAAACGCGGGAAGCGTGATTATGGCGCTTTTGGCTATCCTTTGTTTATTCGGAACGATGCTCGGCTGGATTTTGCTCGGCTCTGAGGTGCCATACCAAGCCGCTAAAGCAGGAGATTTTCCGGCATTTTTTGCAAAAACAAATAAAAAGGGAAGTCCGGTCATTGCACTCATTATTACAAACGTCATGTCACAGGTCTTCATTTTCTCGGTTATTTCCCGGACAATAAGTGACGCATTTACATTTTTAACGACAGCGGCTACACTCGCATATTTAATTCCGTATCTGGTATCTGCAATCTACAGCTTGAAGGTAGTCATCAAAGGTGAAACGTATGACCAGCTGAAAGGCTCCCGTGTAAGAGACGGATTGATCGCGATACTGGCGTGTGCATACTCCGTGTTTGTTATCGTAACAGGCACAGCAGATTTAACGACATTTATCCTCGGCATCGGTTTATTCTTTGTCGGCTTAATCGTTTATCCATTTGTGAGTAAAAAGTTCCAGAAAGAAAAACAAGCATAATGAAAAGACACCTGATTTGCTCAGGTGTCTTTTTTATAAAATCACAATTTCTCCTGTTAGGAATCCGTTCGTTAACCTAGCTGACAGGAAAGCTGAAATCGAAAGAAAAACTTTAAGGCACAATCGAATATGCAAAAAACGTTTTTCAGTCTCTCCAGCATAAAAAAACTGATCGCGATGAGGATGCAGCTTAATATGAATGGCTCAAAGAAAATATCTGATATGATTCAAATTGAGCTGTTCCTTATAAATTTGCAAAAGAGCCGCGGGCAGGCGGCTCTTTTGTTTATTTAGTCAAGCTTTCCGTAATAAACTTCAGTTGTCCTTCTAATGAAATCGGGTCAGAGAAATAGAAACCGATCGGATCCATCTTGTAGACATGGCCATTTTTAACGGCATTCAGGTTCTTCCAAATGGAGTTTTCAAAAACGCCGCCATCATCACCGCCTGATTGCCATGGGCCCGCGAAAATGTAATCCCCGGCAAAGTCAGGGAGCTTCTCTAATGAAATACTTGTATAACCTGGCCCCTGGTCAATGGCTTTTTCTTTTGTCAGCTTTGTAGCCTGCAGGCCAAGGTCTTTGTAAATGATGCTTCCGCCTCTTCCAAAGTCTTTACCGAATACGTAAATGTCTTTTCCGTTCGTTTGCATAATGGAAATGGTTTTGTCACCGACCGCTTTTTTGATTTTTGTTTTAGCGGCCGCAACTTTTTTATCCCACTTGGCCAGCCATTTTTCAGCTTTATCTTCAGTTCCCGTCATTTTTGCAAATTCTTTCAGCTGTTCGATGTTGTCGAGCTTATCGTATTTTACTGCGACAGTCGGCGCAATTTTTTCAAGCTTTTTAATATCAGCGCCCTGTGTTGTCCAGACGATAATCAGGTCAGGGTTCAAATCAATGACCTTTTCAACCGAAGTGCCGTCTCCGATGTTTTCAACGCCGTCGGTTTTTCCTTTGTAGTAAGGGTTTTTAAATACATTCTCAGGCGCACCGACAACGTTGATGCCGAGTGTTTTGAAGTAGCCGTAATAGCCGTCTGCCATGACAACCACCCGTTTAGGATGCTTCGGGATTTTTACATTTCCGTTTTCAGCCTTGTATGTAAAGGTTTCTGCGCCTTTTGAATCAGAGGCAGAACCTTTGCTTTCTGAGTTATTCCCGCAGGCTGCCAGCGCTGCAATCAATAACAGGGCAAAAAACGCGGCTCCGAGTTTCTTGTATATATGGGTCATATCTCATACCTTCTTTCTAAAAAATAGATGAAAAAGAGAATCATTATCATCTGTGATTATACCACTGCAAGTGCCGGTTGACACGATATTTTTGCAAATGCATTTTCATTTTTGTTCAAAACACTCTATTAAATCAGCTGAAAAAAGTGATATACTGAAACAGCAATTGATAATCATTATCAGTAACAGAAAGGAAGTACGGCAGTTGAGTCAACATAAAAATATACGGACTGCATCAGAAGAAATCCAATGGACGTCAAGGACATATGGCGCGGTCATCGTCCTTATTGCAGGTCTATGCCTGCTTTGCCTTGGCGCATTTTTATCCATATCCCTCGGTGCAGCGGATATTCATTTGCGCACTGTATGGGACGCCATTTTTCATTATCAGCCGACAAAGACATCTCACCAAATTATACATGATCTTCGGCTTCCGAGAACGGCGGCTGCCGCGCTTGTAGGCGCATTGTTGGCAGTGTCGGGAGCAATCATGCAGGGGATGACGAGAAACCCTTTGGCAGAGCCTTCGATTATGGGTGTGACATCAGGCTCTGCGTTTGCGGTTTCGATTGCGTTTGCCTTTTTTCCCGGACTTTCTGCAATGGGGCTTGTGCTATGGTCCTTTGCGGGAGCGGGGCTGGGGGCATCGACGGTAATGGGCATCGGCTTGTTTTCAAGGGGCGGACTTACGCCTGTAAAGCTTGCTCTGGCGGGTACGGCAGTTACTTATTTCTTTACCGGCATTTCAACTGCCATTGCAATCCGCTTTGATGTCGCTCAGGATATCAGCTTTTGGTACGCTGGCGGGGTAGCGGGTGTGAAATGGTCGGGGGTCCAGCTTTTGCTTATTGCAGGGGCTGTCGGTTTAACGCTCGCGTTTTTTATCGCCCGATCTGTGACAGTGTTAAGTCTCGGTGACGATCTGGCGAAAGGGCTTGGACAATATACATCAGCAGTGAAACTGGTGGGCATGCTTATTGTAGTAATTCTGACCGGAGCTGCGGTTTCCATTGCCGGCACCATTGCATTTATCGGGCTGATCATTCCGCATATTACCCGTTTTTTGGTCGGTGTGGATTATCGGTGGATCATTCCTTGCTCGGCGGTGCTCGGTGCTGTTTTGCTTGTTTTTGCTGACATAGCGGCCAGACTCGTAAATGCGCCCTTTGAAACGCCTGTCGGCGCGCTGACTTCTTTGATCGGCGTTCCCTTTTTCTTTTATTTGGCACGTCGTGAAAGGAGAGGGCTGTAATGAAAACAAAAACAAACAAACCGCTCGTTGTAATGGCTGTGACCTTTTTGCTTATCGTGGTGGTCTTTTTTATCAGTCTCAATTTGGGCGTTATCAAAATTGCACCGCTTAAAACGCTTCAGGTCTTTTTCGGCCAAGGAACGGCGCGTGATGAACTTGTCTTATTTGAGTTCAGGCTGCCCCGGATCATCCTTTCTTTGCTTGTTGGAGCAGGGATCTCCGTAGCTGGAGCCATTTTGCAAAGCGTGTCTCAAAATGAACTTGCCGAGCCTGGTATTCTCGGAATTAACGCCGGCGGTTCACTTGCTGTAGTGCTTTTTATATACTTTTTTCAAGGGTCAGCTTCAGATCTCAGCTTTTTCGGAACATTTATGCTGCCGTTCAGTGCTTTGGCAGGAGCAATCCTCGCTGCGTTTCTCATTTATATTCTGGCATGGAAAAAAGGCGTGACACCGATTCGGCTGATTTTAGTCGGCATAGGGGTGAATGCCGGATTCAATGCCCTGTTGCTGATTTTTCAGCTTAAGATGGACCCTCATGATTTTATGCAAGCCGCGGTTTGGATATCCGGCTCAATATGGGGGGCGAACTGGAATATGATCTGGGCGATTCTCCCTTGGATTGTGATCTTGCTTCTGTTTACTTTATATAAGGCACGCTATTTGAACATTATGCAGCTCGGAGACCAATTGGCGACCGGGCTGGGCACCGCTGTTGAAAAGGAAAGACGGATTCTTCTTCTGGCAGCGGTCACTCTTGCCGCTTCATGCGTGGCAGCTGCGGGGGGCATTGCGTTTCTCGGATTGATCGCGCCGCATGTGGCTAGAAGGCTGACCGGTCCACGTCACCAGACGCTGATACCGGTCTCCGCCTTCATCGGCTCATTCCTGTTTTTGCTTGCTGATACGCTGGCGAGAAATGTATTGGCACCATCAGAAATTCCGGTCGGACTTGTCATTTCCGTGCTAGGTGCGCCTTACTTTATTTATTTATTGATGAAAGCGAATTAGAGGAGGGGGCCGAATATGAATTCATTATCAACGGAACAGCTTGGTATCGGTTATGGCGACAGGGTGATTGTAGAGGATTTAAATATATCGATTCCTAAAGGGAAAATTACCACCTTAATTGGCCCGAACGGCTGCGGGAAATCAACGATTTTAAAAACAATGTCCAGAATTATGCGTTCACATGCAGGTGCCGTCTATTTAAACGGCAAAGCGATTCATAAAATGTCTACAAAGGACATTGCAAAAGATATGGCGATTCTTCCACAGACACCTGAAGCGCCGAGCGGCCTAACAGTGCACGAATTGGTGTCGTACGGCAGGTTTCCGCATCAATCAGGATTCGGCAGATTAAATGACGAAGACCGCCGGATTATCAAATGGGCGCTTAAAGAAACAGGCATGGCTGAATATGCTGAACGGCCGATTGAGGCATTGTCAGGCGGACAGCGTCAACGCGTGTGGATTGCCATGGCGCTTGCGCAAGGGACGGAACTGCTTCTGCTGGATGAACCTACAACGTATCTTGATCTTGCACATCAGCTTGAAATTCTGCAGCTGCTTGACAGACTCAACAAAGAGCAAGGGCGGACGATTTTAATGGTCATTCATGATCTTAACCATGCAGCTCGTTTTTCTCATTATATGATCGCGCTCAAAAAAGGCACGGTCATCAAGGAAGGAACTGCTCTGGAGGTCATGACACCAGACATTTTGAAGCAGGTATTTCAGATTGATGCAGAAATCGTGACTGATCCCCGTACAAATAAACCTGTATGCTTGACATATGACTTGATTAAAAGTGAAAAAGAGCTAGTTACTGTATGAAAAAATCCCGGTTTGAAGCCGGGATTTTTTTATTCGGCTTTGAAAATACAATTTTTCTATTTGATTCCGTCATTTCAATAAAAGGATTGCAAGTCTTTTTGAATTAATAGATAATATTGGTTAGAATGTTTCGAAAATATTACATAGTTTACAGAAAGAGGAGATCGTTGTGTCCAAGAAGAAAAAATGGCTTATTGGCGGTGCGATATGTGCCGGTGTGCTTGTATTGGCTGGGATCAGCGCTGGCGGTTTTTACTTTTTTACCCACATGAACCAAGTTGCCGTATCATCAGAGCCCTATGCTGAATCGGTCGCGGTATACATGGGAGGAGATTCAGAATCAGGCCAAACGTTTTCTGGAAAGGTTGAACCTGAGAAACAGCAGAAAGTATACATAGATTCAGAAAAAGGCAGCATTAAAAAAACATACGTCAAAGAAGGCGATCAGGTTAAAAAGGGCGATAAACTTTTTGAGTATGAGGGCGAGGATCATTCTGATGAAGTGGAGCAAGCCAATTTGCAAATTGAAATGACAAATCTGCAAATCAACCGTTTGCAAAAATCAATAACGGAAACGGAAAAAAAGCTGAAAGTTGCAGGAAAAGAAGAGAAAAACCAGCTTCAAGATGAACTTGATCAAGCCAATTTCGATTTGAAAACAAGCCAGCTTGAACTGAAGCAGCATCAAAAAGAACTGGCTGGCCTGACGAAAAACAAAGGTTCCAATGTCATTACAAGCAAGCATGACGGAATCGTTCAAAGCGTCAATCAGGATATCGCTGACGGTGCAACAGGTGACCAGGCAACGGGCCCGTATATCCAGATTGTTTCGACGGGCAAATATCTGGTCAAAAGCCAAATCAATGAGCTGTTAATGGACACGATCAAAAAAGGCAGCAAAGTCAGGGTCACGCTGAAAACAGGCGGTGAGGGCGAGTGGAAAGGAAAGGTCACCTCGATCGGCAAGCTTCCAGCGGGAGCAGGCGAGGGTGAAGAATCAGAAAGCTTTGCTGATGAAGAAATGAATCCCCAGTCCTCTAACTATCCTTTCACCATTTTATTAGACAGCCATAAAGGTCTTGAAGTCGGCTATCATGTCAATATCGAAGTGATGAGTGATAATGCTGATGCGGATACGATCAAGCTGCCGTCCGACATGGTCATTCAGGATGACGGCGAACCGTATGTGTGGAAAGCTGATGAGAATCAGAAAGCGGTTAAGCAGCCTGTTGAAATCGGAGAGACTGATGAAAATGACATGGTGGAAATTAAGAGCGGCCTGACGCCGGAAGATTATGTGATCTATCCTGATCCCGCGGTCAAGGAAGGAAAGCAGGTTACAGTCAATGCTGACACTGAATAATATTTCGAAGTCGTACAAGCTGGGAAAAGAAGAAGTTCCAATCTTGAAACATATCAATCTGACTGTTCAGGCGGGGGAGTTTTTAGCTATTATGGGGCCTTCCGGTTCTGGAAAGTCAACGCTAATGAATATTATCGGCTGTTTGGACAGGCCAACCTCAGGAACCTATACGCTTGACCAGATCGATATATTGAAAGGGAAAGACGGGGCTTTAGCCGAAATTCGCAATGAATCAATCGGGTTTGTGTTTCAAACTTTCCATTTGCTGCCGCGTCTCACCGCGCTGCAAAATGTCGAGCTGCCGATGATCTACAATAAAGTGAAGAAAAAAGAGAGAAGGCAACGGGCATATGAAGCGCTGGAAAAGGTCGGATTAAAAGACAGGGTCTCCTACAAACCGCCTAAGCTGTCCGGCGGCCAAAAGCAGCGGGTGGCGATAGCGAGGGCCCTTGTCAATCAGCCGAGGTTTATTTTAGCTGATGAACCGACCGGGGCGCTTGATACCAAATCAAGTGAACAAATTTTGTCACTGTTTTCTGAACTGCATCGGGAAGGCAAGACCATTATTATGATAACCCACGACCCGGACGTCGCCAAAAAAGCTGACAGAACCGTTTTTATCAGAGACGGAGAGCTGGTATTAGATGAGAGAGGGGATATCAGCCATGCTTGAACATATTCGAATCTCCTTTCAATCCATTTTTTCTCATAAATTAAGATCGATTCTGACAATGCTCGGCGTGATTATCGGCATAGCGGCAATCATCGCGATTGTTTCAATGCTGAAGGGCCAAAGTGAGCAATTAAAGCAAAGTATGATCGGCATGGGAAACAACGCGATCAACGTTGTCTACCAGCCGTCTGGCGGAGAAGAGGAGAGCGGCGGCCCTCAGGTGTCGTATGCGTCCGCGCCGCCTGTAGCGGAAGAAACAGTAAAGGCGATCAAATCAGATCCGATGGTCAAAGGATTATCCTTATATTACTTGTCAGAAGGCGCGAGCGTTTTTCATTTAACAAACGTTTCGTATCCCCAAGTGTATGGAGTGGACGATGATTACTTCGACATGTTTCCAATCCGAATAACCGAAGGGAGAAAGCTGACGGAAAACGATTTAAACAGCACACACCAAGTAGTGATGATCAATGAAGCTGTCAGAGATGAACTGTTTCCAGACGGAGAAGCTCTGCATAAAAACATTGAGATGAATGGTGTGCCGTTTAAGGTCGTCGGTGTTTTTAAAGAAAAAAATCAACAGGAAAGCATGTTTGAAGGCGACTACGCGAACCCGGTTTTGTACGTGCCGAAAAAAGTGTGGCCGCTTATTGAAGGGTTTGACGCGCCAACGCAGATTGCCGTGCAGGCTGATTCTTCTGAGCATATCCAAGAAGCGGGTGTAATGGCTGCAGATCTTTTAAATCAGGGACTGTCAGAAGCTGAGCTGGAAAAAGCAGAGTACAGTGTAATGGATCTTCAGGAGATCGCGCAGGAAGTGGAGTCCTTTAATCAGTCATTTGCATTGCTGCTTGGCGGAATCGCCAGTATTTCACTTTTGGTGGGCGGTATCGGCGTCATGAACATTATGCTCGTTTCCGTAACGGAGCGCACGAGGGAAATCGGAATTAAGAAAGCGCTCGGTGCTAAGCGGCGTGTGATTTTATTTCAATTTTTAACCGAGGCTGTTGTGCTGACAAGCATTGGAGGAATACTCGGTGTGCTGGCAGGCTTCGGCATCGCCAAGCTGCTGACGGTCATTTTTCCGATGCCTTTTATCGTCTCCATTCCAGCTGTTGTCGGAGCACTCATCTTTTCAATGGCAGTCGGCATTATCTTCGGCTTGCTTCCGTCCATTAAGGCTTCGAAGCTTCAGCCTGTAGACGCGCTTCGCTATGAATAAAAAGAACGCATCCAATTGGAATGCGTTCTTTTTTTAGCTGGGAAGAGCCGAGTTGCATTTGTCTAAAATCAAAAAAACGGCTGCGACAATCATTTCCTCTGTGGTGGACAGCCAGATGTCGCTGATCAATTGGTCTGTTGTATGAGCAGTCATCCACAAAAACAGCAGCTGTACGATGCCAGCAAGGAGAATGAATAGACGTTTTCCTGTCTTGAAAAATGTAAAGCTATGTATCATCAGCCGTTCAAATGGTTCAAAGCATAATCCGAGAACAAGGAATACCATGGCAAAAAGCAGGACATGAGCTGCTGAGCGGTAGCTCGTTCCCGCTAAAGAAAACAATATATAGATGACAGCAAAATAGGTCAACACCACTGCTGATGCGGCCAGCAAGTACTTTATGGAGAGCCGCAATAAGCGTTTTGAAGGGTTTTGATGTTTCACTGGTTCAGCTCCTTATGAAGGCTTGCAGAGAACAAGTGCTCTCTGCAAGCCGCAAGTCTTTTATTTACTGCATTTCTTTTTCACTACTGGGTGCTTTTCTTTTGAAAGCACATCAGTAAAGTCTTTGCCCAAGTCAAGGTGCGCTTGAACAAATGTTTCAGGAAGCATGGCAAGCCATTGGTTTAAAGATACATCAGCATAATGGTCGTCTTTGAAGATTTCTAAAAAGACAAGCGGTTCATCCCCGATGTTTTCAACGTAATGACCCATTGCAAATGGTACATACCCGACATCACCAGCTTGGTAATTAAATGTTCTGGCATGGCCGTCAGATGCAAAAACGGTCATTCTAGCTTTACCGGAGATGTAGTATTGCCATTCGTGGGTATTCGGATGCCAGTGCAGTTCTCTCATGGCGCCGGGTTCTACTGTTACGAGCGCTGATGCGATGGTTTTAGACACTTTGAAGTTTGTCGAATCTGCAATGTATACTTTTCCTCCCTCAGATTCGATCGGCTCTTGTTCAAGAAGGCGGTAAGTAAATGGATAAGGCACTTCGCCATTTGGCCCTTCCACAATATCATCTTTTAAACTGCCAGGAAGTTGGTTTTCAAATATATATTTTTCTTTGCCAGGTAAATTGGCAATCTCTTCTTTTGTCACGCCGAAGTTCGCAGCAATGACTTCTTTTGGAGTGTGGGCAAGCCAATCTGTCAGCTGGAACGTGCTGTTTTCAGAGAATGATCCATCGTCAAACACGAGCAGGAACTCAGCTCCCTCATCCAGCGCTTGGATGGAGTGCGGCAGGCCTGACGGGAAGTACCAAAGGTCTCCTTCACCTACATCGTCAATAAAGCTGCGCCCTTTTTCATCTACAATTGTGACTCTTGCACTTCCGTAAATCATATAAGCCCATTCAGCTTCTTTATGCCAGTGAAGCTCGCGAATCGCGCCTGGCTTCAGCCGCATATTTACGGATGCAAGGTTTTCTGAAATCGGCAATTCACGTACTGTCACTTCACGGGCATATCCGCCTTTTTCTAATCGGTTATGTGTATCAGAGAACGAAAACTTCATATTGCTGACGGTGCCATGATCGGTTTCAGGCGGAACGAGCATATCAGGGTTTTGCCGGTCTCTTTCAATATTGCGCGGGATTTTTACCGTTGCTCCTTTGTCTCCTCTAATTGGCTGCGGAATGTCATTTTGTTTTTTCATGAAATGTTTCCTCCTTACATTTAAATGTGATAGCAGAAAGAGAAGGTGAAAGGCCTTTCGTTTTCCCTTCTGTTTTGTTAAGTGAAAAAAAACAGTGAAAAGTCAACTTCGATTGAAAAATTATTTTTTTGCATGATCTTTCAGTTCTGTCATTAGTTCTATTAGTTGATCAAACTTCTTTTCGAATCGGGTCAGCAGATACATTGCAATCAGCGCGGGAAACCCCAAATTGCCGATCTGTTTTACGACTTCCTCTATAAAAACCTGATCCATAGGAAAATACCTCCCTTCTTTTTCTGCAGTCATGTATGTAAGTGAAGGAAAACCGATAAAACGTAAACTGCTGCAAAGTATTTTGGAAGACACTAGTCGGAAAGTAGTAGTTTACTTTTTTTTGCTTTCCTTCATTTAATTTAGTAGGGAGGCGGTTTGATGGACTATCAAAGTCTTTTACGGTCAAAATGTAAGGAGATAATGAAGCATCCCATCGTGAAGCATTTTTTGAGCAATCCTCAGCATTACCGTTTGTTCAAAAACGTAATGGAAAGCCCTAACGAAAAAGATGCAAAATCATTGGACGAGCTATTTAAGCAGTTTTATAAAGAAATCCGCATCGTCAAGTATATGAATTCAATGATTCGCATCTTTTCTATTGATTTTGATAAGCGGGTTCGCAAAAATCAAAAACGGTATCCGCTGACGGTTGATCATCCGGAGGCGGGAGACCGGCTTCCTTCCGAAACAGGAAGCGATGCATTTGAAGAATTTTTAGACAGGCAGGATGATTTGAGCCAGCATGTTCAGGATTATCAGCTCTACCAAGCGATTCAGAAGCTGACTGACAAACAAAAAAGTGTGCTGACGAAAGTGTATCTTCACGGTGCCACGATGCAGGAGATTGCAGATTCATTAGGGGAGTCCCGACAAAACATCTCCAACATTCATAAAAAGGGGCTGGAGAATATCAGAAAGCAGCTAGCGGCGCAAAAAAAGGGGGAAAAGTAAGCTGTGAACGGCCAGTTTGAACAAAAAAAGAAACAAAAAGACGAGACTTATGACATTGAGCACCTGATTGCATGCTTTTCACCGATGATCAGAAAAAAACTCAGCAATACGTCCTATCAAGAAAGAGAAGATTTAGAGCAAGAGCTGAAGATCAAAATGTTTGAAAAGGCTGATATGCTTTTGTGTCAGGATGTACCGGGGTTTTGGGAGTTTATTTTGTACATGGTAGATGAGAACTCATAATATTTTCATATGAAAAAACATCAAAAGGGAGCGCTTGTTTGCTCCTTTTTTGCTGTTTTGATTTGCCAAGCTCCAATGTATTCAAAAATGTACCATAAATAAACGATATAATGATAAGATGAAAAAAACAGTGACAGAAAGGAACATAAAAGTGGAAAATGCGTCAATTTTAATCGTAGACGATGAGAAAGCGATTGTGGACATGATCAAACGCGTTCTCGAAAAAGAAGGTTATCGAAATATACTGGATGCGGCAAGCGCAGAAGAAGCGATTCCCGTTGTGAAGGCCAATAAGGTTGACTTGATTGTGCTGGATGTCATGATGGGCGGAATGTCCGGTTTTGAAGCCTGCACATTGATCAGAGAGTATTCAGACGCTCCGATTTTTTTCCTGACGGCAAGATCATCCGACGCGGACAAATTATCGGGCTTTGCGGTTGGAGCTGATGACTATATCACAAAACCATTTAATCCGCTGGAATTAGCGGCGCGGATCAGAGCGCATCTCAAGCGTACATATCAATCGAAAGAAACGAGTTCAAATCAAACCTACACATATGATTACTTTACTTTTTCTCCGCAAAATGCCGAGTTGATCGTAGGCGGGGAAGCCGTTGCCTGTTCAGCCCAGCTTCTGCAGCTTTTGCAGTATTTTTGTGAACACCCTAACGTGGTGCTTTCCAAAGATCAAATATATGAAAAAGTATGGGGCTATCCTTCCTACGGTGACAACAACACCGTCATGGTTCATATTCGCAAGCTTAGGGAGAAGATTGAGCGCGATCCGAGCAATCCGGAGTATATTGTAACCGTTCGAGGTCTCGGCTATCGTTTTATCCCAAATCCTGAAGGCAAGCGGTCATGAGGTTAAGATGGAAGTTTTTGTTTCACTTTTTCGGCCAGATGCTGATTGTGATCCTGCTGCTTACGGTTATGCTTGTTGCGTCGTTTTTCTATTTAGACGCTCGTTTTAGCGATGCGGAATCCAATTCAGGGCTGACGAAGGCAACGACCGACACACTTGAGGCATATCTCGATGTAAACGAAGACGGGACATGGGAAGTGGATAATTTCCTGAAGAAATCTGTTGATAAACAGCACGGCTGGATGCAAATCATTGATTCGGAAGGAAACACTGATTATTCCTACGGCGTGCCAAAAGACGTGCCTGGCACCTATACCAAGAAAGAGCTTTTGTCTATTTATAAAACCAAAAAGCTTCATAACTATAAACTGAATTATTGGGCCATCAATATTGAAGATAAGTCGTATCTTCTATTGTCCGGCTGGAAATCAAAAAGTGAACAGCTCCTGACTTCCGTTGAAAAGCGCGAACAAAAGATAGACTCACTAGCGCACTATAAGTCTAGTACCATCGACTATATTAAACGGAAAAAAGGCGCCATTTACCTGTTAGACAGCAATGGAAAGATTCTCGACAGCATCAACAGCACAAAAAGCGAAAGAAAAACGATGAACCAGCTGGAGCTGCTTAAATACAGCTCTAAGCCTTGGAACTATAAGCGGGAAATTTCCGTTAAGATCCTCAATAAAGACAGATGGATGGTCGCTACGGTGCCAAACCCAGTTTATGTAACCGATCAGGAGTTTAACAAATCATTCCTGAAGGTTGTATTAAAAGCGATGTTTCTCGTGATGGCCGTTTTGTTCATGTATATCATTTGGATGACCGTTTGGTATATGTTCCGATTCGGGCTGCCGATTTTTCACACGATTAGATGGCTGGTCAATCTGTCAAAAGGGAAGCTTGAGGAACCTAGAAACCGGGAAGGCCGTCCTGTCAGCAAAAATAAAAAGGGAAAAATCAAACAGCCGTACCGCTTCTTCGGTGAGATATTTGAATCAATGGATCAGCTGACTGAAACGCTGAGAAGGGATAAAAGAAACAGAGAAAAAATCCAGGCGACAAGGGAAGAATGGATTGCCGGTTTGTCACATGACTTAAAAACACCGCTCAGCAGCATTTACGGCTACAGCATGATGCTCGAGTCGAAGCAGTATGACTGGTCGCCGGAAGAAGTGAAAGAAATGGGGCAGGTTGTCAGAGAAAAATCTGAATACATGTCTAAGCTGATTGAAGACTTAAATTTAACGTATCGGCTGAAAAATGATGCTCTTCCTATTGAGAGAAATCTCACTAGCCTTATCCCGTTTTTTAAAAATGTCATTGAGGATTTTAAGAAAAATCCGTTTTCTGAAGGCTATGATATCTCGTTTGTATCCAAAGAAGAGCATATTGAATTTGCCCTTGATGAAGCGTGGTTCAGGCGCATATTAGAAAACCTCCTTGGGAATGCCGTGAAGCACAACGGCAAAGGAACAGAGATTCAAGTCATTCTGGAGCAAACAAAAAATCATATATCTTTAAAGGTGAAGGACAATGGGAAAGGAATGGATGAAGAAACGATTACCCATTTGTTTAACCGTTACTACAGAGGGACGAACACAAAAGATTCAACTGCCGGAACGGGTCTCGGGCTCGCGATTGCCAAGGAGCTTGTCCATCTGCATAACGGAACGATACATGTGAACAGCAGAATGAACATTGGAACGGTCATTACCATCCTTTTTAAAAAACAATAAACATCAAGTGGTTTGGACACCTCTTTGCCGGGAATAACAATATATAGACTGAAGCTAAAGAGGTGTAACACATGGATGCAGTATTGGAAGCAGACACTCGGGCAGTGATTGGTGAAGGCCCATTATGGGATGAAGAAAACGGCCGTTTATATTGGGTTGATATCCTGGGGAGCGAGCTCCACATCTTTGACCCTGAAGAAAAAATCAACCGATCAATCAAATTCAAATCCTTTGTGACGGCGCTTGCGAAATATTCAAAGGATGAACTGATTATGACGATGAAGGACGGGTTTTACCTGTATCATCTTCGGGATGACAGCTTGGAAAAAATTAAACAGCCGAAGGACATGCATGAGAGCCTGAGATTTAATGATGCTAAATGTGACCCGTACGGAAGGCTTTGGGCGGGGACGACGAGCATGGAAGGCGAGCAAAAACAGGCGTCGCTGTACCGTTTGAATCTAGACGGCAGTCTTGTCAAAATCAAGGATCAAGTCTCCACATCAAACGGTTTGGATTGGGACCGCGAGCGGAATTTGATGTATTACATCGACACGCCGACGCAGGAGATTGTGCGTTACAGCTATGATCCTCAAAGCGGAGATGTTTTGAATCCAGAACCTGTCTATCGTTTTGATCAGTCAGACGGATTGCCGGACGGCATGACAATTGACCAAAATGGCATGTTGTGGGTGGCGCTGTTTGGCGGCAGCCGCGTTGTTCACATTGACCCGTTTCAGAAAAAAGAAATCAATTCAATCAGCGTGCCGGCTAAATATGTCACGTGCTGCGCGTTCGGCGGCAGAGACTTAAAAACCCTTTACATTACAACGGCAACAGAACAAATGACAGAAAAAGAGAGATACGAGCAGCCTCACGCTGGAGGATTGTTTTCAGCACAACTGGAAACAGGCGGATATCAGCCGGTACCATTTGCTGGAGACGTATAAAAAAAACGCATCCGAAACACGGATGCGTTTTTTTATACTACAGAGAACGGATAATGCCGCCTTCCACACGCTGTGCCGTGCCGTTAATGGCGGATGCGGCGTCAGACGCGAGGAATACGATTGTGTTGGCGACTTCTTCTGCTGTCGCGTATCGCTGAATAAGCGAAGTTGGCTCATTGACCTTGAAATAGTCTTTGATAAATGTATCTGTATCCTGGCCGGCTGCTTGTGCGGCGCCTTCCATATAGGATGCCACGCCCTCTGTCCAAGTAGGTCCCGGGAGCACTGAGTTAACCGTCACATTTGTGCCTTTTGTCATTTCAGCCATTCCTCTTGAAAGGCTGATCAGCGCCGTTTTTGTCATTGAATATGGAATCATCGTTGGCAGCGGTTTGACGCCTGCTTCACTTGCAATATTTAAAATACGGCCGCTGTTTTTGGCAAGCATTTTTGGAAGGAAGTGACGGCATGTCCGAACGGCGCTCATCACGTTCACTTCGAAATATTGATTCCACTCTTCATCTGTCACATCTGCAAAGTCTTTTACCTCGAAGAAACCAAGGTTGTTGACAAGGATATCGATATCACCGATTTCATTTACTTTTTCGATAAAAGCCGCTGCTTCATCTGTTTTTGACAAATCGGCAGCAGCACCGTGCACTGTTCCATAGCCAGAAAGCTCTTCAATGGTGCGATCGACAGTCTCCTGTTTGCGTCCGTTGACAATGACTGCCGCACCCTCTTGCAGAAAGCTTTTTGCGGCGGCTTTCCCGATGCCGGACGTCGAGCCGGTGATTAAGACGAGTTTGTCTTTTAGCTGTAAATCCATAAGAATCATTCCTTTTGATTGATGTGGTATTAAGTATACAAGATCAAATTTAGTGTTTACGAGGATTTTGCTCCCATACACAATACGGGGAAAAGTCATTCAGGACACATATACAAGCCTGTCAGTCATATAGTATAATTACTCCGAAAAAAGGATACGAATGTCAAATAGGTGCCGGTCCGTGAACAACAGCCGGCTTAAAAGGGAAACCGGTAAAAGCCGGTGCGGTCCCGCCACTGTAATTGGCCAAGCGCCAAGAGCCAGGATACCTGCCTGTTTGATCAGCACGAATTCTGCGAGGACAGATGATGTGTAAACAATAGGCTTTTTTGTGTTGTTTACAGCATCTTTACCGTCGTAGAGATGCTTTTTTAGTTCGTTTAGGAGGAAAATATTATGAAAAAACGAGCCGGGATATGGACTGCGCTCCTGTTGGCTGCTGTTATGCTGGCAGGCTGCGGCAATCCTGCGGATCAGAAGGATTCAAAGACAAAACAAAAAACAGAAGCGTTTCCTGTCACCATTGATGATGCGTCAAACCAAGATGTAACCATCAAAAAAGAGCCAAAAAAGATTGTTTCATTAATGCCGAGCAACACAGAAATTACATACGCACTTGGCCTTGGTGACAAAGTGGTCGGTGTCACCACAAACGATACCTATCCAAAGGAAGTCAAAAAGGTTGAGAAAGTCGGAGATATGAATGTAAACGTTGAAAAAGTCATTTCTCTAAAACCAGATCTCGTTCTGGCCCATGAGTCTTCCATGTCAGCATCAGCGGATGCCATCAAACAGCTGAAGGACGCGGGCATTACAGTGCTGACTGTCAATGATGCACAATCATTCTCCGAGGTGTACAAATCAATCGAAATGATCGGAGAAGCTGGCGGGGCGGAGAAAAAAGCCGATCAGCTCGTGAAAAGCATGAAATCAGATCTAAAGGATATTCAAGAAAAAGCGAAAACCATTTCAAAAGACGAGGAGAAAAGCGTATTTATCGAGGTTTCTCCTGATCCTGACATTTATACAACCGGAAAAGATACGTTTATGAATGAAATGCTGAATGTCATCCATGCTAAAAACGCAGCTGCGGATCAGACAGGATGGGTGCAAATGACAGACGAGGCGATCGTAAAACTCAATCCTGATGCAATTGTTACAACGGACGGTGTGAAAGCGAAAGCTGTGGAAAAACGCGATGGCTGGAGCGAAATCAATGCTGTGAAACATCATCGTGTATATGATGTGGACCCTGATCTTGTGACACGTTCCGGTCCCCGTCTGATCGAAGGGGTCGAAGAACTTGCGGAAAGCATTTACCCGGATACGTTTAAGGAATAATCGTTATGCCGCATATATCATTGGTTTCTCATTTTTAGCCGTGAGCATCATCTTAGGAATTTCTTGCGGCAGCCTGCATATTCCTATTCCCGCTGTTTTTCGTATCTTTTGGCATCAAGGTTTCGGCGGCTCTATCGGTTCTGATGATCCGATGTACACTAATATTATGATGAATATCAGACTGCCGAGAGTTGTGCTGGCCGCCCTTGTGGGGGCGGCTCTTTCTATTGCAGGGGCCGCTTTTCAAGGATTGTTGAAAAATCCACTTGCTGATCCCTATACGCTAGGTGTGTCATCCGGTGCTTCAGTCGGAGCTGTTGTGACTCTGTTCTTAGGTCTGCACCTTCCTGTCATCGGAGAGTTTACACTCCCGGTTGTGAGTGTAGCCGCGGCACTTGCCACGATGGCGGCAGTCCTTTTCTTCAGCCGCCTCGTTCATGCTTCGATGTCTGTTTCCACCCTCATTTTGACCGGTGTCATCACCAACTCTTTTTTGGGCGCATTTATTTCTCTTATCATCGCCTTGACAGGAGACAACCTGCTTCCGATTGTGCATTGGCTGCTTGGCAGCGTCTCAATGAGGGGCTGGAGCTATGTTATTTTGTTTCTCCCGTTTTTTCTTTTGGGAACCATTTTATTGATTATAAACGGAAGGGAACTGAACGTGATGACATATGGAGAAGATAAAGCAAAGCTTCTTGGAGTCAGCGTTCAGCAGAGGAAGATGCTGATTCTAATAGCCGGATCTCTTTTGACGGGAAGCGCTGTGGCAGTATCGGGTACGATTGGCTTTGTCGGCCTTGTGATTCCGCATATCACAAGGCTTTTGTGGGGAACGGACCATCGGCATTTACTGCCGCTGTCCGCCTTGCTCGGGGCAGGATTTCTCGTTTTAGCCGACCTGCTTTCCAGAACCATCATTGAGCCGATTGAACTGCCGATCGGGATCATTACGTCCTTGGCGGGAGCGCCTGTGTTCGCTCTTATTTTAATTCGGCAGCACCGCGGGGGGAGAAGCTTATGATGAAGGCAGAAGGGCTGTCGGGAGGATACGGCGACAGCCGCCTAATTAACAATATCAGCTTAACCGTGGAGAAGGGAGAATTTCTCGGAATTCTTGGCCCTAATGGAAGCGGAAAAACCACGCTTTTGCACTTGCTGACAGGTACGCTGCCGGCCAAGGAAGGCAGCGTTTATCTGGCCGGAAAACTGCTGGCGGACTATAAACCGAAGGAACTGGCGCAAATCATGGCTGTCCTGCCGCAAAAAATGGATCAAGCCTTCACCTTTACTGTCGAAGAAACTGTAGCCTTTGGCAGATATCCATTCCAAACGGGGCTGTTCAGACAGCAGACTGAAAAGGGTGAAGCCATTGTACAGGAAGCAATGGAGCAAACAGGAGTGGCCGATTTTGCGCAAAAGCCGATTCGCGAACTAAGCGGAGGGGAACAGCAGCGGGTGTATTTGGCACAAGCTTTGGCGCAGCAGCCGCGTATTTTATTTTTGGACGAGCCGACTAATTTTCTCGATCTGGCTTATCAAAAAGACCTGCTTGATCTGATCAAACGCCTGACGAGAGAAAGCGGATTGGCAGCTGTCAGCGTTTTTCATGATCTGAACACCGCAAGCCTGTACTGTGATGGGCTCATGTTTATGAAAAACGGTACCGCCGGGCCTAAGCAAAAACCGGAATATGCTGTTACAGAACAAAGCATAAAGGCGGTGTACGATACAGATGTCACCGCCTTGGTTCATCAAAGCTCACCTAAACCGATGATTGTGATTCAGCCTGAAAAAGATAGCGTGAAGCGGCAGTCTATCCCATTTGAAGCATTGCTCCAAGCGGGGCGTGATGACATTCTTCTGCAAACGGAAATCCCGCTTCGAACATTGTCCTCCACGCCTATCGGTGCAGGGTTTTCGTGGAGCAGGACGCTGATCCATAAACGGCTGCCAGATCAGCCAGATCCGATAGAAGGACTTACGGCCTGTCTTTCAGAAAGCGGTTTTCAACTGCAGGAGACGTGTGCGATGGCTTCTTCAGAAAGACTTGACCGTTTCGTGTATCGAACATATGAAGACGGAGAGTTATCCGTTTTCATATGCGTTCAGACCGGCTTTTCGATTTGGATTTTGATTAACGGCTATGCGGCAGATCAATTCTTCATCAAAGCTCTTATGGCTGCCGAAGCAGAACGGACGAAAGTGCTGGGAGACGGAGGAGGCACAGGTGATATTCTCATCGCCGCGACTCAAACTCAGCAATCAGAAAACATAGAACAGCGGCTGAACCAATTGATAAAGAAAGGGACAGCTGAATGTATAAAAGAGGCTGCTGAGTTGTTTGAATAAGTCTGTAAAGGAGATTCAGGGTATGAAACTATATACAAAAACAGGCGATAAGGGACAAACGGGCTTAGTCGGGGGCAGAACGGACAAGGACAGCCTACGCGTCGAAAGCTACGGCACGATTGACGAGCTTAACAGCTTTATCGGGCTTGCTTTGGCAGAGCTTTCCGGGCAGCCCGGCTTTGAAGATCTGACAGCCGAGCTGCTGACCATCCAGCATGAGCTGTTTGACTGCGGAGGCGATCTGGCAATCGTCACAGAAAGAAAAGACTATAAACTAACGGAAGAATCTGTTTCCTTTTTAGAAACGCGCATTGATGCCTATACAGCAGAAGCGCCGGAACTGAAGAAATTTATTCTTCCAGGCGGATCAAAGTGTGCTTCGCTTCTCCATATCGCACGCACCATTACAAGGCGGGCAGAACGAAGAGTGGTGGCGCTGATGAAATCGGAGGAGATTCATGAAACAGTGCTGCGTTATCTCAATCGTCTGTCCGATTATTTCTTTGCCGCCGCCCGGGTTGTGAATGCAAGAAGCGGTATTGGCGATGTAGAATATGAAAGAAGTGCCATTGTGTTTCGGGACCGAAACAGCAGCGAATCATAAAAAGTGAAAAGGAAAGCCGGCGTGTTCAAATACATGCCGGCTTTTTTTGTTTTTCACTCTGTCAATTTCCCATTTTACGACAAAAAATGAACCTTATGAATTATTGACTGAAAAATGGAAAAATGAGATATTGTAATAAATAGATGTAAAAAATAGGCAACGGGGGGCTCTGATGGATGGTGAATTTAATTGAAAGTGATAGCATCTGGAAGAGAAATTTCAATTATCTGTTTTTCTCAAGAATAGTCAAGATATCCGGCGATATGTTCGCATTTAATTCAATATTATGGTTTTTAATTTATGACGGCAAAGGTGCGATCGGCACTGCTTTATTGATTGCTGTCACGTTTTTGCCGGAAGCCGTTCTGGCGCCTGTGACGGGGCCTTTTATGAAACAGACCACGCTGAAATTTTGGATGTACTTTTCAGATCTGACAAGGGCGGCGATTGTTTTGATTATCCCTCTATGTCATTTTGCGGGCTTCTCTCCGCTGTGGTTTGTCATGACGCTTATGATTGTGCATTCAGCTACTGGAGCTGCCTACAATCCCGCCTCTATCGCTTTGATTCCTCAAATCGTCAATGAACAGGGCATTCAAAAAGCAAACGCTGTGCTGCAATCCTCCGCTCAAATTGTCCGGCTTGGGGCTGTCACATTATGCGGCGCTTTTCTTACATTTATTAGTCCTTCTTATACCATGCTTATCGCACTTGTGCTCTATTTGGTGTCAGGTTTTCTCGTTCTTTTTATTAAGTACACTGCGGTTGAATCTCAATCAGAGTCTGCGGTTGTTACACAGAGAGGCACATATATCGGAAGACTGAAACGCGGCTTTAGGCTCGTCAGAAAACACCAGATTTTATATCCGCTCGCCATTTACTGTATCTTTATGAATTTCGCGGCTGCCCCATGGGAAGCGCTCTCTGCCGTATACGTTGCGGAAGATTTAAACGGCCAGCCGATCGTATACTCGCTTTTAAAGGCCACCACCGCCGCGGGCGCGTTTTTATTAGGGTTTGTGCTGGCGAAAGTCAAGGTAAACAGGTACGGCTTGTTATTCGTCACTGCCGGCATTATTGAAGGATTTGCTTTCTTTATTACCGGGATGAATACCTTTTTGCCGCTCGTCTTTTTCGCTGCTTTTACCTTTGGTGCCGCAGTCAGTGCTGTTAATGTTCCTGAGTACACGATTATCCAGACGTCTGTGGATAGTGAGGATCAGCCGCAGGTTTACGCCGTTATACATATGATCTCAAATATTTCGATCCCTGCCGGAGCTGTCATTTGCGGGTATGCCGCTAATGCTTTCGGCTCAGGTAAAGTGATCGCTGTCGGTGGGATTGTCGAAATTATTGCGGGTATCGGAATCTTGCTGTTTACAAAATTGGCCAAAGCAGAAAGGTCCGACCTAATTAAAGAAAGGGAAGCAAGTGTTCATCTGTAAAGGGTTTTAAAACGCCATGCCTCGTGCATGGCGTTTTTTTGTGCCAATGGGTCCGGTGCGAGATACGACTCCGGTCTTATATAAAAATCAATCTCTGATTCGTTTTGCATATCTTCCAACTTGTATAAGATGAAGACAAGGAAAACGAAAGGAGGATCTGCATGAAAATAAACAAGAAAACAATAGGCGGATTCTTATTAATTGTATTTGGGATCTCCGTCTTTTTTGGAGGAGGAAGCTTCGGCTTTATCATCCCGCTCGCCATCGGGAGCTTGATGACATACGCAGGAATCAAAAGGTTTGCCGCGGGAAAAACCATCACGGGAATCATCGTGGGCGGTATCGGAGCCATTATGCTCATCTGCTCACTTCCGTTTGTCGTCGGAATCGCATTGGCGGCCGCTATGGTGTATTACGGCTGGAAGCTGATGAAAAACGGATCAGCTGATAACGGTGTATCATCTTTTGATCCTGAACCGGCTTCTGCTGCCTACCAATCTCACTTTGATGACGAATGGGAAGAATTTTTGAAGAAAAAATAATATCAATATATTAGGAGGAATCAGGTATGGTATTAAAAAGAATCAGAGACATGTTTGTTGCGTCAGTTCATGAAGGACTTGATAAAATGGAGAATCCAAAGGTGATGCTGAATCAATATGTACGCGATATGGAAAGCGACATCGCAAAAGCAAAGCAAACAATTGTGAAACAGCACACGATTGCCTATCAATTTAAGAAAAAATATGAAGAAGCCGCTGAAGTGGCTGGCAAACGGAAAAATCAGGCACAGCTCGCATTTGACGCAGGTGAAGAAGAACTGGCGAAAAAGGCGCTGACTGAAATGAAGTATTTAGAAGGGAAGGCGGCTGAGCATAAAGCTTCCTATGAACAGGCAAACAGTCAGCTGGCTGATCTGAAAGAGCAGCTGGCTGCACTTGAAACAAAGCTTCAGGACGTAAAGGATAAAAAACAGGCGCTGATTGCGCGGGCAAATGCGGCGAAAGCTAAAGAGCATATGAATACGACATTTGACAAAATTGACAGTGAAAGCGCGTATCGTGAATTTTTACGTATTGAAAATCGTATTGAAGAAATGGAAATCCGCGCGAATTATTCAAAGTCAGCGGAAGCCGGCACAGAACTTACACGTAAAGAATTCGCAGACGATGTGGAAGCGGAGATTGAAAAAATGCGGACACTTTCACTGCAAAAATCAGACCAGACAAAAGCGGCAAATGAATAAGCGGAACGGGGAAGGATTTGCGGTCAAGTCCTTCCCTTCCGCACGTATCAATTCGCAAGCTTTTCCTTTATAATAGAATGAATGAGAAGGATGAAACCGAATGAAAAAAATGCTTGGCAAACTGTTGATCACTGCCGGTATTCTGGTTTTTTTCGCCGTCGTCGTAAAAGATGTGTTTGCTGCAGGCCTAGGTTTCATAAATGGCACAGAAGCTGATTCAGCCAGCGCATCGCCGCGGGACATTGACAGCATGGTCATTGAGTCGGATAGCAAGGATGTCCGGATTATAGCGGAAGAACGAAGTGACATATCGGCAGGCATTTCAGGAGACTCAGGAAAGTTATTTGTTACTGAAAACAAAAGAAAACTGGAGCTGACCGTAAAGGAAAAAGAATTTCAATTTTTGAATGGATTTAACCGTTCAACTCTTATCGTCAGGCTTCCGTATGATTATAAAGGTGATCTGGCAGTACGAACCTCAAGCGGTGACGTGTCTGTGGCCGGGAATGACCATCTTGCGCTTTCCGGGCTGAACGCAGTATCTGCGAGCGGAAATACGAGCGTGACGGACGTCCGCATTCAAGATCTGAAAGTGAAGGCATCATCGGGGGATGTTTCCATTTCAAATACCGTCTCCAAAACAGCCGGCATTGATTTAGCTTCAGGGGACGCAAATCTGGTTCATGTATCAGGCTCTCTTGATGTGAAAATGACTTCAGGAGATTTTAATGCTGTATTGAAAAAGGTAACCGGTCCCGTATCTGTCACGCTGACAAGCGGTGATGCTAATGTAAGCCTTCCCCAAAATGGCAGCTTTGCAGTCAATGCTTTATCAGCAAGCGGTGACGTCAGTTCGCCGTATTCATTTGCTGATAAAGGACATAAAGAACAGCATCACATCACAGGCACGCAAGGAAGCGGCCGGCATCCAATCGACATCAAAACGGACAGCGGGGATCTAGCGATACGGTAGCACTAGGCAGAAGAAAGGAGGCGGACACCAGGAATGACAAAAAAACAGCTTCTCGGATTGATCATTGCTTTATTCGGCATCAGTATGTTTTTGCAAATTATCGGAATAGGCGATCTGCTGTTTTGGCCGCTCTTTTTTCTGATTGCCGGCTATTTCCTTAAAAAATATTCCCGTGATTGGCTTGGCTCCGTCATGTATATCTTTGCCGCGTTTCTATTTTTGAAAAACCTCTTCAGCATCACCTTTAATTTATTCGGCTATGCGTTTGCCGCATTTCTGATTTACGCCGGCTACAGGCTTATCAAAGGGAAGCCGATATTTGAACCGAATGAGAAACAGGTCAATCTCAATAAAAAAGAACATCATGATCCGCCAAAAGATGTAAAACATCCCGACATGCGCAGCTTTTTTATCGGTGAGCTGCAAATGATGAAGCAGCCGTTTGACCTGAATGATTTAAATGTCTCTGGTTTTATCGGTGATATCAAAATCGATTTATCTAAAGCGATGATTCCCGAGGGAGAAAGTACAATCGTCATTAGCGGAGTCATTGGTAACGTTGATATTTATGTACCATCGGACCTTGAAGTGGCTGTCAGCTCGGCTGTTTTTATAGGAGACATTAATCTGATCGGCTCGAAGAAAAGCGGATTAAGCACGAAGGTATATGCCGCGTCAACTGATTTTAGCGAGTCAAAGCGCCGGGTAAAAGTGTCCGTTTCCTTATTTATCGGTGATGTGGATGTGAAGTACGTATGAGAAAAAAAATGCTTGCCAGCCTCCAATGGCGCGCCATCCGCATGACAACGGGAATCAGCCTGCTCCTTTTTGTTTGCCTGATTTCCTTTATGATGTTTTACTATCGGCTCGATCCGCTTGTTTTGCTGTCATCTAGCTGGTTCGGAATTCCGTTTATCCTGATTTTGCTTCTGATCAGCGTGACCGTCGGTTTCGCCTCAGGGTATATGTACGGCAACCGGTTGAAGACAAGGATTGATACATTAATTGAATCCATTTTAACCTTTGAAAACGGCAATTTCGCTTATCGGATACCGCCGCTCGGTGATGATGAAATCGGCCTGGCCGCCGATCAGCTGAACGAAATGGCGAAGCGCGTGGAGCTTCAAGTCGCATCCCTCCAGAAACTTTCCAATGAACGTGCGGAATGGCAGGCTCAAATGAAGAAGTCGGTTATCTCAGAAGAACGCCAGCGATTGGCTAGAGATCTTCATGATGCGGTCAGCCAGCAGCTCTTTGCCATATCGATGATGACATCAGCCGTGCTGGAACATGTCAAGGATGCTGATGACAAAACAGTCAAGCGGATCAGGATGGTCGAGCATATGGCAGGCGAAGCCCAAAATGAGATGAGGGCGCTGCTGCTCCATTTACGGCCTGTTACCCTTGAAGGAAAAGGGCTGAAGGAGGGCCTTACGGAGCTTTTGGACGAGTTCCGAAAAAAGCAGCCGATTGATATTGAGTGGGATATACAGGACACAGCGATATCCAAGGGTGTTGAAGACCACTTGTTCAGAATCGTGCAGGAGGCCCTTTCAAACGTATTTAGACATTCAAAAGCGTCAAAAGTAACCGTGATTCTGGGCATAAAGAACAGCCAGCTCCGTCTGAAGGTGATTGATAATGGAAAAGGCTTTAAAATGGACCAGGTGAAAGCATCCTCATACGGCTTGAATTCTATGAAAGAACGTGCAAGTGAAATCGGCGGTGTCGCCGAAGTGATTTCAGTAGAAGGAAAAGGCACCCAAATCGAAGTGAAGGTCCCGATTTTTCCGGAAGAAAAAGGAGAGAACGAACGTGATTCGAGTATTATTGATTGATGATCATGAAATGGTCAGAATGGGGCTCGCGGCTTTTTTGGAGGCGCAGCCCGATATTGAAGTCATCGGCGAAGCATCGGACGGCAGCGAAGGTGTTCGGCTTGCTGTGGAACTGTCGCCTGATGTCATTTTAATGGACCTTGTCATGGAGGGCATGGATGGCATTGAAGCTACAAAGCAAATTTGCCGGGAGCTTTCCGACCCGAAAATTATTGTGCTCACTAGCTTCATTGATGATGACAAAGTGTACCCGGTTATTGAAGCTGGCGCGCTCAGCTATCTGTTGAAAACCTCAAAAGCGGCAGAAATCGCCGATGCCATCCGCGCCGCAAGCAAGGGAGAGCCGAAGCTGGAGTCAAAAGTGGCGGGAAAAGTATTATCCAGGCTGCGCCACTCAGGTGAAAACGCGCTCCCGCATGAATCGCTTACAAAACGGGAGCTCGAAATACTCTGCCTGATCGCAGAAGGAAAGACAAACAAAGAAATAGGCGAGGAACTGTTTATTACGATTAAAACAGTCAAAACACATATTACGAATATTTTATCAAAGCTGGATGTCAGTGACCGGACGCAGGCGGCGGTGTACGCACACCGAAATCATCTCGTGAATTAGGCGGCTGCTATTTGTTTGCGCCTTTCGTTCCGAAGTCTCTGACAATCACATTGACCCGGTAGTCTATTTCCGCATTGCTGAAATAATCATCATCCCATTTTCTTGAAATCTTTTTCCACTTTTGAGGATAATGAATTCTGACCTCGTTTCCCAGCCCGGTTACGTCCGCTTTGATCTCTTTCTGCAGCTTCTCTGTAATAAATGACGTTACTGTTTCGTGTACTCGTTTTTCGACTGTCTTTTCAATACTTTTAATATATGAATCCTTAAACGAGTCTTCATTGGGATTCCAGTCCTCAGATAGACGACCTTCAATATTGCGGGTAACGGTGAATTTGAACTTTCCGTCCTTGTATGCCGTCTTGATCTTCCGATTGCTTGAATATACTTCATAAGAAAAGAGATGGCCATCGCGCTTCAAGTCAATGACGCCTCCCTCGACAGTGCCTGAAAATAAGCTGATATTTTGAACCTCAATCGGGGTGAGGTCCCGGTGCCATAATTTATTTTTTATGATAGAGGCTCCGTTTATCGCGAGCTTGCCGTTTTCCTTACCGACATGAGGGATGAGGAATGAATCGTCAGAGGTTAAGTGTTCTGAGATCTCCCCCAATGTAACTGGCTCCATCGTTCTGATCGTCACCTTATTATTCTCTGTCAGATCATATATCACGTTGGATGCGGGTTCGCCTTCATCATTCATGTTAAATATATCCTTAGTTCGGCCGTTGGTGATAAAGACGTAGGAACTCCTCCTTGTTCCGTTGTCTCTGACAAACTGGTTAATAATGGCGTCCATTCCAATTTGATCCGCAATCACGCTTTTGGAAAGCAGAATGAGACGCAAATGCTGTGAAAACGTAGGCTTATGCTTTAATGCAGAGGTTCTCATCATTTGATGGACAGTTTTACCCTTTGTGATAGAAAGCTGTGTCGGATCAGATGAAGAGCCCTCCTTGGCGCTGATTATTTTCGGCACGAGAATTTGCTGTGTCAGCTCTAAATTTTCATCGTCAGGCTTGTCTAGCCCTACTCCGATCACTAAGCTTAATTCCTCGATATTCTCACTGTCCCAGCATCCGGACAGCAATAGGGTGCATATAAACATACATAAAATCCGGATTTTCATTTTGTTGTAATCCTCCTCTTGAGAGCTACAATGAAAAAGAGAATGAACGGAAGCAGAAACAGGGAGACAAAAATATAGCCAAGATAATCGCTATACATCATGACTTGATTGGCGTCATCCGGCCAGAGAGAAAAATAAAAGACCGTTATGCCGATAATCACCATGCTTGTTTTAGTCGATAATCCAAATGTCTTCTTTAGCCCGTTAGCGGCAAAGTATCCGTAAATGACAAATGTGGTGAAAAACTGGATAATCCAGACCACCAGTAAAAAGGATTCAAACCGTTCAATAAATATGCCTTTAAGCTCAAAGGACTGAAAGAGAGAAATAGTCGGCCAAATCAGCGTTTTCACCTCGGGAGCGGTCAAAGCTCCGACAACGATAATATACGTAAGGATATATAAGATAATCGGAATCAGAAATCCTAGAGACGCATATCTGAACGTGTATTTCTTTTTCTTCATATGTTCAGGAAGAAACAGCATCACTTCCATTCCTAAAAAAGAGATGGAAACGACGGTAAGGGAGTTTGCAATGGGTCCAAGGCCTTCGCCTAAAACAGGACGCAAATTATTGATATCAAAAATTTTAAAACTGATCCCGAACACAATCAGCAAAATAATAATGGTTACCGTTAAATAAAAGGGAAACAGCCGCGACACATCGCTTAAGCCCCCAACCATTAAATAAATGCCGCAGCAAATAAACGTTAAAATAATGACTTGAATTGGGGTTCTCTCCAGCAGGAAAAACTTCACCATTTCAGCCATTGCCCGTGTCTCGAAGCTGGCTACGCCGAGGAAATAGCCGCAGATCAAAAGGCCGATGATGCTGCCGATCCATTTCCCAAGCCCTTCCTTCAAATATTCAAAGAGTGAAGGGTATTGATGTTTTTTCTGAATGAGCGTGTTTAAATAAATGAAGAAAATAAAAATGAAACCTTCTAATATCAGCGTGATCCAGCCGTCAGGCGTATTAGCCTTAGTGGTCAGCGCTCGCGGCAATGTTAAAAGTCCGGCCCCAAGCATTGTATTTGCAACAATAGAAATACCTTGAAAGGTATTAAGTTTCAGTGGAGTCTGTTTTTGGCTCATTTGGATTATTCACCTCTTTTGGTTTGTTTTTAATTGGGAGACGGATAATGGAGTCATCCGTATTTTTCAGGCTAAAGAATCCGTTTGGCGAAAAATACGGAGACCCAAAGCTCGTTTGTCTCGTTAAGTGCGTATAAACGACAAGCATAAATAAAATAATGCCGTATAGCCCTAAAATAGCGGCGGAAAACATCGAAATAAAACGCAGCACCCGGAAAGACAGACCCATTCCGTATTGAGGAACGGTAAAGGATGCCAGGGCAATGACACTGACGACAATGACCATAATCGAACTGACGAGATTCGCTTCTACAGCAGCCTGTCCGATGACTACGCCCCCAACGAGGCCGATCGTCTGTCCGAGCGGATTGGGGAGTCGCAGTCCGGCTTCCCTTAGCAGCTCGATGGTTACTTCCATCAGCAGGGCTTCAAATATCGGAGGGAACGGCACGTTTTCCCTGTTCGCCGAAATCGTGACGGCGAGTGCGGTCGGCAGCAGCCCCTGATGGAAGGAAACAAGTGCTATATAAATCGATGACAAAAACAAGGTGATAAAGATAGAAGCAAAGCGCAGCGACCGGATAAGAGATGCTGAAATCCAGCGTTCATAGTAGTCATCCGGGGATTGCATCAGGATGCCGAGAGAAACCGGCACCAGCAGCACAAATGGTGAACTGTCGACCAAAATTGCCACACGGCCGTTAAACAGGGCTGAAGATACTTTGTCAGGTCTTTCCGTATTTTGTATCTGCGGAAATGGTGAATATTTATTATCTTCAATGAGCTCCTCGAGCGTTCCGCTGTCCTGGATATCTTCCAGCTGGATATTTTTAAGCCGCGCCTTCACTTCTTTTATGACGGACTTTTTTGCTTTGCCTTCAATGTACATAATGGCTGCAGGCTTCAGCTTGTTTTCGCCGATCATGATTTTTTTGGTGATCAATTTCGGATGAGAGGTTCTTTGTCTGATCAGAGCGAGATTTGTATCAATATCCTCTACAAACGCTACTTTTGGGCCGCGAACCACTTTTTCAGTTGTCGGCTCTGTCAGGCTTCTTGTTTTTTTCTTTCCTGTGGTCAGAATATAGGCTTTATCCAATCCGTTGATAAACACAGCACAATTGCCGTTGAGAATCGATTCAATCGTTTTTTTTGCAGTTTCAACAGGTCTTGCGTCAAGCTGGTCAAGGCGTTTTTTGACCTGGTCAAGCGTTAAGGTCTCCTCATCTTTAATCAAAGTTTTAATGGCTTCTGACACCTTATTCTCATCAGTCATTTCACTGAAATAGAGATAGTAAAAAACCAGTCCGTTCGCAAGCATTTTTTTGTTTTTCACCAGATCATCGTTTTCTTTTAATTTTGGCAGCACCAATGCTAAATTATCGTGTATATATTCCTTAAACTCTGTTTGTTCCAATGAGGTCACCTCTTATCCAAAACCTTAGTAGAGGTTATCTTTTCCTGTTAAAAAAATGATATACTGTGTTAGAGTATTTCATGGAGTAAGTTTTTTTATGAAAGCGGAGGATACGAAGTGGCACAGGTAAGGCTAGCTGGAAAACAAGAAGAAATTGAACAGCTCATTAGATCATTTGAACAGCATTATGATGTCTCTTATACATCAAAGGAGTACGGCAGGACAAATCCAAAATACAAATATTCAAAGGATTCCCGCGTATATCTTGAATTAAAATTAAAATCTGCCAAGATCGAAAAATAAAAAGGATTTTTTGTGTCATTGGCGAATTATGATCTATTGAAGCAACCGTTATGGAGGGATACATAAATGGAATACAGAATTGAACGAGACACCATGGGAGAAGTAAAAGTTCCTGCTGATAAATTTTGGGGCGCCCAAACACAGCGAAGCAAGGAGAACTTTAAGATCGGTTCTGAAAAAATGCCGATGCGTGTTGTGAAGGCGTTTGCAATTTTAAAACGAAGCACTGCTCTAGCTAATAAACGCCTCGGCAATCTGGATGCTGAAAAAGCAGAAGCGATTGCAGCGGTTTGTGATGATGTGCTCAAAGGCAAGTACGATGACAACTTCCCGCTTGTCGTATGGCAGACCGGAAGCGGCACACAAAGCAATATGAACATGAACGAAGTGGTAGCCAACCGTGCGACTGCTTTATTAAAAGAGAAGAACTCTGATCAAACGATTCATCCAAATGATGACGTGAACCGAAGCCAAAGCTCAAACGACACATTCCCGACTGCGATGCATGTTGCCGCTGTTTTGGCTGTTTACGAGCAGCTTGTGCCGGCGCTTGATCAGCTTCGCAATACACTGGATGAAAAAGCAAAAGCATACAATGATATTGTCAAAATCGGACGCACGCATCTTCAGGATGCTACGCCACTGACCCTCGGACAGGAAATCAGCGGATGGGTTCACATGCTGGACCGTTCGAAGGAAATGATTTTGGAAGCGACAGATAAAATGCGTGCGCTTGCAATTGGTGGAACGGCTGTCGGAACGGGTATCAACGCTCACCCAGAGTTTGGAGAGCTTGTCTCAGAAGAGATCACTAAGCTGACCGGCCAAACGTTCAGCAGCTCGCCGAATAAATTCCACGCGCTGACAAGCCATGACGAAATCACTTATGCGCATGGCGCATTAAAAGCGCTTGCGGCTGACTTAATGAAAATCGCGAACGATGTCAGATGGCTCGCAAGCGGACCTCGCTGCGGCATCGGGGAGATCGTCATTCCTGAAAATGAGCCGGGAAGCTCCATTATGCCTGGTAAAGTCAACCCGACACAAAGCGAAGCGTTAACAATGATCGCAGCGCAAATCATGGGGAACGATGCGACAATCGGCTTTGCGGCGAGTCAGGGGAACTTTGAACTGAACGTGTTTAAGCCTGTTATTATTTACAACTTCCTGCAATCTGTGCAGCTGCTCAGTGACGGCATGAATTCATTCCATGATAAATGTGCTGTCGGTATTGAGCCTAATAAAGAAACCATTCAGGAAAACCTGTCAAATTCATTAATGCTTGTTACGGCGCTGAACCCGCATATCGGTTATGAAAACGCGGCGAAAATCGCCAAGCTTGCCCATAAAGAGGGATTGACGCTCAAAGAAGCAGCTTTGAAGCTTGAATTGCTGACAGAGGAGCAATTTAACGAAATGGTTAAGCCGGAAGACATGGTAAAACCAAAGGCGTAATAGAAAGAAAGAACGGCTGCTTTTTAAGCAGCCGTTCTTCTAAATATGTTGCTGTTTTAATAAATATTTAAGCTGCTCCGCATCTTTGGCGAGAGCTTCAGACTCCGTCAGATTATGAATCATTCCTTTTATGATCGCCAGCTTCGGTGTTTTTTTCTTCATTTCTGCTTCAAGTATGTCCAAGCTCTCCGATAATTCAAGAGAGGAGTTTGTGTTTAAGCTGTTTATTTTGTCACGTAGGCTTTTCACAATCGATTCAGTCAGCGGGTCAGGCCGTCCGTGCGTAAGAGGCCCGAATAAAGAGCTCGCCTCTTCCAATGTAATGAAAGGCTTATCGTTTCGTTCAGACATGCCTTTTACCATATCATCAATTCGATTCATAATGATATCAGCTAATTGAGACGGCTTCACAGTGTACCCGAGCAAAATCATGCATTCCAGGTAAATCTGGCTGATGCCCTCTATTAAAAAACAAAGCTCAGCAGTGTAGGGTTCCGCTTTTTTTCCATAGATGTTCAGCAGGCTGTCGATATGAAATTGAAGTGAGGACTGGCGGATTTTTTTTGCGCATTGCTCCACTTCTTCTGTGTAAGGCAGAGAACCCTCCTTCAACTGCATGCTGATAAAATCTTTGTGTTCAAGAATGTTTTCATAGAGGACGGTCAGCTGTTTACGGTAAGCCGTTCTGGGGCTGTCGCCCTTCGTTTTAATATTTAAAATTCGGGTAAACGTTTTATCATAATAGTAGTTCAGCATAGAGAGAAGAAGCGCTTCTTTCGAAGGAAAATAAATATAAAAAGCGCCTTTAGATATTTTGCATTCTTTTGCGATTTCCTGGACTGATGTTGAGTTGTATCCTTTTTGGGCAAATAGTTTTAAGGCTGTTTCAATAATCAGTTTTTCTTTTTCCTTCAATGGTTCCACCCTTTCGGAGCCCGGAGGCCTGCTAGGATATGACCATATAGTCACACCGTCTGTTATAAAATTAACCTTATTGTAACTTGTTTTTTTATCATGTATTATTTATATTATAAATTGAGATGACCGAATGGTCAAAGCTCAAGCGAAAGGGTGAATCTAGAATGAGAGAATTGGACGAAATGATCAGCCGCTTGCGAAACAGAGGAATCAAAGTGGAGAAAGTCAAATATCCGAAGCAGACCTTGTCAGAGAAAAAATGGGTTCATCAATGCAAACAGCCGCTCAAAACAAATTACAGAGATTTTAACGGCTATTCTTTCACATAAAAAAATAGACTGCAAAACATCTACAGTCTATTTTGGCACTGCTATGCGGTATGTTACACCCGTTTTGTCATTTTCAATTGAGATAGATGCCTTATGAAGAGTTAAAATTCGTTTTACGATGCTTAGACCAATGCCGAATTCGCCTTTCTTCCCTTTATTAAAAGGCTCATAGAGGCTGGAGAGCATCTCATCTTCTATATGCGGACCGTCATTTTTAATGGTGATCACGATATTTCGATCATCTTGTTTCATGCTGATTTCTATTTTTGTCTCAGCATAGCGGATTTGATTTTCCAGAATGTTTTCGAGGAGTTTGTTCCATTGCTCCGGATCGCCCGGCATCAAAATATCCTCTTCTACATCAATTTCCCACGATAGTTCTTTCCGCGCCCACTTCAATCGTTCGATGACTTCTTCTGTCACTTCCACAATACTGAACATGTCGTGCTGCACTTTTTGCTTCGCTAAATAATCTAGCTTCGTTAAATATAATAAATCCTTTATTTTTTTCTCCAGCTTAAGAGCTTCGCATTCAATAACATCTACAGTGTTTTCAAGGTCTCCTTTAGGAAAAATCCCGTCTTTAATTGATTGTGTATAGCCTCTGATGACCATGACCGGCGTTTTTAAATCATGAGAGATATTTTGCAATAGAGTTCTTTCTGTTTCATCCTTTTGCACAAGCTTTTGGCGCATCTCTTCGATGGTATGGCCCAATTTGCCGATTTCATCTTTCCGATCCACTTTTACTGGGTCATCCCAATCCTGTTCAGAAATCCGTTTGACGTGTTTTTCAAATGATACAAGAGGCCTTGATAAATACTTTGCAAGCCAAATAGCCGGAATCCAGCTTAATAAAATGACGACAGCTATAATAAACAGAAGCTGTTTGAACAAGGTATAGGCCAAATCGTCCCGATAAGAATCAAGCGCGTAAGAGAGCATCATCGCTGATTGTCCATTGACGGAAAGTCCCTTTTTAATGACAAAAAACACTTTCTCTCCATTGACGTCGGCGCTGTAACGTTTCTTTTTAGCTTCCTGCTTATCAGCCAGCTTGTACACCTTGTGGATAAATGAAGATGACAGAATGCTTAAATCCTTGTCTGAAGAAGCCTCTTCATTTTCAGGAAGGAGCACGTGCTGTACGGAGCGGACAGTTGTCGGCGCCGTCGCCTCCTCGCTGTAATAGCGCCTTTCAATCGAACCTGGCAGGCGGTACTCTGTCAGCACATGCTGCTCATTTTCAATCGTCGTATACGTTTCATTAGTGAAAAAATCTCGCAGCGTGTTTGAAAATAACACAAGCAGTAAAATCGATATCGCTAACAGGATGCCGGATATGACAACCCATATCTGAAACGCGAGCGGCTTGTTTTTCATGATGACATCATCCTGTAGCCGAAACCGTAAATCGTCTCCACCTTCAATTCAGGCATCTTTCTGCGCAGTCTCCGGACGAGATCATCAACGACCCGATCTGTTCCGAAGTAGTCATGTCCCCACACTTTTAGGAGGATATCCTCACGAGAGTATGGATGCCCTTTATGATGGATAAATAATAGCAGCAGATCAAATTCCTTTGACGTCAAATTGATGATATTTCCGTTTTCGTCATAGACCTCGCGGGCGTCTTCAGCGACCCGATACGAGGAGACGGCAATTTCATTTTTTTGGACAGGAGGAGCTTCCTTATATACGAGCTGCAGCAGCTTTTGCACACGGATAATCAGCTCCCGCGGCAGAAACGGCTTTGAAATGTAGTCATTGCTGCCAAGCTCTAAGCCAAGCACTCTGTCAATATCCGCATCTCGGGCGGAAATAAAAATGACCGGCACGTCAGGATCTTTCGCCTTGATTTCTTTTATTAATGTATAGCCGTCGGTATCCGGCAGCATGATATCGAGAATCCATAGGTGGGGAGACGGTGTCATTTTCTTTCTGGCGTCTTCACCTTTCGTAAAAGATGTAATGTTCCAGCCCTCATTCTCTAAATACTTCGTCAGCAGTTCATTCAGGTTATCCTCATCTTCAACTAGATAAATGGTGTATGACAAGGCTCTTCACATCCTTTCAACGTCATTATAAACTAGTTTTAACATACGGCAGGCAATTTTCATAATTTCACATATTCTTTTCATTTTTATCCCACAATGTTTGTTTATGATATGTATAAGGGAAGAAAGGAAGAGAAAAAGAGCGAGGAAGATGTAGGATGATCAAACATATTCTATTTTGGTGCTTTGCTTTTCTCCTCATTATTGGGACAATTGAACTTGTACATGCGATGAATATGTAACGATAAATGAATAACCGTTAAAGGAGTGTAAGAACTTGGATTATCGACGTGATGGCCAAAACGATCAACATCAAACTGAACCTTCACATACAGAACAGCAGAATACAGAAAACCAGAAGCTGATTGGACATTCTGAACAAGAATTGCTTGACGCGCCTGTGTCGTATGAAGCGGGACGGCAGGAAACGGCTTCTGCTTTAGAAATGGAAAAGCAAGAAACGGCTGTGAAAAAAGAAAAGAAACGGAGAGCCGCATGGCTGAGCCCGATTTTAGGCGGTATTATCGGCGGGGGCCTCATGCTTGGCATCGCGCCTTATCTGCCGTCAGACCAAAATCAGACGACCGAGACCGCTTCCGCAAATAAACAGGTGCAGTCTGATAATTTTACAACGGCGCCGATAACGAACGCATCAAACATCGCTGATATGGTAGAGGATTTAGAGCCTACGATTGTCGGAATCTCAAATATCCAAACCTCTCAAAATAACACATTCGGCACGGGAGGAGGCTCCAGCTCAGAAAGTGAAAGCGGAACCGGTTCAGGTGTCATTTTCAAAAAAGACAGCGATAAAGCGTATATCATTACAAACAACCATGTCGTTGAAGGCGCGAACAAGCTGACTGTTACGCTATACAACGGAGAAACGGAAACTGCCAAGCTTGTCGGCAGCGATACCATTACTGATTTGGCAGTTTTGGAAATCAGCGGCAAGAACGTCAAAAAAGTGGCGAGCTTTGGTGATTCTTCGCAGCTGCGCACTGGCGAAAAGGTAATCGCTATCGGTAACCCGCTCGGACAGCAGTTTTCCGGTACGGTGACACAAGGCATCATTAGCGGACTGAACCGGACAATTGATGTGGATACAACACAAGGGACGGTGGAAATGAACGTGCTGCAAACCGATGCAGCGATCAATCCGGGGAACAGCGGAGGCCCATTAATCAATGCAAGCGGCCAGGTCATCGGCATCAACAGCTTGAAGGTGAGCGAAAGCGGCGTGGAATCACTTGGATTTGCGATCCCAAGCAATGATGTCGAGCCAATTGTTGACCAGCTGCTGCAAAACGGGAAGGTGGACCGTCCGTTTTTAGGCGTGCAGATGATTGACATGTCACAAGTTCCTGAAACCTATCAGGAAAATACGCTCGGCCTGTTTGGAGATCAATTGGGCAAAGGTGTTTATGTAAAAGAAGTTCAAGCAAATTCGCCGGCAGAAAAAGCAGGTATTAAATCTGAGGATGTCATTGTCAAACTAAACGGTAAAGACGTGGAAAGCAGTGCGGATATCCGTCAGATCCTTTACAAAGACTTAAAAGTCGGAGATAAAACAACAATCCAAGTGCTGCGAAAGGGAAAAACGAAAACGTTGAACGCGACACTGACCAAGCAGACAGAAAGCAGTTCAAGCTAAGAAAAAAACAAAAAGCTGAACCCAAATAGGGTTCAGCTTTTTTTATCCTAAGTAAGAGGAAAGCATCCACACTTGTTTTTCAACTTCTTCAATTAATCCGACAAACAAGTCCGCTGTCGCATTGTCTTGATTTTCTTCAGCCAGGCCGATCACGAATTTAGATTCGCTGCTGATTTGTTTGTAGTCGTTTACCAATGCTTGTACCATTTCTGAAGCTGATGCTTCGTTTCCGCCGTCTGTGATAGATGCATGCTCAGTGTATTCTTTCACTGTGGCAACAGGCTGTCCGCCAATCGCCAGCAGGCGCTCAGCGATGGTATCCACTGTTTCAGCCGCATGGTCATAAAGTTCTTCAAATTTCTCGTGCAATGTAAAGAAATGAGGCCCTTTCACATACCAATGGAAACGGTGGAGCTTAGAGTATAAAAGAAACCAGTTTGATAATTGTGTGTTCAGTGAATTCTCAACTAATGTTTGATTTGTTTTTGCGTTTTCAGTTTTCATAAGATAACGTCCTCCTTGTGATCTGTTGTTTTAATTATATCATATACTAAATAAAAATCAATACTAAATTATAATTATTATAATTCAGGTTATTTGAATAGCTTTTTCTTCAGGATAGACTCCCACGCAGACCAAGGAAAAAGCGATCGGAATAGCAGGGTGAGCTTGATGCCCTTTCCGATCGGGTATCGCAATTTCTTTATGTGCTGTTTTGTTGCCAATTGATAAATGAGGTCGGCAACCTCTTGGGGATCTCCGCTTTCTTCTCCGTTTTTTTGAACATAGGAAAGGATCTTTTTATAGTATTGATGATAGGCTGAATCGTCAGCAGGCACCGACATAAAATTTGATAATGACGTTGACCAGATCGATGTCTTGTATGAGCCCGGCTCGATCAAAGCGGTTTCGATACCGAACGGAAGCAGCTCGATGCGCAGGCTTTCAGAAAAACCTTCCAATGCATGCTTCGAAGAAACATATGGTGACAGCGCTGGGAATCCGGTCAGTCCGCTGATGCTGCTCACGTTTATAATCTTTGCGCCGCCATGCTTTCTTATGTAAGGCAGAACGGTTTTTGTCACATGGATCACACCGAAGACATTCGTTTCAAATTGTTGTCTGAAATGTTCCATCGGCACATCCTCGATAAATCCTCCATAAGCCGTTCCGGCGTTGTTAACGAGTAAGTCGATCGGGGCGTAAGCACTAACGGCTTTTCCGAATGAGACTATAGATTGTTCATCGGTGACATCGAGAGCTGTAATGTGAATAGAATCAGACACATTGTGTGCTGCAGCCAATTCGCGAAGCTGTTCCGCTTTTTCAGGCTGTCTTGATGTGGCTATCACGAAAAATGATCGGGCGAGCTTTACAGCTGCCAGCAGACCGAAGCCGCTGGACGCTCCCGTTACGATTGCTATTTTTTTATTCATCCTATCCCTCCTATTAAACTGCTACAGCTATTGTACAATCCTGAACAGGAAATGACGCCTGTAAAAAGAAATTTTTATACAACAATTCAGAATTGTTCTATAATAGAACGAAAGAACGAAAGGGGTTTTGTGATATGGCGCTGCAAGGGGTAGGCCAAAGATGGGATCTTGATTCATTTTTTAAGGGCGGGAGCCAATCAGAAGAATTCAAAGGTTATATTGAGAAGCTGTCACAAAGTCTGCGTGCATTTCAAGACAGGACTGATGCGTTTCAGGTGCCTGAATCGCCTGAAGAGGCTGAAGGGCTGACCGCGTTGCTTGATTTATTCGAACAGACATCCGTCAAGCTTCAGCAGGCCGGCGCTTTTGTTGCTTGCCTCCAGGCCCAGAATATCAATGATCAAAAGGCTATAGAGCATCAGGCACTCATGAACCGGCTTTCCGCAGATTTTCAATCGTCGCTCGTTACATTAGATCATAAACTTGTGGACATTGATCAAGACGTGTGGAATGAATTGTTAACAAAACCGGGATTGCGCGATGTTTCTTACATATTAAATGAAAGAAGACAGAGGGTTGCCGAAAAGCTTAGCCCCGGTAAAGAAAAACTGATCGGGAACCTTGCCGTGGACGGATATCACGCTTGGAGTGACTTCTACAATATGGTTGTCGGGAAAATGACGATTCCCTATGAGGAAAACGGTGAAAACAAGCAATTGTCTGTCGGTCAGGCGGAGAATATGATGGACCATCAAGACCGTACTGTCAGAAAAACAGTATATGAACGTTTCCGCCAAGCTTGGGAGAGCAAGCAAGATATTTTCAGCAGCACGCTGAATCATTTGGCGGGATTCCGGCTTGAAACCTATAAAGCGCGCGGCTGGGAGAATATCCTGAAGGAACCGCTGCAAATTAACAGGATGAAAAAAGAAACACTTGATACGATGTGGCAGGTCATCACTGAAAACAAGAAGCCGTTCGTTCAGTTTTTGAACCGGAAAGCATCCATGCTCGGCCTTGAAAAACTCAGCTGGTACGATGTCGAGGCACCGATCGGTTCTGACGGAAAGGTCTATTCGTATGATGAAGCCGCAAATATCATTACCAGCCAGTTTTCAACGTTTGGCAAAAAGCTGTCCTCATTCACTGAAAAAGCGTTTCGGGACGGCTGGATTGAGGCGGAAGACAGGAGCGGAAAAAGAGTCGGCGGCTTTTGCACCAGTTTTCCTGACAGCGGGGAATCCCGGATTTTCATGACATTTTCGGGCAGCGCCTCAAATGTCTCTACTCTTGCGCATGAACTCGGGCACGCGTTCCATCAGGAAGCAATGCTCGACGTCAGGCCGTTAAACCGCTCCTACGCCATGAATGTTGCAGAAACAGCTTCAACGTTTGCAGAGATGATAGTCGCGGACGCGACTGTCCAGCAGGCCGAGACGAGGGAAGAGAAGCTTGTTCTTCTGGAGGATAAAGTGCAAAGAAGTGTTGCGTTCTTCATGAACATTCACGCAAGATTTCTATTCGAAACGAGATTCTACGAGGAACGAAAGCGGGGAGTGGTACCGGCCAGCCGCTTGAATGAGCTGATGGAAGAGGCACAAAGAGAGGCATACTGCAATGCGTTAGAAGAATATCATCCGCTTTTTTGGGCATCAAAACTTCACTTTCACATCACGAGGGTGCCGTTTTACAATTTCCCTTATACATTCGGCTACCTATTTTCTCTTGGCATTTACGCGCTGGCGCTTGAAGAAAAAAACGCATTTGAAGAGAAGTATATGGCGCTATTGCGCGATACTGCTTCTATGACAGTGGAGGATTTGGCGATGAAGCATTTGGGCGCTGACATCACGAAGCGTGATTTTTGGGAGAATGCCATCAAGCTGGCTGTGCGTGACGCCGAAACCTTTTTGCAAATGACCGAATCTTAAAGAAAAAGCCGTGGCGTTAAATGCCCCGGCTTTTTCAATTCTTCTCTGAATGAGGATTTCATTCTCTGGATATACCTAAAATAAATGGAATCCTACAGGGGGGAAACATATGCATTTGGTCAGAGCAGCCGGGGCTGTATGTCTCGCAGTGGTTCTGATTGCGGGCTGCCGTTTCAATGAAGACCAGCATCAGGCAGAAGGAGAAAATACAGCCGTCACCCAGCTGAAGTCCGTTCCCTACAGTAATTTTTCGCTTCGTGTGAGCTACGGGGATGGTGAGCATAACCGTTATGAAGGAATCTATACAAAGAACGGGACTCAGGAAAAAGCGGAAATACAGGATAAGCTCTCCGGTGTCAATCAGGAAGGAGAAGAAGCGTTAGATGAGATGAAAATGATTTTGAGCGAGCTTTCCGTGACAGACCAAATGGCTGAAACAGAAGTGATACACAGTGTGCTGGCAGCATTTAATCTGGACAGTCATTATGATCATATCGATTTAAAATTGAAGCTGAAGGACGGCTCCATCAGAGAAATCAAGAAGTAATCTTGTGATAAAAAACCCATAAACGTCAATTATGTCCATAAAACTAATTGAAAATGATTTTCAAAGTCAGTGTTTTCTGCTACAATGAGGGATATATGACCATATCAAATGGCTGAATATCGGAATCATTTGCATTGATGACAATTGACTTAAAAGCATGTATATAGAAAACGTGCAATACATAGTGCTGCTAAAAAGCCAGCAAAAAGGAGCGGTTATGGGTATGAGTGCAATTTCTACAGAAACGCTGAGCTTAGGATACGGGGATGCCGTTATTATTGATGAGTTGAATTTAACAATTCCCAAAGGTGAAATTACCGTATTTATTGGCAGCAATGGCTGCGGAAAATCGACACTTTTACGTTCATTAGCGCGCCTGATGAAGCCGAGAGGCGGTTCAGTGCTGCTGGAAGGAAGAGCGATTGCCAAGCTTCCGACGAAGGAAGTCGCAAAAGAGCTCGCAATCCTGCCCCAAGGTCCTTCGGCTCCAGAGGGGCTGACGGTGCATCAGCTGGTGAAGCAAGGAAGATATCCTTACCAAAACTGGCTGAAGCAGTGGTCAAAAGAGGATGAGGAAGCAGTTGAAAGAGCGCTTAAAGCAACAAAGCTTGAGGACATGGCTGACCGTGCCGTTGATTCTTTGTCAGGCGGACAGCGCCAGCGGGCTTGGATCGCGATGACGCTTGCCCAGGAAACGGATATCATCCTTCTTGACGAGCCGACGACGTATTTAGACATGACGCATCAAATTGAAATTCTTGATTTGCTGTTTGAGCTGAATGAAAAGGAAGACCGGACGATTGTTATGGTTCTCCATGACTTAAACTTGGCGTGCCGCTATGCGCATCATCTTGTGGCCATAAAAGATAAACGGATTTATGCAGAAGGCCGTCCGGAAGAGGTCATCACTTGTGATCTTGTGCAAAATGTGTTTTCTATGAACTGTCAGGTTACACAGGACCCGCTCTTCGGAACGCCTCTTTGCATTCCTCATGGCAGGGGCAGATGCATTGTCCAGGAAGCGGCTTTCACATCACATGGATAAATAACGCAGCGAAGGAGCTTTCAATTGAGAAAGCTCCTTGCTGTTTTTTCGAAAGGAAGATGGAAAATGGAACAAAAACTTCAGGAGCAGCTTGATGGATTGCTGGAGAAGTATACTGAGCTTCTGCTTGGTGAAACAAACGATGAGCTAAAAGAAGAAGTGAAGCAATGGATTTTGTACACCCATATAGCCAAAAGCATGCCTCCGCTCGCTAAGCATTGGAATGCGACATACCCCGACGCGAAGCAGGGCATTAAAGAGATCATTCAGCATATTAAGGAATTAAATGAAGCGCATCGAAACAAACAATAGCCAAAAAGCAGTCTGTTCATTATAGCAGACTGCTTTTTTGTGATTCAGCCGTTTTATCTGGCGTAAAGGAATCCATAAAGGTTCTCAGCGCGCTGCTGATAAACGAATCTTTTCGAACAATAAACTCTGTTTTCATCTGGCTGAGCGCTTCAGGCAGCGGGTACAATCGAATTGATCCTTCTGCTTCATGTTTCTGCACAACCGTTCTTGGCAGCAACGAGATGCCAAGACCTGCTGTAACCCCGCCGATAATTGCTTCAAGCGTCCCAAATTCCATAATGACCGGCTGTGTGACACCGACGGAGCGCAGCCATTTTTCAAGTGTTTCTCGATACGAACAGCCTGTGCTGTAAACGAGAATCGGCTTTGTGATGGCTTCCTCAACATCGGGCACGGAGGCAGCCGAAACAACTACTGGTTCTTCCTCAAACGCAGGATAGGATTCGAGCTCAGGATGATGGCATTCGCATCCGATAAACGCGCCATCCAATTCATAACGAAGAACTTTATCAAGGAGAAATTGCGTATGTCCTGTTGTTAAAGATAGCTGGACGTTTGGATGTTCTTCATAATAAGATGCCAGGAGCTTTGGAAGCCTTACCGCGGCGGTTGTCTGAGTGGAGCCGATCATAAGCGGCCCGCTTGGTTCTGCGGAGGATGAGAGCGCTTTAGACGCTTCATCAAGCAGGCCGATAATTTTATTTGCGTAGTCCAGCAGCAATTTTCCGCTTGCAGAAAGTGTCATGCCCCGATTATGGCGCAAAAACAGTGTGGTACCCAGCTCAGCTTCCAATTGCTGAATTCTGGCCGTGACATTCGATTGTACATAGCCAAGCTGCAGGGCTGCTTTCGTAATGGTTCCTTCACGAGCTACCATTTGAAACACACGTAAATCTCCGCTTTCCATTTTGAACTCCTCCGTTCGTTTGCTATCAATCTAAGTGATATCTAGTATCTTTAACAATCATTATACGTAACATCAAAGCTGGATTACAATGGAATCAGAAATATACTTTAGTCAACAGCAAGGAGTGGCGGCAATGAATGTCTTGAACAAAATAGCTCTCGTAACGGGGGGCGGCACAGGAATCGGAAAAGCAGCCAGTATGGAATTGGCAAAGCGCGGGGCGATTGTGGCGGTGAATTATTCACGCTCGCAATCAGAAGCGGAGGAAACAGTGGAAATGATTAAAAAAGCTGGCGGGCAAGCCTTCGCCATCCAAGCAGATGTATCCAAAAACAGCGACGTGCAGGATATGGTTCAAACAATCGTGAGCACACACGGCACGGTTGATATTTTAGTCAACAATGCCAGCATTACACGGCATATTCCAATGGATGATCTTGAGGCTGCGACAGAAGACGTCTGGGATGAGCTGTATGCCGTCAATGTGAAAGGGATGTTTTTTTGCGCGAGAGCAGTGGTTCCGTTCATGAAGAAAAGCAAGGCCGGGGCGATCGTAAACGTCGGCAGCATCGCAGGGATAACTGGTGTCGGCTCATCTATGCCTTACGCAGTATCAAAATCAGCGGTGCACGGTTTAACGAAATCATTGGCCCACGCCTTAGCGCCTGAAATCAGAGTGAGCGGTGTAGCACCAGGAGCTGTGGCAACGAGATGGTGGGCCGGACGGGAAGAAAAAATGAAAAGCATGATCGGCTCTTTGCCGCTGCAGTGTATTGCTGAACCAGATGATGTTGCCAAATTGATTTGTTCACTAATTGAACAGGAATCACTCACAGGCCAAATTATCACAATTGACAGCGGACAGACGCTGTAAAGAAAGGGATGCGGGGAGATGCCATTTGTACAGATTCATTTACGGTCGGGAAGAAGCGAAGTGTGGCTTCAAAAACTGAGCAGGACTATCCACCAATCGATGATTGAAGAAATCAATGTGCCGGAAGATGACTATTTCCAAGTCATCAGACAATATGAAAAAAGCGAATTTTTTTATGATCCATTTTATCTCCAAGTCGAGCGTACTGATGAACTGATATACATTCATTTTACACTGAAACAGTCAAGAACAACTGAACAGAAAAAAGCACTTTACCGCTCAATCGCGAGCCGGATTCATTCCGAGCTTGGCGTCAGAAAAGAAGATGTGTTTATCATGCTGGCCGGAAATCAGGCTGAGGATTGGTCTTTCGGAAATGGAAGAGCCCAGATGATTGAATAAAAAACCCCGCGGATTGATACCCGCGGGGTGCTCTATTAATGGGAAGGTGATTCAACGGCTTTTGCCGCTTTCTCTTTTTCTTGTTGGTCTTCCGTTTTCTTATTTGATAGCTTGATAGGTTTTAAGAACAAGGTGAATACGGCTCCGACTGCGATAAAGATCAGGCCCGTATAAAACACGCTGTGGAGCGAATCCATCAACGATGTTTTTAAAATCGGCACAATATGGGATGAGAAAGCCGCAGGGATTTGTTTGACCGCGTCCGGACTGAACAGCGATTGCAGCAGCCCTTGCGGATTTGTATCAATCATACCCTTTAGCTGGGCGGCAAACGAGCTTGCCTGTGCCGGAAGAGAGTCTAAATATGGCACCAATTTATCTGTTAATAGATTTCCTGATCTCGCATTCATTACGGCTCCCAGCATGGTAATGCCGAATGTTCCGCCGATAGAACGGAAGAATTGGCTGGATGAAGTGACAACTCCAAGCTCCTCCTTCGAAAAGCTTTCCTGTAAAGCCAATGTCAGAATCGGCATAACAAGACCCATTCCCAGACCAATAATCGCCATAAAAGATGTAGCGACAAGCTTGCTCGTGTCGAGATCCAATGTCGTTAACAGCAGGAATCCGCCGGCCATAACCAGCATGCCTGTAATGATTTGCGGTTTAATCCCAATTTTATAAACAAGCTGTCCGCCGATGATACTTGTAATAATCATAGAAATCATCATCGGTGTCATAATTGTACCCGATTCAGACGCACTTACACCGACAATTCCCTGCATAAAGAAAGGAACAAACGTAATGGCGCCAAACATACCGATACTCATAAAGAAGCCGATCAAGTTTAGAAATGTAAATGTTCTGTTTTTAAATAAATACATTGGCAGGATTGGCTCTTTTGCTTTTGATTCTACGATGATAAAGCTGACAATGCCGATCAGTGCGAGAGCGAACAACCCAAGAATCTGCCATGAATCCCATGCATAATCTTTTCCGCCAAAGCTTAAGGCGAGCAGGAGGCTGACCACACCGACAATCATTGTGAAAATACCAGCGATATCGAAGTTGATCGGACCAGTCTGCTGGCGTCCCTGTAATCCTCTGGCAATAAAAATAACCGCAATAATTCCGACTGGCAGGTTAATATAGAAAACCCATTTCCAGTTTAACGAGTCTACAATCCAGCCGCCGATTTGCGGCCCAATCACTGAAGCCAGCCCGTAAATTGCGCCAAAGACACCTTGGAATTTAGCACGCTGTTTTCCTGTGAACAAGTCACCGATGACAATCATCGCCATCGGCATCATGATGCCTCCGCCGATGCCCTGCAGTCCACGGAAGATAATCAATTCCGTCATGTTGTTGGCCATTCCGCACAAAGCAGAAGCGGCCATAAAAATAATCAAACCTGATACATAGACAATGCGGCGTCCCAATAAATCAGCCAGTTTACCGGCAATTGGAACAATGGTTGTTGATGTTAACAAATATGCAGTTGTCAGCCAGGTCATCATGCTCAAACCGCCCAGATCACCGACAATTTTCGGCATGGCCGTTCCGACAATGGTACCGTCAAGGGCTGAAAAAAACATGGCAATAATTAAGCCTGTTATTAATAACGTTCGTTTTGATTGTTTGCCTTCTTTACTCATTTTCATCCGTTTCCTCTTTTCATGTTTTGCTTTTCATCCGTTTCTGCTGCTTGTGCGAGCTTTGCTGTAATATGCGCCGCCTGCAGCATCTCCTCCTCCGTCAAAAAGGAAAGATAGCGCGCCATTATGGCTTTTCTGCCCGCCAAAACCTCCTCGAACTTTCTGTCTCCTTCGTCAGTAAGACTGAGATCAATCACTCGCCTGTCTTTTGTGTTGTGTGTTCTGGCGATAAGATTTTTTTGTTCAAGGCGATCTGCCATCAGCGTCACCGCGCTTGGCTTCACCTCCATACGCTCGGCAATTTCAGAAACTTTGAGGCTGCCGTGTTTCTTTAGGCTGGCCAGCACAAACAGCTGCGCTGGGGTGACACCTTGTTTCTCCATGCTTTCCAGCATTTCAGGCTGTATCTTTTGAAAGAGCGCCTGAAGCGATAATTGAATATCGGACATTAACTGATCCGCACTCTTCATATTCATTTCCCCTCTGTTACATACACTGTATATATATTTTAATGACAAAATAGTTAATGCTTATTAAATATAAATAAGCGTAAATGAAAAGTCAACTGATTTTACACAAAAAAAGGATAGATGCCCGAAAGAACATCGTATCCTTTTTACTAATGTTGTTATTGCTGATAAGGAGACTGCTGCTGAATGGTCTGCTGGAATTTTTGATAGGACTGCTGCAGCTTTTGTGCATCCTCCGCTTCAACAGAATACCATCCATATTGGAACATGAGATCATATAGTTTTCTTTGCGCTTTTTGTGACTCATCAAAAATGGATTGAATATCCTGATAAAGAGACTCGTGGCTGAATTCGTGCAAGGCAGTGCAATAAGCTGTTGTCATGTATTTTTCGGTTGTCAGCAATTCGTTGACGAAATCTCTGTCATTCATTTCCGATGTTGTCGGTACAGGTGTCTGCGGGTTGCTGATTTTTTGATTTTGCTGATTCATTCTGGCGCCTCCTTATTGGATGTAGCCGGACTGCTGCTGGCCTGGCTGCAGGTGCTTTAATATTCTTTGATAGTGATCATGATGCATGTGTCCGACGCGGTCGAGTTCTTGCTTTAACGTTTGATCCTGGCACTGCTGCGCCATGAAATGCGCTTTCTTCATCGCGAGCAAATTCCAGTTCAGCATGTCATTGAGATACAAATGATCCTTTGTCGAAATAACGGAAGGCGGCATTTGAGATTGCTGCTGATTATCCATTGTGATCCTCCTTTGGTTTCTGTTCATTTTATAGTTTCCTTCAGACTGGGAGTTATATACAGGTGTTTTGAAGATGACGGCGGGAGGGAGTCGGATGTTGAGACATGTGTTTTTATTCTTATCTCAAAATAAAACACTTACCAAGTTCGCAAAAGCATACGGAACGCGGCTTGGAGCACGAAGGTTTGTCGCAGGGGATACGATTGAATCGGCGGTTAAGACCGTCAAAAGGCTAAACAGATCCGGTTTGTGTGCAACAATTGATTATTTAGGCGAGTATGCAGCTTCGGAAAAAGAAGCAAACCAAGTCGCAGAGGAATGCAAGAAAGCCATTCAAGCCATTGCCGAACATCAATTGGACTCAGAGCTTTCACTTAAGCTGACCTCAATCGGGCTCGATCTTTCAGAAGAACTTGCTCTTACTCATTTGCGCGCCATTCTTTCCGTTGCGAAGCAATATGATGTTGCTGTGACCATTGATATGGAAGACTATTCTCATTATGAACAGACACTTTCTATTTACAGGCAATGCAAACAGGAATTTGAGAAGCTCGGCACGGTCATTCAGGCGTATTTGTACCGGGCGGCAGAAGATATCAGAAAGATGCGGGACTTAAAGCCGAATCTCAGACTTGTAAAAGGAGCTTATAAAGAATCTCCGGCTGTAGCGTTTCCCGACAAAAGAGGAACGGACCTTCATTTTCAGAGCTTAATAAAGCTGCAGTTGTTAAGCGGGAACTACACGGCTGTCGCCACACATGACGATGACATCATTGCATTTACGAAACAGCTTGTCACCGAACATCAAATCCCCGCGTCGCAATTTGAGTTTCAAATGCTATACGGCATCAGGCCGGAGCGTCAGAAGGAACTCGCCAAGGAAGGCTACAGAATGCGTGTGTATGTCCCATATGGAACGGACTGGTTCAGCTACTTTATGAGAAGAATTGCCGAGCGGCCTGCCAATGCAGCGTTTGTGTTAAAAGGAATTTTGAAAAAGTGAAAGCAGCCGCGGGAAGCAGCTGCATTATGATTGTTCCATGTTATGTTTTTTATACTGCTGATTTTGACTTGTCCGTTTTCCGCCGCCGTAATGCTGAGTCGGACCGGCATCTCCCTTTACGCTCGCCGCGCTGACTGCCGCTGAAGACGGATTTTTTTTCTCTCGTACCATTCCCTTCACCTCCGGGCTTAAGTTGCCCGACTTTTATAGGCTTCATACAAAAAAATAACAAATTAGCTATTGAAGTCGAACCGGAAATCTTTTAAGATAAAAGAAGAAACGGGTTTCATTTTTTTTAGTCAAAAAATGAATGACTATTCATTCAATGTTCAAGGGGGATATCTCATGCACAAACACATTCGGAAGGCAGCCGTTTTAGGATCGGGGGTAATGGGTTCCGGGATTGCGGCGCATTTGGCTAACATCGGAATTCCTGTCCTGCTGCTAGATATTGTGCCGAACGATTTGACAAAGGAAGAGGAAAAAAAGGGGCTGACGAAGGACAGTCCGGAGGTGCGCAGCAGGCTGAGCCGGCAGGCGGTGAAAAAACTGCTGAAACAAAAGCCCGCTCCCCTCACATCAGCGAAAAATACCTCCTATATTACACCGGGCAATCTGGAGGATGATGCAGAAAAACTGAAAGAAGCAGATTGGATTATTGAGGTCGTTGTCGAAAACCTTGAAGTCAAAAAGAAAATTTTCGCTCTTGTGGATGAACATCGAAAGACTGGAAGCATCGTCTCAAGCAACACATCCGGCATATCAGTGCAGGAAATGGCTGAAGGCCGGTCGGATGATTTTAAAGCCCATTTTCTCGGAACGCATTTTTTTAATCCCGCACGCTATTTAAAGCTGCTGGAGATCATTCCGATTAAGGAAACGGATCCTGATATTTTAAAGTTTATGACAGCTTTCGGAGAAAATGTCCTCGGGAAAGGCGTTGTTACAGCAAAGGACACACCGAACTTTATCGCAAACCGCATCGGGACGTACGGGCTTCTCGTGACAGTCCAAGAAATGCTGAAAGGCGGCTATCAGGTCGGGGAGGTTGATTCGATCACAGGACCGCTGATCGGCAGGCCGAAAAGCGCTACCTTTAGAACGCTTGATGTGGTCGGTCTCGATACATTCGCCCACGTTGCCCGAAATGTGTATGACAAAGCTGATGGCGATGAAAAAGAAGTGTTTCGCCTTCCAAGCTTCATGAACGATATGCTGGAAAAAGGGTGGATCGGAAGCAAGGCCGGCCAAGGCTTTTATAAAAAAGAAGGAAAAACGATTTATGAGCTTGACCCAGTGACGCTTACTTACGGCGAGCGGACAAAAATGAAAACACCGGCACTTGAAGCGGCAAAACAGGCAAAAGGGACAAAAGCCAAAATGAAAGCGCTTATTTATTCGGATGACAGAGCCGGCCGATTGCTGTGGAATATCACATCTCAAACCCTGCTTTACTCAGCCGAGCTGCTTGGCGAGATTGCCGATGATATTCATGCGATTGACCAAGCCATGAAGTGGGGATTCGGCTGGGAACTGGGACCTTTTGAGATGTGGGACGCCATCGGCCTCAAGCAGTCAGCGGAAAAGCTCGAGCAGCTTGGAGCAGATATGCCTGGCTGGATAAAAGAGATGCTGGACAAAGGAAATGAAACCTTCTACATCAAAGAGAACGGAACGGTATTTTATTATGACCGCGGCGAATACAGAGCCGTGAAAGAAAACAAAAAACGAATTCATTTACAAGCACTTAAAGAAACAAAAGGCGTGATTGCGAAAAACAGCGGAGCAAGCTTAATTGACCTTGGAGATGATGTGGCCCTTCTTGAATTTCATTCGAAAAGCAATGCGATCGGCCTTGATATCATTCAAATGATCCACAAAGGATTAGAGGAAACAGAACGGAATTACAAGGGGCTTGTCATCGGCAATCAAGGGAAAAATTTCTGCGTCGGCGCGAATCTCGCCATGATCTTAATGGAAGTCCAAGATGACAACTTTTTGGAAGTTGATTTTGTGATCCGCCGTTTTCAGGAGACGATGATGAAGATCAAATACAGTGCGAAACCGGTCGTCGCCGCGCCATTTGGCATGACGCTCGGCGGAGGAACGGAAGTATGCCTGCCTGCGGCGCGTACTCAAGCGGCAAGCGAAGCCTATATGGGCCTTGTTGAATCAGGTGTCGGCCTCATCCCTGGCGGAGGAGGTAACAAAGAGCTGTACATCAATCATCTTCGCCGCGGCCTTGATCCGATGAATGCGGCAATGAAAACATTTGAAACGATTGCGATGGCGAAAGTGTCCGCTTCCGCTCAAGAGGCTCGTGAGATGAACATCTTAAAAGAAACGGATCAGATCAGCGTGAATCAAGACCACCTGTTATACGATGCGAAGCAGCTGGCCGCATCTTTATACGATACCGGCTGGCGGCCGCCTGTAAAAGAAAAGGTCAAGGTGCCGGGAGAAACCGGTTATGCGGCACTCTTGCTTGGCGCTGAGCAGATGAAGCTGTCCGGCTATATATCTGAGCATGATTTCAAGATCGCGAAAAAACTCGCTTATGTCATTGCGGGCGGAAAAGTGCCGTTTGGTACAGAGGTTGATGAAGAGTATTTATTGGAGATCGAAAGAGAAGCGTTTTTGAGTTTGGCAGGAGAGGCAAAATCTCAAGCGAGAATGCAGCATATGCTTGTGAAAGGTAAACCTTTACGGAATTAGGAGGGAGCTTATGAAAGAGGCAGTCATTGTGTCAGGTGCAAGAACACCGGTTGGAAAAGCAAAAAAAGGATCGTTGGCCACCGTTCGCCCGGATGATTTGGGAGCGATTTGTGTCAAAGAGACACTGAAACGGGCAGGCGGTTACGAAGGCAATATTGACGATTTGATTATTGGCTGTGCAACGCCTGAAGCGGAGCAGGGGCTTAATATGGCGAGAAATATCGGTGCGCTCGCGGGCCTGCCGTACACGGTTCCAGCGATTACAGTTAACCGTTATTGCTCTTCAGGCCTTCAGTCTATTGCATATGCAGCAGAAAAAATTATGCTGGGCGCCTACGATACAGCGATCGCCGGCGGAGCAGAATCCATGTCGCAAGTTCCGATGATGGGGCATGTTACCCGTCCGAACCTTGCTTTGGCAGAAAAGGCACCGGAATATTATATGAGCATGGGCCACACAGCCGAGCAAGTCGCGAAAAAATACGGCGTCTCCCGTGAGGATCAAGACGCGTTTGCCGTTCGCAGCCATCAAAACGCTGCTAAAGCCCTTGCAGAAGGAAAATTTAAAGATGAAATTGTACCCGTAGAAGTGACGGTGACAGAAATCGGAGAAGACCATAAGCCTATGGAAAAACAGTTTGTGTTTTCTCAGGATGAAGGTGTTCGCCCGCAAACGACTGCAGACATCTTATCGACATTGCGCCCGGCCTTTTCCGTTGACGGGACGGTGACTGCGGGCAATTCCTCGCAGACAAGTGACGGAGCGGCGGCTGTCATGCTGATGGACCGGGAAAAAGCCGATGCTCTTGGCCTGGCCCCGCTTGTGAAATTCCGTTCCTTTGCAGTAGGCGGCGTGCCGCCGGAAGTGATGGGAATCGGACCGGTGGAAGCGATTCCACGCGCTTTGAAGCTTGCCGGACTTCAGCTGCAGGACATCGGCTTGTTTGAACTGAATGAAGCTTTTGCCTCACAGGCCATTCAAGTAATCAGGGAATTGGGAATTGATGAAGAAAAAGTGAATGTCAACGGGGGCGCAATCGCGCTTGGACACCCGCTTGGCTGTACGGGCACAAAGCTTACACTCTCACTCATCCATGAAATGAAACGGAGAAACGAGCAATTTGGAGTCGTGACCATGTGTATCGGCGGCGGGATGGGAGCGGCCGGTGTATTTGAATTATGCTAAAGGGGGAAAAACAAATGGCAAAAAAAGCGGCTGAAGTACAAAAAGGCGGCGGATTTTTAATCGAGGATGTCACATACGATCAAATGTATACACCGGAGGAATTCACTGACGAGCATAAAATGATTGCGAAAACAACAGAGGATTATATCGAGCAAGATGTTCTCCCTCATATAGATGATATCGAAAACCATCAATTCGAGCATTCTGTCAGACTGTTGAAGAAAGCGGGCGAACTAGGGCTGCTTGGCGCCGATGTGCCGGAAGAATACGGCGGGCTCGGCCTTGATAAAATCAGCTCGGCACTCATCACTGAGAAATTTTCGCGTGCGGGAAGCTTTTCTCTTTCTTATGGCGCGCATGTCGGTATCGGTTCCTTGCCGATCGTCTTTTTCGGGTCAGAAGAACAAAAGAAAAAATATTTGCCTGGACTCGCTTCAGGCGAAAAGATCGCCGCTTATGCTCTGACTGAGCCTGGCTCTGGGTCTGATGCACTTGGAGCAAAAACAACAGCTGTGCTGAATGAAGCAGGAACCCATTATGTATTAACAGGGGAAAAACAGTGGATTACCAACTCTGCTTTTGCCGATGTATTTGTGGTTTACGCTAAGGTAGACGGCGACAAGTTTTCAGCCTTTATTGTAGAAAAAGAGTTCCCGGGTGTCTCCACGGGACCGGAAGAAAAGAAAATGGGAATCAAGGGATCATCGACAAGAACCCTCATTCTGGATCAAGCTGAAGTGCCAAAGGAAAACCTGCTCGGAGAAATCGGCAAAGGGCATGTCATCGCCTTTAATATTTTAAACATCGGCCGTTACAAACTGGCGGTTGGCACAATCGGCGCATCTAAACGCGTCATCGAGCTGTCTGCGGCATACGCAAATCAGCGCCGCCAATTTAAAACGCCGATTGCTGGTTTTTCATTAACACAGGAAAAAATCGGGACAATGGCCTCAAGGCTGTATGCGATGGAAAGCTCTGTATACAGAACCGTCGGGCTGTTTGAAGACAATATGAGCCAGTTCACGGCAGAAGATCTCAAGGACGGCCGGCAAATCGCCAAATCGATTGCGGAATACGCCATCGAATGCTCTCTGAATAAGGTATTCGGCTCTGAAACGCTTGATTATATCGTTGATGAAGGCGTGCAGATTCATGGAGGCTACGGCTTTATGCAGGAGTACGAAGTAGAAAGGGCCTATAGGGATTCAAGGGTCAATCGGATTTTTGAAGGCACAAACGAAATCAACCGGTTAATCGTGCCAAGCACCTTCCTGAAAAAAGCGCTTAAAGGCGAGCTGCCTTTATTCGAAAAAGCGCAGTCGCTGCAGGAAGAACTCATGATGCTTATGCCTGAAGAGCCTGGAAGCGGCGTCTTAGAGCAGGAGAAATATATCGTCAAGCAAGCCAAAAAAATTGCGTTGTTTGCTGCCGGCCTAGCCGCGCAAAAATACGGAAAAGCGATCGATCGTGAGCAAGAAATTCTCGTGAACGTAGCGGATATCGTCAGCAATGTATACGCAATGGAATCAGCCGTGCTCAGAACGGAAAAGGCCATTGCCGCACAAGGCGCTGAAAAAGCAGCGCAAAAGGTGCTGTACACAGAAATTTTCGTTCAAGAGGCCTTTAACGAAATTGAAGCGCATGCGAAGGAATCCCTTATCGCAATGGAAGAAGGAGATTCACTCCGCATGATGCTTTCCGCTCTGCGCAAGCTGACACGCGTAACGCCTAAAAACGTGATTCAGAAAAAACGCGAGGCGGCGGCAGGCATTTTTGAGGCTGAGAAATATATTGTCTGATTGGCCATGAGCTCCGCATGCGCGGAGCTCTTTTTTAAGAAGCACTGTTTTAGGTTTTTAAAACAAACTGTGTTAAAATAACCTCGATTATTTTATTGAGGGGGAAGAAGATGTCGTTAACTTTTTACTGGTACCCTAAATGCGGAACGTGCCGCAAAGCAAAGAAGTGGCTTGAAGAGCATGGGAAAGAAATAAACGAAATACATATTGCTGAGCAGCCGCCAAGCAAAGAAGAATTAAAAGCGCTTTATGAAAAAAGCGGGCTGGATCTCAAGAAATTTTTCAACACGAGCGGCATGAAATACCGCGAGCTCAATCTCAAGGAAAAGCTGTATCACATGTCAGAGGACGAACAGCTCGAGCTGCTGGCTTCAGATGGTATGCTGATCAAACGCCCGCTTACAACAGACGGCGAAAAAGTGACTGTCGGATTTAAAGAAGACCAATTTGAAGAAAACTGGGCTTAATGTAAATTTTTTTTGAAAAGTGTGGTATCTTCTTATTGTAGTGCTGTAAAAAATGGAGGGATTCAATTGAGCATACCAAAAGATTTGCGTTACTCAGGAGAACACGAGTGGGTAAAAGTTGAAGGAGAAAAAGCCAGAATCGGAATTACGCATTTTGCCCAGTCCGAACTAGGCGACATCGTGTTTGTCGAACTTCCTGAAGTGGGCGCTGAAATCAAAGCGGACGAGCCATTCGGCAGTGTTGAATCCGTTAAAACGGTATCTGAGCTTTATGCACCGATTAACGGAACGGTTGTGGAAGTTAACGAAGATCTTGATGACAGTCCGGAATTCGTCAACGAATCTCCGTACGAAAAAGCATGGATGATCGTCGTTGAGCCATCTGACGCTTCTGAAATTGAAAAACTGATGACAGCAGAGCAATACGAAGAGATGACACAAGAAGACTAAAACAGGATAGCCGTAAAAGCAATTGGACACGCTAACGTTATGGGAGGTGTCCAATATGGCTTTCGACAAACAAAAGCTCGATGTCACCAATGACGTGACAGGCCGCTTTCAAAATGGCCGGCTCTCGTTATATCATGATAATGAGATGATCGGCCAAATGACAAGCATGAATGAATATGAGCTTAAGTCCGGTTATTCCTTTGAAAATGAGAAATTTTATAAGACAGCCGATGTGGTCTCTGGAGACGACGCAAAATATGTAGATTGTGACTACGAAAACGGCTGGTGTTAATGTTGGCGGTGAATTTCACTGCCTTCTTTTACAATCTGAACGTTTCAAATTTGACGCGGCAGGTGAACAAGATGAAGATGGATGAGCTGGAAAAGGTTATGATTGTCGAGGGGAAATCAGATAAAGAGAAAATCGAAAGCGTCCTGAATGAACCGGTGCGCATTATCTGCACAAACGGAACAATCAGCCAGCTGAGGCTCGAGGAATTGGCTGACGAGCTTTATGATAAAGACGTCTATATATTAGTTGATGCTGATGAATCAGGTGAGAAATTGAGAAAACAGCTGAAGCGTGAATTTAATGAAGCCTGCCATCTCCATATCGACAGAGCCTATAAGGAAGTAGCGGCTGCGCCCAGGCACCATGTCGCTTCTGTATTACTGCGTGCGAATCTGAATGTCCATACTATTTTTCTTGAAAGAAAGTCCCGAGGTGTATAGCATGAAAGAACTCCAAGAACACGAACTTGATCACATTGAAGATGATGTGTACCTTCTATATTTATATACTCCGTTTTGCGGCACCTGCCAGCTTGCAAGCAAAATGCTGACAGTGGTGAAAGAAATGCTGCCGGATGTCGCCTTCTATCAAAACAATGTCAATTACTCTCCGACATTCGCAAAAGCGTATCAAATTGAAAGCGTCCCTTGTTTTCTGCTGTTTAAAGGCGGAAAGATGGTCGAAAGAGGATATGCATTTCATTCCGTTGCTTATTTATATGAGCTGATCAAACAAAAATCATCTTCCGCATCCCATTTATGACATATTTCTCAGCATATCCAATGAAATTGTCGTTCGTTTTATAAAGGGGTTCTTGCGACAAAGAGAGAAATGTGTATGTATGACCAACAAATAGGAGGTTGTACATATGGAGAAAGCGGAAGTTTTAGAGGATGAGTATCAGCATCTGTTTTTAAAACCCCTTTTGAATGCCTCAACATTGCTCATTACCTTCCAAGGAGAAGCAGAAGCCTTAACCGTCTCAATAAACGAACAGGGAGAAATGAAAAAAGTTTCTCCGCCCCAAACGTCCAACCTGACCTTTTACGGAAACCAAACGGAAATTATTGATTTATTGCACGGAGACATTTCCCTTCAGCACCTGATTCAGAGCGGAAGCCTCAAAGTAAAGGGGTCATTCAGGGCCCTGTTAAAACTGGAAGCCATTCTCTGGCTGACAAATGGATTTTTTCAGAGGATTATAAAAAATTAAAAAATAATAAATTATTATAATAGTAAAAGTTGACATCATTTATTTTATTGACATTTAATCATTCGCCGTGCTATTCTACATTAAGAATTTCCGGACGAAAAAGACTATATATTTCTCTTATCAAGAGAGGTGGAGGGAAGTGCCCTATGAAGCCCGGCAACCATCAACACTGTTGAAATGGTGCCAATTCACACGAAGCGTTCAGCTTTGAAAGATGAGAGAAAGGCATTTTATATAAGCCTTTCTGCTCAAGTGTGCAGAAAGGCTTTTCTTTTGCAGAAAAAACCGGAAGATTTCTTAGAATAGTGTTAAGGCAGGTGATTGCTTTGATCAATCTTCAGGATGTTTCAAAAGTTTACAAGTCGAAACATGGAGATGTCAATGCTGTCCAAAATGTCTCGCTTTCCATTAAAAAAGGTGAGATTTTTGGAATTATAGGATATAGCGGAGCTGGTAAGAGTTCCTTAATCCGTCTGCTGAACGGCCTTGAGAAACCAACCTCAGGAACCGTGGAAGTGGCGGGAACCAAGATTAATGAAGTAAATGGACGCGGTTTAAGAAAAGCACGCCATGAGATCAGTATGATTTTCCAGCATTTCAATTTGCTTTGGTCGCGGACCGTCAGAGATAATATCATGTTTCCTTTAGAAATTGCCGGGGTGAAAAAGAGCGAGCGGATCAAGCGCGCCAATGAACTGATTAAACTGGTAGGTTTAGAAGGAAAAGAAAAATCTTATCCGTCCCAGCTGAGCGGCGGTCAGAAGCAGCGTGTCGGAATTGCCAGAGCGCTTGCAAACAATCCGAAGGTTCTTCTTTGTGACGAAGCGACATCAGCATTAGATCCGCAAACGACAGATTCAATTCTGGATCTATTGTCCGATATTAATGAAAGACTCGGTTTAACGATTGTGCTGATTACGCACGAAATGCATGTCATCCGCAAAATCTGCAACAGAGTCGCCGTCATGGAAAACGGCAAGGTGGTCGAAGAAGGCGAGGTTCTCGATGTCTTTAAAAATCCAAAGGAACAAATGACAAAACGATTTGTTCAGCAGGTGACAGAGCCGGAAGAAACGAAAGAGACGCTTCAGCACCTTCTTGATGATACAGCATCAGGAAAAATGGTTCAGCTCACATTTGTCGGTGAGTCAGCTGAACAGCCTCTGATTACAGAGATGATCAGAAACTTCAATGTCAGCGTCAATATTCTGCAAGGGAAAATTTCGCAGACGAAGGATGGGGCTTACGGTTCACTGTTCATCCACATTGACGGGGACGAGGAAGAAGTGCAAAACGTGATCCGTTTCATTAATGACAAACAGGTGAAAGCAGAGGTGATCACGAATGTTTGAAAAATACTTCCCGAATGTTGATTTAACTGAATTATGGAACGCGACATATGAAACACTTTATATGACGCTGATTTCTTTACTGTTTGCTTTTGTCATCGGGGTCATCCTCGGCTTGCTGCTCTTTCTGACGAGCAAAGGAAGCCTCTGGCAGAATAAAGCGGTCAACTCTGCGATTGCGGCCGTTGTTAACATATTCAGATCGATTCCGTTCCTTATTTTAATTATTTTACTATTAGGTTTTACGAAATTTTTAGTCGGCACGATCTTAGGGCCAAACGCCGCATTGCCGGCGCTGGTAATCGGCTCGGCACCATTTTACGCGCGCCTTGTTGAAATCGCGCTGCGTGAGGTGGATAAAGGTGTGATTGAAGCCGCTAAATCAATGGGCGCGAAAACGTCTACGATTATTTTCAAAGTGCTGATTCCGGAATCAATGCCTGCTCTTATTTCTGGCATTACGGTTACTGCCATCGCTTTGATCGGCTCAACGGCAATTGCCGGAGCCATTGGTTCAGGAGGCCTTGGAAACCTTGCGTACGTAGAAGGATATCAGTCTAATAACGCTGATGTTACCTTCGTTGCTACTGTGTTTATTTTAATCATCGTGTTTATTATTCAAATCATCGGTGATCTAATAACAAATATTATAGACAAACGATAAGGGAGGATTTACATTGAAAAGGCTATTTTTGGGTGCATTACTGCTTGTATTTGCAGGAGTTATGGCTGCCTGCGGTTCGAATAACGGCGCTGAATCCGGCAAGAAAGAAATTGTCGTTGCGGCAACGAAAACACCGCATGCAGAAATTTTAAAAGAAGCTGAACCATTGCTGAAAGAAAAAGGCTATACGCTGAAAGTGAAAGTGCTAAGTGATTACAAAATGTACAATAAAGCTTTAGCTGATAAAGAAGTGGACGCGAACTACTTCCAGCACATTCCTTACCTTGAGCAAGAAATGAAAGAAAACACAGATTACAAACTTGTGAATGCCGGTGCTGTTCACTTAGAGCCATTCGGTATTTACTCTAAAACATACAAATCACTGAAAGACCTTCCAGACGGTGCGACAATCATTCTGACAAACAACGTTGCTGAACAAGGCCGTATGCTTGCAATGCTTGAAAACGCTGGATTAATCACTCTTGATTCTAAAGTGGAAACAGTTGACGCAACATTGAAAGACATTAAGAAAAACCCGAAAAACCTTGAATTCAAAAAAGTAGCGCCTGAATTAACGGCAAAAGCATATGAAAACAAAGAAGGAGACGCGGTCTTCATCAATGTAAACTATGCGATCCAAAATAAATTAAATCCTAAAAAAGACGCAATTGAAGTAGAATCAACGAAAAACAACCCATACGCTAACATCATCGCAGTAAGAAAAGGCGAAGAAGATTCTGCAAAAATCAAAGCGCTGATGGAAGTTCTTCACTCTAAAAAGATCAAAGACTTCATCGAGAAAAAATACGACGGAGCTGTGCTTCCTGTATCTGAATAAGACTGAAACCCCGGATGAGAAATCCGGGGTTTTTTCGCGTATTTTCCTAAAAGCTGTTCATAATAAAAAGGAATGTTAAACAGATGGAGGGATTTTCTTTGAATCAAGACAGAGGAAGCATGCAGGACGCGTTAAAACAATATAAACATGGTTTAGGTACATTTGAACAAAAGATGCCGCTGATGGGAAGAAAATTTAACGAATTTACTGAACAGTGCTTTGCCGGGAATTCTCTGACTGAAAGAGAAAAACAGCTGATCGCCCTCGGAATTGCCATCAATGCTCAGGACGAATATTGCATGATCTATCATACAAAAGGCTGTCTTGATCAGGGAGCGTCAGAAGAAAACATTCTCGAAGCCGTCAGTGTGGCAGCGGCATTTGGAGGCGGCGCAGCTTTCAGCCAAGGCGTGACAGTCGTTCAACAGTGCATTGAGGAATTCGGAAACACCACGCATTAAGAGAAGGAATATTCCGAAAAACCATTCTCATTTGTTCTGAAAGGATGCTTTCGTCTCATCTGCCGCTATTTCACGCCAAATCGTTTTTGCGGCATCCAACGCAGCACTGGTACAATAAAAAGCAAATATATGAAGGGATTGATTCATTATTTGCAGCAGCCAGGACAGACTGAACCTCGATTATACGTCAGAAATGGAAAAAGCGATGCAGCTGTCACACGGAATTGGATACGAGGAATATGGACGCCGGCTGGAAACAAGAATGAAAGTAGAGCGGCAGAGAGAGCTTGATTATGAAAAAAGCAAGCGGATTTCTGCGGGAGCTTATTGAGAAAATCAATCTTTTAAAAAAGGGTGGGAATCCACTCTTTTTCTTTTTCAATCGCTTTAATAAAGTGCTGATCTTTGTTAAACTTGAGGAATGTGCAAGGCACGATAAAAAGTTGTATTTACTTTTCATTTGTTATAAAATTAGAATGAGAATAAAATGAGAATAATGATTATATATTTTTGGAGGTATAGATATGGCTGCTTCAACATTAACGATCAAAGATCTTCACGTTGAAATCGAAGGGAAAGAGATCTTAAAGGGTGTAAACCTTGAAATAAAAGGTGGAGAATTCCACGCAGTAATGGGCCCGAACGGAACTGGTAAATCCACTTTATCAGCTGCTATTATGGGGCATCCTAAATATGAAGTAACAAAAGGCAGCATCACGCTTGACGGCAAAGATGTACTGGAGATGGAAGTGGACGAGCGTGCGCAGGCAGGCTTATTCCTTGCGATGCAGTACCCAAGTGAAATCAGCGGTGTGACAAATGCCGACTTCCTTCGCTCAGCAATCAACGCGCGCAGAGAAGAAGGCGATGAAATTTCTCTCATGAAATTCATCCGCAAAATGGACGAAAACATGGAGTTCCTTGAAATGGACCCTGAAATGGCTCAGCGCTATCTTAACGAAGGCTTCTCAGGCGGGGAGAAAAAACGCAACGAAATCCTTCAATTAATGATGATTGAACCGAAAATCGCCATCCTTGATGAAATTGACTCAGGTCTTGATATTGACGCTTTGAAAGTTGTATCAAAAGGGATCAACAAAATGCGCAGCGAAAACTTCGGCTGCTTGATGATCACTCACTATCAGCGCCTGTTAAACTACATCACTCCGGATGTTGTTCACGTTATGATGCAAGGCCGCGTTGTCAAATCCGGCGGTGCAGAGCTTGCACAGCGTCTTGAAGCAGAAGGTTATGACTGGATCAAACAAGAACTTGGCATTGAAGACGAAACTGTTGGCCAAGAAGCGTAAGCGTTAGGGGGATTAATATGACACTAGGTACAAAACTATCCGTAGATCAGGAGTATCTCAAAAGCTTTTCCGAAAAGCACCAAGAACCTGCCTGGCTGAAGAACCTGCGCTTACAGGCTCTTGAACAAGCTGAGGATCTGCCGATGCCGAAACCTGACAAAACAAAAATCACAAACTGGAACTTCACGAATTTCGCGAAGCATACAGTAGATAACGAACCGCTTTCTTCATTAGAAGATTTGACTGATGAAGTAAAAGCGCTGATCGACATTGAAAACGAAGATAAAACATTATACGTACAGCGTGACCAGACGCCGGCACATCTTTCTCTTTCTCAAGAATTGAAAGACAAAGGCGTCATCTTCACTGATATTCTGACTGCTGCACGCGAGCACAGCGACTTGGTGGAGAAATACTTTATGAAGGACGGCGTGAAGGTTGACGAACATAAGTTAACTGCACTTCACGCGGCTCTTGTTAACGGAGGAGCATTCCTTTATGTTCCGAAAAATGTTCAGGTGGAGACGCCGGTTCAGGCTGTTTATGTCCACGAAAGTAATGATACAGCTCTATTCAACCACGTGCTGATTGTGGCTGAAGACCACAGCTCTGTAACATATGTAGAAAACTACATCAGCACTGTAAACCCGAAAGACGCTGTCTTCAATATTATCAGTGAGGTCATCACAGGTGATAATGCCAGCGTGACATACGGTGCGGTGGATAATCTGTCAAGCGGTGTGACAACTTATGTGAACCGCCGCGGTGCTGCGCGCGGACGCGACAGCAAAATCGAGTGGGCTCTCGGCCTGATGAACGATGGCGACACGATTTCCGAAAACACAACAAACCTTTACGGTGACGGCACATACGGCGATACGAAAACGGTTGTTGTCGGAAGAGGAGAGCAAACAGAAAACTTCACAACACAAATCATCCATTTCGGTAAAGCTTCTGAAGGCTATATCTTGAAGCATGGTGTGATGAAGGATTCCGCTTCTTCTATCTTTAACGGAATCGGCAAAATCGAACATGGCGCTTCTAAAGCGAATGCGGAGCAAGAATCACGCGTGCTGATGCTCAGCGAAAAAGCACGCGGAGACGCAAACCCTATTCTTTTAATTGACGAAGACGATGTAACTGCAGGACATGCGGCATCTGTCGGCCGTGTGGACCCTATTCAGCTTTACTACCTGATGAGCCGCGGAATTCCGAAAGAAGAAGCAGAACGCTTAGTCATTTACGGATTCCTTGCACCGGTAGTAAATGAACTTCCGATTGAAGGCGTTAAGAAACAATTAGTTTCTGTTATCGAAAGGAAAGTGAAGTAATGAATATCACAGATATACGTGAACAGTTCCCGATCCTTCATCAGCAAGTGAACGGACATGATCTCGTTTATCTCGACAGCGCGGCGACTTCCCAGAAGCCGCGTGCTGTCATTGAAACACTGGATAAGTATTATAACCAATACAATTCCAATGTTCACCGGGGCGTCCATACACTTGGAACCAGAGCGACAGATGGTTATGAAGGAGCGCGTGAAAAAGTCCGCAAGTTTATTAACGCGAAGTCAATGGCTGAGATTATTTTCACAAAAGGCACGACCACATCACTGAATATGGTGGCGTTAAGCTATGCGCGCGCCAACCTGAAACCTGGTGATGAAGTGGTCATCACCTACATGGAGCATCATGCGAATATCATTCCGTGGCAGCAGGCTGTAAAAGCAACTGGCGCCACATTAAAATATATTCCGCTGCAGGAAGACGGAACGATTTCTTTAGAAGACGTCAGAGAAACGGTCACAAGCAACACAAAAATTGTTGCGGTGTCTCATGTATCTAATGTTCTCGGCACGGTCAACCCGATTAAAGAAATGGCGAAAATCGCTCATGACAATGGGGCTGTCATTGTGGTGGACGGTGCACAAAGCACGCCTCACATGAAAATTGACGTGCAGGATCTCGATTGCGACTTCTTTGCGCTTTCTTCCCATAAAATGTGCGGACCTACTGGTATTGGTGTGCTGTACGGAAAGAAAGCCCTGCTGGAAAACATGGAGCCTGCCGAATTCGGCGGTGAAATGATCGACTTTGTCGGGCTTTATGAATCAACTTGGAAAGAGCTTCCGTGGAAATTCGAAGCGGGTACGCCGATTATTGCAGGAGCAATCGGCCTCGGTGCCGCCATTGATTTTCTCGAAGAAATCGGTCTTGATGAGATTTCCCGCCATGAGCACAAGCTTGCTGCTTATGCGCTTGAACGCTTCCGCCAGCTTGACGGCGTAACGGTTTACGGGCCGGAAGAGCGTGCCGGGCTTGTCACATTTAACCTTGATGATGTTCATCCGCACGATGTGGCGACTGTGCTTGATGCGGAGGGAATCGCAGTCAGAGCCGGCCACCATTGTGCGCAGCCGCTGATGAAATGGCTGGATGTAACTGCTACTGCAAGAGCAAGCTTTTATCTGTATAATACAGAGGAAGAGATTGATAAGCTTGTGGAAGCTCTTCAAAAGACAAAGGAGTATTTTACAAATGTCTTTTAATGCAAACTTAGATACATTGTACAGACAGGTGATTATGGATCATTACAAAAACCCGCGAAATAAAGGGGTTTTGAATGACAGCATTGTCGTGGATATGAACAATCCGACATGCGGCGACCGCATCAGACTGACAATGAAGCTTGACGGAGACATCGTGGAAGATGCGAAGTTTGAAGGGGAAGGCTGTTCCATTTCAATGGCATCCGCTTCGATGATGACTCAGGCGATTAAAGGGAAAGATATTGAAACTGCCCTTTCCATGTCTAAGATTTTCTCGGATATGATGCAAGGGAAAGAGTATGATGATTCTATAGATCTCGGGGATATTGAAGCCCTTCAAGGCGTTTCAAAATTCCCGGCCCGTATCAAATGTGCAACCCTGTCATGGAAAGCACTTGAAAAAGGAGTCGCGAAAGAAGAAGGCGGCAATTAAAAGGATTGGAGTGAAAATGGATGGCTAAAAAAATGCCTGATATTGGTGAATACAAGTATGGTTTTCACGACAAGGACGTTTCCATTTTCCGTTCAGAGCGCGGATTGACAAAAGAAATCGTAGAAGAAATTTCTCGCATGAAAGAAGAGCCTCAATGGATGCTTGACTTCCGCTTGAAATCACTTGAGCATTTCTACAACATGCCGATGCCTCAATGGGGCGGAGATTTAAACTCACTGAACTTTGACGAAATTACGTACTACGTAAAACCGTCTGAGCGTTCAGAGCGTTCTTGGGATGAAGTTCCTGAAGAAATTAAACAAACATTCGACAAGCTCGGTATTCCTGAAGCTGAACAAAAATACCTTGCGGGTGTTTCTGCTCAGTACGAATCTGAGGTTGTATACCACAACATGAAAGAAGATCTTGAAGCGCAAGGTATTGTCTTTAAAGACACTGACAGCGCGCTGAAAGAGAATGAAGATATTTTCCGTGAGCACTGGGCAAAAGTAATCCCGCCGACTGATAACAAGTTTGCGGCGCTTAACTCAGCTGTTTGGTCGGGCGGATCTTTCATCTACGTGCCTAAAGGCGTGAAGGTTGAAACACCGCTTCAAGCTTACTTCCGTATCAACTCTGAGAACATGGGTCAGTTCGAACGTACACTGATCATTGTTGACGAAGAAGCAAGCGTTCATTATGTTGAAGGCTGTACTGCGCCTGTTTACACAACAAACTCACTTCACAGTGCGGTCGTTGAGATCATCGTGAAAAAAGGCGGCTACTGCCGTTATACAACGATCCAAAACTGGGCGAACAACGTTTACAACCTTGTAACAAAGCGTACAGTCTGTGAAGAAAACGCAACAATGGAATGGATCGACGGCAACATCGGTTCTAAGCTGACAATGAAATATCCGGCTTGTATCCTAAAAGGCGAAGGCGCGCGCGGTATGACGCTTTCTATCGCTCTTGCGGGTAAAGGCCAGCATCAGGATGCAGGTGCGAAAATGATTCACCTTGCACCAAACACATCATCTACAATCGTATCAAAATCGATTTCAAAACAGGGCGGAAAAGTAACGTACCGCGGAATCGTCCACTTCGGACGCAAAGCGGAAGGCGCTCGCTCTAACATCGAGTGCGATACGCTCATTATGGATAACAAATCAACGTCAGACACAATTCCTTACAATGAAATCTTAAATGATAACATTTCATTGGAGCACGAAGCGAAAGTGTCTAAAGTATCTGAAGAGCAGCTCTTCTACTTGATGAGCCGCGGTATTTCTGAAGAAGAAGCAACTGAAATGATCGTAATGGGCTTTATCGAGCCATTCACAAAAGAGCTTCCAATGGAATACGCAGTAGAAATGAACCGTTTGATTAAGTTCGAAATGGAAGGTTCTATTGGATAACTAACGAAAAACCCTTGTTTATCGAGGGTTTTTCTTATTTTCGACACATGCCAAGTTTCTATTGTGCCAATTTTTATGCCAAGCTTTTTGTTATCTTGATGAGTAAGAAGCAAATTTTGCAAGCTCATCTTGTTCGATTTTTTTAGTTATGTGTGAATATTTTTCACTTATTGTTTTAGTGTTCTAGTGTCCAACCGTGTCTGAAAGCGTGTAAGCCTCTATATTCAACCCCTGAAGCTTGTGATAGTTTCGAATGTGTAAGATAGTGCCTATTGTAATTTTAGAAAATGATTACATCTTTGTTTTTTTGAATCCTGGATATTTCAAGATTCAATTCATTTTGCTTTGACCTTTTTTAATTCACAAATATTTTCTTCATATGCAAATATCAGGCTCAGTGTTTTAATATAGAGTTGGAGTCGGAGGAGAACAATAGAAGGAAACAATATCTCTTAAATCAACGGAATAATTATTCCATCTTCCACCGAAAAACCTATATCCATAAACTCTTGATTCTCCGATAGCCGTTAAGAAATACCAGAAATTATCATTATTTCTAAGCCACAAATATGTGAAACGATACAAACAATTTTGTAAATCCCGGGGATTCAGGGCATAGGGTGTCATTTGTCTTTGATATACCATTATTCGAGGTTCACTCCTTATTGCAATTAGACTTTTAACTAGTTTACGCTCAGGGTCAAAACTTGGTTTGGATGTATGCCTAGTAGCCTCAAAAATTTAAATATGAATAAAGCATTTTATTGAGAACGGTATTTCTATTTCAAAAGATTAGTACAGTTTAAATAAGCCGTGGAATAGTTCAACTAACAGGTGCATTACTTCAATAAGAACTTTCAAAAGATATGAAACTTACGGCACCAGTGAATTATGACTGTAAACCCTTATATCATGCGGCTTCAGCTCATGCCAACACGGTGCCAAGTTAAGATTATCATCATTTAAACCATCTGAAGAAATGGCTTTAAATCAAGGGTTTGGGTGACCCTTTTATAAATCATTCCGTACCATTTTATAAAAATAATCAAGTTCGAAATGGAAGGTTCAATCGATTATTTTTTTATAAAAAGGACGTGACTGGTTTTCAGTCGCGTCCTTTTTGTATGCAGAAGAAAAACCGCTGGCCGAGGGGCCGCGGTTTTTTACTCTTCTTCTGTCTCTTGATTGATAATTTGCTTTACAGATGATCTGCTGTTATTTTCTCTGTTCATCTCCCGCAATTGAGTATAAGCCATATCGAATTCCTCTTTTGTCATCTGCTTTGCGGCTAATGCAGAGCATAATATAGCAAAAGCAATTGGCATTGTATCAATGTGAATGTCGATATGGACCTCTGAGTTGCCGCTGTTTTTGATAACAGATTCAGTAGTGGGTATCTCTTGAGTATGTCTGTTGAGAGGAATGATGTTTTCGTTCATTAGTCTTCTCCGTCTTGTGACTGCGCCTGTGCCTGATCCTGATCTGTATTCACGCTGACCACGACTTTTGCATTACCGCTGTTTTGGACTTTTGCGACTGCCGCATCGCGTCTGTTTTCTTCATTTTCATGACGATTTTCGCTCATGGTATCATCCTTTCTCTATTGATAGTGACAGGATATTCGATAGGAGAGTAAAGAGATTGGACGAACTTCGCGGTTTTTCCACATTAGGGCAAAAGGTCGAAGGAAAGCATTCTATTTGGTAAAATGAATAGACATTATAATAGAAAAGGTGTTTGCATATGAAATCGTACATCATCGTCGGCGCAGGGATTCTGGGCGCGTCGACGGCTTATCATCTCGCAAAATCAGGCGCTCGCGTTACTGTCATTGATCGGAAAGAGCCGGGACAAGCGACTGATGCGGCGGCGGGGATCGTCTGTCCATGGCTCTCGCAACGCCGTAATCAGGATTGGTACCAGCTTGCTAAGGGGGGAGCGCGGTACTATAAGGATTTAATCCATCAATTGGAAAAAGACGGTGAATCGGATACAGGATACAAACGTGTCGGTGCCATCAGCATTCATACTGACGCGTCTAAACTCGATAAAATGGAGGAAAGGGCGTATAAGAGACGGGAGGATGCGCCGGAAATCGGCGACATTACCCGCTTGTCTGCAAGTGAAACGAAAAAGCTGTTTCCGATTTTAGCTGACGGCTATGAATCGGTTCATATCAGCGGTGCCGCCCGTGTAAACGGAAGAGCGCTGTGCCGGTCGCTTTTAAGCGCTGCAGAGAAACGCGGCGCAACGGTCATCAAAGGAAATGCGCATTTGCTTTTTGAAAACGGAACAGTCACCGGCGTGCAAACAGATACAAAGCAGTTTGCGGCTGACGCGGTCATTGTGACGGCGGGAGCATGGGCCAATGAGATATTGAAGACTCTTGGCATTCATTTTCAAGTGTCATTTCAAAAAGCGCAGATTATGCATTTTGAAATGCCAGATGCAGATACAGGATCGTGGCCGGTTGTAATGCCGCCGAGTGATCAGTACATTCTTTCGTTTGATAACGGCAGAATTGTAGCCGGCGCCACACACGAAAACGATGCCGGTCTTGATGATCTTCGTGTGACAGCCGGAGGCCAGCACGAAGTATTGAGCAAAGCGTTAGCCGTTGCACCGGGTCTTGCTGATGCGGCTGCTGTTGAAACAAGAGTGGGCTTCAGGCCGTTTACACCGGGTTTTCTGCCGGTCGTAGGGGCCGTGCCGAATGTTCAAGGCCTATATGCTGCAAACGGTTTGGGTGCTTCTGGACTGACGATGGGGCCGTTCTTGGGTGCAGAGCTCGCAAAGCTAGTTCTTGGAAAGCAGACAGAATTAGACCTTAGTCCTTATCATCCAGCCGAAGCACTTGCATAATAAGTAAGAGCATAACAAACAAATATAATAAAGCTGTTCTAGCTTTTCTTTTCTGTATGTGTTAGCATTTATCTTTAATGAAAAAGAGGACGTGAACTGATTTTGATAAAAATTGATATACCCGCACCGAATGTCACCATCACTGAACGACAGCAGTCAGCTAATGATAACGAGCCGAAGATAAAACCGATTCACGGATTCATCGACTTTCACCAGATCCCAAGGGACAAAGGCGGCATTTTTATGTTTTACAACATTCATGACGAGCTGCTGTTTGTCGGTAAAGCCAGAAAGTTAAGACAGAGAATTAAGAAGCATTTCGAAGACACTGTTTCACCGATCAAACATCACAGAGACGAAGTATATAAAATTGAGGTATGTGTAGTTGATGATCCAATGGAAAGAGAGATTTACGAAACATATATCATCAATACACAGCACTCGAAGTACAACATAGACAAGGTATTTTTTAAATAAGACGTCAGTCTGCGGATTGAACAGCGAGCCAGAGCTTAAGTCAAGTTCTGGCTTTTGATTTGGGCATTTTTTCGCATATAGACCCTTTGTCTATCATTCGAATAAATTATTGAGAAATTTCAGAAAATAATATTGACAATCCCACCCGCGGACTTTAATATAACAATATATAATGTTATATAACGTTATATAATAAAAACGGGGAGTGAAGGATTTGAGTCAGGCCACAGCAAAAGTAAATCGTGAGGTTCAAGCTTTCTTGCAGGATTTGAAAGGGAAAACCATTGATCATGTATTCTTTGTCGCATGCGGAGGGTCTTCTGCCATTATGTATCCGAGTAAGTATGTGTTTGACAGAGAGTCAAAATCAATAAACTCCGACCTCTACAGCGCCAACGAATTTATTCAGCGCAACCCTGTTCAGCTTGGTGAAAAGTCTCTTGTTATTTTGTGCTCGCATTCGGGAAATACCCCGGAGACAGTCAAAGCTGCTGCGTTTGCAAGGGGCAAGGGTGCACTTACGATTGCGATGACGTTTAAACCGGAGTCTCCTTTAGCGCAGGAAGCGCAATATGTTGCCCAGTACGATTGGGGTGATGAGGCGCTTGCGATCAATACAAACTATGGCGTTTTGTATCAAATCGTTTTTGGAACCCTGCAAGTATTAGAAAACAATACGAAATTCCAACAAGCAATTGAAGGCTTAGATCAATTGCAGGCTGTATATGAAAAAGCCCTTAAGCAGGAAGCTGACAACGCCAAGCAATTTGCAAAAGCCCATGAAAAAGAAAGTATTATTTATACCATGGCAAGCGGTGCAAACTACGGTGTCGCTTACTCCTACAGCATCTGCATTCTCATGGAAATGCAATGGATTCATTCCCACGCCATTCATGCCGGAGAATATTTTCACGGACCGTTTGAAATTATTGATGAATCCGTGCCGTTTATCATCCTGCTCGGTTTAGATGAAACAAGACCTCTTGAAGAGCGGGCGCTTACCTTCTCGAAAAAGTATGGCAAAAAGCTCACTGTGCTTGATGCTGCATCTTACGACTTCACTGCAATTGACGATTCAGTTAAAGGCTATCTTGCTCCGCTCGTTCTCAATCGTGTGCTGAGAAGCTATGCAGACGAGCTGGCAGAGGCGAGAAATCATCCTTTATCTCATAGAAGATATATGTGGAAAGTTGAGTATTGATCTGAAAATGAGGAACCATTATGCATTAGACTATAATGTTATATAACATTATAGTCTAATGTCCAGAGGAGGCCAACCCTTTGAAGAAAATGTTGTTGTTCTTGATCATTGCAGCTGTCAGTATGCTCACCATCGCAGGCTGTTCGAGCCAAAGCAGTTCAGCGGACGGAAAGGTGACATTGAAATTTTTCCACAGATGGCCAAAGGAGCCGGAAAAAAGTTATTTTGAAGAGGTTGTTAAGGAATTTGAAAAAGAACACCCGGATATCGATATTCAAATTGAAGCCGTTTTAAATGACTCCTATAAAGATAAAATTAAGGTCATGCTGGGAACCACCAGCCCTCCTGACATTTACTTCTCTTGGAGCGATGAGTTTGCTTTTAAATTTATCAGAGGCAATAAAGCACTTGATCTCTCGTCCTACTACAAAAATGACACCGATTGGTCATCACAGCTCGTTCAATCGCAAATTACACCATTTACTTATGAAAACAAGCAATATGGCGTGCCGTGGCAAATGGACGCTAAATCATTCTTCTATAATAAAGACATTTTCCAAAAGCTGAATCTTGATCCCCCGAAGACGTGGGATGAATTAATCGATGTGTCAAAAAAGCTGAAAGAACATGGCTACACACCGATCAGCTTCGGAACAAAGGCGACTTGGACAATCTCGCACTATATCGGCACGCTTAATCAGCGGATGGTCGATGAAAAAACACGGGAAAAGGACTATAACGCCAAAACGGGTGAATTTACTGATGAAGGCTACGTAAAAGCACTTGAAAAGCTTCAAGAGCTGATGCCTTACTTTAATAAACATGTAAACTCCGTCGACCACGAATATGTGAGACAGCAATTTAAGAGCGGAAAGTCGGCGATGATATATGCGGAAACAGCGGAAATCAAGCTGGTTGAACCGGTTAATCTTGGGATGTTCCCATTTCCTGAAATCAGCGGGCAGAAAGGATCTTCAGAAGCGTTAACGGGAGCGCCGGAAGGATTCATGATTTCCTCAAGAACAAAACATCCGAAGGAAGCGATGGAATTTTTGCAGTTCTTGACGTCGAAAAAAATGGGCGAAAAGCTCGTGAAAGATGTCGGGAAATACAGTGCAGTGCAAGGTACGGCTACTGAAGAAAATGCAACAGCCATTCAGCGTGAAGCTGTTCAGCATATTGTTGATGCCAAATCAATGGTTCCATGGTTTGATATGGATGTCGATGTTGAAGTCGCAGATGCGTACCTAACGGGTGTCCAGCAAATGCTTGGCGGCGACATGACACCGCAGCAGGTGATGAAAGCCGTTCAAAAGGCAGCAAAGCAGGTGAGGGCGTCAGCTGAATAAATCAAAGAAAAGGTGAAGCTTCGCACCTTTTCTTTTTATAAAGGAGATGAGATACCCTTGGTCAATCAGAATAAAGTAATCCCCTATTTGTTTTTGGTGCCCGCTCTCGTTTTTTTACTTTTCGTTTATATCCCGATTTTTGAGAATGTATTCCTCAGCCTGTTTCAATGGAGCTCATTTTCTCCGGAAAAAACGTTTATCGGCTTAAAAAACTATGTTGAATTATTTCATGATCCTGTCTTCTATCAGGCACTTACCAATAATGTGCTTTATGCAGTGATCTCAATTGTATGCCAGGTATTTGGCGGTTTGATTTTGGCGGCGGTGCTTGAGGATAAGCTGGTCAGAAAATGGTCGCCGTTTTTTCGTACCGTTTTCTTTTTGCCGGTTGTCATCTCAATGACTGTGATCGCGCTTTTGTTTGATTTTATTTACAATCCGGAGACAGGGCTTTTGAATCAGCTGCTTCAGGCCATCGGTCTTGATCAGCTGACGAGGGCCTGGCTCGGGGATGACAGCACAGCTATGCTTTCTGTCATTTTTGTGTCCCAGTGGCAATCTGTCGGTTATATTGCGATGCTGTACATTGTGTCGATTCAAAAAATACCGGATGAACTGTATGAAGCGGCCCGGCTTGACGGCGCGGGTAAAATTCAGCAGTTTTTTCATATTACTGTTCCCCAGACGAAAGAGATGTCTTTTGTTGCGGTGGTCATGACGCTGACCGGGGCCTTTACGGTCTTTAATGAGCCGTACATTTTGACAGGCGGCGGGCCGGGAAACGCGTCAGAAGTCTTGAGCACGTTTTTATATAAAAGCGCCTTTACAAAGGATATGATGGGCTACGCCTCAGCGATTGCCACTGTCGTGTTAATCATTACGCTTGCATTATCGCTCATGCAAATGAAGTTCTTTAAAACCGGAAAGGAGGAGTAACTGATGCTGCCTCAGAAGAAGACAGATTCGTTCAGATTGGAGCCTGTGCCTGACCAGCACATTGAGGTGAAAAGAAAGCCTAGACGAAAATGGTATATCGGAGAAACGTCTGTGTGGGTTTTTCTGTTTCTTTATCTGATTGCGATTGCCTATCCGCTTCTCTGGATGGTGATGAGCGCCTTTAAAAACTCTGACGATATTTTTGAGCACAGCTGGTCGCTGCCGTCTTCGTGGCATCCGGAAAATTTTGTTTCCGCCTGGAACCAGGGGATTTCTTCTTATTTTATGAACAGTGTCATCGTTACGGCGCTGACGTGTGTGATCACTGTCTTTATCAGTGCATGGGCAGCGTATGGCCTTTCCCGGTTTGAGTTTAAAGGAAAAGGATTCTTTTTGGTGCTATGTCTTGGCGGATTGATGCTGACGCCGCAGGTCAGTCTTGTGCCGCTTTATTCTATTATTCAGTCGCTTGGCCTGTACAATACGTATTGGGCGTTAATCCTGCCGTATGCGGCTTATCGGATCCCATTCACCATCATTTTGATCCGCTCTTATTTTCTTTCTATTTCAAAAGAATTGGAGGAGGCGGCCTATTTGGATGGGTGTACAAGTTTTGGAGTATTTTTCAGAATTTTCTTACCAATGAGCGTGCCGATTTTGGTGACATCCGGCATTTTGACGGCTTACCATACATGGAATGAGTTTATGTTTGCGATTATTTTCATAGATGATGAGAATTTGCGGACCATTCCAGCCGGGCTGATGCAGTTCAGAGACGCGCTGCAGACAGACTGGGGCGTCCTGCTGGCAGGGTTAACGATTTCAGCCGCGCCGATTATTATTCTATTTTTATTGATGCAGAAATATTTTGTCCGCGGAATTGCAAGCGGCAGTGTAAAAGGATAAAGGAGGAAGCGCTATGAAATTGATTGCGGTTGGAGATAATGTTGTAGATTATTACCAGGATCAAGAAACATTCTACCCGGGAGGAAATGCCTTAAACGTTGCTGTGCTTGCCAAGCGGCTCGGGTATGAGTCTTCCTATATCGGAATCGTCGGCAATGACGAAGCCGCGGCACATTTGTTGAACGTTCTCAAGCTGGAGCAGGTCAATGCAGATTATATCCGCCAGGCGCACGGGGAAAACGGGATGGCGATTGTCACCCTTGATGAACAGGGGGACCGTATTTTTGTCAGGTCAAATAAAGGCGGCATTCAGTCCCGGCTTCGGCTCGTGTTCCAGGAGAAAGATATAGCCTTTATCAGCGGACATGATCTGTTGCATACGAGCGTGTACAGCAGGCTTGAGAACGATCTTCCGAAGCTGTGCGGGCTTGTCCCGGTCTCATTTGATTTTTCAACCAATCGGGAGGATGATTATTTGAGGAGGGTCTGTCCTTATGTGACGTATGCGTTTTTTTCAGGAAGCGATTTGAGTGAGTCGGAATGCGGTGAGCTTGCCAAAACAGCTCATGGATACGGAGCCAAAATGGTTTGTATGACCCGAGGGGGCCAAGGAGCAATCCTGTCTGCGGGTGATCGAGTCTATCATCAGCCGATTGTGGAAGCTGATATAATAGATACACTTGGAGCGGGAGATTCTTTTATAGCAGGCTTTTTGACTGCCTTTTGCGTGAAGCAGGATATAACGTACGCTTTGCGCCAGGCCGCCGAAACGGCTGCGAAAACATGCGGTGTGTACGGAGCTTTCGGCTATGGCTATCCTTATCGCTTGGAGGACGGGGGAAGCAGTGAAAAAACGAGAATACTATAAGCAGTGTCTCGTTTTTTATGCCTGTTATGTGTAGGGGCTGTTGATGGTAAAAGTGACACGGTTTGTGTGCATCAAAAACAATGAGCAATAGATTGGCTGGTCGTTTGATGTAAAAGCCGTTTTATCAATTTCAAACAGCGCATCCCCGATATCACAATCCAGGTATTTGCTTTCCTCCTGTTGGGCATATACAACGTTTAATAGCTTCGTATTGTGCGTGGGTACAACTTTGTATTGCTGTTTCAAAATATCATGCATGGATACGCCGTCAGCAATAAAGGTATCAATGCCGGGAAACAAATCAAGCGGATAATGCGTCACTTCAAAGGTGAGAGGCTGATCATCATTATATAAAATCCGTTTTAATTCAACCACAGGGCTCTCGGGTTGGATTTGAAGCTTTTCGGCGATGGGTTTTGACGCTGGAATGATGTCATGGGACAGCACATGATGCTTCGGTTTTTTGCCGGTTGATTCCATAAATTCCGAGTAGCCGTTTACAGCGATCAGCTCTCGTTTTAATTTAGGGCTTTTAACGAACGTTCCCTTTCCCTGCTGCCTGATCAGATAGCCTTCTTCGACTAAATCGAGAATGGCTTTCCTGACGGTGATGCGGCTGACGTTATACTTGGTGCAAAGCTCGTTTTCGGTAGGCAGCTTGGCGGTTGGGGAATATACGCCCTTTTTGATGTCATCAGTGATGATTTGTTTTAGCTGAATGTATAAAGGTGTAGAACTTCCGTTGTTTAACAAAGGGTAGCCTCCTTTTAACCTATTATTTATATTATAATGTATTATGACGTTATAATACAAATTTACATTTTTTATTTTAGAAATATAGCAAAAATGGGAATCGATTACTCTAAAAATAACAGAAAGACCAAGTTGTTTCCAGTGACGAAATAACGGGTCAAAAGATAGGGGGACTTTTCTGATGGCTTCATTAACATTTGAACACGTCAAAAAATCATATCACTCACAATTAACCGTGAAGGACTTTGATTTAGATGTAAAGGATAAGGAGCTTTTGGTGCTGGTGGGGCCGTCAGGATGCGGAAAATCAACAACGCTGCGGATGGTGGCTGGATTAGAAAGCATTTCTGAAGGAAATCTTCTTATTGATGGGGAGCGGGTCAATGATCTTCCGCCGAAAGAACGTGATATTGCGATGGTATTCCAGAACTATGCGCTTTATCCGCATATGACGGTTTTTGATAATATGGCGTTTGGATTAAAGCTCAGAAAGATGGCGAAACAGGAAATTGCCGAGCGGGTTCATGCGGCAGCCAGAATTTTAGAAATTGAACATTTGCTGAAGAGAAAACCGAAGGCGCTCTCCGGCGGGCAGCGGCAAAGGGTGGCGCTTGGCAGGTCGATTGTGAGGGAGCCGAAGGTCTTTTTAATGGACGAGCCGCTTTCTAATCTGGATGCAAAACTAAGAGTGACGATGCGGACAGAAATCAGCAAGCTGCACCAGCGATTAGAGGCAACGATCATTTATGTCACGCATGACCAGACCGAAGCAATGACTATGGGAGATCGGATTGTCGTCATGAATGAAGGGGAAATCCAGCAAGTGGCGAAACCTCATGACATTTATCATTACCCGGCCAATTTGTTTGTCGCAGGCTTCATTGGCTCTCCTGGGATGAACTTTTTGAAAGGCATCATAGAACAGCAGCATGGCGAGCTGTTTTTCACAAATTCTTCGATCCGGCTTCATATTCCTGAAGAAAAAGCAAAGCGGCTGAAGGAAAAGGGATATGCCGGAGAACAGATGATTGCCGGTGTACGGCCGGAGCACATCACACAAATGACAGGAAATGACCAGTTGTTTGATTCAGTGTTTCAAGCGAAGGTGGAAGTGAATGAAAATCTGGGCTCGGAGCTCATAGTGCATGTCATGGCTGGGGACGAGCGGCTCAAGGTCCGCCTGGACGGAAACACGCGAATCGATGCAGGCGATTCAATCCAGCTCTCAGTGAAAATGGACCACGTCGTCTTTTTCGATGCGGAAACGGAAGAGGCTGTGTATTAGAAAAAGGTGCTCCTCAAAAGGAGCACCTTTTTCTTACGGCCAAATCTCATCCGCCCATTCAGGGTGGTCGATAAATGGATTGCGGTTGTGCTGATATTTTTCATAAATGATTTCATTTCTTTTCCGCTCGCGGTCGTCAACCGGATCCTGCTTATTCCATTCGAGCAGGACAGATTGTTTGCCATGATAAGGAGCTGAGCCGTTGCCTGTCTTATCATTAAGCTCAAGATCAGGATAGCCGTCATCACCCTCGTAACGGACAGCCATGTAAAACAGCATGCGGGCAACATCGCCTTTCACATCATCGCGGGGCTCCCATGAATCGCCGTCATAATAATTTCCGGGTGCCTTCGCATATTCAGTGCCGCCATTGTCAAAATCCATATTTCCTCTTGTGCTGTTAACTTGAACATCGGCTGGGCGTAAATGATGAATATCAGTACCAGGTCCCTTGCTCGTACCAAAATCGCCATGGGATTTCGCCCAGACGTGCTCGCGGTTCCAATCGCCGACATTGCCGCCGTTCAGGCTTTTGGACCGCGATTCATTCGTATAGAGCAGGATGACGTTATTCGGATTTCTCGGGTCTTCATCCGTTTCTTTCAGCGCGTTCCACACTTCGCTGTAGGACAGCATCGTGTGTCCGCTGATAATACGGTGCAGGGTGCTTTTTAGCGAGTCTCCTGTTTTACCTTCAGCCCCTTCATAATAGGTATCTGTGTCAGCATAGGGTGCAGCGGGGGCGGCTAATGAGAGAAGGCTTCCTGTTCCTGAAGGGGAAGACGCCAATCGGTCATTGAGGCTTAATGCGGTTTGCGCGCTTGCTGAAGCTGCCGGCGCAAGCCATCCGGAAATCAGTAATACACAGACGAGCGGCAGAAACCATGCTTTTTTTGTCATCACTTGCCCTCCTTTTATCAGATCATGTCTATTATCTAAAATTCAAATAAAGGATAGAAGTGTCATTTTGTATATTTTTCATTAAAATTGTAAATTAGTCCCTTTGGAGGAGGCGGAAATCTCCTGTTCCATATCTTTAGGTCCTGTTTTTGCGAGCTGCCGGCATTTCCGTTTTCATCCGTTCCGCAAACATCGCCTCTCTGGCAAGCTGAGCTTGACCCTCTCTTTCGCTCTTGCTGGCTCTCTTCCTTACCGTGTTTTCTTTTGACCTTTACACTAAAATAGTTGTGACATATAGGGTGAATCTGGTTGTTGGATAGATACTGCGACTAAAAAATAAACGTTTTTTTGGTTAATCTGTCAATGAACTATCATGTTCTTCCTTCTATAATGAAGTCACCATAGCGGCCAGAGGGGGGAGTACATGGAAAAGCAGAAGCTTTCAGTAAAAAACAGCATCACAGATTATATTGAATGGCTCGCCCAATACGGTGCGTCTGCGGATGGCGGCGTAACGAGGCTTTTATACACAAAAGAGTGGATGGACGCACAGCTTGCTGTGAAAACGGAAATGTCTTCTTTCGGGCTTGAAACAAGATTCGACGATGTCGGCAATGTGTTTGGAAGGCTTTCGGGCACCCAGTCTCCGGATGAAGTCATTGTAACCGGTTCACATATCGATACTGTCATCAATGGAGGAAAATACGACGGCGCCTATGGCGTTCTGGCGGCGATGCTTGCGATAAAGCGGCTCAAAGAGACATACGGAGCGCCAAAAAAAACGCTCGAGGCGGTCTCCTTATGTGAGGAGGAAGGCAGCCGTTTTCCAATGACCTATTGGGGGTCGGGGAATATGACGGGTGTTTTTTCAGAACAAGATGCAAAAGAGCCAAGAGACGAGTCGGGAGTCTCCCTCCAAACAGCGATGCATGAGAGCGGTTTTGGCAAAGGTGTGTTTCAGTCAGCATATAGGACAGATATCAGCGCGTTTGTTGAGCTGCATATTGAACAGGGGAAGACGTTGGAAATGTCAGGCCGGGATCTCGGCATCGTGACAAGTATTGCGGGGCAGAGACGATATCTCGTCACGCTCGAAGGAGAATGCAATCACGCAGGAACCACCTCCATGAAATGGCGCAAGGACCCGCTCGCAGCCAGCAGCCGTATCATTCATGAGCTGCTGCTGCGGTCGGAGGAGCTGCCGGATGAGCTCCGTCTGACATGCGGAAAAATAACGGCAGAGCCCAATGTAGCCAATGTCATACCGGGCCGCGTCCAGTTTTCAATCGATATTCGCCATCAGCATCAGCATGTGCTGGAACAGTTTCATCAAGACATGGTTGCTTTGATCAACGGCATTTGCCTACAAAAAGGAATTCGCGCTGTGATTGATGAATATATGCGGATAGAGCCTGTGCCGATGGACGAAAGGCTGAAGGCTGCGGCTTTTGAAACAGCATTAGAAAACGGCTTCAGCTGTGAGGAAATGGTGAGCGGAGCAGGGCATGACGCGCAAATGATCGGAAGGCGCTATCCTGCTTGTATGCTGTTTGTGCCGAGCCGAGGCGGCGTCAGCCACTCACCGAAGGAATATACGTCAGCCAGACAGCTTGAGATCGGCGTCCGCGCACTGACTGATTTATTATACAAACTGGCTTACTGATAAAGGAGGAATGGCTGTGTCAGGCAGAAGAGAATTATGCACCCCGTTAAGAACGATTATGACGCCGGGGCCTGTTGAGGTTGATCCGCGTGTATTAAGAGTAATGAGCACCCCGGTTGTCGGCCAATTTGATCCGGCGTTTACAGGTATTATGAATGAAACGATGGAGATGCTTCGGGAGCTGTTCCAAACAAAAAACCGCTGGGCATACCCGATTGACGGCACTTCACGGGCGGGAATTGAAGCAGTGCTGGCTAGTGTGATAGAGCCGGAAGATGATGTGCTCATTCCCATTTACGGCCGTTTCGGTTATTTGCTGACTGAAATCGCCGAGCGATATGGGGCAAATGTTCATATGCTGGAGTGCGAATGGGGAACGGTTTTTGACCCGGAGGACATCATACGGGAGATAAAAAAAGTGAAGCCGAAAATTGTGGCCATGGTGCATGGAGAAACATCGACAGGAAGGATTCACCCGCTGAAAGCCATCGGCGAAGCCTGCCGCACCGAGGATGCATTGTTTATCGTCGATGCAGTCGCAACGATTGGGGGCTGCGAGGTTAAAGTCGATGAATGGAAGATTGACGCTGCCATCGGCGGAACGCAAAAATGTTTGTCTGTGCCTTCAGGAATGGCGCCGATTACATATAATGAGCGGGTGGCGGACGTGATTGCAGCTCGCAAAAAGGTGGAACGCGGGATTGCGACACAAGCTGACAGGGCAGCACTTTCGGGAAATCGGCCAATTACAAGCAACTACTTTGATTTGAGCCAGCTTGAGGATTATTGGAGCGAAAGACGGCTCAATCATCATACAGAAGCGACGACAATGCTGTACGCCTTACGTGAGGGAGTCAGACTGGTGCTTGAAGAAGGTCTTGAGACGCGTTTCGAGCGGCATCGGCACCATGAAGCCGCATTAGCAGCAGGGATAAAGGCAATGGGGCTAAGATTGTTTGGAGATGACAGCTGCAAAATGCCTGTTGTCACCTGTGTCGAAATTCCCGGCGGCATTGACGGCGAGTCTGTCCGTGACATGCTGCTGGCACAATTCGGCATTGAAATCGCCAGCTCATTCGGCCCGCTTGCAGGGAAGATCTGGAGGATCGGCACGATGGGGTACAGCTGCAGAAAAGAAAACGTGCTATTCGTGCTTGCCGGGTTAGAGGCTGTGCTTCTCAGACATAACGCAGGAATCGAAGCAGGAAAAGCGCTCCAAGCAGCGCTGGATGTGTATGAAAACGCTGGCCGCCAGGCAGCGGTGTAAAGAAAAGCTTGCGGAACTCCGCAAGCTTTTTAACGATATGATTTCGTGTTTTCTCCAATCTGATTTTCTTCGTTTGACTCTTTTTACAAATCCTCTTTCTATGTGTTTCATTTTCTGACAAATCATGAGTCATTTTTTCTTCCATCGTCTATTCTTTATACAAGTTACCTATAAAATCACGCTGAACTAGTTGTTTCTCACGGCAATTTTCGAGAGGAGGATGCGGCATTGGGGAATTTTCACACGATGTTAGATGCGCTCCTGGAAGACCAGGAGGAGGCTGTACTGGCGACAATTGTTCAAGTTGAAGGCTCCGCGTATCGAAAAGCAGGCGCCTCTATGCTCTTTAAGAAAAAAGGCAGACGGATTGGCTTGCTGAGCGGCGGGTGTGTGGAAGAAGATGTATTCCAAAGAATCAGTGCGCTGGGCGATCAGCTCACATCAACGCTGATTCCCTACGACATGCGGTCGGAGGACGATCTTTCTTGGGGCATGGGAGCCGGGTGCAATGGCATTATTCATGTTCATGCAGAGCGAATCACTCAGGAAAAAAGGCGGCACTATGAGAAAGTGAGGGATTGCCTTCATTCAGGCAAAGCTGTCACTTCTGTTATAAAGATTGAATCCTCCCATTATTTATTTCTGACGGAGAACGGGCATTTTGGCAACTGGCCGGACGCGCCTCTGCAAGATATTCAACGTACTGTTTCAACGCTTCATTTACCGCATTTCGATCCACCCACTAACATGTTTATTCAGCGAATTGAACCGAAGCCGCGCCTCATTCTGTTTGGGGCGGGACCGGATACTGTACCGCTGGCCAATTTGGCGGCTGACACAGGGTTTTCTGTTATCGTGACGGATTGGCGGCCCGCTTATTGTACATCCTCTCTTTTTCCAAAAGCGGATCAGCTGATCACCGCTTTTCCGGAACGAATGCTTAGCAAATTTCAATTTTTTCCGCATGATGCAGCTGTTGTGGCAACCCATCATTATCAGCACGATCAAACGATCATCAACTTCTTATTTTCTCAAAACCTCCATTATATTGGACTGTTGGGTTCGGCAAACCGCACGAAACGGCTGCTGAACGGAAAACATCCTCCGTCTCACTTTTACAGTCCGGTCGGGCTGAAAATCGGTGCGGAAGGTCCAGAGGAAATTGCGGTAAGTGTAGTTGCAGAAATCATTCAAACAAGAAAACGAATAGCGGTTGTATGAGAAGCCCCTATCTGATCGGCGTGTTTCTCGCTGCCGGCAAAAGCAGAAGAATGGGTCAAAACAAGCTGGCTTTGCCGCTAAAAGGAGAAAACATCGGCTCACTTTCCTTGAAAACTGCTCTGTCGTCCCGCCTTGATCACGTGCTGGTCGTCGAGCGGACAGAACATGCCTCCCTTGAGTGGATAGGAGCGCCGTATCACGCTCCGCCTTTTCAAAAACGCTGGAGCCTGCACGTTTGCCAAGACGCAGAAAAGGGTCAGGGGCATTCAGTCAGCAGCGGGGTGAGAAAAGCAGAAAGCATGGGGGCGGACGGCGTTGTCATTTTGTTAGCCGACCAGCCTCAGCTTTCCGTCGATCATCTCAATGCCCTTGTGGCACTGGCCCCTGAGCCATTTGCCGTGTCATCGTTTTTAGGGGCGTTCACCCCGCCAATCTACTTCTCGTCGGCTTGTTTTCCTTATGTAAAGGGGTTAACGGGAGATGAAGGGGCTCGCAGGCTCCTGAAAAGCGGACAGCTTGGAGCAGGAGCGGTTTTGGAGGCAAAGGATAGCGGCGAGTTGGACGATATTGATACACCCGAGGAATATGACATGGTAAGGAGGGCGATGGCTTGAACGGCCAAGTGACAAAAGCAAGGATGAATATTCAATTATGGAGGCCGGCAGCGCTTGATGAGGCCTATTCGCTTTTAGAGAAGCTTGCTCCGGATGTGTGTGCCGCATCGGGAAGCACGCTGCTTCAGCTTCAGTGGGACAAAGGAACTCTACCGAAACAGCACCTTGTCAGCCTTGAAGGGATTGACGAGATGCGAGGGATCAGCGCCAGTGACACCCACGTGTCGATCGGGGCGCTCACATCACTGAGTGAATGCAGAAAGAACCCTTTGATCAAGAGCACGCTTGGCTGTTTCAGTGACGCTGCTTCCGCTGTCGCCGCACCGGGAATCCGCAGCCGTGCCACGATTGGCGGCAACATAGCGAGTAAAATCGGTGATTTCATTCCGCTTCTGCTTGTGCTTGATGCTGATCTTATCGTATATCAAAAGAAGCTAATCAGGCTGCCGCTTGGCGCTTGGCTCATTGAGGAAGACTTTAGAACGGCTATCGTCACGCGTGTCATCATCCCGCGGGCGGAGGGAGAGCGTGTATTTTATCACAAGCTTGGAAGGCGTCAGGCTTTTACAGGAGCGGTTGCTGTTGCAGCTGGACGTTTTTTGAAAGACGGCGGCATTCGCCTCGCCGCTGGCCATGCCGATATCACTCCTAGGAGATTATTGGACAGCGAAGCGAAATGGATGGCACCAGGGTGGGACTCGCATGAGCTGTACAAAACACTTATTCATGAGCTGTCGTTTTCCTCAGATGCTTTTATGTCAGCGGCATACAGAAAAAAAGCCGCTGCCAACGTCATCATGGCAGAGCTGATGGCTGAGGGAGGGGAATAAATGATCATCAACAAACCGTCAAGAGTCAGACCGGATGGAAGGGATAAGGTCACAGGGGAATTGAAATATATGACCGATCTCAGCTTTCCAGGAATGCTGTATGGCAAGGTGCTGAGAAGTGCTTATCCTCATGCAGAGATTGTGTCGGTTTGCACCATAAAAGCTGAGAAAATGGAAGGCGTGCAGGCCGTCGTCACACATAAAGACGTTCCCGGCTTAAACCGATTTGGCATTGTCATCCCTGATCAGCCGGTTTTATGTGAGGACAGGGTGCGGTATGTCGGGGATGCGATCGCCGCAGTTGCTGCGGAAACGGAAGAAATCGCGGAAGCGGCGCTGGAGCTGATTCGAGTTGAGTATAAAGAGCTGGAAGTCATGGATTCACCAGAAAAAGCGCTTCGGCCGAATGCGCAAAGACTGCATGAGGACGGGAATATCCTGCACCGCGCATTTTTTTCAAACGGTGATGTGGAAGAAGGGTTTCAAGCATCTGACACAGTCTTTGAAGAAACCTATGAGCTGCCGCGGCAGATGCATACGTATATGGAAACGGAGGGAGGTGTAGCCGTTCCGGAAGACGACGGGGGTTTTACGATGTATGCAGGAACCCAGCACGGCTATAAAGACCGTTTCCAGCTTGCCCGTATTTTTGATATTCCTGAAGAGAAGATCAGAATTGTGTCAAGTCCGATGGGCGGCTCGTTCGGAGGGAAGGATGAGCTGAATATTCAGCCGTATGCTGCGCTTTTGGCCCTGAAAAGCGGACGCCCTGTCAAAATTCATCAGACACGAAAGGAATCTGTACGTTCTGGCATTAAGCGCCATCCGATGAAGATTACGATAAAAACGGGTGCAGATCATTCGGGAAATCTATTGGCGCACGACGTGAAAATTGTGGCGGACACAGGCGCTTACGCTACGCTCGGACCGGCTGTTCTTGATTTTTCTGTCGAGCATGCCGCGGGGCCGTACCGTATTCCGAATATCCGGACTGAAGGAATATCAGTATTTACGAACAACGGGGTGGCGGGGGAATTTCGGGGCTTTGGCGGCAACCAAATCACATTTGCACTCGAAACCCATCTCGATCGTCTCAGCGGCATGCTTGGCATCGACCCGCTCGAGCTGAGAAGAAAAAATATCAGAAAACCGCATGACTTGGGGCCGCTTGAGCATCGAATTGCACCAACTGACGGAGCGGCACAGGTGTTGAATGCCATATCTAAATCTCCCATTCTTAAAAAAACAAGCCGGAACTGCGGGTATCTGCAAAGAGGCACGGGAGCGGCAATTACAATGCACGGCGGCGGGCTGGGGTTTGGCCGAATGGATGCGGCAGGAGGCCGTTTGTCCCTTTCGAGTGAAGGCAAAATCACTGCTTCGTTTGGATTTGAAGAATGCGGACAGGGGATTCTAGCAGCGATTGAACAGATTGTCATGGAGGAGTTAGGTTGTGCCGCAGAGGATATTTCCATTGTTATTGGGGATACCGCAAAAGTGCCGAAGTCAGGCTCCTCCACAGCATCCCGCGGCACAAGCATGGTGTGGCACGCGATCCAGCGTTTGAAGAAGCCGTTTCTAGCTCAGTTGAAAAAACGGGCGGCAGAATGGAGCGGCTGTTCAGCGGAAAATCTTATTCCCGGCGCTGCAGGCTTGCGTGACAAAAACACAAAGGCGCTCGTGGTGACGTATAAGGAGCTGGCTGAAAAAGGCCCTTTGGCAGAGGAAACGGCATTTGACTTTCCAACAACGCCTGATCCTGTGGTGGGCGGCCATTTCCTCTACTCATTTGGAGCGGCTGCCGTTGAGGTGGAGGTAGATCTGTTAACAGGCGATGTCAAATTGATAGATTGTGAGCACGCTATTGCGGCAGGTCCGGTTATCAGTCCGCAGGGATATCGAGGTCAAATTGAAGGCGGCGCTGCCATGGCACTCGGCTACACACTGATGGAGGAAGCGAAAATGACGGATGGCCGTTATGCTGCGGAAAATCTCGATCACTATTTGATTCCCGGAATCAAAGATGTTCCTGACATGAAGGTGATTGCAATAGAAGACTTAATGAAGGGAGACGTATATGGACCGCGCGGTGTTGGCGAAATCGGAACAATCGCCATCACTCCGGCGATTGTAAAGGCAGTACATGATGCGGTCGGATGCTGGATAAACAAGCTGCCAATTTCAAGAGAAGAGCTGCTTGAAGCGATAGACAGAAAGGGGCTGAAGCAATGGACGTAAAAGAGGCCGGGCCATTTCCTGTAAAAAAGGAACAGTTCCGGATGACCGTGAATGGGCAGGAGCGGGAGGTTGCTGCCGTTCCTACGACACATCTGAGTGACCTGCTTAGAAAGGAATTTCAGCTGACCGGGACAAAGGTGTCCTGCGGAATCGGCCGCTGCGGAGCCTGCTCTATTTTAATCGACGGAAAGCTGGCCAATGCGTGTATGACCATGGCTTATCAAGTGGACGGCCATTCCATTACAACAATCGAGGGCGTACAAAAAGAGGAACTGGATATCTGCCAAACCGCTTTTTTGGAAGAAGGAGGCTTCCAATGCGGCTACTGTACCCCAGGAATGATAATTGCGCTTAAAGCACTGTTTCGGGAAACCCCTCAACCTTCTGACGAAGATATAGAAGAAGGGCTGGCGGGGAATTTGTGCCGGTGTACCGGGTATGGCGGGATTATGCGGTCAGCTTGCAGGATTAGAAGAGAGTTGAACGGGGGTAGACGGGAGTCCGGCTTTTAAAAGCCGGACTTTTTTAGCCTCAGTCAGACAGCGCGATCAAGACGCAGAAGCGTTGTGGGAAAACACACGATAAATCTCGTAGAACTTGACAGCTTCTGAATTACAAAAAGATTAGTGAGCACATAGCACAGACGCCATAAAAACTTCTTATGGCGTCTGTCGGACAGGGAGGTGTTGGATACGGCTTAGGCAAGGAAAGTTAAACTTAATAATTAAAGATAGCTGCTCCAACAATGATCAACAAAATGAATAGCACCACGATCAAAGCGAAGGAGCTCCCGAAACCGTTTGAGTAACCAGAGTTTCCACTGTATCCACCAGAATTGTAGAATCCCATAATGTCACCTCCTTAGTGGAGATAGTATAAGATATGCCAACGATCATTTTCGACATAGATTTAAGTCTAAAAAAGAAAAAATGAATATTTTGTCTAAAGGTGTAAGAGAGAACGCGTTATCAAAACTATTAAAAACGCAGCAATTGTCTTCAGAGTATTTTTTCGAGAAAAAACGCGGTCTGTTTATAGGATTGGAGAAGGGAGCTCGGCTGCTAAGAGCTGACTTATTAGTTTGAAACCTCGATTTATAAATGAAAGGACTACAGGATATTTTTGTCGTAGGCAATTATCCTGAAAAATATAGGTGAATGTTTATTCTAGCTGTTGTTTCACTAAGCGTGGGATTACTGCAAGTACTGATCAAAAGTTTATTGAAGTGCAAATAGAAGACCGCCGGTGAGGCGGGCTTCCTTCTTAACTCCCCCTATACACCTGATAACCAAACGGCGACAGCAAGAGCGGGATATGATAATGTGCATCTGGATCTGCAAGCTGAAAACGGACGGTAACTATGGTTAAAAACGGCTGGTCGACCGTATTCACGTATTTATTCGCAAAATAGTCTCCTGCATGAAATTCCATCACATATTCTCCGGACACCAGCTCTTCACCAGCCAGCAGAGGGACATTGGCTCTGCCGTCATTGTTAGTGTAAACCTCTTTCAAAATACTTTCGCCCAGCCGCTTCAATTCAATTTTTACGTTCGCCGCTGGTTTGCCGCTGGTTAAATCTAAAATATGGGTTGTCAGTTTTCCCATCAGGCTTTCAGGCTCCGACATTTTTCAGCGGCTTTCTGTTTTTCTTTCTCGGCGTCTTCTCTTGTCACGGTAAAATATTGGAAACCGTATGGCGGGCGCGGTTCGGTGTAGACTTTTCCTTTTGAGCCCGGGATTTCTTCGACAACCGTATCCCACGTGTGATTTTGAGATTGGAAGCTGACATCAGTGAGCTGTGGGAACCTCGCTAATATTCTGCAGCCGATATGATAGATTAGGTTTTGGATTGAAGGGGTTTCGAGCTCGTGAAAAACGGTGCTCGCCAAGTCGCGGACTTGTTCAGCCGCAACGTAGCGGGCTGGATCAAAAGCGTATGCGTCATTGGTATTTTCATATTGCCAGCTGATGTTTAAATAGACAAACAGCGGGCGGTTGCCGTCTTCCGGGAGAGTCGTATATTCGTCCCGGATGAAGCCGACGAAGGAGTTGCCGCTCACCTTGACGAGCTGAAGATCCATGATTTCGCTGTATTGCTCGGTAATCGTTATGGTATTCCCGCTTCGTTCTGCTTTCAGCACAGAGCGGCTTCGTTCATTACGCGATCTTCTGAAGACGAGGCGGCTTGTGCTGAGCTCTTTCTCCTCGTATGCAGGCATTGCTTCAAACGGAATGTCTTCGCCAGTCAGAGTGATCGTGTCCATATGAGAATAAGTATCTAAAAATCGGTGAGCTACATAGTGTAGGAACCCCTCGGTTGTCGTTCCTTCATAGGATGCGAGATGGCGCTGGATAAAGTTTTTCATTGAATCCGTTGCCACGACGAGAGTATTGTCTCCGTCTGTAAATGATGGCAGGAAGGCTTCTCCGCCAATTTCGCATGTCACATCAACGCCGACAATGGTATTGCTTCTCCCGGCAAAAGATGATTCTGGGATTTGCTTCACTCCAGTGAGCGGTTTTAAAAACGTTCGGTATGCAAATACATTTCCTTTGCCATAAGACATGGTTCTTTTCATTTGCGTCTCTCCTTTTTCAGTGATGATGTCAGCCAGACGAAAGCGGGCGATTCGGTAAATTTCGATAAGGGCCTGCTGGAACTCCGTTTCTCGTTCGCTCTCAAGCCTTGCCAGCAGGGCTTGGTGAATGTCCTGTTTCGTCTTTCCCTTCACCGCTAAAATAAAAGGAAAGCCGAAGCGATCATAATAGTGTTCATTCAGCATGAGAAACTCCTCGTATTCCTGCTGTTCTAATTTGCCGAGCCCCGCGTTCTGCTGCTCTCGTACCGAGTCACCGCTCATTGTTTTCTTTGTTCCGAGCCGGGGATGCTTTTTGATTAAATCAAGCTGTGTCTCGCGATCCGCGGCTTTTACAATGCCAGTCATTTTGCGGTGAAGATCAGAAAGGGACGAAAACGGCCGTAGTGCTGCGGATCTCTCCGCAATCCATGAAGAGTGTTCAAAAATAGAGCCAAGTGTGTCTGTCAGTGTTTGTGTATCCATTTGGTTCAGGTCATCCATTGTGAACATTGGCATCTTCCTTTACGTTTTTATGTCTGTGCCATTCGGCTGTTTGGTTTGAAAAAAAGCGTGCAGTGCAATGGCCGTCAAACTGCCGATCACAATTCCGCTTCCTGCCAAGACAGAGGCCGCGCCCGGAAGAGATGAAAACAACGCGGGAACTGTTGTAGCGCCAAGCCCCAAGCTGACGGAAGAGGCGATAATCAGCAAGTTGCCTTGCGAATCAAGGTCAACGCTGGATAGCATTTTGATCCCGTAAGAAATGACCATGCCGAACATGACGATCATTGCGCCGCCGAGAACTGGGGTGGGGATCACTGTTGTCAGGGCCGCTGCTTTTGGAACCAGCCCGATCGCCATCAGCATGATTCCTGTAATGGCGATGACGTTGACACTTTTCAACTTTGAAAGCTGAACGATGCCGACATTCTGCGAGAAAGCTGTATAGGGAAACGCGTTAAATAAGCCGCCCAGCAAAATCGCAAGGCCTTCTGCCCGGTAGCCTTTTTCCAGATCCTTCTCCGATAGCCTGCGGTTTGTGATATCGGCAAGCGCAAAGTAAACACCTGTCGATTCAACGAGGCTGACAATCACAACGAGAAGCATCGTGACAACAGCCGGCAGCTCAAAGGTTGGCGGTCCGAAATAAAACAGAGATGGAACATGAAGCCAAGACGCCTCCAAGACCTCAGAAAAATCGACCTTTCCCATGAAATATGCAGCCGCTGTTCCTGCGATAAGACCGAGCAAAATCGCTATGGAGCGGATAAAGCCTTTAAAGAAATAAAACAGCAATAAGATAAATGCTGTGACGCCAAACCCGAGGAGCACGTTGTCCAGTGAGCCGAATTCTTTGCTTCCTTCACCTCCGGCCAGGTTATTCATTGCCGTTGGAATCAGGCTGATGCCGATGATCATGACGACTGATCCGGTTACGACAGGCGGAAAAAAACGGACAAGCTTCCCGAAGAAGCCCGCGGCTAAGACGACAATCAGTCCTGCGGCGATAATGGCACCATATATCGCTGGGACACCGTAAGTGCTTCCGATGGAAATCATCGGGCCGACTGCGGTAAACGTGCATCCGAGCACAACGGGAAGGCCGATGCCGAAATATCGGTTTCTCCAGAGCTGCAAAAGAGTTGCCGCCCCGCACATAAACAAATCAATCGCGATTAAATACGTCAGCTGCCCCGCATTCAGCCCGATCGCTGCTCCGACGATCAACGGAACGAGAATGGCTCCCGCATACATGGCAAGCATGTGCTGAAGCCCCAGCATCATTAGCTGTAAGGCATTGTGCTGTTCCTTCATCTTTTTTACACCTCTTTTTCTAATGCGAGTGTATGTTCTAATACCGGAAGTTCTGTTTGCTGTGCTGTTAATTCTTTTTTGTCGCGCAAGCTGAAAAATAGATTCAAAAAGATGGCGGTCAGGCTGCCAGTGATGGTGCCGTCACTGACCAGAATTCTAATCGGAGCGGGGAATTCAGCAAAAATCCCGGGGGCCGTGCTGGCGCCGATGCCGAGTGCGATTGAGCATGCGATGGTTAGGAGGTGGTATTGATTTTTGAGATCCGCTGTGCTGAGCATTTTGACGCCGGAGGCAATCACCATGCCGAACATGACGACGGTCGCGCCGCCAAGTACAGCAGCAGGAACGGCAGATGCAAGGGCGGCAATCTTCGGAATCAGTCCGAGACAGACAAGGATACAGCCTGCGGTAACGACGATGTTTCTTGTTTTCACTTTGGTCAGCTGCAATAAGCCGGCGTTTTGCGCAAAGGTATTATAAGGAAAGGCATTGAACAGCCCGCCGATGAGAATGGCGATTCCTTCCGCTCGATAGCCTTTGACGAGATCTTTTTCAGTTAAAGGTCTGCCGCATATCTTTCCGATTGCGTAAAAAACGCCGGTTGATTCCACAATAATGACGATTCCGACGATCAGCATCGTTAAGATCGGACCGATTTCAAACGTGGGGGCTCCGAAGTAAAAAGGCTTCGGGATTTGGAAGAACGGTGCTTCTGTAACAGAAGAAAAGCTGACTTTGCCCATGATCGCTGCTGTCGCTGTTCCGGCGGCGATGCCGATCAGAACGGACAGTGTGCGGGCAAATCCTTTGAGAAAGCGGTTGAGGACTAAGATCAGAACAAGGACACCGACAGAGAGAAGAAGGTTTTCGAGCGAACCGTATTCGGGGTTGGCGCTGCCGTTTATTTTTTCGCCGCCAGCCATATTTTTCACACCTGTCGGAACAAGTGAAAGGCCGATCAAGGTCACAACGGTACCTGTTACGACAGGAGGAAATAACACAGTCAGCTTGCCGAAAAAACGCGCAAACAAAAAGATGAACACACCGGCCGCGATGATGGAACCGTAAATCGCGTGAATGCCGTAATTGCTGCCGATTGCAATCATCGGGGTGACGGCCACAAATGAACTGCCAAGCATGACGGGAAGCCCGATGCCGATGTATGCTCCGCGCAAGGTTTGCAAAAGCGTCGCGACGCCGCATGTTAACAGGTCAATCGCCAATAGGTAGGACAGCTGTTCAGTTGTTACATTCAGCGCCCTGCCGACAAGCAGGGGCACCAAAATCGCACCTGCATACATGGCGAGCACATGCTGCAGGCTAAGCGTAAACACCTTAAACGATCTTTTTTTCACTATAGTCCCTCCCTGTATGTGAACTTTAGTAACATGATATCGTGCCGATCGAGGGGTGTCATTGGATACAGTAGCTGAAAAAGACAGGTGTGATTGCTGAAAGTGACGAAAAATGATTCATTTTGTAAGAAAATGTAACAAACATTAGCTGATCAGCCGCTGCATACGTAAGGCAAGCCGCAAACGCATCGTTGTTTCAGGATCTTTTAAGCTTTTACCCAGAAGCTCTTCGCATTTTTCAAGGCGGTATATGACCGTATTGCGATGAACGTACAGACGCTTTGCCGTCTCTGAAATTTGGCAGTGTGTCTCTAAATAGACGGAAAGCGTATGAAGCAGGCTTTGATCCTCCTGCTGTTTTTCAGCGAGGCTCTGAAGCGTGGAGTTGTAAAATTTCTTCAAATCCTCAACCGGGAGCAAGCGCAGAAGCTCAGGCACATCTTTGGCGTGATACACCTGGATAAATGCGGTGCTTCTTGACAAATGCCCCGATTGCAGAGCATCAGAAGCTTCTGTGAAAGCGTCGGGAACATCAATGAGCTTTTGGCAGATATTGCTGATGCCAAAGGACACGGTTCGTTTAAATTGAGTGCTGACCTGTGTTTGAAACTGTTCTAAAAAGCTGATCACCGAGGCGTGCATTTCACTCCAGCTGTCTGTCGCCTCGATTAGAATAATGCCGACATTTCCTTTCATAAAGAAGTGAGGCGGAAATGGGAAGGCTGATAATTCACCTTCAAGAAATTCGAATACGCTGTCGGAAGCGAGCTGATTTTCTGTAAAGCTGATTGATTCGTCATTGCGATCGAGTTTGCCGGCAATGCACATGTATTTTTGATCCCAGCGCAGCTTGAATTCTTTCGCCCGGTTTTTGATTTCGTCATCTGAAGAAAAGGACCGCTCAATAAAATTGCTGAAAAACTCATTGCGGGCCCGCCGGCTGAACTGCTTCAGCGCATTTTCCTTCAGCAGTTCAAAGGAAATGACGTTGGCCGCTTGTTCAATCGTGAGGATCAATCCTTTATCGCCGGCCTGGACCATGTCCGGTATCAGCAGGTATCCGCAGTTTTTTTCGTGATTATAAATAGGCAGGACAGAATATGTTTTCTGATCTGAGATTGTAGAGAAACAAGTGAAAAATGGCCCGGATACGGTATTCAGGGTGCCTTTCAGCTTTTCGGTCTCAACTGAAATCTGATGAGACGCAGACAGCATTTTGGCATGCTGGTCAAGCAGCAGCACGGGAAGCTGAAGGAGGTCTGACACCTTTTTGAGGAGGGATTGCAGCCCCTTGCCGCTCATAATGTGGTTTGTGAATTTTTTGTGCGCGTAAATGGCTTGCTGCAGCTCGTTAGAACGCATATCGAGAATATGGCTGAGTGTGGCATTCACAATATCGCCGAGGCGGATGTGTTCCGGAAGCTCAATTATCGGAAACGCATATGAATCGGCCAGTTCGATGATTTCCTTCGGGATATCTTCCAGATAGCGCTTTGTTTTAATGCCGAGGCCCGCGCAGCCCCGTTTTGCCATTTGCTGAATCAGTTCAGATAATTGATGCGGGTGATCCTTCAGGTGATAGGCGGTGGTGACGAGCAATTCATTCTTATGCAAAAAGTCTGCGATATCCGGAGCGTCCATCATATTGACATGCTGAACCTCTCTTTCTCCTCCTGCTTTACCAGCAATTAAATTGGCGTTTTCAAAAGCCGGTATTTTCATCACATCAAAAATATTCATAGCGCATTCTCCTTTTCTATAAAAACATTGGTTAAGGTGAATAATTTTCAATAGGAATTCTAGCGGTTTTGCTGATGTAATACGATCATAGTAGCAGTAAGCTGTTGAAAATAGAACTGGTTGTGTTACATAAACTGACATGAAAAATCGTCATCCTTACATGGGGGGATCAATATGGCTTACGATATGGTGATAAAAGGTGCGAAGGCAGTTACGCCAGATGGCGTTATAGAAGCTGATATTGCAGTTCAAAACGGTGTCATTGCCGAGATAGGTTCTGACATTGAAGCAAGCGGGACGGAAATCATCCAGGCAGACGGGAAATACGTGTTTCCTGGTGTGATAGACTGCCATGTTCATTTTAATGAACCGGGCAGGGAGGATTGGGAGGGGTTTGAAACAGGTTCTCAAATGATGGCCGCAGGCGGCTGCACCACCTATTTTGATATGCCGCTCAACTGTATTCCATCAACCGTGACGGCAGAGCATCTTCTCGCAAAAGCTGAGCTAGGCAGGCAAAAATCTGCCGTGGATTTTGCGCTATGGGGCGGCCTTGTGCCAGGCCATATCGAGGACATCCGTCCGATGGCTGAAGCGGGAGCGATCGGGTTTAAAGCGTTTTTATCAAAGTCAGGTACTGATGAGTTCCGCTCTGTTGATGAACGGACATTGCTCAAAGGCATGGCAGAAATCGCGGCTGCAGGAAAAATCCTCGCTCTCCACGCGGAAAGCGACGCGATCACAAGCTACTTGCAGATGGTTTTGGCCAATAAAGGAAAGGTGGATGCGGATGCGTACGCCGCCTCCCGCCCGGAGGAAGCAGAAGTTGAAGCGGTGTATCGCACGATTCAGTATGCGAAGGTGACAGGCTGTCCGGTTCATTTTGTCCATATCAGCACGGCGAAAGCGGTCCGGCTGATCAGAGAGGCGAAACAGGAAGGTCTTGATGTTTCGGTTGAAACATGCCCGCATTATGTCTTGTTTAGCCATGACGATTTACGGCAAAGGGGCTCTGTCGCAAAATGCGCGCCTCCGCTCCGGTCGCGGCAATCAAAAGAGACGCTGATCGAGACGCTTATTGCCGGGGACATTGACATGGTTTCCTCAGACCATTCCCCCTGCCGTCCATCCTTGAAGCGGGAGGATAACATGTTTTTATCATGGGGCGGAATCAGCGGCGGGCAGTTCACTTTATTAGGAATGCTGGAACTGGCGCTTGGGCATCAGATTCCGTTTGAAACCATCGCAGAATGGACAGCGGCGGCCCCTGCAAAACGATTCGGCCTTCAGAAAAAAGGGCGGTTTGAGGCGGGGTATGATGCAGATTTCGTGCTCGTCAGCATGGAGCCGTACACTGTTACAAGAGAATCGATGTTTGCAAAGCATAAAAAAAGCATTTACGAAGGACATACATTTCCCTGCAGCATTTCGGCCACTTACAGCAAAGGCCGGTGCGTGTACAATGATGGGGAAAAAATCACTGAAATTGACGGAGCTCTGGTCGTTCCTTCGTAAGCCCGGCGGATTTTACCGCCGGGTTTTTTGATTTCCTCCGTTCTAGTTTTTAAAATCTCATCAACGTGGTATCTTTTTTTAAAGGAGGCGGAGGCAATGGAGCATGTCAAATACATACTTAAGCAATCCTGGTCGCGCCATTCGAGCTCTAAATGGACGGAAGAATGCCCGTCATGCGGCCAATGCGGCGTGACGGCATTGGTGATTCAAGACCATTTCGGCGGCACGATTTTCAAAACAAGAGTCGATGAGAGCTGGCATTTTTATAACAGCATCAATGGTGTGGTGTACGATTTTACGAGTGAGCAGTTTCAGGCGCCTATTGAATATCAGCACATTCCTTCCTCAAGAGAAGAGGCGTTTTTAGATACGAATGAGGAACAATATCAGCATTTGCGTGAGGCATTTTCCCGCCATATGAACAGCATTTCCGAGGAAACCTGAAAACACGTGTGATAAACTGGAAGAGAGGTGAATGAGTGTGATTTATATCGGACTGACGGGATGGGGGGATCATGACAGCATCTATCCGCCGAAAACGGCCAGCCAGAAAAAATTGCAGGCCTATTCCTCCCATTTTCCGATCGTGGAATTAGACGCGAGCTTTTACGCGATTCAGCCGGCGCGCAATAATGAAAAGTGGGTGAAGGAAACGCCCGAAACCTTCCAATTTATCGTGAAAGCATATCAGGGCATGACAGGGCATCAGCGCGGCGAAATTCCCTTTGACTCAAAAGAGGAGATGTTTGATGCGTTTAAGGTGTCTTTAACGCCATATTTACATAGCAATAAGCTCGCCATGGTGCTGTTTCAATTTCCGCCGTGGTTTGACTGCAAGAAGGAGAATGTCGCCTATTTGAGATGGTGTAAGCACCAAATGGGAGATATTCCTTGCGCGCTTGAATTCAGAAACCGTTCCTGGTTCTCGCCGCCATTTTATGAGCAGACGCTTTCATTTATGAAAGCGGAAGGCTGGATTCACAGTGTCTGTGATGAACCGCAAATCGGAGAAGGCAGCGTTCCGACCGTGTTGCGCGCGACCGATGAAAACAAAACGCTCGTCAGGTTTCACGGACGCAACAAGCAGGGCTGGATGAAGCCTGATGGCGGGAAAAACTGGCGGGAGGTCAGGTACTTATACCGCTACAACCAACAGGAGCTGGAGGATTGGAAAAAGCACCTGAATGAATTGCAGCAGCAATGTAAGGATGTTTTTGTCCTGTTCAACAACAATTCCGGCGGTGACGCTGCGGATAATGGCAAGCAGATGCTTGAACTGCTTGATATCGAGTACAGCGGACTTGCTCCGAGACAGCTCGATTTATTTTAGAAAAGAGGTTTTGATTGATGTCGTTTGTGATTTTGGTCGTACTGGGATTAATCGCAGGTACGGTAGGAAGTCTGATCGGGCTTGGCGGCGGAATTGTCATTGTGCCATCTCTGATGTTTTTAAGCACAGTGACGCAGCTGTTTCAGGATGTGACGCCGCAGGTTGCGATTGGAACTTCGCTTTTGGTCATTATTTTTACGGGCCTTTCTTCAACTTTGGCTTATATTAAATATAAAACAGTTGATTATAAGAGCGGGCTCATTTTCTTTATCGGTTCGGGTCCCGGCAGCATGATCGGGGCTTACGTGTCAAAGCTGTTCAATTCAAACTCGTTTTCCGTTTGGTTTGGCATTTTTATGATTCTGATTTCATTATCCTTAATGCTGAAAGCGAAAGCCCGGCCAATCAACAAAGCGCACAAAGGAATTATCCGGACATTTCAGGATGATGCCGGTGAGCCTTATACGTACTCATATCAGGCCTCTGTCGGTATTGCCATTGCCTTTGTTGTCGGTTTTTTAGGCGGACTTTTCGGTATAGGCGGCGGATCACTGATGGTTCCGGCGATGATGCTGTTATTTCTGTTTCCGCCGAAGGTTGCGGTGGCAACGTCCATGTTTATTATTTTCCTGTCTTCTATGACAGGGTCTGTTTCACATATGATTTCCGGGCACGTCAATTGGCTGTACGCCCTCGCGCTTGTGCCCGGCGCTTGGTTCGGCGGAAAGCTTGGCGCCGCCATCAACAGAAAAATGCAGACGAAAACGATCGTTATGATCATGCGGATCGTATTGATTTTGATCGGCTGCCAGCTCATTTATGAAGGCATTTTCAGCTGAACGATTAGGGAGAGATATTATGAAGGAGAAGCTCCGCTTATATCATACAAATGATTTGCACAGCCATTTTGAAAACTGGCCGAAAATTGTAGATTATATCGAGCAGAAAAGAAAAGAGCATCAGTCAGACGGTGAAGAGACGCTCGTTTTTGATATTGGCGATCATCTTGATCGTTTTCAATTCGTGACAGAGGCGACATTCGGAAAAGCGAATGTCGATCTCTTAAACCGCCTTCACATTGATGGAGCGGCGATCGGCAATAACGAAGGGATTACGCTTCCGCATGAAGAGCTTGCTGCCTTATATGATCATGCTGAATTTCCTGTCATCGTCTCTAACCTGTTTGATAAAAATGGAAACCGTCCGTCCTGGGCGGTGCCTTACCATATCAAATCATTGAAAAACGGTATGTCCATTGCTTTCTTAGGTGTAACTGTGCCGTATTATCCTGTATATGACAAGCTGGGATGGACAGTAACGGATGCTCTTGAAAGCATAAAGGAAACCATTCGGGAAGTGAAAGGGCAGGCTGATATTATCGTTCTGCTGTCGCATTTAGGCATTCTAGATGATCAGGCAGTGGCTGAAGCGGTACCTGAGATTGATGTAATCCTCGAATCACATACCCATCATTTGCTTGAAGATGGACAAGTGGTGAATGGGGTACTGCTGGCCAGCGCCGAGAAATACGGGCATTATGTCGGCTGTGTAGAAATCACGGTGGACAGCGTACAGCGAAGCATCATCAGCAAAACGGCTTCTGTGCAGAACATGGCGGAATGGACAGGAGAATCCGCAGAAACAAAAGCGTTTCTCAATGAAAAAGAACGTGAAGCCGAGGAGAAACTGTCCGATGCCGTTGCAGAGCTTGCACAAGATGCTGAGGTGAAGTGGTTTGAAGAATCAGAGCTGCCTTTGCTTTTGGCATACGCCTTAAAGGAATGGTGCGAGACGGACATCAGTATGGTCAATTCAGGTGTCATTCTCGGTCCGCTAAAAGCAGGTCCTGTGACAAAGCTGGATCTGCACCGCATCTGTCCGCATCCGATCAACCCGGTGGCTGTCCGCCTGACGGGAGAAGAACTGAAGGAAACCATTGTCCATGCCGCTTCCGAACAAATGGAGCAGCTCCGGATCAAAGGACTCGGCTTCCGCGGAGAAGTGATGGGGAAAATGGTGTATGCCGGCGTTGAGGTAGAAACGAAACGGCTCGATGACGGGATCACCCACGTCACTCGGATCACACTGAACGGGGAAGATATTGAAAAACATAAACAATACTCCGTTGCGGTGCTTGATATGTTTACGCTCGGCAAACTGTTTCCGTTGATTCGCGACGCTGCAGAAAAAGAATATTTTATGCCGGAATTTTTGCGGGATCTGCTTGCTTGGAAGCTTGCACAATAAGGCAGTCAGCCCACAACAAGCTGTGCCCTTCATCATAAAGTGATGAATGAAGGGAGTGGTTGACGTGGTAAACCTGACACCGATCATGATAGAAGGACAGCCTTTTACAGCTGTGACAGTAAAGCTTCCCAAAACGAATTTTATGGCCGTCGCCAATGATCACGGATACATTATGTGCGGCGCGCTTGATGTGGCACTGCTGAATGAAAAATTAAAGGAGCGCGGCATCGTGGCGGGACGCGCAGTTGGTGTCCGCACCATTGACCAGCTGTTAGACGCACCTTTAGAATCCGTCACGTACGCTGCGGAAGATCTTGGCATCAAAGTCGGCATGAGCGGCAGAGAAGCGCTTTTAAAAATGATGAAATAAAATAAATTGGCCCCGGCTATTACTATGTCCCCTCTTACAAGCATACATTGTGATATGTAAGGGGGGATTTTCTTGCCAAGATATCGCGGCCCTTTTCGCAAGAGAGGACCTTTGCCTTTCCGTTACGTGATGCTCCTGTCCGTTGTCTTTTTTATCCTGTCAACAACGGTCAGCCTTTGGATGATCAATGGCTCGATCAAACCTGTTTTAATGGACATCGGCGAGATGGAAACGAAGCGTATAGCGACAGAGGTGATCCAGGATTCGATTGAGGACTATATGTCTGACAGTGAAAATATGAAAGATATGTTTCAAATGAATTCTGATGAAAACGGAAACTTAACGACAATCGATTTTAATACACAGGTTGTAAACAGTGTGAAAACAAAAGTGACAAAGCAGCTTCAGGCTCATTTGAAAGAGATGGAAACCCATACCGGACACAGCGGCGCCAGTGAAAACATTATGATCAACATTCCGCTGGGACAGGTAACCGGCAACAGCCTTCTTGGAAACCTCGGGCCGAAAATCCCGGTCCGGTTCAATTTAATCGGTGACGCTTTTACAGATGTCAAAACCAAAATCAAGCCGTATGGCATAAATAACGCACTTATTGATATCAGCATCTTTGTCGAAATTAAAGTGAAGGTCATCATTCCATTTGCCAGCAAAACCGCTGTCGTCACAAATAATGTTCCTGTATCAATTAAAGCAGTGCAGGGCGAAGTGCCGCAGTTTTATAATGGAAGCGGCGGCTCGGGTGTCACGCCTTCTGTCCAGCTTCCGAGCAGCAAAGAAGACGGTGCCGATTCAAAAAAAGAAAAAAGCAGCAAATAAGCCGCCTGTTGAAGAGGCGGCTTTTGTTACTTCTTTTTTTGGTATTCATATCGCTCCCACGCCCTCAAATGCGGGTATGGATCAAATGACCATTCGGTTCTTCCGTTATCTTTGTACATGCCATAGTGCAGATGCGGCGGGAACTTCCCGGCGGTTCCCGGCGGGCCGTATCCGGAGCTGCCGACTGATCCGATCACTTGGCCAGGCTCAACGATTTGTCCTGTTTTAATCCCTTTGGCAAACCCATTGAGATGGGCAAAATAATGATACGTATTGTTAATGTCCCTGATGCCGATTCTCCATCCTCCGAAGCGGTTCCAGCCCTTCATTTCAACTACGCCGTAACATGTGGATTTGACAGGAAGGCCGTAATGGGCAAAGATATCCGTACCTTCATGAATCCGCCTTCCTCCGAAGCCGCGGGCATCTCCCCACGTGCTTCGATAGCTGTAATCGGTTCTGATCGGAAGCGGGAATGCATGCTCGCCCAGATCAATATGGCCGTAGGCTTTAAACAGCTTCATGAATTCAGATATGATCCCCACTGTCTGATCACGCCGGTAATAATTCCAAAGCCCGATCCGGATGTTGTCTTCATCTGTGCCATACGACAGTAAGTATTGGCTGAACGTATACAAAATATCTTCATCGTTGCTGACCTCGGCTTTCCCGTCTCCATCGCCATCCATTCCGATTCCGTCAAACACTTTAATGCTTAACGGCGCATCGTCTTTCGGATTCGGGTTTTCAGGCCCGCTCCAGATGTCATCGGGTATATAGATGCTGATGATTCCCGCCTTGTCAGGCAGATCTTTCCGGTTGCTCCGCACGTTTTCTTCGTATTGATCAACAGCGGCGAGCGCATACCAAGGGATCTGCGTCACAGCTTCGATTTTATGATATAATTCCATCCGTTTCGACAGCACTGGATCTGAAAGTTTTTTTCCAGACGCAGAAGGCTCAAATGCAAACAAAAGGAGAAGAAGAGCGGATAACAAAAGTTTCACAAAATAATCTCCTTTCATATTGAATACACATAGTTTGCGGCAACCCGGCTTAAAAATGTCAGTAATCATCTTCCCTTGTCGAGAAATTTTTCCTATGTTAAAGTGTCTAAAGAAAAGACTTTCTTTAGTTAGAAAAACATTATTTTTGTTGCAGAACTAAAACCTGCACCTTTCTCGTTTTCAGAATGTTTCGTGTCAGAAATTGAGTATATTGGATATTGGAGATGATGGGAATTGGCAAAGAAAGACGAACACCTCAGAAAGCCCGAATGGCTTAAAATTAAATTAAATACAAATGAAAACTATACAGGGCTCAAAAAACTCATGCGGGAAAACAACCTGCATACCGTATGCGAAGAAGCAAAGTGTCCGAATATTCATGAATGCTGGGCGGTCAGACGTACAGCGACATTTATGATTTTAGGTTCTGTTTGTACAAGAGCATGCCGTTTCTGTGCTGTCAAAACAGGCCTTCCAACTGAGCTTGACCTGCAAGAGCCGGAACGCGTAGCGGATTCAGTCGCGCTTATGAATCTGAAGCACGCGGTCATTACGGCTGTTGCGCGTGACGATCAGAAAGATGGAGGGGCAGGCATTTTCGCGGAAACGGTCCGAGCGATCCGCAGAAAAAGCCCGTTCACAACAATTGAGGTGCTGCCGTCTGATATGGGCGGAAACTACGATAACCTAAAAACCTTAATGGATACACGCCCAGACATCCTGAATCACAATATCGAAACGGTTCGCCGCCTGACGCCAAGAGTCCGTGCGCGTGCGACGTACGACCGTTCATTGGAATTTTTGCGCCGTGCGAAGGAAATGCAGCCTGACATTCCGACAAAATCAAGTATCATGATCGGGCTCGGCGAAACAAAAGAAGAGATTATTGAAGTAATGGACGACCTCTTGGCGAACAACGTGGATATTATGGCAATCGGCCAATATCTGCAGCCGACGAAGAAACACTTGAAAGTCCAAAAATACTACCATCCTGATGAATTTGCAGAATTAAAAGAAATCGCGATGCAAAAAGGCTTCAGCCATTGTGAAGCCGGTCCGCTTGTCCGTTCCTCTTACCATGCGGATGAACAAGTAAACGAAGCATCTAAAAAGCGTCAAGCACAAGCATAATGCCAAAACGCCAGATCATCTGGCGTTTTTGTCATTCCTATCGATTTTCATGTCCTGACGCGTTTCTCCATTGGCATTTTCATTCTCTGAGACAGGGCTTCCTTGCGGGGAGGTTTTCATTTCTTGAATCGTCCCCGACATGATCTCTCTGATATCCCTTGAACCAGAGCCGAGATTGCTGTAATTTTCGATCGACTGCATATGGTTTGGGTTATCTGAAATATACACATGATAGTATCGCGGGATCACAGAAGCCGCTGTTTTCTTCACTTGATCGGCGGTCAGCTCCCGGTTTTTAGAATCGGTTTTGTATACGACAAGCGCTTCTCGGTCAGTCACCAATGTCGCAGCATCTTGAATATGGGGGAGCTGAACCGTTAAACTTGATATCATGTGAGCGGTTTCTTCCCGGTTCATCACCGGCGTTTTCTGCTGGTCTCCGTCAAATTGTTCTCTTTGATAGCGGACATAGCCAAATTGTTCGTTCTCATTATGCCTGTTAAAAGCCTCGTTGCGGTCCGACACATGAATGGGTTTGGTTTGATTCTGCGTCTGATTCCGGACATTTTGGGCATTATCCAATCCTGCGCCTCCGCACCCGGATAAAAGTCCGGTCAGAAGGCAGAGGCTGACAGCGGTTCGTTTCATTTATCAATCCCTCCTCATGTGTAGGGTAGCCAAATCGCATGATTTATTCTTTAGCAATTGATGGGGACGGGGCAATGAATTATGATAGGAATGAGTGAAAAAGAGGTGAGATCATGATTCTTATTCAAAATGCCGAATTTGAATTGGTGCACAATTTCAAAGACGGCTTCAACGAAGAGGCTTTTAAAGCCCGCTACTCCGATATATTAAATAAATACGATTATATTGTGGGAGACTGGGGATACGGTCAGTTAAGGCTCAAGGGCTTCTTTGACGACCAGAATCAAAAGGCAACCTTCGAAACGAAAATCAGCACATTAGATGAATATATTTACGAATACTGCAATTTCGGCTGTGCGTATTTTGTCTTGAAACGGATCAGAAAATAAATATACACAAAGGGGATGCTGTCATGTATTTTGTTGACAGAAGCAAAATCGAGAAAACACTAGGGTTCTTCGAGCACCAGCTGGCGCTATTTGACTCACAAACAGACTGGCAGTCTGAAATCGGGGAATTGGCACTTCAGCGTATAGGCCATCTGTTAATCGAATGCATTTTGGATACAGGCAATGACATGATTGACGGCTTTATTATGCGGGACCCGGGCAGCTATGACGACATTATGGATATACTTGTTGATGAGAAAGTTGTCACGGAAAAAGAGGGTGATGAGCTCAAAAAATTGATCGCCTACCGCAAAACGTTGGTTCAACAGTATCTGCTCGCTGACAGCGGCGAGCTTTACAGGCTGATCAAGGCGCATCAAACAGCTCTTCAGGACTTCCCGAAACGGATCAGAAGCTATTTGGAAACAGAGCTAGGACCTGTTTCCGCGTTTAAATAACAACTGGAAAGCCACAGGAGTGTTGGATATGAAAACATATAAAGGGTATTTAATTGATTTAGACGGAACAATGTACAATGGCACGGAAAAAATCGAGGAGGCGTGTGAATTTGTCAGAACGCTGAAAGATCGCGGCGTTCCTTATCTTTTCGTGACAAACAACTCTTCGCGCACACCGAAGCAGGTAGCGGACAAGCTCGTGTCTTTTGATATTCCGGCAACAGAAGAGCAGGTCTTCACGACCAGCATGGCAACTGCCCAGCACATTGCACAGCAGAAAAAAGACGCGTCTGTGTATGTGATTGGGGAGGAAGGAATCCGCCAGGCGATTGAAGAAAACGGCCTGACATTTGGCGGAGAAAACGCGGATTTTGTCGTTGTTGGCATCGACCGTTCCATTACATACGAAAAATTTGCTGTCGGCTGCCTGGCAATCAGAAATGGCGCCCGCTTTATTTCCACTAACGGAGATATTGCGATTCCGACTGAAAGAGGGCTCCTGCCGGGAAACGGCTCACTGACATCGGTGTTAACCGTATCTACAGGTGTACAGCCTGTATTTATCGGCAAGCCGGAATCAATTATTATGGAGCAGGCGATGCGCGTTCTCGGCACAGATGTGTCTGAAACACTCATGGTCGGCGACAACTACGCCACTGATATTATGGCCGGCATTAACGCGGGTATGGATACGCTGCTCGTTCACACAGGCGTAACGAAAAGAGAACATATAACAGACGATATGGAAAAACCGACTCGCGCCATTGACTCTCTGACTGAATGGATTCCATACATTTGAAAAAAGGGCGCCCTAAAAGGGTGCCCTTATTCTGTATGCCGCGCGCGGTGAGCAAGTCTGCTTGAAGCCGCGGCAGAAATCGCTCCGACGATGTCATCTAAAAAGGTATGGCATTCACCGGTTGATTTATCATTCAATCGTTTAAGGATTCCGGGTTTTTCTTTGTCGATGTAACCGTAGTTCGTAAACCCGATCGATCCGTAAATGTTCACAATGGAAAATGCCAGAACTTCATCTACTCCATATAGGCTTTCATCTATTTCCAGCATCGTTTGCAGCGGTTCAGACAGTTTTTTCTGCTCAGCAAGAACATCCAATTCAATGCCCGTTAAAATCGCGTTTTGCACCTCGCGTTTTGCGAGAACACGATTGACGTTCAGCGTGCATTCATCAATGGTTAAATCCGGATGATATTTTTTCTGCAGAAAAAAGACAAGCTCGGCAATGTCTGATACCTCAATGCCGCGCTCCTTCATCCGTGCTCTTGCTTTAGCTTCCATCTGACTGAATTGTTCGTTTTCTGACATCAGCTTCACCCAATCTTTTTTACTAGTTTATACAAAATGCTTGAGAAGTTTACGACTTTTTCTTGCGCCTTCTTCGGATTAAAATATGTATTCATAATTCCGGCTGTGTATGACTACGATGTGATGAGCCCAAATTCAACAGGCAGGTGATCATGGTGAAAGGTACAATAAAAGAAAAATACGGCATTCACATCAGGCAGCTTTCCATGTATCAGCACACATATCAATGCTTTCAGACGCCTAATTCATACTTTCTGATTGTCCCCGTTTCCCAATTCTCAGAAACAGAGCTGGCGGAGCTTTATTACATGAGTCAGTATTTACAAGAACAAAGTGACCCATACGTTTCGGTTTTTATCTTTACAAAAGAAGGTGAATTGACATTTGAACATGAGGGAAAAACGTACGCTCTGCTGAAGGCGGCCCCCCCTTATTCAAACAGGGCGTTCTCCATTGGAGCGGAGCTGGCGGAATTTCACCGAAAAGGCCGAGGATATCCATATGAGGTGAAGGCGGCCGGAAGAATCGGCCAGTGGAAGGATCTGTGGGGAAAACGAATTGATCAGCTGGAAGCATTTTGGCAGAGAAAGGTTCAGACCCCTCCGCATGAGCCATTCGATAAAAAAATGATCGAATCATTTCCATATTATTTAGGACTGTCAGAAAACGCGATACAATATTTAGTGGACACTGAGCTGGATGACAAGCCCCAAGCCGCTGATTCAGGAACGATATGCCATCAGCGGATGGAAAGGCATACATGGTCACCGGAATCATTGATCAGGATTCCGGCCGATTGGGTGTTTGACCACGCTTCCCGTGATTTGGCTGAATATATGAGGCATACGTTTTTGCATCACAGACAAGATTTTAATCAGCAGGGCTTTCTCTTTTTACAGGAATACGAGCAAGTCACACCGCTGTCTTCATTTTCGAAACGCCTTTTATACAGCCGTCTGCTTTTCCCGCTTCATTATTTTGAAATCGTAGAAAGCTATTACATGTCATCAGAATCAGAAAAGCATTATTTTGAAGAACAGCTTAACTTCATTCTTAATGACTGTGGGCGTTATGAACAATTTCTCAATACAGCGCAGGAATTCATGAATATGCGGGCGCAGAAGCTGTTTGTTCCACGCGTCAGCTGGCTCGGCAAAGGCAGCTCAGGGTGAGGAGAAAATCTGACAAAAATAATTAGAAAATAAAGAATCTTGTCATATCAATGCGTTAAGCGTTTACATTCGCAAAATTCAGCCTAATGCTGTCTTGTCAAAACAGGAGCGGGCTTATATAATGTTTGTAACTTATATGTCTGTGTTGAGTTAACAATTGTCTTTTTCAAGAGGACAACCAAAAGAAAGGTGGAGTTTTTTTGAAAGCGATTCGTGTAGGGCTTTTAGGTTTAGGTACCGTCGGAAGCGGTGTCGTTAAAATTATTCAAGACCATCAGGATAAGCTTATGCATCAGGTCGGCTGTCCGGTTACGATAAAAAAAGTGCTTGTAAAAGATTTAGAGAAAAAGAGAGAAGTAGATTTGCCGAAGGAAGTGCTCACGACAGAAGTGTATGATGTCATTGATGATCCAGATGTTGATGTCGTCATCGAGGTGATCGGCGGCGTTGAACAGACAAAACAATATTTGGTCGACGCGCTGAGATCGAAAAAGCATGTTGTCACAGCAAACAAGGACTTAATGGCTGTGTACGGCTCCGAGCTGCTTGCCGAAGCGAAGGAAAATGGATGCGATATCTACTTTGAAGCCAGTGTTGCCGGCGGGATTCCGATTCTGCGCACGTTAGAGGAAGGCCTCTCATCAGATCGAATTACAAAAATGATGGGAATTGTGAACGGCACAACAAACTTTATCTTAACCAAAATGATCAAAGAGAAAAGCCCATACGAGGAAGTGCTCAAGGAAGCGCAGGATCTCGGTTTTGCCGAAGCTGATCCGACTTCTGACGTGGAAGGGCTTGACGCCGCACGGAAAATGGCGATATTGGCGCGCCTCGGCTTCTCGATGAACGTGGATCTGGAAGACGTCAAAGTAAAGGGGATCTCCCAAATTACAGACGAGGACATCAGCTTCAGCAAACGCCTCGGCTATACAATGAAGCTGATCGGGATTGCTCAGCGTGACGGCAGCAAAATCGAGGTCAGCGTACAGCCGACACTGCTTCCTGACCATCATCCGCTTTCTGCTGTTCATAATGAGTTTAACGCTGTTTATGTATACGGCGAGGCTGTCGGTGAGACGATGTTCTACGGGCCGGGAGCCGGAAGCATGCCGACAGCGACATCCGTTGTTTCTGACCTCGTCGCTGTCATGAAAAATATGCGCCTCGGTGTAACCGGCAACAGCTTTGTCGGACCGCAATATGAGAAAAACATGAAATCGCCGTCTGACATTTATGCACAGCAGTTTTTAAGAATTCATGTGAAAGATGAGGTCGGTTCATTCTCGAAAATTACATCTGTGTTCTCAGAGCGGGGCGTGAGCTTTGAAAAAATCCTTCAGCTGCCAATTAAAGGCCATGATGAGTTAGCTGAAATCGTAATTGTCACACATCATACATCAGAAGCTGATTTCAGTGATATCCTGCAAAACCTAAATGATTTGGAAGTCGTTCAAGAAGTCAAAAGCACATATCGTGTAGAAGGGAACGGTTGGAGCTAATGTGGAAAGGACTTATCCATCAATATAAAGAATTTTTACCTGTAACAGATCAAACACCGGCGCTAACTTTACATGAAGGAAACACACCTCTTATTCACCTGCCGAAGCTGTCTGAGCAGCTCGGAATTGAGCTTCATGTCAAAACGGAAGGCGTCAATCCTACGGGATCATTTAAAGATCGCGGAATGGTTATGGCTGTGGCAAAGGCAAAAGAAGAAGGCAATGACACGATTATGTGCGCGTCAACAGGTAACACTTCCGCTGCTGCGGCAGCATATGCAGCCCGCGCTAACATGAAATGCATTGTCATCATCCCGAACGGAAAAATTGCATTTGGAAAACTCGCTCAAGCTGTCATGTACGGAGCCGAGATTATCGCAATTGACGGAAACTTTGACGATGCGCTTAAAATTGTTCGTTCCATCTGTGAGAAATCACCGATTGCCCTTGTCAACTCAGTCAATCCTTACCGCATTGAAGGCCAAAAAACTGCTGCCTTCGAAGTGTGCGAACAGCTGGGGGAAGCGCCTGATGTTTTAGCGATCCCGGTCGGAAACGCGGGAAACATCACTGCGTACTGGAAGGGCTTCAAGGAATATCATGAGAAAAACGGCACAGGCCTTCCGAAAATGCGCGGCTTTGAAGCTGAGGGTGCGGCGGCAATCGTGCGCAATGAAGTGATTGAAAATCCGGAAACAATAGCGACAGCCATTCGTATCGGAAACCCGGCAAGCTGGGACAAAGCTGTAAAGGCAGCCGAGGAATCCAATGGGAAAATTGACGAAGTCACTGATGATGAAATCCTTCACGCATATCAGCTGATCGCCCGTGTAGAAGGCGTGTTTGCAGAACCGGGTTCTTGCGCGTCTATCGCAGGAGTGCTGAAACAGGTGAAATCCGGAGAAATTCCGAAAGGCAGCAAGGTCGTAGCTGTGTTAACAGGAAACGGACTGAAAGATCCGAACACAGCGGTCGACATTTCAGAAATCAAGCCTGTCACATTGCCGACTGATGAAGACAGCATCCTTGAATATGTAAAAGGAGCGGCCCGTGTATGAACGAAGCCGACATGCTGTTCTCTGTCACTGTTCCCGGAAGCACAGCTAACCTAGGCCCCGGCTTTGATTCAGTCGGAATGGCGCTCAGCAGATATTTGAAGCTGACCGTCTTTGAAAGCGACAAATGGTCTTTTGAGGCTGAAACAGAAACAGTCGCCGGAATTCCGGCGGGTACAGATAACCTGATCTATCAAGTGGCTAAACGGACCGCAGACTTGTACGGAAAAGAAATGCCTCCTGTCCATGTGAAGGTGTGGAGCGACATCCCGCTTGCACGCGGCCTTGGCAGCAGCGCCGCGGCGATTGTAGCGGCCATTGAACTGGCTGATGAATTATGCGGCTTAAAGCTGTCTGAAGCGGACAAGCTGCATTTAGCCAGTCTAGAAGAAGGACACCCGGACAATGCTGGCGCTTCTCTCGTCGGCGGACTTGTGATCGGCCTGCATGAGGATGACGAGACCCAAATGATCCGCGTCCCGAATGCTGACATTGACGTAGTCGTTGTCATTCCTTTTTACGAAGTGCTGACAAGAGACGCGAGAGACGTGCTTCCGAAGGAGTTTCCATATGCCGACGCCGTAAAAGCAAGTGCTGTCAGCAATATTCTCATTGCTGCGATCATGTCCAAGGATTGGCCGCTCGTCGGGAAAATCATGAAGAAGGATATGTTCCATCAGCCGTACCGGGCGATGCTTGTGCCTGAGCTGTCAAAAGTAGAGCACGTCGCCGAGATGAAGGGCGCATATGGAACGGCTCTCAGCGGAGCAGGCCCGACGATTCTCGTCATGACCGAAAAAGGAAAGGGAGAAGAGCTAAAAGAACAGCTCGCGCTTCATTTCCCTCATTGTGAAGTAGACGCTTTGACCGTTCCGAAAGAGGGAAGTATAATAGAGCGAAATCCTTTATATCAAGTAAAAAGTGTATAGATCATGCCAAGCGTTCCTCAGCGTCAGCAGAGGGCGCTTTTTTTTGCTGGAGATAAAGGAGTTTTTATTTAGAAAAACGAAATACATGTAAAAAGGAGGAGATGAATATGAAAAAGCTGATAACCGCAGACGACATCACAGCGATTGTCTCTGTGACCGATCCTCAATACGCCCCAGACGGCACCCGTGCCGCATATGTAAAATCACAAGTAAATCAAGAGAAAGATTCGTATACATCAAATATATGGATCTATGAAACGAAAACGGGCGGGTCTGTTCCTTGGACACATGGAGAAAAGCGAAGCACCGACCCAAGATGGTCTCCGGACGGGCGCACGCTTGCCTTTATTTCTGATCGAGAAGGCGATGCGGCACAGCTGTATATGATGAGCGCTGAAGGCGGAGAAGCGAGAAAACTGACTGATATCCCGTATGGCGTGTCAAAGCCAATATGGTCCCCGGATGGCGAATCGATTCTGGTCACTGTCAGTTTGGGAGAGGGAGAAAGCATTGATGACCGAGAAAAAACAGAGCAGGACAGCTATGAACCTGTTGAGGTGCAAAGCCTCTCCTACAAACGGGACGGCAAAGGGCTGACGAGAGGCGCGTATGCCCAGCTTGTGCTTGTCAGCGTAAAGTCGGGTGAGATGAAGGAGCTGACAAGTCACAAAGCTGATCATGGTGATCCTGCTTTTTCTCCTGACGGCAAATGGCTTGTTTTCTCAGCTAATTTAACTGAAACAGATGATGCCAGCAAGCCGCATGATGTTTACATAATGTCACTGGAGTCTGGAGATCTTAAGCAGGTTACACCTCATCGCGGCTCATTCGGATCTAGTTCATTTTCACCAGACGGAAGGTATCTTGCTTTGCTTGGAAATGAAAAGGAATATAAGAATGCAACGCTCTCAAAGGCGTGGCTCTTTGATATCGAACAAGGCCGCCTCACATGTCTGACTGAGATGCTGGACGTTCATTTAGCGGATGCGCTGATTGGAGATTCATTGATCGGTGGTGCTGAACAGCGCCCGATTTGGACAAAGGACAGCCAAGGGTTTTATGTCATCGGCACAGATCAAGGCAGTACGGGCATCTATTATATTTCGATTGAAGGCCTTGTGTATGCAGTTCGTCTGGAAAAAGAGTACATCAATAGCTTTTCTCTTTCACCTGATGAACAGCACTTTATTGCCAGTGTGACAAAGCCGGACAGACCGAGTGAGCTTTACAGTATCCCGCTTGGACAGGAAGAGAAACAGCTGACTGGCGCGAATGACAAGTTTGCCAGTGAGCATATGATATCAATACCTGAAGAGATTCAATATGCTACAGAAGACGGCGTGACGGTGAACGGCTGGCTGATGAAGCCTGCACAAATGGAAGGTGAGACAACATATCCACTTATTCTCAACATACACGGCGGTCCGCATATGATGTACGGACATACATATTTTCATGAGTTTCAGGTGCTGGCGGCGAAAGGATACGCGGTCGTTTATATCAATCCGAGAGGAAGCCACGGCTACGGGCAGGAATTTGTGAATGCGGTCAGAGGAGATTATGGAGGAAAGGATTATGACGATGTGATGCAAGCTGTGGATGAGGCTATCAAGCGAGATCCGCATATTGAACCTAAGCGGCTCGGTGTCACGGGCGGAAGCTACGGAGGTTTTATGACCAACTGGATCGTCGGGCAGACGAACCGCTTTAAAGCTGCCGTTACCCAGCGCTCGATATCAAACTGGATCAGCTTTCACGGCGTCAGTGATATCGGCTATTTCTTTACAGACTGGCAGCTTGAGCATGACATGTTTGAGGACACAGAAAAGCTCTGGGACCGGTCTCCTTTAAAATACGCAGCAAACGTGGAGACACCGCTTTTGATACTTCATGGCGAGCGGGATGACCGATGCCCGATCGAGCAGGCGGAGCAGCTGTTTATCGCTCTGAAAAAAATGGGCAAGGAAACCATGCTTGTCCGTTTTCCGAAAGCATCGCACAATTTGTCACGCACCGGACACCCAAGACAGCGGATCAAGCGCCTGAATTATATCAGCTCATGGTTTGACCAATATCTCTAATAAAAAAAGCCAGGCTGATCAAATATCCGCCTGGCTGCTTTATTAAAAGACTTGTTCTACTTCAACGACACCCGGCACTTCTTCTAGAAGAGCGCGCTCAATTCCGGCTTTCAGCGTAATTGTTGAACTTGGGCAGCTGCCGCATGCGCCTAGAAGGCGAAGCTTAACGATACCTTCATCTACGTCTACAAGCTCACAGTCACCGCCGTCACGAAGTAAAAACGGACGAAGTTTGTCCAGTACTTCCTGCACCTGTTCTTTCATTTCAACTTCAGTCATGACATTCGCTCCTTTCGTCGTCATAAAACCATTATATTCAGTGTAACAATAAAAATCTATTGTTTGGTTTGCAAAGTTGCTCTCCCTATTATAGCACATTCAGACTTCAACACAAAAACGGTTTTTTTCTATAAAAACGCCCTTTGGCTCTGTATACTTAAAAGAAAGGACTTACATAGGAGAAGGGGGCGTTTACAAGTGATGAAACCAGTCATGCTAAGCGTGTACGGAGCAGAAACCGTTTGTGCGAGCTGTGTCAATATGCCGACAGCCAAGGATACATACGAGTGGCTTGAGGCTGCGCTGAAAAGAAAATATCCAAATCAGCCTTTTGAGATGCAGTACATCGATATTTATGAGCCGCCTGACAATGAACATGCGAAAGAGCTTGCGGAAAAAATCAGAAATGACGAGTATTTTTATCCGCTTGTGCTCGTAGAAGACAAAATTGTCGGTGAAGGCAATCCAAAATTAAAAGACGTTTATGAGGAAATGGAGAAGCATGGGTATACAGAAAACCGCTGACTTGATCAGCGGTTCTTCTCTATCATTAACCGTTATGGTGTTTATACATCCACAGCAAGCCGGATTTCAGCATACGCGGAACACGGCCGATCAGCGGACGGTCAGCAACAAGCCCGAAGCCGGCTTTTTTTCCGAGTGAACCGAGGACGCCTTTCAGCTTAAACTGCGGCATTGATTCAGGCAGGGCTTCTCCATTCCATCGTTTTTGCAAGATTTGGACAATCTGCTCTGCTTGAGCCTCTGCCAGCTGGGCGCTCGGTGCATGAGGAAGGCTGGCGCAATCGCCGACAACGTACAGATGTTCATCACCTGGAAGATTATGATGAGGCGTTAATACAATACGCCCTTGTGCGTCCTTCTCCACATCTAAGTCTCTGACGACTTTGTTTGGCTGGATGCCGGCTGTCCACACGATGGCGTCTGCAGAAATCGGATCATCGTGGTTATACACAACGCCTTCTTCTACTTTTGTGATATTTGCCCTGTTAATAATGCGGACACCGTGCTCTTCGAACCATTTTTGCACATATTTGCTTAAACGCTCGGGAAAGCTTGATAAAATGAGATTACCGCGGTCGAACAAAATAATGTTCAGGTCATCACGGCTTTCTCTCAATTCACTTGCAAGCTCAACGCCGCTTAAGCCCGCTCCGACAATGGCGACGGTGGCATTAGCGCTCAGATTATTCAGCTTTTGGTAGGTTTCGCGGGACTGATCGATGGTTTGAATACTGTAGGTGAATTCAGGCGCTCCCGGCACGTTGTGATATTTATCCTCACAGCCGAGCCCGATTACGGCGTCATCGTAAGAAATCGGTTCACGATCTTGGAACAGCACTTGTTTTTGTACAATATCAATTGATGTGATATCACCGTATTGGACATCCAGGCGAGGGTGCTCTGGGAATGACACTCTGATATGATGGTCAGAAATTGTGCCTGCGGCAAGGGCATAATATTCTGTTTTCAAGCAGTGATAAGGATTTCTGTCAATTAACGTGATTGAAACATCATCAGGCAGCTGGTTTGGCAATAAGCGATGAAGAACGCGCATGTTCCCGTAACCTCCGCCGATCAAGACCAATTTTTTCATTTGAATTCCCCTTTAATCCGAAGAGTATGATAGATACATTGAAGAAAATACGAACTATGTAAAATAACATCTAGAATTATATCGAATTTGATCTAAAATCACAATAATAGTTTCAAAATAACCTACAATTTAGCCTGAAAACACAAATTAGTAAAACGTTATTTGAGAAATAATATGTTACGATAATAAATTTTGAATCATCCGTTGTCTTTGACGAATAGTGAAAAATTCGCGATAATGGACATATGTGAGGTGAAACCGCATGAATCCAATGATTGAATTTTGTGTCAGCAATCTGGCTCACGGCTCTCAGGAAGCCCGGGCGATTTTGGAGAAGGATCCCAACCTTGATGTCCTTGAATATGGCTGCTTAAGCTACTGCGGGACATGCATGGAATCGCTTTTCGCTCTGGTAAACGGAGAAGTCGTCATGGGTGAAACGCCTGCTGAGCTTGTTGAGAATATATATACCTTTATTGAAGAAAATCCAATGTTTTAAAGAAAAGGGCCTGGACGGGCCCTTTTTTATTTTGCCGTACAAAAGAACTAAAAAAATGTGTAGACATCAAAAAATATTATTGTTATCGTATAAAAGATATTTTTTTAAATAAAATTTAAGAGGTGTACGAGTATTCATGAATGTTCTGTGGGGGCTGCTGGGCGCAGTTGCGATCATTGCTATCGCGTTTTTATTTTCAGAAAAGAAAAGCAATATTAAGATAAGAACCGTCATCGTTGGTTTATGCACACAGGTGGCGTTTGGATACATCGTGTTGAAATGGGAAGCGGGACGCGCTGTTTTTTTATGGTTTTCAAGCCGTGTACAGCTTCTGATTGACTATGCGAATGAAGGCATCAGTTTTATTTTTGGACCGCTTCTAAAGGTCGGAGACAGTCCGGCCTTTGCATTAAGTGTACTGCCCGTTATCATTTTCTTCTCAGCACTGATTGCAGTTTTATATCATTTGAAAATCATGCAGCTCGTTTTCCGTGTCATTGGCGGCGGATTGTCGAAGCTCCTTGGAACAAGCAAAACGGAATCTCTGGCGGCTGCTGCCAATATTTTTGTAGGACAATCAGAATCTCCGTTAGTGATCAAACCCCTGATTGCCGGGCTGACGCGCTCTGAGTTGTTTACGATTATGACGAGCGGTCTATCGGCAGTTGCGGGATCTACCTTGTTTGGGTACGCGCTTCTTGGTATTCCGATTGAATATTTGCTGGCGGCCAGCTTTATGGCTGCTCCAGCTGGACTAGTCTTTGGTAAATTGATTATACCCGAAACGGAAAAAACGCAAACCGTAAAAAGCGATTTCAAAATGGATGAAGGCGAAGGCGCAGCCAATGTCATTGACGCAGCTGCAAAGGGAGCGTCAACAGGACTGCAAATTGCGTTAAACGTTGGGGCGATGCTGCTTGCGTTTGTTGCGTTAATCGCTGTAGTAAACGGTATTCTCGGCGGGGCTTTCGGCTTGTTCGGTTTAAAAGGCGTAACATTAGAATCCATTCTCGGCTATGTGTTTTCTCCTATCGCCTTTTTGATTGGCGTGCCTTGGCATGAAGCATTGCAGGCGGGAAGCTATATCGGCCAGAAATTGGTGCTGAATGAGTTTGTCGCTTATTCTAACTTCGGTCCGCACATCGGCGAGTTTTCTAAGAAAACTGCTACCATTATCAGTTTCGCGTTATGCGGATTCGCCAATTTTTCATCAATTGCGATTATGCTTGGTACGCTGGGCGGATTAGCACCCAGCCGCCGTTCAGATATCGCGCGTCTCGGCCTGAAGGCTGTTCTTGCAGGAACATTAGCCAATCTGCTCAGCGCAGCCATTGCCGGCATGTTTATATAAACGATAAAAGCTCCTTGCGTCAGTGCAAGGAGCTTTTATGTATGAAAAACGGGGGATAATTGTATTGTGTCCGCTTATAATAGCTTTTATACTAAGAAAAAGAAAAAAAGTTGGAGGCACCTATGAACTCATTTCGATTTACCAAAATGCACGGCCTGGGAAACAGTTATATTTATGTGAATCAATTTGAAGAACAGCTTCCAGAAGAAAAACTGTCAGAGATTGCAATTCAGGTTTCTTCTGTTTATACAGGGATCGGATCCGACGGAATGATCCTGATATGCCCATCAGACCAAGCGCCTGTTAAAATGCGGATTTTTAATAATGACGGATCTGAAGGGAAAAACTGCGGCAACGGCCTGCGCTGCGTCGCAAAATACGCATATGAGCATAAGCTGGTTGAGGAAACATCTTTTCTGATTGAAACTCTCTCCGGGCTTGTGAAAGCGGAGGTTCAAGTCGAAAACGGAAAAGTGAATGTGGTCACTGTCGATATGGGCGAACCGCGCTTGACAAAATCCGAGCTCCCGATGCTTGACGGCGGGGAAGAGCACACAATCAATGAAACGATGGCATTTGGTGAAGTAGAACTAACAGGCACTGCCGTTTCAATGGGAAATCCGCATATCGTTTTTCCGATCGCAGACATTGAACAGGCACCCTTAACGACACTGGGGCCGGTGATTGAGAAAGATCCGAGATTTCCGGAAGGCATCAATGTGGAATTCGTTGAAACCGTGAATGAACAAGAATTGCATTTCCGCGTCTGGGAACGGGGATCAGGGATTACTCAGGCATGCGGGACAGGAGCATGTGCAGCGGCGGTCGCATCTGTATTAAACGGCGTATCAAAGCGAAATCAAGACATCACGGTGCATTTAGCAGGCGGGGATTTGGTGATAAACTGGAAAGATAACGGCCATGTAATGATGACAGGGCCGGCTGAAACCGTTTGTGAGGGTGTCTATTTCTTGTAAAACACCTTGTTTGAGAATTGGAACGATCATGTTTATAATAAAAGACAGCAACCGGTTTTTAAAAGGAGGTTCACAATGATGAGCAACCCGGTAACAATTACAGAAGCAGCAGCTTTGCATATAAAAGATATGATGAAAGAGCATGAAGAAGAAAACGCGTTTCTGCGTGTAGGCGTCAAAGGCGGCGGCTGCAGCGGACTTTCTTACGGCATGGGCTTTGAGCATGAAAAGAGTGAATCAGACAGTGTGTTTGATCAGCACGGCATCACTGTTCTAGTTGACAAAGAAAGCCTTGACATCATGAACGGCACCGTGATTGATTATAAACAATCCATGCTCGGCGGCGGCTTCACCATCGACAATCCAAACGCCATCGCTTCATGCGGCTGCGGTTCTTCGTTCAGAACAGCAACGAATGCAGGCAAGCCTGAAGAGTGCTAAGCACTAAAAACGGATAGCAACTATTACTGACGCTTTTCTTAGCGATAAATCATCGTTAAGGGAGGCGTTTTTATTATGGGGAAATGATGCAGAGAGTTCCGGGAACTTCGGCAAGAGAAACGCTGCTTTGTTGTTTGATTTTTGTTGTAAATACAGCAAAGTTACGATATATTTAATGCGGAGTATATTTTATTGCATTTACAACAAAATCACGATAGGGAGTTGATGATGAAGAAGATTTTTGGAATGGTAACAAGGTCAGTATCTGTTCCGTGTTTAAATATATTAAAAAGGGACACAAGACAATTGAATTTTAAATAAAGGGGCTGAATCCGAACAATGAGTGTAAAAATGAAAAAATGCAGCCGGGAAGATTTACAAACACTTCAACAATTGAGTATTGAAACATTCAATGACACTTTTAAAGAACAGAACTCACCTGAAAATATGAAAGCCTATTTAGAAAGCGCATTTAACACTGAGCAGCTGGAAAAAGAGTTATCCAATATGTCTTCGCAATTCTTTTTTATTTACTTTGATCATGAAATCGCTGGATATGTAAAGGTCAATATCGATGATGCTCAGTCTGAAGAAATGGGTGCTGAATCACTTGAAATCGAGAGAATTTATATAAAGAACAGCTTTCAAAAACATGGGCTTGGCAAACATCTGTTGAATAAAGCTATAGAAATTGCGCTGGAACGTAATAAAACGAACATTTGGCTAGGTGTGTGGGAAAAAAATGAAAATGCCATTGCCTTTTATAAGAAAATGGGGTTTGTTCAGACCGGCGCCCACTCTTTTTATATGGGTGATGAAGAACAAACGGATTTAATCATGGCTAAAACACTCATATAATATTTTTCGAAGGGTGGATGATGATGTATATTCCAAAATATTTTAAAGTCACAAATGCTGAAGAAATTTGGAATTTTGTACAAGAAAACTCCTTTGGTACGGTTGTCACAACAGAACAAGGAAAACCAATTGCCACACATTTGCCGTTAGGATTCAATAAAAAAGATGATCATTACTATATTACGGGGCATTTCGCTTATGGAAATCCTCAGTGGAGAACGTTTGAAGCCTGTGAAGATGTGCTTGTGATGTTTCAGGGACCGCACGCTTATATTTCTTCTTCCTGGTATTCGCGCGAAAATGTTCCGACGTGGAATTATCAGGCTGTCCACATGTATGGAAAAGCAAGTATGTTAGAGAAAGATGAATTAGCAGAAGAATTAACAATCATGCTGGAGAAATACGAAAAACATCGTGACAATCCTGTTTTATGGGATAAGCTTTCTCCAAAACTCTTAGAACGTGAATTGAAAGGTATCGTTGGATTTAAGATTAAGGTGGAAGACATTCAAGCGGCATATAAATTAAGCCAGAACCGAAATGAAACGGATTATATGAACATCATTGAACAGTTGCAAAATGAAGAAAATCCAAATGCAAAACAAATGGCAGAACTGATGGAAAATAAATTCAAAAAGCAAATATAAGCTTACTTTGCTGAAGAAGTAGCAGAAAACGCCAAGTCAAGCGGAGAACCGCTGACTTGGCGTTTTTTTATGATTAATATTTATCCCCATTAAAAATGGAATTCTTCACAATCACATAATCCACATTGCGGATGGCGTCAAGTTTTGTTCCGCCTGCATAAGAAATAGAAGATTGAAGATCCTGCTCCATTTCAATCAGTGTATCCTTGATTGAGCCTTTATGCGCCACGTGCATTTTTTTGCCTTCGACATTTTTCTTTTCGCCTTTTTGGAATTCAGAGGCTGAGCCGAAGTACTCCTTGTAAAGCTTTCCGTCTTTTTCGATCGTTTGGCCTGGCGATTCTTCGTGTCCGGCAAATAGTGAACCGATCATGACCATCGTTGCGCCGAATCGGATTGATTTTGCGATGTCGCCATGGGTGCGGATGCCGCCATCCGCGATAATCGGTTTGCTGGCAGCCTTGGCACACCAGCGCAGCGCCGCTAATTGCCAGCCGCCTGTGCCGAAGCCGGTTTTGATTTTCGTAATACATACTTTTCCCGGTCCGATGCCGACTTTAGTGGCATCCGCTCCCGCATTTTCAAGCTCTCTGACCGCTTCCGGCGTTCCGACATTGCCAGCAATAACAAAGCTGTCCGGCAAATGTTTTTTAAGGTGCTGGATCATTTCAATGACAGCATTTGAGTGCCCGTGAGCAATGTCAATTGTCACGTATTCAGGAGTCAGATTTTCTTCTGCCAGCTGGCGGACAAATTCATACTCCTCATCTTTGACGCCCACGCTGATAGAAGAGAATAACCCGCGTGCGTTCATATCTTTAATAAAATCAATTCGTGTCTCAGGCTCAAATCGGTGCATGACATAAAAGTAGCCATTTTCGGCTAATTGAATCGCTAGCTTCTCATCTATAATCGTCTGCATATTGGCAGGGACGACGGGCAATTTAAATGTACGTCCGCCTAAACGTACGGATGTATCACATTCTGAACGGCTATTCACAATGCATTTTGCAGGAATTAGCTGAATATCTTCGTAATCAAATACGTTTTCCATGGTTTTCACTCCTAAAAACGAATATTTAAAAGTATAATATATGAAATGTTCGCCTTCTATAATGTACTCTGTTTTATTTAGGATGTCAAACATTATGATTTGCTGGCAGGTGTGGTGCAAGTGCCGAAGCTTGTCATGCAGGGTGAGTTTAGGTATCATAGTTTTAACGAATGGTCTTAGAGAGCGGATCAAAACGCGAATGATATACGTTCAGCAAAGCTTGGTCGTTCAGCACCAGGCTTTCTTTATGGCATGGACATAGGAAAGGAGCGAATAAGATGGCCCAAAACGAAGAAAAAACACCGAAGTCCCAAAAGATTCAGGACCGCATTATTATGGCAATGATCTGGGTAGTCGCAGCCCTTGTGATTGCGCTGGTTGTAGGAACTGCATTGAATTATATAAATATCTTCAAATAAAAAAGGAGCTGTGTCGCAGACACAAGCTCCTTTTTTTTATTTATTTTCAAAAAGACTTGTTGAATGAAGAGGCTGTACGCGGGCTTTCGGGTCCATGTAAGCCTTGGCGTTGTTCACTGCTGTCGGTGCCTCACCGAAGCCGCTGGCAATCAGGTTGACTTTTCCTTCGTATGTACAAATGTCACCTGCTGCAAAGAAGCCTTCGATATTTGTTTCCATTGTTGATTTCACGACAATGGAATTTTTCTCGATGTCCAGGCCCCAGTTTTTGATCGGTCCAAGAGATGAAACGAAACCGTAGTTGACGATTAAGTCATCAATTTCTAAAATCTCTTTGCGGTCGCCTTTCACTTCTTCAAGCACTAGCTGTTCGATTTTGTCTTCGCCGATCAGCTCCGCAGGGACGAATGGTGTCAGGACATTAACCTTCGACGCATGAAGGTTTTCCACACTGTGCTCGTGCGCACGGAACTTGTCGCGGCGGTGTATGATCGATACTTCTTTTGCGATTGGCTCAAGCATAAGCGCCCAATCAACCGCGGAATCTCCACCGCCAAGGATCGCAACGCGTCTGCCGGCGAATTTTTGCAGATCATCAACGAAGTAATGGAGGTTTTTGCCTTCATACTGCTCGGCATTTTCAAGTTCCAGCTTTCTCGGTTTGAATGCGCCGTTTCCTGCAGTGATGATGACCGTTTTAGAGTAGTGGGTTTCTTCATTTGTTACAAGCTTAAACACGCCGTCCGCTTGTTTCTCAACAGATTCAACCGCTTGCTCCAGACAAATGGTTTGGTCGAATTTCGCCATTTGCTCTTTTAAGTTATTGATAAGCTCTTGCGCACGGATTTTCGGGAATCCCGCTACATCATATATATACTTCTCAGGGTATAGGGCGCTAAGCTGTCCGCCGAGCTGAGGCAGGCTTTCGATAATTTTGACGCTTGCCTGTCTCATCCCGCCGTAAAAAGCGGTGAATAAGCCGACCGGTCCCCCGCCTATAATTGTAATATCATAAACCTTTGTATCCTCTCGCATACGAAAATTGCCTCCTAAATGAAAATTGTTATTAATTATACCATATTGCCGTTCAAATTGACGAGTCAGCAGAAAAAATCGTAAGGATCTAACGTGCCCATCCGTTCTTGAAAATATTTCCGCAGGCCGCTACGATAATAACCAAATGAAATGATCTTTTTCTGAATGTTTCTTGGGCCAGCCGGATAAACATGATAATAGTGCTACGGGTAAGGACTTCACAAAAAACTTTTCAATATATTTCATAAAATCCCGCCAATAAGCTGAAGCTAACACAAATGATGATTTTATTATGGGTCTAACAAAAGCAAAAAAAGAGAAGGTGGATGTGATGGCATTGAATAAGCCCAAAATCGTGATTTTAGGTGCAGGATATGGCGGATTGATGACGGTGACAAGGCTGACGAAGTATGTCGGGCCGAATGATGCTGACATTACGCTTGTAAATAAACACAATTATCATTATGAAACGACATGGATGCATGAAGCGAGCGCGGGTACGCTCCATCATGACCGCTGCCGTTATCAGATAAAAGATGTAATCAACCAGTCACGGGTGAATTTTGTACAGGATACCGTAAAGGCAATCAAAATTGATGAGAAAAAAGTTGTGCTTGCGAATGGAGAACTGCAGTACGATTATTTAGTCATCGGGCTCGGCGCCGTGCCTGAAACGTTCGGCATTAAAGGCTTAAAAGAATATGCGTTTCCGATTGCCAACATCAACACGTCGCGCCTGCTGCGGGAACATATTGAGCTGCAGTTTGCGACTTACAATACGGAAGCGGAAAAACGGCCGGACAGGTTAACGATCGTTGTTGGCGGTGCCGGATTTACGGGAATTGAATTTCTTGGCGAACTGGCTGCTCGCGTGCCGGAGCTCTGTAAGGAATATGACGTTGACAGAAGCCTTGTCCGCATCATTTGTGTGGAAGCAGCGCCGACCGTTTTGCCGGGCTTTGATCCGGAACTTGTTGATTACGCCGTACATTATCTTGAGGAAAACGGAGTTGAGTTCAAGATCGGCACGGCTGTACAAGAATGTACCCCGGAAGGAGTCAGAGTCGGCAAAAAAGATGAGGAACCAGAGCAGATCAAATCGCAAACCGTTGTTTGGGCGGCAGGTGTCCGCGGCCATCCGATTGTGGAGGAAGCCGGTTTTGAAAATATGCGCGGCCGGGTGAAAGTCAACCCTGATCTTCGCGCCCCGGGACATGACAATGTCTTTATTCTCGGCGACAGCTCGCTGTTTATGAATGAAGATACAGAGCGTCCGTATCCGCCTACTGCGCAAATTGCAATGCAGCAGGGCATAACGGTCGCTAAAAACCTTGGCAGGCTTATTAAAGGCGGAGAGCTTGAGGAATTCAAGCCGGACATTAAGGGAACAGTGGCTTCTCTTGGCGAGCATAACGCGGTTGGGGTTGTTTATGGCAGAAAGCTGAAAGGCACGCCCGCTTCGTTTATGAAAAAAGTCATTGATAACCGCTCGCTGTTTATGATTGGCGGACTCGGACTGACATTGAAAAAAGGCAAGTTCAAGTTTTTCTAAAAACCCGCGGAAGCGGGTTTTCTTTATTAAAAAACGCCAAAATAAAAAGAGAACGAGAGGAAAACAAGTATGTTTCCGCTTACATCAAAAGATTTGTCACATGATCTGACTTTATTGTTGACAGCTTGATATGGTATATTATCAGAAAATTGAGAAAAAAGGGTGATGATTAGATGAAAACTGCAACGACAACCGCTTCACATGCATGCCCATTTTGTTCAGGGAAAGGATATTTTCAATTGATTCTCGGCGGTTCAGAGACTTGTCCGTCTTGCCAGGGGACAGGAAAAGACAGTCATTCTTTTTCCAGCCGTTGACTTTATTTCAGCCCCCGCGTTACACTAAAAACAACGCAGGGGGGTGGAATAGGTTGATTAGTCTGCCAGTCGTAATCATCTCAATTGTTTTGTTTTTTGTCTTGTTTTTTGGAATCGGTTTCTTATTAAACATGCTGCTGAGAATGTCTTGGATTATGGCTGTGATTTATCCGATTGTATGCCTTTTCATTATCAGCAAAGAAAAGCTGATCAGCTATGTCCAGTCGCCGGGAGAATCCTTTGCCAGTCTGTTTCATCGTGTCTTATCATTAGCGGCTGCCGATGTGCTGATTTTAGCCAGCGGTTTGGCCGGCGCCATCGTGTCCGGTATAGCGATCAACATGCTCAGAAAAAGAGGATATCAAATGTTTTAAATGCCGCTTTCTTCTAAAGAAAGCTTTTTTTATGCGTTCAGCTCATTCACCATTTTGAATAATGCTCTCTCCACTTGGGAACAATGATTCGGAGGAGAGGTGAATGATGTTGAATATGATCAGACGTTTGCTGATGACCTGTTTATTTCTGCTTGCATTTGGCACGACATTTTTATCAGTGTCAGGAATTGAAGCGAAGGACTTGTCAAAATGGGTGCAGGAACATCAGGAAAAGCACTTGAAGCATGCAGGACTGACATTAAAAGCATTGCAGCAGAAACAAACACAAACCACGTCCGCGGCTGAGGATAAAACAAAACCGTTAGAAGAGGCATTTGATTGGGATGAATATCCAGTCCAAAGAGTAACAGCAACAGGCTACACAGCAGGAGCTGAGTCGACGGGCAAAAATCCCGGTGATCCATTATACGGGCTTACATATTCAGGTGTGAAAGTGAAACGGGATTTATATTCCACGGTTGCTGCTGACCCGTCCGTTTTCCCGATCGGAACAATTTTATTCATTCCGAACTACGGTCTCGGAGTTGTGGCCGACACAGGATCAGCTATTAAGGGAAACCGCCTTGATCTGTACTTTGAGACAGTCAAAGATGTATACAATGAATGGGGCAAAAAAACCCTTGATGTATATGTGATTAAAAAGGGAATGGGAAAGATTACCGAGGATGAGCTTGAGAAGCTCAATGAAACAAAATCTTTGCAAGTGTTCAGAAATCAATATAAAACTGTGAAAGAATAAAACGCTCCAGCGAAAGCAGGAGCGTTTTTTTTACATGAAAAAGTAAGCGAGTACCAATGTCAGTAAAATACCTGTTAATCCTCCGAAAAAGACTTCGATCGGCTGATGTCCGAGAAGCTCTTTCAGCTTTTTTTGCTTTTCTTTCTCTGCAGCCTTAGGGAAGTCCTTCGCTTCATTTACGAAACGGTTAAAATCAATAACAAGCTTATTAATGACTGTTGCCTGCTCACCGGCGTGACGTCTGACGCCAGTTGCGTCAAACATGGTTATGACGGCGAAAATGGCGGAAACCGCAAAGAGTGAGGAGTCTAATCCATGCTCCAAGGCTACGCCTGTTGAAAGTGCAGTGACCGCTGCGGAGTGAGAGCTGGGCATGCCGCCTGTGCTTGTGACCAGCGACCAGTCCAGTTTTCTGGACACGATAAACTGTATGGGCACTTTGATGACCTGAGCAAAAATAATTGCGGCCAGGCTTGATAATAAAGGAAAATTCGTTAAAAGTTCCATCGGCGACATCCTTTCTATTTGAAAAATCCTTCGTGTTTCAAAAGAAAAAAGCAAGTCTTAGACTGTTGTTTGTTAAAATAAGTATAGTGGAAAGAATGTTTTTCCTATTATACCATTGTTCATTTCAAATACCCATTACGTTAGGAGTGTAAGCCTCATGTTTTATGCGGTTCAACAATCAGAGCATACAGAAACCCTTGTGGTCGGGCTTTTTCAAAAAAGCCAGCTGACAGGAAAAGCGCTGGAAATTGATGAAATGCTCGAAGGCCATCTGACACAGCTTTTAAAAGAGGGTGATGTCTCTGCGAAACCGAATCAAGTATCAAAAGTATTCCCTCCATCTTCTGCGGGTATGAAACGGATTTATTTCGTTGGCCTGGGGAGAGAAGCAAATTATTCGTTTGAACAGGCGAAGGAACGTTTTGCTCATGTTTTTCAAGCCATTCATAAAGATCGAAAACAAGAAACTGCTGTCCTGCTTGATACGTTTATTTCGGAAGACGTGCCTCCAGCCGATGCCGCTCATGCTTTAGCTGAGAGCTGCCTGCTTGCTTCCTATGAGGTGCAGGATTATAAGCACAAATCAAATGAGCCTGACAAACAAATTGAAGCCGTGTATGTTGTAACAGATGAAGATACACAGGAAGTGCAGGCAGGGCTTCGCGTCGGCCAGGCATACGGACAAGGGACAAATTCGGCTAGAACGCTTGTGAATATGCCGGGAAACATGCTGACAGCGACTGACCTCGCTTCGTATGCTGAAGAGCTTGCGGCGAAATATGATTTTGAGTGTGAGATATTGGAGAAATCAGAGATGGAAGAGCTCGGTATGGGCGGAATACTTGCGGTAAACCAAGGCTCCACCGAACCGCCGAAAATGATTGTGTTGAAATATCAGGGCAAAAAGGAATGGGAAGACGTCGTCGGACTAGTCGGGAAAGGAATTACCTTTGACACAGGCGGCTACTCCATTAAAACGAAATCTGGAATTGTCGGCATGAAATCAGATATGGGAGGAGCAGCTGCGGTTCTCGGGGCTATGGAAACGATCGGAGAGCTTCGTCCTGAGCAAAACGTGCTGTGCGTTATTCCATCAACCGATAATATGATCTCCGGCGGGGCCATGAAGCCGGATGACGTGATCGTATCTTTAAGCGGAAAAACAATAGAAATCCTTAATACGGATGCTGAAGGAAGGCTAGTGCTTGCAGATGGCATTACATACGCGAAACAGCATGGCGCGTCAGTTCTTGTCGATGTAGCTACGCTTACCGGCGGCGTCGTTGTGGCATTAGGAACAGAAACAACCGGTGCAATGACAAATGATCAAAGCTTTTACCAGCAGGTAGCTGATGCTGCACAAGAGTGCGGCGAGGCGATCTGGCAGCTGCCGATAACAGAGAAGGATAAAAAACGCGTGAAAAGCAGCCAAATGGCGGATCTCAACAATTCACCGGGATGCGAGGGACATGCGATTATGGCAGGAACGTTTCTTGGTGAATTCGCTGAGTCAACACCTTGGGTTCACCTTGATATTGCAGGAACAGCGACTGCCAATAAAGCAACCTGCTTCGGGCCGGCCGGGGCTACTGGCGTTATGGCAAGAACACTGGCTACACTTGCGGAGCGATTTACATTGGAAGAAGATAAAAACGAGTAATGAAAAATCCCTGCTGTATGATGCGGCAGGGATTTTTTCTTCCGAAATCTTTAGTTGACTAAAGTGGATCGGTTATGATACGATACGTTCGTACTTTATTTATCTACTACATTAGCAAACTAAAGGATTTTTGGAGGGGTATCATCATGAATGCAGTCGTCATCGCAGTCCTGCTTATGCTTGTATTAAGCCTGCTGCGTGTCAATATTGTTATCGCATTAATTATAGGCGCCTTGGCCGGCGGGTTAACAGGCGGGCTCGGTCTTGGCGAAACGGTTAAAGCTTTCACAGACGGTCTCGGCGGAAATGCCACCGTTGCAGTTAGCTATGCCATGCTTGGCGCGTTTGCCGCCGCTTTGACGAAAACGGGTCTTCCGGACGCAATGGTGGAAGCCTCCGTTAAATTAATCGGAAATAAAGAAGATTCTCGAAAAAAAGCACTGTCTAAGGTGCTGATTGTGCTGATTATTTTAATTGTATCTTGTTTTTCGCAAAACGTCGTTCCGGTTCACATCGCGTTTATCCCGGTGCTGATTCCGCCGCTTTTGAAAATCTTTAATGAACTTGAAATGGACCGCCGTCTGATCGCGTGTGTAATTACATTTGGCTTAACGGCTCCTTATATTTTGCTTCCGGTGGGTTTCGGCCAAATCTTCCAAGGCATGCTGAAGGACAATATGGCGGATGCCGGGTTAAACGTTCCGCTTGCTGATATTCCGTACGCACTGATTATTCCAGTTGCAGGTATGGTTGTCGGTCTTATTTTATCAGTGATCGTATACCGTAAACCGAAACAATATGAAACAAAAGACATTTCAGGTGCAGAAGCATCGCCATATACGAGAAAAAGCATTGGTATCGCGGTTCTAGCCATTGTTGTGTCACTCGGCGTCCAGCTTTACTTATCTCAGACTTTGGGAGTAGAAGGAATGATTATGGGGGCGCTCGCTGGTCTGATTGTTCTGTTTGTCAGCGGTGTGATGAAGCGTGATGAAGCGGACTCACTGATTACTGATGGAATGGTTTTAATGGCCTTTATCGGCTTTGTCATGCTTGTTGCAGCCGGATTTTCGAACGTATTGACGAAAACCGGGGATGTCGAGTCACTGGTCAAAACGTCAGCTGGTTTTATCGGACACAGTCAGTCCTTGGGCGCATTGCTGATGCTCATTGTCGGCTTATTAATTACAATGGGGATCGGATCTTCTTTTGCGACGATTCCTGTTATCACAACCATCTTCGTGCCTCTATGCATGCAGCTAGGATTCAGCCCGATGGCAACGATTGCGATTATCGGAGCTGCTGCTGCCCTCGGCGATGCCGGTTCACCTGCCAGTGACAGTACGCTTGGGCCGACTTCAGGTTTGAGTGCGGACGGCCAGCATCACCACATTTGGGATACTTGTGTGCCGACATTTATATTTTATAATATTCCGCTTGTCATCTTTGGCTGGATTGCAGCGCTTGTTTTATAGGAAAAAGGCTCCCCTTTACTGGGGAGCCTTTTCTCGTTATGATAAAAAAACCGTCCAATAGAACGGTTTTTACGTAGATGATATGTGATTTCTGTTAAAGCCGGTTGCTTTATGAATAGAGCGGTAGATTGCTGGTGCGATAAACGACAGTATCACAGCCAGCGCTGTATCTTTTACCATAAACCAAATCATAAAGCCCCAAGCCGTGCCGTAGCTCACTGGCGTATGAATCCACAGCTTCAGTGCAAGATACATATAGGTAGTGCCGATGAGATACATGATCGCCGTTCCGATAAGTGAAGCAATGAGAAATCGAATTTTACTTGGCTGAATGTTTCGTTCTAAAAACCATCCCGCTGCAAATGCTGCCGGAATGTATGAGATAATAAACCCGCCGCTTTTCCCTGCAAACGGTGCGAAGCCTGCTGAAAATTGAGCAAACACAGGCGCTCCGGCCAATCCCACAAGTGCATATACAATCATGGCAATCGCTGCCCGTTTGCTGCCAAGAAGCAAAGCTGCCAAGAGACAGAAAAACGGCTGCATCGAAAGCGGAATGCCGGCTACTTGTAAAAAGGGTGCTACTGATGTAATGTTGGCCCCGACAGCCATAAGTGCGGCGAACATGCCAATCAGCGCCATATCTCCCGCACGAAGTTTACGTTGTTTCATCGTTGTTCCCCCTTAGGTTGACATACACAATCATAGAGTAATAAAGAACAAAAAGATTGTCAACATGATTTTAAATTAGGTTAACAAAAAGGAGGCCCATATGTATTTCGGAAAAACAAGACAGTCCGATCAATCTGGAAGAGTGCCGCCAAATCAAAACGTCACCACTTCATTTCCTGTGCTTCATACCGGAGATGTCCCATATTACGAAGATATGACGAAATGGAATCTTCAAGTATACGGTTTGGTTGACCATCCGATGCTGCTAAGCTTTGAAGATGTCAAAGCCTTTCCACGGTATGAATCGAAAAACGACATTCATTGCGTCACGGGATGGTCAAGGCTTGATAATGTGTGGCAAGGCGTGCGGGCTTGTGATATAGCGGAAAAAGCGGGTGTAAAAGAAGAAGCGGGCTACGTCATTTTACATGCTGAAGAGGGCTGGACGACCAATCTGCCGCTTGATGATTTCTTAGCGGAAACTTCCCTTCTGGCTTATGCGCATAATGGCGAACCTTTAACCCCTGAACACGGCTTTCCGCTGCGGGGTGTATTTCCGCATCTGTATTTTTGGAAAAGCGCCAAGTGGCTGCGCGGCATCCAATTTACGAAAGAAAATCACCCTGGCTTTTGGGAGCGGAATGGCTATCACATGAGAGGCGACCCTTGGCAAAATCAAAGGTTTACATGGGATTAAGGTTCTATTTCAAATAGGACAATCCGCATCTTTATTAGGTTTTTACTTCCATATTGATAGTCTGCAGGTACCTTATTTGATCAAGGTGCCTTTTTTATTCGGGAAAAAGTTGACTTTCTTTGGAAGAAAACCTATTATTTGAGGTGTCTAGTTGATAGTGAAAATCATTATCATACATTGCGGTTTAGTTTAAGGAGAGGAATGTCGTACTGCATGAAAGAGCAAACAACAGACCGGACAAATAGCGGGACATCAAACGCATTTACGATTCCTGGTACGGAAGTGCGTATGATGTCTTCACGCAATGAAAACCGTACCTATCACATTTTTATCTCGAAACCTAGTACGCCGCCGCCACCCACTGGTTATCCTGTGATTTATCTGCTGGATGCCAATTCTGTCTTCGGAACGATGACGGAAGCCGTTCGAATACAGGGACGCCGACCCGAAAAAACCGGGGTGATCCCTGCAGTGATCGTCGGCATTGGCTATGAGACAGCGGAGCCGTTCTCTTCAGCACGCCACCGGGATTTTACAATGCCAACAGCCCAATCGAAGCTGCCGGAAAGGCCCGACGGCAGAGAATGGCCGGAGCATGGCGGAGCGGAGGGCTTTTTCAGATTTATTGAAGAGGATTTAAAACCGGAGATAGAACGAGATTACCAGATTGATAAAAAAAGACAAACAATCTTTGGCCATTCGCTCGGAGGGCTTTTCGTGCTGCAGGTGCTGCTAACAAAGCCCGATGCGTTTCAAACGTATATCGCAGGAAGTCCGTCCATTCATTGGAATAAACCGTTTATTCTCGAGAAAACGGACCATTTCGTCTCTCTCACCAAGAAAAACAATCAGCCTATCAATATCCTGCTTGCCGCAGGAGAATTAGAGCAGCATCATAAAAGCCGGATGAATGATAATGCAAGGGAGCTTTATGAGCGGCTGGCCGTTTTATCTGAACAAGGCATACGGGCAGAATTTTGCGAGTTTTCAGGAGAAGGACATATTTCAGTTCTTCCTGTTTTGGTCAGCAGGGCGCTGCGTTTTGCGCTTCACCCTGACGGACCGCATCTATCAATGGGCTGAGACATACTCAGCCTTGCCTTTAAAAAAATATTTGTCACTGAAATTATATTTGACTGTCACATGACATTTGGATATGATTATTTTTATAATTGATAATGATAATCATTATCAATAGATTGCGTTTTTCAAGGCGCAGCAGTCTTTTTCGCTGGATGTCTGTTCGGCATTTAGAGCGAAGAAAGGAATTGATGATATGAATGCAAAGAGTATAGAGGGAAAAATTGCTTTTATAACAGGGGCTGCCCAAGGAATAGGCGAAGCTGTTGCGCGGACGCTTGCTAGTCAAGGCGCACATATTGCGGCGGTTGATTATAATCCTGAAAAGCTGGAAAAGGTTGTGAGCAGCCTCAAAGCAGAAGGCCGCCATGCAGAAGCTTTTCCTGCGGATGTGAGAGACAGCGCGGCGATTGATGAGATCACGGCGCGCATCGAACGTGAAATGGGGCCGATTGATATTTTAGTGAATGTAGCGGGTGTCCTTCGCCCGGGACTGATCCATTCGCTTAGCGATGAGGAATGGGAGGCGACGTTCTCAGTGAATTCGACTGGCGTATTTAACGCCTCGCGTTCAGTCAGCAAATATATGATGGACCGAAGATCGGGTTCGATTGTAACAGTCGGATCGAATGCTGCCGGTGTACCAAGAACATCTATGGCGGCATATGCGTCCTCAAAGGCTGCGGCTGTGATGTTTACGAAATGCCTTGGCCTTGAGCTTGCAGAATACAATATTCGCTGCAACATTGTATCTCCCGGATCAACGGAAACAGACATGCAGTGGTCATTATGGGCCGACGAGAATGGAGCGGAGCAAGTCATAAAAGGATCACTTGAGACATTTAAAACAGGGATCCCGCTCAAAAAACTAGCCAAGCCTTCGGATATTGCGGATGCGGTGCTCTTTTTGGTTTCTGGCCAGGCAGGGCATATTACGATGCATAATTTATGCGTAGATGGCGGCGCGACCTTAGGCGTGTAACTGAATTTAAAGGAGGTTCATGAGAATGTTGGATCAAAACGTTATAACAGAAACAAAAGCGGAGCATTTGCTTCATGAATATCAGCCGGGCGCCTTTTTCTTAGCGTCTCCTCATCGTGTACTGTTAGCGAAAGGCATATGTGAAATCGTACCGGAGGCAGACGGGCAAAACCAAATGGAAACCCTTTCTGGCCGAATTGCAGAGGCGTTACGTCAGGCAAAACAATCAGGGCAAAGCCGGCCGCTTGTTGTCGGGGCCGTTCCTTTTGATCAAGTAAAAGCAGCGCGGCTCGTTGTACCTGAAGAAGTGCGCTGGTCAGGACCGCTTCAATTTGATCATGAGGAAAAGGAACAGCAGGCTGGGCATACATATCACATAAAGCCTGTTCCTGAACCTGAGGATTATAAAAATGGTGTTGAACAAGGGCTGGCACGCATTGCCGATGGAACACTCAGCAAAATCGTTCTGTCCAGGTCGCTGCATTTGACATCGCCTGAACCGATTCAGACGGATGAATTGCTTCGCCATCTGGCTCAGCATAACTCGCATGGCTACACGTTTGCCGCAGACGTGTCCAGTCAGGAGGAAACGTCTCCCCGCCGAACATTGCTCGGAGCAAGTCCGGAGCTTCTCGTTTCAAGGATGGGAACACAGGTCGTTTCCAACCCATTAGCCGGCTCAAGGCCGCGCAGTAATGATCCTGTTGAAGACCAGCGCCGGGCAGCTGAATTGCTTTCTTCCGCAAAGGATCTTCATGAGCACGCGGTTGTCGCTGACGCGGTTGCGGCAGCGCTGAGACCTTTCTGCCGGACGCTGGAGGTTCCGGAGAAGCCTTCACTGATCAAAACGGAAACGATGTGGCACCTGTCCAGCGTGATTAAGGGAGAGCTTTCCGACCCGTCTGTAACCGCACTTGAATTGGCAGCGGCTCTCCACCCGACGCCAGCAGTCTGCGGAACACCGACTGATCTTGCAAGAGAAGCGATTCTCAGCATTGAACCATTTGACCGCGGTTTCTTTACCGGCATGGTCGGATGGTGTGACGATGCCGGTGACGGAGAATGGATCGTGACCATCCGTTGTGCAGAAGCAGAAGAACGCTCACTCCGCCTGTATGCTGGAGCTGGTGTTGTGGCCGGTTCAAAGCCCGAGGACGAGCTTCAGGAGACGTCCGCAAAGTTTCGGACAATGCTGCGGGCAATGGGCGTGGATCACATATGAACAGAATGAATTGCTGGAGGGATACAACATGCTGAAAGGATTTACGCCTTGGCCTGATGAGTTAGCTGAGACCTATCGAAAGAACGGCTGCTGGGCCGGTGAGACGTTTGGAGATTTGTTAAGGGACCGGGCAGCCAAATATGGTGATCGCATTGCCATTACATGCGGAAACACCCATTGGAGCTATCGAGAGCTTGACACAAGAGCTGATCGCCTGGCTGCCGGATTTCAAAAGCTCGGCATTCAACAGATGGATCGTGTTGTGGTGCAGCTGCCAAATATCAAAGAGTTTTTTGAAGTCATTTTCGCGCTATTCCGTCTGGGGGCGCTTCCAGTCTTCGCACTGCCTTCTCATCGAAGCAGTGAAATTACATATTTTTGCGAGTTTGCTGAAGCGGCTGCATATATCATTCCCGACGCTTATTCCGGTTTTGACTACCGTTCGCTTGCCAGACAGGTTCAAAGCAAGCTGCCGACTTTGAAAAACATCATTGTCGCAGGTGAGGCAGAGGAATTTTTACCGCTGGAGGATTTGCATGCAGAACCTGTAAAACTGCCTGAAGTCAAATCATCGGATGTGGCGTTCCTCCAGCTTTCTGGCGGGAGCACCGGGCTATCGAAACTGATTCCGAGGACCCACGATGACTACATATACAGCCTGAAGCGGAGTGTGGAGGTCTGCTGGCTCGACCACAGCACGGTGTACTTGGCCGCGCTGCCAATGGCACACAATTATCCGCTGAGCTCACCTGGCGTTCTCGGCGTATTATACGCTGGAGGAAGAGTGGTATTATCTCCTTCTCCAAGTCCAGATGACGCATTTCCTTTAATTGAACGGGAAAAGGTCACGATAACCGCTCTTGTTCCGCCTCTTGCGATGGTATGGATGGATGCGGCATCCTCACGCCGTGATGATTTGTCCAGCCTTCAAGTGCTGCAGGTCGGCGGTGCCAAGTTTAGTGCTGAAGCCGCGCGCAGAGTAAAAGCTGTTTTCGGCTGCACGCTGCAGCAGGTGTTCGGAATGGCAGAGGGTCTCGTCAATTATACGAGATTGGATGATCCTGAGGAGATCATTGTCAACACCCAAGGAAAACCGATGTCCCCATATGATGAAGTGCGTGTTTGGGATGACCATGATCGCGACGTAAAACCTGGTGAAACAGGCCATCTGCTGACGCGGGGACCGTATACAATTCGAGGTTACTATAAGGCAGAAGAGCATAACGCCGCTTCATTTACTGAGGACGGTTTTTACCGTACGGGTGATATCGTCAGGCTGACACGAGACGGGTATATTGTCGTTGAAGGCCGGGCGAAGGATCAAATTAACCGTGGAGGAGAAAAGGTTGCGGCTGAAGAGGTGGAAAATCATCTGCTGGCGCATCCGGCTGTCCATGATGCGGCAATGGTCTCCATGCCTGATCAATTTCTTGGCGAGAGATCTTGTGTGTTCATTATTCCCCGGGATGAAGCCCCAAAAGCCGCAGAGCTTAAAGCATTTTTGAGAGAGCGCGGACTGGCGGCATATAAAATCCCTGATCGAGTTGAATTTGTCGAATCCTTCCCGCAGACAGGAGTAGGAAAAGTCAGCAAAAAAGCGCTCCGTGAAGCCATTTCCGAGAAGCTTCTTGCAGGATTAAAAAAATAAAACAACAATTTGAGAGGAAGTGTTCATATGGCTATACCTGCCATTCAGCCGTATCAAATGCCGACAGCATCTGATATGCCGCAAAACAAAGTATCATGGGTGCCTGATCCGAATCGGGCTGTCTTGTTAATACACGATATGCAAAACTATTTTGTCGATGCTTTCACAGCGGGAGCGTCTCCGGTAACAGAGCTTTCAGCGAATATACGAAAGCTGAAGAATCAATGTGTTCAGCTTGGGATTCCTGTTGTCTATACCGCACAGCCGGGAAGCCAAAATCCGGATGACCGTGCGCTGCTGACAGACTTTTGGGGCCCGGGATTAAACAGCGGTCCTTATGAGGAGAAAATTATAACCGAGCTGGCACCAGAGGATGATGATCTTGTGCTGACAAAATGGAGATACAGCGCGTTTAAGAGAACGAATCTGCTTGAAATGATGCGCAAAGAGGGACGCGATCAGCTGATCATTACAGGAATTTACGCCCATATCGGCTGTCTTGTTACAGCATGTGAAGCATTTATGGAGGATATTAAAGTCTTTTTTGTGGGAGATGCAGTTGCTGATTTTTCATTAGAAAAACATCAAATGGCGCTGGACTATGCGGCTGGACGCTGTGCGTTTACCGTGATGACTGACAGTCTTCTTGATCAGCTGCAGAATGCGCCGGCAGACGTTCAAAAAACGTCAGCAAACACTGACAAAAAGAACGTGTTTACATGTGAGAATATCCGTAAACAAATTGCAGAGCTTCTACAAGAAACACCGGAAGACATCACAGATCAAGAGGATTTGCTCGATCGTGGTCTTGATTCGGTAAGGATCATGACATTGGTGGAACAATGGCGCCGTGAAGGGGCAGAGGTGACTTTCGTGGAATTGGCTGAACGCCCAACGATCGAAGAATGGCAGAAATTGCTCACAACCCGCAGCCAGCAAGTGCTACCAAACGCGGATTATTTATAAAAGGAGGGTAAACAAACGGATGCCTGATACAAAAGATCTTCAATATTCTTTGACCGGGGCGCAAACTGGCATATGGTTTGCTCAGCAGCTTGATCCGGACAATCCAATCTACAATACAGCGGAATATATAGAAATCAATGGACCAATCAATATTGCTCTTTTTGAAGAAGCTTTGCGGCACGTGATCAAGGAAGCGGAATCGCTGCATGTCCGCTTCGGTGAAAATATGGACGGGCCTTGGCAGATGATAAACCCGTCTCCGGATGTACAGCTGCACGTCATTGACGTCAGCTCTGAGCCTGATCCGGAAAAAACAGCATTAAACTGGATGAAAGCTGATTTAGCAAAGCCGGTTGATTTAGGGTATGACCCTTTGTTCAATGAAGCTCTGTTTATTGCCGGGCCTGATCGTTTCTTTTGGTATCAGCGCATTCACCATATAGCGATCGACGGCTTCGGTTTTTCCCTGATAGCCCAGCGTGTGGCAAGTACATATACTGCCCTTATAAAAGGACAAACAGCTAAAAGCCGTTCCTTTGGGTCTCTCCAGGCCATTTTGGAGGAGGATACAGATTATCGCGGATCAGAGCAGTATGAGAAGGATCGTCAATTCTGGCTGGACCGTTTTGCAGATGCACCTGAAGTTGTGAGCTTGGCTGATCGGGCGCCAAGAACATCTAACAGTTTTCTTCGTCATACGGCATATCTGCCTCCGTCTGATGTAAACGCGTTAAAAGAAGCGGCGCGCTATTTCTCAGGAAGCTGGCATGAAGTCATGATTGCGGTGTCAGCTGTTTATGTGCACCGTATGACCGGCTCTGAGGATGTTGTGCTCGGCCTGCCCATGATGGGTCGGATAGGGTCCGCGTCACTGAATGTACCGGCTATGGTGATGAACCTTCTCCCGCTCCGGCTGACGGTAAGCTCTTCGATGAGCTTTTCTGAACTGATTCAGCAAATTTCCCGGGAAATCCGCAGTATTCGGCGACATCATAAGTATCGCCATGAAGAGCTTAGGCGCGATCTGAAATTGATAGGAGAAAATCATAGATTATTTGGCCCTCAAATCAATCTTATGCCGTTTGATTACGGTCTCGACTTTGCCGGCGTCCGGGGCACAACGCATAATCTTTCAGCCGGTCCTGTTGATGATCTATCAATCAATGTATATGACAGAACAGACGGCAGCGGGCTGCGAATTGATGTTGATGCGAATTCCGAGGTATACAGTGAGTCTGATATTAAGCTTCATCAGCAGCGTATTTTGCAGCTGCTGCAAACGGCTTCTGCCGGAGAGGACATGCTGATTGGGCAAATGGAGCTTCTGTTGCCAGAGGAGAAAGAAAAAGTCATTTCTAAATGGAATGAGACGGCAAAATCCGAGAAGCTGGTCAGCCTTCAGGACATGTTCGAAAAGCAGGCAGTTCTTACGCCAGAACGTATCGCTCTCATGTGTGATGACATTCAAGTCAACTATCGAAAGCTCAATGAAGAGGCAAACCGCCTCGCGCGTCTGTTGATCGAAAAAGGGATTGGTCCGGAGCAATTTGTCGCTTTGGCGCTGCCGCGTTCCCCTGAGATGGTGGCCTCAATGCTTGGTGTGCTCAAGACTGGTGCGGCGTATCTCCCACTTGATCCGGAGTTTCCAGCGGACCGCATTTCTTACATGCTGGAGGATGCGAAACCTTCATGCATCATAACGACTGAGGAAATAGCAGCCAGTCTGCCTGATAACCTGGCTGTACCGGAGCTTGTGCTTGATCAGGCTGTTACACAGGAGATTATAAAACGCTATTCGCCGGAAAATCCGGATGTATCGGTTTCTCTTGACCATCCTGCGTATATCATCTATACCTCAGGATCAACAGGAAGACCGAAGGGAGTCGTTGTGACACAGAAAAGCTTAAGCAATTTTCTGCTGTCCATGAAGGAGGCGTTTTCTCTAGGAGAAGAAGACAGGCTGTTGGCTGTGACGACTGTCGCTTTTGATATTTCAGCATTGGAGTTATATCTTCCGCTGATTAGCGGAGCGCAAATTGTGATCGCAAAGAAAGAAACGATCCGTGAGCCGCAGGCATTAGCTCAAATGATTGAAAATTTCGATATTAACATTATGCAGGCGACACCGACACTGTGGCACGCTTTGGTAACGAGTGAACCTGAGAAACTTCGGGGGCTTAGAGTGCTTGTAGGAGGCGAGGCGCTGCCGAGCGGTCTTTTGCAGGCGCTTCAAGACCTTCATTGTTCAGTCACGAACTTATACGGTCCCACTGAAACAACGATTTGGTCTGCCGCAGCTTTTCTTGAAGAAGGGCTGAAGGGCGTTCCTCCGATTGGGAAACCGATTTGGAACACGCAGGTGTATGTGCTTGATAATGGATTGCAGCCGGTGCCGCCGGGCGTTGTCGGAGAGCTTTATATTGCAGGAACCGGCTTGGCCAGAGGTTATTTCCATCGTCCTGATTTAACGGCGGAGCGCTTCGTTGCAGATCCATACGGACCGCCGGGAACTCGGATGTATCGGACCGGAGACCAGGCCCGCTGGCGCGCCGATGGGTCTTTGGATTATATCGGGCGGGCGGATCATCAAATCAAAATTCGCGGATTCCGAATTGAACTTGGAGAAATTGATGCCGTGCTTGCCAATCACCCGCACATTGAACAGGCCGCGGTTGTCGTACGGGAAGATCAGCCGGGAGACAAACGATTGGCGGCTTATGTAGTCGCTGATGCTGCTATTGATACTGCAGAGCTTCGTCGTTATATGGGGGCTAGTCTTCCTGATTATATGGTACCGTCGGCGTTTGTGGAGATGGACGAGCTGCCGTTAACACCTAATGGCAAGCTTGACCGGAAAGCACTGCCGGCACCAGACTTCAGCACATCTGTCAGTGATCGGGCCCCGCGGACTCCTCAGGAAGAGATATTGTGTGACTTGTTTGCAGAGGTTCTCGGTTTGGCACGCGTCGGTATCGATGACAGTTTCTTCGAGCTTGGGGGCCATTCTCTTCTTGCAGCCCGTCTGATGAGCCGCATTCGCGAGGTAATGGGAGCCGAACTTGGTATCGCCAAGCTCTTTGACGAACCGACAGTAGCCGGACTCGCTGCCCATCTTGATTTGGCGCAGAGTGCACGTCCCGCTTTGCAGAGAGCTGAGCGGCCTGAAAAGATCCCGCTCTCATTTGCCCAGCGCCGGCTATGGTTCCTGCATTGTCTGGAAGGACCGAGTCCTACTTATAATATTCCGGTTGCTGTCCGTTTGTCAGGTGAGTTGGATCAAGGATTGCTGAAAGCGGCACTTTATGACCTCGTCCGCCGTCATGAAAGTCTTCGGACGATCTTCCCTGAATCACAGGGGACATCCTATCAGCATATTTTAGATGCCGATCGAGCCTGTCCCGAGTTACATGTTACTGAAATTGCTGAGAAGGAGCTTTCTGATCGGCTTGCCGAAGCTGTACGCTACAGCTTTGATCTTGCAGCTGAACCTGCTTTTCGTGCCGAGCTTTTTGTGATCGGTCCTGACGAGTACGTGCTGCTTCTTCTCGTCCATCATATTGTCGGGGACGGCTGGTCCTTAACACCGCTGACCAGAGACCTTGGGACAGCTTATGCGGCTCGCTGCCACGGACGATCTCCCGAATGGGCGCCTCTTGCTGTGCAGTATGCAGACTATGCGCTTTGGCAGCAAGAACTGCTTGGAAACGAGGATGATCCAAATAGCTTGATTGCCGGACAGCTTGCTTTCTGGAAAGAAACCTTGAAAAACCTGCCTGATCAGCTTGAACTGCCAACCGATTATTCACGTCCGGCTGAGCCGAGTCATGATGGAGATACGATTCATTTTCGTATTGAGCCCGAGTTTCACAAGCGATTGCAGGAGCTGGCTCGCGCAAATAGGGTGAGCCTGTTTATGGTGCTTCAATCCGGTCTCGCCGCTTTATTGACAAGGCTCGGGGCGGGCACCGACATTCCGATCGGCAGTCCGATCGCGGGACGGAATGATGATGCGCTGGGCGATCTTGTAGGGCTGTTCATTAATACATTGGTGCTCAGAACTGATACGTCCGGTGACCCAAGCTTTCGTGAGCTTCTAGACAGAGTACGGGAAGTGAATCTGGCCGCCTATGACAATCAGGATCTGCCGTTTGAGAGACTTGTAGAGGTGCTCAATCCGGCTCGTTCGCGTGCGACGCATCCTTTATTCCAAATCATGCTTGCGTTCCAAAACACACCGGACGCTGAACTGCATCTTCCTGATATGGAGAGCAGCCTGCGAATCAACAGTGTCGGTTCTGCCAAGTTTGATTTGACGCTGGAAATTAGTGAAGATCGCCTTGCTGACGGGACACCAAACGGAATGGAAGGACTGCTTGAATACAGCACTGATCTTTTCAAACGGGAAACTGCTCAGGCTCTTGCTGACCGATTGATGCGCCTGTTGGAGGCTGCCGAGTCTGATCCTGACGAGCAAATCGGAAATCTGGATATTCTTGCGCCAGAGGAACACAGCAGCATGGTGACTGATTGGCAAAGTGTATCTGAAAAGATTCCGCACGCATGTTTGCCAGAGCAATTTGAGAAGCAGGCTGCTTTACGTCCTGATGCCATTGCCGTTGTATATGAAAATCAGGAACTGAGCTATGCAGAGCTGAATGAAAGAGCAAACCGGCTTGCCCGAATGATGATTAGTGAAGGTGTCGGGCCGGAGCAATTTGTGGCATTGGCACTGCCCCGATCGTTGGAAATGGCTGTCGGCCTATTGGCGGTGCTAAAGGCCGGGGCAGCTTATCTCCCTCTTGATCCGGATTATCCGGCTGATCGAATTGCTTTTATGCTAAAAGATGCACAGCCTGCGTTTATCATGACGAACACTAAAGCTGCAAATCACATTCCGCCAGTTGAAAACGTGCCGAAAATCGTGCTGGATGATCCCGAGCTGGCAGAGAAACTAAACACGTACCCTGCAGGTAATCCAAAAAATAAGGATAGGACTCAGCCGCTTTCCCCTTTGAATACGGCATATGTCATTTATACATCCGGCTCAACAGGTGTTCCAAAAGGTGTGATGATTCCTCACCAAAATGTAACACGTTTATTTGCAGCGACCGAGCACTGGTTCCGTTTCAGCTCAGGTGATATCTGGACCATGTTCCATTCCTATGCGTTTGATTTTTCGGTGTGGGAGATCTGGGGTCCTCTGCTGCATGGCGGACGTCTTGTAATCGTGCCTCACCACGTCAGCAGATCGCCAGAAGCGTTTCTGCGCCTGCTTGTCAAAGAGGGGGTGACTGTTCTGAACCAGACACCGTCTGCTTTCTATCAGTTTATGCAGGCGGAACGGGAACAGCCGGATCTCGGACAGGCACTCAGTCTGCGCTATGTCATTTTTGGCGGAGAAGCGCTTGAACTCAGCCGTTTAGAGGATTGGTACAACCGCCACCCTGAAAATAGACCGCAGCTTATCAATATGTATGGTATTACAGAAACGACGGTGCATGTGAGCTATATCGAATTAGAACGAAGCATGGCAGCTTTACGGGCAAACAGCTTGATCGGCTGCGGCATTCCCGATCTTGGTGTATACGTGCTGGATGAACGCCTGCAGCCGGTCCCGCCGGGTGTTGCCGGAGAGCTGTATGTATCAGGAGCGGGGTTAGCACGAGGTTATCTAGGCCGGCCTGGTTTAACATCTGAACGCTTCATAGCTGATCCGTTCGGTCCTCCAGGCACCCGGATGTACCGCACTGGGGATGTGGCCCGCCTCCGCGCTGACGGTTCTCTCGACTATGTCGGCCGTGCAGACCATCAAGTGAAAATTCGGGGATTCCGGATTGAATTGGGAGAAATTGAAGCCGCGCTTGTTCAGCATCCGCAGCTTGAAGATGCGGCAGTGATCGTTCGTGAGGATCAGCCGGGAGATAAACGGTTAGCAGCTTATGTCATCCCTTCGGAAGAAACATTTGATACGGCGGAACTGCGCAGATATGCTGCTGAGAGACTGCCGGATTACATGGTGCCTGCTGCCTTTGTGACGATGAAAGAATTGCCGCTGACACCGAATGGAAAGCTTGATCGTAAAGCGCTGCCCGCTCCGGATTTCGCAGCGGCAGTGACAGGACGAGGACCGAGAACGCCGCAGGAAGAAATTCTCTGTGACCTCTTTATGGAGGTGCTTCACTTGCCACGTGTCGGCATTGATGACCGTTTCTTTGATTTAGGCGGACATTCCTTGCTTGCTGTACAGCTCATGAGCCGCATTCGTGAAGCGCTCGGCGTTGAACTCAGCATCGGCAACTTGTTCGAAGCACCTACTGTAGCCGGGCTCGCTGAAAGACTTGAAATGGGATCAAGCCAAAGCGCTCTTGACGTTCTGCTGCCGCTCCGAACAAGCGGAGACAAGCCTCCTTTATTCTGTGTTCATCCGGCAGGGGGGCTCAGCTGGTGTTATGCCGGTTTGATGACCAATATAGGAACAGATTATCCAATCTACGGCTTGCAGGCACGGGGAATCGGGCAGCGCGAGGAGCTTCCGAAAACACTTGATGACATGGCTGCCGATTACATTAAACAAATCCGAACGGTCCAGCCAAAAGGCCCGTACCATCTGCTGGGCTGGTCCCTGGGCGGGAATGTCGTTCAAGCGATGGCTACCCAGCTGCAAAATCAAGGAGAAGAAGTATCCCTGTTGGTGATGCTGGACGCCTATCCGAACCACTTCCTTCCTATAAAAGAGGCACCGGATGATGAGGAAGCGCTTATTGCCCTTCTGGCGTTAGGCGGGTACGATCCAGACAGCTTAGGGGACAAACCGCTAGATTTTGAAGCGGCGATTGAGATTCTTCGCCGTGACGGCAGTGCGCTTGCGAGCCTGGATGAAACGGTCATTTTAAATTTGAAGAATACGTATGTCAATTCTGTCGGCATTTTAGGTTCCTATAAGCCGAAAACCTTCCGTGGAAATGTTTTGTTTTTCAGATCAACAATCATTCCTGAATGGTTTGACCCGATTGAACCTGACTCTTGGAAGCCTTATATTAACGGACAGATTGAACAAATCGACATCGACTGCCGTCATAAAGATTTATGTCAGCCGGAACCTCTGGCTCAAATCGGCAAGGTTCTCGCTGTCAAATTGGAAGAGTTGAATAAATAAGGGAGGAGAAATAGAATGGCAAATCCTTTTGAAAATGCGGATGGCACATATTTGGTGCTGGTCAATGAAGAAGGCCAATATTCCCTATGGCCGGGTTTTATAGATGTGCCGAGCGGCTGGACAGTCGTTCATGAGGAAAAAGGGCGTGAAGCTTGTTTGGACTATATCCAATCGCATTGGAGCGATATGAGGCCAAACAGCCTAAAGACTGTTGAAAATGTGTAATCGTATCAAAAAGAGACTGCTCGCCGCAGTCTCTTTTTCTAATCTTACGCAGACGTTTGGGTATGATCACAATCTCTGACCGGGTTTCCGTTTTCATCGGTACACCAAGATTGGGATAAAAACGCTAAAAACACAGCGGCCCACTGATCTGCAAACTGAATCAGAATACCCCCGTCATGCCAAGAGCCGTTGTCTTTTTTCCAGCGCGTATCCATTGCATTCCCTTGATTCATATGGATATTGTGCATTCCGTTAGTCGGGGTAAAGCCGAATATTTTATCTGCAGCCTGTTCAGGGCCGAATTTTGAACCGAATATATAAACCGGCGCTTTCTCATCTTGTGCTTTCTTCATATAGGTTTCAATAAAATCATTTAAATCATTATCAGGTCCTGTGATTTCATGAGGCAAAGGCTTCATTTCCCGCGGGTCAAACAAATTGCCCCGCACATAATCCAGTGCCACTTCACGGTTTGCTTCATTGATCCTTGTATATCCATACGGCATGTTCGGAAGGATGGTAATTGAGCCCGAATCAAACTGATCGTCAGCCAAATACAATACTTCAGATTCCTCAGAACTGGACATCACATTGATGGCGCACCTGTAATACGTATTCTCTTCACCGAGCATTTTGACTTGGAAATGAGGACTGTCATCATCTGTTTCCCGCTTCATGTCTAAGACTATGCCTTTTAACACGCCATATTGCTGAACAGCCATATGAATCCTCCTTTATGATCAACTTCATAGTCATAATTCGTGAAATGGTCTCTTTTTTCCTTTTAAAAAATAAAAAAGCCTGCAGAAATCTTTCTGCAAGCTCATTGTGAATTAAGCACCCGCTACAGATGATTCATCCTGTAAAGCTTTCTCGGCAGGAACATACTCATAGCCTAGATCTCTTGCTACAGCTTCATAGGTCACGTGTCCGTTTGCGGTGTTTAAACCCGCTCTCAGTGCCGCATTGTCTGTGAGCGCTTTCACTGCCCCTTTGTTCGCGATTTGCAGCGCGTATGGAACAGTAACGTTAGTCAGGGCGATTGTTGATGTACGAGGGACAGCACCCGGCATGTTCGCTACAGCATAATGCACAACCCCGTGCTTTTCATATGTTGGCTGATCATGTGTTGTGATATGGTCGACAGTTTCGACGATGCCGCCTTGGTCGATCGCTACATCAACAATGACTGAACCAGGTTTCATTTGTTTTACCATTTCCTCAGTGACAAGAGTCGGAGCTTTAGCGCCCGGAATTAATACCGCGCAAATGAGGAGATCAGCTTCCGCCACAGCATCAGCAATATTGACCGGATTAGAAATTAACGTTTTAATCTGATGGCCGAAGATGTCATCAAGCTGGCGCAAGCGGTCTGCGTTTAAGTCAATGATCGTCACATCTGCACCGAGGCCGACAGCCATTTTCGCCGCGTTTGTCCCGACAACGCCTCCTCCGATAATCGTTACTTTTCCGCGGGAAACGCCCGGCACCCCGGCAAGCAGAATGCCTTTTCCGCCTTTAGGCTTTTCTAAGAATTGAGCGCCGATTTGCGCTGCCATTCTGCCCGCAACCTCTGACATTGGCGTGAGAAGAGGCAATGTCCGGCCTTCACTGACCGTTTCATATGCGATGGCAGTTACTCCTTTATCCTTCAAGGCCTGTGCAAGCTCAGGCTCAGCTGCTAAATGAAGGTACGTAAACAGCACAAGTCCTTTGCGGAAATAAACATATTCTTCCGGCAGCGGTTCTTTTACCTTCATGACCATTTCGGCGTCCCAGACCTGCTTCGGATCAGCAATGATTTCCGCTCCTGCTGACTCATAGGCTTCATTTTCAAATCCGCTTCCAAGGCCCGCGCCTGTTTCAATCAGCACCCGGTGGCCGTTTGAAATGAGCTGAGAAACGCCCCCAGGTGTTAATGCGACACGGTTTTCATTGTTTTTTATCTCTTTAGGAACCCCTATGATCATATCTGTCTCCTCCTGTATCCTGTGATATTTTTAGTGTAGCTTGATATTTTGGAAAATTCTTTGTTTGATTAAGAAAATAAAAAAACATGGATTTGTGAAATTTCACAAATCCATGTGCCGAAGTTTGATATCTAAATAGATGGTGAATTTTTGATTCACATTTTTCAAATCAATTTCAGCGATCTGGCTGATCCGCTTAAGGCGGTAATTCAACGTATTAACGTGTATATTTAACAGCTTAGAAGCGGTATTCACGTTGCTGTCCGCTTCAATAAAGCGCTCTAGCGTCTCTACCAGATTTGACTGGTGATCCTGGTCATATTGTTCCAGTTTGGAAAGCGAGTAATTATAATGGCCCGCCTGTTTCCGTTTTTCATTTAAGACATCTAAGTATTGATAAATGCCTAACTCAGAAAAGCTGAAAAGATGTTTGGTCTCTTCAGCGAACCGTTCCTTCGTTTTTAAGACGGACAATGCTTCCTGATAGGAGCGGGAGACAAAAGAAATAGAGTTGTATATTCCGCCAAAAGCGATAGAAACGTCTTCTATTTTATACCGCTCCTTCAGCTGTTTTTGCGTACTTAAAGCAAACTGTTTTAAATCTTGAAAAGGATGATCTGTTTTGGGTGAGGTTAATATAATAAGTTCATTGGAATCTACGGTCGCCAGCAGCACGTAAACCTGCTGGGTCGTTTCCTGTAAATATTGCAGCTGCTGTTCGATTTTTTCAGTCAGCTCGCCATTTATGCGGATGATCATAACGGAGAACTCTGAAGGAGCGGCCATTCCAAGCTTATGGAACCCATCCGCCATATCATCCTCCTGATGGATGTGTCCGGTCAGCATTTTCCAGAAAAATTCTTGGCTGCGTTCTTCATTTTTCGTTTTTCTGATTTGAAGTTTGAGAAGCTTGTTTTTCACTGCTTTTGCTGCCATTTGCAATGTCAGCAGATCTTCATCGGACAATGTTTTTTGGATCTCAAGCGCCCATATGAAGCCAAGTACTTGCTTGTTTTTCCAAATCGAAATAGCGACGCGATTGCTCAGCCCGACTTCATCGATTTGCTTGACTCTGATCGGCTGGTCCGTTTTTAAGAGAGCAGGAATTGTCCCGTCTTTCCACAGCTTGTTAATCACCTTCTCCGGTACCCTTCTGCCAATAATGGTAGACGTCCGGGCAGGGTCTGTGCAGTCGCTGTGTGTACTGTAGGCAAGCAGCTTGTGGTTAACATCCTCTATGGTGATCGGGCACTGCAGAACGTCGCTGATATGATCAGCCACATCTTCAAGTCTGTCAAAACTATATTTAAACGGATCATTCGGCATGGTCATAAATCTCCCTACTTTTCGTGCTTGATTTCTCTTTGACATCTCATCCCCTTCCTTTTATTATGATTGTTGTTGTTTGTGAAAATCAACAACAAAGAACAGAAGCAAAAAAACAATTTCATGAGAGAAACGTTCTATATACATTTGGCGGTGTAATCGCCTTTTTGCAGGACAGTTGTATGCCTCATATAATACGACAGCTTATCCTATTAATCTTCTAAGAAAGTCATCGGAGGCGAGACTAATTAAGGAAAGAAAAAACTGAACCTTTCAGAAATGGTGCTGTAGCATCAAATTTTCTGAAAGGTTTTTTTTGGGAGTTGGAGCGTTATTTGGGTCTTTTGGATTATTCGGAGAATGAAGAGAAGATTAAGAAAATAAACCTATTTACTTTACAGTATATGTCATTTTTAAGTGATTCGGGGTAAACCATTGGACTCATTTTGTAAAATTAAAACATATTTGTTTGACTATGCCGAAAAACTGTTTTTATAATAATGACGTTCTAAAAATAAGTGAATTAGCCCATATTTAGGCTGATGGCACAGGAGGTAATGAGGAATATGGCAGGATTAATTCGTGTCACACCCGAAGAGCTAAGAGCGATGGCGAAGCAATACGGCGTTGAAAGCCAAGAAGTATTAAATCAGGTTGATCGTTTAAACCGAATGATCTCTGATTTGAAAAGCATGTGGGAAGGTGCTTCAAGCGAAGCGTTCGCAGATCAATACGAGCAGCTCAAACCTTCATTTATCAAAATGTCAGATTTGCTTCAAGATGTGAATCAGCAGCTTGATCAAACAGCAAATACACTTGAGTCTACTGACCAAGACATCGCAAATCAAATCCGCGGATAACAGTATGAAAGGGAAGGAGCGCCTGATTCAAAAGAAGACGGCGCTCTTTCTATGTAAGGGTGATCCTAAATGTATATTGATATTACAATAGATTTGAAACATTATAACGGCAGTGTCTTTGATCTCAGATTGTCAGATTACCACCCGGTGAAAAAAGTAATTGATATTGCTTGGCAGGCCCAAAGCGTATCTATGCCTCCGCGCGAAGGGCACTGGATCAGAGTGGTGAACAAGGATAAGGTGTTTTCCGGAGAATGCAAGCTGTCTGATTGCGGCATTACAAACGGAGACCGGCTTGAAATATTATGAAAGGATCTGGTTGAATGTCAGGTAAACAAAAATCATATTTAGAAAACCAATTAGAAGCTGTTGCCGAGAAAACAGATGCCGGCTATACATTTACCTTTCAACGGGAAAAAATAAAGCTTCTCGACGGTCTTGAAGCTAACGTGATCAAAGATATAAATCCATTTTTTCATAAAGAAATCGATGTGACGGATGATGAAGTAATCATCACAATCCAACCTCCCTCCTCCTATAAAGCATTCCGCTTCATGAAAGCTAAGGATAAAAAAAGTAAATGGCAGTTTGCCTATCAGCTTGTTCAAGCCGTACAGCAGCACAATCTGTCGAGGCTGAATTTGATTGTCGCTCCTGAAAACATTGTATTCGATAAAGGGCTTACGCCTTATTTTCTCCATTATGGAGTAAAAGAAAGCATTCCTCCTTACGAGCGTGATGAGGAAAGAGTATGGCAGGAGCTGAAAGCGGCAGCGGCTTTGGCAGTTGACGGCGCTTTTGCGTTTGAAGACTACCTGAAATTCAATGAAACGCTGACGTTCTCCGCAGAGGCAAAGGCGATATTAGATGCTGAATCCTATGATGATTTGCTCGAGCTGATTCGAACCCATATTGATGAGCTCGAAGCCAAAGCAAAAACATACATACATATCCCGAGAAAGAAGTGGAACATCCAGCGATATATCGGCCTGGGGCTCATTGTTTTGCTTGTACCGGCACTTATTTATTCGATGTACGCCTTATTTTTCGCGCAGCCAAAGCACCAGGCGATAGTGGACAGCAACCGTGCGTTCTTAAACAAGCAGTACAGTGAAGTCATCAGCACACTGTCCAAGTACGATGCGGAAAGCCTGCCTGAATCGGTGCAGTATCAGCTGGCGACGTCCTATGTTGAGGTCGAAAACCTGGGGAGTGCAAAAACCAAAAATATAGAAAATAACTTAGTCACCCTTCAATCAGACCCTCAGCATTTCTTGTATTGGATTGATTATGGTCGAGGAGAATACAAAGAAGCGATCAGTATCGGCCGTAAGCTTGAATACAATGATTATATTTACTTTGCCCTAGCTAAATATAAACAGCAGCTTTTATCTGAGGATACAAATGATGAAGACATACAAAAAGAACTTGACTCAGTAAATAGTGAGCTTGAAAAAGCCCAAAAAGAACGTCAAGAAAATAAACAGTCTAATTCTGAAACATCGTTAGTCGATACAAGCGAAGAACAGACACAAACAGACGAAGAAAAACAAGCAGAAGAGAAAGCGGCAGAAGAAAAAGCCGCAGTCGAGGAAAAAGCGAAAAAAGAAGAACAGAAGAAAAAAGAAGACGAGAAAAAAGAAACAGAAAAGAAAGATGAGAAAAAAGATGACAAATAACGTGAGACATGAAGCGCAGGTCATCGCATGCTGCCATTCGACCGTAAGGGGGTTCGCCATTTGAGTCTATTATGGGTTTTTTACCAAAATAACGTTCAAAAATTAAATCTGTCTAACCTCCTGTCGTCTCATCCGGTGACCATAGGGCCTGATGTGAAGGATTCTGTTACGATCAGCACCATTCCATTTAATAGCGGAGTGGTTTCTCTTAAAAGAAAGGAATCCGGCGGCCAATACGAAGTTTTCCTGGGAAATGATTGTCTCGGCACGATTGAGACGGATATATCATTTACTCTCCAAACGGATCAGCAGGATATACGCTTGATATTGACGGGCAGTGAACCTGAGAAATCCGTATATTTTACGGGAAATCGGGATGAAATTGTATGTTCCTCAGAAAAAAAGAATGCAGATATTTATCTGAATCCGCAAGATTTTGCATTTGCAGAACAAAGCACGTTTTCTTTGCTTCGTGCAGGCGGCAGCTGGTCGGTCCGACCTGAAAGCGGAACGATCTTCTTGAACGGAGAGAAAATCAACGCCAATACGCCGCTCAAGCCGGGGGATGAAATATTCTGGAACTTCACGCAAATGAGGGTGACGGAACAAGACCTTTTAGAAATTGTTCATTATGCCCAGTTTGAAACAGCGTTAACAGAAACGGTCAAACCGAGTACAGAAATGCAGAAAAAATATCCGCAGTACAGAAGAACGCCGCGGATGGTATACGATCTGCCGGATGACCGCGTTTCTTTCAGTTTTCCCTCTCAGGAGAGCGATCAAACCAACAGAGGGCTGTGGCTCGTCATCCTGCCTCCGCTTGTGATGCTGATCGTGATGGGCGTAGTTGCCATCATCCAGCCGCGCGGCATATTTATACTCGTTTCTTTGGCCATGTTTATGATGACTCTCATTACCTCGACAGTGCAATATTTCCGGGATAAAAACCAGCGGAAAAAACGCGAGGAAAAACGGGAGCGTGTATATAAGCTTTACTTAGACAATAAGCGGAAAGAGCTTCAGGCACTTGCTGAAAAGCAAAAGCAGGTTCTTGAATTTCACTTTCCTTCATTTGAACAAATGAAATACTTAACAAGTGAAATCAGTGACCGGATCTGGGAAAAATCACTTGAAAGCAAGGATTATCTCCAGCTGCGGCTTGGGACGGGAACAGTTCCGTCAAGCTATGAAATCAATATGAGCGGCGGAGACTTGGCGAATCGTGATATCGATGACCTCATGGAGAAATCGCAGCACATGCAGCGCGTCTATAAAGATATCCGCAATGCGCCGGTGACGGTCGATTTGGCAGAAGGTCCGATGGGGCTTGTCGGTAAATCACAAATTGTGAAAAATGAGATTCACCAGCTGATCGGACAGCTGTCGTTCTTTAACAGCTATCACGATTTGCGTTTTGTATTTATTTTTCATGAAGAAGAGTATAAAGACTGGGAGTGGATGAAGTGGCTTCCGCAATTTCAAATGCCCCATATTTATGCAAAAGGATTTATTTATAATGAGCAAACCCGAGATCAGCTCCTGTCTTCACTTTACGAATTGATCAGAGAGCGTGATCTCGAAGATGACAAAGAAAAACTGCAGTTCAAACCGCATTTTGTATTTGTCATCACGAATCAGCAGCTGATCTCTGAGCATGTCATTCTCGAATATTTAGAAGGGCAGCATGAGCATCTGGGCATCTCGACAATTGTCGCTGCGGAAACAAAGGAAAGCTTGTCGGAAAACATTACGACTCTTGTCCGCTACATCAATGAGCATGAAGGCGACATTTTAATACAAAAGAAAAAAGCGGTAAGAATTCCGTTCCGTCTCGATCATCATCAGCGTGAGGACAACGAACGGTTTTCACGCACACTGCGGACGCTGAACCACCAGGTCGGCATTACGAATTCCATTCCGGAAACGGTATCGTTCCTGGAGCTTTTTCATGCGAAGGAAGTAAAAGAAATCGGCATTCAGCAAAGATGGCTGACAAGTGAATCGTCGAAGTCGCTGTCAGTGCCGATCGGCTATAAAGGGAAAGATGACATTGTGTATCTGAACCTTCACGAAAAAGCACACGGTCCGCACGGCTTGCTTGCGGGGACAACGGGATCAGGGAAAAGTGAATTTCTCCAGACCTACATCTTGTCACTTGCAGTGCATTTTCATCCGCATGAAGCGGCTTTCTTACTAATTGACTATAAAGGCGGAGGAATGGCGCAGCCGTTCCGCAACATTCCCCACCTCCTCGGCACGATCACAAATATTGAAGGAAGCAAAAACTTCAGTATGCGTGCGCTTGCTTCCATTAAAAGCGAGCTGAAAAAAAGGCAGCGCCTGTTTGACCAGTATCAAGTCAATCACATCAATGACTATACAAAGCTATACAAGCAAGGGAAAGCAGAAGTGGCGATGCCTCACTTGTTCTTAATTTCTGATGAGTTTGCCGAGCTGAAAAGCGAGGAGCCTGATTTTATCAGGGAGCTTGTCAGTGCCGCGCGTATCGGACGAAGCCTCGGCGTTCATTTGATTTTGGCGACACAGAAGCCAGGCGGCATCATCGACGACCAGATCTGGAGTAACTCGCGCTTTAAAGTAGCGCTCAAGGTCCAGGATGCCACCGACAGTAAAGAAATTTTGAAAAACAGCGATGCCGCAAACATTACCGTCACAGGCCGCGGCTATTTGCAGGTCGGAAACAATGAAGTGTATGAGCTGTTCCAATCTGCATGGAGCGGGGCGCCTTACTTAGAGGAAGTCTACGGTACTGAGGATGAAATCGCGATTGTTACAGATACGGGTCTGATCCCGCTTTCTGAGGTTGATACCGAAGATAACGCGAAAAAAGACGTTCAAACCGAAATCGAAGCTGTAGTTGACGAAATTGAACGCATCCAAGATGAAATGGGAATCGAGAAGCTGCCAAGCCCTTGGCTGCCGCCGCTTGCGGAACGTATTCCGCGCACTCTTTTCCCTTCAAACGAAAAAGACCATTTCCACTTTGCGTATGTCGATGAACCTGATCTGCAAAGACAGGCGCCAATTGCTTATAAGATGATGGAAGATGGAAATATCGGCATCTTCGGCTCTTCGGGCTACGGAAAATCGATTGCAGCCGCAACGTTCCTGATGAGTTTTGCGGACGTATACACACCTGAAGAGCTTCATGTCTATATCTTTGATTTCGGAAACGGAACGCTGCTGCCATTAGCGAAGCTCCCGCATACCGCGGATTACTTCCTGATGGACCAGTCAAGAAAAATTGAAAAGTTCATGATTCGCATCAAAGAAGAAATTGACCGCCGTAAACGTTTGTTCCGGGAAAAAGAAATCAGCCACATCAAAATGTACAATGCGCTGAGCGAAGAAGAGCTCCCGTTCATTTTTATCACCATTGACAACTTTGACATTGTCAAGGATGAGATGCATGAGCTTGAATCGGAATTTGTCCAGCTTTCCAGAGACGGACAAAGCTTGGGTATCTACTTTATGCTGACAGCAACGAGGGTGAATGCTGTCCGCCAGTCATTGTTAAATAACTTGAAAACAAAGGTTGTCCATTATCTCATGGATCAATCAGAAGGATATTCCATTTACGGCCGTCCGAAATTCAATCTTGAGCCGATTCCGGGACGCGTCATCATTCAAAAGGAAGAGCTTTATTTCGCGCAAATGTTCCTGCCTGTTGACGCCGATGATGATATCGGCATGTTCAACGAGCTGAAATCAGACGTACAGAAACTTCAAGGGCGATTTGCTTCAATGGAGCAGCCGGCACCGATTCCGATGCTGCCTGAGAGCTTGTCTACGAGAGAATTGTCTCTCCGCTTCAAGCTGGAACGCAAGCCTTTATCTGTACCGATCGGGCTTCATGAAGAAACAGTCAGCCCAGTCTATTTTGATTTGGGCAAGCATAAGCACTGCCTGATTTTAGGCCAGACTCAGCGCGGGAAAACAAACGTCCTAAAAGTCATGCTCGAACATCTGATTGATGATGAAACCGAAATGATCGGCCTGTTTGACTCGATTGACCGCGGCTTATCTCATTATGCGAAGGAATCAGATGTTTCATATTTGGAAACGAAAGAAGATATTGAGCAGTGGATTGAAACAGCAGAAGACATTTTCAAAACAAGAGAAGCCATGTATGTAGAAGCCGTCCGCCAAGGAGACGCGCAAAATCTTCGATTCTCACAAGTGGTGCTGATGATTGACGGGATAACGAGATTCCAGCAGACGATTGATACGAGAATACAAGACCGTCTCGCTAACTTCATGAAATCATACGCTCATCTTGGCTTCAGTTTTATCCCGGGTGGTAACCACAGCGAATTCTCAAAAGGCTATGACTCCTTGACGACTGAGATGAAGCAAATCCGCCACGCGATTCTGCTGATGAAAAAGTCTGAGCAAAATGTCATTCCTCTCCCGTACCAAAGACAGGAGCCGGAGATTCAGCCGGGCTTCGGATATGTTGTGGAAAACGGGAAGGAGCAAAAAGTTCAAATTCCTTTATGTTCTGCTGAAAGGGAGAGTGCTAGATGACAGAACAACGAAAAAGCTTGATCAAGTTAATATCCGCCGTCATTATCATTTTGCTGCTGCCGGTGTTGTTTTTCCGATTTATCGGAGACGACCCAACGAAAAAAGCAGTCAATTCCACCCGGCAAATCGCGGTGGTGAATGAAGACACAGGCGTATTGAGTGATGAGGTAAAGTCTGATGAAGAGGACAAATCCGCCCAGTTCGGCAAGGAAGTAGCGGCCGTTCTGGGTGAACGTCCTGATTATTCGTGGACGGTCGTAAACCGAAGCGCGGCCGAGACCGGTCTCGCTTCAAAGAAATATGATGCGATCGTCTACATTCCCTCAGACTTCTCAAAAAACATTTTGAGCTATGACAAAGACCATCCTCAAAAAGCAACGCTCGAATTCAGCATTCAAGATAACCTGAATGCGGTTAACAAAGAAAAAGTTCAGCGGGAGCTTGAGGATGCCCAAAAGACAATGAACAAAAAAATGTCGGCCTTATACTGGAACTTTGTTTCGCAAAAAGTGGACAACATCAGAGGAGAATTTGACAAGATCGTCAATAAAGAATCTGAATTCCAGAATGTCATGTACAACTTTTACAAACCAAGCTCTAATGATTTAGCAGGTGAAATCAAACAGCAAAAAGACTTAATCGATGAGCTGAAGAAATCAATGAATGAAGCGCAAGGCACGACAAAAGAAAAAGCTTCTACGGCGGAGGAAGCCAAAAACACGCTGAAAGAATTCATTGATACAGTTGAAAGGTACAAAGAATATCAAGAGAATCAGAAAAAGCTGCTTTTGGCAGCCCAGGATTCAACACAGCAGCAAATCCGGACAGGTCTGGATGCCATCCAGGCACAGCAAAAGGCGAATCAGTTCAGTGAACGCATGAGCGGATTGGCAACCGGGATCGGCCAAGCGAAGACACAGCTCGGACAAACCAGTAATGTGCTGGCAAACGCCCAGGAAATTAGGGAAGGGCAAGTGTCCCAGCAGGAACTTGGCATGGCAAAAATCCAAAGTAATTTAATCGAACAATATCAGGCCGCATCAAGACAGGCTGCACTAAATCAGGTGTACCAATTGCTTGTCCCGGCACGTCAGGCATTGACAGTTGCGAAAGGGGACGACCCAGTCATAGACGATGGTTCTGACAACAATGATAAAGATAAAGACCCTAAAGAAGAAGATCCTGAAGAACTCAAAATTGATCTTGAAAAACAGCGTGAAGAACTGAAAAATATCGCTGCTGATATTCAGGATATTTCAGACAATCTGAAGGAGCCTGAAAAAGAGGACCCAACACCGGAGGACCCGGGTACTGAACCAGACGATCCGTCCACTGATAATCCAGAAAAACCTGATGACGGGGGCAGTACAAAGCCCGATGATACACAGGGCGACACAGGGAACGACAATAACAGCAGTGATACCGGTAATGACGGACAAACGGACGGCAGTACTCAGGATCAAGACCAGCAGAAGGGAACAGACGGTCAGGAGCAGAACGGCGATGCGTCAGACAGCGGAAAAACTGAAACGGGCACATCTGCCGAACAGACTGCTTCATCTGACTCAGCCCTTCAATTTATCAAGCTGGCAAATGAAGGCGGTACCGGAGATTCAGGAGATACCGGTAGCGGCGAAGATACGACGGAGCCTGGGGACCAAGATCAACCAGGAAACGGCGGCATTTCTGATATCGCCAAAGCAAAGGAACAGCTCAGCAAAGCATCTGAGCGAATCAAGCAAATTGAAGAAGAGCTCAAAGAAAAAGAAACTGCCCATAACGAAGAGCTGAAAAAGAAGTTAGAGGAAATAAAAGTACAAATGGAAGGTCTTAATGATGAAATTGAAGACCTGAAAGACAAAGTGAAAAAGCTCGAAGGTAAGCTTGAAAATCTCGAAGCGAAACGGAAGCGGGAGTTTGAAGGGATTTACAGTGCGATTCGCGAGCTTGAAAATAAAGATCAGCTTCAATTTTCAGGAGAAATCAATACAGAAAGCATCTCCGCTTTAATGAGATACTATAAATATTTGTCTGTTTATGACTCTGTATTATCCGGTACGATTGACAGTGCTGCAAAAGCCGGCGCTATTGACGGCCAGCAGGGCAACGTCAAATCAGTCCTGGCTCTCACACCTGAAGAATCAGCCAGCTGGGAAGCTCTCAAAAACAACACGATGCAAACAGATGAGGATATTAACAGCTTCATCGACGGCATGACCAAATTTGCGGACGACTACAGCGGCTATATCCGTGACTCTCAAGCAGGTGTTCTCGACGAACTGACGAAAATCTCTGAAAGTGCCGCAAAAACGTCAGAACAGCTTGTAACGGGCGCAACACAGGAATCTGCGACGTTCAGCAACGATGGGCTGTCTGGCACCATGGCACTGAGTGTCCAAGATACGGTCGGCCAGGAAGTGCTGCAAATGTCAGACATGATGGGTTCATTGTCTGATCGCCAGTCCGGCATCATTGATTACACAACCAACATGCAGCAAAGCGTCAATGATGTTCAAGCGAAAGCCGATACCTTAAACAACAACTGGGGGAAAAATGTCGCCTCCACGAAACTCGTGCGAAATGACGTATACGGCATACTCGGAAATACATTAGTAGACGGGCAAAACAATGGCTATGTATATGATTACTTAGCGAATCCGCTTAAAATCAGCGGAGAGGTTCCGGAAGAAAAAATTCAGACGGTACCTCCGGTTGTCATCCTTGTCATTGTGTTGATCAGCAGTCTATTAATCGGCTATTTCAGCTCGTATTACCAAAACGCACCGCTTCTCGTCAAAGGAGCGTTATTCGGAATTCTGAATATCCTTGTCGGACTTATGATCAGCTTGTTCGGCTTGAATATTTATTCACTGCCGGACGATCAGACGATTAAGTGGTCGGTGTTTACGATTCTATTGCTGGTCGCAAGCTCTGCCTTCATCCGGACGGCATTCAGATTCGGATCAATCCCTGGCTGGGTTGCTTCAGCGGCAATGATTCTATTCTATGTCGCACCGCTTATTGATTTGATCATGCCGAACTTTACATTTGAAGATCCGGTTTCGAAAGTATATATCGACATCCAGTACGGTACTGGGCACTTGTTTACAATGGGAATAACAGTTCTGCTGATCATTACGGTGATTGCCGCGGCTCTGCCGCTGATTATCCGGCTGATGGCTGAACACACAGCAGAAAGCGATGAAACGTATGAAGCGTGATCGCAGCATGGAAAAGGGGATCATGATTTGTATGCTCTCCTTTTCCCTTTTCATACCCTCTGCAGCGGCTGCCCAAACTGAAGAAAATACAGATGTCGCGCCAAACCAGTATGAGAAAAAAGACATCGAAATCGATACGAATTATTTGCATGAAGATACCTACTATGAAGAAAAAACAGAACTGCCTGAGGAACAAAAGGATATCACTTTTGATAAACCGAAGGACAAGGACGCCGAGCTGATAAAAGATTTGTTTACATCAACAAATGCCGAGGATTCCAACACGATTGCGGCCCAGTCGAAACAGCTTGGAATTACATTTGCAGAAAAACCAATAACAAAGACATCATCAACGGAAACAGAAGATGAACAAGAAACATCATCATTGCTGCTGCCGATGATCTATGTCGTACTGATCCTGCTCGGAATTGCAGGCATCGTGTTCCTCATCCCAAAAGTCACAGCGCAGGAAAACAAGAAGGCGTAGGCCGCGTGCTTGTGTTGTGTAAAAGCAGTGCCGTACAATAATAACGGAAAAGGAGGTTTCCAATGGAACTTTATATCATCACCGGAGCGTCAAAAGGGCTGGGTCAAGCCGTTGCATTACAGGCTTTAGAAAAGGGGCATGAAGTCCATGCCTTATCCAGAACGAAAACAGATGTCTCTCATGAAAAACTAACGCAGCATCAAATAGACCTCATCAATCTTGAAGAAGCTGAACAGCAATTTGAAACATTGCTCTCATCCATCGATCCAGAGCGTTATTCTGGTATTACCCTTATCAATAACGCCGGAATGGTAACGCCGATCAAACGTGCCGGCGAAGCGTCTCTTGACGAGCTTCAGCGCCATTATCAGCTGAACCTGACTGCGCCCGTGCTTTTGAGTCAGCTGTTTACAAAACGGTTTGCTTCATACAGCGGCAAAAAGACGGTTGTCAACATTACTTCAGGAGCCGCCAAAAATCCATATAAGGGATGGAGCGCGTATTGCAGTTCAAAAGCCGGGCTCGACATGTTTACGAGGACATTCGGATTTGAACAGGAGGATGAAGAGCTGCCGGTGAACATGATTTCGTTCTCACCTGGAGTGATGGACACTGAGATGCAGGCCGTCATCCGTTCTTCATCGAAAAAGGATTTTCACCACATTGAACGATTCCGGAAATTAAATGAAACAGGAAGCCTTCGCAGTCCGGACTTTATTGCCGGCACGCTGCTTTCTTTACTAGAAAAAGGGACGGAAAACGGCCGCATTTATGATATTAAAGAGTTTTTGTAGAGCAGATATTTTCTGCTCTTTTTTTTATACAAAAGGCTACAGCCAGCGCATTTTATTGAACAGCCGCATATACTGACTGAAACGTTGCTTTTAGGGTATAACAATGATGATAAGAAGATCAAAATGATGTGACATAAGAATTGAGTTTCTCTGCAAATTATGTTAGGATTCTAAAAATATCTAAAGGAGGGGTTTCCATGAGAAAGGTTACATTAATGGATGTTTTCACCCATCCAATTGCACAAAAATATCTTCAGCGTTCCGGCGTGGCACATGCGATTGCCTGCGCTTATCATGCATACAGGCTGTCTGTGAAGGCTGACATTAATCCTGATTTAGCAGCAAAAGCGGCACTGCTTCATGACATTGGCCATTATGAATGGTATACAGACGGAAAGTGGGATTATGAGAAATACAAAAGAAATGACATTCATGCCATTAAAGGGGCGGAACGGGCGCATAAACTTCTGATTCGGCTTGGCGAGGAACCGAAAGCAGCAAAAGAGATTGCACTAGCCATTTTGCTTCATACAGATTCCTATTTGCCTGAAGGCGAATTAGATAAAAACACACTGCAGCAGATTGTCAAAAAAGCGGACGAACTGGATGAAGAGCCGGGCGGCCATCATCATTACCGCCAAATTGATCCTTCAACCGCACGAAAAAAAATAGAAAAGCTGGACCAATTAATCGACCAAGCCCAGGCATCCGTGATAAAGCCTGTATAAGTACGGAACAGCGCCAGCTTTCTTCGCTGTCTCCGCTTCATCGATACTTCCTTTACACCGCTTCCAAACGTATTCTCCTAAAATCTCCGCACCCCTTTGTTTTATCAGGTAAGCCTGTGTCATTATCCATAAGCGCGGCATAAGCTGAGATAAAACACACAAAGGGGATAAAAATATGGTCAACCAAGGTAGTCCGCAACTGGTCTCTTTAGTCGATCCTTATGTCTATCAGACCATTAAAAAGCTCATCGGCTCAAGGTTCGTTATACAGACAGTACGAGATACGGTCAGAGGCAGACTGATCGATGTTAAACCTGACCATATCACAATTGAAGGAGCCCGAAATTCTGTTTGTTTGATCAGAATCCAGCACATGATTTCCGTCACCCCAGATTACAGTGAGCGGGTCTAACAGTGCTTGCGCATGAAAAATAGGCGTACACCGGGACGTCCTATTTTTCAGTTAAGCGCTGTAAAAACGCACTATGATACATTGTTCCGTCAAGGTCAAAACCGGCAAATTCCTGATAGTCACCATCTGAAAAACAGAAAGTGACGCCGTACACTGTATAGCAGGAACGGACTGAAGCATGCTGGCAGACCCGAAAATGATAACCGTCTGAATCTTTTACATATAGCCGGGATTTCCCGGCAAATGGGGCACAGAGGTGTGCTGCCTCACCAAAACATTCGAATCCGGCAATTTTGCCATCTTGGCTGATATCCAGCAGGATACAATCATTGACTTTAAGCTCCTCAGACCGTATATTCCTGTTCCTTTTCGGAGGAAGAACATAGATATAAGCCAGTTCTGAATCTGTATCGTATGTCACGGCCTTCATCACCAACACTCCTTTCATTATATTAAGAGTTCTGATATGGGTTCATTTTTGTTACAATGATGGGGTATAAGTTCTTTTATCTGACAGACAAAGAAAAACTAGGAGGAACAAAGCTTGTTGAAATCAAAAGTCCATTTTTGGACATTGCAGATTTTATTTGTTTTGCTGATTATTTATGTAGCAACAAAAGTTTCATTTGTATTTCAGCCGTTTATTGTTTTTATCTCGACATTGTTTTTCCCGATGCTAATTGCGGGAATTTTGTATTTCATATTTAATCCGGTCGTCCGCCTGCTTGAGAAAAAAATTCCGCGGACATTATCCATCCTATTGATCTATTTACTGTTTATCGGTTTGCTTGCCTTTATTTCAGCGTCAGTCGGACCTATCATCACCTCACAGGTGACAGGGCTGTTTAACAACCTTCCTGATTATATAAAACAGATTCAGGCGCTGACAAAGGATTTGTCCCATTCTCAATGGTTTACCTGGATGATGAACCAGGATTATGTATCGATATCAAAAATTGAACAGTCATTGACAAGTTTTCTCCAAAACCTGCCGCAAAATATCACGTCCAGTTTATCTGCGGTGTTTGGTGTCGTGACAAACATCACGCTTGTTATTATTACTGTTCCATTTATCCTTTTTTACATGCTGAAAGACGGACACCGCTTTCCGCATTTGGCAGTAAAAATTCTACCGGCTTCTTATCGGACAGAAGGCTTAAAGATTTTTAAAGATTTATCCGATACGCTTGCGGCATATTTCCAGGGGCAGCTGTTAATCTGTCTTTTTGTCGGAACAGCGTGTTTTATCGGCTATTTAATTGCCGGACTGCCGTATGCCCTGATTCTTGGGATTGTCATGGCGATTACCAATATCATTCCCTATGTCGGGCCTTTTCTCGGTGCCGCGCCGGCTGTCATTGTCGGTTTTATGGACTCGCCGGCCAAAGCGCTGTTTGCGATTATTGTGGTCGTCATCGTTCAGCAGCTGGACGGAAACCTGCTGTCTCCTCTTGTGATCGGAAAGCGGCTGAATACCCATCCGCTTACGATTATTTTGCTATTAATCGGAGCGGGAAGCTTCGGCGGAATTCTCGGCATGATTTTAGCGGTGCCGGTTTATGCGGTAGTGAAGGCGTTCTTCCTGAATATTGTCCGCTTGATCAAGCTGCGCCAGCGGTCACGACTCGAGGAAAACGCAAAGCCAGCTGAATAGGCGGGCACCATTAGCGGCTCTTTGCATATGATGCTGTAAATCAATGCGGAGGTGGGGAAATGCCTGCAATTGTGGGGCCGATTTATATCATGTCAGTTACGGGTAATGCCGCGGCAAGCTTTGGAGACGTATTTGCGATTTCGCCCAAAAGCGTCGCTCATTCAGGGGCGGGGTCAGGCACATTTCAGCTTGGTGATTTTGTGAAGATTAACAACCAAACGAGTAAAACTCTCTTCAAAGATGCCGATATCACTGATGAAACAGTTTCGTTTAACGGGTAACAGCCTTTTCACAAGAGGCTGTTGCTTTTTTATTGTATAATATGGGTAGTCTTTGAATAGAGAGGTCATGTTATGAAAATCAGAAAAGCAAATATCAATACGCAAACCGGAATGATCACGGACGTGTATCTGCATGAAAACAGAAAAGAACTGCGCACGCTTGTAGCGGTACCGCAGCTGGAGTGGAGCACGATCATTTCCTATGAAGAAGATAAAGCAACTCTGCCTGAACGGCTGGAAGCGTCGTTGCGCCGGCATACAGAGGAAATCCCTGCTGGTGAGCTGGCCAAAAAAATCATTCATTGGGTAACAGAAATGTAAACGGCGCTTGAAAGTTTAGCTCCTGCCTGATCAGGTGATAATGAAGACAAACAAGACGGGAGGACAGGCTTTTGAGTGAAGATAAAATGGATCTCTATTTGCAGCAAGGAATGTATGGGCCTTTGGAGACAAAGCCTGACGAGCGCCACTTGTTTTTAGGTTCTCTAAGAGAAAGAGTCGTTTTGGCACTGACGAAAGGACAGGTGCTTAGAAGCAAACCGTATAAAGAGGCGGAGCACGAGCTGAAAAACAGCCATAACGTCACCCTTTTGATTAATGGAGAGCTTCAGTATCAGTCTTACTCTCCTTATATCCAAATGGCGAACCGGTACGGAGTGCCCTTCAAGATTGTATCTGATCTTCAGTTTCATACGCCTTTAGGCATCGTCATTGCGGCTGACATCGCTGTGAATCGTGAATTGATATATATTCAGGACGACATTTATAATCGGTCAGTGCTGAAATCTTAAGAGACAAACGGACCGTTTGTCTTTTTGTTCATGGCAATTCACTTACAACTGGAGATAAGATATAATGTTCTCATACTGATGGCGGGGAGGCCGGCTATGAAAAAAGCACTTATTTGTATTGATTATACGAATGATTTTGTGGCGAGTGACGGAAAATTGACCTGCGGGGAGCCCGGCAGAATGATTGAAGAGGCGATCGTCAATTTAACTGAAGAATTCATCACAAACGGTGATTACGTCGTATTAGCAGTAGATTCTCATGATGAAGGGGATCAATATCACCCTGAAACCCGTCTTTTTCCTCCGCATAATATAAAAGGCACGGAAGGAAAAGATCTGTACGGAAAGCTTTTGCCTCTATATCAGAAACATGAACATGAGCCTAATGTTTACTACATGGAAAAAACGAGATATTCTGCTTTTGCGGGAACTGATTTAGAGCTCAAACTCAGAGAGCGGCAGATTGGCGAACTGCACCTTGCCGGTGTCTGCACAGATATTTGTGTGTTGCATACAGCTGTTGACGCATACAACAAAGGTTTTCGGATTGTTGTGCATAAACAAGCTGTCGCCAGCTTTAATCAGGAGGGGCACGCATGGGCTCTTTCCCATTTTGCAAACAGCATCGGAGCGCAAGTGGCAGAGTAAGGAAGGGGAAAAACAGTGTTAGAGTACGGATTTAAAGATGACAGCCTGTCATTACATACAGACCTTTATCAGATCAATATGGCGGAAACGTACTGGAGAGACGGCATTCATGAAAAGAAAGCGATTTTTGAGCTGTTTTTCAGAAGGCTTCCGTTTGAAAATGGCTATGCCGTATTTGCGGGCTTGGAAAAAGCCATTGAATACTTGGAAAATTTCAAGTTTACGGATAGCGATTTGAGTTATTTACAGGATGAACTCGGGTATCATGAAGATTTTATTGAATATTTGCGCGGCTTATCTTTTACAGGTTCACTTTACTCCATGAAAGAAGGAGAGCTCGTTTTTAACAATGAGCCGATTATGAGGGTGGAGGCACCCCTGGTAGAAGCGCAGCTGATTGAAACAGCTTTGCTCAACATTGTGAACTATCAAACATTAATTGCAACAAAGGCTGCCCGGATTAAAGGCGTCATCGGTGATGAAGTTGCGCTTGAATTCGGAACAAGACGGGCGCACGAAATGGATGCGGCCATGTGGGGAGCGAGAGCAGCCTTAATCGGCGGCTTTAGCGCGACAAGCAATGTAAGAGCCGGAAAGCGCTTTAACATCCCGGTTTCCGGCACACATGCGCATGCGCTTGTGCAGGCTTACCGCGATGAATATACAGCTTTCAAAAAATACGCGGAAACACATAAGGATTGCGTCTTCTTAGTTGACACGTATGACACGCTTCGTTCAGGCATGCCGAACGCGATTAGGGTTGCCAAGGAATTCGGCGACCGCATTAATTTCATTGGCATCCGTCTGGACAGCGGCGATTTGGCGTACCTGTCAAAAAAAGCCCGGAAAATGCTTGATGAAGCAGGATTTACAGATGCGAAGGTGATTGCTTCAAGCGATTTGGATGAGCACACCATTATGAATTTAAAGGCTCAGGGAGCGCGCATTGATGTCTGGGGTGTCGGTACGAAGCTGATCACTGCCTATGACCAGCCGGCTCTCGGCGCAGTTTATAAACTCGTTGCCATTGAAGAAGATGGGAAAATGGTTGACACGATCAAAATTTCGTCCAATCCTGAAAAAGTGACGACACCGGGCAGAAAGAAAGTCTACCGCATTATTAATCAGTCCAACCATCATTCTGAAGGCGACTATATTGCGCTTTATGATGAGCAGGTGAATGATCAGAAGCGGCTCAGAATGTTCCACCCGGTTCATACATTCATCAGCAAATTTGTCACGAATTTTTATGCGAAGGATCTTCATGAGCTGATTTTTGAGAAGGGTATTCTTTGCTACCAAAACCCTGAGATTTCAGACATACAGCAGTATGTGCAGGATAACCTCAGCCTGCTTTGGGAGGAATATAAGAGAATCAGCAAGCCGGAGGAATACCCGGTTGATTTAAGCGAGGACTGCTGGAGCAATAAAATGCAGCGGATCCACGAAGTGAAAAGCAGAATTGAAGAAGAGCTTGAGGAAGAATAAAGAAAAACTGGCCTTTCATTCGCGAAGGGCCAGTTTTCTTTATGTATATATTATTTTTCATGTTTAGACAATTTTCGTCAAATTATTTGATATACTTAGGGGTGAAAGCCGCGCGTATTGTAAGGGGGATAAATCAATGAGGGTGTTTGTTGCAAGACAGCCTATTTTTAATAGAAAAGAACAGGTTGTTGCTTATGAACTGCTGTATAGAGAAAGCGAAGAGAACGTGTATAGCGCTAAAGACGGCGATCAGGCAACAACAGATTTGGTGATCAACAGCTTTTTAAACATCGGAATTGAGAAGCTGACGGAAGGGAAACGCTGTTTTGTTAATTTTACGGAAAGCCTGATGTTTTCGAATCTTCCCACCTCCTTCAATCCGAAACAGCTTGTCATTGAAATCCTTGAAGATATACCGATCACGCCGGCCCTCATTTCTAGATGCAAAGAATTGAAAAAAATGGGGTATATGCTGGCGCTTGATGATTTTTATGCAATAAATCCGCAAGATGAGGACTTACTGGAAAAACTCATGAGCTATATTGATATATTGAAAATTGATTTTCTCAAAACAACACGAATGGAACGCAGAACAATTTTGCAAACCTACGGCTGCCGCGGCCTGATTTTTTTAGCGGAAAAAGTAGAGACCCGAAAAGAATATAAACAGGCGGTCCAAGACGGCTTTCAATTATTCCAAGGCTACTTTTTCAGCGAGCCGCGCATCATCAGCGGGCATGACCTATCGACTCATTTCTATTCTTACTATGAACTGCTTAACGAACTGAGTAAAGAGCAGCCTAACATAAAGCGTGTGACAGAGTACATAGAGCGGGATTTATCACTGTCCTATCAAATTTTAAAATTTTTAAACTCATCCCACAGCCGTTTGAGCCAGAAAATTGAAAGCATTCAACAGGCCATTATGCTGCTGGGATTTAATGAAATCAAACGGTGGATATATATTCTTTCCTTTAAGGATTTAAGCAGGAAAGGGCATTCCAGCAAGCACGAAATCATTAAGATTTCTCTGATAAGAGCAAAGCTTTGCGAACTGCTGGCGAGAAAGACATCCCGGCCGCAGCCAGCTTCTTATATGCTGATCGGAATGTTTTCTCTCATAGACACCCTCCTGCATAGAGAAATAGAGGAAATTGTTCAAGAATTGCCTTTAAAAGATGAAGTCGGGCAAGCATTATTAGGCCATCAAAACGACTACTACCAAATGCTTGAGCTTGTGAAATTAATTGAAAGCAACAACTGGGACACTTGCTCGGAATTAGGCAATCAACTCGACAAAGAAGAAGCGTATGAATGTTATCTTGAGGCTCTGGAATGGTGTCATAATCTTATGGACGCAAAATGATTGCGGTCCTCTGACCACCGCAAAGCAAGAATGATTCGGCTTTGCGTTCCGATAAGGCTGATATAGATGCCGTCGGGATTAAAGACCGTATCCACTTCATGCCGGACGCCCATTTGTTTGATCAGGCGCTTGATGGTTTGTTTATCGGACTGCTCGGCTGCGGTCAGAATGCGGCGCGAGAGCTCCCGCGAGCCCGCAATGCGGCCGAGAACGAGCTGGGCATCCGCAAATATCCCTGCGGCCTGCCTCGCTGAACGGATAAAGGTATCAATATTGTTGGCAGGAGCGGGCGGACGGCGTACCTCATACGGATACACGTAAAACCAGGGATAACGATATCTCATGGGAGCACCTCGCAAAAAAGGATGTTTCTATATGTATAGATCCCTAATTGCCGAATATGACAAAGCGAAAAGGCCACAACTTTAGCGTTGCGGTCTTTTTCGGTGTTTGTCGGTCAGGAAACGCCAAGAATCGCATATTCAATTTTGAAAATACGGTATGAAGGACTATAGTCTTGCTTAGTGAAAATGCGAAACCCGTTAAAATCAAGGAGATTAAGAATCTTTCTCAATTTCAGCACATATAAACGCTCTTTCACATAGAAAGATAGTCCCGTTCTTGTTGTGATTCCTTTGAGTATAAGGACCTATTTAGATTTGCGGTGTCACGCAGGACTTTTTTGTATACTTTTCGGTGAAAAATAAGCCGAAAGCAGATACACTATTAGTAACAGATCAAATACCTAGGACTCGTTCACCATACACAATTCATTGATCTTTCAAAAAAAGGAGTGTGGAAACGATGGAAAAGAAACTTGAAGAAGTAAAACAATTGTTATTCCGACTCGAACTTGATATTAAAGAAACGACAGATTCATTACGAAACATTAACAAAAGCATTGATCAACTCGATAAATACAATTATGCAATGAAAATTTCGTGAAAAAGACTTGGAAACAAGTCTTTTTTTTCGTTCTACCGATACAATAAATGGATAAAGTATTATATGATTGTTAAAAAACGAAAAACCTGCTGTCCTTTAAATGTCCCATTTAGTAAAATGGAATGGGAGGGGGGAAGTCGTTATTGAGCAGATATGTTTAGATTCTGTCCGGATCAAGGAGAAAATGAAGGAGATTGTGGATGAAAATATTTTAAATGAGGACTTAAAAGTGAAGCTCATTTCTTTTATCAAAGAAAAAAAACAATTTTCATTTGCAGAACTGGCTTATTACCATTACATAGCATTTGATGGAAAAAACGACAAAGCAATTGAGTTATTGGCGTCAGGTATAGAACTTTTAATTTTATCTGCGGACATTTTTGACGATATTGAGGATAAGGACAATCTTCAGGCTTCTTGGATGAAATTAGATCCTTCTATAGCAACTAACGCAGCTACCGCACTTTATACATTAAGTCTGCAAGTAATAGGTTCAGTCTCAAATCATCCAAAACTTTTAAGCCTTACTTTGCAATATTCACTCCAATCTTTACAAGGACAACATGTAGATTTGAATTTAACAGCCTCATCAGAATCAGAGTATATTGAAATGATTAAACTTAAGTCGGGTTCTCTGGTAACATTGCCCAGTATTCTTGGTGTATATCTGGCAACTGGAGAATATAATGAAACAGTTGAGGAGTATTCACGTTATTTAGGTATAGTCGAGCAAATTGCAAATGATCACTATGGACTTTATTACCCTAACAATAATGACTTCAAAACTAGACATACGCTTGCCTTCAATTATCTTAAAAATAAATTTAACCAATCATCAATTGACTTATTAAATTTTTATGCGCAAGAAAATCATATGATAAATAATTTGGAAGATTTGAAGGGAAAGTTAAGAGAATCAGGTGTAATACAATATTTGAATGTTATAAAAAATTTAGCAGTGGAAAATTTTAAGGAATCATTCAAAAAACTGAGATTAGATGAACAAAGAAAAAATAAATTACTTATTCAATTATTAAGGGGGATTTAATTTGAAACATATTGATAAAATCATTAGCCATCTAGTAAACAACCCGGAAGCGTTTGATCAATTTAAGAATGGGAACTTAACCTTGCTAAATATAAATGAAAAAGAAAAGAAAGCAATATTATACGCGTTTGAACAAGGAGAGGTGCCAAGAACAAGCAAGTGGCCTCCAATAGAAGCTATTAGTAATTTTTTTGAGGATGATAAAAGAAAAAGTTTGATTTAATTACGGGATGATGTGATGTACAGATATATTAACGTCTATAAATATTTGTCTCTAGTTTTTATCATTTTAAGTTTTATTTATGTTATATACCTCTCGTATAGCTTTGCTTTTAACATCTTCGTAGGTGCGGATGTAAAGATAAATGAACAGGGTAAGTTAGAGGTCACCAATGTTTTAGATTATACAGATGAATATTATTCAGGTGTGAAAAAGGGAGATATCATTCTTGAAGTAAATGGGGAGAAAGGCAGTGATATTCAATTAAAAAGTGGAAGATTGGTCAATGTAGAAAGTTTAATTGTTGAGAGAGATAATAAATCATTTCATTTACAAAATGTAAGCCTAATCAGTGAAGAAAATTTATTTATGTATCTCATTCCTGTAATATCTTATTCAATCTGTTTATTTTGTATATTTTTTATTTATAGAATAAATAAAGTAAGAAAATCAACTTCTGCTTATATTTTAATTTTATTTTTGTTATTTGTATCAGTAGCGTATGTAAGTGCATGTGGAGCAAGAAGAGGTGAAGAGATAAGCACTTATCTGCTTGTTCTTACTTTAGTCAGTTGTCCGGTGTTATATATTCATTTTATATATAAATACTTTATAGAATTAGGAACAAAGTTATTCGAAAAGAAGATTTTAATCATTATGTATATGCTCCCGCTAATAAATCTTTTATTAGAGGACGTTCTGAGTAATAGATTAAAATCTTCGGCTTTTTTGTCTAATCTGAATTTGATTTCATTTTTTGTCCTAGTTCTTACTGTATCGATTCTTATCCATAAAGGGATAAGAAAATTTAAACAAAAAGAGCAAAAGTCAATTTTGAAAGTCCTTGCTTATACAAATATCTTTTCTTTCAGTCCGTTTATTGTCTTTTTTGCTGTTCCATATGTGTTTTTCGAGAAGTATGTCTCACCTTTTAGTTTGGCTGCTTTTACACTTGTTATACCTTTTTCTTTAGTATATCAATTTATGACTAATAGACTTTATAATATCGACTTTGTTGTGGGGCGGCTTAAGTACTACGGTTTTTTAGCCATTACACCTACTATTATCGTAGTGACCATCTTTAATTACATTCAGCAACCAAAGGATATCTTTTATTTAGTTAAACTAACAATTGCAATATATGTTCTTATGTTTGCCGTTTTTTACTTTAAAGAAATCATTGATTTTCGTTTCAAGTTGAAAAGATTTACAGAGAAATTTAATTATCAAGATGGGATTTTTAAATTTACTCAGTTGATTAAGCAAGCATCATCAGTAGATCAAGTACTTAATCACTTTAAAAATACAATCCTAGAAGTATTAAACATAGATAATGCTTGCGTGTATGATAATTCTAAAGGGGAAATCACCCTTCTTAGTAAGAACAACTTTAAAGATCTGACTTATAAAAATCATGAGCAATATGTGAAAAATTTTTCTGGTGATATCGGTAAAATTAAAGAGTTTAAACAAGGTTTTATTATTAAAATAGGTGAACGAGGAGACAGATCATTTTTAGTACTCTGTTTCTCAAGTTATAATACTTTTAAGTTAACAAGGGATGAAATTGCATGGCTTCAAACATTAGCATTTTATACAAATGTCTCATTGGAAAACGTTATGAAAATCGAAGAATTGATGGTGCATCTTGAGGATTTAAAACAACAAGAATCCAACCCCGTATGGCTCAAAAAACTCATGTACACGATCGAGGAAAAACAACGCTCGGATCTCGCCCGCGATCTCCACGATTCGGTTCTTCAGGATTTGATTTCCTTAAAACGCCAGTGTGAGCTGTTTTTGGGTGATTTCAAGAAGGATGATAATCCGTGCCGTGAAGAGGTGCAGGACAAGCTTGTACAGATGAATGAGCAGATGTCTGATGTGATTTCGATGACGAGGGAGACGTGTCATGAGCTGCGGCCGCAGCTTCTGTATGATCTTGGGCTGGTCAAGGCGCTGTCGAAGCTGGTGGCGCAGCAGCAGGAGCGGGTTCCGTTTCATATTCGTTTAAATACCGGGAGATTTACGGCTTCCCTTGATCTGGATTCGCAGCTGAATTTGTACCGGATCATTCAAGAGTTTCTGTCTAATGCGGTCAAGCACTCTCAGGCGACGGATGTGCTGATTATGCTCATCAGTATTCAAAACAAAATCGTTCTTCATTATGAGGACGATGGCGTTGGGTTTGATCAGGAAAAGAATACTGAGCATTCCATGAGCATGGGGCTTTCTGGCATTAAGGAGAGAGTCAGGGCTTTAGATGGGCGCCTTCGGATTGAAACAAGTGAAGGAAAGGGCTTTAAGGCTGATATTGAAATCGAATTGTAATGGATTTATAACGGAAACGACTTGGCACAGGCCAAGTCTTTTTTATAAAATGGAAAAGAGTGAGTAAAAGGGAGGAAAACATGAAAAAGATACTAGTGATTGATGACCATCCGGCTGTCATGGAAGGCACCAAGACAATTTTGGAAACGGATTCGAATTTGTCTGTTGATTGTCTCAGTCCTGAACCGAGCGAACAGTTTATCAAGCAGCATGATTTCTCGTCATATGATCTCATTTTAATGGATCTGAATCTAGGCGGCGAGGTCAATGGGATGGAGCTTTCTAAACAGATTTTACAAGAGAATCCTCATTGTAAAATTATCGTGTATACCGGTTATGAGGTCGAGGATTATTTCGAGGAAGCGATTCGTGCGGGTCTGCACGGTGCCATCAGCAAAACGGAATCTAAAGAAAAGATCACCCAATACATATACCACGTACTCAACGGAGAAATTTTAGTCGATTTTGCTTACTTTAAACAGCTGATGACTCAGCAAAAAACAAAGCCGGCTCCTTCCTCTCAAAAAGAACAAGATGTGCTCACACCTAGAGAATGCCTGATTCTTCAAGAAGTTGAAAAGGGATTTACAAACCAAGAAATCGCAGATGCCCTTCATTTAAGCAAGCGGTCCATTGAATACAGCTTGACATCGATTTTTAATAAGCTGAATGTCGGTTCACGGACGGAAGCGGTTTTGATTGCGAAATCAGACGGTGTACTTTAAATGTTGGGGGTGTAGATGATGGATACGAAACACACATTGCTTGAAGCGCTTGGTATAGAGATTGTTGAAAACACAGCGGAACGATGCGTTGCGGTCATGCCGGTGGATCATCGGACAGTTCAGCCATTCGGATATTTGCATGGGGGCGCTTCAGTGGCCCTGGCGGAAACAGCGGCGAGCGCAGGTGCACAGAACCTGATTGATCATTCAACACAGGCTTGTGTCGGTTTGGAGATTAACGCCAACCATTTAAAATCTGTAAAGGAAGGAACGGTAAAGGCGATAGCCGAGCCCGTTCATATCGGCAGAACGACGATTGTCTATCACATTCACATATATGACGAGCAAGAGAGGCTGATCTGTATATCCAGATGCACGCTGGCTGTCATCAAGAAATAAAAAAACAGCCGGAACTCTGCCTGTCCGGCTGCTTATTTTTATAAATAAGAATCCTCTTTTCGTTTAATCACAAAGTTTCTGATTCCGTTATAGTCATCCTGTACGCTTCTCTCATCAAGCTTGACGCCGGAGTTATACGCAGCACGGCAGATCAAGTGCCCGCCGATAGGCGACGTAATAAAGATAAAGAGAATCCCAAGCAGGATTTTAGCGGAGAGCTCCCCCGTCACAAACCACAAATAGAAGAAGACACCGAGCAGAATCATATTGACACCCAATGTTGAGCCTTTAGAAGCAGCATGAGCGCGTGTAAACACATCGGGAAGGCGAAGTACGCCAAATGAAGCAATGAGGCATATAAGAGCACCCAGCAAAATGAATACAGCCACAACGACCTTAGCGGTTTCGATCATTTTCGATAATCTCTCCTTTCTCCAGGAACTTGGAAAATGCGATCGTTCCGATAAACGATAAAATCCCCAGCAACAAAATAATATCCAAAAACGCACTTGTTTTCAGCAAAATGGAGACAAGCGCCGTGATTGCGATCAGATTGATGCCGATTGCATCCAGAGCCACGACCCGGTCAGGCACAGTCGGACCTTTAATGACACGAATGACATACAAAAAGGTAGACACTGCCATAATGCCGAGCGCGATTTGCAGGATCAGCGTAAACATCACCGGCTCACCTCCTGTATGGCTTTTTCAAATGACTCCCGAATGTCAAAAATCGCTTTTTCCGCATCCTCGATATCCATTGCATGAATATAAAGTATTGTTCTGTCATCTGAAATATCCATCACCAAGGTTCCCGGCGTTAATGTAATGAGCAGAGAAAGCAGGGTGATTTCCCAGTCCTTCGTCAGTTCAGTTTTAAAAGCAAAAATGCCCGGTCTGATATTCAGTTTTGGAGATAAGACTGATTTCATCACACTGACATTGGCAAGGTACAGTTCCTTTATAAAAATGAAACAGAGCTTGATGATAGAAATCAATTTCCATAGATAAAACTGGCGAGTGAAAAAGCGCCGGAAGAAAAAGAGAGAGAGCATTCCCAGAATATAGCCTGTAATGAATCCTGCGGCGCTTGGACTGTTGCTCAAGAACATCCAGCAAAAAGCGAGAAACACATTTAATAAAATTTGAAATGCCATGCGATCTACTCCTTCAGAACAGCTTCGATATATTTTTCCGGATTCAGCAGCGTCTCGGCCGCTTGATCAACGTAAGGCGACACCCATTCTGTACCCAACCCGAAGAGAAGAGACAGCAAGAGAAAAATAGCTGCAGGATAAAGAAGTCCTTTAGCTGTTCGATGATTTGGTTTTGGCGTTTCTTTTTCTTCGCCCCAAAACGCATGTATAAAGATCCTCAGCACAGAGTACAGTACAAGCAGACTCGAAAGCAGAATCAGCATGGATATCGTAAATTCACCTTCTGCGAAGCCGCCCTCTGCAATTTTAAATTTGCCGACAAATCCGCTCAGTGGCGGAATGCCTGCAAGAGAAATAGCGGAAATGAAAAACATCCATCCAAGAACAGGATAGCGTTTGATCAGCCCGCCCATTTTATGCAGGCTCGCGGTTCCAGTCAATGCGATCAGCGTACCTGCCAGCATAAACAAAGCACCCTTAATCAGCATATCGTGAATCAGATAGTAGATCGCGCCCTGAATGGATGCGGGGGTGTGTACTGCCACACCGAACAAAATCACGCCGACAGCGGTAATAATGTTATAGATCACAATTTTCATGACATTCGAATAAGCGAGTGAACCGATCACACCGAAAATCACAGTCAGCGCCGCCAGCCAAATCATCAGCTGATGGGTAAAGGCAGTATCGTGAATAAAAATCAATGTGAAAACCCTCGTAATCGCATATAACCCGACTTTTGTCAGCAAAGCGCCGAACAACGCGGAGATTGCCGCCGGTGGCGCGTAATAAGAGCCTGGAAGCCAAAAGTAGAGGGGGAAGATTCCGCCCTTCATGCCAAATACCAAAAGCAGCAGGACACCAATCACAGTGATCAGCCCGGTTTGTCCTGATTCGCTGATTTTCACGCTAAGATCCGCCATGTTTAACGTACCGGTTACAGCGTATAAAAAGCCGACCCCTATGACAAACAGGGCAGACGATACGATATTAAACACAATATATTTAAGGGATTCCCGCAGCTGAATTTTTGTGCCGCCTAATACAATCAGCATATAGGAAGCAATAAGCAGAAGCTCAAAAAATACGTACATATTAAATAAATCGCCTGTTAAAAACGCTCCGCTGACGCCGGCAAGCAAGAACTGAACGCCGGAGTAGTAAAAGGAGCGCTCCCGTTTTTCACCAACAGAACGGAAGGAATAAAGCCCAACCAATAAACCGATGATCGCTGTTGTGAGAACGAGAAGGCTGGCGAATTGGTCTGCGGCAAGCACAATGCCGTACGGCGCTTTCCATCCGCCTAGGCTGAGTGTCTGGATGCCTTTTGTGAAGACAGTCTGTACAAGTATGCCGCTAATCACAATCCCGATGGCCGATGCCGCCGTGCTGAAGATTCTCATGAGCATAAGATTCTTCGTCTTGAAAATCAGAAGAATAGCCGACAAAAGCGGGATCAGGATTGGCAAAATAACAAAATTATTCATGTTGATCATTTCCCCTCATTTGATCCATATCGTCCGATTTCAATTCCTGATAAGCGCGAAAGGCCATGACGAGGATGAATGACGTAACGCCAAAAGAAATGACAATTGCGGTCAAAATCAGGGCTTGCGGAAGCGGATCGACAAATGATTTGGCATGCTCGCTCAAAATCGGAGCGGCGCCTTTCTTTAATCCTCCCATAGTCAAAAGCATTAAATGAACGCCATGGCTTAACAGTGCTGTTCCGATAATGACGCGAAGCAGGCTTTTAGACAGCAGCAAATACGTGGCAGCCATAAAAATAATACCGGCTAATACAGCCATTAAGATTTCCATTATTCTTCCTCTCCAATCGTTTGAATAATGGTCATCGTTATGCCTACGACAACAAGATAAACGCCTAAATCAAATATCGTCGCTGTGGCGAGCTCCGTTTTCCCAAGGATCGGCAGCTGAAAGTATCCGAATGTGTGGGTTAAAAAAGGAGCCCCGAAGACAAAGGAGCCAACGCCTGTTAATACAGCGAGCAGAAGGCCGGCTCCCGCGACATAAATGAAATTGACCGGCAAAAGGGAACGCACGGTTTTTAAATCATATGCCAGAAGCAAGAGAACGATGGAAGAGGACGTGATCAGTCCGCCGACAAAGCCTCCTCCGGGCGCGTTATGCCCTGATAAAAATAAATAGAAAGAGAAAAGCAAAATGATAAAGGATACAAGCTTTGTCGCGGTTTGAAGAATCAAGTCATTTGTTTTTTGTTCATTCACCGCTTTTCCCCTCCTCTTTTACTTTTGTTTTAATCATGCTGTAAATGCCGAGAGCGGCTATCGTTAATACCGTAATCTCAAACATTGTATCAAATCCCCTGAAATCAACGAGAATGACATTGACGACATTATCCCCTCCGCCGAGATCGTGGCTGTGTTTGACAAAGAAGGACGCAATGCTGTCTTTTGTCCGCTGGCTTGAGGATGCGATACCGAGCAGAGTAACGATAACACCGACGCCTAAAGAAATGATAAAATTCGTCATCCGGAACGTTCTCGTTTTTGTTTTCAGCCTCAGTTTCGGCAAATGGTAGAAGCAAAGCAGAAACAGTGCCACAGAAATCGTTTCAATGACGAGCTGAGTCAATGCCAAGTCCGGCGCTCTGAAAATGACAAAAAACAATGCAAGCGTATAACCGACAACGCCGAGTGCAATGATCGCCGTCAGTCTTGACCTAGCAAAAACAGTCGCCACTGTGGCGCTGATCATGACAAGCGTCAAAATGATTTCGTATACACCGATTTTAGCCATGCCTTCCGTTTTAAATGAAAATCCGCCTTTAATGGCAAAAGCTCCGCCTATCAGAATGATGAAACCAGCGAAGATATACAGCAAATAATCTCTTAAAAACCCGGTCATATATTGTTTTGTGACCCGGTAAGAGCCTTTCTCCATCAGAGTCAAAAGCTTATCATATAACCGGTTGAGTGTGAGTTTCGAAGGAAACAGTTTATAGATTCCCTTCCACTTATTCAGCGACAAATAACCAATTGTTCCGATCACAACAATACCCGCAGTCATGAGCAATTCCGTTGTAACCCCATGCCACTGTGAAATGTGAACGTGGAATTTCTCATGGCCGGCAAGCAGTGTCGGATAGATTGAGTTCATCGCAGGCTCTATCAGGCTGTACGACAATATATTCGGGAAAAAGAAGAGACTGACAGCCAAAGCGACAAGAATGACCGGTGGTACGAGCATGCCGACAGGCGCCTCGTGAGCCGGTTTTTCAAGCTGCTCAGGCTGGTAATTTCCTCTGAATGTTTTAAACAGCAATTTCATGCTGTAGATAAACGTAAATACACTTCCGATCCAGGCGAAAAGAGGGAACAGAACGCCCCATGTCTGCACGTTGAACAGGTCAAAATGTGTCACGCGAAGCATGCTTGTGAAAAACATTTCTTTACTCAAAAATCCGTTAAACGGCGGTAAGCCGGCCATTGAAAATGTCCCGATTAAGGAAATGGTAAATGTAATCGGCATAATCGCCATCAGGCCGCCTAGCTTCCGGATATCCCGTGTGCCTGTTTCGTGATCGATAATCCCGACTGCCATAAACAAGCTTCCTTTAAAGGTTGCGTGGTTGATTAAATGGAAAATGGCAGCCATAGCGGCAACTGTATAATATTCTGTATGGCCGTAATGAAGGGCCGCAGCACTGACACCGAGCATGGAGATGATCATGCCGAGCTGGCTGACGGTTGAAAACGCCAAAATCGATTTTAAATCAGTTTGTTTCACGGCATGGAATGAACCCCAAACCATCGTAAAGAGGCCAACGAGGGACACGATCCAAAACCACTGAGCTGAAAAGGCGAAAATAGGACTGAATCTCGCAATCACATAAATGCCGGCTTTTACCATAGTAGCTGAATGGAGATAAGCGCTGACAGGCGTCGGAGCTTCCATTGCGTCAGGGAGCCAGATGTAAAAAGGAAATTGCGCTGATTTTGTAAAAGCCCCTAATAAAATGAGAATCATAGCCGGGATAAACAATTCGTGGCCGGCAATTAATTGAACTTGATGAACCATCTCTCGAATACTGAAGGAATCCGTTATCAAATAAAGGAGAATAAATCCGCCGAGCATGCACAGCCCGCCGCTGACCGTAATCAAAAGTGATTTGGCTGCGCCATAGCGCGACTTTTCCCGCTTATACCAATAGCCGATCAGCAAAAAGGATGAAAGGCTTGTAAGCTCCCAGAACATGTAGAGAACCATGACATTGTCTACTAGAACGACGCCGAGCATGGCGCCCATGAACATCAATAAGTAGACATAAAAGGGCCCAAGCTGTTCTTTTTCTTTCGATAAATAAAAAATGCTGTAAAGAGTGACCAAAGAGCCAATGCCTGTGATCAGTAAGGCGAATAATAACCCGAGGCCGTCTATATAAACGGTAAAGTTAATGCCGAGTGACGGAATCCACTCTAATACCGATCGAAGTGTTTCTCCAGATTGTGTCATCCTGATCATTGGGAGAAAGTATATAAATAGCAAGACGGGCAAGATCAACACAAACCAGCCCGTATGCACTCTTTTTGCGTATTTTGCCAAGAAGGGAATGATAAAAGCAAATAAAAAAGGCGATAAAATAGCAAGATGTAAGAGCTGCAAAGATAAGACCTCCTTTTCTCGTTCTCAATTGAAAAATGCGCTATGTATGAAATATACGGTCAAACGACCTAGTCCAAATTATATCGCACTTTTCTGCAAGCTGCCACGCTTCGAACTGCTGTAATGGGTTTTTATGAGTTCTTTTGACCTCAAAATAAGTCTAACAAAAAAGAGGTTATTTGTATATTTAAAATCAATCCTGATCAAGCTGAAGGAAAGGAGCTGGTCATGTGAAAAGAAAAGTCGTGATGTGCTCAGGTTTATTCTGCTCAGTATTTGCAGGGGCATTCATGTTGAATCAATATGACGGGCGCAGCGGTGTGGCGGCTAGTGATGAGTGGGAGCTGTATTTACTGGAGCACCACCTGTCAGCCAGAATGAGTGAGATGGAATCAAAGGATCTGCCGTTTGGTCCCCGAGAGTATATTCGGATTGTGAATAAATAAAAAAAGAGTTCCGCATAAAACGGAACTCTTTCTGTTTATGAAGTGAAAAAACGAAGCAGCACTGTCGCGCAAATAACTGTGCCTGCACCGCCGAGACGGGTTGAAATTTGGGCAAACGGCATAAGGCCCATTCTTCCTGATGCCGATAAAATGGCAACATCACCCGTTCCGCCGAGGCCGCTGTGGCAGCAGGTAACGATTGCGGATTCAACCGGATACATGTTCATCAGCTTGCCTACGAAATATCCAGAACCAATCATCGCGATAACAACTGAAATACAGATGATGACAAACGGAATAGAAATCACAGACGCTACGTCATCCAACGGAATAAAGAGGATGCCGAGACCGACCATCAGCGGCCATGTAAAGCTTGAAGAAATAAACTTATAAAGCTGGTAAGCGCCTTCTTCCATTTTTTTCGGAAGAATATTTGCATACTTGACAGCCGCAGCTGAAATAATCATTAAGATCGCGCCCGGGATGAAGATGAATTTCTCCAATAACCCGCCAAAAATAAAGAATGTACACGCGAGCAGAACTCCTGCTCCCATTAATTTGAAATCAATTTTTGCTTCGGCTTCTTTTTGATTGAAAATCTCATTTGCTTTTTTAGATTTTACGAGACGTCCGTTCCCATTTAGATCTGGACGCTTATCGCCAAGCTTTTTCATTAAGGCTGCACATATGATAGCAAAAACGTTTCCTATAATTGCGGCTGGAACCAGCTGAGACACAAATACATCAGCAGATGAGCCCAGTATTTGTGAGTAGGCGATTGAAAGCGGCAAAATTCCTTCGCCTATTCCCCCGGCAATAATCGGGACAACAACAAAGAAAAAGGAATCATAGGCACTATAGCCAAAAATAAATCCGACAAGGATGCCGGCTGCAACGGCCGCGATCGTTCCTGCAACCAGTGGAACGAACATTCTGATAAACCCCTGTATTAAAACAATTCTGTTCATACCGAGGATACTTCCCACAACAAGGCAAGCGATATAGAAATAAAGGAAGTTAGACGTTTTCATCAAGTTGGTTACAGCGTCTAAAGATGTTGAATTCAGTAAATTGTAAAAGACTAAAAATGAAGGAACAAACAAAGATAAAATAGCAGGGCCGCCAATATCCTTCAATATCGGTATGCGTTGGCCTATGTCTCCGAGAAACACACCAAGAATCATAATGATGGCAAACCCGCCAAGCATATTTGCCGGCAGCTCATTGTAATAGGCTGCAAGAATAATAATAACAGCTAATACTGTGTATAAAGGCAAAGGAATCACACCGATTTCCCAAGACCAAATTTTTTGAAACAGGTTTTTCTCCTGTGAGTCTTTTTGCTCAGGTGAAATTGTCCCCGTTTTTGGAATTGCTCCCATGTCATACACCCCCATGTATTGTTTGTTACAGTCTACAAGAAAGCGTTAACACTTCATATTTTTTTAAGTTAAAAAACTAATAAACAATTAAATTAAGAGGGTCTTTTGGATTAGAAAAAAACCCCTGAGAATCGTCTTCCCAGGGGAGAATGTTTTATCTTTTTCCTTTAATATAAGGCACGCCATTGGCTTTTGGCGCATCTGCCCGCCCGATAAAGCCGGTTAAAGCGAGAATCGTTAAGACATAAGGAGCCATCAGCATATACACATTTGGTATGTCTTTAAAAAGAGGGAGCAGCGATCCAATGATGCTTAAGCTTTGGGCGAATCCGAAAAACAGGGCGGCCCCCAGTGCTCCGATCGGATGCCATTTTCCGAATACAAGCGCTGCCAGGGCGATAAAGCCTTGCCCGGAGATGGTAGAGTGCGTGAAATCAAGCGCAATTGTAGAGGCATATACGCCGCCGCCGAGACCGCCGAACAATCCGCTGATCATCACGCCGATGTAGCGCATTTTATATACGTTGATTCCCATCGTATCGGCCGCCATCGGATGCTCTCCGACAGAACGGATACGAAGGCCGAACGGCGTTTTGAACAAGATAAACCAGGAAATAAAGGCAAGTGCTATTGCAAGAATAGACGTATAATAGACATCCGAAAAGAAGATCTTTCCCAAGACGGGAATATCGCCCAAACCGGGGATTTTCGTCTTATAAAAAGGCTCTGGAATTTTGTCTGTCTGCGCTTTGCCGTAGATCAGTTTGACGATAAATAAAGTTGCCCCAAGCGCCAGCATGTTAATGGCGACACCGCTGACTGTCTGGTCGGCGCGAAACGAAATCGCCGCTGCCGCGTGAATCAGTGAAAACAGGGCGCCTGCTGCCATGGCGGCAAGGAGCGAAAGCCAAGGTGCGGCGGCACCTAATTCCGGGCCAAAAAATAAATTAAATAGCACGCTGGTGAACGCCCCGATAATCATGAGGCCTTCTAAGCCGATATTCACCACACCTGATCTCTCGGAAAACACGCCGCCGAGAGCAGTTAAAATAAGCGGGGCCGCATAGACGAGTGTGGCAGGGACAACGATAGATAAAATCTGCACAATGTCCACTTAGTTCGCCCCCTTTTTCTTCAATTTGCCCATGACGAAACGAATCGCATAGCTTGAAGCCACAAACAGAATAATAATAGCAATCACAATATCAACGACCTCTGATGGAACGCCTGATTCAATCGGCATATTTAATGCGCCGATTTTCAGCCCGCCAAGCAGGCATGCTGCCAGTACAACGCCGATGGCTGTGTTTCCCCCGAGAAGAGCGACAGCGATACCGTCAAAGCCTACGCCAGTAAATGCGCCTTTCACTGCGGCGTATTCGAATGTTCCTAGCCCCTCCATGGCTCCGGCAAGGCCTGCAAAAGCGCCGGAGATAAGCATGGAGGTCATGATATTCTTCCGCACGCTCATGCCGGCATACTGGGAAGCGTGCTGGTTAAACCCGACCGCCCGGAGCTCAAATCCTTTTGTAGTTTTGTTGATGATAAACCACATGATAACTGCTGCGAGAAGGGCAACGATGATTCCCAAATGCAGCCGTGAGTAATCGGTGATCTGTTCAAGAAAAGGAGAGCGGAGGGAGGCGGATTCGTGAATTTTCCCCGTCTTGTCCTGATGATCTGTCAAGACGTTTGAAATGATGTAATTGGTCATGTGCAGCGCGATATAATTCATCATAATGGTGACAATGACTTCATGAACGTAAAATCGCGCTTTCAAAATGCCGGGAATAAACCCCCATAATCCTCCTGCAGCTGCCGCTGTAATCAATGCGAGCGGCAAGTGAATATATGCCGGTCCGTCAAACGCCGTACCGACCCAAACCGCTGCTGTCCAGCCGACGAGCAGCTGGCCCTCGACGCCGATATTAAAGAGTCCGGTTCGGAATGCAAAGGCGACAGCCAATCCAGATAAAATATAAGGCGTAATTTGCCGGATTGTTTCACCGACATAATAGATTTCTCCGAATATCCCATTCCACAAAGCCGAATATCCGCTGGCCACACTGTAGCCGCTCACAAGCATAATCAACGCGCCGGCCGCAAGACCAAGGATGATTGCGATGAGCGGCACGAGTAAATGAGAGAGTCGTTTAACCATTTGCTTTCCCCGCTTCCTTTTGCGTGCTTCCTGCCATCAAGAGACCAAGCTCCTGTTCAGTGGTGTCCTGCGGATTAACGCTGGCGATAATGCGTCCTTCAAAAATAACGGCGATTCTGTCACTGAGATTCATAATTTCTTCAAGCTCAAACGAGAGGAGAAGAACGGCTTTCCCGGCATCACGCTGCTCAATGAGCTTTTTATGGACAAATTCAATCGCTCCGACATCAAGGCCGCGAGTCGGCTGGGCGGCATTTAATAAATCAGGATTTCTGTCTACTTCCCGCCCGATAATCGCTTTTTGCTGGTTTCCGCCTGACAATGCCCGCGCGTGTGTATATTCATCCGGCGTTCTGACATCGTACTCGCTGATCAGGCTGCGTGCTTTTTTGTACATTTCGCCTTTATGTAAAACGCCCAATGCAGAATACGGCTTTTTGTAATAGCTTTGCAGCAGGATATTCTCTCCGATTGGAAAATCAAGGACGAGACCGTGTTTATGGCGATCCTGAGGAATATGCCCGATCCCGGATTCAGTGATTTTTCTTGGCGTCAGGTTTTGGATCTGTTTTCCGTTTAAGGTGATTGTTCCTGAATCTGTTTTGCGGAGTCCTGTCACCGCTTCGATCAGCTCTGATTGCCCGTTTCCGTCGACGCCTGCTATGCCGACTATTTCTCCCGCTTTGACAGAAAGAGACAAATCTCTGACTGTCTCTATTCCGCGGGTATCCTTTACAGTTATGCCGTCAATCGCAAGCACTTCCGCTCCCGGCTGAGCAGCTCTCTTTTCAGTTTTGAACGATACCTCGCGGCCGACCATTAGACTGGCGAGTTCGTCTTGGTTTGTATCACGGACATCAAGGGTTTTGATGCCTTTTCCTTTACGGATAACCGTAACGCGGTCACAAATCTCCATAATCTCTTTCAGCTTATGGGTGATTAAGATGATGGACTTCCCTTCTTTGACTAGGTTCTTCATAATTTGCATCAGTTCCTTAATTTCATGAGGCGTCAAAACAGCCGTCGGTTCATCAAAAATCAGAATATCGGCACCGCGGTAGAGGGTTTTTAATATTTCTGCGCGCTGCTGCATACCGACTGATATGTCAGCTGCTTTTGCTTCAGGATGGATCTGCAGGCCGTATCGATCGGAAATGTCCTGCACCTCTTGGCCAGCACGCTTCCGGTCAATTCTGCCAAACTTCTTTGGCTCCTTCCCGAGAATAATATTTTCAGCAACTGTAAAGGTGTCAACAAGCATAAAGTGCTGGTGCACCATTCCAATTCCAAGGTCATTCGCTTTGTTCGGGCTGTTGATGTGCACCTTCTCGCCGCGCACCCGAATCTCACCCCGCTCCGGCTGATACAGCCCGAAAAGGACATTCATCAATGTTGATTTCCCCGCTCCATTTTCACCGAGCAACGCGTGTATTTCGCCTTTTTTGACTTGAAGATTGATATTGTCATTGGCGACGATACCTGGAAACTCCTTGCGGATATTGAGCATTTCAATGACATATTCCATTGATTGACCGCTCCTTTATTTCAAAATAAAAGAAAACAAGGGATAAGGGCTCGACCTCCTTATCCCTGCGATTCTTATTCAGCTTTGAAGGTTTTCAGCTCTTTCTCAGTTGCCGGGACTTCCAATCCGTCGATGATTTTTTTCTTCCATTTATCGACCGCTTCGATCACATCATCCGATAGATTTTGTTTAGATGGAGAAATGCCGACTCCGTCTTGATCCAGCCCGTAGGTAAGTGTTTCGCCGCCCGGGAACTTTCCGTCACTCGCTTTTTTCGTTACATCTTCAACGACTGTATCTACTTTTTTCACCATGGAAGTGAGGGTGACGTTATCATCTGTTCCTTCTACCTGGCCTTCTGCGTATTGGTCTTTATCGACACCGATGACCCAGACATCGCGTTTTGGATCTTCTTTTTTCAGGTTTTTCGCTTCAGTAAAGACGCCTGTGCCAGTGGCGCCCGCAGAGTGATAAATAACATCTACGCCTGATTTATACATGCTTTCGGCGGTTGCTTTACCGACATCGGCTTTATCGAAACCCCCTGCGTATTTCACTTCTACAACGGCTTTAGGGTTAACTGCTTGCACGCCGGCACGGAAGCCGACCTCGAATTTTTTGATTAACTCTGATTCCATGCCGCCTACAAAGCCGATTTTTCCTGATTTGCTTGATAGGGCTGCGGCCACTCCGACGAGAAATGAGCCTTCCTGCTCTTTAAACGTAATACTTGCGACGTTGTCTTTATCGACAACAGCATCTATAATCGCAAAGTTTGTATTTTTGCGCTGGTCAGCAATTTCGCTGATTGAATCCTCCATTAAGTAGCCGACGCCGTAAATTAAGTCAAAATTCTCACGCGCCAATTTATTTAAGTTCGTTGTATAGTCTGCATCTGATTTGGATTGAAGATAGTCGTAACCGTTTTTGCCTTTTTTCAGCCCATTCTCTTTCCCAAAGGCTTGGATGCCTTCCCAGGCTGATTGGTTGAAGGATTTGTCATCCACTCCGCCTACGTCAGTAACCATCGCCACACTGAATTTGTTTTTGCCTTCGCCGGAGCCCCTGCTTTTTTCGCTGTTTCCGCATGCTCCTAATATGGTGCCTGCTGCGATCACAAGTGACATCGCCAATCCGATTTTTCGTTTATTCAAGATATAACCCCCCAGAAAAATTTGGTTCAAAGCTGATCCGGCCAGTCATGTGATGGGCTGTCCTGAACAATTTCTTAGAATCGATAAAATTTTCTGATAATAACAAATGGAATGCGCTGAGACAGTTCTATTCTTCCCTGAATAAGCGTGGTGTGAGTATTTCCTTCGAAAGGCGGGGAAGAGAAGGATGTGGAAGGCGTTCCGGGCGGAAAACCGTGACATCGTTTTCTGAAGTAAGACTTATGACTTAGTTTTTCGGGATCAACTAACCAATCATAATTTATCATTTAACTAATAAGAAATAAATAGAATTTCGCATAATTTTTTAAAAAGTATATATTTTTAGAATTGTTTGCTTAAAAATGTGAAAGGCCCTTTGTTATTCTTGTATAACTTATCAACAATAGAATCAAGCATCTTGGCAAGAGATATGACAGAAAAACGCACTGCTCAAAGCAAGCAGTGCGTTTTTCTTATAGATATTGCTTTATTCCGTTAAGGTTACTGTTGTTGACGTTGTACTGAAACACAGGTCTTCCGATCGTTCCGTACGCCATTTCTACATTCAGAACCTGTATATCTTCAAGAAACTTTAAGTATTTTCGTATGGATACTTGAGAGATTTCTGTGTGCTTTGCCAAGTCTTCTGTCGTAAAAGATTCATTTTCAAATGACTGGATACTGGACCAGATCAGCTTCAGCGTGCTTTTTGTCAGGCCTTTAGGAAGCTGCACTTTTTCTGTTGCTTCTTTCTTTTGAAAAAGCTCGGCGTCCAGTTCTTTTTGGCTCATGTTGCGATGGGTTGAATACACCTTTTGTTTTCGTCTGTAATCAGACAGAGCCGTTTGGAAACGTTCAAATTCAAACGGTTTGATTAAATAATCGACAGCTCCGTACCGAAGTGTTTTCTTGATTACGTCAAGCTCGCTGGCCGCTGAGATGACAATCACGTCAACCGCTTCATTTTGGGCTCTCAATTCCGTCAGCAGTTCCAGCCCGTTTTTTCCCGGCATATAAATATCAAGCAAAATGAGGTCGATATGGTGCTCGCCTAAAATATGCAGAGCGCTTTGAAAGGAAGAAGCGATGCCTTTCAGCTGAAAGCCATCTATTTGGCTTAAGTATCGTTTATTTAATTCACCCACCATGGGGTCATCTTCAACTATTAGTACATTAATCATGATTTTCCTCCTTCGGTTCGTACGGGATGCGAATACTGAATGTCGTTCCTTCATTCTTTTCGCTTGTGAGGATCATTTGGCCTTTTAAATTTTCGATGCTTTGCTGTGTGAAATAAAGGCCGAATCCCCGGTTTTTGCCCTTTGTTGAATAGCCTTGTTCAAATACTTTGGCTTGGTCTTCTTCAGACATGCCTGCTCCAGTATCGGTAATTTCAATGTCCAGTATGCTGTTATGGAAGCGCATGGACATGGTGATTTGTTTTTTCGGCATATCGGCAACGGCGTCTAAGCCATTGTTGATGAGATTTCCGATGATTGTAATAAGTTCATGGATGACAGAAGGGTCTGCCGCGTTCGGGATGACACCGTTGCATTCAATATCAAGATTTGCGCCCTGCTCACGTATAAAGCTTTGCTTTCCAAGCAGAAAACCGGCCAGTACGGAGCTTTTGACATCATTTATAATTTCACTTGTTTCTGATTTTTGCTGTATGGCTATATCTTTAATATAATCTCCAAGATCATCATACTCTTTCAGCTGGACGAGACCTAATATCACATGCAGTTTGTTCATAAATTCATGAGACTGCGCTCTCAGTGCGTTTGCATACATTTTAACACCGGAAAGCTGTTCAGCTAAATGTTTTACCTCGGTCTTGTCGCGGAATGTTGCAATCGCTCCGACAGTTTGTCCTTTCAGCTGGATAGGAACTTCATTAAACACAAGCTCCAGCCCGTTAATGCGGACGTCTCTGTCTTGAAGAGGTTTTTTTGTCTCAATGACCTTTTTCAAGCGGCTTTTCGGCAAGATGTAGTCTACATCCTGATCAATGGGATTTGTGTTGATGCCCATTTTGACGAATAGGCGTTTTGCTTCCGCGTTGGCAAGTTTAATTTTGCCATGTTCATCGACAGCGAGTATTCCTTCCTTCGTCGATTCCAGCATCGCGCTCCGTTCTTCAAGCAGAGTCGCAATTTCATAAGGTTCAAGTCCGTACATGATATTTTTCACTGTACGGGCGACGATAACGGCTCCGATCACACCGACGAAGATGCTGACGCAAATAATAAAGTAAAGCGGCCGTAAGCTATGGCTGATCACTTCATCAATTTCATTTACGGTGATGCCGACCGCGACTGCACCGACCTGTTTTCCATTCTCCGCGTAGACAGGGACGAACGCTCTCTGCGATTTCCCGAGCGTGCCAGAGGCTGTGCTGATATGGACATGCCCTTTTAATACCTCGGACTCATCACCGCCTCTGAATTTTTTTCCGATTTTGCTCGGGTCAGGATGAGTTTTGCGGATACCGTTCATATCCATGACGACAACAAATTCCGTGCCGGTAATTTTCTGAACCCGCTTTGTGTAGCTCTGCAGTTCCTTTTGTTTTTTTCCGCTTTCTAAAGCAGCGGCTGTCATCGGCGCTTCAGCTACCATTTCAGCAGTCTGCAGCGCAGTGGCCTTTTCCTGATCTCTAATTCGTTTGGTGGTTTGGGCACCGACTGTAAAAAACGTAATGAGCAATGCGATTAATACAACGATACAAACAAATATGGTGAGTCTGGTTTGCAGTTTTAATGTTTTTTTCATATAAAACTTCCTTACGTTTTATGATTCCTGCGTACTACTTTACTCTCAAAATGCTGCTTTGTGAAGATTTGGGCCCGTAATTCGTAAAAAGGAGAAAAAATGGAATAATTTATCTTGTCAATGTGTTTTAAGTCCTCCATAATAAATGAGGTAGATTATAGAAAGGGACTTTTTTATATGAAAAATACTTATTTGACAGGATATTTTCCGCTGATTGCGATCCTGCTTTTTAGTTCGTCCTTATCCATCTCAACTTCACTTTATGCGTTAAAGATGCTGTCTTCATTTGGAATGTATGATGGAATGCTCGATTATTTTTCAGAGAAAGGAATCAGGCTTGCGTTATTTGCTGCCTTTGCACTTTTATATTTTATGGTTCTGTCCGCTCTGAAATTAATTGCAAATACCGTGACCGAGCTGTCATTGCTGTTTTTTGCTAATGATCCGGAAGGGAACAACCTGAAAAAACTCAGAATGGGTTCCATGATTTATTTGGGCGGCGGGATTTTATCCTTTGTGCTCTTGCAAAATGTCATTTGGATTGTGATCTGGTTTGCGGTCGTCACGCTCGCTTACTTTGTGTTTACCGTATACCGGATTTATTCGACGCTTTCTCTCATGTCATTAGTTGGATTCATTCTATTGGAACTGCTGTTTTGGTTTACCTTTGTTATCGGTATTCTGTTCATATTTATCAAGCTTTATAATAGCATAATGGCTAGCTTACCTGTGTAAGCTAGCCATTTCAGCGTTTGGTGGTCAGATTTGCGCTTCGTGCTCTGTACGCAATAAAACGGCGGCTAGATTCTCAGGTTTCCGCCGTTTCACAACTTCAAAAGTTTTCAATCACGCTGAATAGATGACAAAATCCTAAAACGAAGCCGTTTTAGGATTTTGTCAACAATCTGTGATGGCTAGCTTCCTAGCCATTTTTTATTTACGGTAAAAATCTTTTTTTAATGGAAGGGGAGGGGAGCATACATTCATTTTTTTTGCCAAACCACTTATAGCGGTTTTTGGCAATGAAAGAATAGACCATATCTCTGACAGGCTTCGGCACTGCGAAAAAAAGGACGAAGAGCCGCCATGGGCCTCGCAGATGCCTGAAAACCTTAATGGCTGCAGTTGACTTTGTGTACACTTGGCCGTCTTCAATAAAGACAAAGCTGTCAAACCGATCAGTCGGAAGCCCGCTTTTTTTCAGCAGGCTCTGTCCTGTTTCCGACTGCAGCGATGTGAAAGAAATCAATCCGTCCGGATCACGTTTAATGATAAACTGCACGGCGCCATTGCATAAATTGCAGACACCGTCAAACAGCAAAACGCGATTTGGAATTTGTTCTGAAGTCACTCCATATCCCCTCCGATCCTTTAATAAGCCGCTTGCAGCGTTCCTTTCCAGATGGAAAGCTGAGGGCTGATGCTGTGAAGATATTCAACGCTGGTCGGTGTATCCTTTCCGACCCAGACACCCATTGTATACGTATCAGTCAGGCCGACAAACCACATATCGTGATAATCATTTGATGTTCCGGTTTTACCGCCGATGTAAGGCGCATTGAAATATGCTTTTTTCCCTGTTCCGCTTTTCACAACGGAAGACATCAGTTTTTTCAGCTGCATGTTCGTGCGGACGCTGAATATTTGAGTCGCTTTATCATTCCATTTATAAAGTGTTTTTCCTTTAAGGTCTGTCACCTTTGTAATCGCATGGCTCGGCGTATAGCTTCCGCTGTTTCCGAATGTCGTATAAGCCTTTGTCATCTCAAGAGGCGTCATGCCGTTTGTAAATCCGCCAAGTGCCGCCGGAAGAAGATAGTCACTGTCGACAAGTTTGGCAAAATGATACGGCTCAATATAACTGAATGCCTTTTGGATGCCGACGCGGTCGAGCATTCTAATAGCCGGGGTATTATATGAATTTTTAAACGCCGTATCAAGCGTCACTGTGCCGTAAGTGCGGTTATTGTAGTTTTGCGGACAGTAGTCTTTGCTGCAAAACTTGCTGGCATCAATGGTGCTGCTTGTTGTCGCGCCGGTCTGTTCAATATAAGGGCCGTAATCAAGAAGCGGCTTAATGGAAGACCCCGGCTGCCTGTACGCCTGGTAGGCGCGGTTAAAGTCATATTTTTGATAGTTTTTCCCGCCGGATAGAGCGATGATTTGATGCGTCTGGTGATTAATCACAGCCGCTCCGCCCTGTACGTCCGCATACGGGAGCTTGGAATTCATTTGTGCCACAACTTGATTTTGCATGTACGGATCAAGTGCAGTATAAATTTTCACGCCGTCTTTCATCAGAGTGCTGACTCTTGCGGACAGCTCGTTCTCGATCTTTTCTTTTTGTTTTCCTGATGCTTTTTGAAGGCGTTTATCAAAGCCTTCTGATTCAGACACCAGCTGAGTGAATTCATCATTGACGTAGGAAACGTAGTCAGGATATTTGTCTTCTCTTTTTTCAACATCCAGTTTGATTTTTTGTTTTACGGCTTTTTTCAGCTCTTTGTCCGTAATGACCCCGGCATCTTTTAGCCCTTTAAGCAAACGTTCTTGACGGCTTTTCGTGTAGTCAAAATGCTTGAGAGGATCATATAATGTAGGGTTATTAGGTATAGCACAGATAAAAGCCATTTCTCCCACTGTGAGAGATTTCAGCGGTTTGCTGAAATAGAATTGAGCTGCTGAACCGACGCCATAAACACCATTGTTAAAATAAATGGTATTTAAGTAAGCTGCAAGAATTTCATTTTTCGTATATTTTTTCTCCAGCTGATAGGAATACGCGAGCTCTGTCAGCTTGCGGCTGAAGGAGCGTTCGTGGCTCAAATATAAGTTTCTTGAAAGCTGCTGTGTGATGGTGCTGGCACCCTGGTCAATTTTCTTGTCTTTTACGTTAGAAGCAGTAGCCCGCACCATTCCCATAAAGTCAAAGCCTTTATGCTCGTAAAAATGGCGGTCCTCAGATGTTAAGAAAATCTGTTTGACTTCCTCGGGAATCTTGTTAAATGGAACGAGCACACGGTTTTCGTGGTCGCTGACGATTTCCGAGACAAGGGAGCCGTCCCTGTCATACATGTAGCTGTTCTGAACAAGGCTGATATCTTTCAGATTAATATTTTTATCAAGCACCTGATCCAGGGACTTCATTTGTTTTACTTCTTTTCCGGAAGCGATAACTGTAAATGCAAACAATGGGATTATGCAAAGGAGCAAAATCCATCCGATTATTTTTCGTAACATGGTCACTCTCTTTTCTCCTAAATTCTAGCCATATCGTACCATTCTTTTGAGATTACGAGAAGGTTAAATTTAGAAGATTCCTCAGTTTTTTCTCGGAATCAGCTTGCTTTGGCATAAGAATCTTTCCGAAGTTTCTGCATGATCCAAAGCATGCAGGCGCCGGCGAAAAAGAGAAACGCTGTGACGTAAAAGGTGGCCGAAATGGTAAAGTGGCTCGATATGATTCCGCCGAGCAGAGGCCCGAGCACGTTTCCTAAAAAGCGAAAGCTGACATTGTAGCCGAGAACTTCACCTTGAATGCTGCCGGGAGCCTGAACGCGGATCGCTGCCGTAATGCATGGCAGCAAACCGCCCATCGCCATTCCGAATAAAAATCTGAAAACAAGGAGCACGCTGAGTGAGGACGCGAGCGCCTGCGGAATAAAAAAGAAAGAGGCGGCGAGCAAAAGTCCGATTAAAATGCGGCGGTGGCCGTAGCGGTCGCCCAGATCACCCCATTTTCTAGCCAGCAGCAAACTTCCGAGCCCCGTTGCTGAAAATGCCATGCCGGAGAAAAAGGCAAGATTGACAGGTCCGTGCAGCTCATTTACATATAAAGCGAGCAGGGGCTGGATACTGAAATTGCCTGTTTGAATCAGCATGGTTAACAGCATCATGACCCACAGCGCCGGCTGGTGAAAAATATAGGAGAGCACTTCTTTTCTCGAGTAAGACGTACGTTTGGCTGTTTTCTCTGCAAGAGGCTTTTCTTTGACACCAAATAACACGAGAAGAACAGACGAGAAAATCACAAAGGATGTGATAAAAAAGGTATACGTAAAGCCGAAATGATCAGCAAGCATGCCTCCCAAAAGCGGGCCGAACAAGCTTCCGGACACTTGCCCCATTTGCAGCGTGCCAAGTGTTTTGCCGGCTGAGCTCTTCGGAGTCTGTGCCGAAATCATCGCAAGAGAAGTCGGGATGAATCCGGTTACAAGACCCATTGCCATACGCAGAAAAAACAATTGGTACACCGATGTAACAAAGCCCATGAAGAAAATGCTGAGGGCAATGCCCGTTCCGGTTGCCATAAGGATTTTCTTGTATCCGCGTTTGTCTCCGAACCGTCCCCAAAACGGGGATACCAAAAACGCCATGAGAAATGTAATGCCGAACACATAGCCGCTCCACCTTTGCACAAAGCCGTTTGAAAAAGAGCTGAGCGTCTCAATGTATAAGGAGAGAAAAGGAACGATCATCGTTGTGCTAGCGGAGACAAAAAAGTTCGCCAGCCACACAATGACAAAGTTTTTCTTACGGATAGAAATAACATCACCTTCTTATTATTTCGGGTTCCTTACTAATTATAAAGAAACGATTCACAATTTAAAAGAAACGAAGCGGCTGGGAAAATTCATTATTTTTAGAAAATGAAGAAATGTCGAGAAGGGGAATTGATATACTATAAAGATAGCATTTTCTGATCGGAGGAAAGGCAGGTGTAAAAAGGTGACGACAAACAGCTTACTCATTATTGATTTCGAATTTACAATGCCCGATGGAAAGTACAGTCCTCAAAACTTCTTCCCGGAAATCATTGAAGCCGGAATTGTAAAGTCGATTGATGATGAAGTGGTTGAGACGTTTTCTAGCTATGTTAGACCGAAAAAGTTCCCGAAGCTTACGAAACGCTGCAAATCATTTTTAAAAATAACCCAAAAACAGGTAGACGAAGGAATGAGATTCGAGGATTTCATCCGTAAACTAAACGAGCTGGATCCTGAGAAAAACAGCACAATTATTACGTGGGGAAACATGGATATGAAAGTGCTGAAGCAAAACTGTATGTTTAACCATATCCCTTTCCCGTTTAAGGGAGAAATGAGAGATTTATCGCTTGAATACAAAAACTTTTTTGGAGACCGGACATTGACGGGTTTATGGAAAGCTGCCGAAGAGTATGGAGATTCCGGAACCGGCACCCATCATAAAGCGCTTGATGATGCTCTTACAGCATATAAACTTTTTAAGCTTGTTGAGCAGGATAAGCAGTATCTCGAAAAGCCAAAACCGCCCACAATCGGCGAGAGAATCGATTTAACCGAACTGTTGAAGCGCGCGACGTAAAAAACCCAATCTTTTGTCAGACTGGGTTATGGCCGGTTAAAATATTCTTTTTCTAAAATGTTCAGATTATGAAGGGAGCGCTTTGCCCACTCCGAACCATCCTCATTCAATTTGGCTCTCAGCTGTGCTGCCGCCTCCCGCAGAGATTTTGTATAATCCGGCACTTCACCATCATAAGGCTTCACCATATGGTGGGGGATATTGGTCTGTTCACCATATGCAAGCGCTTTTCTCTCATGAAAAAATGGCACATCCGCCTGTTTTGGATGATGAAGGTCTCCTTGAGCGGGATGGGTAAGAACCGCTTTCACTTTCACTAAATAGTGCTGCGGCCTGCAAGCCGTGATTTCTCCTATGTATACACCTGTTTTGTAAAATCCTTTAACGATAGAGCCTGTTTCAAACGTGCTCATCTGTCATCACCTCGCATTTATTCTATTAAAGTTCCAATCGATTTGCTAGTGAGGAAGATCAGCGGGAAGCTTAATGGTCACCGTAGTGCCTTTTTGGAAGCTGCTGTTAAATGAAATGGTCCCGTGATGATGTTCAATAATGGAAAAGGTTACGGTGAGGCCGAGTCCCGTTCCGTTCGTTTTTAAGGAATAATAAGGTTCGCCGAGTTTTTGCATTTGATGGTCTGTCATCCCGACCCCATTGTCTGTGATGTTGATCATGATCGTATGGCCGTTTCTTTTGGCTGATATGTGGATCATCCCCTTACCGTGAGGAACCGCTTCAATACTGTTTTTCATCAGGTTGATGACAGCCTGCTTCAGCTTTGTTGCGTCTCCGTATATCAAAAGGTCCGGTTCTGTTTCAGCCTCGACGGTTACTGACTTGTAATTGGCGTACGACACCATAAGGGAGCTTGTCTCTTTGATAAGGGCAGATAGGTCAAAAACCTCTTTTTCGTATAATTGCTGTTTGGCCATATCGAGATAGTTTGTAATAATGCCTTGCGCCCGGTCAAGCTCTGACAGTACAAGCTTTTTGTAATCTGCACTCGACTTGTTTTGTAAGGTTTCATCATTAAAAAGCAGCTGGACAAACCCGCGGACAACTGTCAGCGGATTCCTGACCTCATGAGCGACGCTCGCTGCCAGTTCACTCACAATCGTCATTTTTTCAGAATGGATAAGCTGTGAGCGCAGGGCGATATTTTCGGCGATGCTTTCGATAATATAGATGCTTAATAGAAGAACACTGGAGCGGAAAAGCCCTGAGACTGCCGCCTCGTAAACGAAAATTCCTGATTTTTGAAAATTTAAAATATTCAAGGCGGAAAGAATCCAGCTTGAGGCGAAAAATAGGAAAATCTCCACGCAGCTGATCAATAAAGACAGCAGCAGTTTTTTCGCTTTGGACATGAATGGCCATTTTTTCTGAAATAAGATTGGGATAATGATAAGAAAAGGCAGCAAAGTGAAAACAAACATTGCGGAAGGTTCGTAAAAAAGCAGTTCAAAACATAGGACAGATGCGGCGACTGTAAGTCCGGAAGCGGTACTAATGTAAAATAAACAAATGATAACGGGAATCATCTGAAGGCCGTATTGTATGTAGTCCATTTCATGAATCGGGAAAATAATGCATAAAACGGAGGCGCCGCAGGCGAAGAGCGTGACTAAACCGCTGTTTATTTTTGGCACAAGAATCGCAGGTTTTCCAAGCCAAAACACTTGGTAAAGAAGAATAGGAAACAAAATAAAGCAGATGTGCAGAAGATAGTCTTTTAGAATTTCCATTCGTGTGAAATCCTTTCGTATAAAATATGAATCTATTATAACACTAAATATTAGAAGTAAAATATAAAATTCCTTTATTAAGAACGCCTTTACAAATGAAGACGTAAAGGCGTTTAACAGCTATATTTACGATAATGCGGCTTTGATGCGGCGCAGGCCGTCCTGCAGGGTTGCAAGAGAGCATCCTGCGTTCAGGCGCATAAATCCTTCTCCGCCAGGCCCGTATTTCGTCCCGGGCTCTAAAATAACTTTTCCTTTTTTTAGCATTCTTTGCTGAAGCTCTGCATCGGACAAGCCGTAAGCGCTGAAGTCGAGCCAAATCAAGTATGATGCATCCGGCTTCATCATTTTGACCTTTGGCAGCTCGGTGCTCAAAAAGGCTTCCGCTTCGTTCATGTTTCTCTCAATGTAAGAGATCAATCCATCAAGCCACGGTCCCCCTTTTGAATACGCGGCTTCGATTGCAGTGACGGCAAACGCGTTCAGTCCGCCTAAACCATTGCGCTGAAGGCTTGCGGAAAACTTGGCGCGCTTCAGGCGATCCGGAATAATGATTGCTGAAGCCTGCAATCCGGCGATATTAAATGTTTTGCTTGGAGCAGCACATGTCACAGAAATATCAGCGAAATCGTCAGAGAGCGAAGCGAACGGCGTGTGTATGTGTCCGTACAGCATTAAATCAGAATGGATTTCATCCGATACAACTGTGACGCCATGCTCAAGGCACAATTCGCCTAGCTTCAGTAAGTCTTCCCGGCCCCATGAACGCCCAGAAGGGTTATGAGGATTGCATAAAATAAACAATGTAACACTTGGGTCACTAAGCTTCGTCTCCAAATCTTCAAAATCCATTGCATATGCGCCGTCTTTTTCTAGCAGCGGATTATGTAAAATGTGCCGGCCGTTTTTCTCCACCATATGGTAAAAAGGCGTATAAACTGGAGGCTGAACAACTACTTGATCGCCCGGCTCCGTAAAAGCTTGTACCGCCATGCTCAAAGCCGTTACAACGCCGGGGCTGAATGTGATGCTTTCCGGATTCACCTTCCAGCCGTGCCTGTTTTGCATCCATCCGCACACAGCATCCCTCGTTTTTTGATCTGGAGTTGTATAACCAAAAATACCATGGTCAAGACGCTCTTTTAACGCTTCAGTTATCGCTTCTGGCGCGCGAAAATCCATATCCGCCACCCACATCGGGAGTGCGTCTGTCACGCCAAATAATTCGCCTGTTTTGTCCCATTTGACCGATTGGGTGCCAAGGCGTTCTTCTCGTTTATCAAAGTTCATTCTGTTACCCCCTCATGTATGTTTATTCTTCTAAGCTTCACTATGATAAGATAGAACTGCAAATTTTATTATAAGCGGTGATGAATATGGAAGAAAGTCAAGCGGTCAGGGAAATGATTAAGATCATTGCCAAATGGGACCCGTTTAAATATGGAGAAGAGTTTTACGAAACGGAGGCTGTTGATGTCGTGCAGGCAGTCTATGATGAAGACGATCCTGACGTGCTGGCGAAAAGCATTCAGCAAATATTTGAAACTTCTTTTGAACAAACGCTGCCGATCGACAGCTGCCGGGAAGTGGCTGGCCAGCTTTTATTCATTAAAAACAGCAGCTCCTGCACGCCTTAAAAAAACCGGTTCAGCACCGGTTTTTTTAATTGATAAAATCAGCAATGTGTTCAGAAACAAGTTCAGGCCGTTCTTCAGGCACCAGATGTCCGGTCTGGCCAAGTGAGTACAGCACGGAATTAGGCAAATCTGCGTGCAGCCGTTTACCGATCTCCATTGGGACAATTCGATCCTCCTCGCCCCAAATCAATAGAGCAGGCTTGTTCATTTTCTTCAATTGCTCGGGTTCTAAATCTCCTTCTCTGTGGCGGATAAACCTTGTCATGGCTTTGAAAATCTGCTCGTCCTGAAACGGTCTGCCATAGCCGTCAATCATCTCCTCATCAATCAGCGATTTGTCATGCACCACATTTAATAAATTTTTCATCACGCCTTCTTTCGAGAGCCAGCGTTTGATATAAAGATGAAAATACGGGATATGGGTCCCGAAAATGATCGTCGGGTGTGAACGTTTTAAATACCCTGAACTGCAAAGCAGCACAACCTTTGAAAAAAGCTCAGGTTTTTGGAGAGCAGCAGACAGCGATATCTGCCCGCCCATAGAATGCCCGACAAGCACAGCCTGTTTCACTTGCAAGTGCTCCAAAATCCCAATGACAAGCTTAGCAAGGTTTTGATAGGTATAGATAAACGTTCTTGATTTTTCAGATTGGCCGAAAGGAGGCAAATCAAGCGCGATGATGTCGTACTTGTCCCGAAGGAGAGGAATTACTTTTCTGAAGCTGAATGCAGATGATAAAAAACCGTGTACGCAAACCAGCGTTTGCCTGCCGGGATTTTGATAATGTTCGTAGTATACATTGACTCCATCGACCGTAAACCGCCTTATTGGTGAAACCGCCTCCATTCTGTGTCACTCCCTTTTTTTGATGGTTGTATTATGCCCTGAAATTGTAAATTCTAGCGGAAGTTTCTCCTCGTTTTTTCTTAGCATTCGTCAAAAAACGTGATATAATGTCATGAGATTTCTTGACATTGCAAAGGTGTGAATCAAATGAAACTGACAGAAAAAGAAACAGAAATATTAGAAATTTTAGACGAAAACAGCCGCGCCGATTTAGAAACAATCGCAAAGATGGCGGGCATCCCTGTAAATGAAGTAAAAACAATTATTGACAAACTGGAAAAAGAAAAGGTTATTATCGATTATTCCGCTATGATTGATTGGCGAAAAGTAGACGGACATGAGGGCGTTACGGCCATGATCGACGTCAAAGTAACGCCGAAGCGGGGCGTCGGTTTTGATGAAGTGGCGGAACGGATTTACCGATTCCAAGAGGTTGAATCAGTTTACCTGATGTCAGGCGTATACGATTTGTCTGTCGTGATTCGCGGCAATTCGATGTCTGACGTAGCGCGTTTTGTTTCGGATAAACTCTCAACGCTTGATTCAGTTGTATCTACGACAACCCATTTTATCCTGAAAAAATACAAGCATGACGGCAAAGTGTTTGAAACAGGAGACGACGACAAAAGAATCGTGGTGTCACCGTAAATGACTTCGTATTTATCAGACTATGTACAACAAATAAAACCATCCGGCATCCGCAAATTCTTTGATTTGGCGGCAACGATGGAAGGCGTCATTTCTTTAGGCGTCGGCGAGCCTGATTTTGTTACCGCGTGGAATGTCCGCGAAGCAAGCATTCTCTCTCTTGAACAAGGATATACGTCATACACGGCCAATGCGGGTTTATACTCATTGCGGGAGGAAATCAGCCGTTATTTGAGCAACAGGTTTGATCTTAGCTACTCGCCAGATAATGAGCTGATTGTGACAGTGGGGGCAAGTCAGGCTTTGGATATTGCGATCCGCGCCATTGTGAATCCAGGTGAGGAAGTCATCATTCCTGAGCCGTGTTTTGTGGCGTATGATGCGCTTGTTTCTTTGGCAGGCGGTATCCCGGTTCACGTTCATACAACGGCAGACAAAGGATTTAAAGCAACGGCTGCTGATTTTGAAGCGGCAGTCACTGAAAAAACAAAGGCTATTCTCATCTGCTCACCATCGAATCCGACAGGTTCGGTTTATTCGAAGGAAGAGCTGAATGAGATTGCTGAGTTTGCCAAAAAACATGATGTCATCGTCTTAGCCGACGAGATCTACGCGGAGCTGACATATGATGAGGAATTTACAAGTATAGCGGCATTACCGGGAATGAAGGAACGGACGGTAGTCATCTCAGGCTTTTCAAAAGCATTTGCAATGACGGGCTGGAGGCTCGGTTTTGCCGCGGCACCATCCTTGCTTCGGGATGCCATGCTTAAAATTCATCAGTATGCGATGATGTGCGCGCCCGCAATGGCGCAGTTTGCCGCCCTTGAAGGCCTGAAGAACGGCATGGAAGACGTAGAAAATATGAAAAAAAGCTATCGAAGAAGACGGAATCTGTTTGTAGAATCGCTCAATGAAATCGGTCTCAGCTGTCATCATCCGGGCGGCGCTTTCTATGCTTTTCCATCTATTAAAAGCACGGGAATGAGTTCAGAACAGTTTGCCGAGGAGCTACTGACGCAGGAAAAAGTGGCAGTTGTTCCTGGAAGTGTGTTTGGTCCGAGCGGTGAGGGATATATCCGTTGTTCATACGCAACCTCGATTGAACAGCTTCAAGAAGCGTTAGTCAGAATGAAACGCTTCCTGCACAAAACAACATAAAAAAAGATACGAACCTTTTGTTCGCATCCAATAAAAGGGGGGAATACTAGAAAGCCTTTGGTATTTTCAGTTTACCCCCTTTTTGCTGTGTATAAACCTGATTTTTTATGAAAAAGTTTTCTTTGCGGAAATAAGACATGTGTGATATAATTTTAAATTGCGTATAAACAGATATTTAATTTAACTTAGGAGTTGTTATGAATGGCAGCAAAATTTGAAGTGGGCAGTGTTTACACTGGTAAAGTTACAGGATTACAAGCGTATGGTGCGTTTGTTGCATTAGATGAAGAAACTCAAGGTTTAGTACACATTTCTGAAGTGACTCACGGTTTCGTAAAAGATATCAACGAGCACCTTTCAGTTGGCGACGAAGTACAAGTAAAAGTACTTGCTGTTGATGAAGAAAAAGGCAAAATCAGCCTTTCAATTCGTGCGACACAAGCTGCGCCTGAGAAAAAAGAAAGCAAACCAAGAAAACCTAAAGCTGCTCAAGTAAGCGAAGAAGCTTCTACACCACAAGGTTTCAACACATTAAAAGATAAGCTTGAAGAGTGGATCGAAATGTCCAACCGCAAAGACCTTATCAAAAAATAAGCATGAAAAAAAGCACCGGACAGGAATGTTCGGTGCTTTTGATTTCATGCAAAATCCTATTTCAGCGTGATTGATATCCTATCGCATTTCAGGATTTGCTGCTTCTTCACGTGATCTTTCCTCGTTTGGCTTAAATAGCAGACCGAGGTTGATTAAGCCGGCGATTCCGACAAGTCCGTAAATGATTCGGGAAAGAGCTGACCCTTGGCCGCCGAAGATAGCCGCTACTAAGTCAAATTGGAAAAATCCGATCAGTCCCCAGTTAATGGCGCCAATGATGGTTAATACAAGACAAATTCTTTGAATGGTACTCATGTTTTGCAACCTCCTCCATGAATTATTAAAACAGTTATAGATTGTGACATATTGGAGAATCTATACATGCATTCTCCATATGAGGGAAGCTGGCCTGCCCTCGCTTATATCAGCTTCTTTCCCAGCAACTTGCAAAATAAAACCATCTGGTATGCTGATCGGTGAGAGCTGATTGCTTTACATGTGGTGAGGACATTCTGCATAATAAAAAATCTAAGGAGGAGATGTCATGCAAAACTTTACATACTGGAATCCGACCAAATTAATTTTCGGGCGCGGCGAAGTGGAAAGACTTCCGGAGGAACTCAAACCTTACGGAAAAAACGTATTACTTGTGTACGGAGGCGGCAGCATTAAACGCAGCGGCCTGTATGATCAAGTGATTGAACAGCTGAATAAAGCCGGAGCGACCGTGCATGAATTAGCAGGTGTGGAACCGAATCCTCGTGTGTCGACTGTTAATAAAGGTGTTGCCATCTGTAAAGAACAAAACATTGATTTCTTGCTGGCTGTCGGAGGCGGAAGCGTAATCGACTGTACAAAAGCGATTGCCGCAGGAGCAAAGTATGATGGTGATGCGTGGGATATCGTTACGAAAAAGCATCAGCCAAAAGATGCTTTGCCATTCGGAACGGTATTGACTCTCGCTGCGACTGGTTCAGAAATGAACTCAGGATCTGTTATTACAAACTGGGAAACAAAGGAAAAATATGGCTGGGGCAGCCCGCTCGTATTCCCTAAATTCTCGATTCTTGATCCGGTGAATACATTCACAGTACCTAAAAACCATACGATCTACGGGATGGTTGACATGATGAGCCACGTATTCGAACAATACTTCCATCATGTATCAAACACGCCGTATCAGGACCGCATGTGTGAATCACTTCTGCGTACAGTCATTGAAACAGCGCCTAAGCTGATTAATGATCTCGAAAATTACGAATTGCGTGAGACGATCCTGTACACAGGAACAATCGCATTAAACGGCATGCTTTCTATGGGGGCAAGAGGGGATTGGGCTACTCATAATATTGAACATGCAGTATCAGCCGTTTATGATATTCCGCATGCCGGCGGACTGGCGATTCTGTTCCCGAACTGGATGAGACACACATTGTCTGAAAACCCTGCCCGCATGAAACAGCTTGCAGTTCGCGTGTTTGATGTTGAAGAAGCAGGTAAAACGGATGAAGAAATTGCCCTTGAAGGTATCGATAAGCTGTCCGCATTCTGGACAAGCCTTGGCGCTCCGAACCGTCTTGCTGATTATGATATTAATGATGAGCAGCTTGACACAATTGCTGACAAGGCAATGGCTAACGGTACATTCGGCCAATTTAAATCACTCAACAAAGAAGATGTGCTGTCAATTTTGAAAGCATCTCTATAAAAAAGGGGAAATAGCCGTTTGGCTGCTTCCCTTTTTCTTTTTGTCAACTTATGTTACAATGGAAAATCTGTTTTTTACCAGCATCATTTGGAGGTTTTACTATGGAAAATTTCACTTATTATAATCCGACAAAGCTGATTTTTGGAAAAGGTCAGCTTGATCAATTAAGAAAAGAATTCAAACAATACGGCAAGAATGTACTGCTTGTTTACGGGGGCGGCAGCATTAAACGCAACGGCCTTTATGATCAAGTCACAGGCATTTTAAAAGAAGAGGGCGCTGTTGTTCATGAGCTGTCAGGTGTAGAGCCGAACCCGCGTCTTGCAACAGTGGAAAAAGGCATAGGACTTTGCAGAGAGCATGACATTGATTTTCTGCTTGCTGTCGGCGGAGGCAGTGTGATTGACTGTACAAAGGCAATCGCAGCTGGCGTCAAATACGATGGCGACGCTTGGGATATTTTCAGCAAAAAAGTAACAGCGGAGGATGCGCTGCCGTTTGGCACTGTTTTAACTCTTGCTGCAACAGGGTCTGAAATGAACCCAGATTCCGTGATTACAAACTGGGAAACAAACGAGAAATTTGTATGGGGCAGCAATGTCACTCATCCGCGTTTCTCTATTTTAGACCCTGAAAATACGTTCACCGTTCCAGAAAATCAAACAGTATACGGCATGGTTGACATGATGAGCCACGTATTCGAACAATATTTCCATAATGTTGAAAACACGCCGCTTCAGGATAGAATGTGCTTTGCTGTTTTGCAGACGGTCATCGAAACAGCTCCTAAGCTTCTTGAAGATCTGGAAAACTACGAGCTTCGTGAAACGATTTTGTATGCTGGTACAATCGCTTTAAACGGCACGCTCCAAATGGGCTACTTTGGTGACTGGGCTTCTCATACAATGGAACACGCCGTTTCAGCTGTGTATGATATTCCGCACGCGGGCGGTTTGGCGATACTGTTCCCAAACTGGATGAGATATACGCTTGATACAAATGTAGGCCGCTTCAAAAACCTCATGCTCAACATGTTTGACATTGATACTGAAGGCAAAACAGATAAAGAAATTGCGCTTGAAGGAATCAATAAACTGTCTGCGTTCTGGACAAGCCTCGGTGCGCCTTCTCGTCTTGCTGATTACAATATTGGAGAAGAAAAGCTTGAACTGATTGCTGATATCGCAGCCAAGGAAATGGAACACGGGGGCTTCGGCAACTTCCAAAAACTGAACAAAGATGACGTGCTTGCCATCCTTCGCGCGTCTCTATAAACCCAAAGGGCGGAATCCAGTCATTCCGCCCTTTCTTCTTGACTTGATTTCACAGATAAGTTCATATAAAGTGAAAGATGAAAACATTATACCGTTATGGAGGGACAAGCAATGACGCATGTACGCTTTGACTACTCAAAAGCGTTGACTTTCTTCAACGAACATGAACTTACATACCTGCGGGACTTTGTAAAAACAGCACACCATAATATCCATGAGAAAACAGGCGCGGGCAGCGATTTTCTAGGCTGGGTGGACCTCCCTGAACATTATGATAAAGAAGAATTCGCGCGCATCAAAAAAAGCGCGGAAAAAATCAAATCTGACTCTGATGTCTTGCTTGTTGTCGGCATCGGCGGTTCTTATCTTGGAGCGCGGGCAGCGATTGAAGCGCTGAATCACGCGTTTTATAACACTTTGCCAAAAGCAAAACGCGGCAATCCGCAAGTCATTTTTATCGGGAACAACATCAGTTCATCTTATATGAGAGACGTCATGGATCTTCTTGAAGATGTTGACTTCTCTATTAATGTGATTTCTAAATCAGGTACGACAACTGAACCTGCAATCGCTTTCCGTATTTTCCGCAAGCTTCTTGAAGAGAAATACGGTAAAGAAGAAGCGAAAGCGCGGATTTATGCAACAACTGATAAAGAGCGCGGCGCATTAAAAACGCTTTCTAACGAAGAAGGCTTTGAATCATTCGTAATTCCTGACGATGTCGGCGGCCGTTATTCAGTTTTAACAGCTGTAGGTCTCTTGCCGATTGCTGTCAGCGGCGTCAACATTGACGACATGATGAAAGGCGCCCTGGATGCGAGCAAAGATTTTGCAACATCTGAACTGGAAGATAACCCAGCATACCAATATGCGGTTGTTCGCAATGTCCTTTATAATAAGGGCAAAACAATTGAAATGCTCATCAACTACGAACCGGCGCTTCAATACTTTGCGGAATGGTGGAAGCAGCTGTTCGGAGAAAGCGAAGGGAAAGATGAGAAGGGCATTTATCCTTCTTCAGCGAACTATTCAACAGACCTTCATTCTTTAGGCCAGTATGTACAAGAAGGCCGCAGAGATTTATTCGAAACGGTCCTGAACGTAGAGAAGCCTAAACATGAACTGACAATTGAGGAAGCGGATAACGATCTTGACGGCTTGAACTATTTAGCCGGTAAAACTGTTGATTTCGTTAACAAAAAAGCATTCCAAGGTACAATGCTTGCCCATACAGACGGAAATGTTCCGAACTTAATCGTTAACATTCCTGAGCTGAATGCATATACTTTTGGATACCTTGTATATTTCTTCGAAAAAGCCTGCGCGATGAGCGGTTACCTCCTTGGCGTCAATCCGTTTGACCAGCCTGGTGTAGAAGCGTATAAAGTCAATATGTTTGCGTTACTCGGCAAACCTGGCTTTGAAGAGAAAAAAGCAGAGCTTGAAAAACGTCTGGAAGATTAATGTGAGAAAGCTGACTGGCATTTGCCGGTCGGCTTTTTATAAAATCAGAAAGGTGCTGATGTTCATGAAACAATTGGTTAAACATCTCATCATTGCCGGTTTTTCTGCAGCTATTTTAAGTTTCCTTATCTCCTTTGATGCCGTGTATACAGAGTTTTCTTCAAGCTTTGGCGGCACGCTGTCACATTTTTTCATCCACTCCTTTCTTCTCATTGGTTTGCCGCTTGCCCTTTTTACCGATGCGGTACATCGGATTTTGCATTTAAAACGAACCCATACTCTTTTCACTAAATTAGGACTCTATGCAACGGTTGTTTATGTGTCTTGGGATTCAGCTGTATGGCTTGCAGCGGCAATGGCTGTTTACTTCTTAATTGAATGCGCTTTCTTTCCTGTTGGCCGCGCGAAAGAAACAACGATTTCCATGTAGGCGCCTCTGAATGAAGTCTTGTTCGGCGGGACAGGATAAGTGAAAAAAGGGGCATTCTGATGATACCAATACCTTCCGCGATAGATGGGCAGTCTTTTCTGCTTCAAGAACTGGAACAAGTGATGAAGCCGCTCGGTTATGTGATAAACGGCGGCTGGGAATACGATCATGGCTACTTTGATTATAAAATTGATGATAGAGACGGCTATTTATTTTTAAGAATTCCCGTCAATGCGGTACAGGGCAGTCTCGATGAACGAGGGGCGGCCGTCCGGATCGGAACGCCATTTATGCTGAGACAGGTGTTTCAGGCGGATGTTGACGATCACGCCGAGGGAGGGCCTTTCCAATCACTGTTTAATCAATTTTCCGAACCGGAAAGGCGGGACGCGGAAATTGATCCGGCATTTTTGGATATCGGCGCCTCTCTCGTGAAAGAATTGGAGGATGTTCTGTTACACTAGATGGCAAGGAATTGATCTGTTTCGAGCACCTTGTATGTAAGAGGAGGGGAAAGCATCGGCCCCTCCTTTTTTTGTATGCCTATAATTGTTGTGTTGTGATCAAGGAAATAGAGAACACAGGTTTTGTAAGCCGCTCCCTTTAGTTCGTCAGGAACAGCAAGAAGCTCCACATGCTGATCAAGTGTCAGCTTGATTCCGTTCTGCTGTTTAGACGGCCGTAACTTGACTTGGTAATGCTGCAGCATCGCCCGGCTGATAAATTCTGAAGTTCCGATGATTTGGTTTGCGCCTGCCCGTTCCGCATTGGTGACAAAACGGTCAGTTAAAATCTCGACGATGCAGTAAGCAAGGGGATTAAGACCTTTAACAGATAAAAGAGTCAGCACTGACAGCATATCAGCATCAGTTTCACTTTTATACTGATCGGCAGTAATCATCACTGATTCCGCTTCAGTAATATTGGCCCGTTTCAGTGTCCCATCATCGGCAGCGTGCCCGCGTATGAAATGAACGTTTTCAATAAGCGGGCCTTCTGTTAAGGATTCATCGATTAGTACGACTGTTTTGGAAGGGGCGGCAAGCTGAAGGTCCTTCAAAAGCCGGTTTGTTTTTTCATTCCACCCGATCAGAATGATGTGGTCCCGGCCTTTGTAAGCAACTTTTCCTTCAATGTAGCGATGCTGTCTGCTGAATGCGGCCGCTGATAACGTAGCGAAATACGCTGTGACAAAGCTTGCTCCGCTCAAAATCAGCAGTATTCCGGCTGCCTGTCCCAGCGGAGTGTGCGGCACATAGTCTCCATAACCGACTGTAGAAACCGTAACGACAGCCCACCAAATACCTTCGAATACCGAAGTGAACTGCTTAGGCTCAAGTATATAAATGATTTGGCCGAACAAAAGAATCAGACATAAAATAATAACCCCGATTCGGATAAATAACGGCCACCTGAGCCATGAAATAAATATCCGATTTGATTTCATTCTTTTTCTCCTTCTTCAGATACTGAGATGGATAAAATCTGTTTAATAATTGTATTTAATTTCTCATTTAGCTTTTCCTGGCCGTACATATCTCGGGCCTGCTTCATTAACTCGGCTGTATCATCATCAAGCTGAATAAGCGGTTCATCAATTTCCGATTCATTATACAGCTGGATAAACGCGTCCAGTCCTTCATTCATTCGGTCGATTGCTGTGCTCAGCTGTTCCTTTTCCTCACTCGTCACTTTCATAGCTTCCATCACACCCGTGCTTTTTTCTAACAGTATGTCCCACTTCCGGTGATGTTTTTCAAAAAATGTACAAAACATATAAAACCGGATTTCTCCATAAACTAAAACAAAAAGGATGAAAAAGATGACGATCTTTCAAAGAACGATCGTGGTTTTAATCGGTACGCAGCTGGCGGCATCCGCGGTGATTTTGTTTATTTTCGATTTGAATTCATATAATCACTTTTCCGGAAGCTTCTCCTGGCTTCATTTTCTGAAAGAACTGGCCGGCAGTTTCGCCTTTTATTTGTTTTCAGCAGGCCTGTTCTTTTTGCTGATTGGATTGTGTGCTCCAAGCCGGAAGAAAAAGCGCATTTCTGTACACGAGAAAGAAAACTCATTAAAATAATCGTAATAGAGAAATGATCATGAACAAAGGATGATGAAAAAATGCTGTTTATATTTTTAACAATAGCCGCATTGGGATTGTCGTTTTGGGCACAATTTAAAGTAAAGAGCAACTTTGAAAAATATTCAAAAGTGGAAGCCTCAAGCGGACGTACAGGGGCAGAAACGGCAAGACGGATTTTAGATATAAACGGTCTTTACGACGTGCCGGTCGAACCGGTAAGAGGCACTTTAACAGACCATTACGACCCGACAAGACGGGTGGTGCGTTTATCTGAGCCGGTCTATTACGGCCGCTCAATTTCCGCCATATCCGTAGCTTCCCATGAAGTCGGACATGCCTTGCAGCATCAGGAGTCATATGGTGCGCTTGTGCTGAGACATAAAATCTTCCCAGTCGTGAATTTTGCATCCGGTGTAGCTCCTTTGCTTTTCTTAGGAGGCATGCTTCTCGGCAGCCTGAATTTGATCGGGCTTGGCATCATACTGTTTTCAGCGGCTGTCTTTTTCCAGCTGATTACATTGCCTGTCGAATTCAATGCAAGTTCACGTGCGAAGCAGATTATTGTGTCAGAAGGATTCATCCGAAACAATGAAGAAAATGGGGTAAATAAAGTGCTGAGTGCTGCTGCCTTAACGTATGTGGCCGCCGCCCTGGTTTCCCTGTTTGAACTACTTCGTTTTGTGATGATTTTCTTAAACGGTCGTGATGAGAATTAACGTTAAGGAGGTGGCCCCTTACCATTTATGGTAAGGGCTTTTTTTGCTTATTTTACAATTGATCGCCATTTTTGTTTTGATTGGCATTACGGCTGTTTTCGTTGCAGCGGAATTTGCGATCGTCAAAATCAGAGGTTCAAAAATCAATCAGCTCATCGAAAGCGGTGACAGCCGAGCACTAGCCGCACATAAAATCATCTCCAATCTTGACGAGTATTTATCAGCCTGCCAGCTCGGGATTACGATTACAGCCCTCGGCCTTGGGTGGCTTGGTGAACCTACATTTGAACGTTTTCTTCATCCCTTATTTACAATGACAGGCATACCGGAACCGTTTAACCACATTGTCACATTTGTAGTTGCATTTATCATCGTCACTTTTTTGCATGTGGTGATGGGGGAGCTTGCCCCGAAAACGGTTTCTATTCAAAAAGCTGAAGCTGTAAGCTTATGGATTGCAAAGCCGCTGATCTGGTTTTATAAAATCACGTACCCGTTTATTAAAGCATTAAACGGCTCTGCAAGTTTTCTTGTGAAATTGTTTGGCTTTCATTCGGTAAAGGAGCATCAGGTTGTCATCAGCGAAGAGGAACTAAGGCTGATCCTTTCTGAAAGCTATGAAAAGGGAGAAATCAATCAGTCTGAATTCCGCTATGTAAATAAGATTTTTGAATTTGACAACCGGGTAGCGAGAGAGATTATGATTCCGCGGACAGAAATTGCGGTTATCTCTCTGGAGCAGTCGCTTGAAGAGGCAATTCATCACATCATTAATGAACGGTATACACGCTACCCTGTCATCAAAGATGACAAGGATCATATTTTAGGGATCATCAACAGCAAAGATATGTTTAAAGCTTATTTTCTCGGCCAGCCGATAAAGCTGGAGCAAATCATGAGGCCCGTTATCAGAGTCATTGAAAGCATTCCTGTTCAGCAGCTTTTAATCCGCATGCAGAAGGAGCGGATTCACATGGCGATTCTTGTCGATGAATACGGGGGAACGGCGGGGCTTGTCACTGTAGAGGATATTATCGAGGAAATCGTCGGGGAAATCCGCGATGAGTATGATCAGGATGAAACACCGCACATCCTGAAAAAGGGCGAGCACCATTATGTGATGGATGGAAAAGCGCTAATAGACGAAGTGAATGACCTTCTCGACATTGCGATTGAAAATGAAGAAATTGATACGATTGCAGGCTGGCTTCTAACGCAAAAAATGGAGCTGAAAGCAGGGGATGTGATACACGCGGAGGGCTGTGAATTTAAAATCCTCGACGCCGAAGATCACCACATCCGTTTTGTAGAAATAAAAAAAACTGATTTTTGATAAAAAACAGCCGGGGAACAAACGGCTGTTTTTTGTGTCATCAAGTCATTTCTTAAAAAGCAATGCTGTAAAGACCTTTTTCTACATAGGATATATAAGAACGGTACACTGGGAAGGAGTGGCTGTATGAAAAAGGCTTGGTGGAAGGAAGCCGTAGTTTACCAAATTTACCCCCGCAGTTTTAAAGATTCAAATGGCGACGGAATCGGGGATATTCAAGGAATCAGAACCAAGCTTTCTTACATAAAAGAGCTGGGCGCTGACGTCATATGGATTTGCCCGCTGTATGATTCACCGAATGCCGATAATGGCTATGATATCAGGGATTATCAAAACATATTAAGCGAGTTTGGCACGATGGAAGATTTTGATGAGCTGCTTGGTGACATTCATGATCTGGATATGAAGCTGATTATGGATCTCGTTGTGAACCACACAAGCGACGAACATCCATGGTTCATAGAATCCCGTTCATCCATACACTCGGAAAAGCGCGACTGGTATATTTGGAAAGACGGCAAAAACGGAAAAACGCCCAACAATTGGGAAAGCATTTTCGGCGGGCCGGCTTGGGAGTATGATCAAAAGACAAGCCAGTATTATCTGCACCTTTTTGATAAAAAACAGCCTGATTTGAATTGGGAAAATGAAAAGGTGAGGAATGCCGTTTATGACATGATCAATTGGTGGCTTGATAAAGGAATTGACGGATTTCGGGTGGATGCCATTACGCATATTAAGAAAAAAGAAGGGTTTCCTGACATGCCGAATCCAAAGGGACTGGACTATGTCCCTTCCTTTCCTTATCATATGAATGCTGACGGCATTATGGATTTGTTAACAGAGCTGAAGGAAAACACATTTTCCCGCTATCCGATTATGACAGTTGGTGAAGCAAACGGCGTCGCTGCAAAAGAAGCAGCTGATTGGGCTGGAGAAAAAAACGGCATATTCAGCATGATTTTTCAATTTGAGCATCTCGGCCTGTGGGATGTAGAGATCAATGAAAGTATTGATATCGTTGCATTTAAACGAATTTTAACTGACTGGCAGGACAGTCTGGAAGGGATCGGCTGGAATGCTTTGTTTATGGAGAATCACGACCAGCCCCGTTCAGTTTCTGTGTGGGGAGACGACGGAGTGTACCTGAAAGAAAGTGCAAAAGCGCTTTCCGCTGTTTATTTTCTCATGAAAGGCACACCGTTTATTTATCAGGGACAGGAACTCGGGATGACGAACGTGGCTTTTCCATCTATTGAGGACTATGATGATGTCGCATTGAAACGCCTGTATGAAACAAAAACAGCGAAAGGCACATCACACGAGGATGTGATGAAGATTGTCTGGAAAAAGGGAAGAGACAATTCGCGAACGCCGATGCAATGGAATGCTGGTCCATACGCCGGATTTTCTGAGGCCAAACCGTGGATCGGAATCAATGACAATTACAAATGGCTGAATGCCGAGGCGCAAAAAAACGATAAAACATCCGTTTACCATTTTTACAAAAGCTTGATCAAGCTGCGCCAAACATATGATGTTTTTATTAACGGGACATACGAGCTCATTTTACCGGAAGATCAGCAAATCTTTGCATATCTTCGGAAAAACGAGAGCCATACTGCACTGATTGCGGCCAATCTGACAGGAACACCGGCGTTGTTCAGGCACTCTGGATTGCCATTGTCATCAGATGCACTCGTCTTGTCAAATATTGAAACAGAGCCGCACAAGCATATGACATCAGTACTCTTAAAGCCGTATGAAGCAAGAATATATCTATGGTGCTAAACTCCAGCCTTAGACTGGAGTTTTTTTGTTTTATCGGGTTTATGAGAGCGGTTTAACAGGAAAAAAAAGAACACAGAACGAATTAAGCGATGAGAGCGGACAAACGAAAGGAGAAACAAATGCTGAAAACACTGCAAATCAAAACAACCAAACGAGATGAAATGATAGATATCACCCGGGAGGTGGAAGCGTTTCTTCAAGAAACAGGTATAACGAGCGGCGCAGCGCTGATTTACTGTCCGCATACGACTGCGGGCATTACAATTAATGAAAATGCCGATCCGGACGTCAAAAAAGATATGCTCAGAAGGTTTGATGAGGTATATCCGTGGGAACATGAGCTGGACCGCCATATGGAGGGCAATACAGCTGCACACATGAAGTCGAGTACGGTCGGAGCTTCACAGCATGTCATTGTGGAAAACGGCCGGCTTATTCTTGGAACGTGGCAGGGCATTTATTTCTGCGAATTTGACGGGCCTCGCACCCGGACATGCTATATCAAAATGATGGGATAATAGGCTGTTTTTTATGACAAAAGCATGATCGCTGAACAAGCGCCGATAGCCGGAGGGCTTGTCACACCCGCCCACGCTGCGGCTTTATCGAATGAAGGCGTGCTTGGCATTCGTCCATATGCGAAATAAAAAGCGAGGGAAAGAGACACGCGCCTCACCCTTTGTTTTCCGGAAAGCCTGCATGAGGGATAGTTAATCAATGGATGTAAACGTACCGAGCTTTGCCGAACGTAACTTGATAAACTGAGGTGACAGATATGAACATTCTTCAATATTCTTATAAAAAAAGAGGGAAAATTGAGTTTGTATTTGAAGGCTGGCCTCACTCAAAAGTTACAATGGTTCCTATCAAAGGCTACTATTTTGTCCGCTTTATCAAATGGAGCAGCCAGGATCCAATCGTGACAAGAAATGACCTTGAAAAAATGGAGTGGGCTGCGAACCAATATTTTGGCACAGCCCCCTTCTATCGAAAACGAAAGGCATTTGAAACCCCATCGTCCGGAAAATAGGCGATGGGGCTTTTTAGCGGACGATGCGGAAAAGAGACGGAACATCCAGTCTGGTCGCCTGAGACAGAAGGTAGGCTGACTGTAAGGCTCCTTTTTTCCTAAAAGAATTCAGCTTATCAATAATTTGCTTTCCGTTTAAGATTCCAAGACCATGGGCAAAATATTTATCTTCCCCCAGTAGTATCACATTTTCGCCTCTCCATTGCGCCTTTTGCGGATCAAATTCAGGATTCTTAAAATACAAACAATCTCCAAGGAAAAAGTGGTGTCCTGTTTCCGTATATATCGGCAATTTCTCATAATGCCAGTCATATAAAATAATTCTGTCAAAGCTGGCATTGAATTTATCTTCTCCGATTGTATCGATTAAGGCCAAGTAATAAATGATAACGATTGCGGTTGCGCATTCAAACGCATAAAACGGGCCGTTCTCTGCAATGTCCCGAATCGCTTTTGAAGGCGGCATTCTGTATTTCAGCTCCAAGGCGCCCTCCGGTGAAACCCTCCAATACGTTGTATTCCCGTATGTTTTTAAAAAAGTGGCAAACTTCGCCCCGCTTTTGTGCAGCGTCTTTGCCGCTGCTACAATATTCATCCGCAGTTTAAGCTCAAACATCAGTTCAGCAATTGAATGATAATCAAACTGAACAGGCGTCTCAATCATCTCTTTTAAGAGCGGATTCAGATCTTGATCAATCTGCCAATTTTCAATATCCTGGGGACGGAGCAATTGTCCTGATACAATAATCATGTTTAGCCCCCCTTGTTTTTTATAAGATATGCAAAGAGCTTGGGCAATGAAAGTTAAAAAGGCAGAAGACAGCCAAAAAGAACTTCTTCCATTTTTTATTTTAAAACTTTTTTAAGCAGCCGATATATACTGTATCAAACCTGAAGGAGCAAGTGACATGAAGACTTTTATCAATTGGCTGAAGAAACCGTCTATTTCAAAGAAATTAATCGTCTCATTTATTGCGATTCTCATTATCCCTATTCTTATATTAGAATTTAGCTCTTACCGAAGCGCCAGCGGAAAGCTGGATCAGGAAATTATGGGAAATGCGAAAAACAGTGTCGATACATTTAATACAACTGTTACAAATGATCTGGGAGAAAAAGCGAAAGCAGTCACCTTTTTCAGTGAATCTCTTAAAAGATCCGCATTCAAAGGGAAATCAAATCAAGAAGAGATCAAAGCTAAATTTTCACAATATGTATCTATTAATCAAGGAGTAGCCAGAATTTATGGGGGCGCAGATAACGGCACTTATGTACAAGCGCCAAAAGAAAAATTGCCGGAAGGATACGACCCGAGACAACGGCCTTGGTACCAGGATGCGATGAAGGCCGGCGGTGAAATTGTCGTGACAGATCCTTACGTGGCTGCGAGTGACGGAAGCATGGTCATTACCATTGCACAGGAGCTGAAGGACGGATCTGGCGTTGTCGCCATGGATATTACCATTGATAAATTGTTAGAACAAATGAAACAAATCAAGGTCGGAAAAGAAGGTTATGCTTTCATTGCAACAAAAAACAAAACCTATGTCGCCCACAAGAACCATAAGGCTGGAGAAAAGCTTTCAGGCGACTGGGTAGCCAAAATGTATGCGAATGACAGCGGTGAACTCCAGTATACTCTTAATAACGAAGATAAAAAGATGACCTATACTACAAACGAACTGACTGGTTGGAAAATAGCCGGCACAATGTATATGGATGAAATTAAGGATGCCTCAAAGTCTGTGCTGACAACAGGAATGATTGTGCTGATTGCTTCCATTGTGGCAGGCGGAATTTTAATTCTGTTTATCGTTCGTTCGATTACAAAACCGTTAAAACGTCTTGTTCAATCATCGAAAACGATCAGCAGGGGGATCTGACCGAAACGATCGAAATCCATTCAAAGGATGAGCTTGGAGAGCTTGGGGAAAGCTTCAATGAAATGGGACAATCTCTCCGCTCTCTGATCAGCGCTATTCAGGACTCGGTGAACAATGTGGCCGCATCTTCCGAACAGCTTACCGCATCTGCCGGGCAGACGAGTAAAGCCACCGAGCATATTACGATGGCGATTGAGCAGTTCTCAAACGGAAACGAGGAGCAAAGCGAAAAGGTTGAATCCAGCTCTCATCAGCTGAACTTAATGAATGAAGGACTCCAGCAAGTCTCACAAACATCGTCAGATATTACAAAGGCATCTATCCAATCAACGGAAATCGCCGGAACGGGTGAGAAGTTTGTGCAGCAGACAGTCGGACAAATGAACTCGATTAATCAATCTGTTCAGCAGGCTGAAGCTGTTGTCAAAGGCTTAGAAGGAAAATCAAAAGACATCACAAGCATTTTGAGAGTCATCAACGGAATCGCTGACCAAACAAATCTGCTTGCACTAAATGCAGCCATTGAAGCGGCGCGTGCCGGAGAGTCAGGACGCGGCTTCTCTGTCGTAGCGGAGGAGGTGCGCAAGCTGGCTGTCCAATCAGCCGATTCAGCGAAAGAAATCGAAAAGCTGATCCAAGAAATCGTCGCAGAAATCGACACCTCTCTTCACATGTTTAAAGAGGTCAATCAGGAAGTACAGTCCGGACTTGTTGTCACAGACAATACAAAAGAAAGCTTCCAGAGCATTTTCAGCATGACAAACGAAATCGCGGGCAAGCTGCAGACGATGAATTCCACCGTCGAGCAGCTGTCAGACCGTTCACAGCATGTTTCAGCAGCAGTCAGCGGCATTGCAGACGTGTCGAAAGAAAGCTCGGCAAGCATCCAGGACATTGCCGCATCAGCTGAAGAACAGCTTGCTTCCATGGAAGAAATCAGTTCCTCAGCGACGACTCTTGCGCAGATGGCAGAAGAGCTTCGCGATCTGACGAAACAATTTAAAATCGAGTAAAAACCGAAAAACAGCGCTATCAAAGCGCTGTTTTTTTATATGGTAAACAATAATAAAGTCCTAGTTTAACAGGTGAATTTAGAACTATTTTTCATTTTTTCCTCCATTTTCAATGTAATTTAAAGGAAGATCCGCCGATATAATTTGTAAATTATTGAAAGAAGGTTCAAAAGGAAATGAAAAAAACACTCACCACTATTCGCAGATCATCAATTGCAAGGAGACTTATTATTTCTTTCCTGCTGATCTTAATTGTTCCGATAACCGCCCTTTCGGTTAGCGCTTATCAATCAGCAGTTGCCTCACTTGATGTACAGATGACGCAAAGCGCAAAGGAAAATGTTCAGATATTAGATCACATCATTGATGATAAAATCAGCACTACTGAAAAAAGCCTCGCATATTTCAGCGATTGGGCTACAGCAGAAAAATTTCAGGATAAAAAGAAAACAGAGCTGAAACAGGAATTTAAACAATTTATCCAAATGAATGATAATGTCGCTGCGGTATTTTCAAGCGGCAAAGACGGGGACTTCACACGTTATCCGTACGCTGACATGCCAAGCGACTTTAATGCTTTGGAACGAGATTGGTACAAAGAAGCAATGGCCAATAAAGGCAAAACAATTGTCACTGAGCCTTATGAATCGATTTCATCAGGAAAAATGGTCGTCACCATCGCCCGTCAAACGGTGGATGGGTCAGGCGTTGTCGCCATTGATATGAAAATTGATGACTTAGTCACTACCGCGAAAGGAATCAATATCGGAAAAGAAGGCTATGCTTTTATTTTGAGCCAAAACAAGAAAGTCATCGCCTACTCCGGAGAAAAAGCGGGAACAGAGCTAAAAGGGGACTGGGTTGATAAGCTCTACAAGGATAAAAGCGGGGACTTTGAATATACGTACAAAGGCAAAAAGAAAAAAATGGCATTTGCAACAAGCCAAACAACAGGCTGGAAAATCAGCGGCACGATGTATGCAAACGAGATTCACGATGCTGCAAGCAGGGTTCTGATCATGGCTTCAATCGTTCTGGCGATTGCCATCGGAGCTGGAATGACGGCGATTTATTTTGTGATTCGATCCATCACAAAGCCATTGAGACGCATTGTCGCATCCGCTGAAAAAATTAGTGAAGGCGATCTAACCGAAACGATTGAAATCAATTCAAAAGATGAACTCGGCGTTCTGAGTGAGAGCTTCAATCATATGGCACACTCGCTTCGCTCGCTCATTCACGGGATCAAAGACTCAGTAGAACACGTTGCCTCCTCGTCTGAAGAGCTGACTGCATCGGCAGACCAGACAAGCAGAGCCACTGAGCACATTACGATGGCTATCGAGCAATTTTCAAACGGCAGTGAAAGCCAAAGCGAGAAAATAGAAACGACAACCGAACAAATTAATGAAATGAATGACGGATTGGCAGAGCTGGCGCGGGCTGCAGCAGTGATTACAGAAACATCCGCAGATTCAACCGAAGTGTCAAGCAAAGGGGAGACACTCGTCCAGAAAACAGCCGGCCAAATGAACACAATTGACCATTCCGTAAAAGCAGCGGAACAAGTGGTGAAAGGGCTGGAGATCAAATCAAAGGATATCACGAATATTTTGCGTGTCATCAACGGCATTGCGGATCAAACCAATCTTTTGGCTTTAAATGCCGCCATTGAAGCTGCCAGAGCGGGTGAATACGGCCGGGGCTTCTCAGTCGTCGCTGAGGAAGTGAGAAAGCTCGCGGTACAGTCGGCTGACTCAGCAAAAGAAATTGAATCGCTGATCAGTGAAATAGTAAAAGAAATTCACACATCACTGAACGTGCTTCAGTCCGTAAACAAAGAAGTTGAAACAGGGCTTGTCATGACGGATGAAACTAAACAGAGCTTCAAACATATATCGCAAATGACCAATCAAATTGCTTCCGAGCTGCAAAACATGAATGCGACGGTTGAGGAGCTGTCAGCGGGAGCTCAAGAAATTTCCGCAGCTTCAAATGATATCACTGCCATTTCTAAGGAAAGCTCGGATGGCATCCAAGATATCGCCGCTTCAGCTGAGGAACAGCTGGCATCCATGGAGGAGATTAGTTCATCTGCACTGACGCTTGAAAGAATGTCTGAAGAACTCCGTGATCTGACAAAACAATTTAAAGTAGACAAATAATAGGTCTAAAATACTATTTATTTATGGGAAATTAGTTACTTTTGTTAAATTTCTTCTTTTTTGCTGTATATATTTACCCATTTCCAGCCGATATGAAGGGTAGCATAAAAAAGGAGAAATGAATGATGAAAAAAATACTCCAACTCATAAAACAAAGATCAATTACACGGAAGCTTCTCGTTTCCTTTCTGTCGATCCTCATCATACCGGTTGTCATATTGGCGATCTTTGCGTATCAATCGGCTAGCAGCTCACTCGACAGACAGATGATGGGGAGCGCATTGGAAAATGTACAGCAATTAAACGAAATCATTAACACCAGCATCGGCGAAAAAGAAAACAGTGCTGATTATTTCAGCGAATGGCTGACAAAAGAGAAATACAATGCAAAAAGCAATGCAAGCATTGCAGAGAAATTCTCACAATATATCAGCATTAACAAGGATGTAGAATCCATTTATACAAGTGACACAAAAGGGCACTTTACCCGCTATCCGGATCTTCCGATGCCAAGCGGCTATAATCCGGTTGAACGCGACTGGTACAAAAAAGCGGTTGCAAATAAAGGGAAAGTCGTGATCACAGACCCTTATAAAACCGCGTCGACAAATACGATGGTTGTGACAATCGCCCAGCAGACAAAAGATGGTTCAGGCGTTATCGCAATCAACATGACGATTGAAAATCTGCTGAAAACAACCAAAAAAGTCAACATCGGCACACAAGGCTACGCATTTATCATGACGAAGGACAAAAAAGTTGTCGCACACCCTAATGAACAATCAGGAACTGAATTAAAAGGCGACTGGCTCGATAAGATGTTGAGTGCTGATAAAGGCGATTTTCAATACACCATGGATGGCGATAAGAAAAAAATGGCCTTTGACACAAACAAGTTGACGGGATGGAAGATCGGCGGCACCATGTATTTGGATGAAATCCATGAGGCAGCCCAGCCTGTCCTTCACCTTGCTTTAATTGTCTTGGCCGCAGCTATTATCATAGGGATTATCGTCATGACATTGATCATTCGGTCGATTACAACACCGCTGAAACAGCTTGTCGGTTCCTCTAAGCGGATCAGCGAGGGAGATTTGACGGAAACCATTGATATCCGTTCAAAAGATGAATTGGGCGAGCTCGGCAAAAGCTTTAACAATATGGCGTCGTCACTTCGTTCTCTCATACACGCCATCCAGGATTCGGTAGACAATGTTGCCGCTTCCTCTGAGGAGCTGACTGCATCAGCTGCGCAAACGAGCAAGGCAACAGAGCACATTACATTGGCGATTGAACAATTTTCTAACGGCAATGAAAAACAAAACGAAAACATTGAAACGGCAGCAGAGCACATTTATCAAATGAATGACGGGTTGACGAATATGGCTCAAGCTTCTGAAGTGATCACTGATTCATCTGTTCAATCGACAGAAATTGCAAGTGAAGGCGGCAAGCTTGTTCATCAAACCGTCGGCCAAATGAATGTCATTGACAAGTCCGTTAAAGAAGCGGAGCAAGTCGTACGCGGATTGGAAACGAAATCGAAAGATATTACAAACATTTTGCGTGTGATCAACGGCATCGCAGACCAGACGAACCTGCTTGCCTTAAACGCAGCAATTGAAGCAGCGCGCGCAGGCGAGTACGGCCGCGGCTTCTCCGTTGTAGCGGAAGAAGTAAGAAAACTGGCAGTACAGTCAGCAGATTCAGCAAAAGAGATTGAAGGATTAATCATCGAAATTGTGAAGGAAATCAATACATCACTCGGCATGTTCCAATCTGTCAATCAAGAGGTGCAGACAGGACTTGACATCACAGATAAAACAGAAATGAGCTTCAAACGCATTTCTGAAATGACGAACCAAATCGCCGGCGAACTGCAAAATATGAGTGCGACGGTTCAGCAGCTTTCTGCCAGCTCCGAAGAAGTTTCGGGAGCGTCTGAGCACATTGCATCGATTTCAAAAGAAAGCTCAGCGCATATACAAGATATCGCGGCGTCAGCTGAAGAGCAGCTAGCTTCCATGGAAGAAATCAGCTCGTCTGCAGAGACCCTTTCCTCTATGGCGGAAGAGCTTCGGGATATGACCAAACGATTTAAAATTGAATAATAAGCCTTAACACCCAAGCTTGTTGCGCTTGGGTGTTTTTTTTAGTTTTTTTATTAAACCTTTTATCCTAGTTTGACGATATTAGATTTATCTTAAAGGAGGAGTCAACGAGAATGGGAAAATTCATACAATGGATCAAACAGCCATCGATCAGCAAACCGCTAATCGCTGCGTTTCTGGCAGTGCTTATTTTGCCGGTTGGGGTTTTAGCATATTTCAGTTATCAATCAGCTTGGAACGCGTTAGACAGAGAGCTCATAAACAGTGCGAAGGGAAATGTTGAAGAACTAAACAGTACGCTGCAAAATAAATTAGAAGATAAAGTAAAAGCAATAGATTATTATAGTGAGACAGTCGATAAAGACATATTGCTAGGCAAAAACAAAACATTACTGAAAGAGAAATTTAAGCAGTACACGACACTTAACGACGATGTAGGCGCAATCTATGCTGCTTCAGAAGATAAGAAGCTTTATAAATATCCGGATAGCGGTGTTCCGAAAGGTTTTGATCCGACAGGACGTGACTGGTACAAACAGGCGGTTGCGGAAAAAGGACAAGCTGTTTTCTCAGAACCGTATACTGATGAAGCGACAGGAGATATCGTTGTCACAATTTCAAAACAATTAAAAGACGGTTCAGGGGTTATAGCGCTTGATTTAAACCTGGATGAAGTGCTTACTGCATCACAAAGAATCAAAATCGGTAAAGAAGGTTTTGCATTTATTACGACTGGCAACAAAAAATATATCGCCCATCCGACAATTAAGCCGGGGACAACCGGATCCGGCGATTGGACAAACCAAGTATATTCCAAAAAAGAAGGCTCATTTGAATATACATTCGAAGGCAAAGAAAAGAAAATGGCCTTTACGACAAATAAACTGACTGGCTGGAAAATCGCAGGCACATATTTTGTCAGTGAATTGCAAGATGCTTCAAGTCCGGTGCTGAACACTGCGGTTATCATTCTATGCGTGTCAATTGTAATCGGCGGCATACTCATACTCTATATTATTCGTGCCATCACCAAGCCGTTAAAAAAACTTGTCTCAACGTCTGCAAAAATCAGCAGCGGAGATCTCACAGAAGTCATTGACATTCACTCGAAAAACGAGTTTGGCCAGCTTGGCGAAAGCTTTAATGAAATGTCTGCATCATTGCGTTCTGTAATCGGGGTTATTCAAACGTCTGTAGAAAACGTTGCTTCATCTTCTGAGGAGCTGACGGCAAGCGCAGCCCAAACGAGCAAGGCAACTGAGCATATTACACTTGCCATCGAACAGTTCTCAGATGGCAACGAGGCGCAAAGCGAGAAACTGGAAACAAGCTCAAATCATCTTTCTCAAATGAACGAGGGGATTTCAAAAGTGGCTCAGGCCTCTTCAACCATTACGAAATCATCGATTCAGTCCTCTGAGGCAGCGGGCAGCGGAGAAAAGCTGGTGGAGCATACAGTCGGCCAGATGAAAACAATTGACCAATCCGTTCAAAAAGCGGAAGCGGTTGTGAAGGGTCTTGAAACAAAATCGCAAGACATCACAAGCATCTTGAATGTGATTAATGGCATTGCTGATCAAACCAACCTGCTTGCATTAAATGCTGCGATTGAGGCGGCAAGAGCGGGAGAATACGGAAGAGGTTTCTCAGTAGTTGCGGAAGAGGTTAGAAAACTTGCTGTACAGTCAGCAGACTCCGCCAAGGAAATTGAAGGATTAATTCAAGAGATTGTCAGGGAAATCAGTACCTCACTTTCAATGTTCCAATCCGTGAATCATGAAGTGAAAGAAGGCTTGCAGATTACGGATCAAACAGCGGAAAGCTTTAAACAAATCTATGAGATGACAACCCAAATTTCCGGCGAATTGCAAAACTTGAACGCGACGGTTGAACAACTGTCAGCCGGATCACAGGAAGTGTCAAGTGCTGTTGAAGATATTTCTGCAGTGGCGAAAGAAAGCTCAGCAGGCATTCAGGATATCGCAGCTTCGGCGGAAGAACAGCTTGCGTCCATGGAAGAAATCAGCTCTTCAGCGGAAACGTTGGCAAACATGGCGGAAGAACTTCAGGACATTACGAAGAAATTTAAAATTGAATCTTAATAAAACAAGAAAGCGGCATATCTGCTGCTTTCTTTTTTGTTGAAAACAAAAATAAACAAAAACAATTCAAAAACAAACAGAAATCATGTATAATGAAAACGGATACAAATAAAAGGGGATGGAGGAATATCAAATATGGTGAAACATATATGGGATTCAGAGCGAGCTGCACAGCTGCCTAAAGGTGTAGAGGAATTGGTGTACAGGTCCAATCTGATCGGGTCAGACCGCACTGTCTGCAACTGGGGCGGGGGGAATACATCTATGAAAACAACGGAAAAGGATTTTAGAGGCCGTGAAATAGAAGTCATGTGGGTAAAAGGAAGCGGTTCGGATTTGGCAACAATGAAAACGCATAACTTTACCGGTTTGAAATTAGATGATATCCGCCCGCTGATTAAAAGGGACCAAATGCCAAATGAAGAAATGGTAGACTACCTGTCTCATTGTATGATAGACAGCAAACATCCCCGCCCTTCAATTGAAACGCTATTACACGCTTTTCTGCCATACAAACATGTTGACCATACCCATCCAGATGCGATTATCAGCATATGCTGTGCAGATAATGGAAAACAAATCGCTGAAGACATTTACGGAAACCGATTTGTATGGGTGCCATACGTTCGCCCTGGATTTACTTTGTCTAAAATGATCGCTGAAGGCGTAGCAAACAATCCCCACGCCGAGCTTATATTAATGGAGAAACACGGCTTAGTCACTTGGGGAGAGACGTCTGAAACATGTTATCAAAAAACGATATCCATCATTCAAGAAGCCGAGCAGTATGTTAACGATCGTATCAATCAGCATGAGGTATTCGGAGGCAAAAGGTATCAGCCGCTGCCGGAGGATAAAAGAAAACAAATCTTGGCAGGCATCATGCCTGTGATCAGAGGAGCAGTAAGTGAAGAAAAGAAAATGATCCTTTCCTATGATGATCATGACGATGTCTTGGAATTTGTAAACAGTGTCCAAGCGCCAGCACTTTCGCAAATCGGTGCGGCATGCCCGGATCACCTTGTTCACACAAAACGGGTTCCGCTGTACATTGATTGGAATCCGGAAACTCAAGATGTGCACAAGCTTGCAGATCTGATCAAGTCAGGAGTCGAGACCTTTACATCAGAGTATCAGGCTTACTTTACACGAAATCAGCAGGATGGGGATCAAATCTTTGAATCCTCCCCACGGGTGATATTGATTCCGGGAATCGGAATGGTGAATACAGGAAAAAGTTATGCCATGTCTAAAGTAAGCGGGGCTTTATATCGGAGGGCCATCGCCGTGATGAAAGGAGCAACCGCTCTGGGGCAATTTGTTTCTTTACATGAAAATGAGTCCTACCATGTCGAATATTGGCCGCTCGAACTATATAAACTCACGCTGGCCCCGCCGGAAGCAGAATTTTCCCGAAAAGTAGCGCTGATAACTGGAGGAGCCGGCGGAATCGGCAGTGCGGCATGCCGCCGATTTGCAGCTGAGGGAGGGCACGTGATCGTAGCTGATCTGAATATAGAAGGCGCACAGAAAATTGCCGGGGAAATAAACGATGCATACGGAAAAGGACGGGCAATGGCTGTCAAAATGGATGTGACAAAGGAGGAAGACGTACAGTCAGCTTTTGAACGAGCGGCGCTTGCTTACGGCGGCATTGATATCGTCGTCAATAATGCCGGGCTGGCCACATCAAGCCCATTTGACGAAACAAGTCTAAAAGAATGGAATCTTAATATGAATGTTTTAGGAACAGGCTATTTCCTTGTAGCCCGTGAAGCGTTTAAACAGATGAAACATCAAAATAGAGGCGGAAGCATGGTATTTGTCGGATCGAAAAATTCAGTTTATGCGGGAAAAAACGCCTCTGCCTACAGCTCTGTTAAGGCGCTTGAAACCCATTTAGCAAGATGCATTGCTGCAGAAGGTGGAGAATTCGGCATTAGGGTCAACTCTGTTTTGCCTGATGCGGTTCTTCAAGGATCGGCAATCTGGGGTTCAAGCTGGCGGGAGGAACGAGCCGCGGCGTACGGGATTGAACCGGATCAGCTGGAGGAACATTACCGGAAACGGACAGCATTGCTCGTCAATATTTACCCGGAGGATATTGCCGAAGCCATTGCATTCTTCGCTTCTTCCAAAGCCGAAAAAACAACGGGCTGCATGATCACGGTAGACGGCGGCGTCCCTGCTGCTTTTACGCGTTAGAAATATGCTATGATAAAAAATATAAGACGGACTACGATATGAGGAAGGGCGTTACCGATGCTAGTAGCAGAACGGCAGCAAAAAATAGTGGAAATAGTAAATATGCGTTCAAGCATCCGCGTTTCCGAATTAAGTGACATATTTTCAGTCACAGAGGAAACCATTCGGCGTGATCTTGAAAAGCTTGAAAAAGAACATAAACTGAGCCGGAGCCACGGAGGAGCGGTCAGTATTCAGCAGAAGGAATCAGAAATTCATTTTTCTGAACGGGAAATCACGAATGTCATCGAAAAAAAAGCCATCGCTCACGAAGCGGCCAAATATGTAAAAAGCGGAGACCGAATCATTCTCGATGCAAGCACAACCGCTTGGTACATGGCAAAAATACTCCCTGACATTGAGCTCACCGTGATTACAAACTCAATGAAAGCAGCTATTGAACTCAGCAATAAAGAAAACATATCAGTCATTTCAACAGGCGGCATTTTGCTGGAAAAATCATTATCGTTTGCCGGCCCGTTAGCAGAGCGTTCACTTGAGACCTATCATGTCAATAAAACCTTTCTGTCATGTAAGGGATTTGACGTACACAACGGGATGAGTGATTCAAATGAGTGGCAGGCGCTGCTCAAAAAACGGATGATCGAAAGGTCGGACCAGACCATTTTGATGGCCGATTCAAGCAAATGGGGGAACCGCGAGTTTTCACATATTGCCTCGCTGCAAGATGTCAGCCGCCTTATTACGGATTCTGGACTTGATCCGGCATCGGTAAAAGCTCTTGAGGACAAAAAGGTGAAGGTGACAGCTGTTCCTCTTTCGAAGAGAGGGTGAAAGGATGATTTATACTGCCATTGATGTAGGCGCATCAAGCGGGAGAATCATGGTAGGTGAACTGAATGAAGGGAAGCTTGACATACAAGAGATTCACAGGTTCGCTAACGGTTTCAGTCAAAGAGACGGGCATTGCTTATGGGATATTGATCATTTGCTAAAACAAATCCTGCAAGGACTGCAAAAAGTAAAGACGCTTGGGTATGAACACTGCACCGTAGGCATTGATACATGGGCAGTCGATTATGTCTTACTGGACGAAAAAGGCGATCGGTTGCGGGAAGCAATCTCCTACCGTGATAGAAGAACAGATCACACAATAGACAAACTGGAACATACCCTCTCAAAAGCCGCAATTTATCAAAAAACAGGAATACAATTTCAGCCTTTCAACACGATCTATCAATTGTTTGAAGAAGACCGTGAGCTGCTGAAAAAGACAGACAAAATTATGATGATTCCTGATTATTTAGGCTATTGTTTAACCGGAAAAGCTGTAACGGAAATCACAAACGTGTCCACAACACAGCTTTTAAACGTCTCAACGGGAAATCTTGATCCTGAATTGCTTGAAGCCGTGTCTGTTCTGGAACAGCAATTTGCGCCGCTCACTGAACCGGGGTGTGAACTCGGGAAGCTAAGAAATGAGTGGTTCCCGGATTATGATCTCCCGGCGTGCAAGGTGATGACAGTCGCAACACATGATACGGCCTCGGCCGTCATTGCGGCGCCAGGCGTAAATGATGGCTGGGCGTATATCAGCAGCGGAACATGGTCGTTAATCGGGGTTGAAAACAAAACACCGATAATAACTGATCTTGCTTTAGAAAACAACTATACAAATGAACGCGGCGCAAACAACACCATTCGCTTTCTCAAAAACATTATCGGCATGTGGGTGATACAAGAAGTCAAACAGCAGCTACAAGCAGATTATTCTTTTCAGCAGCTTGCAGAAGAAGCCAAAAAAACAGAACCATTCCAGCAATTTATAAACTTAAATGATAAACGTTTCCTGAATCCAGAAAACATGATAAAGGAAATACAACATTATTGCAGACAAACCCGCCAAAAGATTCCCCGTACTGCAGGCGAACTTGCCTGCTGCATCTACAGCAATTTAGCCATCATCTATGCGATAGCCATCAAAGAGCTCGAAACAATCACAGAAAAACCGATCGAGCAATTTCATATCATCGGCGGCGGAGCCCGGAATGATTTCTTAAATCAATTAACGGCAGACATGAGTGGAAAAGCGGTATATGCAGGGCCGATAGAGGCAACTGCCACCGGAAATCTTTTGATGCAAATGATTGCTGCCAAAGAAGTCAAAGACATAAAAGAAGCCCGGCAAGTCGTCAGAAATTCCTTTCCGATCAAAGTGTTTACACCTAAAGACATTGATAGAAGCACGATCATTCAGTCATTTCAGCAAACTGTTTTGAAAGCGCTATCTAAATGATGAAGAGGTGAAAAGGTTTGAAAAGAAAAGCCAGTATCATGTTTGTCCATCAAGACAAGTACGAAGAATACAAACAGCGGCATGATGACATTTGGCCTGAGATGGCAGAAGCACTCAAAGCTCATGGAGCACACCATTATTCCATTTTTCTAGACGAGGAAACAGGCAGGCTTTTTGCATATTTAGAAATAGAGGATGAAGAGAAATGGAGAAAGATGGCGGACACGGAAGTTTGCCAAAGATGGTGGAAATCGATGGCGCCATTAATGAAAACAAATTCGGATTTCAGTCCTGTTGCGATAGATCTAAAGGAAGTTTTTTATTTGGATTGAAAAACTGATAAAGGGAGAGAGCCGTATGACCATAAAAGCCAATTATGACAGTGCAAAACAGGCATATGAAAAATGGGGAATTGATGTTGAAGAGGCGCTTCGGCAATTAGAGCAAGTGCCCATTTCGATCCACTGCTGGCAGGGTGACGACATTGAAGGCTTTGAAGTAAATAAGGGCGAGCTTTCAGGCGGAATTGACGTGACCGGCAATTATCCCGGAAAAGCGCAAACTCCTGAAGAATTAAGAAGAGATTTGGAGAAGGCTCTTTCTCTCATTCCTGGAAAGCACCGCGTAAACCTGCATGCGATATACGCAGAAACAAACAGGGAAGCGGTAGAACGTGACGAATTGAAGCCGCAGCATTTTGAAAACTGGGTGAAATGGGCAAAAAACCTTGGTCTCGGTTTAGATTTTAATCCAACCTTGTTTTCGCATGAGAAAGCGGCTGACGGACTCACCCTTTCACACCCTGATCCGGACATCAGAGAATTTTGGATCAGGCATTGCATCGCTTGCCGCCGTATCGGGGAATACTTCGGGAAAGAATTAGGAACACCTTGCTTGACGAATATTTGGATTCCCGACGGCTATAAGGATATCCCGAGTGATAGGCTGACACCGCGTAAAAGACTAAAAGAATCACTGGATCGGATCTTCTCAGAGGAGATCAGTGAACAACACAATCTTGATTCAATCGAGAGCAAGCTGTTCGGGCTTGGCTCCGAATCATATGTTGTCGGATCTCATGAATTTTATTTAGCTTATGCTTTGACGAATCATAAGCTTTGTTTACTTGATACAGGCCATTTCCATCCGACTGAGACGGTATCAAACAAGATCTCGTCCATGCTGCTTTACACAGACAAGCTTGCCTTGCACGTATCGCGGCCTGTTCGTTGGGATAGCGACCATGTAGTGGTTTTGGATGATGAATTGAGAGAAATCGCTCTTGAAATTGTACGAAATCATGCTCTTGAGAAGGTAGCCATCGGTCTGGATTTTTTCGATGCCAGCATTAACCGTGTAGCCGCCTGGACCATCGGAACGAGAAATATGATCAAAGCTTTATTGTATGCCCTGCTTCTCCCGAACGGATATTTAAAACAATTGCAGGAAGAGGGCCGCTATACAGAAAGGCTGGCCCTGATGGAGGAATTCAAAACATATCCTTTCGGAGCCATCTGGGATTCCTACTGTGAGCAAATGGGCGTTCCGGTAAAAGAGGCATGGCTTTATGACATCAAAGAATATGAGCAACAGGTGCTTTTAAAAAGGAAGGCATCTTCTCCGATTGTCTAATAAAAAATCCGCCGCGGCATTTGCACGCGGGCGGATTTTTTTAAGCTTGATCAGCAGGGTATACAATCCCCATTTGCTTTCTTGCTTCTTCCATAATTTTTGCGGTGGTCAAAGACCGTTCAAATGTATTTTCTTCAGATTCCAGCTTATTCTCTTTTATAAGCGTGACAAATTCTTCTGCTTCATAGAACATCGCCGGTTTAGGATCAGGGATCGCGATGTTTTCAAGGCGGCCGTCCCGGTAGCGGATTTCAACACGTTCAGGCCGGTGAATCGTATCGATTACAATCGTCCCGTCTTCACCCTGGATTTCAGCCGGGGCATAGGAAGTAGAGATTTTGGAATGCATCAGAACAGCTTCGAACCCGTCGTAAGACAGAATGACAGTTCCTTCTCCGTCCACTCCGGAGGATAAAGCATATCCGTTTGCTTTTACATCCTTCGGCGCGCCAAACAACACAACAGCCGGATAAATACAATAGACGCCAATATCCATTAATGACCCATTGGAAAGCTCAGGCTGAAACGCATTCAAAACAGTTCCGCTTCTGAACGCGTCATATCGTGAGGAATACTGGCAGTAGCTTGCGGTAAATCTGCGGACAGTGCCGATTTTATGCAGGTGTTTTTTCAGTTCTTTGAAATTCGGCAGGAAAGTGGTCTTCATTGCTTCCATGAGAACAACGCCGTTTGCCTTAGCCGCTGAGATCATCTCTTCTGTTTCTTTTGTATTCGAAGCAAACGGCTTCTCACAAAGCACATGCTTGCCATGGTTCATAAAGAGAACGGCTTGTTCCTTGTGAAGAGCGTTCGGGCTCGCTATGTATACGGCATCAAAGCAATCGCTCGCCGCCATTTCCTGAAGGTCTGAGAAGGCATGCGCAGCGTTGTGTTTAGCAGCAAACTCGCCAGCGCGTTCAGCCGATCTTGAATAAACAGCAGTCAGCTGAAAATCTTCGATATCCGCTGCTGACTCAAGAAAGCGGTCTGTAATCCAGTTGGTTCCTATTATTGCAAAACGTATCACTCGTATCGCTCCTTTTGCATGATATAGCTAAATTATAGCTTAAAAAGAACAAAATCACATGATAGATATAAATAGAATGTTAAAACCGTGAAAGCTTTTCCAGCAATTAACGGTTTTTATTTTTCATTATAGGGACGATAGTGTACAATTTAATTAAACTATGTATGACGGAGGAACGATAGTGGAGACGTTGCAAACATGGAGCGGCAGATTCAAGCGATTCTTCTTGGATAATAAGTTTGTTTTATTTTTGCTTGTGCTGCTGCTGATTGGTTTAAATATTCTAGTATTTACAAAAACATCATTTATTTTCACCCCGATTATTGTTCTGCTCAAAACGATATCACTTCCGATTATTTTGACAGGCATTGTTTTTTATCTGTTAAACCCAGTCGTCGATTTTCTGGAGAGAAGAAGAATAAGAAGAATCTATTCTATATTGCTGCTATACCTATTGGTTATCGGGCTGATCACGATCACGATCGTGTCGATCATTCCCTTCTTAAAAGAACAAATTATGAGTTTGATTGACAATATCCCGAGATATGTGGACGTCGTAGAAAATCAGACGAAACAGCTGATTGGCAGCAACTTCGTCAATCAGGCCCAGCAAACGATGAACATTAATATATCTGATCTTGCTACAAAGGTTTCGGATCAGGCAGCGACGATCGTGAACAGCACCTTTACCGGTGTTGGGAATTTTATCGGCGCACTGACTGAGATTATCATTTCGATCGTCACGGTTCCGTTTATTCTATTTTATTTGCTAAAAGACGGAAGAAAATTACCGGTCTACATACTGAAGTTTGTGCCGACTCGATTGAAAGAACAGACATATACAGTCTTAAGCGAAATGAATCATCGGTTAAGCTCTTATATCAGAGGCCAGATCATTGTCAGCTTCTGTATCGGGTTTTTGCTGTTTATCGGTTATTTGATTATCGGGCTGGATTATGCTTCATTGCTTGCAGTCATTGCGGCTTGCACAAGCATCGTTCCATATTTAGGGCCAACGATTGCCATTACGCCTGCGATTATCATTGCCATAGTGACATCGCCGCTCATGCTGCTTAAGCTGGTGATCGTTTGGACGATTGTTCAGCTGATTGAAGGGAAGCTGATCTCTCCGCAAATTATGGGAAAAAACCTTCACATCCATCCGATTACGATTATTTTTCTGCTGTTAACAGCCGGCAAGCTGTTTGGCGTTGTTGGAATCATTCTTGCGATTCCCGGCTATGCGGTTGCCAAAGTCATTACGACACATTTATTTGACTGGTTTAAAATGCAGTCACATTTATACGATGAAGAAAAAAATGAAAATACGCCGGGGCATAAAGTGTGATTTTCGTTTATAGTTATATAAGACGGGCTTTCCATTTATGGGAAGCTCCCGTTATGTAAAAAAATAAATGTCTAATGGGGAGAATCAAAATCATGACTCTATGGGAATTGTTTGTAGCCGCCATTTTAGGAATCGTAGAAGGATTAACAGAGTACGCGCCGGTTTCTTCGACAGGACATATGATCATAGTAGACGACATCTGGCTAAAATCAAGTAATCTGATGTCAGAAGAAGCTGCTAACTCATTCAAGGTGGTTATTCAGCTAGGCTCCATTTTAGCAGTAGCTATCGTGTTTAAAGACCGAATTTTAAATTTACTGGGCTTGAAAAAAAATATTACAAGCGACCAGGAGCAGGGACATAAATTAAGCATTGCCCAAATTGCCGTCGGACTCGTGCCTGCAGCTGTTCTCGGCTTTTTGTTTGAAGATTACATTGATGAATATTTATTTTCCGTTAAAACTGTGGCCATCGGTTTAATTGCCGGGGCAATCCTCATGCTTTTTGCTGACTGGGTCAATAAACGGAAAACAGCGACAGACACACTCGACCGCATTTCCTATAAACAGGCGATAGCCGTCGGCTTATTCCAATGTCTTTCCCTTTGGCCTGGTTTCTCGCGTTCGGGTTCAACCATTTCCGGCGGTGTTATTCTCGGATTAAACCACCGAGCTGCAGCCGACTTTACGTTTATTATGGCGATGCCGATCATGATGGGAGCCAGCTTTCTAAGCCTCGTGAAGCATTGGGACAGCTTAAGTTCGGATCTGATGCCGTTTTTCATCGTCGGCTTTATCTGTGCCTTTGTGGTCGCACTGTTTGTCGTCCGTTTCTTCTTAAGGCTGATTAACAAAATCAAACTTGTCCCATTTGCAATCTATCGAATTATTCTCGGTGTGATTTTACTTTTGATCATGATGTAAGTCGAAAAATAAGGCTCTTTTCCGAGCCTTATTTTTTCTGTCAATTCAAGAGGAAACAGCTTGTTTTTCAAAATAAAATCATCTATAATAAACATGACGTTACATACGGGGCCATAGCTCAGCTGGGAGAGCGCTACGCTGGCAGCGTAGAGGTCAGGGGTTCGAGCCCCCTTGGCTCCATACCTTTAAACCCTTATTCTATAAGGGTTTTTTTGTTTTGAGGAAAAGGTTTCATTCTCTGAATCCTCCAGTTGAGCGAAGTCAAAGTGAGCAGTTTATCTGTCAATCATGAATTTTCCAATACCTCCTTTTGTTCCTCAAAGACCGTCATGTCTTCCAAAGGAGGGGAGTAGACATGAAGAGACACCATTCGTTCGGATGTGGGATTGGACATTTTGTGAATTAAACCTTTGGTTGAAATAAGGCATTCTCCTTCGTGGACAAAGTATGAATTGGAGAGTTCTGCGTGTTCGCCGGTTGAGCGATAAATAGAATTAAGAAGCTTTCCTTCTAACACCATTGCACAACCAATGGATTGACCATGATCGTGTACTGTTGTCTCCTTGTTTGGCGGAATGTTAATCACGATAATTTCCAATTCATTATTTCGATAGATGGCATTTCGGCCGTAAGCGTACTGGTCTGGTTCCTTAATATACGGTTGACTTAATTTTGCTGCGTTTGGAATTTTTTTTAAAGACGTTGCTAAATCTTTAACCGATGGATTTTTCAAGCCGCTAAAAATGTCTTGGATACACTCATACAGTTCCATTCGTTTTTGCCTCCCGGAATATTTAGAATTTCCTTACATTGGTATTTCATAGGTTAATTCATGGTATTTACCCATATACAATTTAGAGGCGGCAAACGCCCAGTGAACACAAAAAAATGTGGGGGCAAAATGTTGTCTTATCACCAACTTATTCGAGTTTATTAGTGGGAATAGTGGATTGAAAGGATTAAAACGGCCTGCTTTAATTCGCTTGAGGGAACGAGCAGGGATTCATAAGTGCAGTTCTAGACACAATATCGGGGAAAAGCTTTCAAGCTTTCTATGTTGTGCTTGAAATTTACTCCATTGACAAAACACAATCGATTTGAAATAATATTTGATTATATGCTCATTCATTCACATAATTATAATAAAATAATATCATTTCCCCTGAAAGGGAGAATATTAGAATGAAAGCTAATGGTATGCAAAATCTATTAGCTTCTTTTGTTTTCAAAAAATGATGTGTTTCGCATGTATTCATATAGGAAGGAATGACAACATGAAGACAAAACACTATTGGGTGATTTCTTTGCTCGCCGTCTTAGCGGTCGGGCCGGGATTGATGTCTAACACGGCATTGTCGTCAGTTCAAGGCCTTGTTCAGAAAGCGGTTGGAACAAGTGTCTTCACATTAGTAAACCCGATATTGATCGGCAATATGGCCTTTGCCTTGTTAGTTCCGGCAGGACCGCTGCTGAGGAAAAAATTCGGTGCGCGTCCCGTCTATCTGGCTTCATTACCTGTCTTTATACTAGGCTCACTGCTCATCGCATGTTCAGGCGATATTGCATGGATGGCGGCAGGGCGCTTTTTACAGGGGGCGGCAACAGGCGTCATGCTGATGATTATGATTCCAATGCTTGTACTGTCATTCCCGATTGAACGCAGGAACTATGCACTGCTTGTGCTGATCGGGGGATTCTATGGTTCTGTTATCATCGGTACAATCCTGGGAACCATTGCAACAAGCTGCGGGCATTGGAGATGGCTGTTTATCATCTTTGGCACCTTGTCCCTGATCGGTGTCGCGGTGAGCTATTTCTTTCTTCATGATGAGCATCACGGAGCGGCGGATCAAGAACAGCCGCTTGATCGTGCGGGAATTCTTTTATCTGTCTTCCTTGCCGCAGCCTCAGCGGTTTCATTCATTTTTCTGCAAAAATGGGGGCTGTCATCGGGTTATGTATGGATTGGTTTCGGGGTGACGTTATGTTTGCTCATTGGTCTATTGATTGTGGAATATAAAGTGAAAAACCCCTTCATATCTATTAAACTGATGCTGCTGCCAAAACCGGTGCTTGGCTTATTGATCATAGCTGCAGGGACGATAACGGTAGCTGTCAGCCTGTCTGCTTTTCAAGGCTTGCTCCGTCAAATGTATGATATTTCTCAGGAGCATCTCATTTTTTTAAACTTGACTCTTTTAATCGGAGTGGCGATCGCGGCCATTTTAAGCGCTCTGTTATATGATAAAGTCGGACCAGGGATGCTCGGTATTATCGGCGGACTCATTCTCGTTTTTGTGAATTTTCAATGGCTGCATATACAGGATCGATCATCTCTTTATATGTTCGCGGCACTGTTTATCATGCTTGCAGCGGGAACAGGCCTGACAGTCGCCGCAGGGCTGATGGGAGCTGCCATGGGAGGCCCGCTGCCTGATTTGGTCAAGAGAATGACAGCTGTTCAGTTTTTAAGATTGTTTGTCTATATGGGAGTTCCCATTCTCATCGGCTTTTTCACGAAAAAAGATGCTGCCAGACAAAGCGGTTCGGAACAGGATTCTATGATGACTGCTTATCATGATCTCTTCTTCATTTCTTTTATCCTTAGCGTGCTGCTCGTCTGCCTGTCATTTTGTATGAATGCCACTGGAATGGGGCACAAGCTGGCACATAAACCACATGATAAAGCGAAAACAGCTCCGGAAAAACCGGCCGTTTCAGCAGAAGGTTTGTCGAAGGCAACTGTCAAATCATATAAAGTAATAAATGATACGGAATATCGTAATGCACTCAGAAATTTACAAAAATAGAAACATGGTAAAAACCTTTTCATTGAGCGAAAAGGTTTTTATTTTGCAATCTTTTCCCAACTTTATCCCTAAAGAATTGAAAAATATTAGAAGTGCAAGTAAAATTCTAAAAGGTAGATTCTTTTACATTCGTAATCTTTTAATTCGAAGGAAGGTTTTCATGGCCCGTAAAAAACTTAAAAAACGTAAACTCTTGATTTCACTATTTTTCCTTGTATCGATTCCGCTAGCTCTGTTTGTTTTAGCGACAACTTTATCAAAACCGATTGAAATATCCAAAGAAACTGAAGAAATCGATGAACAGCAAGTATTTATAGACAGTCTGTCCGGACATGCCCAAATTTTGTATGAAAAATACCATGTTCTCCCCAGCATCACAATTGCTCAGGCCATTCTCGAATCGGACTGGGGGAACAGTGAACTGGCTGCTAAGGCCAACAACCTTTTTGGCGTAAAAGGGAATTATAAAGGCCATCATGTCACGATGGAAACGGACGAAGTTGAAAAAGGGAAAAGAAAAACCATTCGCGCGAAGTTTCGAAAATACAGCACGTTTTTTGAATCTATGGATGATCACGCCCAATTGTTCGTTCGTGGCACATCGTGGAATAAAAAGAAGTATAAACCGGTGCTTGAGGCAGGGAATTATAAGGAAGCGGCAACCGCCCTGCAAACATCAGGATATGCTACAGACCCTGACTACGCTGACAAAATCAGCGCTATTGTGGAAAAATACGATTTAGATGAGTACGATGAGGTAAATCCATCCCTCAAATCTGTGGATTTAAACGCCTCTATTAAAGACAGTGCCGTTCAAGACGTATGGTCCAAGCCCTCTACTGATGATCGGTCCATAAGGCTTACCTCTGCCCAATCTTACGTCGGCAAAGACATAAAGGTTGTGTCTAAAAAACAGAAAGGCCAGTCTGTATGGTACCAATTCCAAATCAATGATAAACTTATCGGCTGGATTGATGATTCAGCTGTTGAAATAAAGGAGGCAACCTAAGCCCTTTTTACTGGTATTTTTAATTCTTTGTTCCATTACGGGGAATTTGAGGTATAATATTCCACGGAAGTTATCACTTTTTAACTATGCTTTCGGGAGGGAACAAAGGTGCAGAAATATAGACGCAGAAACACGGTTGCCTTTACAGTATTAGCTTATTTTACTTTTTTTGCGGGAGTATTTTTGTTTAGTATCGGACTCTATAATGCTGATAACCTGGAACTCAATGAAAAAGGTTATTACATCGCTGTTATGATACTTGTAGCAGTTGGTGCGATTCTTACACAAAAAGTAACCCGTGATAACGCGGAGGATAATGAAATCATCGCGGAACAGGAAAAAAGACAAAATCAATCTCATATCGAATCATAAAAAAATCCGGCGACTGCACGCCGGATTTTTTTGATATCACCCTGTAAACACTTCGCCATCAGGGTAACGGATATTTGATTGCTCTGTTTTTGCGAATGAAAACACGAACGTTAAAGGACCAATTCTTCCGATAAACATGATGACAATAATGATACACTTGCCAGCTGTTGTCAGTTCAGGAGTAAGCCCCATCGTAAGGCCGACAGTTCCGAATGCGGAAAAGGTTTCAAACACAATTTGAAGAAATGGCGCTTGTTCTGTGATCGTCAGGGCGAAAATCCCTAAAAACACGATGAACAAACTGGTGACGCTCACAGCTAAAGCTTTAATGATAATCGGATATTTGATGGAACGGCGGAAAATAACCGTTTCTTTTTTACCTCTCAAGTAAGCAATAACAGATGTTAAAATCACGATGAACGTAGTCAGCTTAATGCCGCTCGCCGTTGATGCGCTTCCTGCTCCGATAAACATCAATAATAAAGTAAATACAATTGTTCCTTCTCTCATGCTTCCAAAATCTAGAGAATTGAAGCCTGCGGTTCTCGGCGTCACTGCCTGAAAATAGGACGCCCACAGTTTATCGACTATATGCAGGTGGCCGAGCGTGCCGGGGTTGCTGTATTCTAAAATAAAGACCGTAAGCATAGCAATCGCATTCAACATCAGCGTTCCTGTAAGCATGAGCTTTGTATGTAAAGAAAAAGCTTTAAAACGCCGATTTTTCATCACATCAAACAGAACCGTAAATCCGATCCCTCCTGTAATAAATAAGAAAGTAATCACGAGGTTCACTGTAGGATCGCCAACGTAGCTCATCAAATTATCAGGCCACAGCGAAAACCCGGCATTGTTAAAAGCAGATATTGCGTGAAACAAACTTGCAAACAAGCCGGATGACCAGCCGTACTGAGGTACAAGCCGGATGGATAAAATGAGTGCTGCTATCAATTCAATACTGATCGAAAACAGAAACAGGACTTTGACAAGGCCAATGACACCGCCGATTGTCGGCTGGTTTAAGGCTTCCTGGACGAGCATTCGTTCTTTTAAGCCGATTTTTTTTCCTAATATCATGACGATCAAGACCGCAAATGTCATAAATCCAAGCCCGCCAATCTGAATCAGCCCCATAATAACTGTTTGCCCGAATACCGTAAATTGAGTACCGGTATCGACAACAGCAAGCCCTGTAACAGTTGTAGCGGAAGCCGCAGTAAAAAGAGCATCTATCCATGACAATGGCTTCGTAGTGGAAATCGGAAGCATTAATAGGACAGCCCCGATGATAATGGTAAGGAAAAAACCAATGGCAAGCACTTGAGGCGGTGTAAACCGAACCCATTTGATCACTTTATCCTTTTGAAGTGTCACCTTTGTCTACATCCCTTCGTTTTCAAAACGTTTAATATCCTTTTTGTGGCCCATGATCACCAGGCAATCTTGCTCGTGAATGATGTCTTCAGGCGCGGGGGAAAGACAGATATCTCCATGATGTTTGATGGCCAGGATCGTGCAGCCGTACTTTGCTCTTACATTCAGGTCAATAATCGATTTTGAATCAAGCTTGCGCGTAGCCAACAGCTCGACAATACTGTATTCATCAGATAGATCAATGTAATTCAAAACATTTTCGTCTGAAAGGCTTTGTGCGATTTTAACTCCCATATCTTTTTCAGGATGAATAATCCGGTCAGCGCCGATTTTTTCAAGCACCTTGTGATGATAATAGTTTTGAGCCTTCACCCAAATATTTGGAATATCAAGCTCCTTTAATAATAGGGTGGTCAGCGTACTCGCTTGAATATTTGCTCCGATGGCAACAATCACATATTCAAAATTGCGTATTCCTAATGAAAGCAATTCGTTTTCTTCGGTGGCGTTGGCAATTACCGCATGAGTGGCGTAAGAAGCATATGCATTGACCTTTTCTTCGTTGATATCAACCGCAAGGACCTCATGCCCCATTCTATGAAGTTCTTTACAAATGCTGCCGCCAAACCGGCCCAGCCCGATCACGGCAAATTGCTTATTTTTAATTCTTCCCAATGTTCATATCTCCCTTAGTGAATTAACGTTTTTGAAGCAAAAAAGACCATTGCAAAGAATGGCCGATAATAGACCTCCTCTCTGTATACGCCTACGAGGTTAGCTGTCGGATTAGGGATTCAGAGTACCCCCTCTCACTTAGTAAGATTCACCCCAAGGCTGTTAAAAAAACAGCCAATCGTTGGTTCCCCCGTTCGTGTTTGATTAAGCGGTAAAAGAGACTGTATGAAATTGAACACTCAAGAATTTACTCCTGTTTCTAGTGTTTGTCAATTTAAATTTTAAACCAGAAAAAAGATAACGGGAATTAGAGAAAAAGGGGAGGGTAAAACGCAAAAAAGACCGGCGTTAACCGGTCTTTTACATTAGTTGCAACCGCAAGGCTGAGTCGGAGGAGTGCTGCGCTTAGCCACGTCAATGCTGGCTTCTGCGTAAAATTTATTTCCAATGCTTAATGATTTATTCTCTGCACGGAAAGTATATGTACCTGCGGCAGGAAGTGTTTTGTTATTCAGTTTTAATTTAAATTCGCCAGCTCCTAACAAATCAAGTGCCAAAGGAACTCTTACTGTTTTCCCGTTATTGAGGATCTGTGTTGTACGCAAGGCATTTCCGTTCAATGTATCTTTCGTGTTTGCAGTAAATCCGCTTGGCAATGTAAACTCCATAACGCCAAGGCTGAGAAGCGTGTTTGGACGGTAAGTCAATTCGATATCTGAGAAAGACCATTCCGTTTTGCTGGCGCCAGTGATTGTTGCGAACAATGAAGCTGTAGACTGTGTTCTCATAGTAGATTCAGTATGAGCTTTAGTTGATGTAGATTCAGCCGCGAAAGAAGCTGTAGGTGCAGAAACGAGTAATCCGAGACTTAATGCACTAATTGCCAAAGAAGATAATAATTTGCGTTTCATAACAAAATTCCCCCTAAAAAATGATAAATTAAACAGGCCTGCCCGCTTTTCACCTCCTCTGAAGGCCAAATACAAATTTTACCTACATAAAATTACCATCAAATATTTTGGAAGTAAATGGGGTGTTTTTCCCGTATTTTTCAAATTTGTAGTAGTTACATCAAAAAAACGCCTGGTTTCCCAGGCGTTTTCTGCTTTACTTTGTTTCGACCGGTATAAATTTAAAAATTTCTCCGGTCTGCACCGATTCAGCAAGCCGTTTCAGCCAGTCATAGTAAGCTTTAGAGCTTTCCAGCTGATCATATAACTGCAGTGCTTCATTTTTGATATCCTCATCGAGATCTTCCTTGCATAAAACCTTTTGTAAATCAGCTTGAGCTTCCTCGATCGCTGTTACATTCACTTGAACCTCCCGCTCCCATTTAGGTGGAAAGAAATTTGTGAAAAATTTAAAGAAATCCTTCTCAGCCACAAATGTATGCTTGCGGATGCCCCGGTGAAATGTTTTTTTCACTACATTTAAGTCTTGAAGCTTTTTGACGCCAGTGCTCATGCTTGGTTTGCTCATTTGCAACTCCTCACGCATTTCGTCAAGCGTCATCTCATCCCTCATATACATCGTCCCATATAAAATCCCGACACTGCGGGTAATTCCGTAAAGATCCATCGTTTCAGCAATGGAGTCAATAACAAGATCCCGAGCCTGTTCTATAGCTGCAAATTCTGGATTTTCATCCATACTGACCCTCTTTTCCTTTAGAAAATTAAATTCGTTAAGTTATTTCTTTATGTTCTTTATCTTAACGAAACATGAGGAAAAGTCAAAAAGAAAAATCAAAATGGGACTTTGACAGTTTAAAAACCATATGTTAGATTAAGGTTGTTAAAAACATTAAATTTTTATTTAACAAACTTTATTTACGTCAAGGAGGCTTATATGAGTCAAACATTATTCATTGACGGAGAATGGATCAGTGCCGAAAAAGAACAGATCCGCAGTATTATCAACCCATTTAATCAAGAAGAAATTGCAACTGTAAGCGAGGGAGGGCGAGAGGACGCCATCAAAGCAATCGCAGCCGCACGCAGAGCATTTGACAAAGGAGAATGGTCTTCGCTATCCGGGCTTGAACGCGGAAAAATTGTTCTGAAAATTGCGGAATTAATCAGACGCGATCTTGAGGAGCTGGCTGAGCTTGAATCTCTTGATACAGGAAAAACACTCGAAGAAAGCAAGGCCGATATGGACGATATCGCCAATGTTTTTCAATATTACGCCGGCTTGGCAGACAAAGATGGCGGAGAGATCATTTCATCTCCAATTCCTGATTCAGAAAGCAAAATTATTAGGGAGCCAATCGGGGTTTGCGGCCAGATCACTCCATGGAATTATCCGCTCCTTCAAGCGAGCTGGAAAATCGCACCCGCACTTGCCGCAGGTAATACGATTGTTATGAAACCGAGTGAGATCACGCCGCTGACGACAATTAAGGTCTTTAAGCTGATGGAAGAAGCCGGTGTTCCAAAAGGTGTCGCAAATCTTGTTCTTGGACCGGGAGCCACAGTGGGCGACGAGCTTGCCGTAAACAAAGACGTCGATTTGATTTCATTTACGGGCGGAATTGAAACAGGCAAAAAAATCATGCGGGCGGCAAGCGGAAACGTCAAAAAAATCGCCCTTGAACTTGGCGGGAAAAACCCAAATATTGTTTTCAAGGACGCGGATTTAGAAGTTGCGGTTGATCAGGCCTTAAACGCTGTATTTTTCCACGCCGGCCAAGTATGCTCTGCAGGTTCCCGCTTGCTTGTTGAGGATGCCATTCATGATCAATTTTTGGCGGAGCTGGTCAAACGGGCAAAACGCATAAAACTCGGAAACGGTTTTCATGCTGAGACAGAAAGCGGTCCGCTTATTTCGGCTGAGCACAGGGCAAAGGTAGAAAAATATGTAGAGATCGGAATAGAGGAAGGCGCGAAGCTGGAGACAGGAGGCAAACGCCCGGAAGATCCTGAGCTTCAAAACGGCTTTTTCTATGAACCTACTATTTTCTCAAACTGTAATTCTGACATGAGAATCGTTCAGGAAGAGGTTTTCGGTCCTGTATTGACAGTCGAAACCTTCAGCTCTGAAGAAGAGGTAATCGAGCTTGCGAATGATACCATCTATGGCTTGGCTGGAGCGGTATGGTCAAAAGACATTGAAAAGTGCGAACGGGTAGCAGCCCGCTTGAGAATGGGAACCGTTTGGATCAACGATTTTCATCCGTACTTTGCACAAGCGCCATGGGGCGGATATAAGCAATCCGGGTTCGGACGCGAGCTTGGAAAAATAGGCCTTGAAGAATACACAGAAGTCAAACATGTATACCGCAATACAAAACCGGCAGCGGTTAACTGGTTTAATTCATAAGAGGGGGAGATTGATGATGACATTAAATATGAAGGTAGAAAGCATGCAGAAATTCCACACATTTGAAATTCCGACTGTGATTAAGCATGGAATCGGAGCCATCAAGCATACGGGTGAGGAAGTAGCTGCACTGGGCGTTTCAAAAGCGCTCCTTGTCACAGACCCAGGGATTTATAAAGCCGGTGTTGCTGATCCTGTAATCGAATCACTTAAAGAAGCAGGCATTGAAGTGGTGCTCTTTAATAAAGTTGAGCCAAACCCGCCTGTCCGTCTGGTGAATGAAGGATCTGAGCTTTACAAAAAAGAGAACTGTAATGGTTTGGTGGCAGTCGGAGGCGGAAGCTCCATGGATACAGCTAAAGCAATCGGAGTAGAAGCGACTCACGAAGGAAGCGTGCTTGATTATGAAGCGGCAGATGGGAAAAAACCGCTGGAAAACCGCATTCCTCCGCTGACGACAATTCCCACTACAGCTGGAACAGGATCAGAAGTAACTCAATGGGCGGTTATCACAGATGAAGAAAGAGAATTCAAATTCAACACGGGCGGTCCGCTGATTGCAGCGCACTTGACCATCATTGATCCTGAGCTTCATGTTTCAATGCCTCCGCATGTAACAGCTATGACGGGAATTGATGCGCTCGCCCATGCCATTGAGTGCTATACAATGAAATTTGCACAGCCAATCACGGATGCGGTTGCCCTAATGGCGATTGAGTATGCCGCTCATTACATTAAGAGGGCATTTGCTGACGGAGAGGATCTGGAAGCAAGGTACGGAATGGCGCAGGCAGCGATGCTTGCCGGTCTTTCTTACGGAAGTGAATCAGCGGGCGCGGCTCATGCGATGAGCCAAACGCTTGGCGGTATTATCCCAGTCGCTCACGGCCAATGTGTAGCGGCGATGATGGGCCCTGTCATGGAATACAACTGGAAGGGCTATCCTGAGAAGTTTGCGCGTATTGCGAAAGCGTTCGGTATTGATACAAGCAAGATGACAACAGAAGAAGCTGCGAAAGCATCTGTCAATTGGATGTATGATCTGGTCGAAGATTTAGAAGTGCCGACTTTAGAAGAGCAGGGAGTATCACCTGATATGATCGAACGCTTGTCTAAAGAAGCAATGAAAGATCCGCAAACCTTCGGAAACCCTAGAGATTTAAATGAAAAAGCATACAACTGGATCTACAAGCGCTGCTTTAACCTTACGCCTAAAACGGTATAATCAAAATCCCGCTCCTTTACAGAGCGGGATTTTTTGGGATAATGAAGCATAGGCGGAAATTTTAGATAAGAAGGAAGGTGCCAGCTGATGTGGAAGCGTATGACTGCAAAAGCGGAAGGCTTATATATCGCAAATACAGAAAGCTTCGTAACAAAGCAAATGGACAAGCTTGATTTTGATTATGGCGGCATCCCCGGCGACTTGCATTTTGGCCTGACCAAAAAAGCGGGAGCCAGAGAACCAATGTTTTCAAGAGGGACTGAAATTTTCAACCGCAGACAAATTTCAATTGTTTCAATAGAGGAATGCAACGAAATCGCTTTAAAAATGGGAGTGCCGAGGATTTTGCCGGAATGGCTCGGGGCGAATGTGGCAGTCAGCGGTATGCCAGATCTTACTTCATTAAAAGAAGGAAGCCGGATTATTTTTCCGAGCGGAGCGGCTCTGCTGTGTGAGGGCGAAAATGATCCGTGTATCCAGCCGGGAGAAGTCATTCAGTCTTATTATCCGGACCAACCGAAGCTGGCGCCGGCTTTCGTCCGCCACGCACTGGGCGTTAGAGGGATTGTCTGTATTGTGGAGAGACCTGGTGCTGTTTACACAGGTGATGAAATAGAAGTTCATTCCTATCAGCGAAAAGTCAAACGAAAAGCAGAAAGGGTCTGATTAAATCAGGCCCTTTCTATCTTTTCTTTAATTTCTTTCATTTGGCTGAGGTGCCGTTTTTCATGATGGCCGATAAAATCGATCCACTGTCTGACAGTCAGCTCTTGAAACACAGGATGCGGAAGCACTCTTTCAAAATCTTCTTCTTTCAGAGAGGCAATCGCAGCAGTCAGCTGCTCTCTTACCACATCAAGCTCACGTTTCATTTGGCTGCCTGAAATAAAATCATGCGCAGGCTCAAGATGACTCGGGGCTTTCCGTTTATTATTTCTGTCCTGTGCTACCTCAAGCGGTTTTTCTTCAATTTCTTTAATCGGAGCGTCCTGTACACGTTCCTTCAACATTTTTTGTGCGGTCATATCGATTTTTTTCAAATGGTCAAGAACTTCCCGTATGCTCCATTCTTCAGCAGAAGGCTTTTGGTTCAGCTTTTCGTCAGAAAGTCCTTTCAATTCGTTCCACGTTTCTAATCTGGCTTCATTAAAGATACTCATCATATCTCCTCCTAAAATGACATTACCATATATATAAGCAATTATCATTTATAAAGCACTTCAAATGAGTTACTTGTCTTAAAATTTTGAAACTTTTCCCGGGGTGTCTCGTATTAATGGTAACGGCAGCCGTTCATCAATGCATTGATGAAGAAAGGATGAGGAAATTGGAGTTATTTGGAGTACCTATACAAACAATTTATCTTTATACGCTTATTATTGCGGGCAGCCTTACGCTGTTATTCCTGTTTTTCGGAGATGTATTTGCAGGGCTGCCAGAAGGCATTCCGTTTCTTAATCCGACATTAGTGCTCTCATTTTTCACATGTTTTTCAGCGGGCGGATATATAGGTGAACTCGTATTGCCTCTGTCAAGCTTGCTGATTGCGCTTTTATCTTGCATCCTTTCGATCATGCTGGTGGTATTGCTTCACATCTTTGTACTGGTGCCATTATCATCTGCAGAAGAATCATTGGCATATAGAGAAGATGATCTCAGAGGAAGACTCGGTAAAGTGATTACAGCTGTGCCGGTTGACGGGTTTGGTGAAGTGGTCATAGAAGGGATAGGCGGGACCATTTCAAAATCAGCGGTCAGTTTTGATAATCAGCAGATCAGTTACGGGACAACGGTGTTAGTCGTAGATATTAACAACGGAGTTCTTTCGGTTACTCCGCATGAACCCATTTAACATAAAAGGAGGAATTTGATATGACAATGCCGATTATAATGATCATCGGAGTTGTATTCTTTTTATTAATTGCACTAATAGCTGTGTTTATTACGAAGTATCGTACAGCAGGGCCTGATGAAGCGTTAATTGTAACAGGGAGCTATCTGGGCAATAAAAATGTTCATGTCGATGAAGGCGGCAACCGTATTAAAATCGTCCGCGGCGGAGGAACCTTTGTCCTTCCCGTCTTCCAGCAGGCAGAGCCGCTAAGCTTATTATCAAGCAAACTCGATGTTTCGACACCTGAAGTCTATACAGAACAAGGAGTGCCAGTAATGGCCGATGGAACTGCGATTATTAAAATCGGCGGTTCTATAGGAGAAATCGCTACAGCGGCCGAACAATTTTTAGGGAAATCAAAAGACGACCGTGAGCAGGAAGCGCGGGAGGTTTTAGAAGGCCACCTTCGTTCCATTCTCGGCTCAATGACAGTAGAAGAAATCTATAAAAACAGAGAAAAATTCTCTCAAGAGGTGCAGCGTGTCGCTTCACAGGATCTCGCGAAAATGGGGCTTGTAATCGTCTCGTTTACCATTAAAGATGTTCGTGATAAAAACGGTTATCTTGAATCATTAGGGAAACCGAGAATTGCCCAAGTAAAACGCGATGCTGATATCGCAACAGCAGAGGCTGATAAAGAAACCCGAATTAAGCGGGCAGAAGCCGATAAAGACGCAAAAAAATCAGAACTTGAACGGGCGACGGAAATCGCTGAAGCTGAAAAAATCAATCAGCTCAAGATGGCTGAATTCCGCAGAGAACAAGATACGGCAAAAGCGAATGCCGATCAGGCATATGATTTAGAGACTGCCAGAGCGCGCCAGCAAGTCACAGAGCAGGAAATGCAGGTTAAAATTATCGAACGCCAAAAACAAATAGAGCTAGAAGAAAAAGAAATTCTTCGCCGTGAACGTCAATACGACTCAGAGGTAAAGAAAAAAGCCGATGCAGACCGTTATTCTGTTGAGCAGTCCGCAGCAGCTGAGAAAGCCAAACAGCTCGCGGAAGCCGATGCCAAGAAGTACAGTATTGAAGCAATGGCAAAGGCTGAGGCGGAAAAAGTAAGAATTGACGGGCTAGCAAAAGCAGAAGCAGAAAAAGCGAAAGGAGAGACAGAGGCAGAGGTTATCCGCCTGAAAGGTCTTGCAGAAGCGGAAGCAAAAGAGAAAATTGCGGCTGCCTTTGAACAGTACGGGCAGGCGGCGATTTTCGATATGATTGTCAAAATGCTTCCGGAATACGCGAAACAAGCAGCGGCACCTCTTTCAAATATTGATAAAATCACCGTTGTCGATACAGGAGGAAGCGGTGAATCAAGCGGAGCAAACAAAGTAACCAGCTATGCGACGAACTTAATGTCAAGTCTGCAAGAAAGTTTAAAAGCATCCTCGGGAATCGATGTAAAAGAAATGCTTGAGAACTTTTCAGGAAAAGGAAACGTAAAACAAAGCATCAATGAATTAACAAATGAAATCAAAGAAGCCAAAACGGTCCAAAAATCAGAGTAAGGAAAGGACAGAACCGTATGGTAACTGTACGTGAAGCGAAGTTAGAGGATATAAAGGGTATTGCAAAAGTGCATGTAGACAGCTGGAGGACAACATACCACGAAACTATCCCGATTGATTATTTAAACAGCCTGAACTATAAGGAATTTGAAGACAAATGGAAAAGTCGCTCGTTAAAGGGGGTATTTGTTGCTCAGGACGAAATGGGTTCAGTATTCGGCTTTGCTTCATTTGGACCTATTCGCTCTGAACAAGAAGGCTATGACGGCGAGTTATACGCTATTTATCTTCTGGAAGAGCGCCAGCGGCAAGGTGCAGGCAGGGCGCTCTTAGCAAAAGGAGCGGAGTTTTTGCTTCAACATGGTTTTTCAAGTATGTTTGTTTGGGTTATTGAGCAGAATCCCTCGATTATATTTTATCAGGCCTATTCACCTGAAAGAGTAGCGGAGGACAACTTTGAAATTGCCGGAGTAAGGCTGAAAGAAGTAGGTCTTGGCTGGCCGGATCTTTCAGCTTTAAAAACGCTTCTTAACAGATAACGAAAAATCCCCCAGCGGAATTCGCTGGGGGATTTTTACTTTTACGCTTTGTCACTTTTAAGCAAACGGGGTGCTGTCATAAATAATAAACATAGGACAATTGCACAAATAATGAATGAAGGTACCATGTAAGTCGCATTATAAGTTAAAGAATAAATCCATACCGGTGTTCCTTTTGGAGCAAAGCTGCCGAAAAACACAGCTCCTGAAATGACATGCGCGGCATAGCGCAGCAAACTGCCGATAAAAACTGCGCTTACCACTGAAACAATCAATTTCCCTTTTGTTTTTGATACAGCGGCTTTACGGACTGAAGAAGCGAAACAGCCGCTTATGCCGATTGCTGCGAAAGCGACAATGTAATCTAACAATAGCTGTACAGGATGTTGAGCAAACAAGTTTCCGATTGCTATTTGTACTAGACCTGTCAACAAACCTGTAGTAAGACCTGCTTTGACACCCCAGCGAAACGAAATTAAAAAGATCGGAATCATCATGATGGAGACCGAGCCTCCTTGAGGCATGCTAAGAAACATTCCTGAGACAATGTCTAAAATAACGGCTGCCGCTGTCATAATGGCAATTTCAATAAGGCGAACCAGTTGCTTAGATTGATTCATATCTATCTCCTTCCATTGACAGACAACCAAAAGGACAACAAAAAAGCAGCACGCGGAAGGATGAGAAAAGTTCCACGCACTGCTTTACGATCTGCAATTCATTTGACTTTGCCACATCCCTACGCCAGCGTTAACTAACAGGTTCAAAGGGTCAGAACGAAACCGCTCACTCTCAGCTTTAATGCTCCCCTTGTGGTCATCAGTATTTAGTTCGTTTCTACTATACAAGAAAACGAAAAAAACAACAAGATCACATGACTGATGTATATGTTCTTTTAAGAAAGTTATATGATACACACGCTTTAGAAATCATGGCGAGGATTATAGTTTATTTGTTTTATAGATTTTTTTAAAAAAACTATTGCAATAAATAAATACAGGTGTTATATTATTAAACGTCGCTGATGCACAGCGGACACAAACTAGATGCTTCAAAACAACTTGAAAAAGTTATTGACAAAAAAGAAGCTGAATGTTATATTAGTAAAGCTGCTTCATTGAGAAGTAACGAAATGATCTTTGAAAACTAAACAAGACAAAACGTACCTGTTAATTCATTTTTATAAATCGCACAGCGATGTGCGTAGTCAGTCAAACTAGGGCCTGCACGACGCAGGTCACACAGGTGTCGCCGCGGATGCGGTGAACTTAACCTGTGATCCATTTATCGGAGAGTTTGATCCTGGCTCAGGACGAACGCTGGCGGCGTGCCTAATACATGCAAGTCGAGCGGACAGATGGGAGCTTGCTCCCTGATGTTAGCGGCGGACGGGTGAGTAACACGTGGGTAACCTGCCTGTAAGACTGGGATAACTCCGGGAAACCGGGGCTAATACCGGATGGTTGTTTGAACCGCATGGTTCAAACATAAAAGGTGGCTTCGGCTACCACTTACAGATGGACCCGCGGCGCATTAGCTAGTTGGTGAGGTAACGGCTCACCAAGGCAACGATGCGTAGCCGACCTGAGAGGGTGATCGGCCACACTGGGACTGAGACACGGCCCAGACTCCTACGGGAGGCAGCAGTAGGGAATCTTCCGCAATGGACGAAAGTCTGACGGAGCAACGCCGCGTGAGTGATGAAGGTTTTCGGATCGTAAAGCTCTGTTGTTAGGGAAGAACAAGTACCGTTCGAATAGGGCGGTACCTTGACGGTACCTAACCAGAAAGCCACGGCTAACTACGTGCCAGCAGCCGCGGTAATACGTAGGTGGCAAGCGTTGTCCGGAATTATTGGGCGTAAAGGGCTCGCAGGCGGTTTCTTAAGTCTGATGTGAAAGCCCCCGGCTCAACCGGGGAGGGTCATTGGAAACTGGGGAACTTGAGTGCAGAAGAGGAGAGTGGAATTCCACGTGTAGCGGTGAAATGCGTAGAGATGTGGAGGAACACCAGTGGCGAAGGCGACTCTCTGGTCTGTAACTGACGCTGAGGAGCGAAAGCGTGGGGAGCGAACAGGATTAGATACCCTGGTAGTCCACGCCGTAAACGATGAGTGCTAAGTGTTAGGGGGTTTCCGCCCCTTAGTGCTGCAGCTAACGCATTAAGCACTCCGCCTGGGGAGTACGGTCGCAAGACTGAAACTCAAAGGAATTGACGGGGGCCCGCACAAGCGGTGGAGCATGTGGTTTAATTCGAAGCAACGCGAAGAACCTTACCAGGTCTTGACATCCTCTGACAATCCTAGAGATAGGACGTCCCCTTCGGGGGCAGAGTGACAGGTGGTGCATGGTTGTCGTCAGCTCGTGTCGTGAGATGTTGGGTTAAGTCCCGCAACGAGCGCAACCCTTGATCTTAGTTGCCAGCATTCAGTTGGGCACTCTAAGGTGACTGCCGGTGACAAACCGGAGGAAGGTGGGGATGACGTCAAATCATCATGCCCCTTATGACCTGGGCTACACACGTGCTACAATGGACAGAACAAAGGGTAGCGAAACCGCGAGGTTAAGCCAATCCCACAAATCTGTTCTCAGTTCGGATCGCAGTCTGCAACTCGACTGCGTGAAGCTGGAATCGCTAGTAATCGCGGATCAGCATGCCGCGGTGAATACGTTCCCGGGCCTTGTACACACCGCCCGTCACACCACGAGAGTTTGTAACACCCGAAGTCGGTGAGGTAACCTTTTAGGAGCCAGCCGCCGAAGGTGGGACAGATGATTGGGGTGAAGTCGTAACAAGGTAGCCGTATCGGAAGGTGCGGCTGGATCACCTCCTTTCTAAGGATATTATACGGAATATAAGACCTTGGGTCTTATAAACAGAACGTTCCCTGTCTTGTTTAGTTTTGAAGGATCATTCCTTCGAAACGTGTTCTTTGAAAACTAGATAACAGTAGACATCACATTCAATTAGTAACACAAGATATCACATAGTGATTCTTTTTAACGGTTAAGTTAGAAAGGGCGCACGGTGGATGCCTTGGCACTAGGAGCCGATGAAGGACGGGACGAACACCGATATGCTTCGGGGAGCTGTAAGCAAGCTTTGATCCGGAGATTTCCGAATGGGGAAACC